>CAVYKG010000013.1:0-144926 GCA_963769065.1 uncultured Pseudomonadota bacterium | reverse complement strand
ATGCGCGTCACGATCTTCGGCTCCGGTTACGTCGGTCTCGTGACCGGCGCCTGCCTGGCCGACGCCGGCAACGACGTGCTCTGTGTCGATGTCGACGCGCGCAAGGATCGAGCGCCTGAACGCCGGCGAGGTGCCGATCCACGAGCCGGGCCTCGACGAGCTGATCGCAGCGCAACCTGGAGCCGGGCCGCCTCGACTTCACCACCGACGCGCAGAAGGCGTGTCGCCACGGCCTGTTCCAGTTCATCGCCGTCGGCACGCCGCCGGACGAGGACGGCTCGGCCGACCTGCAAGTACGTGCTGGCGGTCGCGCGAGACGATCGGCGAGCACATCGAGCGACTACGCGATCGTGATCACCAAGTCCACCGTGCCGGTCGGCACCGCGGACAAGGTGCAAGGCGAGCCGTCGACGCGACGCTGACAGGCGCGCGGCGCGCAGTCGAGTTCGACGTGGTTTCCAACCCGGAATTCCTGAAGGAAGGCGCGGCGATCGCGGACTTCATGAAGCCCGATCGCATCGTCGTCGGCACCGACAACCCGCGCACGGCCGAGCTGCTGAAGCGCGCTCTACGATCCGTTCACGCGCAACCACGAGCGCATGATCGTGATGGACGTGCGCTCCTCCGAGCTGACCAAGTACGCGGCGAACGCGATGCTCGCGACCAAGATCAGCTTCATGAACGAGCTGGCGAACCTCGCCGAGCGCGTCGGCGCCGACATCGAGAAGGTGCGCGTACGGCATCGGCTCCGACCCGCGCATCGGCTATCACTTCATCTATCCGGGCGTGGGCTACGGCGGCTCGTGCTTCCCGAAGGACGTGAAGGCGCTGGTCCGCTCGGCCGGCGACGCCGGGCTATCGACGCGCGCATCCTCGAAGCGGTCGAAGCCGTCAACGATCGCCAGAAGCAGCGTGCTGTTCGAAAAGATCTGCGCAGTCACTTCGAGCGGCAAGCTGACGGGCCGAACCATCGCCCTGTGGGGCCTCGCGTTCAAGCCGAACACCGACGACATGCGCGAGGCGCCGGCCGCGCGCTGATGGAAGCGCTGTGGGAGGCGGGCGCGAAGGTGCGCGCCTACGATCCGGTGGCGATGAAGGAGGCGCGGCGCATCTACGGTGAGCGGCCGGACCTCACGCTCGCGTCGAGTCGGCGCTCGAGGCGCTCGAAGGCGCCGATGCGCTGGCGATCGTCACCGAGTGGCAGGAATTCCGCAGCCCCGATTTCGACCGCTGAAGGACTCGTTGAAGACCGCAACCATCTTCGACGGTCGCAACCTGTACGACCCGGAGCTGCGTCAAGCGGTTCGGGTTTACGTACTACGCCATCGGTCGCGCGAAGCGGCAGGTCGCGCCGCGCCGCCGCGCCACCGATTTCGTCTGACATGCTGATTCCCGTCATTCTTTCCGGCGGCTCGGGCACGCGGCTGTGGCCGCTGTCGCGCGAGTCGTATCCGAAGCAGCTGCTGCCGCTGGTCGGCAAGGGCACGATGCTGCAGGAGACGCTGGCGCGCCTCGAACGGACGTCGAGGTCGGCGCGCCGATCGTCGTGTGCAACGAGAGTCACCGCTTCCTGGTGGCCGAGCAGCTGCGCGCAGCTCGGCATCAGGCCGCAGGCCATCGTGCTCGAGCCGGTGGGTCGCAACACGGCGCCGGCGGTCGCGGCTGCGCATGGCGCGGTGCCGTCGCCCGAAGGCCGGAGCGACCGTGCTGCTGGTGCTGCCGGCCGATCACGTGATCCGCGACGTCAGAGGCGTTCCGCAAGGCCGTCTCGCGTCGCGCTGCCGGCCGCACAGGCGGGCAAGCTGGTGACCTTCGGCGTCGTGCCGAACAAGCCCGAGACCGGCTACGGCTACATCCGGCGGGGTGCGGCCGATGGCGCGGCGTTCCGCATCGCGCAGTTCGTCGAAAAGCCGGACTGCCGCGCGCGCGGCCCAGTTCGTGGCGAGTCGGCGAGTACTACTGGAACAGCGGCATGTTCCTGTTCCGGGCCGACCGCTACCTGGACGAGCTCGAGCGGCTGGCGCGCGACATCTACGGCGCGTGCGCGCAGGTCGGTCGACGGGTGCCAAGCGCGATCTCGATTTCACGCGCGTGCCGACCAAGCCGAGTTCGGTGCGTGCCCGAGCGATTCGATCGACTACGCGGTGATGGAGAAGACCGGCGATGCGGTGGTCGTGCCGCTCGATGCCGGCTGGAGCGACGTCGGCTCGTGGTCGGCGCTGCACGAGGCGATCCCGGCCGACGAGCGACGGCAACGTCACGCACGGCGACGTGCTGACCGACGACACCGAGGGCTGCTATCCTCTGCACTCGACGAGCCGCCTGGTGGCGACGGTCGGCCTGAAGGATCACGTCGTGGTCGAAACCAAGGACGCCGTCCTGGTCGCGCCCGAAGGACCGCGTGCAGGACGTGAAGAAGCTGGTCTCGCGCATCAAGGCAGCAGGGCCGCTACGAGACCTCGCTGCATCGTGAAGTGTTTCGCCCGTGGGGCAGCTACGACAGCATCGACCTCGGCGAGCGCTTCCAGGTGAAGCGCCTGATCGATCAAGCCGGGCGCGCAGCTGTCGCTGCAGCTGCACCACCATCGCGCCGAGCACTGGATCGTCGTCGTCGGGCACGGCGCGCATCACGCGCGGCGAGGAGGACATTCCTGCTGCGAGGAGAACCAGTCGACCTACATCCCGCTCGGGTCCAAGCACCGCATCGAGAACCCGGGCAAGATTCCGCTGCACATCATCGAAGTGCAGTCGGGCACCTATCTCGGCGAGGACGACATCGTGCGGTTCGAGGACCGCTACGGGCGAGAAGGGCAGAAGTGAGCCTAACATGCGCAGCAGTCTGAGCTCGCTTCAAGGCCTACGACTTCGCGGCCGCATTCCCGAGAGCTCAATCCCGACGGTGGCCTATCGCATCGGTCGGGCCTACGCGGAGTTCGTGAAGCCACAGGCGCGTGGTGGTCGGTCGTGACATTCGGCTGTCGAGCGCGCGAGCTCTGCGAGGCGCTGACCAGGGGCCTGACTCGACTCCGGCGTCGACGTCTACGACATCGGCCTGTGCGGTACCGAGGGCGTCTACTTCGCGACCTTCGACGGCGGGTTGGACGGCGGCATCATGGTGACGGCGAGCCACAACCCGCCGGACTACAACGGCATGAAGTTCGTGCGCGAGGAGTCGCGGCCGATCAGCGGCGACACCGGGCTGAAGGAGATCCGGCGCATCGCCGAGTCGAGTCGAGCACGCTGCCGCCAGCAGGCGAGCGTTCCGGGACGAGTCGTGCAGCGCAACTCGAACGACCGCTACATCGAGCATCTGCTCGTCTACCTCGATCGCTCGAAGCTCAAGCCGCTGAAGATCGTCGTCAACGCCGGCAACGGCGGCGCCGGCCTGGTCGTCGACCAGCTCGAAGCGCACCTGCCGTTCAAGTTCATCAAGATCCATCACGAGCCCGACGGCACCTTCCCGAACGGCGTGCCGAACCCGATGCTCGAGGAGAATCGGCAGCGCACGATCGATGCGATCCTCGCAGCACAAGGCCGACTGTCGGTATCGCCTGGGACGGCGACTTCGATCGCTGCTTCTTGTTCGACGAGCACGGCAGCTTCATCGAGGGCTACTACATCGTCGGCCTGCTGGCGCGAAGTGTTCCTGAAGCGCGAGCCGGGCGCGCGCATCGTCCACGATCCGCGCCTGACCTGGAACACGCTCGACATGGTCGAGACGCTACGGCGGCAAGGCCGTGCTGTCCAAGTCCGGCCACGCGTTCATCAAGGAGGTGATGCGCGAGGTCGACGCGTGCTACGGCGGCGAGATGAGCGCGCACCACTACTTCCGCGACTTCGCCTACTGCGACAGCGGCATGATTCCATGGCTGCTGGTGCTGCAGATCGATGAGCGAGCGGGGCAAGACGCTGTCGCAGCTGGTCGGCGAGCGCATGCGCCTGTTTCCCGCGAGCGGCGAGATCAACCGCAAGCTCGACCCGTCGAAGGGCGGCGCGAAGGCGGTGCTCGAGCGCGCGCAGAAGCAGTACGAGAAGGGCTCGAAGGCGATCGACTTCACCGATGGCCTGTCGATCGAGTTCGACCAGTGGCGCTTCAACCTGCGCGCTTCGAACACCGAGCCGCTGATGCGGCTGAACGTCGAGATCGCGCGGCGACGACGCGCTGATGCGCGCGAAGACGGTCGAGCTGCTGAAGCTGATGGATGCCTAGCGCTGCTTACTCCAGCTGCACGACACCGCTGCCGAGCAGCTCCAGCAGCTCGGGCAGGGGCGCGGGGCGACCGAACAGATAGCCCTGGCCGATGTCGCACTTCATGAGGCGCAGCAGCTTCAGCTGCTCGTCGGTCTCGATTCCCTCGGCAACCGACTGAAGCCCGAACGACCGCGCGAGTCCGATGACCGTCGAGACGACCGTCATCGAAGCCGAGTCGTCGGTCAGCGGTGCGACGAAGCTCCGGTCGATCTTCAGGCAGTCGATGGGGAGCCTCGCGAGCATCGCGAGCGACGAGTAGCCGGTGCCGAAATCATCGATCGATACGCGTAAGCCGGCGGCGCGCAGCTCGGCGAGCTTGCCGATCGAGCTCTCGAGATCCTGCATCAGCATGCTCTCGGTGATCTCGATCTCGATCTGCGCATGGTGGGACTCGACTTCGGCGGCAACCTGCAGCAGGCGCTCGACGAAGTCGTCGCGGCACAGCTGCAGCGGCGAGAGATTCACCGCGAGATGCATGCGGCGATCGCGATGCCGGGCAAACTGCCGTGCATCGCGCGCAACTTGCTCGAGCACCCACTGGCCCACGTCGACGATCTGCCCGCTCTGCTCCAGCAACGGGATGAATTCGTTCGGAGGAACGAGGCCGCGCTCGGGGTCGGACCACCGCAGCAACGCCTCGGCGCCGACGATGACGCGCGTCTCGAGATCGACGATGGGCTGGTAGTGCAGCAGGAACTGCGACTGCGCGAGGGCGCGGTGCAGGCGCTGGCTGGTGAGCATGCTCTGGGCGAGCTGGGCGTTGAGCGTGACGGTGTAGTCGTAGTCGTCGAGGCTCGTCGCCTTGGCGCGCCGTAGCGCCGTTTCGGCGTTGTGCACGAGGGTGGTGGCGCTGCTTGCGTCCTGCGGGTAGCGGGCGATGCCGGTGCGGACGTGCAGGTCGATGTCGCTGCCGCCGATGTTGAACGCATCGGAGAACACGTCGCGCAGCTGCATGCGGGCCTGTACGAGACCGGCGCCTTCCGCGTCGCTGCCGGCGAGTGCGAGGGCGAATGTGCCGCCGCCCAGATGGGCGATGCGGTCGGCGTTGCCAAGGCGCGTGCGCAGTCGACTCGCCACCAGCCGCAGCACGTCGTCGCCGGCTTCGCGGCCGAGCGAATCGTTGACCATGCCCATGCTTTCGACGTCGAGTGCGATGACTGCCGCGACGCTGTCGCCGCCCCGGCACAGCAGCGCAAGCCGCTCGCAGAACAGCTCGCGACGGGCGAGCTGCGTCAGCGGGTCGTACCAGGAAAGGAAATGCAGCGTCTCCTCACGGGCGAAATGCTGCAACGAGCGGACGATCTCCGCCGCTACCTGCGTCAGCAGCGAGAGCTCTTCCTCGTCGAAGACGGTGGGTTCACGCGACTCGAGCGTCAGTATGCCGAGCGCCCGGGGTTCGGCGGCGAGCGGGACCACGGCGAGCGAGCGGATCCCGAGGGCGCGCAGGGCAGCCTGGTGGCGGATGCGCGCGTCGGCCGAGTCGTCGGGTGAGAGGTCGTCGGCGTGCGTCGGTTGACCGGTGCGCAAGGCTTCCGCCGCAAGGCTGATCTCCTCGCGGCGCGTGCGCAGGCTGAGCGGCAGCGTCAGCGTCTCGATGCCGGCGTTCAGCGAGCTGTTCCACGCGACCGGTCGCAACGGCACGCCGGGCGCGTCCTGCAGTGCGACGATGGCTCGCGCGTAGCCGCCGCGCTCGACCGCGAGCCGGCAGATCTCCTGCAACAGACCGCCCTGGTCATGGATGCGGGCAACCGCGGCGTTCACGCTCGAGAGCAGCACCTGCACCCGGTTCAGTCGCGCGATGTGCGCTTCGTGCTCGAGCTGACGGGTGACGTCGCGCAGGTTGCCGCGATAGCCGACCATCTCGCCGCCCTGCATTGCAAGCGTTGCGCTGCTTTCCAGCCAGCGCTCGGTACCGTCGGCGCGCACCCAGCGGGCACGGCGACCGCGGACGGCCACTTCACCGCGCGAGCGGTCGGGCAGGAGCATGGCGGCGCGGGCGCGATCCTCGGGATGGACCAGCGTTGCGAAGGTGCGCCCGAGCAGCGACTCGGCGGGCAGGCCGAGGATGGTCTGGACGGCATTGTTCGAGAACGTGAATGCCGTGCGCAGGTCGAGCTCGAAGATCCAGTCCTGCGACGCCTCGACGATGTCGTGCAGCCGGCGCGCGTTGCGCCGCACTTCGGATTCGGCTGCGACCCGCGCGCGATGGTTCGCGGCCTCGTCGAGGGCGCGGTGGATGGCACTCGGCAGCCGGCTGAGGCTCTGCTTCAGCACATAGTCAGTCGCGCCGCGCTTGAGCGCATCGATGGCACGGTCTTCCCCGAGCGTGCCCGACACGAACACGAACGGCAGCTCGGTGTCGTGGGCGCGGACGAGGTCGAGCGCCTCGAGCCCGCCGAAGCCGGGCAGCGTGAAGTCCGACAGCACGATGTCGGGGCGGAACTCCTCGAGCTGCGACAGGAGTGCCGCCTGCGAATCGACGCGGCGGGCCTCGAGGCTGGTTCCAGCACGCCGCAATGCTCTCGTGATGAGTTCGGCGTCAGCTTCCTGGTCCTCGACCATCAGGATTCGAATCGGCTCGGGCATGGCGGACTGTCATCTCCAGGGGCGCCCGAGGTTCGGGAACAGCTAGCTCGGCACTTTGTTGGCCAACAGCCAGTACAGACCGGCGTTGACCACCTGTTCCCCCAGCTTGTCGAACTCGACGGGCTTGATCAGGTAACTGTTTACGCCAAGGGCATAACTCTGGACGATGTCGCGTTCCTCATTGCTGGATGTCAGCATGACGACCGGGATCGATTTCCTTGCTTCGTCGCTTTTGATACGCCGCAGCACGTCGATACCGTTCAGCCGTGGAAGTTTCAGGTCCAGTAGCACCAGTTTCGGCCGAATCTGCCCTCGATCGGCATAGGCGCCTTCGCTATAGAGGAAGTCGAGCGCCTCCTGCCCATCGGTGACCCATTCGACGCGATTGGCGAGATGCGCCTTGCGCAGCGCGCGCAGCGTCAGCTCGGCGTCGGATTCACTGTCCTCGACCAGCAGGATGTCGACGACCTCGAAGTTCTCTGGCATCTCGGACCTCGTCACGCGGCGGGAAGGGTGAAGCTGAAGGTGGCGCCACGGCCGGGGCTCGAATCGGCCCAGACACGGCCCCCGTGCCGCGTGACGATACGCTGGACAATGGCGAGCCCGACGCCGGTGCCGGGGTAGTCGGCATCGCGGTGCAGCCGCTGGAACACCTGGAACAGCTTGTCGTAGTAGCGCATGTCGAACCCGGCGCCGTTGTCCTCGATCGAGAACAGCGCCTCGTCCTTCTCGATGCGGCCGACGATGCGGACTCGCGGCGACGCAGACTTGCTGCTGTACTTTGCTGCGTTGTCGAGCAGGTTTGTCCAGACCTGCGCGAGGAGCCGCGGGTCGCCGGGGCTCGGTGGCAGGTCCGCCGCGATCTCGAGTTCAGGTGCGGGTTCGGTGCGCGAGGCGACGACCTGCTGCCATGCGGTCTCGATCAGCTGCAGCGTCGGCGTCACGTGCGGCACGAGATCGTGCCGGCCGAGACGCGAGAACGTCAGCAGGTCCTGGATCAGCTGCCCCATGCGCCCGGCGCCATCACGCATCGCGCGGAGGTACCGGCGGCCTTCGTCGTCGAGCGAGGCGGCATAGTCCTCCTCGAGGATCGCCGCATACCCGTCGACCGCACGCAGCGGCGCGCGCAGATCGTGCGAGACCGAGTACGAGAAGCTCTCGAGCTCGCGATTGGCCGCCTCGAGGGCGTGCGTCTTTTCGGCGAGCTCGTTCGAGAACTGCCGCAGCCGGCGCTCGGATTCGAGGCGTTCGGTGATGTCGAAGGATGTGCCGAGCAGATAGGCCGGCTGTCCCTGCTCGTCGTCGATGACGACCTTGCGGACCGCGAGGATGCGCCGGCCGTCCTCGGTGTCGAGCGGCACCTCCTCGGTCATCTCGCCGCGGTATTCGTCGACGAACCGCCGCTCGTTCGCCATGTACGCCTCGGCGATGTGCGGCGGAAAGAACTGGTGATCGTCCTTGTCGAGCATCTCCTCGCGGGTCTTGCCGGTGAGCTTCTCGACCGCACGATTGACGCGGACCATCTTCAGCGTCTTCGCATCCTTGATGTACAGCATCACCGGCAGGTGCTCGATGATCGCGTCAGAAAAACGCTGCTGCCAGAGGAGCAGCTTCTCCGCCCGGACCGTGGCACCGAGCTCCTGCAGCAGCTTGACCGACAGCCACAGCGCGATCGCGACCGCCAGCGCGAAGAAGCCGGTCACCCAGGCCGCGAGTTGCTGCTGGGACTGGCGATCCGCGATGACCAGCTGGTCGAAGCGGGCGCGTTCACGGGCGCGGACCTGCTCGAGCAGATCGCGCACCCTCGCGGAGGAACGCACGAGCGCCGGGTCGTTGGCGAGCGCGCCGATGGCTACCGCGCCGCTTTCGGCATAGAGCGCGAGCGCCCTTTCGAACTGGGCATCGCGCTGGCGGAACTCCTGGCCGAGCTCGGTCAGCGCGGCCGCCTGCTCGGGCTCGTTCACCAGTGCACCGAGCAGCTGATTGTGCTGGTCGTACAGCTGCACCATCCCCGCCCGGAAGTCGTCGCGATAGCGTTCGGCGCCCGACAGCAGATAGGCCCGCAGGTCGCTGACGGCCTGCACATAGACGAGCCGCAGCTCGTTGGTCGCGCGCAGGACGTCCTGCGACACAAGCATGTCCTGCCGCACCGCCCTGGCCTTGTTGACCCCATGGAAATTCAGCAGGCCACCGCCGAGCAGGAACAGCAGCGCGAGCGCGGCCCCGATCCGCAGCATGGGGCGGAGCGAACCACGTGGCTTCGCCTGCGGGATGCGATGCATGGCGCGAATATGCCGTAACGGGCCCTGCCGCGCGAGCTTGGTCGTCGTCCCGTGGCGGGGTACGTGGCAGAATGCGGTACCTGCGAGGAGCGAACCGAATGAATGTTGATGAGCTGGTGGCGATCGACGTCCACACCCATGCCGAGGTGTCCTGCCGCCTGCCGGAGGACGACTACGCGAACGACATCGAGGAACAGAAGAAGAAATACTTCAAGTCGGGCAACCCGCCGACGATCCTCGAGACGGTCGACTTCTACCGCAAGCAGAAGATCGGGCTCGTCATGTTCACGGTCGACACCGAGTTCGAGATCGGCCGGCGCCGCATTCCGAACGAGGAGGTGCTCGATGCCGCCAAGGCCAACCCCGACGTCATGATGGCGTTCGGCAGCGTCGACCCGCACAAGGGCAAGATGGGCCTGCGCGAGGTGAACAAGCTGATCGCCGACGGCATCAGCGGCTTCAAGTTCCATCCGACGTGCCAGGGCTTCTTCCCGAACGACCGCATGGCGTACCCGATGTACGAGGCGATGGCCGAGGCGAAGATGCCGGTGATCTTCCACAGCGGCCACTCGGGCATGGGCTCGGGACTGCGTGGCGGTGGCGGTCTGCGCCTCAAGTATTCGAACCCGATGTTCCTCGATGACGTCGCGGCCGACTTCCCCGACATGACGATCATCATTGCCCACCCGTCGTGGCCGTGGCAGGACGAGGCGCTGTCGGTGTGCCTGCACAAGCCGAACGTCTACATCGATCTCTCGGGCTGGTCGCCGAAGTACTTCCCGCCGCAGCTGATCCACTACGCGAACACGCAGCTCAAGCACAAGATGCTGTTCGGTACCGACTACCCGCTGATCACGCCGGAACGCTGGATGAAGGACTTCGAGGCTGCCGGGTTCCGGCCGGAAGTGAAGCAGGGAATCATCAAGGACAATGCGGTCCGCGCCCTCGGTCTCGACCGCAAGGCGGCCTGATCGATGCAGCGGCGCACGCTGGTCGCAGCCCTGTTCGCGCTCGCGGGCATCGGCAGCGCCGGCGTCGCGCTCGCGCAGCGGCCGGCAGCGCGGCCGCTCAAGATCGTTGTATACGGCGGCAGTGGCGCGATCGGCAGCCGCATCGTCACCGAAGCGCTCGCGCGCGGTCATGAGGTCACGGTCGTCGATCGTGATCCGAAGACGCCGGCGGGCTCCACCAGCCCGAAGCTGAAGCTGGTCAAGGGCGATGCGTTCGATGCGACCGACGTCGGTCGCAACATCGTCGGCAAGGACGTGCTGGTAACCGCAGTCGCGGTGCGACCCACGCCCACGCGCGACTTCTACGTGCGGCTCGTTGAATCGATGGTCAAGGCGCAGCGCGCGTACAAGGGGCGCAAGGTGCGGCTCTTCGTCGTGGGCGGCGCGAGCAGCCTTGAGACCGGTGACGGCAAGCGCGTCGTCGACACGCTGCCGGCGAACCTGCCCGAGGGCAGCCGCAACGAGATCCTCTCGATGGTCGACGCGCTCGACTGGCTCTATACGGTGAAAGATACGTCCTGGACGTTCTTCAGCCCGCCGGCGCAGATCGCGCCCGGCGAGCGCACCGGCAGATTCCGCATTGGCGGCGACACGCTGTTGAAGGATGACAAGGGTGAGAGCCGCATCTCGATGGAGGACTTCGCCGTCGCGACCCTCGACGAGATCGAGGCTCCGAAATACACGAACCGGCGGTTCACCGCCGCGTACTGAAGCAACGTCCGGGGGGACTCCCACATGAGCAGACAGAGTTCGATCATCGCGCGTGATGCGGTCGGCATTGCCGTCGGTGCCATCCTGTGGGGTGGCGCTGCGTTCGCTGCCGACTGTGGCGATCTCGCGAAGCCTGGCGCGCTCGGCGCAACGGAGATCCGCAGTGCCCGTGCCGTCGCGGCCAATGCGGCGAGCGAGGCGCCGGCGCACTGCGAGGTCACCGCGGTGCTGAAGCCGGTCGCCGGCTCGCAGATCGTCGCGGTCTATCGCCTCCCGGAGCGCTGGAACGGCCGCATGCTCGGGCTGGGCGGGGGCGGCTGGGCAGGCAACCTGCTGCTGACCACGGCACTGCCGGGCCTGAAGCGCGGCTACGCGACTGCGCAGACCGACGGCGGCCATCCCGATCCGAGTGGCCTCGAGGCGAGCTGGACCAGCAACCCGATCGCGGTCACCGACTTCAGTCATCGGGCGGTCCACGAGATGACCGTGTTCGGCAAAACGCTCGTCGGTCGTCACTACGCGCGCAGCGCGACGCGCAACTACTTCCAGGGTTGCTCGACCGGCGGGCGCATGGGCCTGATGGAGGCGCAGCGCTATCCGGGCGATTACGACGGCATCATTGCCGGAGCGCCGGTCTATACGCTACTGACGCAGACGAGCCCGGTGGTGCGCCGGCAGATCTTCTCGGCGCCGGGCGCGGGGCTCACCGCGCCGCTGCTCGAGAAGGTCAACGCTGCGAGCACCGCGGCCTGCGATGCACTCGACGGCGTGAAGGACGGCGTCGTCAGCGATCCGCGCCGCTGCGACTTCGATCCGGCGGTGCTTCGCTGCAAGACGGGGGCATCGGCCGACTGCCTGAACGAGGCGCAGGTCAACGCCGTGCGCAAGGCGTATCAGACCACGCGCGGGCCGGACGGCCTGGTCGGCAACTACGGCATGACCCGCGGCAGCGAGGCGGGCTGGGCGCGCTTCGTCGCAACCGAGCCGAACGCGGCGCTGACGCCGATGAACGGCGGTCTCGGTCCGCTGATCCCGTTGATATTCCCGAACCAGAAATACGACGCGGCGACGTTCGATCCGCGGCAGCAGCAGGCAGCTGTGCACCGCACGCCATTCGCGGCCGAGTACGAGGCGACGTCGACCGAGCTCAAGCCGTTCATCCAGCAGGGCGGCAAGCTGCTGCTGTGGCACGGCTTCGACGATCCGGGCCCCTCGGCGTTCGCCACCATCGACTATTACGACAAGGCAGTGAAAGCGAACGGCGGCGACAGCCTGCAGCTGTTCATCGCGCCGGGTGTCTATCACTGCGCGGGCGGCCCGGGGCCGGACGACTTCGATCTGCTCACGGCGCTCGAGAACTGGGTCGAGAAGGGGCAGAAGCCGACACGAGTGACAGCGCGCAATCGCCGCACCAACGAGACCCGGCCCTTGTGCGCGTGGCCCGGGCTGCCCCGGTTCGACGGGCAGGGTTCGAGCGCCGATGAACATAATTTCAGCTGCCGGGCAGGTGATTGACCGACACCGGGCCGGTGATCACGCCGGGCGGTATCGCAACCGTGAACCCGCGCGCGGCGGGCTGGCGGGGGCTCGGTAGAGTGCGGGAGCGGCACTGGGGCCGCATCCCTTCCGGGTCCGGCACGTGCGATTCAAATTCGGTCTGCAGTCGAGACTGCTGCTCGCTTTCGGCGCGGTTGCGGTGCTCGCCGTCTCGGCGAACCTGCTCGCCGAGCGCACCGTCAGGGTGGTCGTCGAACGGGTCTGGAGTCCGCCTCCCGCGGTAACCCTCGCTGTCCCGCAGATCGCGCCCGAGCCGGCACCCGTCGTGGAGGCCGCGCCGGTCGAAGTCGCCGCCGTGACGCGCGCGGTTCGCGGCGCCGACTACGCCTCCGCCATCGAGGATCACGAGCGCGCGGTGCAGAGTCGTCTCGCGTCGGCCGACCCGGCCGCGCAGCGTCAGTTCGATTCGAGCACGGCGACGCTGATGCGTCAGCTGCAGCAGCTCCAGTCCGACCTCGGCGACACGCGCCGTACGCAGCGTCGCGGCATCACGCAGGACAACGAGACGTTGCGCACTCGCGCGACGGCTGCCATCGCGCGCGCGGACGAACGTCGACGCGTGCATGAATCGTATGGCGCTGCCGTGGACGCGCTGGTGGAGTCGACGCGCCGCAAGCTCGACGGCGCCTGGCGCATCCTCGGTCGCGTCATCGCCCGTCAGCAGATGGTCGAGCTGCGCGACCGCACCGAGGAGCTGCGAGGGCTCGCGCCGCGGCTTGGAACCGCCGGCGCGCTCGACGATGCGCTGGTCACCGAGCTGACGCAGCTCGAAGCGAAGATCGGCGGTCTCGTGCCGGCGCCGGCCAAGCCGTCGCGCAACACCGCCGAGCCCGACTTCGATGCGCAGATCCGCGCCGGGCTCGCATCGATCGCGACACTGCGCGAACAGCTGGTGGCGCTCGACCGCGTGATGCAGACGGAGGAGGCGCAGCGCACCGCGAACGTCACCACCGTGCTGGCACGCGTCGCCGCGTTGCCCGCTACCATCACGGTGAACGCAGCGGCTCCTGCAGGGGCGGCCAAGGTGGCGGCGACGCGGGTCGCTGCGGAGAATGTCGCCGTGGCTGAGGAAGCGGTCATCGCGCCTGCCGAGTTCGCGCCGCAGGAAACCTCGAGCGTCGATGCCGATGACGCCGCGCGCGCGGCCCGGTCGCGTAATCTGCTGATCGCGATCAGCATCGGCGTCGTCCTGCTGACGCTCGGCGTGACGGTGCTGACGGTGCGGGGGCTCATGACGCAGATGCGCCGGCTGATCGAGGGCGCCCGTCGCGTCGCGCGCGGTGAGGCGGCGGCGGTGGCGCCGGGGGGCATCCGCGAACTCGACGTGCTGGCGGGCGAGTTCAACGCGATGTCGACGCAGCTCGCCGCCGCGCGCGCACAGAACGAACACTATCAGCGCGACCTCGAGACACGCGTCGCGCAGCGTACCGAGCAGCTGCACTACCAGGCCGCACACGATCCGTTGACGCTGCTGCCGAACCGGCGCGAGCTGTCGCGGCTGCTGGACGAGGCACTCGAACGGGCGCGCTCCGACGGCAGCTGCATCGGCATTTTCCTGGTCGACCTCGATCACTTCAAGGTCGTGAACGATGGCATGGGTCACGGGTTCGGCGACCGCGTGCTCATCGCCATGGCCGAGCGACTGCGCTCGCTGACACCGGCCGGTGGTTTCGCCGCGCGCCTCGGCGGTGACGAGTTCACGGTCGTCGCCGCCGGGGCGGCCGACGTGGATGCGATCCGGGCGACCGGCTGGAACCTCGTGCGTGCCTTCCAGCAGCCGCTGCACGTCGAAGGGCGCGAGCTGATCCTGAGCGTGAGCGTCGGCGCGAGCCTGTTCCCGGAGCACGCGACCGACGCGGACGGACTGCTGCGCGCGGCCGACAGCGCGCTGTTCCGCGCGAAGGCACTCGGGCGAAGCCAGCTGGCGCTGTTCGCGCCGGAGATGCTCGACGCCGCGGAATCGCGTTTTTCGACCGAACAGTCGCTGCGGCGTGCGGTCGAGCGCGGCGAGTTCGAGCTGGTCTACCAGCCGGAAGTCGACAGCGTCACCTTCGAGATCACCTCCGTCGAAGCGCTGCTGCGCTGGCGCCTGCCCGACGGTCGATCGGCGAGCCCGGGCGAATTCCTCGCGGTCGCGGAGGAGTCAGGCCTCATCACCGAGATCAGCGACTGGGTGCTGCGCGAAGCCGTGCTGGCGGCGGGACGCTGGCACCGCAGTGGCTGGCGCGACGTGCGCGTCGCGATCAACGTGTCGTCGCGGCAGCTGGTCGATCTCGGCTTCGTCGGCCGCGTCGCCGAGCTGCTGGCGGCGGAGAAGCTGCCGCCCTCGGCGATCGAAATCGAGCTCACCGAGAACGTGCTGCAGACCGGCGCACACACCATCAAGACGCTCGAGGGGCTGCGCCAGCTCGGCGTGCCGACCGCGCTCGATGACTTTGGCACCGGCTATTCGTCGCTCGCGTCGCTCGAACAGCTGCCTCTGACGCGCGTGAAGCTCGATCGCAGCCTGGTCGACTCCATCGACAGCAATCCGCGCGCTGCTGCGATCTCGCGCGCCATCCTCGGGTTGTGCGATGGCCTCGGCCTCGCGGTGACGGCCGAAGGCGTCGAACGGCTGGCGCAGTTCGACGTCCTGATGCGTCATCAGCCGCTCACGCTCCAGGGCTTCCTGCTGGCGCGGCCGCTGAACGAGGGGCAGGTGCTCGATGCGCGCGCGTCGATGCCGGCGCATCTCACCGGGTTGCTGCTGTCTGCGCAGGAAGACACGCTGATGCGGCCGGCGCTCGAAGCGCAGCCCGCGGTGGTTCCCGCTGCGCAGACCGGCTACCTTTGAGGGATGCCGCTCACCCGCATCGAACATTTCATGGTCCTGGCGGAAGACATGGACGCCAGCCGCGACTTCTACCGCGACGTGCTCGGGTTCGAGCCCGGATTCCGTCCCGATCTCGGGTTTGCCGGCCACTGGCTCTACCTCGGCAGCACACCCTGCGTCCACATCGCCGACAAGCGCAGCTACCTCGCACGGAAGGGCGGCTACGGCGATGAGGACCCGGGCGCGAGCCGGGGCGGCGCACGCGTCGATCACATCGCCTTCAATGGCAGCGATTGCGACGCCATGGTCGCGCGGATGGCCGCACGCGGCATCACGGTGCGCCCGAACGAGGTCCCCGGGGGGCCGCGCCAGCTGTTCGTGTTCGATCCCGACGGGGTCAAGATCGAAATGAACTTCATGTCGTGATTGCAGCCTGCCCCGGTTTCGGGTGAAGCTGCTGGCCGCGCACCGGGGCCAGCCTACCAATGAACGACGACGATTCGCTCAGAGAAGCGGGACTCGCGGTCCGTCGGACGATGTTCGGCCGGGCCGGCGCTGAAGACCGCCTCGAAGCGGCAACCCCGCTGACGCGCGATTTCGAGGAATACGTCACCCGTTACTGCTTCGGGGCGACGTGGACGCGGCCGCACCTCGACCTGAAGACGCGCAGCCTGCTGACGCTCGCGATCCTCACCGCCCTCGGCAAGCCGAACCAGCTGCGCGTGCACGTCGGCGGGGCACTCGCCAATGGCGCGACAGTCGAAGAGATCCGTGAGGTGCTGCTGCACACCGTGCCCTACGCCGGCATTCCCGCGGCGGTCGAGGCATTCACTGCGGCGGCCGATGTGCTGAACAAGACCAACAACGAGTGATGGGCATGCAGAACCAGAGAGTCGACGTCGGTGCGGTCATCGAAGCCGCGAAGTTCACCTGGGTGACCGCGAGCATCGTGGTGATGATGATCATCATCATGCTCGCCGATGGCTACGACCTGTTCCTGATGGGGCACGTCGGCAACCACCTGGTCAGCGACTGGGGCGTCAGCCGCGCCGACCTCGGCCCCATCAACACCGCGGGGCTGGTCGGCATGGCGGTCGGTTCGACCGTGCTCGGCTGGCTCGGCGACCGCATCGGCCGCAAGCGGTCGTACTTCGCCTGTCTCGTGTTCCTGTTCATCGGCTCGGTGCTCTGCTACCTGACCGCCAAAGGCGGTACCCCGCAGAACGCGACCGACACGATCGGGCAGATGACGATCTGGCGCTTCGTGACCGGTCTCGGCATGGGTGGGGTCACGCCGCTCGCCACGACCCTGATCTCCGAATGGACTTCGGCGCGCGTCCGCAGCGTCATCGTCGCGCTGGTCATCTCGGCGGTGCCGGTCGGCGGCTCGCTCGCCGGACTCGCGATCCAGCATGTCCAATGGGAGCAGATGTTCCTGATCGGCGGCCTGGTGCCGCTCGCGCTCTTCATCCTGTTCGGGTTCCTGCTGCCCGAGTCGCCGAAGTTCATGGCGCAGCATCCGCGGCTGCACAAGCGGCTCGCGCGCTCCTTGAACCGGCTGCTCGGCGAACCCCGTTTCAACGGCGACGAGCAGTTCTACGTGCAGGAGAGCGGCAAGCGCTCGAGCAACTGGTTTGCGACCATCTGGAACAGCGACTACGCGCGCGCGACCGCTGTTCATCTGGATCGCGTTCTCGTTCAACAGCTTCGTGCTGTACATGTACACGAACTACCTGAAGGTGCTGTTGACGACCGATGGCGTCGTCGATGCAATCGCAGGCTCGGCGCTCAGCCTGTTCTCGATCGGCGCCTTCTTCGGCTCCATCGGCGGCGCCGCGCTGATCCGATTCTACGGTTCGCGCTATGTCGGTTCAGCGCTGGCCTTCCTCGGCGTTGTCGGCACCTTCATCATCGGCCTGCTGGCGATGGCGGCCGAAACGCCGTCCGACTTCAATGTCGAGCTGCTCGCGTTCATCGTCGGCATGTCGATCAACGGCATGCAAGCGTTCATGTACGCCGTGGCCGCCCACTCGTATCCGACTGAAATCCGCGGCTCCGCGGTCGGGCTGGCGCAGACCGTCTCGCGCATCGGCGCGGTGCTGAGCCCGATCGTCGCGTCGGCCTATCTCGGGCTCTCCCCACTGCCGGGCGTGAACCTGTTCTTCTGGTTCGTGGCGGGCTGCGCGCTGATCACGACCATCAGCTTCTTCCTCATCCCGACGCACATCCCGAGCAGCCGCTCGCACAACACCGGCGGCGGCGAGCTCGAGGTCGAGGGGCTGAAGGAAGGCGCGCGGCCTTAACGCGGAAACTGCCTATTACCCCGGGAGTTTTCACGGCGCTACACTGGCGGCGTGGAGACACCGGGCGAACTCGGGTTGCTGCTGGCGCGAATACAGTTCGCGTTCACGATCAGTTTCCACATCATCTTCCCGGCCTTCACTATCGGCGTGTCGGCCTTCGTGGCGACGCTGCTCGTGCTCTCGGCGCGCACCGGGCGCGAGCATTTCCGCAGGCTCGCGCGCATCTGGACGCGCGTGTTCGCGGTGTCGTTCGCGATGGGCGTGGTGTCGGGCATCGTGCTCTCGTACCAGTTCGGCACCAACTGGAGCGGGTTCTCCGTTGCCGTCGGCAACGTCATCGGGCCGCTGATCGGCTACGAGGTCCTCACCGCCTTCTTTCTCGAGGCGACCTTCCTCGGCATCCTGCTGTTCGGCTGGGACCGCGTGCCGCGATGGCTGCACGTGACCGCCGCGATCGCCGTGGCGTTCGGCACGGCGATCTCCGCGTTCTGGATCCTCGCGGCCAACAGCTGGATGCAGACCCCGGCGGGGTTCGAGATGCGCGACGGCGTCGCGTATCCGCTCGACTGGTCGGAGATCATCTTCAACCCGAGCTTCCCGACCCGCTTCATCCACATGGAGATCGCGGCTTATCTCACCGTCTCGCTGGTCGTGCTGGCGGTGGGGGCGCGTTACCGGCTGCGTGACCGCTTCCCGGAAGAGTCGCGCACGATGATGCGGATGGGAACCGGCATGCTGCTGTGTCTCGCACCGCTGCAGATCTTCGTCGGCGACCTGTCGGGGCTCGTGATGGCCGAGCATCAGCCAGCCAAGCTCGCTGCCATCGAGGCGCACTGGGACGGCGCGCATCCGGCTCCGTTGATCCTGTTCGCCTGGCCCGACGCGAAGGCCGAGCGCAACTGGCTCGAGGTGGGCATACCGAAGGCGGGAAGCCTGCTGATCAAGCATGACGCGAACGCGCTGTTTCCGGGCCTGAAGGACTTCCCCCGCCGTGATCGTCCGCCGGTGCTGCCGGTGTTCTGGGCCTTTCGCGTGATGGTCTCGATCGGCGTCGGAATGCTGGCCCTCGCGGTCACGGCGGCGTGGCTGTGGCGGCGCAAGCGGCTGTTCGATTCGCGGCCCTTCCTGCGCATCGCCGGCCAATGCTGGCCGCTCGGTTTCATAGCGATCCTCGCGGGCTGGTTCACGACCGAGATCGGGCGCCAGCCATGGGTCGCCTACGGCCTGGTGCGCACCGCCGATGCCGTCTCGCCGATCACGACGGCGAGCGTCGCGGTGTCCCTCACGCTCTTCGTCTGCGTCTACTGCGTCGTGTTCGGGATCGGTGTCTGGTACATCCGCAAGCTGCTGGTCAAGGGACCCGAGGTCGCGACGCACGAGCCGGCCGTCTCGTCGCTGCCGAACCGCCCGCTGGCGTTCGCTGAAGGGGCGGCGCGCGAAGGGGCCGCGAAGGACGAATCGCCATGATCGGCGGCGACGCGCAGCAGCTCGCCTACACGCTGCCAATACTGTGGGCACTCGTGCTCGGCGTTGCAGTCGCGGTCTACGTCGTGCTCGATGGCTTCGATCTCGGCATCGGCATCCTCTATCCCGCATTCCCGCGCGAGCTGGACCGCGACCACCTGATGAACTCCGTGGCCCCGTTCTGGGACGGCAACGAGACCTGGCTGGTCCTCGGCGGTGGCGGGCTGTGGGTCGCGTTCCCGCACGCGTATGCGGTGATCATGCCGGCGCTGTACCTGCCCGTGATCGTGATGCTGCTCGCGCTGGTGTTTCGCGGCGTCGCCTTCGAATTCCGGTGGGTGGCGAAGCCCGACCACCGGCTCTGGGATGCCGCGTTCTTCGGCGGCTCGTTGATCGCCGCGTTCTGTCAGGGCCTCGTGCTCGGCGGGCTGCTGCAGGGCATAACGGTGGTCGACGGCCGCTTCGCGGGCGGATCGCTCGACTGGGCGACGCCCTTCAGTCTCCTGTGTGCGGTCGGGGTCATATGCGGTTACGCCCTGCTCGGGTGCGGGTGGCTGATGGTGAAGACCGAAGGCGAGCTCGCCGAACGGGCTCGGATGCTGGCGCGCAGCGGCCTGGTCGGGCTGCTCGCGATCATCGTCATCGTGAGCATCTGGACGCCGCTGGCTCTGCCCGCTGTCGCCGAGCGCTGGTTCGCGATGCCAACGCTCGCGTGGCTCTCACCCATCCCGGTGGCCACCGTGGCAATCGCCTTCTGGACGTGGCGCGGCATCGGCCGCGCGCACGCCCTGCAGACGTTCCTCGGGTCAGTCGGCCTGTTCCTGCTGGCGCTTCTGGGCCTGCTGCTGTCGAACGCGCCCTATGTCGTGCCGGGAGCCCTGACGATCTGGCAAGCGGCCTCGGCGCCCGCCTCGCAGTCGTTCCTGCTCCTCGGCACGGTGTTCCTGCTGCCGCTCATCCTCGGCTACACCGTGTTCGTCTTCTGGCTGTTCCGCGGCAAGGTCACCGGACCCGGCGGCGGCTACCACTGACGCCGGTCAGTCGGCCGCATCCCGGCCCCGGCCGCCGGTGTTCGTCCCCGGGCGGTTGTGACCCCGCGTGTGCCCCACACCGGCTTCGACGTTGCCCGGATTGCTCAGCTGGCCCCGCGCCGGCGTATTGGTCTGGCCCGCCGACCGGTTGGCCTGCCGCTGGTCGAACTGACGGTTCTGATGTCCCTGGGGAGTCTTCGTGCCCATGGTCTGATCTCCATCGGTTGAACGTGGTCGGGAACGCTAGCAGGGCTATCGTTGCCGACACATCGGCGCATCGAGGGCAAAGCACCCCTCCCGTGGCTGGCAGGGCTCGTGGCTATTGCCTACAGCGGTGGCGGGGACACCGGCAAGGAGCTGCGCGAGGTGCAGCATGACTCCGAGAGCACGCCCGCGGCGAAACCCGCGGCGTTGCGCCAGCGGCAACGAAACCCAAGAACTAAAGGGAGTGGTGGGCGGTACAGGGATTGAACCTGTGACCCCTGCCGTGTGAAAGCAGTGCTCTACCGCTGAGCTAACCGCCCGGAAGAGGGGCGCGATTCTAGAGGGCAGCCCCGGCGGGCGCAATTGCCGGTGAGGCCAGCCGCGCGAGGTCGATGGTCGCGCACAGCGGCAGGTGGTCCGAAGCGATACGCGAGACCGGATCCGACCAGACGCGGACATCGCCCAGTGCTGTCGCAGGACGCAACCACATGCGATCCAGGCGGAGGAACGGCCAGCGGCTGGGGAACGACGCCACGCTCACGCCGTGGCCCAGCCGGCGATCCAGCCACGCCAGGTGGCGGCTGTAGCCGAACCACTCGTTCATGTCGCCGAGTACGAGGCTGGGCAGAGCCGGGTCACCGGCATCGAGCAGCCGGGTGATCTCACGTGTCTGGAACCGGCGTTCGAGCCGGCCGAGACCCAGGTGTGTCGCGATCACCCGCAGCGGCTGGCCGAGCACGTCCAGGGTCACGTCGATCACGCCTCGCGGCTCTCGCCAGCGCCGGCTGATGTCGTGGCGTTCGAGGGCGAGCACGGGAAAGCGCGTCAGCACCGCGTTGCCGTACTCCTTCCAGTGGCGAACGATGCTCAGCCCCGGCACGGCGGTGAGGTCCAGGCGGGCGGCGAGGTAATCGAGTTGCAGAGAGTCGTGGGTGGCGTCGCCCCGGTTCTCGACCTCTTGCAGCGCGACGATATCGGGCGCGAGACCTTTGAGGACATCCGCCACCCGCGGCGCGTCGTATCGCCCGTCAGTGCCGATGCAGCGATGGATGTTGTAGGTGACGACGCGGGCAAGCATCGCTCAGCTCGCCGGGCGGGCCGCCGTCTCGCGCGCGAACCAGCGACGCACGAACCATGTGGCAGTGGCGAGCAGCGCGACCATGCCGCCGATGAGGGGCCAGTTGATGCTGCTCCCCGGCTGGAGCAGCGCCTGCACCTGGTCGGCGAAGACGGTCGCGGCGAGCGTGCCCGGCAACATGCCCAGCGCGGACCCCAGCCCGAAATGCCAGAGCTTGATCCGCACGGCGCCGGCCGCGAGACCCTCGACGACGAACGGGGCGAGCGGCACGAGACGCATCGCCGTCATGGCGATCAGGCCGCGTCGTCGCAGCACTTCGATGATGCCGCTGAGCTTCGGCCCCATCATCGGTATCACCGTCTGTGGATTG
The DNA here is from genome assembly GCA_963769065.1 of uncultured Pseudomonadota bacterium. Classification (GTDB taxonomy): domain Bacteria; phylum Pseudomonadota; class Gammaproteobacteria; order Steroidobacterales; family Steroidobacteraceae; genus ZC4RG30. Next base: position 123,266 of record CAVYKG010000013.1, on the reverse strand, counting down.
AGCGAGTAGCCGATCGCATAGGTGCCGAGGGCGGCGATGACGAGGCCTGCCAGCGAATAGGTGAAGCCGAGCCAGGGTCCGAACGCCATCACCGCGAACAGCGTGATGACCGGGCGCGGGAACATGATCCAGCAGCCCGGCGTGTACGCGAAGAGCACCAGCAGCGGGGCCCAGGGCTTGTCGCCGAAGGAGCGCGCCCACGTGACGGCGCGTTGCGGATTGACGAGTTGTTCGAGTGGCGTGTACCGCCACGCGAGAGTGAGCCCGAACGACAGCAGCACGATGCCGGCCAGCACCTTCCAGCCGTGCCGCGAGGTCCTGCGCGGTGTCGGCGTCTCGCCATCGACATGGGTGTCGTCGTCACTGCCGAGCAGGTCGCGCAGCGGATTCAGCTCGATCGCCGTCTCGGGGTCACCGAGCCGGGCGAGCAGCGGCGGGGCGGCGACATCGTCGCCCGGTGGCAGCAGGACGAGCCGGCGCGGCCCGTCGGTCGCGAGTGCGTCGAGGGTTGCGATCAGCGAGCCGCTCTTGTCGAGTTGTGCCAGCACGGTCGCGGGCTCGGCCTGGAGGTGTTCGGCCAGCAGATCTGCCAGTGTCTTGCGCACGAAGCGGCGCTGGGCATCGCCTTCTGCCTCGAGCGTGAGGTCGCATTCGGTGTCGAGCCCCATCGAGCGGTTGGCGAAATTCGACGAGCCGACGCGGAGCCAGCGATCGTCGACGATCATCAGCTTCGAATGCACGTCGACGCAGCGACTTTCGCTCAGCCCATCGATGTGCGGGTAGTAGATGCGGACGCGGTTCTCGCCGCCGACCTCGCGGAGCTGGCGGATAAGCCGGGCTCTCAGCCGCTCCATCGTCAGCTCCTCGAGCCAGCCGTGGCTGAGCAGCCGGACGATGACGACGACTTCCGGCCCGTCGGGTTCGCGCAGCCGCTCTTCCAGCGCCCGGCCGGCCAGCTCGGCAGTGAAATACTGGTTCTCGATGACGATCCAGCGTTTCGCCGCGCGGATCATGTCGACATACAGCGCCTCGACTTCGCGAACCCCTGCGCGCCGATCGACTCCCGGCGCATAGGTGCGCGAGATGGCGATGCGTGCGCCGCTTGCTTCGTCGCCGCGCCGACGGCGCAGCGCCGCGCGAACTGCCCGTTGCCTCCGCATGACCGCGAGCTTGAGCTGTGGCGGGCCGGGGAACAGCGGTGCTCCACCGGATTTCCGCCAACGGCGCCGAGCGAGGATGCCAAGCGCGCGGGCCGTTCCGCCGCTGACCTGCATCGCGAGGTCGTGGACCGGCGCATAGGCGACGCCATCATGGAAGCGGTGGCGGTCGTCGGCGCGATGCTCGCAGGTATCCCAGCGGCCGCGCGTGAGGTCGATGCCGCCGCAGAACGCGACGGCATTGTCGATCACGACGATCTTCTGGTGATGGGAGCCACCGAAGCGGTGACTGCTGTCATAGCGTAGCTGGATGCGGCGGTGGGGCTGCCAGCTGCCCGGCAGTGCCGTGCCGTAGAAGAACGGAAACTCGCGCTCGATGCCGAACACGCTCGGGAAATCCCAGATCAGAACGCGGATGCGGAGCGAGCGCCGGCGCTCGCACAGGTAATTCAGGAAATCGCCGAGCAGCCGTGGCGCGCCCGGTTCTTCGGGCAGGGTCATGCCGTCACCGAGCAGTTGCGCACGGGAATGGAAATCCCACCCGACGATGAACAGCGAGTCGCGCGCCTCGAGCGCGGCGCGCATGAAGGCCTGGAAGTAGTTCGACGAATCGATCCGCACGGCGACGTCGTCGCTCTGCGTGACGGTCCAGCAGTTGTGGCCCGTCCTGAAGATGCTGCTGCCCAAACTTTGTTATCCGTGCGCGACGCAGGCTGCGGAGGGGAGGATGCCGAGAGGACGTGCCGCACCACATCGGCTGAACGCCCCCGCCAGGGTAGGAAAAGGCCGACTGCGGTACCCTACGCGCCTATGACCGAAACTGCTCCTCTCGTCACCCGTTTCGCGCCCAGCCCGACCGGAATGCTGCACATCGGCGGTGTCCGTACCGCGTTGTTCTCGTGGCTCCAGGCTCGCAGGCATGGTGGGCGTTTCATCCTGCGCGTGGAGGACACCGACCGGGAACGCTCCACCGACGAAGCCGTACGCGTGATCATCGAGGGCATGCAGTGGCTCGGCCTCACTGCCGACGAGGGTCCTTATTTCCAGACGCAACGCTACCCCCGCTATCGCGAGGTGATCCATCGGCTGCTCGCCGAGGGCAAGGCGTACCGCTGCTACTGCTCGAAGGAAGAGCTCGATGCGATGCGCGAGGCGCAGCTCGCTCGGAAGGAGAAGCCGCGTTACGACGGGCGCTGGCGCGACAGCACCGCCGAGCCGCCGGCGGGAGTCACGCCGGTCATCCGTTTCAGGAACCCGCAGTCGGGCGAGGTGGTCGTCGACGATCGCGTGCACGGCCGCACGGTGTTCCAGAACGCCGAGCTCGACGACCTCATCATCCAGCGCTCCGACGGCAACCCGACCTACAACTTCTGCGTCGTCGTCGACGACATGGACATGAAGGTCACGCACGTCATCCGTGGCGACGATCACCTGAACAACACACCGCGGCAGATCAACATGCTGCTCGCGCTCGGTGCGACGCCGCCCGTCTACGCGCACGTGCCGATGATCCTCGGTGCCGACGGGGCGAAGCTCTCGAAGCGACACGGTGCGGTCAGCGTGCTCGAGTACGAGAAGGAAGGCTTCCTGCCCGACGCGCTGTTGAACTACCTGGTGCGACTGGGCTGGTCGCATGGCGACCAGGAGTTCTTCACCCGTGAGCAGATGATCGCCGCGTTCGACATCGGTGACGTCAACAAGGCTGCCTCGGCGTTCAATCCGGATAAGCTGCTCTGGCTGAACCAGCAGCACATCATGAAGGCGCCCCGGGCCGAGCTGGTGGCGGCGCTGAAATCGCAGCTCGCTTCGATCGGCATCGTCTCGAGCGACGAGGCGCTGCTCGGCGGCGTTGTCGAGGCCATGCGCGAGCGGGCCAAGACGCTGAAGGAAATGGCGGCTACCACGCGCTTCTTCTTCGAGAACGTGAAGCTGGACGAGAAGGCTGCCGCGAAGCACCTGACGGCCGAAGCGCTCGACGGGCTCCGGGGCGTGCGCGACGCGCTGGCCGCGCTTCCGACGTTCGACGCCGCCTCCATCCACGAGGAACTGACGGCACGCGCCGCTGCCGCCGGGCTCGGTCTCGGCAAACTGGCTCAACCCCTCCGGGTGGCGGTGACCGGCGGCACCGTCTCGCCGCCGATCGACCAGACCGTCGCTCTGCTGGGTCGCGCCCAGGCGCTGGCGCGCATCGACGCGGTCCTGCAGAGGGTTCCTTGACGGGGTGACGCGGGCCGCGTAACTTCGCGGCCCTTCCGGTTCGTGGGGCTATAGCTCAGCTGGGAGAGCGCTTGCATGGCATGCAAGAGGTCGACGGTTCGATCCCGTCTAGCTCCACCATTCAAACCGCCGCACCGGCGGTTGGCCCTCGCGGCTTACCGGTAAACCTGCAGATTGTGGTACGCCGCCTCGATGTTGGGCTCGCGCAGCGCATCGAAGTGCTTCCAGGTCCGGTATCGATCCAGCGTGATCGATTTCTTCATCTGCGCCAGGCCCTCGCCGCGCGCCATCGCCGCCTCTACCTCGTGCTTCAGTGTCTCGAAGAAGCTGCGCGCTTCCGCGACATCGGCCTTGCTGAATGCCGCGCCGTGACCGCCCACCAGCACGTCGAAGTCGAGCGACTCGATCGTGCGGTACGACCGCAGCCATTCATCCATCGGGTGCCCGTCGAAGGGCCCGCACGCGCTCGGCAACGAACGCAGCGTGTCCTGGACCAGCGCGTCCTGCGGAAAGTCGGTGGTGAAGAGCACTCGCTCGTCGGTAAACAGCACCGCAGTGCCGTCGTTCGCATGGTTCCTGCCGGGGAACACCAGTTCGAGCGTCTTGCCGCCGAACCGGAGTGTCATGCGTTCGGAATAGGTGATGTCGGGCTTCACCGTGTCGGCGAAGAACTCGGCGGTCGTTGCCCGACCGTCGCCATCCTTGTCCTTGCTGGTCACCGTCGAGGCGAAGGCGCCGCAGTACCAGAGACGGTCGCGGAACGGCTGCTCGAACTCGGGCACATCGAGGTAACCATCGGAGTTCCGGTCGACGATGTCGCCGGGCAGGGCCGGATAGCGCCCGTCCATGTTGCGGAGCATGTTCTCCTGCGCGATGAAGGTCGCCGTATCGCGGAATACCGCACCGCCTTCGGCGTGGTCCCAATGGCTGTGCGAGTAGATGACGTAGCGCACCGGCTTGCCGGGGAACTGCTTCGCGAGCGCGGTCTTCAGCCACCCGGCGAAATCGACGCTCAGCGTGTCGACCAGCACGATGCCCTGCGGCGTCACGACGAAGCCGACGTACCAACCGCCATTGTTCGCGCGCCACACATCGCCCTTGACGTGTGTGAGCGAGCGGCCGGGCGGCGCGAACATGCCGGCGGGAGGTGGCGGCAGATTTCGCGGCGGATCAGCCGCGGTCGCGAACGATGAGAGGCCAGCGAGCGCGAGGCCGGCGAGGAGGCTGAAGGTGCGCAGCCGGTGGCGGGTTCCGCTCATGCGTTCCGAGTGTGCGCGGCGTGCGCCGAGCCGTGCAAGTCAGGGCGTGACCGGGCGCGAACGCAAGCTGTCGAACATCGAGAACACCCATGGGCGCAGCGCGAGCAGCATGCCGACGCTCGACTTCTCGCGCGGGTGCAGCTCGGCGTCGAGCGCTGCGAGATCGGCGAACTCGCCCGCCAGCCGTTCGAGCTTGCGCGACAGCACGCGCAGCGATGCAGCGGACAGCTCGGCAGAATGGAAGGCGAGCGACTCCGCCGGCTCATTGAACCGGCAGCGCAGGAACTCCTCGCGCACCTGCCGTTCGTACAGGCGACGGACTGGCCCATCGGGGCGCCAGGTGATCGGCAGACGTGCGTTCAGCTGCATGGCCCGCCCGCGGCCGGTGACGAGACCCACCCTGCCGAGTTTGACCAGGATCGCCTGCACGGCGGGAGCGGCGAGCGCCAGGCGGTCGCGACAGTCCTGGGTCGACCGCCCGTTCAGAAGAAGGTAGAAGCAGGCGAGTATCGACGGCTCGCTGGCCAGCAGGCGCTCCTGCGCCTCGGTCAGGGTGGCGGGCTGCTGTGAGGGCCGGGAGCCGTCGCTCGCCCGTGCCAGATCGGCAAGCGAGAGCTGCAGCACCCCGCAGATCCTCTCCAGCCGCGTCAGCGTGAAATTTCCGGTCGAAAAAAGCCGTTTGACCGACGACTCGCTGAGCCCGATGCGCCGGCCGAGTTCAGCGTATGTGATTCCGCGCGCCCGCAGCTGCTGCTTCACCGCATCGAGCAGCCGTTGTGTTTCCCTCACAAGCGCACTCCAGAGATCGGCCGACGGTCGTCATCGTATCGTAATGTGGTACCTCCGCTTCACCCGATTGGCAGGCGGCGCCCGAGGTCCCACGCTGGCGGGCATCGAAGTCCGTTCGATGAACACAGGAGTCGGAATGAAGAACTGGAAGATTGCGGCGGCCGTGGTGGCCACGCTCGCGCCGCTCGCGGCCACCGCCGCGGAGGACACCGGGCACTGGTACCTCACGCCTGAAATAGGCCGCATCAACACCGACGACCGGCGCGGCGTCGCTCCGACGGACTGGCTCTACGGCGCTCGCGTCGGCCGCCATTTCACCGATGTCTTCAGCGCCGAGCTGGGGGCCACCGGCACGGACCTGCGCGGTCGTGTCGGCCAGAACCTGAGTCTGTACGGCGGCACGCTCGACGTGCTCGCGACGGCGAACCGGGGCAGCGCTTTCGCGCCTTACCTGCTCGCGGGCGTCGGCCTTGTCGACAACCAGCAGAAGGGCGGTCCTGACCGGACCGACATCATGACGCAGGTCGGCGTGGGCGTGCTGAGCACGCTGTGGCGCAGCAGCAACGGTGCGCAGACGCTCGCTCTGCGCCCGGAATACAAGTTGCGCTGGGACGACAGCACGTTCGGTCGCAAGATGCGCGACGAGATCATCTCGGTCGGGCTGCAGTTCTCGTTCGGTGCGCCGAACGAGCCGCCAGTGTCGCGTGCGCTCCCAGCCGAGCCGGTCGTGACGCCTCCGCCCCCGCCGCCGCCGCCGCCGCCGCCTGCCGATACCGATGGAGATGGCGTGATCGACCCCCGCGATCAGTGTCCGGATACGCCGGCTGGCGTCGCAGTGGACGAGAGAGGGTGTACCCGCGTCGGCTCGATCACGCTCGAAGGCGTGGGATTCGAGACGAACTCGGATCGTGTCACCAGCGGGTCGCAGAACGTGCTGAACGGAATTGCGACGGACCTCAAGAAGTATCCGCGTCTCCGGATCGAGCTGCAGGGTCACACCGACTCGACCGGCTCAGATGCGTACAACCTGAAGCTGTCTCAGCAGCGCGCCGATTCGGTTCGCGCTTTCCTGATGCAGGCGGGCGTCCCGGCCGAGCAGGTGGTCGCCAAGGGCTACGGCGAATCGCAGCCGACCGCTACGAACGCGACCGAGCAGGGCAGGGCGTTGAATCGCCGCGTGGTGATGAACGTGCTGACCAATTCGCCGGCGGTCAACGTCACGACGCCCGATGCGCCGGTGACGGTCTCGCCCGGCCGCTGAGCGAGGTCTCGACAGGGCAAAAAAAAGGGGCAGGTGGTGACACCTGCCCCTTCGTGTATCAGCCGAAGCTGACCGGCGTTACTTCTTGCCCGTGCGCCAGCCTTCGGCGTAACCCGTGCGGGCCGTGACCGCGTACGGTACCGGCGACACGATCGCGCGGATCTCGGTCTGCTTGTGGCGCTCGACCGTCGTCTTGCGGGTGCCGCCATTGGGCTCGCCCCAGTGCAGCACCACCTCGTTGCCGATCGCCACGTCTTCGTCGACCGTGGCCAGCGACAGGAACGAGCGCTCGTTGTAGCTGTAGCCCGAGAACAGCGAGACGCCGACCGTCTTGCCACCGGCAGTCAGCTGGTCGTAGTTGCTGTTCGCGTAGTTCGACAGCGGCATCTCGATGTACTTGAAGTGCTCGCCCTTGCCGAGCATCGACGCCTGGATGCGCGCGACGTCCTCGCCGTTCCAGGCGAGCGTGACCTTGCGACGACCGCCCTTGCCGCCGTTCATCTTCTCGAGCGCTTCGCGGCCGATGAAGTCGTGGTCGAACTTCACGAACGGGCCGTAGCCGATCTCGTACGGGGTCAGGTAGTAGTCTTCGATGTTGTTCGAGACGAACGAGCCGCCGATGGCGCCCGCCGCTTCGTACGAGTTGGCCGGCAGCCACTCGCGATACGCCTTCATGCGCTCGTCGGTGTACACGGCCGGCAAGGGCGACGGCACCCAGCCCGACTCGAGCGTGTTCGTCGCGTAGGCGCGCGAACCGACCGGGACGAGGCCGAATTCCTTGCCGACCGCCAGAATCTCGGCGGCGATTTCTTCGCGCTCGTTGTACGGGCCCCAGATCTCGACACCCGGCTCGCCGGCCATGCCATGGCGCAGCGTGCGGACCTTGCGGCCCTTGATGTTGATCTCGGCCATGTTGAAGAACTTCAGCTCGGGCATCGGCGAGCCGTTCAGCTTGTCGATGACGTGCTTCGCCTTCGGACCCTGGATCTGGAAGCGGTAGTACTTGCGGTTGACCGCGTGGCCGTTCGGACGCGACGGCGAACGATCGTCGTACGTCGTCTTGACGTTGAGCTTGCTGGTCTGCGCCTGGAAGTGGACCCAGTTGGTCGACGGGGCACGACCGACCATGACGAAGCTGTTGTCGGCGAGATAGAAGAGGATGTTGTCGCCGATGACGTGGCCGCTGTACGAGCACGCCACGAACTGCTTCGCCTTGTTCGGCACGAAGCCCTTCATGCTGTTGATGGCGAGGCCTTCGATGAACTTCAGCGCATCGGGGCCTTCGATGAAGAGGTCGACCATGTGGTGCGTCTGGTCGAACAGCACCGCGGCGTTGCGCCAGGCGGCCTGCTCGTCACGCCAGTTGGAGAATTCGGGGGCGACGACGGGATAGATGTACGCGCCGATCTGCGAGTTACGCAGATGCTCGACGGTGTTGCCTGCGGCCTTCAGGACCGACTCGAGATTCTGTGCCATTGATGAAAACAACCTCTTCTGAATTTTGAAATTAGGCCTAAGTTTCGGAAGGCCCCGCCCTTGTAGTCTACCACGCGTTTCCGTAATGTCCGACGGGCTAAGCCCCGGTCGAATGCGCGTGCCACGCACCGAAATCAGGCATCCGGCGCCATGTGTCCCCACAGGCTGCGGAACGACTGATCAAGGAATTCCGTCGGGTCGCCGAAGCGCGTCTCATAGTCCTTTGCCGGCGCGGCGGCAAGCACGTCGCGTGGCCCGAATCCCGCACGCAGCATCTTCGCCAGTTGTTCCGCCAACTTGGCGAGCACGGTTCCTTCCTCTTCGAGCTCCCGCTTCGTGAGCAGACGGTCGCCCTGGGCGGTGACGATGCGCGTGTCGGCAGTGCCGACGTTCTGAAGACCACGATGGCCTGCTACGAGCCCGTTGATCCAGCCGCCGGTCGCATAGTCGACGATCGACCAGCCCTTGCCGGCGACCACTCCGCCGGTGACGAGGACGTCGGCCTTGCGCAGATGTACGTACAGGTCGCCATCGGTGTGTGCCTGCGCGAGATGGCCGTAGTGCACCGTCTCCTCGCCCAGCGGTATCTCGCCTTCGGTGTAGGTCGTCGCGTTCGGGCGCGCCTTCGGTGCCAGGGGTTTCACAGCAGCGCCATCGAGCTCTCGCTCGACCGTGGTCGACAACCACAGCCGCGTATTCTCGTGCGCGACGATCTTCGCACCCGCCTTGCCGAGCGTCTCGTTGAGGCCGACATGCTCGGGGTGCCAGTGCGTGTTGATCAGCGTATGCGCAGGTCCGGCACCGAGCTTCTCGCGCGCATGACGCAGGACCGCGTCGGCGTGAACCGCGAGCCCCCCGTCGATGAAGGCGAGGCCACGGGCATCCCTGATGACGACCACGTTGCAGCCGGCGCCGCGAATCCACAGCACGTTCGGCGCAAGGGCCTCGCTCGAAAGCAGGGCAGGCGCTTTCGCCAGCGTGCGCGCGGCCGGGATCAGACTCGTGACACTGCAAAATCCGAGCAACTGCAGCAGCTCGCGGCGGGCAGCGGAATCGGGCGTCGGCTGGCTCATAGGGCGGGCACTCTAACGCATCGAACCGGGGCGACTCAGCCGAGAAATCCCGCGGCGCCCGGCAACTTCACCGCTATCATCGAGTCCGAACGCAAGCCGGAGGCCCGGGGGCACGAGGAGAGACGTGAGAATGCCGTTGCGATCGTGGAGCGCAAGCCTGCTGGCCGTAGGGGCCGCAGTCGTGGCCGCGCCGCTCCATTCGGCCGAGGGCGGGCACTGGGACGTCGTCGATCAGTACTGCGTCTCCTGTCATAACACCGACCGACTGGGCCGGCAAGCTTGCGCTCGACACCCTCGACCACGACGAGGTCGGCGATTCCGCGAAGCGGAGACCTGGGAAAAAGTGGTGCGACGCATGCGCGGCCGGCTGATGCCGCCGCCGGGCGAGCCGCGTCCGGCCAACGCGAAGCTCGATGCCTTCGTGCACTGGATGGAAGGCCGCATCGACGCGGCGGCCGCCAGCATGTCGAGCCCGGGCTACGTGCCGCTGCACCGCCTGAACCGGCGCGAATACACCAATGCCGTGCGCGTATCTGCTCGATCTGGAGTTCGATCCCGCGACGCTGCTGCCGCAGGACGACCTGAGCGACGGCTTCGACAACGTCGCCGAAGGTGCTGCAGGTGTCGCCGACCTTCCTCGACCAGTACCTCGCCGCGGCGCGAACGGTTGCGGTGCAGGCGGTCGGCAATCCCAGGCGCGCGTCCGGTCGGCACGCCCTACACGCAATCCCGTTCGGCGGTCCGCAGCACTTCCACGTCGAGGGTCTGCCGCTCGGCACGCGCGGCGGCTTGGCCGTCGACCACATCTTTCCGGCCGATGGCGAGTACGAGCTCAACATCAACGACATGGCGCGTGCGCTGTGGGTCGAGGGCATGGAGTTCGAGAACACGCTGGTCGCGCTGGTCGACGGCAGTGAAGATCTACGAGATGAAGCTCGGCGGCGACGAGGACCAGAAGGCGATCGACCAGAAGGGCGATCCGCCGGTCGATGCCATCAACAAGCGGCTGAAGAACATCCGCTTCAAGGCCACGGCGGGCCAGCATCGCGTGGTCGTGACGTTCCGCGCGCGCACGCTACGCCGAGTCCGATGCGCGCCTCGCCTCGCTCGTGCCGGGCGGCGGTGAAGAGCGCGTGCTGAAGGTGCGCAGCTTCGAGATCCGCGGTCCGTTCAAGGCCGAGCGGCGTCAGCGACATCGCCGAGCCGCAGGCGCATCTTCACCTGCTACCCGAAGGCGGCCGACGAAGAGAGCGCCTGCGCCGCAGCAGATCGTCGGCACGCTCGCGCGCCGCGCCTTTCGCCGTCCGCTGCGGACCGATGAGGATCGCACAACCTGATGCAGGCCTACACCGCGGCGCGCGCGGGCCAGCACCTTCGACGAAGGCATCCGCGGCGCGATCACGCGCATCCTGGCGAGTCCCGATTTCCTGTACCGCGCCGAGCCCGCGCCGCCGGCACGCGAGCCCCGGCGATGACGTACCGGCTCGACGACCTGCAGCTCGCGTCGCGTCTGTCGTTCTTCCTGTGGAGCAACCTGCCGGACGACGAGCTGCTCGAGGTGGCGGCGCGCGGCGAGCTCAGTGACGACGCCGGTGCTGGCGCAGCAGGTGCGCCGGATGCTGGCCGATCCGCGCTCGCAGTCGCTCGCGCGCGACTTCGCCTTCCAGTGGCTGGGCATCGGCAAGCTCGCGGACATCGAGCCCGATCCGAGCATCTTCCCGTACGCGGCCAACCAATCGCGACCTCGACGGCGACCTGCGCGAGGACTTCCGCGAGGAGATCCGCCTGTTCGTCGACAGCGTGTTCCGCGAGCAACCGCAGCGTGCTCGATCTGATGAACGGCGACTACACCTACCTCAACGAGCGGCTGGCCGTGCACTACGGCATGCGCGACGTGAAGGGTTCGAACTTCCGCCGCGTGCAGCTGACCGATCCGGTGCGCTACGGCCTGCTCGGCAAGGCCGGCGTGCTGATGGTCTCGTCCTATCCGAACCGCACGGCGCCGGTGCTGCGCGGCGCGTGGATCCTCGACAACATCACCGGCACGCCGCCCACGCCGCCGCCGCCGAATGTCGAGGCGCTGAAGGAATCCGCCGGTCGGCAGCAAGGTGCTGACGATGCGCGAGCAGATGGCGCGCACCGCACCAACAAGAGCCTGCCTCGCCTGCCACGGCGTGCTGGATCCGCTGGGCTTCGCGCTCGAGAACTTCGACGGCGTCGGCCGCTGGCGCGAGAAGGATCGCCTGGCCGAGACGCGCATCGATGCCTCGGGCGTGCTGCCGGATGGCCGCAAGGTCAATGGTCCGGTCGATCTGCGCAATGCGCTGCTGGCGCAATCCCGACCAGTTCGTGCAGACGCTGACCACGAAGCTGATGATCTACGCCATGGGTCGGCCGATGGAGTGGCACGACATGCCGACCATCCGCGGCATCGTGCAGCGACGCGGCGAAGGATGACTACCGCTTCGCGACGCTGGTGACCGCAATCGTCAACAGCGCGCCGTTCCGCATGAAGAAGATTCCGCCCGCAGAAGCGCACCGAGTCGCGCCCAGCAGGCCGCAGTGATGTCAGTAGAGGACACCACCATGTTCATCACCAAGAAGTATCATCGATCGCCGCACCGTGCTGCGCGGCGCTGGCGCTGCGGTGGCACTGCCGCTGCTGGATGCGATGATTCCGGCCGCCACGGCGCTGGCGGCCACGGCCGCGAAGCCCACGCCGCGCATGGGGTTCGTCTACTTCCCGCACGGCGCGGTGATGCAGCACTGGTCGCCCACGGCCACGGGCACGGATTTCGAGCTCGCCGAAGATCCTCGAGCCCGCCGCGCAAGCATCGCAGCGCACATGACCATCGTCAGCGGGCTGCGCAACAAGGGCGGCGAGAGCAACACGCCGCACGCCATCATCGCCGGCACCTGGCTCGGCTGCGTGTCGCCGGCGATGACGCCATGATCCGCAAGGCCGGCACCACCGTCGACCAGATGGCCGCGACGTGTGCTGGGCGCCGACACGGCGTTCCCGTCGCTCGAGCTCTCCACCGAGGGCGGCGCGGTGTGCGACCCGGCTTACGGCTGCAGCTATGGCCACACCATCGCCTTCCGCTCGCCGACGCAGCCGCTGCCGATGGAATTCAATCCCGCGCAAGGTGTTCTATCGCCTGTTCGGGCAGGGCGACACGGCCGACGAGCGCGCGGCCATCACCGCTGGAAACCGGCAGCATCCTCGATGCGGTCGCGGGCGATGCGCAGGCGCTGCAGAGGCGCGCTCGGTGCGCGCGACCAGGCCGCGGTCGCCGACTATCTCGACTCGGTGCGCGAGATCGAGCGCCGCATCCAGAAGATCAAGACCGAAGGCATGGGCGGCGTCGACGCTGCCGGATGCGCCGGTCGGCATCCCGTCGGCGTTCGAGGAGCACCTGAAGCTGCAGTTCGACCTGATCGCGCTGGCGTACCAGGCGAACCTGACGCGCGTGGCCATCGTTCATGATGGCGCGCGAGGTCAGCATGCGCACCTACAACAACCTGGGCGTGTCGGATGCCTTCCATCCGCTGTCGCATCACCAGGAACAACCCCGCCAAGATCGAGAAGCTGGTGAAGGTGCAGAGCTTCCACACCCAGATGTTCGCGGGCTTCCTCGACCGGCTGGCCGCGACGCCCGATGGCGACGGCTCGCTGCTCGATCATTCGATCATCCTGTTCGGCAGCAACATGTCGAACAGCGACCTGCACAACAACGATCCGCTGCCGTCGGCGGTGTTCGGCAAGGGCTACGGCAAGATCAAGGGCGGCCAGCACCTGAAGTATCCCGCAGAACACGCCGCACGCCAACCTGCTGCTGACGCTGCTGCGACCGCGCCGGCGTGCGCGGTGGAGAAGGTCGGCGACAGCACCGGCACGTTCGCGGAGGTCTGAGGCCATGCGCAGGTTGTTCGATCGTCGCTGCGCGCGTGCTGCTCGCGCTGTCGGCGGTGCGCCGCGGGCGCGGCAGCGCCGACGACCGCCAGCTGTTCGACGGCACTGAAGGCGCAGGATCCGGAGACTGCGCTGTATGCGCTGACGGCAGGGCGCCGATGCGCAAGGCGCAGAAGCCGGACGGCACGACGCCGCTGCACTACGCCGCGCACTTCGGCGAGACGCGCGGCTGGTCGAAGCGCTGCTGAAGGCCAAGGCCGATCCGAACGCGCGCAACGAATTCGGCTCGACGCCGCTCGCCGAGGCCGCCACCACGGGCGATGCCGAAGCCATCCGCGCTGCTGCTGAAGGCCGGCGCCGATGTGGAATCCATGAACCCGGAAGGACAGACCGCGCTGATGGTCGTGGCGCGCACCGGCAAGGTCGACGCGGCCAAGCTGCTGCTGAAGGCCGGCGCCAACGTGAATGCGAAGCGAAGCGCTGGGGCGGGCAGTCGGCACTGATGTGGGCGGCGGCGCGAGAGCATCCGGAGATGATCCGGCTGCTGCTGAAGGCCGGCGCCGATGTGGACGCGCGCGGCGCGATCCGCGACTGGCAGCGTCGCGTCACGTCCGAGCCGCGGCCGAAAGGCATGAACCGCGGCGGCTTCACGCCGCTGCTGTACGCCGCGCGCGAAGGCTGCGTTGCCTGCGCGCGCGAGCTGCTCGACGGGCAAGGCGGACATCAACCGCGCCGATCCGGACCAGACCACGCCGCTGGTGCTGGCGCTGATGAACCTGCGTTTCGATTTTGCTTCGTTCCTGATCAAGGCCGGGCGCGGACGTCGACCGCTGGGACCTCTACGGCCAGACGCCGCTGTACGTCGCCATCGACATGAACACGCTGCCGCGCGGCGGCCGACCCGATCTGCCGAGCGAAGATTTCACCACGCGCGCTGCAGGTCGCGGAGCAGCTGCTCGCGGCGGGCGCCAATCCGAACATCCAGCTCAAGCTGCGCCCGCCGTACCGCAACTACATCTTCGACCGCGGCGGCGACCAGGTGCTCGTCGACCGGGGCGACGCCGCTGCATGCGTGCGGCCAAGGGCGGCGACGTCGAAGCCGTGAGGCTGCTGATCGCGTACAAGGCCAACTGTCGATCTGCCGAACGAAGATGGCGTGACGCCGTTGATGGTGGCCGCGGGGTCGGGCCACGGCGCCAATCCGACGCGTGGCCGCTACAAGACCGACGCGCAGGCACGCGAGTGCGCGCGCTGCTGATAGCGGCGGGCGCCGGCCTGAACGGCCGTGCCGCGCAACAGATCACGGCGCTGCACAGCGCGGCGATGCAGGGCTGGGACGAGACGCTGAAGCTGCTGGTCGAGAAGGGCGCGGAGCTCGAGGCGCCCGATGCCAAGGGGCTGACCCCGATCGATTACGCCGCCGGCCGCTACGAACGGGCGTTTCTGTCGCCGGAACCGCGGCCGCACCAGCAGACGATCGAGCTGCTGCGCGGCTACGTCATGGCAGCCACGGGGCGGCCACCGAAGGAAACGCTGGGGCCAAAACCCCGACAGGTTCGCGGAACCGGTGCTGCGCCCTCGACGGCTTCGGCGCCGTGAAGGCAGAATAAGACCTCATTCATTCGGGGTGGTGGAGCGTCCGGCAGCGCTCCCGAGCTTCGCTCGCCGGAGCGTTTTGGGATGCTGAGCGTCCTGGTGGTCGAGGATTCCGAGTTCGATGCCGAGCTGACCGTTCGTGAACTGAAGCGTGCGGGCTTCGAGTTCTTTCATGAACGTGTCGAGGACGCACCGTCCATGCGTCATGCGCTCGGTGCACGTGAGTGGGACCTCATCCTGTCCGACGAGAACATGCCGTCGTTCGATGCGACGCGTGCGCTCGAGGAGCTGCATACGACCGGCAAGGACATCCCGCTGATCGTCGTCTCCGGGACCATCGGCGAGGAGGCGGCAGTGCGGCTGATGAAAGCCGGCGCGCAGGACTTCATCCTCAAGGACCGCATTGCAAGGCTCGGCCCCGCCATCCGGCGCGAATTGCGCGAAGCCGAGGGTCGCAAGCGGCAGCGGCTCGATGCGGAGGCGCGGGTCGAGGCGCAACTTCGCCTCGAGCAGGCGAACCGCCGCATGTCGGTGCTGTCCGCACGCCTGCTCGAAGCGCAGGAAGGCGAGCGCGCGGTGCTCGCGCGCGATCTTCACGACGACCTCGGTCAGCTGCTGACGGCATTGCAGCTGCAACTCGAAGCATTGCGCCGACGCGCTGCCGGCAGTGGCGACCGCACGCAGCTCGATGAGTGCCTCGGCATCGTCGGGCAGGTGCTTTCGCAGGTGCGCAGCCTGTCGCTCGACCTGCGTCCGCCGCAACTCGATTCGCTCGGCCTCTCCGCGGCGCTGCGCTGGTTCGCCGAGCGCAAGCTCAGCGCCGTCCCGGATGTCGCGCTGACCTTCACGGGCGGCACGCCTCCGCTGGAGCCCACGGTCGAGACCGCCTGCTTTCGTATCGCGCAGGAGGCGCTGACCAACATCCTGCGTCATTCCGGCGCGAAGCACGTCGACATCGATCTGGGAGTCATCGACAACCGGTTGCGACTGCAGATCGTCGACGACGGCGCCGGTTTCGACGTCGGCGAACAGTACGAGCGCTCGATTCGCGGCGAGAGCTCGGGCCTGCTGAACATGCAGGAGCGCGCGGCTCTGATCGGCGGTCGGCTCGAGCTGCGGTCCGCACCCGGCAGCACACGCATTCTGGTCGACCTGCCGGTCGAGCCCGGAGGACGGCCATGAGTGTGCGGATCCTGCTCGCGGACGATCACCTGCTGGTGCGCGCGGGAATACGCGCATTGCTGTCGTCGCTGCCGGATGTCGAGGTCGTCGGCGAGGCAGCGACGGGCGAGGAAGCCATCGTCGCCGCGCAGCAGCTCGATCCGGAAGTCGCGTTGCTCGATATCTCGATGCAGGGCATGAACGGCCTTGAAGCCGCCCGGCGCATCCTCGAGGTCAAGCCCGCGATCAAGATCATCATGCTGTCGATGCATGCGTCGGAAGACTATGTCGCGCGCGCATTGCGCGCCGGAGCGCTCGGCTATCTGATGAAAGGGTCCGCGTCGCAGGAACTGGAACGCGCGCTCTCGGCGGTGACGGCCGGGCACCGGTACCTCGACTCGCACATCTCGGCCGAAGCGCTGCAGCGGCATCTCGACCGCACCACCGAGGACGGCATTCAGGAGGTGCTGACCGCACGCCAACGCGAGATCCTCCAGCTCATCGCCGAGAGCCTCGGCACGAAGGAGATCGCGCATCGGCTTGGCGTCAGCGCGAAGACGGTCGAGACGCATCGGCGCGAGCTGATGCAGCGTCTGAACATCCACGATGTGCCCGGGCTCGTGCGATATGCCATCCGCATGGGCATCGTTTCCGTCCATGAGACACGCCGATGAGGTTCGGTTAGAATTCGCGGCCTTCTCGGGGTCCCCATCGTCTAGAGGCCCAGGACATCGCCCTTTCACGGCGGTAACGCGAGTTCGAATCTCGCTGGGGACGCCATCACAGCCGGTCATCGGTCCGGCCCGAATCCAGCCCTTCGACCGTTCGCTCCTGTAGGACGCTGCTGATACGGCTGCGCGCGACCTCCGCTCGTCGCGTCAGGTCATAACCGTCACTCTCCCGCGGGTCTGAAACATGTGGAGCGCTTTGCCCGGATGCTCGAACGGGAATGGATCGGCCGCCTGCTGGCCGGGGAGGCGCCCACATCCGGCGCCCCGATCAGTGATGCCGATCTGCCCCTGCGGGCCGAGCTGCTGGACGCGGACGGACTCGCGCGCCGTGCGCCGGATGTCGCGGCGGCTCTCGTCGTCGCCGATGCGGACGGTTCCGCCGCCGTGCTGGCCGAGCGCGCAAGGTCCGATGGCCTGCGGCTGCGCCGTGCGCTGGCCGAGGTGCAGGCAGCCCAGAACGCCGAGCGGCAGATTTCCGCGGCGGGCCGCTGGTTCCTCGACAATTTCCATCTGATCGAAGAGCAGCTCGATGAGCTCGGCCACCTGGCGGGCCACAATGGCTGCGCGCTGCCGCTGGTGCGGGCCGGCGATGCGGCCGGTCTGCCGCGCGTCTGGGCGCTCGCGCGTGAGTACATCGCGCATACCGACAGCCGGTTCGATGCGGCCGTGTTCGCGCGCTTCGTCGGTGCGTGCCAGAGCGCTGCGCCGCTGAAGCTTGCGGAGCTGTGGGCCCTGCCGCTCGCGCTGCGATCGGTGCTGGTCGAAAACCTGCGCCGCATCGCCGTGCGGGTCGAGGACTCGCTCAGTGCGCGTCGCCACGCCGAGCAGTTCGCGCTGGCGCTGACGCAGACGCAACCAGAGGCGGCCTCACCGCTGCCACCCTTCCCCGGGCCCGGCGCGCGCGATCCGTTCCTGCTGCAGCTCGCACGTCAATTGCAGCGTCTCGGTCCCGATTCGAGCGACGCGCGCGCGTGGTTCGACCAGCAACTCGCCGCGCACCGGTTGAGCGTCGACGACCTGGCACAGCGCGAACACGTGCGGCAGGGTGCCAACAACGTTTCGATCAGCCAGGCCATCACGAGCCTGCGCTTAATCGGTGCGCTCGACTGGCGCGAGTTCGTCGAACGCGTATCGCTGGTCGAAGCGGAGCTGCGCCGTGCACCGAGCTATGCCGGGCTCGACTTCCTGACGCGCGATCGCTACCGAAACGCGCTGGTCGATCTCGCGCGTGGAGCCCGCCGCGGCGAGCTGCAGGTGGCGCAGGCACTGGTCGCGCTCGCGGCCGACGAGCGCTCGTCGCGCGACGTGGGCGAATTCCTGCTGACGACGGCTGGTCGACGCCGCATCGAGACGAGCCTCGGTTACGAGCCGCGGCGCCGGCAACGCGTGCGGCGCGCGATCCAGCGACACGCGGTGCCGGCCTATCTGGCCGTGATCGGCATCATGACCCTGGCCATCGTGGCCACGACCGTCTGGTTCGCCGGGCTGCCCGCGGCGAGCCTGGGCATACTGCTGCCGCTCGCCTTGTTCCCCGCGTCCGACATCGCCGTGGCGCTGGTGAATCACCTGCTGCAGAAGGCCTATCCTCCGCGCCATCTGCCACGGCTGGAACTCGCCGACGGTGTGCCCGAATCGCTGCGCACGCTGACGGTGATGCCAGTGATGTTCCACGATCGGGCGCTGCTCGAGCAGCAGCTGCGACATCTCGAGGTGCACGCGCTTGCCAATCCGGACCCCGAGCTGTCGTACGCGCTGCTCGCGGACTGGGCCGATGCCGACGTCGAGGAGAGGCCCGATGACGCCGCGATGCTCGCGCTCGCGGGGGAACTCGCTCGCGAACTGAACATCCGCCATTGGGCCGGCGCCGAGCGGCTGCGGTTCTTCGTGCTGGCTCGCCGTCGCGTGTGGAGCGTGACCGAGAACTGCTTCATGGGATGGGAGCGCAAGCGCGGCAAGCTGTGGGAGTTGAACCGCCTGCTGCGGGGCGCGACGGACACGACCTACCTGCCCGAGCTGCAGGGCGCCTCGCTGCCCACCGGGGTGAAATACGTCGTCACGCTCGATGCCGACACGCGGGTTCCGCCCGGCGCGTTGCGCCGGCTCATCGGCACCGCGGCACATCCGCTGAATTGCCCGCAAGCCGATCGTTCCGGCATCGTCCGCAGCGGCTACGGCATGCTGCAGCCTCGCGTCACGCCGCTGCTGCCGATGCGCGAGGAGCGTTCGATCTATCGCGACATCGTCAGCGGCGCGAGCGGGCTCGATCCCTACGCCGGTGCAGTGTCCGACCTGTACCAGGACCTGTTCGGCGAAGGCAGCTTCACCGGCAAGGGTCTGTACGACGTCGATGTGTTCATGCGTTCGCTGCACGAACGCATACCGCCGGGTCGGGTGCTGAGCCACGATCTGCTCGAGGGCCTGCACGCGCGCTGCGCGCTCGTCAGCGATGTCGAGTTCTTCGAGGATTTCCCCTCGCACTCCGAAGTGGCGGCGGCCAGAACCCATCGCTGGACGCGGGGCGACTGGCAGCTGTTGCCCTGGATCGCCGGGTCGCCGTCGCGCCTGCTGGGTGGCCTCGCGACCTGGAAACTGGTCGACAATCTCCGCCGCTCGCTGTCGGCACCGGCGACGCTCGCGCTCGCCGTGGTCGCGGCGGCAGTGGCCTTCCGCACACCCTGGCCCTGGTGGTCGCTCGTGACGATCGCGCTGGCCATGCCCGCGCTGCTGCGGACGTTCGATGGCCTCTGGCGCAGCGCTCGCGGGCGCGTCTCCTGGCGCATCACCGGAATGGACCTGGCTCCGCGACCTTCGCGCGGTGGGGATGCATCTCGCCATGCTCGCGCAGAACGCCGCATTGATGACCGATGCGATCGCGCGTGCGTTGTTCAGGATGACCGTCAGCCGACGGCATCTGCTCGAATGGGTCACCGCGGCGCAGTCGCGTTCCGCCGCCGGCTATCGCATACCGGATTTCGTCTGGCCGTTGCGTGCGGCCTCGCTCGTCGTGACCTCGACCGTGCTGCTGCTCGTGTTCACGCACCCGACCCGTCTCTGGGCGCTGGCGCCGCTGCTGCTGCTGTGGTGGCTCGCACCACTGATAGCGCGAGCGCTGAGCCTGCCGCGACCGGAGGCTCGACCCGAAGGGTTGCTGTCGCCCTCCGCGCGGGAAGAGCTGCGGCTGGTGGCGCGGTCGACGTGGCGTTTCTTCGAGGAGTTCGTCACGCCCGGTGAGCATCACCTGCCTCCGGACAATTTCCAGGAAACGCCGGAGCCGGTGATTGCGCACCGGACCTCGCCGACCAACATCGGCCTCTATCTGCTCGCGGTGGCGAGCGCACGCGGGTTCGGCTGGATCGGGCTCCACGCGGCCGTGCAGCGCCTGACCGCTACGATGGCGTCGTTGCGTGAGCTGCCCAAGTTCCGCGGGCATCTCTACAACTGGTACGACACGCGCCGTCGCGAGGTGCTCGAGCCGCGCTACGTCTCGACGGTCGACAGTGGCAACTACGCCGGCGACCTGATCGCGTTGCGCCAGTTCTGCCTCGAGGAAGCGCGTCGGCCGCTGGTGGGCGAGGACGGTCTCGAAGACGGCTGGCGGCTGCTCGCGCGAGAACTCGAGCGGCTGGCCTCGAACGATGAGAGCGCGGCCCGGACAAGGGTCGCGGACGCGATCGCATCGCTGCGGCCGGAACCGGTGTCGAGCCCGTCGGCCCGGGTGCGGCAATGGCAGACGCTCGATGCACGCGCGGTCGAACTGGAGTCGGTGCTCGCGACCTTCGAGCCGGCGCGAGGACCGCACGGCAGCGCGCTGCACGCGGCGGCGTCGGCGTACCGGCGCGACGTCGGCGCGCTGCTCGGCGACGTGAGACTGCTGCTGCCCGTGGTCGCGCAGCCCGGCGCCGAGGGCATCACAGAGACTGCGCTCGAGCGATTGCTCGCCGTCCCGATCGGCTCACTGGCGAGTCATTCACGCGAACTCGCTGCCAGCGTTCCGGGTACGGGCTCGGCCGCGCGTCTCGAAGCAGGCGCGCTCGCTGCCGATGCGCTGCTGCTCGAACTGCGCGCCATCGCCGCCGAAGCCGCCTTGATCGTCGAGGAGATGGATTTCCGGTTCCTGTTCGACAAGGAGCGGCATCTGTTCTCGATCGGCTATCGCGAACGCGAGGCCGAACTCGATACGGGTCGCTACGACCTGCTCGCTTCCGAAGCGCGGCTGGCAAGCCTCGTCGCGATAGCGAAGGGCGACGCACCGGTCGAGCACTGGTTCCGGCTGGGCCGCCGCCAGGGACAGACGCCGTCGGGCGACGTGCTGCTCTCGTGGTCCGGCTCGATGTTCGAATACCTGATGCCTTCGCTGCTGCTGGAAGAGCCGCAGGGCAGCGTGCTCGACCAGACGCTCGTACGCATCGTGCGCGAGCAGATTGCCTACGGCGCGCGGCACGACGTGCCATGGGGCGTATCGGAATCGGCGCTCAACCTGCGCGATCGAGAGATGACCTACCAGTACTCGGCGTTCGGTGTGCCCGGGCTCGGGTTGAAGGCCGGGCTCGCCGGGAACCGCGTCATCGCGCCGTACGCGGCGGCGCTCGCGCTGAGCTACGCGCCGCTTGCGGTGGTGGCGAACTTCCAGCGGCTCGAGCGCCTCGGCGCGCGTGGCCCGTTCGGCTTCCGTGAGGCGATCGACTTCACGCCCGAACGCCTGGTGCCGGGCCAGACCCACGCGGTGGTGGCGTCCTACATGGCTCATCACCAGGGCATGACCCTCGGTGCGTTGACGAACCTGTTGCTGGACAGCCGGCTGCGGCGCTGGCTGCATGCCGACCCGATGATCGAGGCGGTCGAGTTGTTGCTGCAGGAGCGACCCGGCCGAGAAGCCGCATCGCCGGTCGCGCCCGATCCCTCGCCAGCCCCGGGTGCAGTCGCTCTCGCCGCCGATCCCGCGCGCGAATTCGGCAACGTTCCCGACAGCGGCGACTCGCTGCAATGGCTGTCCAACCGGCGGTTCGCGACCCTGATCACCGCGTGGGGTTCGGGCTACAGCACCTTCGAAGGACAGGCATTGACGCGCTGGCGCGGCGATCTCACCGGCGAGCGGCAGGGCCAGTTCTTCCATCTGCGAGTGGCCGACGGGCCGGCGTGGTCGGCGACCGTCGAGCCGACGCTGACTGCGGCGCAGGGCTGGCAGGCAACCCTCGCCGACCACGAGGCGGCATTCAGCCGAAGCGAGCAGGGGATCGACTCGCGCCTCCAGGTCATCGTTTCACCGGCCGACAACGTCGAGCTGCGCCAGCTCACGCTGGTCAACCGGCGCGACTCGGTCGTCACGCTGCAGCTGACCACGTGCTGTGAGGTCGTCCTCGCTCCGCTCGCGGCCGATCGCGCCCACCCCGCATTCGCCAAGCTGTTCGTGCAGACCGAATGTGACGACGGCGTGCTGCTCGCACGGCGCAGGCCGCGCAGCGACGACGAGCAGACGCTCTGGATGGGCCAGGTCCTGACCAGCGCGGTGTCGTGGCCCGACACGACGCTGACCCACGAGACCGATCGCGCGCGATTCATCGGCCGCGGTCGTGACGCGACGGCACCCGCGGCCGTCCTCGACGGTGTGCCGTTGTCGAACACGACCGGCACGGTGCTCGACCCGGTGTTCGCCTTTCGCGCAGAGCTGACGCTTCAGCCGGGGGCAAGCATTCGCCTGCAGCTCGCGACCGCCGCCGGATTCGATCGCGCCGAAGTGCTCCGCGTGCTGCACGCACATGGCGCGGATGCCTTCGAGCGCATCCGCTCGCTCGCCTGGACCGCAGCGCGTGCCGAACTGCATCACCTGCAGCTGGCTCCGGGCGAATCGCGCGGCTTCCAGCGTCTGGCCGGCTTCCTCTGGCGCCTGTCTCCGGAGCTGCGGCTGTCGACCGAGCTGCTCACCGCGAACCAGCGGGGCGCACCTTCGCTGTGGCGCTTCGGCCTGTCCGGCGATCGCCCGATCGTCGTCCTGCGGTGCGAGCAGCCGACCGATGCCGACCTGCTGCGCCAGTTGTTGCGCGGCCAGGAGTACCTGCGCACCAAGTGGGTCATCTTCGATGTCGTGGTGCTGATCGAGAACGTGCACTCCTATGCGCAGGACGCGCTGCATGCGCTTTCGCAGGTGGCGCAGCTCGAGCGTCCGGTCAGCGGGGCCGAAGCACATCCGCGGCGTGGCGACTGTCATCTGCTGAGGCGCGAAGACCTGAACGCGGAGGAGTTCGTTGTCGTGCTGGCCGCAGCGAGCGTCATGCTGTTCGCGTCGCACGGCAGTCTCGCCGAGCAGCTGACGCTGCCGCCCCGCATGGCGCCGACACCGGGCCGGCGGCCGCGGCTACCGGAAGCAGGCGGCGTTGCGCCGCCGGCATCGGGTGAGCCGGCGGAGTTCGCCAACGGCTTCGGCGGTTTCGTCCGCGACGGCCGCGAATACGTCATCCGGCTCGCGCCCGGCGATGAAACCCCTGCGCCGTGGTGCAACGTCATCGCCAACGAACTTGCGGGCTGCATCGTCAGCGAGCGCGGCTCGTGCACGAGCTGGAGCATGAATTCGCGTGAAAACCGGCTGACACCGTGGAGCAACGATCCGGTCTCCGACCCGACCGGCGAGGCGTTCTACCTCCGCGATGACGACAGCGGGGCCGTGTGGTCGCCGACCGCCACACCCATCCGGGTTCCCGATGCGACCTACGTCACGCGGCACGGACAGGGGTGGTCACGATTCGAGACGTTCATCGACGGCCTGTCGACCGAGCTCGTGGCGTTCGTGCCGTCCGGCGAGCCGGCACGAATGATGGGCCTGCGGGTGACCAACCGCTCGGGCCGGACGCGACGAATCACGATCAGCGCCTACGCCGAGTGGGTGCTCGGCGACGATCGCGCGCGTCACGGACCGCACGTGCAGACCGAGCACGACGAGTCGACGCAGGCGCTCTTCGCCCGCAATCCGTGGAACACCGAATTCGCAGGCCGCGTCGCCTTCGCCGATCTGGGCGGTCGTCAGACGAGCTGGACCGCTCGGCGCCGGGAGTTCCTCGGCCAGGCTGCGCTGGCGGCGGCGCCAGAGGCGTTGCTGCGGGCCGGACCGTTATCGAAGTTCACCGGAGCCGGTGTCGATCCGTGCGCGGCGCTGCAACTCTCGGTCGAGCTCGGACCGGGCGAGAGCTCGAACCTCTGCTTCACTCTGGGTCAGGCCGCTAATGTCGAGGAGGCGCGCGACGCGGTGCGACGGCTGCGCTCGCGGGCGTGGACCGATTGGCTCGACGAGGTGACGGCCGAGTGGGAACGTCGCCTGTCGCGCTTCCAGATCCGTACCCCCGATCGGGCGCTCGATCTCCTCGTCAACCGCTGGCTGCCGTACCAGACGATCGTCTGCCGGCTGTGGGCGCGCTCCGCGTTCTACCAGTCCGGTGGTGCGTACGGGTTCCGCGACCAGCTGCAGGACTGCCTGCTGGTGATGCACTACGAGCCGGCGCTCGCCCGGGCTCAGTTGCTGCGCGCGGCCGGTCGTCAGTTCGAAGCGGGCGACGTGCAGCACTGGTGGCATCCGCCGACGGGCCGCGGCGTGCGCACGCGTTTCACCGACGACCGCCTGTGGCTCCCCTATGTGCTGATGGCCTATCTCGAGCGCACTGGCGACATCGCACTGCTGGACGAGACCGTGCCGTTCATCGCGGGGCCGGAACCCGCGCCGGGCCACGAGGATGCCCACTACCAGCCCGAGACCCTCGAACGCGTGGCGAGCGTCTATGAACATGCGGCGCTGACGATCGACGCCAGCCTCGCGACCGGCGCGCACGGTGTGCCGCTGATGGGTTGCGGCGACTGGAACGACGGCATGAACCGCATCGGCAAGGACGGCCGCGGCGAGAGTGTGTGGCTCGCCTGGTTCCAGTCCGTGGTCCTGCGCCAGTTCGCCGGCGTCGCACGCTGGAAGGGCGAGCTCGAACGCGCGGGGCGCTGGGACGAGCATGCCCGTTCGGTCGTGCGCGCAGTCGAGCTCGAGGCATGGGATGGCGCTTGGTACCGGCGTGCGTGGTTCGATGACGGCACTCCGGTCGGGACTGCGGCGGGAGACGAGTGCCGCATCGATGCGATCGCGCAGAGCTGGTCGGTGTTCTCCGGCATGGGCGACCGGCAGCGCGCACGCACCGCCATGCAGTCGGTCGACTCGCACCTGAACCAGCCGGACTCCGGCCTGCTGCTGCTGCTGGCGCCGCCGTTCGATCGCATGCCCAAGGATCCGGGCTACATCAAGGGCTATCCACCCGGCCTGCGCGAGAACGGCGGCCAGTACACGCACGCTGCGGTCTGGACCGCCATGGCGGCGGCGCTGATCGGCGAGCCCGATATCGCGGTCGAATATCTGGGCCAGATAAACCCGATGCTGCGCACGGCGACGCGCGACGACGCGTCACGCTATCGCATCGAACCGTACGTGCTTGCAGGGGACGTCTATTCGACCACGCCTCACGAGGGCCGCGGCGGCTGGTCGTGGTACACCGGCGCGGCGGCCTGGTACTGGCGCGCGACGGTCGAGACGGTGCTCGGCCTCGAGCTAGGGGTCGATACGCTGCGCATCGCGCCGCGCATCCCGTCGTCCTGGAACGAGTGTGGTCTGCGGTTCGAGGTGCCTGTGGGCGGCAAGGGTCTCGCCACCTATGACGTGCGCATCCGCAGGGACGCATCGGTCCAGGGAGTTCGTGTGATGCTCGACGGCGCCGAGGTCAGCGCCGATGCGGTACCGCTACTGGCGGATGGACGTGAGCACGTGCTCGAAGTGGGTATCGGGGCCAGCTGAACGGGCAACGGACGCCTGACGGGGCGACAGCGCCGACATGGCGCACAGGACGCCGACCGCGAGCGGGACACCGAACAGCCAGATCAGCAGCAGCTTCATGCCGCGGACGGTACGCCGTCCGGGCATACAGTGCTGTCGGTAATCCCGCGTCAGCCCCGTAGGCGCTGCCTCACAGGGTCAGCCGAAGTTGAGCTTGCTCCGTGCGAAGGGAAGCTGGCGCGGCGGCGCGGCGCCGAGCGCAGCGAGCGCGTTCGCGACTGCCGGCCCGATGGGCGGTGTGCCCGGCTCGCCGACGCCTGACGGCTTCTCGGTCGATGGAACGATGTGCACCTCGACTGCAGGCATCTGCGGCATGCGCAGCACGGTGTAGTCGTGGAAGTTCGACTGCTCGACCACGCCATCCTTCAGCGTGATCGCCCCGGTGAAAGCCGCGGCGAGCCCGTAGCCGATCGATGATTCCATCTGCATCGCGACGATGTTCGGATTGACTGCGATCCCGCAGTCGACCGCGCAGACCACGCGCTCGACCTTGTGGCCCCCGCCGTTGCGACTGACCTCGACCACCTGTGCGACCACCGTGCCGAACGATTCGTGCACGGCCACTCCGCGAGCGCGGCCGGCCGCGGGCGCCGTGCCCCAGCCGGCCTTGTCCGCCGCGAGGTTCAGCACTGCGAGGTGACGCGGGTGCTTCTGCAGCAGCGCGCGCCGCAGCTCGACCGGATCCTGTTTCGTCGCACGCGCGATGTCGTCGAGGAAGCACTCGGTCGAGTACGCCGTGTGCGTCGAGCCGACCGACCGCCACCACTGGACTGGCACCCCGATCTTCGTCGTATGAAGGTCGACATGCAGGTTCGGGATGTCGTACGGCAAGTTCGCTGCGCCCTCGACCGAAGTGGGATCGACCGGGGCGCCGCTGTCGAGCGCGGTGCCCGCGAAGATCGACTGGCCGACGATGCGATGCTGCCAGGAGACGATGCGGCCGTTCGAATCGACGCCGGCCTTCAGGGAATGGAAGTACATCGGGCGGTAGTAACCACCGCGCATGTCGTCCTCGCGCGACCACACCATCTTCACCGGATGGCCGGAGCCGCCGGCCTTGGCGATGGCCACCGCGTCGAGCACGTAGTCGGCCTGCGGATTCGCGCGACGGCCGAAGCTGCCGCCGGCAAACAGCATGTTGATCTTCACCTGCTCGGGCTTGATGCCGAGCAGCGCCGCGACGGCGCCCTGGTCACCGGTATGGAACTGCGCACCGTTCCAGATCTCGCAGCCATCCTCCCGCACGTGCGCGACGCAGTTCAGCGGCTCCATCGACGCATGCGCGAGGAACGGAAACTCGTAAGCCGCTTCGAACTTGCGTGCGGCGCTCGCGTGCGTCGCGACCGCGTCGCCTTCGCTGCGTGCGACCACGCCAGGCTTGCGCGCAAGGGCGCGGTACTGGGCCATGATCGCGTCGCTGCCGAGCCGGAACGCCTGGCTGTCATCCCACTCGACCTTGACCTTGTCGCGCGCAGTCCGGGCCGTCCACGTATCGCGCGCGATCACCGCGACGCCCTCGCGCACGGCAGTCTTGAAGGTGACCACGTCGAACACCCCGAGCAGCTTCCTCGCGGCCTCGGCGTCGACGTTCTTCACGGTGGCACCGAAGCGCGGCGCATACAGGACGCTCGCGACGCGCATGTCGGGCAGCTTCACATCCTGCGTGTACATCGCGGTACCGGTGGACTTCGAAGCCGCATCGACGCGCGCGAGCGGCTGGCCGATGAGACGGAAGTCGGCCGGCGATTTCAGCGGAACCTCCGCCGGGACCGGCAACGCCGCCGCTGCGCCAGCCAGTTCGCCGAAGCGCGCGCTGCGCTTCGATGCGCCGTGCGAGACGACACCCTCGGCCACGGTGATCTCGTTCACCGGGACGCCCCAGCGCGCGGCAGCGGCAGAAACCAGCATGGCACGCGCGGTTGCGCCGGCGCGTCGCATCGGCTCGTAGAAGGCGGCAATCGAGGTGCTGCCGCCGGTGCCCTGCATCGCGCCGCCGAATGCCGGGTTGCCGAACAGCTTGACGTCGGCCGCGGCCCCGTCGACCCGCACCTGCGACCACGATGCGCCGAGTTCCTCGGCAACCAGCGTCGCGAGCCCGGTGTACGCCCCCTGGCCCATTTCGGTGTTGGGCGAGATGACTGTCACGCGGTCGTCGGCATCGATGCGCAGGAACTGCGAGGCGGACAGCGTCCCGGTCGCAGGCGACGTGGTCGCGGTCGAGTCGCCGCAGGCCGTGATGAGGCCGCCGGCACCGAGTGCGAGCGTCAGGCTGGCGCCGGCGCGAAGGACGTCACGGCGGCTGAAAGGCTTGGAATGGATGGACATGTTGATCTCTAGGCGAGGGTCGACGCGGCACGCTTGATTGCGGCACGGATGCGGACGTAGGTGGCACAGCGACACACATTGCCGCCCATCGCGGCATCGATGTCGGAATCGCTCGGCGTCCGGTTCTGGCTGAGCAGCGCGGCCGCGCTCATGACCTGACCCGACTGGCAGTAGCCGCACTGGGGCACGTTCTCGTCGATCCAGGCCTGCTGCACGGCCTTGCCTGCCGGCTGCTCGGCGATGCGCTCGATGGTGGTCACGCGCTTGCCCGCCACGGCCGCGAGCGGCATGACGCACGAGCGCGTTGCCTGCCCGTCGATATGCACGGTGCACGCGCCGCACTGGGCCATGCCACAACCGAATTTGGTGCCGGTGAGGTTCAGCACGTCACGAAGTGCCCACAGCAGCGGCATTTCCGGCGGCGCGTCGACCTCCACGGTCTGACCATTCAGTTCGAGCTTGACCATGAAGGCCTCTGTGCATCGGCAGCGGGGTAGGGTGCAACTATACTGTCGACATGAATGATCCGCTGGAAATGGCACTCGAATGGCAGCGCCAGGGCAACGCGATCGCGCTCGCGACGGTCGTCGAGACGTGGGGGTCGGCGCCGCGCCGCGCCGGCAGCGTCATGGCCTGCAACGACCGCGGCGAGTTCGCAGGATCCGTTTCGGGTGGATGCGTCGAGGTGGCGGTGGTCGAGGCCGCGCGCGAGATCTGCACAGGCGCGCCGCCGCGCGTGCTCGAGTTCGGTGTCAGTGACGAGCAGGCCTGGTCGGTAGGCCTCGCCTGCGGCGGCCGCATCCGCGTCTTTGTCGCCGTGCCCGCGACCGGTGTCCTCGAAGCGCTGGTCGCAGCGCGCGTGCAGCAGCGGGCCATCGCGCGGGCGCAGGCGCTCGATGGTTCGCAGGACGAACCATTGGAGGCGGCTACGGAGTCGGCTCTGCGCGAGCCGGTCGCGCTGGCTCTGCGCTCGGACCAGGCGATTGTCGCCGCGCATGACGGGCGAGACTGGCTGGTCTCGCCCTACAATCCACCACTGCGGCTCGTCATCATCGGCGCCGTGCACACGGCTGAGTCGCTCTGCGCTATTGCGCGCATCGCCGGCCATGCGGTCACGCTGGTCGATCCGCGCAGTGCCTTCCTTCGCCCTGCGTTGTT
Source organism: uncultured Pseudomonadota bacterium (assembly GCA_963769065.1). Classification (GTDB taxonomy): domain Bacteria; phylum Pseudomonadota; class Gammaproteobacteria; order Steroidobacterales; family Steroidobacteraceae; genus ZC4RG30. The sequence continues at coordinate 94,296 of CAVYKG010000013.1, read as the reverse complement.
CCCAGGTGTCACGTTGAGTGACGAATGGCCGCAGCGGCTGCTGCCGAAACTCGGGGTCGATGCTCGCTGCGCGGCAGTGCTGCTCACGCACGATCCGAAGATCGACGACCCCGCGCTCGAAGTGCTGCTGCAGACGCCTGCTTACTACATCGGCGCGCTGGGCTCGCGGCGCACCCATGCCCGGCGGCTCGAGCGGCTGCTGTCGGCCGGCCATTCGCCGGCTTCGCTAGCCCGGATCCGTGGCCCGGCGGGGCTCGATATCGGTGCCCGCTCGCCGGCAGAGATCGCCGTCTCGATCCTGGCCGAGTTGACAGCCGCGCTGCGCAAGCCCGTCGGCGCCGGCTGACAGGCGCCGCCGACAGCCGGGTCTGACGGTGAAATGACCGCAGTGCGGTTGGGCGGTACGGCACCTTCCGATGGGGTACCCCGGGGCCATGGCGGATGCTCGCTTCACCTTCAAAGGGAGTAATGCCATGGAACGCCGATACGCCCGATGCCTCTCCGCCAGCGCCGCGATCATCGCCCTGGCCACGATGGCTGGTTGCGCATCGTCGCCGGCTGCCGCGCCGCGCGTAGCGCCGGATCCGGTCGCGCAGAACCTCGCTGACAGGCGCACCGACGACAGCACGATCACCCGCGACGTGCAGCAGAAGCTCGCGAGCAGCGTCCCCGCAGGCGATATCGCCGTCAGCACCAGCCAGGGCAAGGTGGAACTGAGTGGGCACGTCTCTGACGCCGATGCGGCGCGGCGCGCCGTCAAGGACGCGCTGGCGGTCGATGGCGTCAGGGGTGTGGTGAACGATCTGAACGTCGAGCCGGAAGCGTCGACGACCGTCGCTGCGGGCTCGTTGAGCGCCGCGACCCTCTGAGGAAGCGGCGGCGGGGCCTTTTCGAGGCCCCGCGAGGGATCCGGTGGCGCTCCCTACCGGATTCGAACCGGTGTTACGGCCTTGAGAGGGCCATGTCCTAGGCCTCTAGACGAAGGGAGCAAGTTCGGCGGACCCCGAGGGCGCGGTATTATAGGGCCCCTCCTGCTTTGCTCAAGTCCGCGGACGGAACGCTTCCTTGAATCCAGACGAATCGATCGCTACCTCGCCGGCAGCCCTGCCAGGCGTTGAACAACCCCTCGTTCCGCGCGTCTACGGGCGTGCGGATCACCCTGTCTCCCGCAAACTCATCGCGCCCAACGCGCTGCGCGTGCTGTATCGCCTGCGCGAGGGGGGCCACGAGGCCTATCTCGTCGGCGGCTGCATCCGCGACATCATCCTCGGCATCGAGCCGAAGGATTTCGACGTCGCGACCAGCGCCCGGCCCGAAGAGGTCCGGCGCCTGTTCCGCAATTGCCGGCTGATCGGCCGGCGCTTCCGGCTCGCGCACGTGGTGTACGGGCGCGAGATCATCGAGGTCGCGACTTTCCGCGCCTCGGGCTCGCCTTCGCAGGGTGAGGAGCCGGACGACGATCCGGACATCCTTCCGGAGGTCGGTGCAGTGTCGGATGCGGCGGACGAGCCGTCCGAGGTGCTCGACTCCGATGTCGAGGACGACGGCGATATCGATGACGGTGCACCCCCCGACCGCCTGCAGGACGGGCAGGGCCGGATCCTCCGCGACAACACCTACGGGTCGCTCGACGAGGACGTCTGGCGCCGCGATTTCACCTGCAATGCGCTCTACTACGGCATCGACGATTTCGCCGTACGCGATTTCGTCGGCGGCTACCAGGACGTGCTCGACCGGCGGCTGTCGCTGATCGGTGATCCCGAGACGCGTTACCGCGAGGATCCGGTGCGCATGCTGCGTGCGGCCCGTTTCGAGGCGAAGCTCGGATTCACGCTCGCGCCGGCCACCGAGGCACCCATCGCAACGCTCGGGCGGCTGCTCGAGCAGGTTCCGCCGGCGCGCCTCTTCGACGAGACCCTGAAGCTCTTTCTCACCGGTCACGGCGAGAAGTCGCTCGCCGTGCTGCGACGTCGCGGTCTGCTGGCGGTGCTGTATCCGGCAGTCGACCGCTATCTCGAGACGCATGCCGGCAGCCTGGTCGAAGCGCTGCTGGTCGAAGGTCTGCGCAATACCGACGAGCGCGTTCGAGACGACAAGCCGGTCACGCCGACGTTCCTGTTCGCGCTGCTGCTGTACGGGCCGATCGCCGCGTACATCGAATCGCAGCCGCGTGAGCGCTGGGGCGACCCGGGCACGATCCTCGACGGGGTCGACCACGCGGTGCGTCTCGCGCAGACGCGCGTGACCATTCCGAGACGCTTTGCGCTCGGCGTGAAGGAACTGTTCGCCCTGCAGCCACGCCTGGAGCAACCGCGCGGTCGTCGCTCGTTGCGACTGGTCGAGAATCCGCGCTTCCGTGCCGCGTATGACCTGCTGCTGCTGCGTGCGCGCATCGGCATGGCATCGCGTGCCGTGGCCGACTGGTGGACGCGGCTTCAGGAGGCCACGCCGGCGGAACGCGAGCAGATGGCCGATTCGCTCGACCGCAATGCGCGTGGCGGCGGAGCGGCTGCTGAAGGCGGCGATGCGCCGCGCAGTCGTCCGCGCCGTCGTCGCCGCGGCCGTGGCGGTGGTGGTGGCGGGCCATCCGCCGCCGCGACATGACGGTCTGGCAGCCCGCGTACGTCGCGATCGGCAGCAACCAGGATCAGCCGCGAGAGCGGGTCGAGCGTGCGTTCGCCGAGCTCGGCCAGCTGGCCGATACGCGGCTCGTCGCGCGATCGCGGCTGTATCGGACGCCGCCGTTCGGCCCCGTCGTACAGGACGACTTCGTCAACGCGGTCGCGGGGCTGCTGACGCGACTCGTTCCGCACGAGCTGCTGCAGCGGTTGCGCGATATCGAGACGGCGCACGGCCGCGTGCGTGACGTGCGCTGGGGTCCTCGCACACTCGATCTCGACCTGCTGGTGCATGGTAATTCGCGGATCAGCGACGATGTGCTGACGTTGCCGCACCCGGGAATCGCGGAGCGCGCGTTCGTTCTGTATCCTCTCGCCGATCTCGCGCCGCAGCTCGACATACCGGGCGTCGGGCGCGTCGCGTGGCTCGCCGGGCGTGTCGGGGGCGAAGGACTGAAGGCGCTTTCCTGATGGCCAAGACGGCCGCGGCTCAACAACGGTTCATCGCGGTAGAAGGCCCGATCGGGGTCGGCAAGAGCAGTCTCGCGCGCAAGCTCGCGGCGAGCCTCGACGCCGAGCTCGTGCTCGAACAGGCCGCCGACAATCCGTTCCTCGAACGCTTCTATCGAAATCCGCGCGTCGGTGCGCTGCCGGCGCAGCTCTTCTTCCTGTTCCAGCGCGCGCAGCAGCTCGCGCAGCTGAAGCAGCCTGACCTGTTCGCCAACTGCACGCGTGGCGGACTACCTGCTCGCGAAGGATCGGCTGTTCGCGCGCCTGACGCTCGATGACGACGAATTCCGTCTGTACGAGCAGGTGAGCGGCAAGCTCGAGATCGACGCGCCGCAGCCAGACCTCGTGGTCTACCTCCAGGCGCCGGTCGACGTGCTGCTCGATCGCATCGCGCGGCGCGGCATCGGCTACGAAGGGCTGATCGACCGGGACTATCTCGAACGGCTGAACGATGCTTATGCCCGTTACTTCCACGAATACGAGACGTCGCCGCTGCTGATCGTCAATGCGGCAGCCATCGACCCGATCAGCAATGCGGCCGACTACGACGAATTGCTGGCCGCGATCAAGCGCCACCATCGCGGTCGGCTGTACTACAACCCGATGCGTCACCGGTCGCTGTAAGCGGTTGATTGTCCGGGGCGACTGCCTCATTCTTTCTAACATGTACACCCATCTGCAGATGCGGGATTCGGCGCGTCCGCCCGTGACGCTCGCGACGCTGCACAAGATGCGCGCGGAACGCGAGCCCATCGCCTGCCTCACCTGCTACGACGCGAGCATGGCCGTGCTGGTCGACTCGGCGAACACCGATCTGGTGCTGGTGGGCGATTCGGTCGGCATGGTGGTGCAGGGCCACGACACGACCGTTCCCGTGACGGTCGACGAGATCATCTACCACACCAAGGCAGTGGCACGCGGCACTCACCGGCCGTTCCTGGTCGCTGACCTGCCGTTCATGAGCTATCCGTCACGCGAGCAGGCGCTGCACAACTCGGTGCGGCTGATGCAGGAGGGCGGCGCGCGCATGGTGAAGCTCGAGAGCGGCGCGGAGCAGATCCGCATCGTCGAGTTCCTGGCGAGCCACGACATCGCCGTGTGTGCGCATCTCGGCCTGCGCCCGCAGTCGGTGCACAAGACCGGCGGCTTCCGCGTACAGGGTCGCGAGACCGACGCGGCTTCGCACATGCTGCAGATGGGCAAGGACCTGCAATCGGCCGGGGCGGACATAGTGCTGCTCGAATGCATTCCGGCGGCGCTCGGTGGCGAGATCACCGCGGCGCTCGAGGTGCCCGTCATCGGCATCGGTGCAGGTCCCGACACGTCGGGCCAGATCCAGGTGATCTACGACGTGCTCGACATCACCTCCGGCCGCAAGCCGCGCTTCGCGCAGACGTACACGAGTCCGAATGGCAGCCCGCTCGGTGCGCTCGAGGCCTACGTCGCGGCGGTGAAGTCGCGCGCCTATCCCGCGCCCGAGCACTGCTTTTCCTGAGAGCCAGCCATGCAGACGGTGTCGTCCATCGCGGACCTGCGTTCGCATCTTGCCGAGTGGCGTCGCAAGGACGAGCGCATCGGTTTCGTCCCGACGATGGGCAACCTGCACGCGGGGCACATGAGCCTGCTCGCGGCCGCGCGGTTCCGGGCCGACCGGATCGTCGCCAGCGTGTTCGTCAACCCGCTGCAATTCGGGCCGGGTGAGGACTACCAGAGCTATCCGCGCACGCCCGTCGAGGATGCGAAGCTGCTCGAGGACGCGCGCTGCGACCTGCTGTTCCTGCCCGAGGTGGCCGAGATCTATCCGCATGGCGCCACCCAGCAGACGCTGATTCACGTGCGCGGGTTGTCCGAGACGCTCTGCGGCGAGTTCCGTCCCGGCCATTTCGAAGGCGTTGCGACGGTGGTCGCGAAGCTGTTCAACATCGTGCAGCCCGAGGTCGCGGTGTTCGGCGAAAAGGATTTCCAGCAGTACACGATCATCCGTCGCATGACGCAGGATCTGTGCATGCCGGTCGACGTGGTCGGTGCGGCGACCGTGCGCACGCCGGATGGCCTCGCGATGAGTTCGCGCAACCGCTACCTGTCCGCCGACGAACGCGCGCGTGCGCCGGCGATCCACGCCGCGCTGCTCGCGGCGGTCACGCGTATCGGCGCGGGCGATGCCGATCTCGGCGTGGTCGAAGCCGAAGGGCTCGCGGCCCTGGTCGCTGCGGGCATGAAGCCCGACTATTTCTCGGTCCGCGATGCGCGCGATCTCGCGCCGCCAGCGGATTCCTCACGCGATCTGGTCGTGCTCACGGCTGCGCGCCTCGGTCGCGCGCGGCTGATCGACAACCTTCGCGCGAGCCGCCGCTAGACCTTCGCGCTGATGCGCGATCGCCCAGTCGATGTGTTCGCGCACGAGCGGGCTCACCGTATCGCGGCGTGCCTCGAGAAGCGTGACCGTCTCCATCGAGGGTGGTGCGTTGCCAAGCGCGACCGCGACGTTGCGCAAGAACCGTTCGTGACCGATGCGGTGGATAGCCGAGCCCGCCATGCGGGTCGCGAAATCCTCGGTCGTCCAGGCAAGCAGGTCGCGGAGACGCGGTGAGTCGAGTCCGTGCCGCACGCGGAAATCCGGATCCGCGGCCGACGCGTCGCGAACTTGTTCCACGGGCAGACGAGCTGGCAGTCGTCGCAGCCGTAGATGCGGTTGCCGATCGCCGGCGCGCAACTCCTCCGGAATCGCGCCGTGCCAGCTCGATCGTGAGGTAGGAAATGCAGCGGCGTGCGTCGAGCTGGTACGGCGCGACGATCGCGCCGGTGGGGCAGGCCGGCAGGCAGGCGCTGCAGCTGCCGCAGTGGTCCGTCGCGGGTTCGTCGACCGGCAGTGGCAGGTCGGTGCAGTACCTCGCCGAGGAAGAACTACGATCCGGCGCGATCGTTGATGAGGTTCGTGTGCTTGCCGATCCAGCCGAGCCCGGCGTTGCGGGCGAGCGGCCTTTTCCAGCACCGGCGCGCTGTCGACGAACACGCGATGGCCGAATGGTCGGCGAGCATTCGGCCAGAGCGCGTCGCGAGCCGGGCGAGCGCCGGCGCAGCACCTTGTGATAGTCGCGGCCGAGCGCATAGCGCGACGACGTAGCCGGTGTCGGCATCGGCGAGCACGTCGCTGGCGGCGCGCGCATCGGCCGGCCAGATAGTCCATCCGCACGCGACAGCACGCGCAGCGTGCCCGGCACGCAGCTCCGCCGGTCTCGACCGCAGCGGCCGTGCCGCGCCATGTAACCCATCTCGCCGTGGCGGCCTCGAGCTCGAGCCAGCGCAGCAGGTGCGCCTCGTCGGCGGCGAGATCGATGCCGGTCACGCCGAGGTCGGCGAAGCCGTGCTGGCGGGCGAGCTCGACCAGCTCGGGACGTGCGGGCGCGCGCATCGGCCAAAGTATACTGAACCCATGGCTCTGCCCAATGCGGTCTACTCCGCGCACCAGGTGCGCGACTTCGATGCTCGCGCGATCGCCGCGGGTACGCCGGGTTACACGCTGATGAGACGCGCGGGCGAAGCGGCGGTGCGTGCGCTGCGCAGCCGGTGGCCGCGCGCCGTGCGCATCGCGGTCGTCTGCGGTGGCGGGCACAACGGCGGCGATGGTTACGTGACGGCGCGTTTCGCGCAGGCCGCCGGCCTCGCCGTGCGTGTACTGGCGCTGGCGCCGCCAGACGCGCTGCGTGGCGATGCGCGAAGGGCGTACGACGATGCGCTCGCGAGCGGGTGCGCCATCGGCCCGTTCGATCCTGCCGCGCTCGAGGCGGCCGAGGTCGTCGTCGACGCGCTGCTCGGAACGGGCGCGATGCTGCCGGTCCGCCCCGACCTGGCCGACGCGATCGCCGCGATCAACGCCGCGGGCCGGCCGGTGCTCGCGCTCGACGTGCCCTCCGGGCTCGACGCCACCACCGGAGCTGCCGGCGATGCCGTGGTTCGTGCCGACGTCACGATGACGTTCATCGCCTTGAAGAGCGGGCTCTACTTCGGCCAGGGGCCCGAGTACGCCGGTCAGGTGCTGTGCGACGAGCTCGACGTCACTCCCCCCGCGGACGCGACGCCGCTGTTGCAGCGGCTCGACGACAGCTGCCTGCTCCGCGCGTTGCCGCGCCGGCCGCGCACCGCTCACAAGGCGGATTTCGGCCGCATCCTCGTGGTCGGCGGAGGCAGCGGCATGCCAGGGGCTGTCCGCCTCGCCGCGGAGGCAGCGCTACGGGTCGGCGCAGGGCTCGTGACGGTGGCGAGTCGGCCCGAACACCTGTCGACCATCGTCGGGCCCTGTCCGGAACTGATGTTTGCGCCGCTGCCCGACGTGACGCCGGTGCCGTCGCTGGTCGCGGCCGCCGACGTCATCGTGCTCGGGCCCGGGCTCGGACGTTCGGCCTGGTCCCAGATGGTGTTCGATGCCGTGCTCGCCACGCGTCGAGAGGGCCAACCGATCCTGCTCGATGCCGACGCGCTGAACCTGCTGGCGGCCGATCCGGAGCCGCCACTGCCCGCCGACTGGATCCTGACGCCGCACCCTGGCGAGGCGGCACGCCTGCTCGGCACGACGCCCGCCGCGGTGCAGGCCGACCGGCTCGGCGCGCTGTCGCGACTGGTCGCCACGCGCGGCGGGCGCATCGTGTTGAAGGGCGCGGGCACGCTGATCGGCTCGGCGGGCGCGGTGCCGCGGATCTGCGAGCGCGGCAATCCCGGCATGGCGATACCCGGGATGGGCGACGTGCTGAGCGGCACCATTGCAGGCGTGCTCGGCCAGTGTCGCGACCCCGACCTCGCGGTTGCCGCCGCGGTGTTCGCGCATGCCAGCGCCGGCGATGCGCTCGCTCGCAGCGGCGAGCGCGGCATCCTCGCGACCGACGTCATCCGCGAGCTGCGCAACTGGGTCAACCGGTGAGCCCGTTGCGCGAGTTGCGGCTCGCGAGCGAAGACGAAACTCTTGCCGCCGGCGGCCGGATCGCGGCCGCGCTCGACGGCGCCGTCGGCCCGGTGGTGATCCTGCTCGCCGGTGACCTCGGTGCCGGCAAGACCACTTTCGTGCGCGGCCTGCTGCGTGCGCTCGGCGTGTCGGGGTCGATCCGCAGTCCGAGCTACACACTGGTCGAGGAGCACGCAGCCGGTCGCTGGGAAGCGCTCCATCTCGATCTCTATCGCCTCGAGACGCGTGACGCGCTCGAAGAGCTCGGCCTGCGCGAGCGCCACCGGCCCGGCACGCTGATGCTGGTCGAATGGCCCGAAAGGGCGCGGCCGGGCGAGCTCCCGCAGGCGGACCTCACTCTCTCACTCTCGCTCACCGCCGACGCGCACGTGCTGCGCCCACAGGCCGCCACTCTCCTCGGCGACGCGCTGTTACACGCTTTGCTTCCCGCATTGCCTGATGAAAGCCGGCTATCCTCATAAATTGGTTGATGAATGCGGGAAGCTCGCATAGATTTCAGGCCATGTGGCGCGTCGGTCGGACAATCGCATTCGGAGTTCTCGCAGCGGGTCTGACGCCGGCATGGGCGGCCGCGATCGTCCAGAGCGCGCGGATCGACAGCAGTTCGTCGGCGCAGGCCACCGTGACGCTTGCGCTGTCCGGCCCGGCCAAGGCGCGGCTGTTCCGGCTCGACGGGCCCGACCGCGTGGTCATCGATCTGCCCGACACCCGCCTTACTGGCGGCCTGAGGCTTCCGGCCGGTATCGGCCCGGTCGCGGTGATGCGGTCCGGTGTGCAGCCGAACGCGCTGCGCATCGTCATCGAGACGCAGGGCGCACTGCAGGCACGCACTCGCTGGGCTGTAGTCCCGGGCGGCGGCCAGAATCTCATGATCGACCTCGCGCGAGACGGGGCGCCGGTGGCTCTGCCGGCAGTCCCGACGTTGAGTGCCGCAGCCGACCCCGCGCCCGTGGCGGCGCAGCAGGTCGCGGTGCGCAGTGCCGGTGCTGCGGGCGAGGGCCGCGACATCATCGTCGCGATCGATGCCGGTCACGGCGGCCAGGATCCCGGCGCGATCGGTCGCAGCGGAACGCGTGAGAAGGATGTCGTGCTCGGCATCGCGACCGCGCTCGCGCGACGCATCGATGCAGAACCCGGCATGAGGGCCGTGCTGACGCGCGGCAACGACCGGTTCATCCCGTTGCGCGATCGCATGACGATCGCGCGCAAAAACCGCGCCGACATCTTCGTCTCGGTCCATGCCGATTCGATCGCCAACCGCGAGGTCAGTGGCTCGTCGGTGTACGTGCTGTCCGATCGCGGCGCGACCAACGAGGCGGCGCGATGGCTCGCCGAGCGAGAGAACGCCGCCGACCTGAAAGGCGGCGTCAGTCTCGCCGACAAGCAGGGCCAGCTCGCATCGGTGCTGATGGACCTGTCGCAGACGGCGAGCATCGGCTCGAGCATGGAGGCGGCCGAGCGCGTGCTCACGTTCATGGACCGCGTCGGCGAGGTGCGCAAGTCGCGCGTCCAGCAGGCCGGTTTCGTGGTGCTGAAATCGCCCGACATTCCCTCGATGCTGGTCGAGACGGCGTACATCTCGAACCCGGCCGAGGAAAAGCGCCTGCGCACGTCGCAGCATCAGGAGCGCATCGCCAACGCGATCTTCTCCGGCGTGCGCGAGTATTTCCGCGCGAGCCCGCCTGACGGCACGCTGTTCGCGCAGGCTCGCTCGCGCGGCGGCGCGGCCCCCATCATGGCGGTGAACGCCGGCCCCTGAGGCGCGCGGCGCGCGGCGCTCCAGCCGCGGGCAGTCCAGAAAGACCGCTCACTTGGCCGGCACGACACTAGACTGCGGATCCCATGCCGATCCGCCAGCTTCCGCCCCATCTCGTCGACCAGATCGCCGCCGGCGAGGTGATCGAACGTCCGGCCTCGGTCGTCAAGGAGCTGGTCGAGAACGCGCTCGACGCCGGGCGCGACCCGCGTCGAGATCGACCATCGAAGGCGGCGGCGTCGCTGCTCGTGCGCATCCGCGACGACGGCTCGGGCATTTCGGCCGACGAGCTGCCGCTGGCCGTCGCGCGCCACGCCACCAGCAAGATCGCAGCGCTCGAAGATCTCGAGCGCGTCGATGACGCTCGGCTTTCGCGGCGAGGCGCTGCCGTCGATCGCCTCCGTGTCGCGCCTGCGCATCGTCTCGCGCCGTGCTGACGATGCGCACGGGCTCGAGCTCGCCGTGCAGGGCGGCGAGCCGCCCGGCGATCGCACCCGCCGCGCATCCGCCGGGCACGACGGTCGAGGTGCGCGACCTGTTCCACAACGTGCCGGCGCGACGCAAGTTCCTGCGCAGCGAGACGACCGAGGCGGGGCATGTCGCGCGCCTGCTCGAACGGCTCGCGCTCTCGCGCTTCGACGTCGGGTTCAGCTACACGGTCAACGGTCGCGAGCAGTGGCGTCATGCCGCCGCGAACGACGAGCCGCAACGGCATGCGCGTCTCGCGCGCATCCTCGGTGCCGAGTTCGTCGCCGGCTGCGTGCCGGTACACGTCGCGGCCGGACCGCTGCGGCTGACCGGCTGGACCTGCGCTGCCGACGTTCTCGCGTGCACAGCCCGACCTGCAGTTCTGGTTCGTCAACGGTCGCTCGGTGCGCGACCGCCTGCTGACGAGCGCCGTGCAGGCTCGCCTATCGCGACGTGATGTTCGGCGCGCGTCACGCCGCGTACGTGCTGTACCTCGAGCTCGATCCGCGCGAAGTCGACGTCAACGCGCATCCGACGAAGCACGAGGTGCGCTTCCGCGAGCCGCGCGCCGTCCACGACTTCATCCACCGCGGACTCGAGCGGCTGCTGGCGAAGGCGGGTCCCGCAACGCCGGGTTTTCTCGAGCCCGGACGCTTCGCATCCGCCGCAGTCGTATTCGCGTGCAACGGTGTCGGCGCCGCACTCGGCGCCCCATTTCCGCGCCTGTCGTTCGCAGGCATCGGTGAGCCCGGTGAAGACGAGGCGGTGGATCGTTGGCGCGGCTACCGACCCCGCGCCGGCGCGGGATGCGACCGTGCCGCTCGCGCCCGACGATCGCCCGCTCGGCCAGGCGCTCGCGCAGCTGCACGGCATCTACATCCTGGCCGAGACGCGGGCAGGCCTGGTGCTCGTCGACATGCACGCCGGGCACGAACGCGTGCTGTACGAACGCATGAAGTCGGCCGCCGACCAGCGACGTCGGCCGCGGCGCAGCTGCTGCTCGAGCCGTTGCGCTGCAGCTGCGAGACCCGCAGCGCGAGGCGCTCGCAGCAGCCCGCGCCTCGACTCGAGACGCGCCGGTTTCGCCGTTCGACTGGCACGACGACGCATCGACGTGCGCGCGTGCCGGCGGTGCTCGCCGCATCTCGATCTCGCGCGGGTGCTGGGCGAGGTGACCTCCCTCGATGCCAGTGATGCGGGCCATCACCTCGAGGGTCTCGGCAGCACGAGCTGCTCGCGCACGTCGCCTGCCGCGCGGCCGTCCATGCCGGACGGCGCCTGACGCTGCCGGAGATGGACGCGCTGCTGCGCGACATGGAGCGCACCGAGCGCGCCGCGCAGTGCAATCACGGTCGACCGACCTTGCGATGCTGTCGCTGGCCGAGCTCGACCGGCTGTTCCTGCGCGGCCGGTGACCCAGCCGTCGTCCGCAGTGCCGCAGGTGGTGCTGCTGATCGGTCCGACCGGCGCGGCAAGAGTGCGTCTTGCGATGCGCCTGGCCGAAGAGCTGCCGGTCGAGATCGTCAGCGTCGATTCGGCGCAGGTGTATCGCGGCATGGACATCGGCACCGCGAAGCCCGATGCCGCGAGCGCGCGCGCGTGCGCCGCACCACCTGATCGACCTGCGCGATCCGGCGGAGTCGTACTCGGCCGGCGACTTCCTTGCCGACGCTCGCGCGAGTGTGGTGGAGATCCACGCGCGCGGGCGCGTGCCGCTGCTGGTCGGCGGAACGATGCTGTACTTCCGCGCGCTGCTGCACGGGCTCGCGCCGCTGCCGCGCGGCCGACGCGGCGGTGCGGGCGGCGATCGATGCGCGGGCGCGCGGCGGCGGGCTGGCCAGCGCTGCACGCGGAGCTCGCGACGCGTCGATCCGGAGTCCGCCGCGCGCATCCATCCGAACGATGCGCAGCGCATCCAGCGCGCGCTCGAGATCACAGGCCGCTGTCGGGCAGCGCCCGCGGCGAGCTGTGGCGAACTGACCCACGCGCGCGCGTCGAGCCGGTGCGCTTCGGCGCTTTCGTGCTCGCGCCTGCCGATCGCGAAGCGCTGCACCGCACATCGCAGCAACGTTTCGACGCCATGCTGGCGGCGGGTTTTCTGGACGAGGTCGAGCGCCTGCATGCGCGCGGCGACGTTGCAGCCGGGCAGCGCGTCGATGCGGGCGGTCGGATATCGGCAGCTGTGGGCATTTTGCGACGGGAGGTCGTCGTGGACGGACGCCGTGCGACGCGGCCGTCGCCGCGACCCGGCAACTCGCCAAGCGGCAGCTCACGTGGCTGCGTGGCGACCTCACGAGGCCTGCGGAAACGTCGCAGGTGTTTGATCCGCAGAATAGTAAATGCTACGAACGATTCCGCGACGCGGTGCTCCAATGGTTCGATCGCATTGTGTAAGTCAAGGCGGGGCGCCAGCCCTTGCGTGATAGCATGCGACGCATCAATAGTGTTTTTCGTCACCAGTCTTTTGCCTGAGCAACGCCCAGGAAGGGTTGACGCTCTCGCCAGCGGCGATGACTGTCGGACAAGAAGGAGACTCCCCCATGGCCAAAGGCCAGTCCTTGCAGGATCCGTTTCTGAACGCGCTGCGCAAAGAGCGCATCCCCGTGTCGATCTACCTGGTCAACGGCATCAAGCTGCAGGGCCAGATCGATTCGTTCGACCAGTTCGTCGTGCTGCTGAAGAACAACGTCAGCCAGATGGTCTACAAGCACGCCATCTCGACGGTCGTGCCGGCGCGCAACGTGCGGCTGACCGGCGCCGAGGGTGAGGACAGCGGTCGGCGGAGATCACTGCCGGAGAGCGTAGATGTTCGAGCGCCCGCGCAGCGGTGAACGTGCGGTGCTGGTGCGCCTCGCACTCGGCGCACCGCCCGATCCCGAAGACCTGCGCGAGTTCACGCAGCTCGCCGAATCCGCCGGCGCGATCCCTGTGGCGACGATCGGCGGCCGTCGCGACAGGCCCGATCCGCGCTTCTTCGTCGGCAGCGGCAAGGTCGACGAAATCCGTGCCGTGGCCGAAGCAAACGATGCCGAGGTGATCCTCGTCGATCACCCGCTGTCGCCCAGCCAGGAACGCAATCTCGAGAAGCTGATCGGCCGCCGCGTGCTCGATCGCAGCGGCCTGATCCTCGACATCTTCGCGCAGCGCGCGGCGAGCCACGAGGGCAAGCTCCAGGTCGAGCTCGCGCAGCTCAAGCACATCTCGACGCGCCTCGTGCGCGGCTGGACCCATCTCGAGCGCCAGCGCGGCGGCGGCATCGGCCTGCGCGGTCCTGGTGAAACGCAGCTCGAAACCGATCGCCGCCTGCTCGGCCAGCGCGTCGAAGGTGCTGACCAGACGGCTGGAGAAGATCAAGCAGCAGCGCGAGACCGGGCGACAGGCGCGAGCCGACATCCCGGTGCCGTCGCTCGCGCTGGTCGGCTACACCAACGCCGGCAAGTCGACGCTGTTCCGCACGCTCACCGGCGAGAACGTCTACGTCGCGAACCAGCTGTTCGCGACGCTCGATCCCACCGTGCGCCGCCTGCATCTGCCGGGCGGCACGCAGGTCGTCGCTGCCGACACGGTCGGCTTCATCCGCGACCTGCCGCACGAGCTGGTCGCCGCGTTCCAGTCGACGCTGACCGAGGCGCGCGAGGCGCATCTGCTGCTGCACGTGATCGATGCCTCCGATCCGCGCCGCACCGAGCACATCGAGCAGGTCAACGCGGTCCTCGAGCAGATCGGCGCGGCCGGCATCCCGCAGATCCGCGTCTACAACAAGATCGACCTGCTCGAACAGGAGCCGCTGCTCGAGCGGGATGCGGAAGGCCACGCCGCGGCGGTGTGGGTGTCCGCGGCAACCGGTGCAGGCATGGACGTGCTGCATTCGGCGATCGCCGAACGCCTGTCCGTCTCGGTCCAGCGCCGCCGCGTGCACCTGCCGCTGCTGGCCGGCGCCGCGCGGGCCCGGCTGTACGCCGCCGGCGTCGTCGTGGCCGAGACGGTCAGCGAGGAGGGTTACGCGCTCGACGTCGACCTGCCGGCGACGGAACTCGACGCCCTCGAACGTATCGAAGGCGTCCGTATCGAAGTGTTGCCGGCTGACGGCGGCGCTTGTGCCCCCTCTCCCGGGTACCTAAAATCCGCCGCTTCGCTGCGCGCCAACCGGCCGCGCTGAAAGAGAAACTATGGCGTGGAATGAACCGGGTGGCAGGGGCGAGTCCCCTTGGGGACGACGGCCTGCCAGTCAGGGCGGTCTCGACGGCTTGCTTGCGTCAGCGCAGCGCCGGCTCGAGGCGTTGCTGAAGGGCGGCGGGTCAGGCAACGGCAGTGGCGGGGCAGGCGGTCCGGTCGGCGACGGCAGTGGCCAGCTCGCGGTCATGATCGGGGTCGCGGTCGTCGTGCTGTGGCTCGCGGCGGGCTTCTTCAAGGTCGACGCGTCCGAACGCGCAGTCGTGCAGCGATTCGGCCGGTTCCTCGAGGTTCGCAACCCTGGCTTGAGCTGGCGGCTGCCGTGGCCGGTCGACTCGGTCACCAAGGTCAACGTGTCCAAGGTCAACAGCGTCGAGTACCGCTCGCGCATGCTCACCGCCGACGTGAACCTGGTCGACATCCGCTCGGCCATCCAGTACCAGTACGCCGACCCGGTCAAGGTGCTGTTCCAGGTGCGCGAGCCCGAAGAGACGCTGCGCCAGGTCAGCGAAAGCGCGATCCGCGAGGTCGTCGGGCAGGCGGCGCTGGAAGACGTGCTCGGCGCGCAGCGCCAGGCCGTCAGCACGCGCACCCGCGACCTGATCCAGCGCACGCTCGACACGTACAACGCCGGCATCCGCGTGCTCAGCGTCAACCTCACCGATGTGCAGGTTCCCGAGGCAGTGCTTGCGTCGCAGCGCGATGCGAACAAGGCCATCGAGGACCGCGACCGTTTCAGCAAGGAAGCGGAGTCTTACTCGAACGACATCCTGCCGAAGGCGCAGGGCGCTGCGCAGCGCCTGATCCAGGACGCGGAAGCGTACAAGGCGCAGGTGCTCGCGCAGGCCGAGGGCGATGTCGCGCGGTTCGAGAGCATCTACACCGCTTACTCGAATGCGCCCGAGGTCACGCGTCAGCGCCTGTACCTCGAGACGATCGAGCAGGTGATGCAGCGGTCCAAGAAAGTGGTCATCGATGCGAAGGGCGGCTCCGGCGGCAACATGCTCTATCTGCCGCTCGATCGCCTGCTGCAGCAACAGAGCGGTCGGGTCGCGGTCGACGCGCCGCCAGGCGGCGTTTCATCGCGGACCAACGACATGGAAACCGTGACGATCGAGGGGCGCGACGCCCGTGCGCGGGGTGAACGCTGATGTCCTCCCGTATCACCCCCTGGATCATCGCCGCTGCGGTCGTGGCCATCGTGTGCCTGACGTCGCTGTTCCAGGTCCGCGAGACGCAGGTCGCGATCCGTACGCGGTTCGGCGACATCCTCGGCAGCAACTACGGTCCCGGGCTGCACCTGAAGGTGCCGATCGTCGACGACGTGGTTCGCTTCGAGAAGCGCATCATCACGCAGAACTACCAGGGCGAAACCTTCCTCACCAGCGAGAACAAGGGCCTCATCGTCGACTTCTACGTGAAGTGGCGCATCGACGACGTCGGCCACTACTACCGTACGTCGGGCGGCAATGAGGAAGCCGCGAACTCGCGCCTCGGGGAAATCGTCAAGGATGGAATCAAGAGCGTCGTGGCCAAGCGCACGCTGCAGGAGATCGTCATTGCCGAGCGCGCCGCGTTCACCGGCGACATGTTCGGCCGGGCGAGCGAGCAGGTGAAGGAGATGGGCATCGAGCTCGTCGATGTCCGCGTGCAGCGCATCGACCTGCCCGACGAGGTCAGCGGGTCGGTGTACCAGCGCATGCAGGAAACCTTCCGTGCGCTCGCCAACCGGCTGCGCGCCGAGGGCAGTGCGCAGGCCGAACGCATCCGCGCGGAGGCCGAGCGCAAGCGTACCGAGACGCTCGCTACCGCGCAGCGCGATGCACAGCGGCTACGCGCCGAGGGCGATTCCGTGTCCGCCCGCATCTACTCCGCCGCGTATGGCAAGTCGCCCGAGTTCTATTCCTTCTATCGCAGTCTGCAGGCTTACCGCAGCTCGCTCGGCCGGGAAGGGGACGTGCTGGTGGTCGCGCCCGAAGGCGAGTTCTTCAAATACCTGAACTCGCCCGGCAAACGCTGAAGGCGCGGAGTCTGGACATGGGACGTTTCGTCATCGTCATCGGCACCCAGTGGGGCGATGAGGGCAAGGGCAAGGTCGTCGATCTCCTGACCGAGCGTGCCGCGGCTGTCGCTCGCTTCCAGGGCGGGCACAATGCCGGGCACACGCTCGTCATCGGCGGTACCAAGCACATCCTGTCGCTGATCCCTTCGGGCATCCTGCGCGACGGCACGCGCTGCCTCATCGGCAATGGTGTCGTGGTGTCGCTCGAGGCGCTGTTCCGCGAGGCGCAGGTGCTGATCGACCGCGGTGTGCCGGTGTTCGAACGCCTGCGCATCTCGCCCAGTTGTCCGCTGATCCTGCCGTCACACGTCGCGCTCGACCGCGCGCGCGAGCAGGCCCGTGGCGCGAACGCGATCGGCACCACCGGCCGCGGCATCGGGCCGGCCTATGAAGACAAGGTTGCGCGTCGCGCGGTGCGCATCGCCGATCTGTTCCAGCGCGACCGCTTCGCCGCGAAGCTCGGCGAAGTCCTCGATTTCCACAACTTCGTGCTGCAGCACTACTTCCGTCAGCCGGTGGTCGACTTCCAGTCGACGCTCGATTCGCTGATGAGCTATGCCGAACGGCTGAAGCCGCTGCTGGTCGATGTCACGCGCGAGCTGTCCGATCTGCGCGCCCAGGGCGCGAACGTGCTGTTCGAAGGTGCACAGGGCGCCATGCTCGACGTCGATCACGGCACTTACCCGTACGTCACGTCGTCGAACACCACCGCTGGCGGAGCGTCCACCGGTACCGGCCTCGGCCCGCGCCATTTCGACGCGGTGCTCGGCATCGTCAAGGCGTACACCACGCGCGTCGGCGCCGGGCCGTTCCCGACCGAGCTGTTCGACGTGAACGGCGAGCATCTGTCACGAGTGGGTCACGAGTTCGGCTCCGTCACCGGACGCGCACGTCGCTGCGGATGGTTCGATTCCGTGGCGCTGCGTCGATCGGTGATCCACTCGAGCGTCACCGGCCTCTGCATCACGAAGCTCGATGTGCTCGACGGGCTCGACGCGCTTCGCATCTGTTCGGGCTACCGGTTCCACGGCGAGATACTGTCCGAGCCGCCGTTGTTCGCGGATGCGTTCAGCGAGGTCGAGCCGGTGTATGAGGAGATGCCGGGGTGGAAGGAATCCACCGTGGGCGCGACCCGGTACGACCAGCTGCCCGGCAATGCACGACGTTACATCGAGCGACTCGGCGAGCTCGTCGGGGTGCCGGTCGACATCGTGTCGACCGGGGCCGATCGCGACCAGACGATCGTCCTGCGCAATCCGTTCGACTGACGGGCACTGCCGTAAGCGGACAACGGGTTCAACCGTCCCAGGTGCGGACGCGTCCTGTGTCCAGGTGGACGAAGCGGTCGGCCGGATAGCAGCCGACGCCGCCGGCCCTCATGCCGCGGGCCAGCGTCGCGAGCTCGACGGTCTCCACCCCCTGCAGCCGCACATCCATCGCGCGACCTTCCATGTGCAGGCTGCGGCTCGAGACACCGTTGCTGCGTTCGCGCAGCTTCGCGTTCGTCGCCGGTGAGCGATAGCTGGAAATGATGTCGTATTTCGCCTCGACGCCCGCCAGTGCCGCAAGCCTTGCGAGCTGCACGAAGAGCCCCTCGTCCATCGGGTGCGATTCGCCCGAACGGTGGTCGCGCAGCACGCGCTCGACGCGCAGGCGAACCTCCTCGGCGAGCGGCTCGCCCTCGCGGATGGAAAAGCGCACCGACTCGCCGGTGTGCAGGCTGCGCAGCTCGAGCAGCCCCTCGACGCGCTCGGCGCATTCGGCCAATCCACAGGTGACGACGGCGGCGGCGGCCGCGATCCAGCGGCGCCGGTCCATCGTCAGCGCAGGCCCGGCGCCATCATTGCAGGCGCGGGTGCGCCCGGCGGGCTGGCCTTCTGCGGCGACACGATCTCCTGTCGTCCGGTCACCGGATTCGCGTAGTGGAACGGTGGCACGAAGGACGCCGGATACGGATCGTAGTCGACGCTCTGCGGTTGATCAGGCGGGTAGGCAGGAAACGGCGCGAACATCCCGGCCGAATGTCGCGTCCAGCCATCCGCGTAGTTTGTATAGAACGTGTGGAAGCCGGCGAGCGTCTGGTATTTCCATACGCCCGCGTCCTTGACGAAGCGGTTCTCGTACACGCCGTCGCCCCACTGCGCGGAGTTGTCCCGCGCGAACATCACCATGAGGCGCGCTCGCACCTGTGCCGACGATCCGTCGGGCGCGACGGTGACGACCGGTTGCAGTTGCATGTGGTTGAACAGCGTGCCTGGAGTGGGAACGCCGAGGCGACGCATGTACTCGTAGATGCGGTCGGTGCCGATGAACACGCCGCGCCCGAGGATCTCGAGCGTGGCATCGCGCGTGAACAGGGCCGAGATCGCGTCCTGCTGGCTCTTGTCGGCGTAGTAGCCGTAGATGCTCTCGAGATTCTCGACTTCCTCCGCCGACTGCAGCCGGTCGATCTGCAACTCGAGCGCGCGGGCGCGGGCTTCGACGTCTGCCACCGTCCTCGCGGCGGCAGGCGTCGCCTTGACCGCGGCGCTCGCCCCCTGGCTCAGTCGGTAAGGGCTCGTCCCCGGGTTGTCGAAGTGCATCGGTGGCGTGTAGCGCTCGGGCCAGGTCGCGCGAGCCTCACTCGCTCGTGCCGGCTTGACGGACGAGCGGCCGTAGCGCGCGGTCGACTCTTTCGTGGTCCGGGTCCAGCCGTCCTTGTACGGCGCGTGGAAGCGCACGTAGAGCTGCAGCTTCGAGATCTTCCAGACGTCGTCTTCCTTGACGTATTCGTTCTCGTAGACGCCGGCGCCCCAGTTGCCGCCGCTCGCGTCACCCCACACGCCATCCTGTAACAGCAGCCGCCAACGTGCCCTGGCGCTGCGACCGTCCTCCGCGAGGGTGATGACCGGCGATAGCGTGAAGTGATTGTTCAGCTGGCCGGCCGCGAGGCCGTTGCGTCCACCGGTGAGGCTCTGCAGATAGCGGCGGATCGCGGGCTTGCCGACATACACCCCGTTCTGTCCGAGCTCGAGCGTGGCCTGCTCGCTGAACAGGTCGGTTACCTGGTCCCACAGCGCCTTGTCGGTGTAGTAGCCGTAGATCTGCTGCAGGTTGCGCAACGCGTTGTAGTCGGTGACGCGTTCGGCGCGTGTCGCGAGTCGCGCGAGTTTCGCTTCGGCCTCGGCAATGCGCCCGGAGAGATCGGGAGACACAGGCGCAGCTGCCACCGCGGAGCCGGTAGCGAGCGTAAATAGCAGCACGGCGCGGAGATGGCGGAACGTCGTTGCAAGGCTCATGGCAGCGCCACCGGCTTGCCCGTCACCGGGTTCAGATAGTGATAGGGCGGGAGATGGAAGGCCGGGTAGGCCTGGTATTTCTCGGTGGGCGGCCGGTCGGGCGGCAGGTCGGCAAGCGGCGTCGCGATGGGCACAGGGCCGCGATGCCAGCCCTCGGCATACGAGCCCTTGACGGTCGTGTACCAGTGGAGCCGGCTGATGCGCCACACGCCGTCTTCCTTGACGTACTCGTTCTCGTACGGCCCTTCCTCCCAGGTGCCGTCCGCGCCGTGGGTGCCGCCGAGGACGAGCGAGCGCCAGCGCGCTTTCGCGGTGCGTCCGTCGGGCGCTACGTGCACGACCCCCTGCATCACCGGCGTCTCGCGGATCTCGCCGTCCTTCAGCCCGATCGCGCGTGTCAGGAAAGCCTCGATGCGCTGCCGACCTACGTAGACGCCTTGTTGCGCGAACTCGATGGTGGTCTCCGGCGCGATGGCGAACAGCAGCGCGGCCTCACGCGCGAGCCCCTCGCTCACGTAGTGACCGTAGGCCTGCTGCAGGCGTTCGATTGCGCGCGAGTCCTCGACGAGGTCGAGCTGCCGCTGCAGCGATGCGATGCGACCTTCGAGCAACGCGAGGCGGCGTTCGTCGTTCAGCAGCCGGTTGTCGGTGATGACGGGGTCGTAGGCGAGAGCCGCTGCGGCCGGTGCGAGCAGGCACAGCGCCCACGTCGCACGCACTGAAGCGCGGCTCATCGCAACACCGCGGGCGCCGCGCGCCCGGTCACGGGGTTCGGGTAGTGATAGGGCGGAAGGAAGTTCTTCGGATACAGGTCGAACTGCAGGCTCGGCGGACGATCGGGCGGGTTCGCCTCGGTCACGCCCGGAGCCGGGCGCAAGGCGAGGTCCTTCCAGCCGGTCTCGTAAGGGGCAAAGTACGTGTTCATCTGGTGGTCGGTGCGGAATTTCCACGCGCCGTTCTCCTTGACGAAGTCGTTCTCGTATATGCCGCCCATCCACTGTGCGTTGCGGCCGTAGTTGCCCATCATGCTCAACGCCCGTGAACGCAGTTGGGCCGTGCGCCCGTCGGGCGCTACATGGATCGCGAACTGGTACTGCATGTGGTTATGCAGGACGCCCTGATCGAGGCCCTGTTTGCCGTACAAGTCGAGATTGCGGCGCACCGCCGCCTTGCCGACGTAGACGCCGCGCAGCGCGATCTCGATGGTGCCGTCCTGCGTGAACAGGTCGGCAAGCGCATCCCATTCGAGCGTCGCGAGGTAGTAGCCGTAGATGGTCTGCAGGTTCTCGATCTGCGCGACGTCCTCCAGTTCCGCGAGGTGTCGTGACATCTCCGCGACCAGCGACTGCGCGTCGCCGCCGGCGGTGACCGCGCGAGCGATCGCGGCCTCGCGTCGCGCAACGGCGCGTGTATCGACGGAGGTTGCGTAGTGCGCGGGCGGGACGAAGGCGCGCTCGTAACCCGGATCTGCGCCGCGCGAGGGGCGGTCGGGCGCCAATGACGGCTCGATCCGCGAGACCTTCAGCGCGCGTTTGCCCCAGCCTTCCTCGTACGGGGTGAACATCGTCGGATAAAGCTTCAGCCGGCGGATCTTCCAGACGTCGCCGTCGCGCACGTAGTCGTTTTCCTCGATGCCTGTGCCCCACTCGTGAAACTCGCCGGCTTTCGCGATCTGCGCGAAGAGGTGCCATCGGCCCTGCGCGCTGCGCCGGTCGGGCGCGACCGTGACGATGGGCTGCAGCTGCATGTTGTCGTACAGCCGCCCAGGCGCCGGGCCCGCCGGGCCGATCGCCTCGAGGTAGGCGCGGATGCGTGCCTGACCGGCGAACACGCCGTGACCGACGATCTCGAGTTCGGCGTCGTCGCTGAACAGGCTGGCCGCGTCGGCCCACTGGCCCTTGTCGATGTAGAAGCCATAGATGCGCTGCAGGTTCTCGATGCGGTACTGGTCATGCAGCAGCGCGGTGCGATGCGCGAGGTTCGCGAGACTGGCGCGCGAAGTGGTGGGTGCGTCCGTGCGTGCCGGGAACGGCGACACGGTGCTGCGGCCGCCCTTCAGGAAATGGAAAGGCGGGACGAACGCGCCGGGCCAGGGGGTGTAGGTGACGCTCGGGGCGGCGTCGGGGCGCAGCGCTGTCGCGTACCGCGCGCCATTGACGTCGGGTTGCTTTGCCCAGCCGCCCTCGTAAGGCACCCGCAGCGTCTGGAACCAGTGCAGGCTGCGGATCTTCCACACGCCGCCTTCCTTCACGTACTCGTTCTCGTACGGCCCCTCGCCCCAGAAACCGTTCTGGCCCAGCTGCCCCGCGAGTATGACGGCGCGCCAGGTACCCCGCGCGGAGCGCCCATCCGCGCCGAGGGTCACGACCGGCATCAGCTGGAAGTGTTCGTTCAGCTGCCCGGGTGCGAGGCCATCGCGGCCGTCGCCGAGCGCCTGGAGGTACGCAGTCACGCGCTCGCGTCCGCGGAACACACCATCGAGCCCGTATTCGATCGTCCCGTCATCGCTGAACAGCGCCGCCACCTTCGACCACTGACCCTCGTCGATCAGGTAGCCGAACTCACGCTGGAGACGCTTGATCGAGTTCAGGTCTTCGAGCTGGACGACGCGGCGCTCGAGATCAGCGGTTCCGCCGGTCGGCGCCGCGCCGGAGCCAGGTGGGGAGGTCGAACTGCAACTCGCGGCCAGGGCAAGCGCGAGGAGGGCCAACGCAGGCCGAACGTTCGTTTTGATCAAGCTCATTCCCCGTCCCGGGTCGGATGCCCGGTTCGACGCACAGCGTAGTCGGCGCGTGAGGTGATCGCCAGCGGCGAAGCGCGCCGCCCCGGGTCAGGCCTCCGGGGCAGGGACGCGATGGGCGTCAATAACGCAAGCGAGCTAATTTATATGCAGATCAGACAGATAAATCGCATTTCTCGACGAGGCCACACCAGGGGTCAGGCGACGAGCGCGGTGCGCTCATCGACCTGCGGAGCGACGATAGTTGCGTGGCGACTCGCCGTAACGGTCGCGGAAGCTGCGCGTGAAATGCGAGGCGCTGTTGAAGCCCCACGCGAACGCGATCTCGCTGAGCGAATGGCCCCGCCAGCACGGATCGGCCATCTGGCGCGCGCACTCCTCCAGCCGGCGTCGCAGGATGTACGCCGACACCGTCTCGTTGCCAGTGGCGAAGATCATGCGCAGATAGCGTGCCGACAGGCGCAGCGCCGTCGCGATGGAGCAGGGGGTCAGCGAGGGGTCGCGCAGATGCTGTTCGATGTACAGGCGCACTTTGGCGTGCCGCCCGGTGACCACCGACGAGAGGGCCGTCGTGCTGGCGAACGTCATCGCGTATGAGGTGGAGATCAGCTCGAGCAGGTGCCGCGCGATGCGCGCTTCGAGTTCGAAGTTTCGCCAGACCGGCTGTCGCGAACACAATTCGGCAGCGAGGGTCGCGACGACCGGCAGCAGCCCGTCCGAAGCATCGAGGCGGCGCCCGCAGTAGAACTCGGGGGAGGGAAGATGCTCTCGCACCAGCGCGATCGGCAGGCGTGCGACGATCAGCTCGACATCGCCCTCGGCCTGGTAGACGTACGGCGCCGAGACGTCGAACAGCACCAGATCGCCCGGCTGAAGACGCACGTTCTTGCCGAGCTGCGAAAGGTGGCCGATGCCGGCCATCTGCAGCGCGAAGCCATGGCAGCGCTCTGCCAGCGGCGGCAACGGCAGCAGGCCATTGCCCGTGAGCGCAATGCGATCGAGCCGCAGCATCAACGCGCTCGGCTCTGCCTCCAACTTGCGGCATTCCAGCATCAGACCCCGCAGCATCATTATCGTTTTTCCCTATCCTATAGGATCGGCGTCGCAGGCTGTCAATCGGGGCGGTGTGCTGTCTGCGGTACAACGTTTCGCTGCTGACCGCCGCAGGCCTGATGCCCGGTCGGGGGTCGGTGGCAGCTTCGATGAACCTTGCGGCGCTGCGCGGGTACTCACGCGAAGGATGCTTACCATCACTGCAGCGAATCGCTGGAAATCGGCTCTGGCCGGCGTGCTGATGGCGCTGTCACCCGCGTTGCCAGCGGCGGACGGGCTGCGCGCGTCGGTTGCGGCCACTAGCGACTACGTGAATCGCGGCATCTCCCAGAATGGCGGCGCTCGCGCGTTGCAGGCATCACTGAGCGCCTGGTCGCCCAGCGGGAGCTATGCGGGTGTCTGGATCAGCGAAATCGATACCCGCAACCTCGAGCTCTACCCTTACTCACGTACCGGCAGCGCAATGGCCGAGGTCGACGTCTGGGCCGGCCTCGCTCGCCGGCTTGGCGACGACTGGACGCTCGACCTGCGCGCCGCGTACTACGCGTACGTTAAAGACCCGGCACCGGTCGGGTATGACACGGTCGAGTTCACAACCGGCATCGGCTGGCGCGAGCACTGGACGGCGTCTGTGTCGCTGGCCCCCCGGGCAATCTGGTTCGCGCGCACCGCGTCGGCTGGCCGACGACCGGCAGTGGCGGCCGAACTGGCGATGCAGCAGCCGGTGGGCCGTTGGCTGACCTGGACGGTCGGCGCGGGCTATCGCGCGATAGACGTCCCGGGCGAGAGCAGCTACGGCTACGGGTCTACCGGCCTCGCGGTGCAGTGGCGCCGGGCCAGTATGGAGGCTCGCTGGTTCGCGACCGATTCGACTGCCGGCAGGCTGTTCGGCGAGCACCGCGCCGGTTCGCGTCTCGCCCTGACCGGAACCGTGACGTTCTGAGGAAACTCCGGATGAACGAAGCACCCCATCCGCTGGAGGAAGGCGCTCAGCCGCGCTGCGCCGCCGCGCGGGACGCTCTGCTCGAGCCGGCGCAGCTCGCCCGCATCGCCCAGGGCGATCGTGAGGCGTTCCGCCAGCTCTACATCGTCTACCACCGGCGCCTCAGTCGTTTCCTGCTGCGCGTGTTGAGTCGCCGCGAGCTGATCGAGGAAGTCATCAACGACACCCTGTATGCCGTGTGGTGCCAGGCGGGCGAGTTCCGCGGCGACTCGCAGGTGTCGACCTGGATCTTCGGCATCGCTTATCGCAAGGCGCTGAAGGCCGCACGCAAGGATTCGCGCGCGCCGACCCGGTCGCTGCCGGCGGATGACGCAATGCCCGCAGCCCAGGATCCCGAAGCGAGACGGCGCGAGCTGCGCGAGTGCCTCGATCGGGCGCTGGCGCGCCTTCCGCTCGCGCAGCGAATGGTCGTCGAGCTCGCATATTACGTCGGCCATTCGTGCGAGGAGATCGCCGTCATCACGACGACTCCGGTGAACACCATCAAGACGAGACTGTTCCATGCCCGCGAACGACTGCGGGAAATGCTGCCCGAGCTTCGCGACGGAGATCGACGATGAATGAACCGAGACCGCGCCTCGTCGCAGAGGCGCTACACGACGATGAGACGAGGCTTGCCGCGCTGATGCAGGAGGCACCGCGGATCGAACTCGCGCCCCAGGCAGGGCTCGCTTCGGTGCTCGAGCGCATCGATCGCCGCGAGCGGCTCCGCGCCTTGTGGCTGCGACCGCTGCGCCGGTTGTCTGGCGAAGGCGCACAGCGTCCCCTGCTGCTGACGCTCGGCTTCCAGGCGGTCGTCATCGTCATGCTGACGGGTGTGCTGTGGTGGAAGCTGCCGGGCGAGCCACCTGCGGCATACAGAACACTGTCTACACCGGGTGCATCCGTGCCGCTGAACGCACAGGCTCAGCTGGTCGTCGCCGAAACCCTGACGGTCGGCGAGCTGCGCACGCTGCTCGAGCCGTGGCGGGCGCAGGTGGTCGCCGGCCCGGACCCGTACGGGGCGTATCGCGTCAGCGTCGGCGGCAATGTCGACGACGCGTTGCGGGCCTGGCGGGCGCACCCCGCGGTGCGCTTCGCCGAACGATCGAGCGGGCCATGAGGTCCGCGTCGCGCGCAGCGTGTCTGCTGCTGCCCTTGCTGTTCGGCGCCTGTGCGACGCCCGATCCCGCATTGCGACGCGGTGGCGCGGCGCTGACGGCAGAGTGGCCCGCCGACCGCCAGGTCGTCGTTACCGTGCCGAACGGCACTGCACGCGCTGCAGCCGAACCCGGCTCGTCGGGCAAAGCGTATGGCGCGCTCGCTCGTTACCAGGCGTCCTCGTCCGCCATCCGCGACGCCGACGACATCGCGCATCGACATCGGCTGCGGCCGCTGGCCGCGTGGCCGATCACCGTGCTCGATGTCCACTGCGTCGTCTTTGCGGTCGAAGACTCCCGGGCGATAGAAGAGGTCGTCCGCGAGCTTCGCGCCGATGAAGACGTGGAGTCGGCGCAGGCGCTGCAGACTTTCCGGACCCAATCGGGCGCTGCGGCGCAGGTCGATCCGTATGCATCGTTGCAGGATGGGCTCGAGACCATGCAGATCATGGAGGCGCATCGCAGATCGACCGGATCCGGAGTCCGCATCGCCATCGTCGACAGCGGCGTCGATGCGCGCCATGTCGATCTCGCCGGACGCGTCGTGATCGAGCGCGACTTCACCGGTCGACGCGCGCCGCCCGGGCGGCACGGCACCGCGGTAGGGGGAGTCATCGCGGCCACTGCGGGCAACGCGGTCGGCATAGCGGGGGTCGCTCCGCAGTCAAAGCTCGTCGCGCTGCGTGCCTGCTGGGAACCTGAGGCGGCCGACCCTGCGAAGGGCGCCATATGCAACACGCTGACGCTGGCCGAGGCGATCGGTGCGGCGATCAGCGATCGCGCCGACATCATCAACCTGAGCCTGACCGGTCCGAGCGACCCGCTGCTCGAACGGTTGATCGAGCGCGCGTTGCGCCTGGGCAAGACCGTCGTCGCGGCCGTACCCGAAGGGGATGCGGGCGATGGCTTTCCCGCGACGATGAAGGGTGTCATCGCGGTCGCCCGCAGTGGGCATCCGGCCCCCAGCCGCGCGGCGGCAGGCGCCTTGTTTGCTCCAGGCACCCATGTGCTGACGCTGCGGCCCGGCGGTGGCTACGACTTCGAGGACGGCTCCTCGATGTCCGCCGCGCAGGTGTCGGGCGTGGCCGCGCTGCTGTTGTCGCTGCGACCGAAGCTCGCCGGCGCGCAACTGCGGACGCTGCTGCGCGATGCGTCGACTTCGAGCACACCGGCGGACACGCGCGCGGGGCCAGTGGTGAATGCGTGCCGCGCGATCCTCGCGCTCGGCGAGCCGATCGACTGCAGCGCGCTCAGAAGTATGCATGCAGCTCGCCGATGAGCAGCCGCCGGTTCTGCAGGTCGTTCTGCGGAATGCCTTCGTAGACGCGCGCGCCGATGCGCAGCTGCAGGAACGGCAGCGGTGAGTATTCCCACAGCAGGCTGAACCGCGTCTGCTCGTCCTCGTCGACGCTGCGGTCCGGCTCGAAGAACTCCGCCGTGAGCTTCAGGTTGTGGCCCTTGCGTGGCATCCAGTTCACTTCCGCGAGCCCTGCCCACAGCTCGCGCGAGCCCGGCAGCGCATCGTCCGCCACCCGGTCGATCTCGCCGAGCCAGACGAGCGGCCCGGTGCGGATGCCGGCGTGCACACCGAGCGCGGTGCGGTCGCCAACCGTGGCCGAGTTGAAGTTGACGCTTGCGCCGAGCCGGAAGCGCGTCCGCACGTGTTCGGCGCGCACGCTCCACTGCTTGCCCGAGTCCTGTTCGGGCGCGCCGGCGGTGCCGTTGCTGACGGCGAGCTGCCCGGTCCAGAAGGCCGAATCCCAGCCGAGTTCGATGCCGTTGTCCGGCGTCGTCATGTTGATGCCGCTCAGCGTGCGGGTGAACGCCGTGTCGTCCTCGAGTCGCAACCCGAATGGCAGGTAGAACTGGCCCGCTTTCACATACGCGCGTCGACCGCCGAGCCAGAGCTTGCCATACGCCTCGAGATTGCTGCTCGTGCCCGGCGCAAGCCGCTGGTCGACATTGATCGAGAGCCGGTTCGGAATGGCATTGAGCTGCAGATAGGCGCGCAGTTCCTGCAGATCGAACGAGTTGGTGCGCGGCTCGTTCGGCACGTCGTTGACGATTGCGCCGGCGCGCAGGTCCGCGCCGAGCGAGACGAAGCGGTTGACGACGCCGGTCCAGGGGCCCGCGTCGCCGAAGTCGATGCTGCGTTCGGCGAGCTGCGTCTGGGCCCACGTGTTGCCGAACGCGGTACGCAGGCCGCCACCGGTCGGATTCTCGTGGCACACCGCGCACTTCAATCCCATGCGCACGGCGAGGTAGGGCTCGGCGCCGGCGATCGGCGACAATGCGAGCGAGGCGAACAGAGCGAGTGCAGCCAGCCCGCGAATCATTGCCGTTCTCCCACGTTCGCGATGTCGAACTCGACTATGAGATCGCCCCCGGCACGCCCGTCGCCATCGCCGTCGACCGCGCGGGTCGCGCGATCGCGCACCGGCAGGTCGCCGCCACCGCTGACGATGAGCCGGTATCGATCGGGTACCCACCCGTTCGGCGGTGTCACCGCGAAGATGGTCGGGTCGATGCTGCGCAGCTCGATCCGCACCGGCTCGACTGGTTGATCGAGCTCGTCCTCGAACATGCCGTCGCCGCCGCTGCGCGTCAGCGAAACGTTCGCTGGTCCGAGCGTCGTCGAGTCGATCTCGGCAGCGGCGGCGACGACCACCGCACCGAGGTCGAAGGTCACGCGAGCGAGATCCATCGGCACCACGGCGGACAGGCGAACCGGCGCGGCCTCGACCGTCGATGCCGCGATCTTCCGGGAAGGCAGGGCACCATCGCGAACCCACTGTTCGATGGCGGCGATGACGTCGGCGGGCAGCGGCGGACCGCCGAGTGGCATGCGTCCGCCGACCGCCGCCGTGCCGGAGATCTTCTGCACCAGATAGCTCGACGCGGGGTCACCGGGCGCGATGCGTCGCAGTGCCGGACGCTCGACGCTCGGTGCATTGACGATCGCGGCGTACGAAGCGTCTTCGGTGAGGCGAAGGCCGAGCGGCGCAGCCGCGCCAACATGGCATCCGGTGCAATAAGGCGTCAGCACGCGTGCCTGGATCGACGCAAATTCCGCGGTCAGCGGCGCCTGCGTGTCAGTGAAGGGTCGGCCGTTCTGGTCGAGTCCCTCGCCATTGCCGGCGCAGCCTGTGATTGCACTGACGAGAGCGGCGCCGGCTGCGATCGCGACGACGGTTGAATGGCGGTCTGGATGCACGCGGCCTCCATCGGTCCGGTAGTGGCCGTAGGTGCCGCTCACAATGTGAAAGGTTCAATGAACCCTTTGCGCGCGAGCGGGAACTCATAGGCACGACAGTTCTCATTCCGGGGGGAAGGTCATGATCGCTTCACGCACGCGGCTCGCACTCTTGGGTTTCGTCACGGCGTTCTGGCTCGCCGCATGCGGCGGGGGCGATGACGCGCCAGCGCCAGCGCCAGCCCCCACGCCCACACCTCCGGCGGTGGCTGCACCGACCGGCCTCACCTATACGAGCCCGAGCACTGTCACGGTCGGCGCCGCCGCGAACCTCACCCCAACCGTGACGGGAAGCGTCACGAGCTACACCGTGTCGCCCGCGTTGCCGGCGGGCCTCGCGATCAACGCGACCAGCGGTGCGATCACGGGCACGCCGACGAACCTCGTCGACACCGCGACCTACACCGTCAGTGCGTCGAACAGCGCGGGTTCCGCCACCTTTCCGCTAGGCTTGCGCGTCGGTCCGCCCGCGGCCACGGCCTACACGCAAAGCAATCTCGTCTCGAACGGCGCCGTCGCCGGCACGAAGGTCGATCCCAACCTCGTCAACCCGTGGGGACTCGCGTTCTCGGCGACCTCGCCTGCGTGGGTATCGAACAACGTGACCAACACGTCGACGCTGTACGACGGCACCGGCACGGTGCTGCCGACGATCGTCGCGATCCCGGCCGGCACCAATGGTGCCGCCGCCCCGACCGGCATCGTGGCCAACGCGACCACCGAGTTCGTGGTGAGCAAGGCGGCCGTCAGCGCCGCCGCGCGATTCATCTTCGCCGGCGAGGGCGGAACCATCAGCGGCTGGGCGCCGACCGTCGACGCGACCAACGCCGTCACGACCTATGACAGCGGCACGGTCCGGGCCCGCTACATGGGGCTCGCGATCGCGGCGAACGGCACCGTCAACACGCTGTATGCGACTGACTTCCGCAACGGGCGCATCGATGTCTTCAACGGCACGTGGCAGAAGGTCACCGCAGCCGGCGGCTTCACTGACCCCAACCTTCCGGCGGGCTATGCGCCGTACGGCATCCAGGCCCTTACGCTCGGAACGACGACGGTGCTGGTCGTCACCTACGCGCAGCGCGCCACCAACGGCGAGGAGGCGCTCGGCGCGGGTCTCGGCGTCGTCAACGTGTTCGATCTGAACGGCACACTGCAGCGACGACTGGTCAGCCCGGGCGGCCGGTTGAATGCGCCGTGGGGTGTCGCCAAGGCGCCGGCGGGGTTCGGCTATCTCGGCAACATGCTGCTCATCGGCAACTTCGGCGACGGCGTCGTGAACGGCTACGACCCGACCACCGGCGCGTTCGCGGGATCGATCGCCAACAACGTCGGCACCGCCATCGCGAATGCCGGTCTGTGGGCCATCGCGTTCGGCAACGGGTCGCAGAACCAGCCGGTCAACACGCTGTATCTCACCGCCGGTATCTCCGGCGAGACCGCCGGACTCTATGCCCGCATCGATCTGGGCGCGACGGCGCCGGACGTCGTAGCACCTACGGTCTCCCTCACCGCGCCCGCTGCCGCGACCACGGTGAGCGCGACGGTGCCGGTGACGGCGACGGCCGCTGACAACCGCGGCGTCACCCAGGTCAACTTCAGTGTCCGGGTGGGCACGACCACCACCGCCCTGGGTTCGGCCACCACCGCGCCGTACACCGTGAGCTTCGACACCACCAAGTTCGCGAACGGCGCGGCGACGCTCACTGCGCAGGCGGTCGATGCCGCGGGTAATGCCACGACCTCGGCGGCCGTGGCGGTGACGATCAACAACACCGCCGCACCCGTGGTGACCCTGGCGCAGTTGCAGGCCACGATCTTCGGACCGGTGTGCTCGACCTGTCACAACGGCAGTGGCGCGGTCCTGCCCGGCGTGATGAACCTCACGACCGCCAGTGCGAGCGCGGCGGCGCTCATCGACGTCGCGAGCCTCGAAGTGCCCGCGACGAAGCGGGTGGCGCGCAGTTCGCCCGCGACGAGCTACCTCGTGAGCAAGATCGAAGGTACGCAGACGGTCGGTGCGCAGATGCCGCTCGGCGGGCCGTTCCTCAGCGCGACCGACATCGCGAACGTCCGGGCGTGGATCGCGGCAGGGGCCGCGCCGTGATGCCTCAGTGCTTTGCCTCCACCACCCCGGCGCTGACGAGCCCGTGGCGGATGCGGGCGTCCTCGAGGTCGAGCTCCCGCTCGATGCGGCGACGGGCCTCGTCGGTGAGGCGGTATTCGAGGTAGGCACGGGAAATGGCGGCCCGCTCGACCTTCAGCAGTTCGAGGTCGAGTGTGGCCGTCGCGGCGTCGAGCCGGGTGTCCTCGCTCGAGGCCGCGCGCAGCAGGTCGCGCCGGTCGTCGTGCCAGCGTCGCAACGCCGCGGCGTGCGCCGATCGCATCGTGTCGTCGCCGCTCTCGTGCTCGAGCGCGACCAGCACCGCGTCGAGCGCTTCGAGTCGCACCTGCCGTTCTGCCCGCTTGTCGCGGCGGTTCTCGCCGACGCCGTGAACGGCAATGCCGGTCCATCGCACCACTGCTGGCAGCACTCCGCCGAGACCGACCAGCGTGACGAGGATGACGACGTACGTCGCGAACAGCACCAGCTCGCGCTCGGGGAACGGCCCGTCGCCGAGGTTCAGCGGGATCAGCAGCGCGGCGGCAAGGCTGACGACTCCGCGGAGGCCGGTGAAGGCGAGGATGAACGTCTGTCGCCGATCGGGCGCTGGCTCGCGACGTCGCAGCGACGGCGACAGCCAGTGCGGCAACCATGTCGCCGGGTAGACCCAGACGAACCGGACCACGATGACCGCGATGCAGGTGACTGCGGCGCCGGCCAGCGCGCGCGGCCAGTCATCGCTCGCAATCGACTCGACCACCGCACGTGCCTGCAGTCCTGCCAGCAGGAACACTACGGCCTCGATCGCCCACACCGTGAGATCCCAGATGAAGTACCCCTGCAGGCGAGTGGCAGGGCGGATGAAGTCGCGACCGTTCCACGACACGTACAGGCCCGCGACGACGCAGGCGATGACGCCGGAGCCCCCGGCGAAGTGCGGCGGCCAGAAGGCGATGAACGGGGTGGCGATCGCCAGCAGCACCTCGGCGCGCGCGTCGTCGACGATGTGGCGCAGGCGGAGCATCGCGAAACCTACCGCGATGCCGAAAGCGATCTCGGCGCCGGCGATCGCGATGAACTGCAGCACCGCGGCCGACAGCGAGAAGTGGGCGCTGCCGACCGCGGCCAGAGCAAAGCCCAGTGTGACGAGCGCGGTCGCGTCGTTCACCAGGCTCTCGCCTTCGAGGATGGTGGTGAGGCGGTGCGGGAGAGTCACCGATCGCAGCACGGCCATCGGCGCGACCGCGTCGGGCGGCGACACGATCGCGCCGAGCACGAAACCGATCGGCCAGCTGACACCGAGCAGGTAGTGCAGCGCCGCCGCCACCGCCGCGGCGGTGAACAGCACACAACCCACCGCGAGCAGCAGGATCGGTCGAAGGTTCGCGCGAAAGCCGCGCCAGCTCATGCCGACCCCCGACGTGTACAGCAGCGGCGGCAGCAGCCCCAGCAGCACGACGTCGGGGTCGATCGGCACCGCCGGCGCATTCGGCACGAACGCGAGCCCGACGCCGGCGACCAGCATGACGATGGGCGAGGCGAGTCGCAGCCGGCGCGCGGCCACGCTGAGGCCCGCCACCAGCAGTGCGAGGCCAAGGACGATGACCAGCGGCGCGTGCGGCATGCGCACGCAGTCTAGCGATAACGGCGCAGGTTCAGCGCGCCGCTGCGCGCGCAACCGCCTTGCCGAACACCTCGAACTGCGCGACGTCGGACCAGCCGCCCGGCCCGTGACCGCTGCCCGGCATCAGGTCGGCGAAGCCGATCTCGTCGACGCGGGAGAGATCGGGCGCATCGATGACCGGCCCAACGGTGACGACGCGGGCGATGTCGAGCTTGATCCAGCGCACGTCGGCGAACGACAGCTCGGACTCGAGCCAGTCGCGGGTGGTGCCCGCCGCCTGGTCGCCGACGAGCCAGGTCCCGTCCTGCAGCTTCAGCAGCGGACGCACCTGGTGGAAGCCGGACATCTTGGTGTTCCAGCGCAGCCGCGCCAGGCCGGACAGATCGGCGAGGTTGCCGCGATGCCGGAACGTTGCCGCGCACGGCGAGGTGCACATGCCCATCCACACGTGGATCGGGTTGGTCTCGTCACCGGCGGCGCCAGTGAGCAGGATCTCGCCCGACGGGACGTAGAGTTTCAGTTCGAGCTCAGGATTGCCGACCGATTCGGCGGTGGCCGGGTGCTCGCCACCCGCGGACGTCTGCTTCCATTCTTCGCGAAAGAACGACGGCGGACGCGTCGCGCGCGGCGCGGCGACAGGCGAGGCCGGTTGAGCGGCATCCGCGAGCAGCGGGGCGACGATCAGCGCGACGAGCAGTGAGATTGACCAGGACAAGGGCATCTCCTTCGACTTCTTGTTGTGGTCCAACGCTACCAACGAACGTGCGCTGGTGCACGCTTCATCGATATTGCGTGCGCCGCATGCGATCGGCAGCTGCACACGTCGCCGGGGTTGGGTTATGGTAACGCTCAACCTCACCTCGACCTGCGAGCCGCGGCCATTCACTTCCCACGTCGACCCGTTCACAGAGCGGTTCTCACCCTGGCTGCGCTTCTCGTCTGCGCAACCGCGTCCGCGGTGGCACCGAAGTCGTCGCGTTCCGCGCCCGACGTCCGCTCCAAAGCGGTGCTGGTGATGGACCGCGCCAGCGATGTCGTCTACGAACGCGGCGCCGACGAGATCGCCCCGATCGCCTCCATCACCAAGCTGATGACGGCGCTCGTCGTGCTCGATGGCAAGCAGTCCCTCGACCAGGTGCTGACCATCACCCGCGATGACGCCAGCCGCGGCAACGCTTCGCGCCTCCCCGTGGGCACGAAGCTCACCCGTGGCGAGATGTTGCGCCTCGCGCTCATGTCATCCGAAAACCGGGCCGCCCACGCGCTCGGCCGCAACTACCCCGGCGGCAAGCCGGCGTTCATCCGCACGATGAACGCGAAGGCCCGCGCGCTCGGCATGACGCGCTCGCGCTTCGTCGACCCCACGGGCCTGTCGAGCGACAACGTGTCCACCGCCCGCGACCTGGTGAAGCTCGTGATGGCGGGCAGCCGCAACCCGGTGGTCAGCGCCTATTCGACCACTCGGCAGTACGAGGTCAAGGTCGGCAAGCAGCGCCTGACGTTCCATTCGACCAACTCGCTGGTGGGCAAGTCCGACTGGGACATCGCCGTACAGAAGACAGGCTTCATCAACGAGGCTGGCCAGTGCCTCGTGATGCTGGCGACCGTCGACGGCCGGCCGATGGTGTTCGTCCTGCTCAACTCGTTCGGCAAGCACACGCGCGTTGCCGATGCCCGCCGCATCCGACAGTGGGTCGACCAGCAGCGCAGTCGAAGCCAGTCCGCGCCGGTGGCTCGCAAGGGCAGCTGATGGGCGCGGGTCGTCGCAGGGCCCCGGCGCTCCTGGCGATGGCCTCGATGGCGATGATGGCGGGCCTCGCCGTAGCGCTCGATCCCGTGCCTGCGCCGGGTGTCGCGGCGCCCACCGAGTTCCACTTCGCTCGCGTCGTGTACACCGATGCCGCTTCCAATGGCCGGTTCCGTCGCGGCTGGTGGCAGCAGGACTGGCCCGACGCCGAAGAGCACTTCGTCCGCAACCTGCGCCGGCTGACGCGCATCGACACCGGCGACCCGGTCGCCACCCGGCTGACCGAACCGGTGCTGTTCGATCACCCGTGGCTGTATGCGACCCAGGTGGGCTACTGGGATCTCGACGACGCCGAAGTCGCGGCGCTGCGCGAATACCTGCTCCGCGGCGGCTTCCTGATGGCCGACGACTACTGGGGCGAACCCGAGCGCGCGGCGTTCGAGGACACGATGCGACGGGTGTTTCCCGAACGGCCGATCGTCGACATCCCGCCCGACGATCCAGTGCTGCACGTCGTGTTCTCGATCGATGAAGTCACGCAGATCCCGGGATTGCGACATCTCGGCGGCAACCTCGCGTTTCTGCCGGCGCCGCGCTGGCGCGGCATCTACGACGAGCAGGGCCGGCTGATGGTCGGCATGAACTACAACCAGGACGTCGGCGACTCCTGGGAAGAAGCCGACAACCCGGCTTATCCCGAGCCGATGACGGCGCTCGGCTATCGCTTCGGGATCAACTACGTCACCTACGCCATGACGCACTGATCGACGGCGCGGCCCCGCGTCCCGTTCGCAGCGCGCTCGCGACCTGCCAGTCACGCGCCGGGTCGCCTGACGGCTCGAGCATCGTCACTTCGCCGGCCACCAGCGTTGCAACCGGAATACCGTCGCGAATCGCGAACCGGTTGCCGGCCAGCGCGGCGAGCCGTGGACCCGGTGTCAGGATGCCGAGGAGATTCAGTGGGTCTGCGGCGCTGAGGACGACCAGCGTGTCGTCGCGCGGTGCGCGCCGCTGCTCGCGCAGCGCGACGACGGCCTCCGGCAGCGCGTACTGCTCGCCGCTGCCGCTGGCGACGAACCGGCCACCGCGAATCTCCCCCCGCGCCTCGAGCCGCCGGTAGACCCGCAGCAGCACGTGCCAGGGCGGCATCACCGTCTCCCGCTCGATCATCCTCCGATACACGACGCCGTAGCGACGCAGCAGCGTGCGCGCGGCGAACTCGACCACGTCGTCGTCGGGTGCGGGCGGAGCGGCCGTGCGGGTGAGGCTCCATCGACCCGCCGATTCGAGCGCTTCGACTCCGTGGCGTCGGCGGCGGGCCGCGAGTCGACTGCGCTTCTCGAGCGGCAGCGCGAGCGCGCGCAGTCCGGCGAAGCCGTCGGCGGTCACGAGGCCTGCGCTCACCAGCTCGGCGAGCGCGGCCTCGGCCTGCGAGGGCAGCAGGTGCGCGCCGCGCGCCAGCTCGTCGAGGAACGAGGCACCCAGCCGCTGCAGCTGCGCGGCCAGTGCAGCGGCGGCGGACGACAGTTCTGCGGGCTGACCGACGACAGGTGCGACGGCGCTCCACTGCGACCACGCGCTCCGACGCAGCAGGGAGATCGGGGTCGAGCGGACCGGACCGGTGGTCGGCTGGCGGGGGGCGGCGAGCCGCGTCCACAGCACACGGCCCGACAGGCAGAGGGAGTCGAGCCAGGCCGACTCGTAGCTCGCGACGCGCGACGACAGCACGTCCGCCTCCCACGCCGCCGCGGGCAGCGCGCAGCCTTCGAGCTGTTCGATGACGCCGAGCAGGCCCTGCGCACCTTGCGCCTGCGGTCGCCGCGTAACCCCATGCCAGTCGAGCAGGAATCGCAGCAGATCGCGTGTCTCGACCGGCTCGATGCCCGCGCGCAGCGTGCGCAACGTGTTGCGATGGATGCGCGCGAGCAGGCGACGTTCGCACCATTCCTCCGCAGCCTCGCCGGTGAACGCGCCGCGCAATGCGAACCCCTCGGATTCGAGCGCGTGCAGCGCAGTCTCGATGCGAGCGACGGGAAGACCCAGGGAGCACGCGAGCGTGGTGGCGGTCACCGGACCCATCGACTGCAGGCGACCGCGGGTCAGCTCGAGCGCTGCCAACTCCGCGTCCCACATCCGCGCGGCGAATTCGGTCGGTACGACGACCGGCGGCGAGATGCTCGCGGACGGGTGCGCCGCGACCAGCATCGGCAGCGATTCGACCGCCACCGTGTACGGCACTTCATCGACGGTCAGTCGCGTCGCACGGCGATCGACGATCAGCTGGTCGATCCACGGCGTCCAGGCGGCCGCTGTCTCCGCGGCGCCGAGCAGTCCGAGCTGAAGCAGCGCTTCGTGCACTTCGTCGGCATCGCGTGCATCGGGCCACGCTTCCTCGCGCACGCGCGCTATGGCCGCCGGGTCGAGACGGCCGAGGTCGCCGGCGGCGTCTGGATCGAGCCAGCGCCGCGCGGCGACCGCGTGCGTGCGTCGCTCCTCGAGCGGAGCGTCATCGAGGAAGGCATACGGCCGTGCGGTCAGGATCTCCATCGCCAGCGGCGACGGATGCGGAAGGTCACGCGTGACGACCGTGCGTCGACCGCTCTCGAGGTCCTGCAGCAACGCGATCAGCCCATCGAGATCCATCGCCTCGCGCAGGCAGTCGTGCAGCGTCTGTCGCACCAGCGGGTGGTCGGGGATCTCGCGATCGCCCCGCAGGTTCTCCTGACACGCGAGCTGGTCGGGGAAGATGACCGAGACCAGGTCCTCGGCGGCCATGCGCTGCAGCGGCGCGGGCGTACGCTTGCCGCCGCGCGAGGTGCGGACCGCGAGCGCGATCGTCGCGGTCCAGCGCCAGCGTGTCGCGAACAGCGGCGAGTCGAGGACGGCCTGGGTCAGCACGTGCTCGACGGTGCGACTGTTGAGGTAACGCGGCACGTCCTCGAGCGCGAAGCTGTGCGTCTCGCCGAGCGACAGCACGATCGCATCTTCGGTGGCCGCCGCCTGCAGTTCGAAGTTGAACGACTGGCAGAAGCGTTTGCGCAGCGCGAGACCGAACGCGCGGTTGATGCGCGCGCCGAACGGCGCGTGCACGACGAGCTGCATGCCCCCCGACTCGTCGAAGAAGCGTTCGATGACCAGCTGCGATTGCGTCGGCAGCACGCCGAGTGCCGCCTTTGCGCCGGCGAGATACTCGACCAGTTGCCGCGCGGCGTTCGCCTCGAGCCGATGCCGACGACGCACCTGCTCGATCACGGGTTCGCGCCCGCCGGTCGCGTCATCGTCCAGCATTGCGGCGATGCCGGCGCGCAGGCTGGAAACGGCATGGGACAGCTCGTCGGTCCGCGCCGGCGCCTCCCCCAGCCAGAATGGAATGTTCGGTGGCTGTCCAGCGGCATCCTCGACGCGCACACGCCCCGACTCGATACGCTGGATGCGATACGACGCATTGCCGAGCTGGAACACGTCGCCAGCGAGGCTCTCGATGGCGAAATCCTCGTTCAGTGTGCCGATCACCGTGCCCGACGGCTCGAGCACCACCGTGTAGTCGGCATTCGACGGGATCGCTCCGGCGCAGGTGAGTGCCGTCAGACGCGCGCCGCGGCGTGCGCGCAGTCGCCCATGGATCGCGTCACGATGCAGGTAGGCCGCGGTCGGCCCGCGCCGCATTGCGTAGCCTTCGACGAGCATGCGCACGATCTCGTCGAATTCGGCGCGCCCGAGCTCGCGGTACGGCCATGCGCGACGCACCAGTGCGAACAGTGCGTCCTCGTCCTGCTCGGCGCTCGAGACTTCGGCGACGATCTGCTGCGCCAGCACGTCGAGTGGCTTTTGAGGCACCCGCAGCGCGTCGAGGTGTCCGGCACGGACCGCGTCGAGCAGCGCGGTGCACTCGACCAGCTCGTCGCGGCTCAGCGGAAAGAGCCGGCCTTTCGGCACGCCGCCGACCGCGTGGTTCGCACGCCCGACCCGTTGCAGGAACGTCGAGATGGAGCGCGGCGTCGAGAGCTGGCAGACGAGTTCCACGTCGCCGATGTCGATGCCGAGCTCGAGCGACGCGGTAGCGACGAGCACGCGCAGCGAACCGGCTTTCAGGCGCTGCTCGGCATCGAGGCGCTGTTCGCGCGCGAGACTGCCATGGTGGGCCGCGACGGTGCCGGGCCCGAGCCGTTCGGTGAGGTGGCGTGTCGCCCGCTCGACCAGTCGGCGCGTGTTGCAGAAGACGAGCGTCGTGCGGTGCTCGCCCGCGAGCTCGGCGATGCGGTCGTACAGCATCGCCCACACTTCGTTCGACATCACCGCTTCGAGCGGTTGAGGCGGCAGCACCAGCGCGAGATCGCGATCGCGGCTATGTCCGCTGTCCACGATCATGCACGCGTCGGCGGCATCGGTGACGCCGGTCAGGAAGCGGGCGATTGCCTCGATCGGTTTCTGCGTGGCCGAGAGTCCGATGCGCTGCAGCCGGCGACCCGTCAGCGCGCCGAGCCGTTCGAGACTCAGGGCGAGATGCGAGCCACGCTTGTTGCCGGCGATCGCATGGATTTCGTCGACGATGACCGTGCGCACCGACCCGAGCATCCGGCGTCCCGATTCGCTGGTCAGCAGCAGGGCGAGCGACTCCGGTGTCGTCACCAGCAGATGAGGGGGAGTGCGGCGCATGGCCACCCGTTCGGACTGCGGGGTGTCGCCGGTGCGCACCAGCGCGCGCACCGGCGTCGCGGCGATGCCCCGCGCGCCGAGTTCGGTGGCAATGCCTTCGAGCGGTAGTTCGAGATTGCGGTGGATGTCGTTCGACAGCGCCTTGAGCGGCGACACGTAGACGACCTGCACGCCGCTCGTCGGCGAGCCACCGACCGCCTCGCGAACCAGCGAGTCGATCGCCGCGAGGAAGGCGGCAAGTGTCTTGCCCGATCCGGTCGGCGCCGCGATCAGCACGTGTCGCCCGGCCTGGATCGAAGGCCATGCGTCGCGCTGTGCCGCGGTCGGTCCGCCGAACTGGCGTTCGAACCAGGCGGCGACGGCCGGATGGAAGACCGAATCGCTCATGAGGGTGATGTTAGGGCGGACGATCGAAGTTGACAGCCCCGGTTTGTCCACAATATCTTGTGTGCGTCAGCGGTCTCGACCACCAGTGGTTGAGTGAAAAGGGAATCCGGTCAAGCCGGAGCTGCCCCGCAGCGGTAGTCGGGAACGAACGGCGATTCGGCACTGGGCGCTTCGCGCCTGGGAAGCCCGCCCAAGTAGGTGCATCCGGTTCCGGATGCGTGCCCGAGAGCCCGAAGACCTGCCGCGGCCGCCATGCGCATGCATGGTGCCTGGATCTCGGGCTCCCGAGGGAGGAGCGGCCGGAACGTGCGGGCTTCGCGGCCCGCGGCGTCCGTCGTCCGCCTGCCTCTCGTTCCCGCGGTCCGTCGACTGTTCGGGGAGCAACAGCATGACCGCCACACAGGCACTGCAGACCGACTTCGCCCTGATTCCGCCCACCGCGCCGCGCGCGCCGATGGGTGTCACCAAACGCAACGGCCAGCGCGAGCCGGTCGACGTCAACAAGATCGTCCGTGCCGTGCAGCGCTGCTGCGAAGGGTTGATCGACGTCGACCCCATGCGCGTCGCGCTGAAGACCATCGCAGGGCTCTATGACGGCGCAACCACGCGCGAGCTCGACGAGCTGTCGATCCGCACCGCGGCGTCGTTCATCTACGAGGAACCCGAGTACTCGCGCCTGGCCGCGCGCCTGCTCGGCAACTTCATCGACAAGGAAGTGCAGGGGCAGAGCGTGCACTCGTTCTCGCAGTCGATCCGGCTCGGTTATGACGTCGGCCTGATCAACGATCGCGTGATGGAATTCGTCGAGGCGAACGCCCGCAAGCTGAATGCGGCGATCGACGAGGGCTGCACGCGACGCTTCGAGTATTTCGGCCTCCGGACTCTGTACGACCGCTACCTGTTGAAGCATCCGCAGCGCCGGCTGGTCATCGAGTCGCCGCAGTATTTCTGGATGCGCGTGGCCGTCGCGCTCAGTACCGGCGTCAATGCAGCGCTCGATCTCTACCGGATGTTCTCGCAGCTCGACTACGTGCCGAGCTCACCGACACTCTTCAACGCCGGCACCCGGCACGAGCAGCTCTCGAGCTGCTTTCTGCTCGACTCACCCGACGACTCGCTCGAGGGGATCTACGACCGGTACAAGGAGATCGCGCTGCTGTCGAAGTTCTCCGGCGGCATCGGCGTCGCGTGGCATCGCGTTCGAGCCGAGGGCTCGCTGATCCGTGCGACCAACGGCCTCTCGAGCGGCATCGTGCCCTGGCTGAAGACGCTCGATTCCTCGGTCGCGTCGGTGAATCAGGGTGGGCGTCGCAAGGGTGCGGCCTGCGTCTACCTCGAGCCGTGGCATGCGGACATCGAGTCGTTCCTCGAACTGCGCGACAACACCGGCGACGAGGCTCGCCGGACGCACAACCTCAACCTTGCCAACTGGATTCCGGATCTGTTCATGAAGCGCGTCGAGGCTGACGGGCCCTGGTCATTGTTCGATCCGAAGGACGTGCCCGATCTTCCCGATCTGTACGGTCCCGCGTTCGAGGACGCGTACGCCCAGGCGGAAGCACGCGGTCTGGCACGCCGCCAGTTGCGGGCCCGTGAGCTGTATCAGCGCATGATGCGAACGCTTGCGCAGACCGGCAACGGCTGGATGACGTTCAAGGACAAGTCGAACCTCGCCTGCAACCAGACGGCGCGACCCGGCCGCACCGTGCATCTCTCGAATCTCTGCACCGAGATCCTCGAAGTGACCGGTTCGGGTGAGACCGCGGTGTGCAATCTCGGCTCGATAAATCTTGCGACCCATGTAGGGGCCGACG
This sequence comes from uncultured Pseudomonadota bacterium, assembly GCA_963769065.1. Classification (GTDB taxonomy): domain Bacteria; phylum Pseudomonadota; class Gammaproteobacteria; order Steroidobacterales; family Steroidobacteraceae; genus ZC4RG30. Next base: position 52,954 of record CAVYKG010000013.1, on the reverse strand, counting down.
GCGTCGACTTCGAGAAGCTTGCGCGCACGGTCGAGCTCGCGGTGCGCCAGCTCGACCACGTCATCGACCTGAACTACTACCCGATCGCCTCGGCTCGTGCGTCGAACCTGCGATGGCGACCGGTGGGGCTCGGGCTGATGGGGCTGCAGGACGTGTTCTTCCGGTTGCGGCTGCCGTTCGACGGGCCGGAGGCGCGACGGATCTCGACCCGCGTATCCGAGCACGTCTACTACCACGCGTTGCGCACCTCGCTCGAGCTCGCGCGCGAGCGTGGCGCGCACGATGCCTTTCCCGAGACGCGTGCGGCACGGGGCGAGCTGCAGTTCGATGCCTGGGGAGTCGTGCCGGACGGCTCGCTCGCATGGGACGAGCTGCGCAACGAAATCCGGGCGCACGGTCTGCGCAACAGCCTGCTGGTCGCGATCGCGCCGACCGCGACCATCGCCTCGATCGCCGGCTGCTACGAATGCATCGAGCCGCAGGTGTCGAACCTGTTCAAGCGCGAGACGCTGTCCGGTGACTTCATCCAGGTCAACCGTTACCTCGTCGACGAGCTGAAGTCGCTCGGCCTGTGGACCGACGCCGTGCGCGACGCCATCAAGCTCGGCGACGGTTCGATCCAGGGACTCGCACAGCTGCCGGCGGCCTTGCGCACCATCTACCGGACGGCGTGGGAGCTGCCCATGCGCGCGCTGGTCGACCTCGCGGCGGACCGCGGCGCGTTCATCGACCAGAGCCAGTCGCTGAACCTGTTCATCGCGAGTCCGAACGTCGGGCAGCTGTCGAGCATGTACATGTACGCATGGAAGAAGGGGTTGAAGACGACGTACTACCTGCGGTCGCGACCGGCGACGCAGATCGCCAAGGCGACGGTGAGCAGCCCGGACGATGCGGCGGCCATCGCCTGTTCGCTCGAGAATCCGGCGGCGTGCGAGGCGTGCCAGTGAGTGCCCGTCCGACCCGCCTGCTCGACGCCGGCTTCGATCTCACCTTGCGGCCGATGCGTTACCCACAGTTCTACGACATGTATCGCGCTGCCATCCGCAACACGTGGACGGTGGAGGAGATCGACTTCCAGATCGATCTGGGCCACCTGAGCACGCGGTTGACTGCCGCCGAGCGCCATCTGGTCGAGCGACTGGTGGCGTTCTTCGCGACCGGTGACTCGATCGTCGCGAACAACCTCGTGATCAGCCTCTACCGGCACATCAACGCGCCCGAGGCGCGCATGTTCCTGTCCCGCCAGCTGTACGAGGAAGCACTGCATGTCCAGTTCTATCTGACGCTGCTCGACAACTACGTGCCCGACCACGACCGCCGCGCGGCCGCATTCGCCGCGGTCGAGAACATTCCTTCCATACGGCGCAAGGCCGGCTTCTGTCAGCGGTGGCTCGAACCGATGTTCGATCTCGACACCGCGGACACGCCGGCGAAGAAGCGGCAGTTTCTGCTGAACCTCGCCTGCTTCGCCGCCTGCATCGAGGGGTTGTTCTTCTTCGGCGCATTCGCCTACGTCTACTTCCTGCGCTCGCGTGGCCTGCTGCCGGGTCTCGCGGCCGGGACGAACTGGGTCTTCCGCGACGAGAGTGGCCACATGGCGTTCGCGTTCAAGGTCCTCGAGACGGCGCGCGCCGAGCATCCGGAACTGTTCGATGCGCAGTGGGACCATGACATCCGCGCGATGATGATCGATGCAGTCGAATGCGAGTCCGCGTTCGCCGAGGATGTATTGCAGGGCGGCGTCGTGGGTCTGTCGCAGTCAGACATGCGCACGTATCTCCAGTACGTTGCCGACCAGCGTCTGAAGACGCTCGGACTGGCGCCGCAGTTCGGCGTGCGCAATCCGCTCGGGTTCATGGATCTGCAGGACGTGCAGGAAGTGACCAACTTCTTCGAGCGACGTGTGTCGGCGTATCAGGTCGGGGTCGAAGGGGAGATCTGCTTCGACGCGGCCTTCTGAGCTTCAGGCGGTCGACGCGCCCAGTGTGCGGTTGCGACCGGCTAACCAGCCGCAGGCCGCCTTCAGCACCGCGAGGGCGATGACCATCGACAGTGCCGGTGCCCACGCACCGGTGCGGTCGTGGATGGCGCCGAAGGCGAGGGGACCCACCGCCGCGACGGCATAGCCGATCGATTGCGCCATCAGCGACAGCGAGGCGGCCGCACCGGCGTCGGCTGCTCGCAGCGCCATGAAACTCAGCGCGAGGATGAGGCTCGGGCCGGCGCCGATGCCGAGCAGGACCATCCAGATCGCCGCCGCCTGCGGGGCGAGAATCAGGCCGATCACCGCGACGATGCCGAGCAAAGCCAGAACGGTGGTCAGCGCGCGCTGATCGTGCAACCGCCGCACCAGCCAGGGAACGCCCAGCCCCGCGAGCAACGCGGCGACCTGGTAGAGCGTGAGCAGCCAGCCCGCCGCCTCGGCGGTATAACCGAACTCGCGCAGGTACGTCGGATACCAGCTGATGCCGACGTAGAACATCGTCGACTGGAAGCCCATGTACGCCGTCACGGACCAGGCGAGGGGGGAGCGCCACGCGATCCGCGGTGCAGGCGCCGCGTTCGCAGTCTCGGCCATCGGGCGGCCGGAACGCGCATGCGGGAACCACATCACCATCGCCAGCAGTGCGAGCAGCACGGGGCTTGCGAGCGCGCCGCGCCAGCCACCGGGCGCGAGATGCGACACCGGCACGGCGAGACCGGATGCGAGCGCAGCGAAGCCACCCATCACAGTCGCATAGGCGGTCGTGAGGGTGGCGACGCGATCGGGGAAGTGCTGCTTCACCAGCATCGGGACGAGGATGTTGGTCACCGCGATGCCCGCTGCGAGCACCGTCGTTCCTGCATACAACGACGGCGCCCCACCGATCGATCGCCACAGCGCGCCGACGATCAGCGCGAACAGCCCGGCCAGCACGAGTCGCTCGGGGCCGATCGTGCGCGCGAACCGGGCCAGTGGTGCGGCGACGGCGAACAGCAGCAGCGGCAGGCTGCCGAGCCATCCCGCCTCTGTCGCCGAGAGTCCGAGGTCCGCGCGGATCGCGGTGAGCAGCGGCCCGACGCCGGTGAGCGCTGGACGCAGGTTCGCGGCCACCAGCAGCAATGCGACGAGAAACGAAAACTTGCCGCGACTCAACCGGCGCTCGCCCTTCGAACCAGTACGGTGTCGGCGAGTGCGAACACCTGCCGCGCTGCTTCGACCGCGTCGTCGTGATCGACGCTGTCGCTACGCGCATCGAGAATCCGCACGAACGTTCGCCATTGTCGTCCGGACAGCTCGCCGGCTCCCTTCAGGAACCGGACCGAATTCGACACCGGTGGACCGAGTGCCTCGATCCCGGGCTGTACCACGCGAGCGCCGAGAGCTGCGCCTTCGACCACGTAGGCGGCGCCGAGCATCGCTCCGTCGGAGCGGAGTTGCAGGGCAACCGGCACTTCGGACGGCACGCCCACCCCGAGCGCTCGCAGGTCTGCCTCGAGAAGTGGCAGCCTTCGTCGCTCGGGCCAGTCGGGAATGAGGCGGGCTGCCCCCGCCGCGTCGAGTGCGCGCTCGACGGCACCCTGGAGCTGATACCAGCCGCAGAGGAAACGCGCATAGCCCGCAGCCGATGCCAGCAGGCCTTCGCTTTCGACGCCGGCCTCGAGCTGACGATGGGCTTGATCAGTCGATTCGCGCAATCGGTGGCGAAGGGACGGGATGCTCATGGATCGCGCGAGTGTAGCAGTGGGGCGATGATGCTAGGTTCGCGCGACGACCTCGCACGGATGCCTGCACATTTGACGTTGTTCGAGATGATCCCGACTGCGGTCGCGCTGTTCGTCGCGACCAACATCGATGACATCGTGCTGCTTGCCGTGCTGTTTGCCAACCTGCGGCTGTCACGCCGCGCGATCGTCGCGGGTCAGCTGGCCGGCATCGCGCTGCTGACCCTCGCGAGCGCGGCGGTGGCCTGGGCGGCACTCGCTCTGCCGGTCGGCGCGCTGCGGGCACTGGGCCTCGTTCCGCTGGCCATGGGGCTCGTCGGTTTCGTGCAGCTCTGGCGCGGCGCGGACGACGATGACGAGCTCGCCGGTCTGGACGGGACGCGATCGAATGCCGCCGAGATCTCGCAGGGGCTCGGCGTGACGTTGCTCACCGTCGCGAACGGGGCCGACAACGTTGCCGTCTATGTCCCGGTGTTCGCGCAGCACCTCGCATTCGTGCCGTTGGCCGGCGCGACCTTCATGCTGCTGACAGGCGCCTTCTGCTGGCTCGGCCACCGTTGCGTGCTCCAGCCGCTGCTCGGGCACGCGCTCCGGCGCTACGGCCACATCGCGCTGCCTGCCGTGCTCGTCGCCGTCGGACTTGCGATCCTGCTGAATCCGCGGGTCAGGGTTTGAGTCGATGTACCAGCGTGGCCTGCCACAACTCGGCGACGTCGACGCGCGGGTCGTTGGCGAACATGTCTTCGGCGAGCTCGCGGCTTGCGTCCAGACTGCGCGCGCCAGCGGCCGTCCGGCAGTTACCACGCCGTAATAGACCACCGGTTCCACGGCGTCGTTGGTGTCGTCGAGATTCGGAGGTTCCAGACAAGTCTCCACGCGGTTTTCCAAGGGTCTGTACGTAGGGCACTGAAGCTGGTCGAAAGTTCAGCGGAAACATAACGATCGAGCGGACTTCTAGAGCGGTTCGAGTCTGTGCACGGCGATCGTACGAGTCGAAAGATGGGCTTGTAAGTAACGATCTAAAGATATATCGTTCCGATCATCGGGCGCGTTTGCGCCCTGGGAGAGACGATGTACGGACACCCCCGGAATGTGGGCGAGCGCACCGGCTTCAGTGGGCGCGGCGGTTTTGGCGGGCCTGGCGGAGGCCATCGCGGCGGCGGTCGCATCTTCCGCCCCGGCGACCTGCGGTTGGTGCTCCTCGCGCTGATCGAGCAGAAACCGAGCCATGGCTATGAGCTGATCAAGGCCCTCGAAGAGGAGTTCGGCGGCAGCTACTCGCCGAGTCCGGGATCGGTCTATCCCACGCTGACGTTGCTCGAGGAGCTGGGTTACCTGCGGGCCACCGAGACCGAGGGCAAGCGCCGCCTGTTCGAGATAACGGTCGAGGGCCGGCAGCACCTGAAAGATCAGCAGACAGTGCTCGAAGCAACGCGCGAACGCATGGCGATGGCTGCGCGTGCCATGTCGGTCGATGCTCCGCCCGAGGGTATCCACGAAGCGATCCATACGCTCAAGGCAGCACTTCGCTTTCACCGTGGGGCATGGAGCGCAGCGGAAGTGCGTCGCGTCGGCGACATCCTGCGGAATGCCGCTCGTGCAATCGCGGGGGAGAAAAGCGATGTCTGACGGTCCCGGCATCACCCGCATCCGGCACGAGCTGCGTCGTCGCGATCTGGACGTCGTCCGCATCGAGACGCCAGCCCCCCATCTGGTTCGTGTCGTGCTCGGCGGCGCCGAGCTCGAAGGATTCACGTCGCTCGGATTCGACGACCACGTGAAACTCATCTTCGCGGGGGGCGACCCGCCGCTGATGCGCGACTTCACGCCGCGGCGCTACGACCCGCGCGCGAGCGAACTGTGGATCGACTTCGTCGTGCACGCGGCGGGCCCGGCAACGGAGTGGGCCACACAGGCGAAAACCGGCCAGCGACTTCGCGTCGCCGGGCCGAAAGGTTCGGTCGTCATCCCGGCAGAACGCATCGGGCACCATCTGTTCGTCGGTGACGAAACCGCCATTCCGGCGATCGCGCGGCGACTCGAAGAGTTGCCGGACGAAGCGTCCGCAACGGTGTTGATCGAGGCCGGTTCCGACTGGCGGAACGCACCGTTGTTCGAGCGGCGCGAGCGGTTCACTGTGCAGTGGGTCGACCGGTCGGAGGCGGGCCCCCCTGCGGCTCCAGTGCTCGCCGCCTTGCGCGATCACGACCTGACGGCATCTGCGACATTTGCGTGGGTCGCGGGCGAGTCGCAGTTCGCACGCGCGATCCGACGGCATCTGGTCGACGAACGCGGCATTCCCAAGGGCTGGGTGAAGGCGGCCGGCTACTGGCAGCGCGGCCATGCCGGTGCGCACGAGAATCTCAGCGACGCTTCCGAGCGCATCGTCGCGTAGCGCGACGCGTCACTATCGTCGACCACGAGGATCGTCGCCGCCGGGGCGCCGTACCCAGTGGACGCGCCGCGCGGCGATGGTACGCGCCGGAACGGGTGGAGTACGATGCGCGACCGCCGCCCGACGGGTGCGAGGAACTTCCCGATGAAAGCTGTCCGTTCGCTCGCCCTCCTGGTCGTGGCGTCCGCCGCGCTGCTGCTCGGGGCCTGCGCGCCCAAGGCCGACTCCGTTGCAACGCCCGCCATCGGTGCGTCGGTCGACTCGCAGCGATTGCGCAACGCCGCGGCCGAGCCGCAGAACTGGCTGATGGACGGGCGCACCTACGACGCGCAGCGCTACAGCCCGCTGAAGGCGATCAACGAACAGAACGTCGGCGAGCTCGGCCTCGCCTGGTACTACGATCTCGACGACATGCGCGGCGTCGAGGGCACGCCGCTCGTGCGTCGACGGCGTCATCTACAACATCAGCGCGTGGAACATCACGTATGCGCACGATGCGGTGACCGGCAAGCTGCTGTGGCGCTACGATCCGAAGGTGCCGCGCGAGTGGGGTCGCTATGCCTGCTGCGAACCGGTCGCCCGCGGTCTCGCGTTCTGGAAACACAGCGTGATCATCGGCACGCTCGACGGCCGGCTGATCTGCGCTCGATGCGAAGACCGGCACGCCGGTCGTGGACGACGCAGACCTTCGACAAGAACTGCTCCGTACTCGATCACCGGCGCGCCGCGGGTGTTCGACGGCAAGGTCGTCGTCGGCAACGGCGGGGCCGACCTCGGCGTGCGTGGCTTCGTCGCGGCGTTCGACGCGGATACCGGCAAGGAAGTGTGGCGCTTCTGGACCGTGCCGGGCGATCCGTCGAAAGGCTTCGAGAACGCGGCGATGGAAATGGCCGCGAAGACCTGGACAGGGCGAGTGGTGGAAGCTCGGCGGCGGCGGTACGGCGTGGGATTCGATCGCCTACGACCCCGACCTGAAGCTGGTGTACATCGGCACCGGCAACGGCTCGCCCGTTGCGCGCGAGCATCGCAGCCCCGGCGGCGGCGACAACCTGTTCCTGTGTTCGATCGTCGCCGTCGACGTCGAGACCGGCGCATACCGCTGGCACTACCAGGAGACCCCGGCGAGGAGTGGGACTACACGTGCACGCAGTCGATCGTGCAGGCCGATCTCGAGATCGACGGCCAGCCGCGCAAGGTGATCATGCAGGCGCCGAAGAACGGCTTCTTCTACGTGCTCGACCGCAAGACCGGCGAGTTCCTGTCGGCCGAACAACTATCGTGCCGGTCACGTGGGCGACAAGGCATCGATCCGAAGACCGGCAAGCCCGACGATCAACCCCGAAGCGCACTACGGCGTCGAGCCGGTGCTCGTCGCGCCGGGTCCCGGCGGCGGCCACAACTGGTTCCCGATGGCGTTCAATCCCGACACGAAGCTCGCCTACCTCCCGATCTACGAGCACTGGCTCGTCTACGCGCTCGATCCGGACTTCCAGCCGAAGACGTTCCGCTCGAACGGCGGCTGGGGCGGCTACAGCGGCGAGGCGCTGAAGAAGCGTCTCGAATTGCAGAAGATCATTCCGGAACGGGAGAAGACCTTCCTGCTCGCCTGGGATCCGGTCAAGCAGAAGGCGGCCTGGAAAGTGCAGCTTGCCGCGGCACGGGAACGGCGGCGTGCTGACCACCGCTGGCAATCTCGTGATCGAGGGCACGACGCGCCAGACGTTCGCGATCTTCCGCGCGACCGACGGCAAGCAGCTGTGGGAAATGCCTGTGCAGAGCGCGCCGGTGTCCGGGTCCGATCACCTTCATGGCCGAACGGCGAGCAGTACATCGCCGTCAACGCCGGCTGGGGCGGCGGCGCTGCCCAGATCGAGCGGGGAGTGGGCATCGCGCAGAACCGCGCATCGGCGCGCTTGCTGGTGTTCAAGCTGGGCGGCGCCGCGACGCTGCCGCCGCTCGCCGAACAGGCGGCCGTTCCCGATCCGCCGCCGCTTCGTGCAACCGAAGAGCAGATCCAGCGCGGAGCGAAGCTGTTCGCCGACACCTGCTCGAGATGCCACGGCATCCTTGCGGTGGGCGGCGTCAAGGATCTGCGCGTGATGTCACGCGAGGCGCACGCCGAGTTCAACGACGTGGTGTTGAAGGGCACGCGTACGCAGAAGGGGATGGCGAGCTTTGCCAACCTGATCACGCCGGCCGATGCCGAGGCGATCCATGCGTACGTCATCTCGCGGGCGCACGAAGACTGGGGCGCTCTGAACGCGCACCCTGGCGCGCCTGCGAACTGAAACGGATCGCAGCCGGCTTCAGCGCACCAGCGCGGCGACGGCCTGGTCGAAGGTCTGTGAGTCGGGCGTCACCTTGCTGTCGAAGTGCTGCACGACGGTGCCGTCGCCCTTCACCAGGTACTTGTTGAAGTTCCAGTTAGGCGCGGCGGTCTGGCGCGCCAGTTCCCTGAACACCGGGTTCGCTTCGGTTCCCTTGACGTGCTGAGGCGCCAGCATCGTGAAGGTCACGCCGTAGTTGAGGAAGCAGGTGTCCGCGGCTTCTGCTTCGTCCTTGGCTTCCTGGTTGAAGTCATCGGACGCGAAGCCGACGACGACGAGGCCTTTGTCCTTGTACTTCGCGTGCACGGCCTCGAGTCCTTTGAACTGCGGTGTGAACCCGCAGTGGCTCGCCGTGTTCACGATCAGCATCGGCCGGCCGGCGAAGGACTTGCAGAGATTCACCGACTGGGCTGAATGCAGCTTGCGGAAGTCCTGGTTCAGGAACGCAGGACAGGTGGTCGCACCGGCCGCGTCGGCGGCCACTGCGGTCACCACGGTCTGCGGGCCGACGGCACCGGCAAGCAGGACGGACAGCATCAGGACTCGCGCTTTCATGAGTTCGGCTCCGGGTTGACTGGCGCCATGCTCTCACAGGGCGGGACCCGGCGCGGCCGTAGCTTGCGCTGGGTGGTCACGAGCCCCGTCAACGCCAATGCCACGATGGCGAATCCGGCTGCGAACACGACCAGGCGCCCGGGAAGGCCGAATGCTTCACCGGTATGCAGCGGGTATTGCCACTCGAGGACTGCCTCCGCGGCGCGTGTCTGCAGGCGTTCCGGCAACAGCCTGTGCACCAGCCAGTCGGAAACGGGCACGAAGACCTCGTGGGCGAGGTTGAGGTAGACGCCCGACGTCGCGAGCACGAGCAGCACCGGCCATAGCCACAGCCCGCCGGCGCGGTGCAGATCGAAATTGAGTCGCGCTGGCTTGACCTGCCAGGCGAGGCGCCACTTGCGCCAGCGACGGAGGTTGCGGGGCAGTGTGAGCAGAACGCCGCCGAAACAGTCGATGCTCCATAGCAGCGCGGCGCCGCCCATGATCAGCATGCCGGTCCGTTTGAGCATCAGCGTGTAGTGAAAGCGGCGGACGAAGTGCATCAGCTCCGCGCGGTTCAATCCGGGTGTGACGGTGCTGCGTGCGCCGAGCACGGCGCCCGTGAAAGGGTCGACAAACACCTGGTCGATGCGATGATCCGGATCGGGGTGAGGCCAGCGGGTGACCGACAGCAGCGCGCTGTCGCCCGGCCGCAAGGGAAGTTCCGCCCAGCGGATGCGCGCTTCGGGATGACTTTGCCGGACCCGGGCCATCAGCGTCTGTTCGTCGAGCGGCACGCCCGGCATGACGGCCACCCTGAACAGCGTGGGGTTCAGCCACCGGTCGAGTTCGGGCTTCCAGACAAGAGCGCTGCCCGTCACCGCCGCGGGAACCAGCAGTACCGCAAGCGCGATGCCGAGACAGCGATGCAGCAGGACGAGGGGTCGTCGCAGGACCATGCGCACAGCATCGCATGGGCGCGCGGCGGCGTTCGAGCAGGCCGAACCAGTGTCGGTGTGCCAAGATCGCGTGCTCGCGATCTGCTACAGGAATGCTCTCCATGGCCGATATCCCGCCTTCTCCGTACGAGCGGCAGCCGCCGAGCGGCCGTCGTCTCGCCATCGGCATTGGTTCGGCCTTGCTGGCCGCAGTGCTCATCCTGGTGCTGTTCGTGCTGCCGGCCGAATTCGGGCTTGATCCCACAGGCGTCGGCCGGGCCACCGGTCTCGCCGCGATCAGCCAGCCCACGCGCACGCTGGTGGTGCGCGACGTCGTCGGGGGCAACGAGAAGCTGCGCGAGGTGGGTCTGCCCGACCCCGGCGAGCCCACTCCGCTGCCCAACCCGGCCGTCTCCCAGATCAAGTCCGAACCGCCGCAGACCCGAACGGTCACCGTCGACCTCGCCCTCGATGAGAAGACCGAGATCAAGGCAGTGCTCGACGAGGCCCAGGTCATCCTCTACTCGTGGAAGACCGAGGGTGGCGAGGTCTATACCGACTTCCACGGTCACGACCCCTCGATGGGCAAAGGCTTCGTACGCTACGAGGAGCAGCAATCCGGGTCGGCCGGGCAGGGCTCGCTGGTCGCGCCATTCGCTGGCGAGCACGGCTGGTACTGGCTGAACGTCGCCGACGGCCCGGTCCGCATCACGCTGACGGTGACGGGCTACTTCAAGGACATCAAAGACTATGGTCGGCTGCAGTAAGCGCATGAAGTCCCGGGCAGTGCGAACTTTCATGGCGGTCGCAGGGCTCCTCGTCGCGGCGGGCGCCCACGCGCACGGCGTCGCGGGGGGCGATGCGGCGTTCCTCGAGTCCCTGAAAGGAACCGCGGCCATCCCGCTGATGTACCTCGGCGCGAAACACATGGTCACGGGCTATGACCATCTGCTGTTCCTCGCCGGCGTGGTGTTCTTTCTCTATCGGCTGAAAGACGTCGCGCTGTATGCGACGCTGTTCGCCGCCGGGCACAGCCTGACGCTGCTCGCCGGCGTGCTGGGCGGCATCCATGCCAATGCGTACATCGTCGATGCGATCATCGGGCTGTCGGTGGTCTACAAGGCGCTCGAGAACATCGGCGCCTGGCGCCGGTGGGGCATCACCATCGATCCGCGCCAGGCGGTCTTCGGCTTCGGGCTCGCGCATGGCTTTGGCCTCGCGACCAAGCTGCAGCAGCTGGCCCTCTCGTCAGAGGGTCTGGTCGGCAACATCGTGTCGTTCAACGTTGGCGTCGAGCTCGGTCAGCTCATCGCCCTCGCCGTGATGCTGCTGGCGTTTGGACTCTGGCGACGCAGCCGCTCGTTCGAGCGCGCGGCTTTCAATGCCAATCTCGCCGTCCTGTCGGCGGGACTCGTGCTGTTCGGTTACCAGCTGACGGGCTATTTCGTCGCCGGCAGCTGATCCGGCAGCAGGCTGTCGACAGCGAAGGTGCAGTTCGCTACGGTGCCGGGAAGAATCCGGAGACGCGCAGCAAGCGCGCGGGGTATGTCAAATGCGTAGTCACCTCCTGGCTGCCGTCGGTGCGGCCGCTCTCGCTTCGCTGACCATGCTCGCCGCCCATGCGGCGCCGGTCGACACGGCACGCATCAAGGCCTCGGCAGCGCCTGCAAACGCCGGCCAGTGGCTGTCGTACGGCCGTGACTACAGCGAGCAGCGCTACAGTCCGCTGAAGCAGATCAACGCCGGACAACGTCGGGCAGCTCGGGCTCGCCTGGTTCGGCGATCTTGCCGAGCGCGGCGGCAGTTACGAAACGACGCCCGCTCGTCGTCGATGGCCGCATCTACTGTCAGCGCGCCGTGGAGCAAGGTCTACGCGTTCGACGCGAAGACCGGCAAGCAGCTGTGGAAATACGACCCGCAAGGTGCCGGGCGAATGGGCCGTGAACCTCTGCTGCGGCATCGTCAATCGCGGTGTGGCGGCCTGGAAAGACCAGATCATCTGGGGCACGCTCGACGGGCGGCTGGTCGCGGTCAACGCGAAGACCGGCAAGCTGGCCTGGGAACGGCAGGTCACCGACCGGAGATCATGCCGATCTCGATCACCGGTGCGCCGCGCATCGCCGACGGCCGCATCTTCATCGGCATGGCCGGGTCCGAATTCCATCAGCGTGGCTACATGGCCGCGTACGACGTCGAGAACGGCAAGGAGCTCTGGCGCTGGTGGGCGGTGCCGGGCGATCCGTCGAAGGGCTTCGAACAACCCGAACTCGAGATGGCCGCCAAGACCTGGAACGGCGAATGGTGGAAGACCGGCGGTGGCGGCACGCCGTGGGATGGCATCCTCTACGACCCGGAGACCGACCTCGTCATCATCGGCACCGGCAACGGCGCGCCGTGGCCGGCCGAAATTCGCTCACCGGGCGGCGGCGACAACCTGTTCACCGCGTCGATCGTTGCGGTCGAAGCGAAGACCGGCAAATACCGCTGGCACTACCAGGTCGCGCCGAGCGACAGCTGGGACTTCGACAACACGCAGCAGCTCGTCACCGCCGACCTCGTCATCGATGGAGCGAAGAAGCACGTCGTCATGCAGGCGACCGAAGAACGGCGTGTTCTACGTGATCGATACCGCGACCGGCAAAGTGCTGTCCGCGCGACCTCTACGTGCCGACCGCAAACTGGATGACCGGCTTCGACGAGAACTTCAAGCCGATCCTCAATCCCGAGGCCGAACTACGGTCGCTTCGGCGATCGCGGCTTCCACGTGGTGCCGTCCGCAGGTGGCGCGCACAGCTGGCATCCGATGGCCTTCAGTCCGGACACCGGCTATCATGTACATCCCGACCAACTACGGCAGCTTCCCGCTGGTCGCCGAAGCCGGCGCGAAGATGGGCAACCAGCTGCTGTCGATCAACGTCGGCAAGCGTCCGCAGGATCCGGCGCCGAGGCTCGAAGGCGCCGGCTCCTACCTGCTCGCCTGGGATCCGGTCGCACGCAAGGAAGTCTGGCAACAGCGCGCAGGGCAGTTCACGCGCGGGCGTGATGGCGACCGGCGGCAACCTGTGTTCCAGGCGTGGACGCGCCGGCGCAGCCTTCTCGGCATTCCGTGCCGACACCGGCGAGCAGCGTCTGGACGACCGACAACGCAGGCGAACATCGTCGGCGGCGCAGCCAGCTACGAAATCGACGGCGAACAGTACGTCGCCGTCGTCGCCGCCGGCCAGGGCGGTCGCGGCGGTGGCTACTGGGCCCCGAACTACGCGCGGCTGCTGGTCTACAAGCTCGGCGGCGACGCGACGTTGCCGAGCAATGGTCACCTACACGCCGCCCGTGCTGAATCCGCCGCCGCACTTCGGCGACGCCGCGCAGATCTCCGCTCGGCGAGCAGAACTACAACGCGCATTGCGCGACCTGCCACGGCAACGACGGCCGTGTCAGCAGCCTGTTCCCCGACCTGCGCTATGCCGCGGCGCTGAAGAACCCTGACCTGTTCAAGCTCATCGTCATCGACGGCGTGCTGCAGGCCGAATGGCATGGTGTCGTTTGCCAAGGTGCTGTCGCCCCCAGACGCCGAGGCCATCCGTGCGTTCGTGGTGCAGCTGGCGACGCAGGCACGGAACAGCCCGGCGCCGGTCGGGGGTGGCGGCGCGGGCGCCGGCCCGGCCGCCGCGCCTGCGCCGGCTCCCGCTCGCGGAGTGGAGACGGCGCCAGCGCTCCACCGCTGAAACCCCCACCCGTGGGGTAGGTCGGCCGGAGCCTCGTCATGCGCGGCACGTTGACCTACCGCCACCCGCATCTCTGCCTCTTCTTGGGGGGCACCCGACCAACCACCATTGCGTTGAATCCGGTTCGACGGGAGAGACGTATGTCCGGCATGGAAGCGTCGGGAGGACGAATGATGCCGATCAGCGCCCGCACCGCCAGTGCCTGCCGAACCGTCGCGCGGCCAGAACCCGAGCGGGCTCCGGACTCCTACGACGATGACCTCAGCTGGATACTCGATCGCCTGAGCGAACGGGCGGGCGCCGTGTTTGCGGTGATCCTCAGATTCACCGAAGGTTCCAGTCGTGCAGACGAACTCGCGCGAAGCTCCGGCGACAGCGATCTGCGTGGCCTCGCCTTCGACCGTCTGTGCCAGGCTGTTGCGCCCAGCCACCATGGCGGTTCGACCGGTACGCGGGACGACCGGTTGCACAAGTTGTCGCTCGATCTGCAGCCGTTCGGACTCGACCCCGTTCGCGTGCTGTCGCTGCGATTCGTACCGACACCGGGCGTCACGCTGGTCGTGTCCGTCTGCCGGCCGGAGTCCTCGTTCAATCTGCTGCACGAGTTCGTCGCGGCGCGCCTGCAACCCGTGCTGACACGATATCTGAAGCTGTGGTGGCTTCACCGCACCGAACGGCGCCGATCGCGGCTGTTCCAGGCGACGGTGGATGACCTCGAGATGGGCGTCCTGATGCTCGATTCCCGCGGCCGCATCGCCTATCGCAACCATTGTGCCGGCCGGCTGCTCGAAGCGCACGATGGTGTGCGGAGCGTGAATGGGGGCATCGCCGCGTCGTCCTTGACCAACGTCGATGCGTTGCAACGGGCGATCGATTCTCAAGTGGCAGCAGGTACGGTGGAGTCCTCGTGTGTGCTGCTGTCACTCACCCGCGTGCAGAAGCGCCCTCTCATCGTGTCGCTGGTTCGCGCGGGCGGACCGATCGAGCCCGGTGACGTCGTGGTCGTCCTGTACCTTGTCGATCCGGAGCAGGACGTCGGCGAGTTATTGAGGCCCGCATTCCGGATCTATCGCCTGACCGCCACCGAAGCCCGGCTGGTAACGCTACTCGTGAGTGGCATCGAGCTCGGAGGCGCGGCGCAGACCATGAACCTTGCGTTGCATACCGCGCGCTCGTATCTGAAACAGGTTTTTCTCAAGACCGGCACTCATCGGCAGGCGGAACTCGTCCGCATCATGTGCTCGAGTGCTGCCCGCTCATCGGTCAACGCCGACCTCGCTTTGCTGTAAGCGTCATCGACTGCCCCGCGGCGTTGTAGGAGAACGCCGCGACTGCGCCGATCGAGGCAATCCGGAAGCGGTTTCCCCTCAAACGCGGGTAGCGGGCCGGGTACCTGCGCAACTCATACTGCTGCCATCAATCTCACCGAATCATTGCAGGGGGTCAGTCATGATTAAAAGAGTTTTCAAGCGGAGTCTGGTGGCGGTCGCGGTCGCCGCGGCACTGCCGGTCATCGTGATGGCGTCCAGCCACCGCGAAGCGCCGGCCGTCTCAGGCATGCCACGTGTCGATGCAACCGACTTCTACATGTTCACGAGCTACGAAGCCGGACGCTCGGCCTACGTGACGCTGATCGCGAACTATGTCCCGTTGCAGGATGCCTACGGCGGACCGAACTACTTCCCGCTCGACAATACGGCGCTGTATGAGATCAGCGTCGACAACAATGGCGATGCGCAAGGCTGACATCACCTTCCAGTTCCGCTTCACGAACACCTACAAGAATCTCGCCGTGCCGGCGGGCGCTCCGGCCAATGTCGCCGTGCCGGTGAACAACATCGGCGAGGTCAACGCAGGCGCTGCCAACCTGAACATGGTGCAGACCTACACCGTCAACGTGGTTCGCGGCGATCGCAGGTCGGGGACCAGCGCAGCGGTAACGAATGTGGCTGATGCCAGCGCGACGTTCACCAAGCCGGCCGACAACATCGGCAACAAGTCGATCCCGAACTACGCGGCTTACGCGAACGCGTTCGTCTACAACGTGACCATTCCGAACTGCACTGCGCCAGCCCGTCTGTTCGTCGGCCAGCGCAAGGAAGGTTTCGTGGTCAACGTCGGCGAGATCTTCGATCTCGTGAACACCAATCCGGTCGGCCCCCGCAATGGCGAAGCCAACGACCTGAGCGACAAGAATGTCACCTCGATCGCGATGGAAGTGCCGAAGACCTGCCTGACGGCTGGCACGGATCCGGTGATCGGGGCGTGGACGACGGCGAGCCTGCGTCAGGGACGCATCCTCAATCCGAAGCCGGGCAATCCGAATCAGACGTCGGTGCAGGGCGGCCCGTGGGTGCAGGTGTCGCGGCTCGGAATGCCGCTGGTCAACGAGGTCGTCATCGGACTGCCGGACAAGGACAAATTCAATGCCAGTGCGCCGAACGGTGATGCGCAGTTCCTGACGTATGTGACCAACCCGACGTTGCCGGTGCTGCTCAACGTGCTGTTTGGCAATGCAGCCAAGGTCCCGGCGGTGCCTCGCAATGATCTCGTCGCCACATTCCTGACCGGCATCACCGGTATCAACAAGCCGATGACGGTCACGCCGGGCGAGATGCTGCGCCTCAATACGTCGACGGCAGCAACCCCCCCTGCGAGCCAGAACGATCTCGGGGTTCTCGGCGGGGACATGGCGGGCTATCCGAACGGCCGGCGCCCTGTCGATGACGTCACCGATATCTCGCTGCGCGCGGCTGCCGGTGCGCTGTGCGGCGTCGCCGGAACGTGCGGAGCGGCGCCGGGCTCGCCGGATCCGAATGCGGGCGCTCCGTATACCGACGGAACGCGCGCGGCCGGTCCCACCGCCACCACCTCGGTGGCCGGCGGAGCAACCGTGCCCACCGACACGTATCTCGACGTGTTCCCCTACCTGAACACCCCCCTGCCGGGTTCGCCGAACTGAGGTGCCACGATGAAACGCATTTCTGTTGCAGTGGCGGCCGTGACTGCGGTGATGCTGGCGGGCTGCGGGGGCGGTAACGACTCCCCGGCGCCCGCTGCGCCCCCCACCGGTGGCACGCCGACGACGCCAGCTACGCCGGGCCCGGTAGACTTCAATGTCTACACGGTCCAGCTGGTTGGTCAACAAGGCCCTTCATACGATCGTGTCGAGCCGCAATCCCTGGATGACATCACGTTCAAGTTCGACAACGATGAGAGCACGGCCTCGGTGTACGGGTCTTCATTGCCGCCCTGACCGAGTGGCAGTTATGCCATGGCGCGGCCTCTTGGGCCGCGCCATGGCTATTGCGGTGATGGGCCTCGCGGCAGGTGGAGCAGAAGCCGCTCCACATCGCCCCGGCTCCGATGAAGAAGTGCTGCAGCGGCTGCCCGCTGCGGCGCAGGTCCGGGCGCTGTCCGCCCGCCGCGCTGATCTGGCTAGCGATCCGTCCAGGGTGGACGCAGCCCTTGATCTGGCTCGCCAGTATCTCGACGTCGGTCGCCGCACCGACGATCCACGCCTCGTCGCCTATGCCATATCGGTTCTCGAACCTTGGACCCGGGCCGACTCTCGCTCCAGCGATGCGTTGGTCATAGCGGCCAGTGCAGAGCAGTATCTCCATCGGTTTGGCGTCGCCATAGACAAGCTGGATCGCGCGCTCGCGCTCGAGCCACGACATCCCCAGGCTTTGCTGGTGCGCGCCAACCTCCTGGAGGTTCAAGGCGATCTCGCGGCCGCGAAGTCCGCATGCGCGCGCTTGGCCGGCGTCACCGCACAAGTCGTTGCCATCACCTGTCTCACTTCGATCGCAAGCCGCAATGGCGATCTCGAGCACAGTCTGAGCAATCTGCAAGCGGTCCGATCAGCATCGCCGCGTCTGCCCGCAGACGTGGAAGTCTGGCTGCTGATGACACTGGCAGACATGACCGGTCGTGCCGGCGAACCGGCACTGCAGCGCGAATATCTCGATGCTGCTCGCCTGGTTGCACCGGACGACCTGAAGGTCAAGGCGGCCATGGCCGACTGGTTGCTGACCAACGGCCAGCCCCGGCAAGTCCTCGAGCTGCTCGCGGACGACGAACAGCACGACGCCTTGCTGCTGCGACTGGCGATCGCGGCCAAGGTCGCTGGCGACGAGCGGCGCGAACGTTACGCGCGCGCGTTTCGTGAACGCGCCGCCCTGGCGGCCGGCGAGCGGTTGCACCTGCGCGAGACGGCCCGGTTCGTGCTCGAGGTGGAGGAGGATCCGAAGCGGGCCGCGGCCATCGCTGCCGAGAACTGGATGATCCAGCGCGAGCCCGAAGATCTCCGCTTGCTGCATCGGGCCGCGAAGCTCGGCGGGGATGCTGCCGCGCTCAAGGAGGCCACGGCCTGGATCGACGCCCATCATTACGAAGATCGGCAGCTGCGATGAACCTGCGTGCCTGGCTCGCGCTGTTGCTGCTGGCGTCTTCGGGCCTCGTCCACGCGCATGGCCAGAGCACCGCGTTGATCCGGATCGAAGCAGGAAGCGACGTGCAGCCCGGGCGGCTGCAGATCGACCTGGCATTGATCGATCTCGAGCAGGCGGTCGGTCTCGATGTCGATGCCGACGGCAATATCACCTGGGGCGAGCTACGGCGTCAGGAGCCCGCGATCGTCCAGCTGGTGCGTTCGAACGTGCGATTGTTCCGCATCGCCGAACCGTCACGGTCCTGCACGCTGGAGCCGTCCGAGCTGCTGGTCGACACGCACGCCGATGGCGCCTATGCCGTCGCTTCCTTTTCATCGCCCTGCCTCCGCGAAGCGGGCGGGCTCGGCATCGACTACGGGTTGCTGTTTGCGCTGAATGCTTCGCATCGCGCCCTGGTCAGCTGGACTGCTGCCGACCAGGTCGTCGCCACCAACGTGCTGTCGAGCGACATGCGGTCGGCCACATGGTCGCCGGGGCAGGGTGGCTTCTGGTCGGGATTCAGCAGCTGGATCGGGCAGGGCGTCTGGCACATCTGGACCGGATATGACCACCTGCTCTTCCTTGCAACGCTGCTGTTGCCGGCGGTGGTCCGGCGCCGCGACGGCGCCTGGGTGCCGCAGGAATCGCTCGCTGCAGCACTGCGCGATGTCATCCGCGTCGTCACGGCGTTCACGCTGTCCCATTCCGCGAGCCTGCTCGCCGGGGCGCTCGGCTGGATCACGCCGGACAGCCGTTGGGTCGAATCCGGCATCGCGCTTACCGTCCTGCTGGGCGCCCTGAACCTGCTGTTTCCGGTGGTCCATCGCCGGTTGTGGCTGGTGGCACTCGGCTTCGGGCTCATTCACGGCCTCGGATTCGCATCGACGCTGTCCGGGCTCGGGCTGTCGGGACGGCACCTGGTACGCGATCTGCTCGGGTTCAACCTCGGCGTCGAGCTCGGCCAGCTGGCGGTTATCGCGGTCTTCGTTCCGCTGGCTTATTCGCTGCGCCACCGCGCGTGGTATCGCGTCGGGTTCACGCCGGCCGCCGCGTGCGCGATCGGTGTCGTTGCCGCCGTTTGGCTGTACCAGCGGGCAATGTGAGTCAGTCGCGTCGCGCGGACTGGATCTGCATCGACCACTCCACCTGTCCCTTGGAGCCATGCCGCTCCACGCGCACCGGCAGATAGCCAAGATCCGGCGCACACCAGAAGACGGTGCTGCCGCGCGAACCGTGGCGCCGACTGCGGAACTGGATCGTTTCGTGCTCGCCGATCGCGGTGGCGAGCTTGCCGCTCTGTTCGCGGGTGTAGTCGAAATCGCGGACGGCGTCTTTGCCGATCAGGTGGAACGACATCGGCGCGCGACCGCGCAGCAGCTCGTACATCAGCGCCACCTGCACCGACAGGTCGTCGAGCGTGCCGGGCGGGACGGCCATATCGAGCATCTGCTCCTCGAACACGCCACGCACGCGGCCGGCCTCCCAGTCGAACTTGACGTCGACGTCACGGGAGGTATCGCGGGTGCCATCGTCGCCGACATACCGTTGCGGCTGCACCGTATCGTCGACGATCCGGAATTCACTCGTTTGCGAGATGGACCCCGGCAGTGCCACACGGAACAGTCCTCGGGCACGGCTGTTCGAGGTATAGGTCCACGTGTCAGCTGGTCCGCGCTTCAGTTCGAGCGCAGCATGCCCGGCCGTCATGCCTTTCCAGTGCACCTCGTAACGCGCCTCGAAGGGCCGGAGGTCCTCCGCTACCGCGGCCGACGACACGGCCAGGAGTGCCAGGCCGGCGAGCACAAAGCGTTCGATTTGCAGCATCGCGAGAGCGTGCCCGAAACCGGGTTGAAGTAATACCCTGTCAGACGTTTCATCGCCGGTAGGCGCGCCGACGTGTCGGGGGCAGCGCGGTCCGGTCCATCGCGTTATGCTCGGGCATCGATCAGGCCGCGGAGACGGCACGGTGAACGGGGCGGTGACATCCGCGGGGCTGGCAACGGCGCGCGACCATGACGACGCCGGTCGTCATGAGCAGGCGGTCGATGCGCTCGCCCTGGCCACCCGCGAGGGCGACCTGGAGTCCATGTGTGAGCTCGGGCACCGCCTGCTCGTCGGGGACCGGGCACCGAAGCTCGTCGAGCACGGACTCTCGATGCTCGCCGAGGCTGCTCAGCGAGGCAACTCGCGAGCGATGGTGCGCATTGCGGCGCTCAGCGCCGCGGGCGTTCACCTTCGGCAGGACTGGTCGGAGGCACTGCGCCTGCTGGGCGTCGCGGCTGCCGCCGGCGATCCGTCGGCGCGCGGCCAGCTTCTCAGCCTTGCTCCGCGTTCGATCTCGGTCAGCTGGCCGTCTCGCGCCGCCGGTGTCGCCCTTGCCGAATGGCTGCGACCGGCACCGACGACGGCACTGCATCCGAAGGTCCATCAGGTGAAGACACTCGTGTCCGGGACGGTCTGCGCCTGGCTCATCGGCCGGGCGCACGGCCGGCTCGGGCGGGCGCGCGTCTACGACGCCGTGAGTCGTCAGGACGTCGTTCACGGCATGCGTAGCAACACGGTCGCGAACTTCGATTATGCGACCGTGGATGTCGTCCAGCTGCTCGTGCAGCAGCGCATGGCGCTGACCTGCCAGTTGGACGTGCGTCAGTTCGAAGCGCCGATGGTGCTGCACTACGACGTCGGCGAGCAGATCAAGCCCCATTACGATTTCATCGACGTCAAGGCGCCGGACTACGCGCAGCAGATCCGCGATCAGGGGCAGCGCGTGATCACGTTCCTGCTGTATCTCAACGACGCGTACGAGGGCGGCGAGACGACGTTCCCGCGTCTCGATATCGTCCACCGCGGCCAGGCCGGCGATGGTCTGTACTTCATCAATTCGCATCCGGACCGCTCCCCCGACCGCGAGATGCTGCATACCGGATCGCCGCCCACGTCGGGCGAGAAATGGATCGTCTCGCAATTCGTCCGCGACATTCCCCTTCGCACCTGAACCGTCTCGAATCGGAGGATCTCTCGATGCGCAAGAGCCGCAAGGAATCACTCGACCGTCGCCGTTTTCTCGGTGGCATGACGCTCTCTGCCGCCATGCTGGCAGCGCCTGCGTCCCGCGGCGCCGAGCCGCCGGCAGGTCCGGACTCCACTGACCCCGGCGAGTCGCAGCCGCCGCCGCTCGCGCAACTCGCGGGCAAGGTCGCCTACATCACGGGCGCATCGAGCGGCATCGGTCTTGCCACTGCGCGGGTGCTGCGCGACGCCGGCATGAAGGTCGTTCTCGGCTACATCTCGGATGACCAGATCAAGGAGGCGATGGGCTACTTCAAGCCGGACGATCCGGACGTCTTCGCGATCAAGCACGACGTGCTCGATCGCGACGGTTGGGAGCGCACCGCCGATGCCATCGACAAGCGCTACGGCCGCACGCACCTGCTGGTGAACAACGCGGGCGTCGGCCTCAATGCCCGTGCCACCGCCGCTACCCTGAACGACTGGGAGTGGGGCATGGGTGTCAACTTCTGGGGACCGGTGAATGGGGTGCAGACGTTCCTGCCGCGCTTCCGGGCCCACGGCGAAGGCGCACATATCGCGACGGTCGCGTCGATCAGCGGCATGTTCGCGGGCTCCGGCAATGGCGTGTACACGGTGAGCAAGTACGCGGTCTGCGGCCTGATGGAAGAGCTGCGCGTGGAGCTGCACCAGACCAACATCGGAACCTCGGTGATCTTCCCGGGCTTCACGGCGTCGAACATCGGCCGCGCCGAGACCTACCGGCCCGACCGCTACCGCAATCCCGAGGCTCCACCCGCACCGGCGCGCCCTGCGGGCTCGGCGCCGCGACCCGCCGCGGTCGCCGAGTCGCAGATGGACCCGATGGAGTGCGCGCGCTGCCTCGTCGATGGCATCCAGCACAACGACCTGTTCATCCTCTCCCATCCGGAATGGAAGACCGGGACCAAGGCGCGCTTCGACGCGATCCTCGCCTCGTTCGTCGATCGGCCCGTCCCCGCGGCGCGAGTGCCAGCCGACCCCTACCGCACGCCGGTGTACGTTCGCGAGATCGCACACCGTCGCAAGACGGCCCGACGCACTATCAAGACTGGCGCGTAGCCGAGACGATCAGCCAGCAAGGAACGGCTGCAGCTCCGCAAGCACACCGGCGGGGTTCGCTTCCTGGAGGTTGTGACCACCGGTTAGCCCCTTGCCGGTGACCTGCGTGCCGTGGTCTTTCCAGATGCCGAGGACGTCATACATGCGACCCA
Source organism: uncultured Pseudomonadota bacterium (assembly GCA_963769065.1). Taxonomy (GTDB): domain Bacteria; phylum Pseudomonadota; class Gammaproteobacteria; order Steroidobacterales; family Steroidobacteraceae; genus ZC4RG30. Next base: position 30,635 of record CAVYKG010000013.1, on the reverse strand, counting down.
TCGCACCATCGGTCGCCCAGAGCGCGTGCAGCGGACAGGTGACCTTGCGGCCCGCGTTGATGTCGGCCTCGTCGTACTTGATGTCGATGCCCGCCGAAGCGCGGTAGTCCTCGCACATGCCGTGCACGTTCGCCGGGTCCTTGTAGACGCGCAGGTACTCGTCCTTCAGCTCGGGCAGGCCGCGCGCGAACTGCTGTACGTCCGCGTTCAGGATGTTCTCGGGAAACGGCGCGGGCCGGATGTACAGGAACCAGTGGAAGTACGCCTCGACGAACGCGCGCGTGACATGCGCGTACAGATACTGTGTCGGCACGATGTCGAGCACCGCGAGGCGCGTGACGGCCTGCGGATGGTCGAGTGCCAGCCGGTGACCAACGCGGCCGCCGCGGTCATGGCCGACCACCGCGAAGCGATCGAAGCCGTAATGCTTCATCAGCTCGACCTGGTCCTGGGCCATCGCACGTTTCGAGTAGTTGACGTGGTCCACGCCATCCTCGGGTTTGCTGCTGTCGCCATAGCCGCGCAGGTCCGCGGCGATGACGGTGTATTGCTTCGCGAGCTCGGGTGCGACCCTGAACCACGACAGGTGGGTCAACGGAGCGCCGTGTATCAGCAGCAGCGGCGGTCCGTTGCCGCCCTTGACCGCATGCAGCGTGGCGCCACTGGTCTTGACCTTCTCGACCGTGAAGCCGGGCAGGAGCCGCGCATCGAGAGCGCTGGCGTCTGCTGCCGTGGCGCCTTGCGCCGGGGCAAGCAGCGAGCTCGCAGCCAGCAGCCCGCCGGCCTTCAGTACATCGCGTCGTTCCATGATGATCTTCGTTCCTGTGGTGACCGAAGCGGTCGGCATGTAATGCTAGACCCGGGCTCGTCAGATTAAAACTCGTCTGCAGTCGATGCAGATGCGCCAGGGTCGGCAGAGGGGATGCGCGATGGTTCGCGTCAGTGCATGGGTCGTGACGATATGTCTGGCCACCGGTGTCGCAGATGCCGGCGATCCGGGCAGTCTCGCCGACGCCGCGATGAACGGCGAGATCGACACGATGCGTGCGCTGCTGAAAGCGGGCGCGGACGTCAATGCGCCAGGCGCATTCGGTACCCCGGCGCTTCACTGGCGCGTGCGGGTCGACGACCTGGCGGGCACGGCGCTGTTGCTGAAGGCGGGCGCCGACGTCAACGCCGCCACCGAACGCGGTGTCACGGCTTTGTCGCTCGCCATCGAAAACGGCAATCCGAAGATGGTCGAGGTGCTGCTGAAAGCGCGCGCCGATTCGGGCCGGCCCGATGCCGCGCACGAGACGCCACTGATGCGCGCTGCAGCCGTCGGCGTGCTGCCAGTCGTGCAGCTGCTGCTGAAACATGGCGCCGCGGTCGACGCGCGCGACGAGTTGTTCGGACAGACGGCATTGATGTTTGCCGCGCGGGCTGGACACCTGCAGGTGGTCGACACGCTCATCGCCCGCGGTGCCGACGTCAACGCATCCACCACGGTCGGTCCCGTGCCGCCTTTCATCGCGCCGAATTCGGTGCCTGGTTTCGGCTTCGGGGTCGGCATCCTGCGCGGGGGCGTCCCGGCCGATCGAGGTCGGCGCGAGCCGATTCCTGGCGGCATGACCCCGCTGCTGTACGCAGCCCGGCACGACCATCGTGAGGTCGCCGCGCGGCTGATCGATGCGGGCGCCGACGTGAACGGACGCGAGGCGAACGGCATCTGGCCGCTGCTCATGGCCATCTCGAACGACAACGTCGCCACGGCGCGGCTGCTGCTCGAGCGCGGCAGTGCGGTCAACGGCCAGGACTGGTATGGCCGCGGTCCGCTCTGGGAGGCCGTGAACGTCCGCAACCTGTACGTGCATAACGCGACCTTCCGCAATGGCGTCGAGCGCGCGCCGTTGCTGGGGCTCATCGAGGCGCTGCTGGCCGCCGGTGCCGATGTCGACGCCCGTACCAAGGAAACCCCGCCTTTCAGACACCATCTGCTCGAAATCACGGGGTCGCTCGAGTGGGTAGATTTCACCGGGCAGACACCGTTCCTGACCGCCGCGCTGGCTGGCGACGTGACGGTCATGAAAATGCTGCTCGCGAAGGGTGCGAATCCGCGCATCGACACGTTCGAAGGCACGTCGCCCCTGATGGCGGCCGCTGGCGTAAACTGGGTCCTCGCACAAACGTTCACCGAGGGTCCGGATCAGCTTCTGGAGGCGGTGAAACTCTGTCACGAACTGGGCATGGACGTGAACCAGGCAAATTCGATGGGCATCACCGCGCTGCATGGCGCCGCCAATCGCGGGTCCGACGCGATCATCCGCTTCCTCGTGTCGAAGGGGGCCGATCTCACCGCGCGCGACAAGCAGAACCGCTCGGCGCTCGACTGGGCGAAGGGCGTCTTTCTCGCGACGCATCCGGCCGAGCCGAAGCCGTCCTCCATTGCACTGATCACCGAGCTGCTGAAGTCGCAGGGCAAGGAGGTCCGCTAGTGCGTGGTCTCGTGCCGTGGCTGCTGGCCGGCGCCCTGCTCGGTCCCGTCGCTGCCAGCGCTGCTGACACCGTCGCGGCCGGTATCGATCGCTACTGCACGCAGTGTCACAACGTCCAGGACTGGGCCGGCGGGCTCGATCTCACGACGCTCGATTCCGTCGCTGTCGGCACCGACATCGCCTCATGGGAAAAGGTCGTGCGCAAGCTGCGCGCGGGCATGATGCCGCCGCCCGGCGAACCGCGACCTTCCCGGAACGAGGCGGTTGCCATCGCCTCCGCGCTCGAGGCGCGGCTCGACGCGAACGCCGGCCACACCATCGCCGCGCCCGGTGTACACCGGCTCAATCGCACTGAATATGCGAATGCGATCCGTGATGTCTTCGGCATGCGTTTCGACGTGGCCGACCTGCTGCCGCCCGACGATGCGAGCGAGGGGTTCGACAACGTGGCTTCCGGCCTCGGCATCTCGCCGGCGCTGGTACAGGGTTATGCCAGCGCTGCGATGAAGCTCAGTCGCGCTGCGGTCGGCGACGTGACCGCAAGCGAGACGACGACGGTCTATCAGACGCCCGACCGCCTCGCACAGGACCAGCATCTGGAAGGGATGCCGCTCGGCTCGCGCGGCGGCGTTCGCATCGAGCACGATTACCCGCTCGATGCCGAGTATCACTTCAGCGTCCGGCCGAGTTTCTCGCTGGCGCGCACGTCCGGCGTCGTCGACGTCGCCATCGACGGTCGCCGCGTTCCGGTCGGGAGCGTGCGCGACTTCCGCGTTCCGCTGAAGGCGGGACGCCACGTGCTGACTGCGGCCATTTTCGATACGCGTCGTCCCGCCGGGGTGAACGACATCTACTCGGTGTCACGCATCGAAGGCGCCATCGACAGCGTCGAAATCTCCGGACCGTTCGCGGCCACCGGCGCGGGCGACACCGAGAGCCGTCGACGCATCTTCACCTGCCGGCCCGCCAGTGCCGCCGACGAGCGCCCGTGCGCCGAGCGCATCCTCGCCGACATCGCGACTCGCGCGTTCCGCTCTCCGCAGACGCCGGCTGACCTCGCGACCGTGCTGCAGTTTTACGAACGCGGACGCACCGAAGGCGGCTTCGAGACCGGCATCCAGCAGGCCTTGTCGCGCATCCTCATCGACCCGCGCTTCCTGTTCCGCTTCGAACGCGAACCGGGTGCGTTGTCCGCCGGTGCTGCCTTTCCGATCAGCGATACGGAGCTCGCGTCACGGCTGTCGTTCTTTCTCTGGAGCAGCATCCCCGACGCCGCGCTGCGCGATCTCGCGGCGAAGAACCGGCTGCACGAGCCGGCCATTCTCGAGGCCCAGGTGCGGCGCATGCTGGCCGATCCGAAAGCGTACGCACTGGTCGAGAACTTCGCCGGTCAGTGGCTGCATCTGCGCGAACTGGCCACGGTCACACCCGAGGTCGACGGCTTCGACGAGAACCTGCGCGAAGGCTTTCATCGAGGAGACGCGCTCGCTGATCGACTGGCTGCGCACGCAGGACCGCCCCATCACCGAGCTGCTCACGGCCAACTACACCTTCCTCAACGAGCGACTGGCACGCCACTACGGCATTCCGGGGGTGCGCGGCTCGTACTTCCGCAAGGTGGCATTACCTGATGACAGTCCGCGTCGCGGCCTGCTCGGGCAGGGCAGCATCCTCACCGTGACCTCGACGGCCAGCCGCACCTCGCCGGTCATCCGCGGCAGCTGGATCCTCGAGAACCTGCTGAGTGCGCCGGTGCCGGCACCGCCCCCGGGGGTCGAGACCAATCTCGATGGCGACGGTACGCAGGTCATCACGACGTCGGTCCGCCAGCGGCTCGAGTTGCACCGCCAGAACCCCTCATGCGCCGGCTGCCACAGCGTGATGGACCCGGTCGGTTTTGCGCTGGAGAACTTCAACGCGATCGGCGCGTGGCGCGACGTCGACGGCGACGCGCGCATCGACGCGAGCGGCACGTTGATCGACGGCACGCGGGTCGTGGGCCCGCGCGACCTCAACCGCGCGCTGATGGCGAATTCCGATCTCTTCGTCACCAACGTCGTCGAGAAGCTGATGATCTACGGGCTTGGCCGCGGGCTCGAAGCGCACGACATGCCGGCGGTCCGCGCCGCTGTTCGGCAGGCTCGCCGCGACGACCTCCGCTTCAGCGCGCTGATCCTCGGGGTGGTGCAGAGTCCGCTGTTCCGCGAGCGGGTGAAGTCGGCCCAGGCGACCAGTCTCAGCGCGCGCGAGGAACGCTAGATGGCCCACTTCATCACTCGCCGCCACCTGTCGCGACGCACGCTGTTGCGCGGCCTCGGCGCATCGCTCGCGCTGCCGCTGCTCGAGTCGATGACGCCGGCCATGGCGGCTGCGCCGACGTCACGCACACGCTTTGGTGCCATCTATTTTCCCCACGGCGCGACGATGTCCCGGTGGACGCCGCCGAACGAAGGTCGCAACTTCACCTTCAGCGAAATCCTGCAGCCGCTTGCTCCGTTCCGCGACCACCTGACCGTCGTGTCGAACCTCGGTCATCCTCTTGCGTATGGGCCCGGCGGCGCCACCGGCAACCACAATCGCTCATCCGCCGCCTATCTCAGCGGAGCCGTCGCCGCGTCCGGACCGCGGCCACGCCTCGGCGTCACCGTCGACCAGGTCGCGGTGAAGACGCTCGGCCAGGACACGCCGCTGCCCTCGCTCGAGCTGATGATCGAGGAGGCCAGCCTCAGCTGTGGCGAGGGGTTGTCGTGCGCCTACCGCAACACGCTGTCATGGCAGAACGAGTACGCGCCGCTGCCTTCGCAGAACAATCCGCAGGTGCTGTTCGAGCAGCTCTTCGGCGACGGGGCGAACGACGCGCAGCGTGCCGCCCGCCGGGCGCAGGCACTGAGCCTGCTCGACTCGGTGACCGACCAGATCCGCGGTCTTGACCACGCGCTGCCCGCGGGCGACCGCGAACGCCTCGACCGGTTCCTGACCGACATCCGTGAAATCGAGCGCCGCATCGAGCAGTCCGCCAAGCGCATCGACAGCGACGTCACGCTGCCGCGCAAACCGAGCGGCGTGCCGGAAGACGTCGAAGCACACATCAAGCTGATGTACGACCTCATCGTGCTGGCCTGGCAGACCGAGATGACACGCATCACGACGTTCATGGTCGCCAAGGAACTGAGCAACGCGGTCTATCCGAAGAGCGGCATCCGCGACTCCTTCCACATCCTGTCGCATCATTCGAACAGCGAAGACAACAAGGCGCGGTTCGCGGTGCTGAATCGCTACCATTCGGGCCTGTTCGCGTATTTCCTCGACCGGCTCAAGCAGGTGCCGGACGGCGAGGGCACCTTGCTCGATCATTCACTCGTGCTGTACGGCAGCGGCATGAGCGACGGCAACTCGCACAACCACGATCCGCTGCCAATCCTGCTTGCCGGCCGTGCCAGCGGGCGTCTGGAGGGCAACCGCCACGTACGGCTGGCCGAGCGAACGCCGATGTCGAACCTCCTGCTGACGCTCCTCGACAAGCTCGGTGCGGAGCAGGAGCGCTTCGGCGACAGCACGGGCCGCGTCAGCGTCTGACGGCCGTCGCTTCCGCGCATCGCCGTTACAAGACGGGCCGTCTTACAACCGCATAGGTCGAGTGTTAGTTCCGCGACGGTCAAGCCGCTCGCCTTTACGTGTGGTCAAAATGACCCACGGTTCCGCATCGCCGACGACAGGGATCACTGTGAAAACAGTGACGCCGGCAATGACGGCTCTGGCCGCGATCGACACGGTCGCGGATAACACGTCACTGCAACACAGGGAAACGTCCATGCAGGTCTCCAGCCGCGCCTCAGGCGCTCATCGCTCGCGCTCGTCCGCTTCCTTCCTCATCCGCGCTGCCGTGGCCGCCGCGCTCACTGCGGGCTTGGGGCTTCCGGCAATGGCCGCCGACCCCGCCACATCCACCGCCCGTCCGGCCGACGACGGCCTCGACGAAGTGGTTCTCACGGGTTCGCGCATCGTCCGCCGCGACACCGAGACCACCAGTCCGCTGATCACGGTGGACAAGGAAGTCCTCGACAAGAACGCCTACATCTCGATCGAGCAGGCGCTGAACGAGATGCCCGAGTTCATGGCCGGAGGCGCGCTGTTCAGCGGTGCCGCGGTCACCAGCCTGACCGAAGCCGGCAACGTCGCGGGCGGTTCGGGCAGCGGCAACATGTTCGATACCGCGCGCGGCATCGACAACGCACGCATGGGCACGTTCACGCCGGGCCAGGCAACAGTCAACCTGCGCGGGCTCGGCCCCAACCGTTCGCTGACCCTGATCGACGGCCGCCGCGGCATCGCCGCGAACGCGTCCGGCACGCTCGATCTGAACTCGGTCCCGCAGATCGCCCTCGGCAACATCGAGGTCATCACCGGTGGCGCCTCGTCGGTGTACGGCGCCGATGCGCTGGCCGGCGTGACGAATCTCAAGACCCGCTCGAATTTCTCCGGTCTCGAGGTCCGCGCCCGTGGCGGTATCAACGAGCATGGTGGTGACGGCAAGGAGTGGCAGTTCTCGACCTTGATGGGCACCTCCGTCGGTGGCGAAGGCAACCTCATCATCGCGATGGACTACAGCAAGCGCGAGACCTCGCTGTGGGCCAACCGCCCGTGGTTTCGCGAGGCGATGCTTTCGAACCAGTCCGGTTCGGGCAACTATCTCTTTGCGCTGCAGCCCTCGTACACTGCCGGCCCCACCGGAATCGTGAACGGCAACGGTGGCACCAACACCGTGTTCAACAACGCGTGGTCGGGCAACGGTCCGTCCCAGGCGGCGATCAACCAGGTGTTCTCCGACCGCACCTGCTTGCTCAATGCAGTGCTGGTCAACTGCCTCACCCCGACCTCCAACGGCGGTGGTTTCTACTTCAACGGCGACGGCACCCTGTTCACGCGCTCGTCAGTGCTGACGCAGGGTGGTGTCAACTACCAGTGGGGTCCGCAGAGCTTCACCGGCAACGCTGCCGGCACGCCCGAGAACCCGGACGAAGTCGTGTGCAACTACGCCACGGGCAACGACAACCGCTTCCCCGGGTTGCAGAAGAACTGCGCGCCGGTGCTCGGCACGGTGGACTACGGCCGCCGCCTCACCAGCCCGCGCGAGGCCTACACCCTGTTCTCCAAGGGCGAGTACAGGATCAACGATTACGCGCAGGCGTACTCGAGCATCCAGTTCGCGAACTCTCACACCGAAACACGCCGCGAGCCGTCGCCGGCTTCAGGCAACTGGACGGTCGCCGTTCCGTACCACTCGAACCCGGCTGCGAAGTATCTGCCATCCGTCGCGACGGTGGCTGCACCCGGAATCGCGATCGGCGACACGCTGCCCGAATACCGCGCGGGCGGAACCCGCGGACTCGCCTGTGCGCCGGTGGGCGGCTGCACGATGCAGCAGGCGTTTCCCGTCTCTCCTGAGCTCGCCACACTGCTGAACTCGCGTCCGACCCCGGTCATCGCCGGCACCACCGCGCAGAACGCCTTCGCCGGCCTGTCGGCGTGCGAGCTTCGCTCGCTCAACAACGGCGTCATCACGTCGCAGATCGATCCGAACACGGGCGAGACCTTCAAGACCTGCGGCCCGAACTCTCCCTGGCGTCTGGCCACGCAGCTCACCTTCCTGCCGCCGCGCGGTACCGTGAACGATCTGACCACGTACCAGATCGTGTCGGGCGTCAAGGGCGACACCAGCCTCGGCGACTGGACCTACGATCTGTATCTCTCGCAGGGTGAGTCGCGCACGCGCACCGAGTACCAGGGCTATGTGTCCACGGCGAACTACGCCGCGATCGTGTCCGCGCCGAACTATGGTCGCGGCTATTCCGCTCAGAGCAACGGCGTGTCCAACAAGCGCCTTTCCTGCACGAGCGGCATCAACCCGTTCGCGCAGGCAGCGGGCACGCTGTCGGTCTCACAGGACTGCATCAACGCGGTCACGTCGAACCAGACCGACCGCGAGTCGATGGAGCAGTTCGAAAGCGCGCTCAACCTCCAGGGCGGCCTGTTCGACCTGCCGGCTGGCGAGGTACGCAGCGCGGTCGGCTTGAGCTATCGCAAGAACACGTATGAGTTCAAGCCCGATTCGCTGCGCGAGTCCGATTACATCAACGACACGACGCCGGGCCAGTTCGGCGTCGGCTTCGTCGCGGGCGCGGTCACGGTGAAGGAAGCCTACGGCGAATTGCTCGTGCCGCTGCTCAAGGACCTGCCGATGGTTCGCAGCCTCGAGCTGGAGCTCGGCTTCCGCTACTCGCAGTACTCGACGGGTCAGGACGTCCCGACCTACAAGGCGCAGCTCAGCTGGGCGCCACTCGACTGGTTGCGTGTCCGCGGAGGTTACAACCGTGCGGAGCGCACGCCGAACATTGCCGAGCTGTATACGACCACGACGGTCAGTTCGCAGCTCTCCGGTGTCGGCAATGACCCGTGCCGCAATGGTGTGACCAATGCGCTTCCGACGCAGTCCAACACCGCGGCCAACCCGAACCGGGCCGCGCTGTTGGCGCTGTGCTCGGCGCAGATCAATGCCTGGGGCGGCAACAACGCCTCGACCTTCCATGCCGATCCGCTGGCGTTCAACGGCGCGGGCGGCGTGCTCACGTTCCAGGGCAATCCCAACCTCCAGAGCGAGGAGGGCGACACCTGGACCGCGGGCGTCGTGCTGCAGTCGCCGTTCAGCAACGTCCTGCTTCAGCGCGTCACTGCGACGATCGACTGGTACCGCGTGAAGATCAAGGATCCGATCGACGTGGTCAGTGGCCAGTTCATCGTGGACGCGTGCTTCAACGTCAATGGCACGAATCCGACGTACGCGCTCAACGATCCGTCCAACTATTGCCGGCTCATCGAGCGCGATCCGTCGTCGGGCGGTATTCGCACCGTCAACGCCATCTACGACAACATCGGCGAGCTGGGCGTCGAGGGCGTGGACACGACCATCCGCTGGGGCGCGGCGCTGGCCGACATGGGCCTCGCCAGCATGCCGGGCTCGTTGTCGGCGACCATCAGCGCGAACTTCCTGCTGAACCAGGATCAGCCGGCATCGGTTGGTGGTGACGTACTGAACTACGCGGGCTATGCGGCCGCTTCGAAGTTCCGTACCAACACGACCATCGGCTACAACTGGGACGCAAGCCGTCTGTCGCTGACCTGGCTGTTCCACAAGGGCACGGACCAGCTGGTCAACAACCGGCCGAGTCCCCTGGTCATCGGCTATCCCTCCGGCAGCCTCTTCAACCTGTCCGGCGGAACCAAGTTCGGCAACGTCGACCTCGGCGTGACCATCAACAACCTGCTCGACACCAAGCCGAAGCGCGGCGGCTACTTCATCGCCGACGAGACGAACGGCTTCGGCACGTTCGATCCGTACAACGACCTGGTGGGCCGTCGCTACTCCTTGAGCCTGACGATGTCGTTCTAGACTGTTCGACAGCAGCGATCCGCGCAGCCCCGGCAGCAATGCCGGGGCTTTTTTTTGGCTGGCAGGATTACTTATTTCCTCAGGAAATTCCCGAGAGGATCTTCCCAATACCGGCCCATCCGGGCCGCGGATTACATTGCCTCCCACAGCAAGGGCAAACCCGCCGAAAGGCGGGGACGCAAAGCCTCCGGTCTAACGGTCATGAGACCTACGACAGCGGGGTTGCCGGAACCGAGCACCCACCGTAACGGGCGCTCACCGTCAACCGCGGCCGTCTAGATTTCGTGCCCGTCCGACCGAAGGCGCCACCAGCACCTACGGAGACGAGACGCATGTTCACGACTGCCACCCGCGCCGGCTTGATGACGTCCCTGATCGCAGCCTTGCTGCTCACCGGTTGCGGCGAGGGCACCAGCGGAACGACGGCCACTGCGACCGCGGAGCCGGTTGGCGGCGGCCATGCCCCGGCGACCGAGACGCAGTTCACAGCCGCGCCGCCGAGCAGCCAGGCGCCGTCGGGCTCGGTAGCGGCCCCGACGATCTCGGGCAGTGCGGCGACGACGGCGCGCATCGGCTCCGCCTACTCCTTCCAGCCCTCGGCCGCGGACGCGAATGGCGAAGCGCTGAGCTTCTCGATCAGCAACAAGCCGGCCTGGGCGGCGTTCGATGCCGCGACCGGGAAGCTGAGTGGCACCCCGGCGAGCGGCGACATGGGCACCTTCGGCAGCATCACGATCTCCGTCAGCGACGGTGCGCTCACCGCGGCACTCGCGCCGTTCAGCATCCTCGTCACCCCCGGTACCACCGGTTCGGCCACGCTCACCTGGACGCCGCCGACGATGAACACCGACAACTCGACGCTCGCGAACCTCGCCGGCTACAAGATCTACTACGGCACGCACCCCGACGCTCTGACCGAGGCGATCCAGATCACGAATCCGGGCCTCACCAGCTACACCGTCGGCAATCTGAACGCTGGCACGTACTACTTCGCGATCGCCGCCTACAACAACACTGGCGTCGAAGGCGAGAAGTCGACGGTCGGCAGCAAGGCGATGTGAACCTCTCGTTGCCTTTTGCAGCGTGCGAGTCATCATCGATCCATGACTCGTATCGCGTGCTACGTCGTCACCGACATCGAGACCGACGGCCCTGACGCCGGCATCCACTCGATGCGCAGCTTCGCCTCTGCCGCGCTCTTATCAAGCGGCACCCCAGGCGGCACATTCGCCGCCAATCTCGAACCGCTTCCAGGCGCGCGCGCCCATCCGAAAACGCTGGCGTGGTTCGAGAGCAATGCTGAAGCCTGGGCACACGCGACGACCCACGCCGAGCCGGCAGCGGCGGTGATGGAGCGATACGTCATCTGGTTGCGTGCACTGCCGTGGCCGCGGGTGTTCGTGTCGCATCCCCTCACTTTCGACGGCGTCTGGCTGGACTGGTACCTGCGACGTTTCACGGCGTTGCCGTTGTTCACCAGCTTCTTCGACGAGGACCCGCTGTTCTTCGGGGCCGGCATCGACCTGCAGAGCCTGATCGCCGGACGCCTCTGTCTCGATTACGCGGCCTGCGTCCGATCGGCCTATCCAAAGGCGTGGTTCGACGGTCACGAACACACGCACAAGGCGATCGACGACGCGCTCGGCTACGCTTCGGTGCTGCGGAACGTTCTCAGGGAGAGATTGTCTTGACGGGCATCGCGGGGGGCGAAGCAGTACCGCGCGCTCGACGACTCGCTGGTGAGGAAACGCGCGGGAACTGCGGCGCCACCGTCGTCGGTTCTGCCCTCGGAAGGCGAACTGCGTAACATGTGGAAGCAGAGGTTCACACGATGAGTCGTCATGCCGACCGTTCCATCATCGTCACCGGCGCAGCGGGTGCCATCGGCTTCGCGACCTGCGAGATCCTCGCCGCCGAAGGCGCAAGGCTGCTGATGGTCGACATCAACGACGGGCGGCTGGCCGAACGTGCCGGCCTGCTGCGATCGCAGGGCGCGCAGGTGCAGTCTTGCGTTGCCGACTGCGGGGACGAAGGTGACGTGCAGCGCTATGCACGGGCCGCGGTCGACGCATTCGGGCGTATCGACGGCTTCTTCAACAACGCGGGCGTCGAGGGCAAGCTCGCGCCCACCCATGAGTACGACATCGCCGAGTTCGATCGGCTGACGCGCGTCAATCTGCGCGGCGTATTTCTCGGACTGCGCTTCGTGCTCCCCGACATGGTCAAGCGCGGTTCCGGCGCGGTGGTCAACATGGCGTCGATCGGCAGCGAGCGTGGGCTCGCGGGAGCCTGCGCGTACAACGCGACCAAGCACGCCGTCGTGGGCTTGACGCGTACCGCGGCCAGCGAGGTTGCCCAGAAGGGCGTGCGCGTGAACTGCGTGATGCCTGGCGTCATCGAGACGCCGCTCCTGGTCGAGGTGATCGAGCAGCTGTTCGACGGTGATGTAAAGAAAGGGCTCGACAAGCTCGGGCAGGTCGCGACGCTGAACCGGTGCGGCAAGCCCGACGAGGTCGGGCGGGTGGTGTCGTTCCTGCTGTCAGACGAGGCGAGTTACGTGAACGGCGCGAAGTGGGAGATCGACGGCGGTGCGCTCGCCACCATCCGCAACGATGTGTAAACGCCGCGGCGCTGGCGTGGGGGCGATGCCGGGACTAGGGTAGCTGAGCAAATGGAGGCAGCCATGAAGACGATGGTTCGCGTGGCAGCGATGCTCGTGTCGGGAGCCGTGGGCAGCACTCTGGCGGCCGATCCGCCGGCAGCCAACGTGCAGGTCGCGATGCTCACCAAGGTGAACCCGCAGGCGCTCGCTCTCTGGGATCTGACCAATGCCGCGCAGAACGACGCCGGCGACATCGACCCGAAGAAGATCGACGCGGCCACGTGGTCGAAGCTGCTGGAGATCGGGCGTTCGATCGAAGCGGGCGGGCGAGACCTTGCGGCAGCTCACGTGGTAGCGGCAATGCCCGGTGCCAAGCTGCAGGATGAGGCAGCTCCGGGCGCTTCCAAGGCCAGCGACGTTCAGCGGTTCATCGATGCGAAGCCGGCATTCTTCCGGAAGCACGCGCTCGAGTTGCAGTCGACGGGTGCGGGGCTGGTAACTGCGGTGACCCAGCGGGACGGCAAGAAACTGACCGACCTTTCGAACCAGCTGGATGAGGTTTGCGAGAACTGCCACATGGCGTTCTGGTACCCGCAGCAGAGCGCTGCGAAGTGACAGAAAGAGCCCGGCCACCCGAGGGGTGAACCGGGCCTTCTCCGATTCAGCGGACTAACACTGTATGTAAATACAGTACCAGTGTTTGGCGCGGAACGCAATCTCCAGGACGATCGGGGCCGGCGAGGGGCTCCTCGCCGGCTCCCGAGCGTTTTCTAGAACTGCGCCTTCACGCCGAGGTAGTAGCGACGGCCCAGCGTGTCGTAGTAGCCCCCGCTCGTGCCGCCCTGGCCCGAGTTCGCGAGCGAGTAGGTCGTCGGGGCGACACAGCCCGGCCTGCCCGTGCACAGCGCCGACATGGCCGCCGCGTTTTCGGCGGCGGTCTTCGACGAGTCGTAGGGCCGACCCGTGCTCGCCGTCGTCACCGAAGGCTTCGTGTCGAACACGTTGTCGACGCCGAACCGCAGCGACAACGTGTCGCTGAAGGCCCATGAACCTGACAGGTCGAAGACGTCGTACGTATCGACTGGCAGTGCCGCCGTCGGCGTATAGCTGAGCAGGGAGCCTGCACCGCCAGCTGCGACCCGGGCATTGTTGGCGACGATGCCGTTTTGCTGCGCGATGGCCACCGTGTCGGCTTTGGGGAAATGCCGCCAGCGCAGGTTGAAGTTCAACGTCGAGACGTTGTAGTTCAGCGCCGTCAGCAGGCGGTAGCTGTAGGCGCCGCCGTTGAAGCCGGGCAGGTTCGGGCCGAGCGAGCCCTTCCAGTCGATGACCGGGTCGTACGAGTAGGGCGACTGCTTCGTCCTGTAGTAGTCGAGCCAGGTGCCCTGGACGCTCAGGCCGATGCCGCCCGGCAGACGCGCGAGACCCATGTCCGCGAGCGCAGCCGACCAGTTCAACGTCACGTCGACGCCAGAAGTGCGAACGCTCGCCTGGTTGTCGTACGACACGAGCGACGTCTGCGCCGCACCGCTGACGAGGTCGCGCGGGTTGGCCTGGCACGCGGCCGAGGCCGCCTGTGCCGCCGCAGCCGCTGCGGTGGTCACCTGTGCGGTGCCGTAGCAGAGGTAGCGCGAGTAATCCATCGAGTAGGGCAGGATCGCGTCGTTGATCGCGATCTGATACCAGTCGATGGTCGCGGTGATGCGGTTCAGCAGCGCATGCTCGAAGGGTGATCGCGCGACGATGCCGGCCGTCCAGGTGTCGGCCACTTCGGACTCGAGGTTGCGATTGCCCTGCTGGTAGACGAACGACAGCGCGCCACCTGCGCCAGCGCCGTTCTGCACCTGCACCGAGTTGGCACCGTAGAACTGCGCCGCGCCCGTTGCGCCCATCTGCGCCTGGCAGATCAGGTACGTGCTGCGCGCGCCGGCCGCGGTCTGTCCGCTGGCGACGTTCGAGGCGAGCCCGGCCTGGGTCGGATTCGGCAGCGTGGCTCCGTTGGCTCCCGACGCGCCGAACGGCGCGTTCGACAGCAGACCGCAAGGGTCGCCGAAGAGGCCGCCCGCGGTGAACAGTTCCTGCAGCGGCAGGAACATCTCGCCGAGGTTCGGTGCGCGCGTGGCGCGGTTGTAGCCGCCACGCAGCCGCAGGTAGTCGTTGATCTCGATGTTGGCGTTGATCTTGTACGTCCAGGTGCTGTCGGTCTGGTCGTAGCTCGAGTGACGACCGCCGATTTCGAGCTCCACCTTCTTGACGCCAAAGTCCTGCAGCACCGGAACCAGCAGCTCCGCGTAGAGGTCGTTCGCCCGCGTCTGCGCGTCGAGATAGCCGGTCGGATAGACGCCGATGACCTGGTCGGTGAACGATGCCGTCGATTGCAGGATGTCCGGATTGAACTGCGAGGAGTTGCGGCGGAACTGATAGCCCACCGCGGCCTTCACCGTGCCCGCCGGCAGATCGAACAGGCTGCCCTGGAAGTTCAGCTCGCCGATGTCCTGCTGGTTCTGGGTGCGCGTCTGCAACGGCGCGACCGCGGCATAGAGGCAATCCTCCGACGGCCTGGCATCGCCTTGAAACAGCATCTCGTAGAAACCGCTCGTGCACGGTACGGGAACCGAGCCGAAGCCCGGGTTCGTCGTCGAGACGTTGTTGGTCAGGTTCGACTGCAGCTTCGAGTTGCGGCCGTAGTCGGGCGCGTTGACCAGGGCGCGCCAGCGCGCGAGCGACCGATTGCCGGCGGCGACGTTGTAGGCCGACGATTCGCCGCGCGAATAGTAGATCTCGGAGGTCCAGTCGGCGAACGGCAGCCGGTAGGTCAGCCCGGCGTCGATCTGCCACGCCGTGTTGGTGTTGGTCGTGGCACGGCGGTCGAAGCTGTTCAGCACGTAGGTTTCGGCGAGCCACGGCGAGTCTCGACCGACTCGTGCAGTGCCCACGAGGTTACGGTCAGTGGTCGAGTTGGCCGGCAGGCAGCCCGCTGCGCCGCTCAGGCAGTACAGCGTGTTGGCTGGGCGACTGTTCAGCAGGATCGCGAGCTGCAGCGGAACCGGGTGCTGCGCGTTCGAGGCCCCGTGCGGGATGAAGCTCGGGTTCGCGTACGCGGCCGGATTGGCCAGGATCGCGGCAACCGTGGCTGCGTTGGTGTAGTCGACGGCTGCGCCGTTGACGACCGTGCCCTGCGGCACGACCGGGCTGTCCACCGCTGCGTTGTAGGGAATGGAGGCACCCCAGCCGCCGCCGCCGGTGCTCCCGGCGAGGATGGTCCGGGTCTTGCTCTGGGCGAACCGCATGCTGGTGCTGAACGTCAAGTCGTCGGTCAGGTCGTACTTGCCGGTGCCCATCATCGCGTAGCGCGTCTGCGGCGCATTCACGTAGCCCTCGGTCTCGAGGTACTTGAGCGTCTGGATCTGCTGCGGACCGGCGGCGCAGTTCGCAACCGAGTTGCAGGCTGTCGTGTCGTAGGTGTTCTGCAGCGAGAAGCGGTAGCCGTCGACTGGCAGCTTGAACGAGCTCCGGTTGTTGCCCACCGCATTGAAGATCGACGAGTCGGGATTGAACCGCAGGATCGTGTTGTTGCCGCCGCCACCGAGCGCGAACACTGCGTTCGAGGGGCGGCCGAGGATCGCGCCCAGGGCGTTGGCGCTCGGAGCATTACCGGTCGCGGTGTTGTAGCCGTTCTCACCGAAGAAGTTCGGCGCGTTGGTCGCAGTGGTCGGGTCGGCCCAGCCATCGGTGAAGAACTCACGGTTCTTCTCGAACGAGGCCTGCCGGTCGTAGAACTCGCCGGCGAGCGTGAAATTGCCGCGGCCGTCGCCGAACTTGCTGCCGAGCATCACCGACGCCCGGATCTCCTGCCCGTCACCGGCTTCGGTCGTCCCGTACTGGGTATCGAACTCGAGGCCTTCGAAGTCACGCCGCAGCAGGAAGTTCGAGACGCCGCCGATTGCATCGGCACCATAGGTGGCCGAGGCGCCGCCGGAGATGATCTCGACGCGCTTGATCATCGACGACGGGATGCCGTTGACGTCCACGACCATCAGCGCGTTGGTCGGGGTCGCGCGCCGGCCGTCGATGAGGACGAGGCTGCGGTTCGGCCCGAAGCCGCGCAGCGAGATGGATGCGATGCCGACCGAGTTGACGGCCGAGATCTGCACGTCGGAGTTGCTGCCCGATCCCCCCTTCACGTTGGGCGATGCGGCCGGGTTGTAGGCCGGCAGCTGGTTCAGGTACGACTCGACATTGAGGCCTGCCCGCTGTTCCAGCGCTGCCGCGTCGACCGTGACCAGCGGGCTGTTGGCCTCGTAGTCGCGGCGGGTGATGCGAGAGCCGGTTACTACCAGCTCACCGATCTCGTCGGCCGCCGCCTCGGCGGCCACCAGCGGGTTGCTTGGCGCCAACAAGGCGGCCGCGAGCGCAGCAGCTACAGTTGATCTGACAACGTCGCGACGCCCCGGAAAAACAGGTTTTGTGTGCATACCGTGATCACCCCTGAAGAAGGAAAATACTTGTTGTATTTCTGACCCAGGGGACTTTCGCGCATCGCCGCGAGTGGGTCAACGGTGACTGCGGCTCCGCCGGATGAAGCGGCCCTCCGGACTAAGCGGCCGCCGCACCATCCTCGGTCTTCTCTTCGGGTTCCGGAGTCAGCGACAGCGCGATGGCAGTCTGCGTGGCGGATGTCGACGCGCCAGGTTTCGGCTGGGGCTTCGAATTCAGCTTGATGTTGAGGCGCAGCTCGTTGGCCGAATCCGCATTGCGGATCGCCTCGTCGTGCGAGATGGCGCCTTCGTTGTACAGCTCGAACAGCGAATGGTCGAAGGTCCGCATGCCGAGCTCCGCAGACTTGCCCATGATCGACTTGATCTCGTGGAACTCGCCCTTGAGCAGCTTGTCCGCGATGATCGGCGTATTGAGCAGGATCTCGACCGCGGCGCGCCGTTTGCCGTCGACCGTCCGAACCAGACGCTGCGAGATCACCGCGCGGAGGTTGCTCGAGAGGTCCTGCAGCAGCTGCTTGCGGCGGTCCTCGGAGAAGAAGTTGATGATCCGGTCGAGCGTCTGGTTCGCGTTGTTCGAGTGCAGCGTGCCGAGACACAGATGGCCGGTTTCAGCGAACGTGATCGCGTGCTCCATGGTCTCGGTGTCACGGATTTCGCCGATCAGGATGACATCGGGCGCCTGCCGCAACGTGTTCTTCAGCGCGTTCTGCCACGAGTGGGTGTCGATGCCGACCTCGCGGTGGGTGATCAGCGACTGCTGCGACTTGTGCACGAACTCGACCGGATCCTCGACGGTGACGATGTGACCGGCCGTGGTGCGATTGCGGTGATCGATCATCGCGGCGAGCGAAGTCGACTTGCCCGAGCCGGTCGCGCCGACCACGAGCACGAGGCCGCGCTTCGCCAGGATGATGTCCTTCAGCGACTCGGGCAGGCCGAGCTGCGCGAGCTGCGGAATGTCGTTCGCGATGGTGCGGATGACCATGCCGACGTCCTGCTGCTGCACGAACACGTTGACGCGGAACCGCGAGACGCCCGGGACCGAGACCGCGAAGTTGCATTCCAGGTCACGCGCGAACTCGTCGCGCTGCCGTGGGCTCATCAGTGCACTGGCCAGCTGCCGCGTGATCTCGCCAGTGAGACGCTGGCTCGTCAGCGGCTTCATCGTCCCCTGCGCCTTCATGCTGGGCGGAAAGTCCTTCGAGACGAAGAGGTCCGAACCACCCGCCTGGGCCATCGCCGTCAGTAGCTTGATGATGTGCGACTTCGCCTGGTCTTCCGTCAGTGCAGCCATTGCAGTTCCGCCGATCCGGGATAGAACGGGCGATCGTAAGGGCGGCTGCCCGGGCGGCGCCCCCGCGTGGTTCTCGTTCTGGCCGTTTTACAGAATGCGTCGCGCTAGACTCGCCGGCATGTCCTTGCCCATCACGACTGCCGGGGTGCTGGTACTCACCACCGGCGGCACGATCGACAAGCAGTACTTCGACGCGACCAGCGCATACCAGATCGCCGACAGTGTCATCCCGCGGCTGCTCGCGACCGCGCGTGTGACGCTGCCGTTCGAATGCCACGAGCTGCTGCACAAGGACAGCCTCGACCTCACCGACGCAGACCGGGCGCTGATCGTCGAGCGCGTGCGTCAGTCGGCATTCGCGCGCGTGGTCATCACCCACGGAACGGACACGATGACCGTGACCGCACAAGCGCTCGCCGCGGTGGCGGGCAAGACGATCGTGCTGACCGGCGCGCTGGCGCCCGCCCGGTTCCAGGAGAGCGACGCCGCCTTCAATCTCGGCATGGCGTTCGCCGCGGCGCAGGTTGCGCCGCCGGGCGTCTACATCGCTATGAACGGATGTGTCTTCGCCGCCGGAGAGGTCGTGAAGGACCGGGCCCGGCAGCAGTTTGTCCGGACGTGAGGGGCGATCAGGCCGGGCGCGGCATGCTGAACATGGTTTCCGGCCGGATCTCGGCGTAGGCGTCGGGCCCTCCTGCGCGAAGTATGGGGCGGGCGGCGGCCGTATCGTAGATGCCGTCGACGAGCAGTCGCCGTTCGATGTGCACCATCACGACCTCTCCGAACACGACCCAGTTCGGCATGGCGCTGCCGGTCTGGTCGTTCAGTTGCACGACCTGGGTGACCTTGCACTCGAATGCGACCGGGCTTTCGGCGACGCGGGGCACCGCGACCCTGGTCGATGCTGCCGGTGTGACGGCGGCGAGCTCGAATTCGCTGACACCGTGCGGCACCGTCGCGGCGCTCCGGTTCATTTCGTGCGCCAACGAGCGCGTGGCGAGATTCCACACGAACTCGCCGGTCTCGCGAGCATTGCGCAGCGTGTCTTTCGCGCCAGTGCTCGCGAACCCGATGATGGGGGGCGTGTACGCGAACGCGTTGAAGAAGCTGTAGGGCGCAAGGTTCAGGTCGCCGGCAGTGCCGCGCGTCGAGATCCAGCCGATGGGGCGCGGGCCTACGATCGCGTTGAACGGGTTGTGGGGCAGGCCGTGACCGTTGACGGGCTCGTAGGAGTAATACTCTGCGTTCATTGCGGGTGGATGTTCCGGCACGTTTCAGGAGGAGAAGACGAGCCCGAGGCTGCGAGCCGCCTCGAGCAGCTTGATCGGAGTGCTGGCGCCGAGCTTCTGGCGCAGCATCGTCTGCTGGTTCGCGATGGTCTTGACGCTGACGCCGAGCATGTGTGCGATCTCCTTGACCGACCGGCCTTCCGCCAGCAGCTTCACGAGATCGAGTTCGCGCGCGCTCAGTTCGAGCGGCTGACCCGTCGCGGAGTGCGCGTTGCCCAGCGCGAGTTTCTGCGCGATGTCGTGACTGAGGTAAGTTCGGCCGGCCGCTACTTCCCGGATCGCTCGCACCAGCTCGGTCGCGCCGCTCGCCTTCGTCACGTATCCGCGTGCGCCCGCATTCAGCGAGCGCGACGCGAAGATGCCGTCCTCGTGCATGCTGAACATGATGACGCGTACGCGGGGGTCGAGCGCGAGCGCCTGCCGCGTCGCCTCGATGCCGCTCATGTCGCGCAGTGATACGTCCATGACCAGCACGTCGGGCCGTGCCTGCACCAGCAGCGCGAGCGCCTGCTGGCCGCTGGCCGCCTCGGCCACGACCTCGAAGGTTGCCTCATGCATCAGCAGACGGTGAAACCCTTCCCGCACGACCGCGTGATCGTCGACCAGCAGCAACCGGACGCGGGCAGGAGCAGTCGACATCAGCGGACAGTTCTCACGGGTAGCCGGGCTTCGAGAATGAGGCCGCCGCGATCGGCGGTGCGGAACTGCAGCTTGCCATCAGCCGTCTCGATGCGCTCGCGCATTCCGCGCAATCCGAAACCGGGGAGGGGACCCCCGGGGCAACCGCGTCCGTCGTCCTCGACCACGATGCGGACTTCGGCGCCGCGGGCGCTGGACGTGCGCTGCACCGAGATCTCGATCTGTGTGGCCTGCGCATGACGCAAGGCGTTCGTGACGCCTTCCTGCACGATGCGATAGACGGTGAGCGACGACGCCTCGTCGAGCTCGTCCAGGCCTTCCTCCTGGTCGAGCAGCAACGTGCAGGCCGGCGCGTGGAGCTGCCACTGGTCGACGCAGTGTTCGAGCGCGGCGGTCAGCCCGAGTTCATCGAGGCCCACCGGACGCAGCCTCGAGATGAGATCCCTGACCACCTCGTGCAGTCGCTGTATCGCCGCTATCAGGCCGGAGGCGCGTTCGCGCGCAGGGCCGTCCGAGAGCTGGTCGGACAGCAGCGACGCGTCGAGTTTCAGTGCCGTCAGGTACTGACCGAGCTCGTCGTGCAGGTCGCGTGCGATGGCCTTCCGCTCTTCTTCCTGGCTGACGACGCGCTCGCGGCCGAGGCGGCGCAGGTCGAGCAGCGCCTGCTGCAGCCGCTCTTCGGCGACAATGCGTGCGCCCGCTTCATGCCGCACTTCCCGCTGCCGGCGCAGCGCATACCAGATCAGCCCGATCGACAAGGTCAGCAGCACGAACGGCAACTCGTCGATCTGCCAGGGTTCGAGCCGCCGGGTGAAGCCGTAGATCTGCTCGTTCAACTCGACCCGGCTGGCGACGAGCGCGACGAGGACGACCGCCATGGCGACACCGATGGCGTCGCGGCGCGAGGAATGGTGGTTCATGCCCGCCACTGTTCGGCATCGGCGTGCGCCTGACAAGCCGCCTCGCGCCTCAATGCATGCTCGACGTCAGCAGCGCCACATCGCCCCCCGCGGCCGCGGTGTTGGTGCTGACGCTGCGTTCGGTACAGAACCGCGCCAGGTAATGCGGTCCGCCGGCCTTGGGACCCGTCCCGGACAGCCCTTCACCGCCGAACGGCTGCAGGCCGACGACCGCGCCGGTCATCGCCCGATTCACGTAGACGTTGCCGGCGCGCGCACGATTCGCGATCCTGGCAACGCGTGAATCGATGCGGGACTGCACGCCGAGTGTCAGGCCGTATCCCGATTCATTGATGCGGTCTGTCAGCGCGTCGACGCTGCCGTTCCAGCGCACCACCTGCAGCACCGGGCCGAAGATCTCCTCGGTGGCCTCTTCGAGCGACTCGATCTCGAACGCCACGGGTGCATGGCACAGCGGCGGTGCGTCGGGCCGCAGCGGGGCACGCGCAATGAGCCGCGCGGTCGATTCGAGATGGGCGATCTGCCTGCCGACAGTCGCATGCGCGTCGGCATCGATCAGCGGTCCGACATCGATCGACGAGGTCTGCAGCGTCGCCGACCTCGAGCAATTCGATTGCGCCGGCCAGCAACGGGATGACGTCGGCCGCGATCTCCTGCTGGACGCACAACACGCGCAGTGCCGAGCAGCGCTGCCCGGCGCTGCGGAAACAGCTCTGGATCACGGCATCGACCATCTGTTCGGGAAGCGCGGTCGAATCGACGATCATCGCATTGATGCCGCCCGTCTCGGCTATCAGCGGCACGATCGGTCCCCGCTTGCTGGCAAGAGTCATTGCGATCTGCTTCGCAACGCCGGTCGAGCCGGTGAAAGCGACGCCCGCAATGGCGGGATGCGCAACCAGTGCGGCGCCGAGCGAGCCGTCGCCGTAAAAGCCGCGCAGGGCATCGCGCGGGATGCCGCACTCGTGCAGCAGCGCGATGGCGCGCGCGGCGATGGCAGGTGTCTGCTCGGCCGGCTTCGCGGCGACGACATTGCCGGTGACGAGCGCAGCAGCCACCTGACCGATGAAGATGGCGAGCGGGAAGTTCCACGGCGAGATGCAGACCCACGTGCCTCGCCCGCGCAGCTGGTAGTCGTTGCGTTCGCCGGCGAGTGCCGGCAAGGCAATCGGCTGCATCACCTCGCGGGCCTGCTGTGCGTAGTAACGGCAGAAGTCGATCGCCTCGCGCACCTCGGCCACTGCATCGGCTGCCGTGCGCCGACCCTCGCGCACGATGTGTGCGCTCCATTCGACCAGTTCAGCTTCCAGCCGGTCGGCGCAGGCTTCGAGCATGGCGGCTCGCGACTCGACCGGCGTCGCGCTCCAGCTCTCGTGTGCCGCCGTCAACGAGCGCATGAGTTCGTCGACGGTTCCCGAAGGGTTGTCCGCCGGCGGGTCAATGGTCAGGTTCGCAAGCGACGTTTGCAACGACCGGGCTTCCGCGTTACGCGCGATGTCGATGCCACGCGCGAGCATCCGGTCAGGGAGCAGGGCCGCCGGGAGGGGCAGGGTCGGGCCGCTGCTCGTGTCGAGGGGCGACCGCACGAGCTCTTCGACCGGCGTGTCCGCATCGCCCAGCAGGTGGACGAACGAGGAGTTCGCTCCGTTCTCGAGCAAGCGGCGCACGAGGTAGGCCAGCAATTGTTCATGCGGACCGACCGGTGCGTAGATGCGAACCGGCACTTCCGGATAGCTGTCGCGCACCAGCCGGAACAGCGGCTCTGCCATGCCGTGCAATCGCTGCAGCTCGAACGGGACGCCTGCGTTGCGCGCCATCGACATCACCTGCGCGATCGTCATTGCGTTGTGTCCGGCGAACTGCGGATACAGCCGCTCGGGCGCGGCGAGCAATGCCTTTGCGCAGGCGAGATACGAGACGTCCGTATGCGACTTGCGCGTGAACACGGGGTATTCCGCGAGGCCGAACTCCTGCGCGCGCTTCACTTCCCTGTCCCAGTAAGCGCCCTTCACGAGCCGCACGGAGAAGCGCGTTTCGAGCCGCACCGCGAGCTCGCGCACTGCCGCGATGACCGACAGCGCGCGCGGCTGATAGGCCTGGACCGCGAGGCCGAGCCCTCGCCACGACGGGGTTGTCGCAGCCATGTCCTCGGCGAGCGCTTCGAACAGCTCGAGCGACAGATCGAGGCGTTCCGACTCCTCGGCATCGAGGGTGAGCGAGATTCCCGCCGCAGCGGCCGCGCGGGTGAGCTCGAGCAGTCGTGGCAGCAGCTCGCGCATCACGCGCGCAGACTGCAGCTCATCGAAGCGCCCATGCAGCGCCGACAGCTTGACCGATACGCCGTCCGCCGCCTCGATCGGGCGTTCATGGCTGCGGCGCGCGGTCACCGAATCGATCGCGTCGCGATACCTCTCGAGGTACTCGAGCGCTGCTGCATTCGAGCGCGCTGCTTCGCCAAGCATGTCGAAGCTGAAGCGCAGTGACGGCCACGCGCGCCGCGCGGTGTCCGCGGCACGGTGTGCGGCCGGCAGCGTTTCACCGAGCACGAAATGCCCGCCGGTATGGCGGACGCCGCGCCGAATGACGGCCAGCGCAGCCCGTGCCCCCAGCCGGCTGAGCCAGCCGCCGTCGCGCCCACGCACAAGCCGTCGGGGGACTCCAGCGAACCGATCCGCGCTACGGAAATCCGTGCCGGAGAGCTGGTCGTCGATCAGCGCCAGTGCGGTGGCCGCGTCCGGTATGCGTGGCAGCGCCTCGGCCAGCCTCATCAGCGCGAGACCCTCGCGGCTCGACAGCGGGTAATCGAGCAGCAGGCGATCCAGCGCGAAACGCGGCGGCGGATGTGCGCGCAAGGCCTGGATCCACCGCCGCGCGTCGGCGCGTGCCGTGCCGAAGTCGACGCCACGCACGAGCGAGGCGAGCGATTCGACCGTCGCCTGTTCGTCGCCTTGTTCACACGCAAATCGCATCCACCGAGCGTAGCGGCGGCCGGGTGCCCCGGTCGGTCAGATTTCGCCGGTGTATTCGAACTCGATGCGCGTCACGATCGACTCCGGCGTCAACGGCCGGTGACTCGCGCAGAACGCGGCCACGAATTCCTCGGGCGTGGCGAACTCGCTGCCCGGACCGTAACCCTCGAGAATCACTTCGCGACGTCCGTACTCGCGTTCCCTGATCAGTCGATCGAGCCGCTCCTGGCTGACCGCGCGGACACGCAATGGGGGCCCGATGGCGGTCACCTTCTCGCCTGGCGCGAGGCCGCGGACCTTGCGCACCGGTCGCACGAGATCGCCGGCTTTCAGGCGAAGCCAGCCGCCCCGCCGTGTCACGGTCTTCGAGCGGGTGCGGATCTGCGGCTCGGTCAGGCTGAAGCTCATGTTCCTCATTGCCGTATGATCACATCATGCGCTGTTCCAGATTCGGGGCCCTCGCTGCCCTTGTTGCGCTCGTGGGTTGTCAGAGCACGCCACCGGGCCCCGGCGATCCTCTCAAGGGCGTGTTCACGCTGCAGCAGGCGACCCGCGGCCTGAAAGGCAACGGCCCGCTCGTCGCCGACATCAACACCGACTCGGGCGTCGTGTCCTGCACGCTGTTCGACGATCGGGCACCAGTCACGGTCGCGAACTTCGTTGGCCTCGCTCGAGGGACGCGTCCCTGGCGCGATGCATCGGGCCGGTGGGTGCGCAAGCCTGCGTATGCCGGCACCACGTTCCATCGCGTGATCAAGGGCTTCATGATCCAGGGCGGCGACCCGACCGGCACCGGGGAAGGTGAGGCTGGCTACGTCATACCGGACGAGATCTGGCCGGGCGCTACGCACGACCGACGTGGACAACTCGCCATGGCGAACCGCGGTCCGAACACCAACGGCCTGCAGTTCTTCATCACCGACGGTGCGGCACTGCATCTCGACGGCGGGTACACCATCTTCGGCGAGTGCGCGCCCGATTCGCTGATCGAGCGGCTCGCCGCGGTGGAGGTTCGGGCGGGCAGGCCGGTGACTCCGTTGACCATCCGCTCGGTCACGATTCGTCGCGGAGCCGCCGCCGTTCAGTGACTCGCGCGCAGCAGCGGCACGCGGACGCTGAAGCAGCTGCCGTGCCCGGGTCCGTCGCTCTGCGCGCGGACGAAACCGTCGTGCAGCTCGATCAGCCGGCGGACCAGGGCGAGTCCGATACCGAGTCCGCCTTCAGCGCGACCCTGATGCAGCCGGACCTGCGAGTAGAGATTGAAGATTTCTTCCAGCGCTTCTTTCTCGATGCCGACGCCCCGATCGCGCACGGTGACTTCGGCCCAGCCATCGGTGCTCTCGAGAGTCACTTCGATCCGGGTGCCACGATCACTGTATTTCGCCGCGTTGGTCAGCAGGTTGATGAAGACCTGCTCCAGCCGGCCGCGATCGGCGCGAACCGCGCAAGTCGAGCCGCACAGGCGAAGCACGATCTGGTGATTGCTCGTTTCGAGCTGCTCGCGCGCGAGTTCGCAGGTCGAGGCGACCACGTCGCGAAGCGACACCGTTTCGAAGTCGAGATGCATCTTGCCCGACCCGAGACGGCCGACGTCGAGCAGATCGTTGACGAGGCGGGTGAGCACGCGGAGCTGACGGTCCATCATCGCGAGCAGCGAACGAACGCCCGAGTCGGCCGTGCCCACCTTGCGCATGAGCTGCAGCCCGTTCATCAGCGGAGCGAGCGGGTTGCGCAGCTCGTGTGACACCATCGCGAGGAACTCGTCCTTGCGCCGACTCGCATCCTGGAGCGCCCGTATTTCCGCCTCCTGCGCGGCCACCAGGCGTTCCAGTTCGTCGCGCGATCGACAGCGCGAGCCGCCGTCGCCCTCGTGGGCCGGAGTGCCGAGGTGCTTGATCGCGGTGAGATCCAGGTTCGGCATGAGCCCTCGATACGTTGGGGCAAATGCTAGTGCGGCGTATCGCGCCCCTGCCATAACGTAAGGCACAAATTGCGTGGGTGTATTGTTGCGCCCCAGAAGAGCAAAGCCGCAGCTTTGCTGATTAAACCTATGTTAGTGAGCGTGAGACGCCAGGCAGTCATAGTGTAGTGATTTTTTGCCCTCGTTCTCCTCTTCGAATTCCAGCGGATGACGTGAAGAACCTGTTCCTCCCATTGATCCGGAAGCTCGAGATAGTCGGGCCGCTCAATGCCGACGAACAGGCGGCGGTCGGTAACCTGCCGATCGAGCTTCGTCACTGCGCGGCACAGGAAGACCTGATCCTGCAGGGGCAGACACCGGAAGGTGTCGTCCTCGTGATGAGCGGCTTCGCCATCCGTTACAAGCTGCTGCCGGACGGGCGGCGGCAGATTGTCGGTTTCGTGCTTCCGGGCGACCTGTGCGACATCCGCGTGGGCCTCGTGCGACGTATGGACCACTACATGGCCGCGCTCACGCCTCTCGTTGCCGGTGTGATACCGAGCGCTGACATCCATGCGGCGATGGAGAAGCATCCGCGCCTGGCGCGCGGATTGTGGTGGGCGAGTTTCGTCGAGGAATCGATCGCGCGCGAGTGGATCGTCAACGTCGGCTACCGATCGGCGTTCGAGCGACTGGCTCATCTCTTCTGCGAGCTCTACTACCGTCTCGAAGCCGTGGGTCTCGCGCGCGACTTCACCTGCGAGCTGCCGGTCCGGCAGAGCGAGATCGCCGACACGCTCGCGTTGTCGGCGGTTCACGTCAATCGCACGCTGATGGAGCTGCGTCGTAGCGGTTTGCTCAGCCTGAACTATCGACGGCTGGTCATCCACGACATGCCTGGTCTGCAGGCGGCTGCCGGGTTCGACGCCGGGTACCTTCACCTGAAAGGCGCTGACTCCTCGGCCGATGCGCCACCGATTCCCTGATCGCGCACCAGCAGGCGATCGGTCGCCGGCACGGAGATGGAGCACTGCGTTCCCGATGCGGCATGGGTCAGGCGCGCCGTCGCGCCGAGCTCGTAGGCGAGGTTCCGTTCGATGAGCTCGGTGCCGAAGCCCGGCTGGTGCGTTTCGGCAGGCGCTTTCGAGGCGGACTCCCGCCATTCGAGCTCGAGCTGCGGCGTCGATCCGCCCACCATCTCCCACGAGACGCTGACGTGACCATCAGTGTCGCGCAGCGCCCCGAACTTGATGGCGTTCAGGGTGAGCTCGTTGAACACGAGCGCGAAGAGCTCGGCGGCCCGGGGCTGCAGGCGCACTTCGCGGCCCGTCACCGTGAACTGTTTGCCCTCGTGCATTGCATGGGCAAGCAGCTCTTCGACCAGCAGCGCGCCAAGATCAGCTCCAGCCAGCGGGTCGCGGATGACCGCCGTCTGAGCCCTGCCATAGGCCGCGAGCCGTGCCTCGAGGTGCGCAGCGAAATCCTCGAGCGTGGAGCTCCGCGCGGCAGTTCGGCGCAATATCGACCGGATCATCGCCAGCGAGTTGCGCGACCGGTTCTGCAGCTCTGCCAGCAACTTCAATCTTGCGTCCTGCGCTTCGCGCAGACGGGCTTCCAGCTGGCGCTCACGGTCGGACTGCGGTCGTTCGCGATCGTCCATTGCCGAATCAGGCTCCGAGCATCTCGTGGAGGCGGCTGAGCATGCGTTCCGTCTCGACCGGCTTCTGGAAGCGCGACACCGAGGCGAACTCCTCGGGGATGATGTCCTGGTCGTACCCGGTCATGAACAGGAACGGGACGCCGCGCCGCTGCAGCGCTCTCGCCGCATCGAAAGTGGGGCCTGCTCCGAGGTTTATGTCGAGCAGCGCGGCGTTCGGTTGCGCGCTGGCGATCTGCTGCAAGGCCATCTGCTCGCTGGCGAACGGACCCACCACGATGCCACCGGCCGCCTGGACGGCGGCGGCGGCGTCGGTCGCAAGGTAGTAGTCATCCTCGAGTACCAGCACGCGCTGACCGGTGAGATCCGAGAGCTGGCTCATGACCGGTGCCCCTCCAGAGTGAAGCGAACGAGCGTACGCTCATTCACGCGTCAGGTCCGCCCTCCGCCGGGATGGGAATCAGCTGACGGCGAATTGATGCGGATGTACACGGCGGGCCTTGAAAACTTCCCGACCGGCACAATCTGGTCCATTCTCGATGACATGAATGGGGCGCGCGGCTCAGGTGGGCGGCACGCGCTCGCTGTGGAGCCCACGGCAACTGAAGGAGGTGATCCAGGTGGCACATACAAACGTTGGTTCGGTCGCGTCTCCGGACGTTCTGGTGAGTGGCGGGATTCATCGTCTAGTCGAGATTCCGTCGTGGCCAGGAGGCCGTGAGGTTTGCGCGAGAGGCTCATGGCCACGCGCGCGACCGGGTCCAACGGATGGACGCTCCGATGCAGTTGCCGCGCGGTGACCTTGTCCGCAGGTATCGGTGATCGAGCAGGAATGGCGGGGTTCGCAAGAGCCCCGCCATTTTCTTTGGCGCGTCAGGCGTGCGCCGGCGGAGCTGGCCGTTGTACCAGGAAGACGCAGGCCACGGCCGCGACCGACAGCACCGCCGCGGTCAGGAACGCGGCCCGGATGCCGGCATTCAACGCGTCGACCGGAGCCGTGCCCTGCGCGACCAGCTGGGTGGTGCGGGAGGACATCAGCGCGACGAAGAGGGCGACGCCGGCGGCACCCGCCACCTGCTGGATCGAGCGCAAGCATGGCGCTGCCGTGCGAATACAGCTCGGGACGAACCGACGACAGGCTGGCGGTGAACAGCGGCGTGAACAACAGCGCGAAGCCGACGCTCATCACGATGTGCCCGACGAGGATGTAGGCGACCGGGGTCTGCGGGCCGAGCTGCGTCATCGCCCACAGCACGGCCGTCACGATGAAGATGCCTGGAATCACGAGCGGTCGCGGGCCGACGCGATCGTAGAGCCGGCCCACGTCGCGGAGCCGAGCAGCCCCATCAGCAGGCCGCCCGGCAACAGCAGCAAGCCCGGTCTGCAGCGTGTCGAGCGCCGAGCACGTTCTGCAGATAGATCGGCAGCACGATGATGGTGCCGAACAGCGCCATCATCAGCATCGCCATCAGCAGCGACGAGACGGTGAAGTTGCGCGAGCGGAACGTGCGCAGGTCGAGCAGCGCGCCGTTCGTGCTTCTGCAGCGTGAGCTGGCGGCGCACGAACGCGCGCCATCGCGACGACGCCGACGACGAGCGGAACCCAGGCGGGCAGGGCGTCCGGCGCTCGGCGGCTCACCGAGTCGTGCTGACGCCGTACACGAGCCCGCCGAACGCGAGCGCCGACAGCACGACCGAGAGCACGTCGAGCGGCGCATACCGCGGCGTCGTGACGTTCTCGATGCGGCGCAGCCGAGCGCCAGCGCGCCGAGCGCGATCGGCAGCACGAGGATGAACAGCCAGCGCCAGTCGAGGTAGTTCAGGATGAGGCCCGAAATCGTCGGGCCGATCGCCGGCGCCACCGAGATCACGATCGAGATGTTGCCCATCGTCTTGCCGCGCGACTGCGGGCGGCACCAGCGTCATCACGGTGGTCATCAGCAGCGGCATCATGATCGCCGTGCCGGACGCCTGGATGACGCGCGCGGCCACGAGCAGCTCGAGGCCCGGCGCGAGCGCGGCGGCGAGCGTGCCGAGGCTGAACAGCGACATCGCGAGCGATGAAGATCGGGCGCGTGTTCATCCGCTGCAGCAGGAAGCCCGTGATCGGAATCACGACCGCCATCGTCAGCAGGAACGCCGTGGTGAGCCACTGCGCGGCGCTCGGCCGGCGACGTCGAGGCTCGTCCATGAGGCGCGGGATGGCGACGCCCATGATCGTCTCGTTCAGGATGACGACGAAGGCCGAGACCAGCAGCAGGTTGATGACGAGCCGGTGGTGCGGCTCGAGCTTGGTGGATGCTTCCATGTTCCAGACGACCTTTCAGGCGACCGCAGCGCGAGGACAACCCCAGAGCGCCACGGCGCCCGCCATCGGTGGCGAGCCGCCGGATACGAGTCGAGAGCCCGTTACGCCAGGTCCAGTGTCTGGTCTTTGTGTCGAATATTCAACTTCGGTGCGAGGCAATCGAGCAGGATGCGCTCCAGGGTGCCCTCGAGCACCGGCAGCGTGACGACGAGGTCGAAGCCCGCCACTGCCGCCTCGAACCGCTGGTCGCTGTCGAGCGGGCAGGACAACGCGATCAGGAAGCAGCGGCTGCCCCAGGTCGTGGCCCGGACGAGCCGTGCGAGTCCCTGGCCGCTCAGGTCGCGCAGGTCGAGGTCGATGATGCAGGCATCGGGCACCTGATGGCAGGAGAGACCGAGCCCTTCATAACCCGAGCAAGCGCTGGTGGCCCGGAAGCCGATGTCCCGCAGCGCGGCCACAATTCGCTCCGCGTCGGTGAGCTCTTGACTGACCACGACCACGCGACATTCGCGAGTTTCCATGACCACGCCTCCAGCTCCTGGGGAGGCAGGATCCGCCGCATCGAAGCGCACATTCCATTAGACAGGTTAAGCGGCAGCCGTTTGGATTCACTGAGGCGAGTCAAGGCGCGGCGCCC
>CAVYKG010000012.1:0-385000 GCA_963769065.1 uncultured Pseudomonadota bacterium | reverse complement strand
CTGACGAAGTCGCGTTCCTTCGTGAACGCCGACATCATGGACGTGTCGCACAGCGTGTTGACGAGGCGCGGCGTGCCGCCGGTGTAGCGGTAGATCAGCGGGAGATGTCGTCCTCGAAGATCTGCGGCCCTGCGAGCCGGCCACTTCCAGTCGATGCTGGACGTAGGCGTGCAGATCGGACTCGGACAGCGCGCTGAGATGGAAGCGCAGGCGCACGCGCTGCGCGAGCTGCACGAGTTCCGGCGAGTTGAGCTTGTCGTTCAGCTCCGGCTGACCGGCGAGGATGATGCGTAGCACCTTCTCCTTCGTCGTCTCGACACCGGACAGCATGCGGATCTCTTCGAGCACGCGTTAGGACAGGTTCTGCGCCTCGTCGACGATCAGCAGCACCCGGCGGCCGGTGGCGTACTGCTCGATCAGGAACGTGTTCAGCGTCGCGAGCAGCTCCGCCTTCTTCATCTTGAACGGCGTGAAGCCGAACTGCACCAGCACGGCCTGCAGGAATTCGATCGCCGAGACCTGGGTCTGGTTGACCTGCGCCACCATCACGTCCTTCTCGAGCTCGCGCAGGAACGTCTCGATCAGCGTGGTCTTGCCGGCACCGATCTCGCCGGTGATGACGACGAAGCCATCGGTGAACCAGATGGTCGATTCCATGTACGCCTTGGCGCGTGCATGGTTCTTGCTCAGGTAGAGGAATTGCGGGTCCGGCGTCAGCCGGAACGGCAGGTCCTTGAGTTTGAAATGCTCGATGTACATGCGGCCGAAGTCCGGTCCGCTGATCTCAGCCGCTCATCTTACGGGAATCGAGGCGGCGCAACAGCGCAGCCGCCGCGTCGGTCCCGGCTGACAGCGTCGGGGCACACCAGAGGTGCAGTGGCCGAGCTTCCGGTCGGGCCGCGGTTCCTTGCCATAATCGTGCAGAAACAGGGACTCTTCGCGCAACAGACGCCGCCGGTCGGGCATCTCCCCGAGCAGGTTCAGCATGGCGCTGTGGCCGCGGGCGAGGTGCTCGCCGAGCGGCAGGCCGAGGATGGCGCGCACGTGGTTCTCGAACTGGCTGGTCGACGGCCCCTTCGATGGTCCAGTGCCCGGAGTTGTGGACGCGTGGCGCCATCTCGTTGGCGATCAGGCGGCCCCGCCGGACGAAGAACTCGATGGTCAGCACGCCGACATAATCGAACTGCTTGAGCAGGCGCCTGACGTGGCGGACGGCTTCGGCTTCGACGCCGGTGCGCACGCCACGGCGCGCGCGTCATGCGCAGGATGCCGTCGCGATGCAGGTTCGCGGTTCAAGCGGATAGGTGCGCGATTTCGCCGCGTGGAGCTGCGCACCCCGATGATCGACACCTCGCGCTCGAACGGCACGAACTCCTCGTAGATCAGCGGCACGCTGCCGAGCGTGTTCCATGCCGCGACGACATCGGCCGGCTTGCGCAACACCGCCTGGCCCTTGCCGTCGTAACCGAGCCGCCGCGTCTTCAGCACGCCGGGAAGGCCGAGTGATGCGCACGGCGGCGTGCAGATCGGCGAGTGAGTCGACCGCCGCACGTCGATTGGTGGGGATGCGCAGGCTCTCGAACAGCGACTTCTCGGCCAGCCGGTCCTGCGCCACCGCGAGCGCGGCACGCGGTGGCGCGATGCGGGTGCTACTTCGCGATACGGTCGAGCGCTTCGACCGGAACGTTCTCCCAGTCGAACGTGACGACCTCGCAGCGCCGCGCCAGCTCGTCGAGCAGCGCAGGATCGGTGAACGCGCCGGTGAGCGACGGTGCAACCTGGGCCGCGGGGGTCGCGGCGTCGCGGTCGAGCACGAGAAAGTCGAGGCCGAGCGGATAGCCGGCCAGCGCCAGCATGCGCGCGAGCTGGCCGCCGCCGACGATGCCGACGGTCATGCCGGGGCGGCGTGGGTCCGGCGCGGCCAGGACCGCGCTGGTCTGCGCGCGGCGAAAGGCATCGAGCGCCGCGGCGATCGGCGGGTATTTGTTGGCGAGGATGGCCGCCGCGAACAGCGCGGCATTGGCCGCGCCGGCACTGCCGATCGCGAAGCGTCGCCGACCGGCACGCCCTTCGGCATCTGCACGATGGACAGCAGCGAGTCGAGCCCGTTCAGCGCCTTCGACTGGACCGGCACGCCGAGCACCGGCAGCCGCGTCTTGGCCGCCGTCATGCCGGGCAGGTGGGCCGCGCCGCCGGCACCGGCGATGATCACCTCGAGGCCGCGCCCTTCGGCCGACGCGGCGTACTCGAACAGCAGGTCGGGCGTGCGATGCGCGGAAACGACGCGCAGCTCGTACGCGACGCCGAGCTCATCGAGCAGTTCTGCGCCGGGTCGCATCGTCTCCCAGTCGGAGGACGAGCCCATGATGATGCCGACGAGTGGCTTCATCACCGCATTCTAGCACGCGAGTTGCGCTGCTCCGTCAGCGCGTCCAGCGCGGCGCGGATGGGCTCGACGTCGATGTCGCGCATCAGCTTGCCGATGTACTGACGCTGGCGGGACAGCGCGCCGCGGCTGGTGAGGCGGCGCGCTTCGTCGATCGCGTCGCGCAGGCTTTCGGGCAGCGGCAGTCGTTCGAGATCGGCCGCGCGCAGCTGTACGAGTTCCTCGCCGAGCTTCTGCAGCGCATGCGCGTCCCGCTTGCGGGAACTCTTGCTCGGCGGGCGGTCTTCCCAGCCTTCTTCGTCGGTCGTCATGCGGTACGATTATGCGCCATGAACCAAGCCGTCGACGCATCACGCATCCCTGAACTGAAGAGCATCATCGGCCTCGCCCTCGACGAGGCGAAGCAGGCGGGGGCGACACAGGCCGAAGCCGACGTCAGCCTGCAGCAGGGCCTGAACGTCACGGTCCGCCTCGGCGAGGTCGAGACGATCGAGTACCAGCGCGATCGCGGCCTCGGCATCACGGTGTACTTCGACGGCGCAAAGGGCTGCGCCAGCAGCGCGAAGCTGACGCCCGACGCCATCCGCGACATGGTTGCCAAGGCCTGCTCGATCGCGCGGTACACGGCGCGCGACGAATGCGCCGGCCTCGCCGATCCGCAGGATCTCGCGCGCGACATTCCCGACCTCGCCCTCGACCATCCGTGGGACATCACGCCCGAGCAGGCCATCGAACTCGCGCGCGAATGCGAGTCGGCCGGCATCGGCCGTCGACAAGCGCCTGACCAATTCGGAAGGTGCTTCGGTGTCGAGCCACCGAGGCGTGCGCGTCTACGGCAATTCGCACGGCTTCCTCGCGGGCTATCCCTCGACGAGCCATAGCGTGAGCTGCGTGCTCATCGCCCAGGAAGGCGACGACATGCAGCGCGACTACTGGTACTCGTCCTCGCGTGACGCGACCCGTCTCGATGACGTCGGCACCATCGGGCGTCGCGCCGCGCAGCGCGCGGTGGAACGGCTCGGTGCACGAAGCTCGGCACGCGCCGCGCGCCGGTGGTGTTCGCAGCCGAGCTCGCGCGTGGCTTCTTCGGTCATCTGGTCGCTGCGGTGCGTGGCTCGAGCCAGTATCGCAAATCCTCGTTCCTGCTCGACGCGGCGGGTGAGCCGGTGCTGCCCGCGTTCGTGCAGATGCAGGAGCGTCCGCACCTGCCTGGCGCGCTCGCGAGCAGCCCGTTCGACGGCGAAGGCGTCGTCACGCGCGATCGCGATCTGGTTCGCGACGGCGTGCTGACCGGTTACGTGCTCGGCAGCTACTCGGCGCGCAAGCTCGGCCTGCGTACCACCGGCAACGCCGGCGGCGTGCACAACCTGCTGGTCAGCGGCGGCGTCGATGCGCCGAGTCTCGATGCGTTGCTCGCTCGCATGGGCACCGGCCTGCTCGTCACCGAGCTGATGGGGCAGGGCGTCAACGGCGTGACCGGCGACTACTCGCGCGGCGCGAGCGGCTTCTGGATCGAGAACGGCGTGCGGCAGCATCCGGTGCACGAGATCACCATCGCCGGCAACCTGAAGCAGATGTACCGCGACGTCATCGCAGTCGGCAGCGACATCGACATCCAGGGCGCGATCCGCACCGGCTCGGTGCTGGTCGACGGCATGACGATCGCCGGCAGCTGACTGCTGCTTCAGTCCGGCACCGCCACGAGGTCGGCCAGCGTCCGCGTTCCGAGGCTCTGCTGCAGGGCCGCTTCCAGCTGCGCTTCGAGCTCGACCACCGGCGCCTGAGCGGCGACGTGCAGCAGCCGGTGGCCGCGGCGCCGATGGCGCACGGCGGTCAGTATCTCGACCAGCGCGATCGACTCGGGTATCCGCGCGAGCCGCACGTGCTCGCGCCGGCCGAGCACCACCAGACCCGCCGCTTCCAGTGCTTCGAACACCGAGGCCAGCGCGACCGTCGGCAGTCCGGTCGCGTGTGCCAGCGACCCGAGCGTCAGCCGCGAGACGCCTGGGCCTGCGTCGCGCGCGGCGAGCACCATGATGTTGAACGCAACGCGCTCCTTCTCGCGGTTCGAGAGGTGCACCGGTGCGAGGCCGAGACTCAGGTAGCGCGGGTTCTGCACGTAGAACGCGAGCTGAGCCCCGGCGAGCAGGATCAGCCAGCCGAAGTAGGTCCACAGCAGCGTCGCGACGATGATGGCGAAGCCCGCGTACACGAGCGTCAGGCGCGAGGTGTAGATCACGAGCTGAGTGAACGCCTTGCCGACGAACGCCCACAGGGCGCCCGCGCAAACTGCGCCGATCAGCGCCGGCACCAGGCGCACCCGCGTGTTCGGGATGACGATGTACAGCGCGGTGAACAGCACCGTGACGATCGCGTACGGCGCAGCGGCGACCAGCAACGCGGTCAGCCGCAGCATCAGCGGCAGGTCGCCCGAATGGCGCGTCACGCTGTCGACCGCGAGGCCGGTGAAGCCGACCACCGTAACGATCAGCATCGGCGCGGCGAGCAGCAGCGCGGCGTACTCGGGGATGCGGCGCAGGTAGCTGCGCGGCACCTGCACGCGCCAGACGTAGTTGAAGCTGTCCTCGACCCGCTTCACCGTCCCGATCAGCGTCCAGAGCAGAAGCATGAAGCCGACGGTTCCGACCAGCCCGCCGCGGACGCTGTCGGCGAACGCGAGCACGCGCGCGGTGATCTCGATCGAGCTCGTCCCGAGCGGCCGGAAGAACTCGTGGATCAGCGGCGCGAGATCGCGATGGATGCCGAACGCCTTGAGCAGCGCGAACGTCAGCGCCAGTGCGGGAATCAGCGCGAGAAGGGTTGCGTAGACGAGCCCGGTCGCACGCAGCGTCAGCTGCCCGCCGGCCAGATCACGCAATACCGCATAGGGGTAGGCCAGCACCCGGAGTGCCACGCCGAAGCCATTGCGGCGCGTACCGAGCGCGAACAGCCGGTTCTCGACACCCTCGCGCAGCCGATGCAGCAGGGCGAACAGCCAGGCCATGGGCCCTACGGGGCGGGACCGGTCAGGCGGCGCAGCGCCTCGGCGTACTTCTCGCTGGTGCGTTCGATGATCTCGCGCGGCATGCGCGGACCGGGCGCGCGCTTGTCCCAGTCGAGCGTCTCGAGCCAGTCGCGCACGTACTGCTTGTCGAAGCTCGGCGGGCTCTCGCCGACGCGATAGCTGTCTGCTGGCCAGAACCGCGACGAATCGGGTGTCAACGCCTCGTCTATCAGCACGAGCTCGCCAGCCTCGGTTACTCCGAACTCGAACTTCGTGTCCGCGATGATGATGCCGCGCTGGGCGGCATGGGCCGAAGCGAGGCGATACAACGCCAGCGCGGCGGTGCGGACTCGCGTCGCGAGGTCTGCACCGACGATCTTCGCGGCGGTGTCGAAATCGATGTTCTCGTCGTGATCGCCGATCGCGGCCTTGGTCGCCGGAGTGAACAGCGGTTCGGGCAGCTGCTGCGCGAGCGCGAGGCCCGGTGGCAACCGATGGCCACAGACCGAGCCGGTCGACTGGTAATCCTTCCAGCCCGAGCCGATCAGGTAGCCCCGCACCACCGCCTCGATCGGCAGGGCGCGCAGCCGCCGCGCGACCACGCTGCGTCCTTCGACCTGAGCAAGCTCGGCCGGATCGCGAACGATGTCGCCGAGCGGCCGGTCGATCAGGTGGTTGCCGATCACGACACCGGTGCGGCCGAACCAGTAGTTCGAGATGCGGTTCAGAACGCGCCCCTTGCCGGGGATGGGGTCGGGCAGCACGACGTCGAAGGCCGACAGCCGATCGGACGTGACGATCAGCAGCGAGTGCGCGTCGATCGCGTACACGTCGCGCACCTTGCCGCGATGGAGCAGCTCGAGGTCGCGCAGGCGGGTTTCGTAGACCGTGGGGCCGGTGTCGATCGACATGGGATCGTGGTCGCTTGGGGCTTGCTACCATAGCAGACGCATGCAGTGGACCGGAAAGCTCATCGGCAGTGCCCTCGGTGCCTTTCTCGGCCCGGTCGGCGTCGCCGTGGGCGCCTTCCTCGGCCACCAGTACGACCGCAACACCGCCGCGATGCCCCGCCTCGGGGTCGGGCAGCAGTTCTTCCGCTCGACCTTCCTCGTGATGGGCCATCTCGCCAAGGCCGACGGTCGCGTCACCGAGCGCGAGATCGACGCCGCGCGGGGCATCATGGCCGCGCTGAAGCTGACCGAGACCCAGGTACGTGAGGCGATCGGTCTGTTCTCGGCCGGCAAACGCGCCGACTTCGAGCTCGATCCGGAAATGCAGGCGCTGCGCGCATCGTGTGGCGGTCACCCGTCGGTGCTGCGGGCGTTCGTCGAGATCCAGTTGCGCTTCGCGCTCTCGGGCAGCGACATGACCGGCGCAACACGCCTGCGCATGGTCCGCATCGCCGGGCTTGCCGGCTTCCCTGGCCCGATGCTCGCGCGCATGGAAGCCGCCATGCTCGGTGGTCGCCCCAATGCGCCCGGCAGTGCCGCCGACGCGCCTGCAGCCCGCGTCGCGGCGGCATACGGCACGCTCGAGGTCGAACCGCAGGTGACCGATGCGGAGCTGGTGAAGGCCTACCGACGCCTGATGAGCCGGCACCACCCCGACAAGCTGAAGGCGAATGGGCTGCCCGATAGCATGCTCGAGCATGCGAAGCAGCGGACCCAGCAGATCCGCGAGGCCTACGAGCTGCTGCGCGAACGACGGGGCATGACGTGATCGAGGTGCGCGCGCTGACGCGCAGCTTCGATTCCGTGCAGGCCGTGCGCGGTATCGACTTCGACGTCGCGCGCGGCGAAATCTTCGCCTTTCTCGGGCCGAACGGCGCCGGCAAGACCACCACGATCAAGATGCTGACCACGCTGCTGCGGCCGACCAGCGGCACCATCCGCATCGACGGGCTCGACCCGACCACGCAGACCAACGAGGTGCGCCACCGCTTCGGCATCGTGTTCCAGGATCCGAGCCTCGATGGCGAGCTCACGTGCCGAAGAGAACATGCACCTGCACGCCGTGCTGTATTCGGTGCCGCGCCGCGAGCGCGCCACGCGCACCGAATCGCTGCTGCGCCAGTTCGAGCTGTGGGAGCGGCGCGACCAGCCGACCAAGTTCTTCTCCGGCGGCATGAAACGCCGGCTCGAGATCGCGCGCGGCTTCCTGCACAGCCCGCGCATCCTCTTCCTCGACGAGCCGACGCTCGGCCTCGACCCGCAGAGCCGCAACCAGTTGTGGACGAACGTGCGTGCGCTGAACGAGACCGAGGGCACCACGGTGTTTCTCACGACGCACTACATGGATGAAGCCCAGCGGGTCGCGCAGCGCATCGCCATCATCGATCACGGCCTGATCGTCGCGCAGGGCACCACGGCCGAACTGCTGCAGCAGACCGGCACCGGGTCGCTCGAAGAGGCCTTCCTCAAGCTCACCGGCAGCGCGATCCGCGACGAGGCGGCGAGCACGCTCGACCGTTCACGCGGCTTCGCGCAGAGGTTCCGTCGATGAACGCGGTCTTCGCGCTGTGGCTGCGCGCGCTGAAGCATTACTTCCGCTCGCGCGCGCAGATGGTCGCGTCGCTCGGACAACCGGCGCTGTACCTGTTCGCGCTCGGCTTCGGGCTCGGCCCGGTGTTCGCGCGGGCCGGCGAAGGCAACTACATCCAGTTCATCGCGCCCGGCATCATCGGCATGACCATCCTGTTCTCCTCGACCTTCTCCGGCATCAACCTGATGTGGGACCGGCAGTTCGGCTTCCTGAAGGAAACGCTGGTCGCGCCCGTGCCGCGCTTCAACATCATGATCGGCCGCACGCTCGGCGGCGCGACCGTCGCGGTGGTGCAGGGCGTGCTGGTGCTCGCAGTGTGCCTCATCGCCGGCTTCCGTCCCGTCAGCTTCGGGCAGCTGCCGATCGCGCTCGGGTTCATGGCGCTGATCGCGCTGGTGTTCTGCGCGCTCGGCACCGCGATCGGCAGCCGCATGGAAAGCATGCAGGCGTTTCCGCTCGTGATGAACTTCCTGATGATGCCGCTGTTCTTCCTGTCGGGCGCGCTGTACCCGCTCGGCAACCTGCCGCCCGCGCTCGCGTTCGTCACCCGCATCGATCCGCTCTCGTACGGCGTCGACGGCCTGCGCGGGGCGCTGTCGGGCGCCGCGCATTTCAGCTTCCTGCTCGATGCCGGTGTGCTCGCGGGCGTCGCGGCCCTGTTCCTCGCTTTCGGGGCGTGGTCGTTTTCCCGCATCCAGCTTTGAGGCGCGCCGCCACGTAGAATCTCCGCATGCGCCAGCCTGCCCTCATTGCCCCGTCGATCCTCTCCGCCGACTTCGCTCGCCTCGGCGAGGAAGTGCGCGACGTGCTCGCCGCCGGCGCCGACGTCGTGCATTTCGACGTGATGGACAACCACTACGTGCCGAATCTGACCATCGGCCCGCTGGTGTGCGAGGCGCTGCGCAAGCACGGCGTCACGGCGCCGATCGACGTGCACCTGATGGTGAAGCCGGTCGACCGCATCATTCCCGACTTCGCCAAGGCCGGGCGCGACGTACATCAGCTTCCATCCGGAAGCGAGCGAGCACATCGACCGCACCATCGGCCTGATCCGCGAAGTCGGCTGCAAGCCGGGCCTCGTGTTCAATCCGGCGACGCCGCTCGACTGTGCTCGACTACGTGCTCGACAAGCTCGACCTCGTGCTGCTGATGTCGGTGAATCCGGGCTTCGGCGGGCAGCAGTTCATCTCCGCAGCGCTCGCGAAGCTCGCGCGCCGTACGCGCGCGCATCGACGCGCAGGTCGCGGCCGCGGCCGATGCGGCTCGAGATCGACGGCGGCGTGAAGGCCGACAACATCGGCGCCATCGCGACGGCCGGCGCCGACACGTTCGTCGCGGGCTCGGCGATCTTCGGCGCAGAAGGACTATCGCTCGGTGATCGAGGCGATGCGTCTCAACATCGACGCCGCGACGATGCTTACCGCCTGAAACGAAAAGCCCCGCGACGGCGGGGCTCTCGTGCTCGATCGCGTCGGAGACTATTCGTCGTCTTCGTCTTCGTCCTCGTCGTCATCCTCGTCGTCTGGCGTGATCCGCGCCGGGGCACGCGCCTTGCTGTCGCGCGCGGCCTTGTCGTTCGGCTGCGCCGGCACGATCACCGGGCGCGTCTTCATCTTCGGACGCGCGTTGAACACGACGATGGTCTTGCCGGTCGCGCGCAGCAGGCCCTGCTCCTCGAGCACCTTCAGCACGCGGCCCGCCATCTCGCGCGAACAGCCGACCAGGCGCGAGAGCTCCTGGCGCGACACCTTGATCTGCATGCCCTCGGGATGCGTCATGGCATCGGGTTCGCCGCACAGGTCCATGATCGCGTGCGCAACGCGGCCAGTGACATCGACGAACGCGAGATCGCCGAGCTTGCGGTTGGTGCGGTCGAGGCGCGTTGCGAGCTGCGTGGCCAGCTCGAAGATGAGGCCGGGCGACTCGGCGGCGATCTGCCGGAAGCGCGGGTAGGTCATCTCCGCGAGCTCGCACTGGTTGCGGGTGCGGACCCAGGCGCTGCGGGTGGGCTGCTCGTGGAACAGGCCCATCTCGCCGAAGAACTGGCCCTTGTTCAGGTAGGCCAGCACCATTTCGTTGCCTTCCTCGTCCTCGATCATCACTTCGACCGAGCCGCTGATGATGTAGTAGAGGACGTCGGGGAGGTCGCCGGCGTGGATCACGACGGTCTTGGAGGAGACGGTCCGGATTCGGCAGTAGCTCAGGAAGCGATTGATGGCCGGTATGTCGCTCAGCGGCCTGATGTTCTCTTCCATTCTCGAACCGTCCCGGGTAGTGATGCGTGCCGGCTTTTTATTACATATCCCGGCACAATTACAACGGCACGGGTCGCAAACCGTGTCAGATCCAGTAAGCGGTACTCGTCATGACCCGCGCGGTGGCCTCCATGACCTTGCGGACCGGCAGCGGGAGCGAGGCGGCGCCCAGCTCTCCGGCGCGGCGCCCGTGATCGATTTCATCAGTGCGCATCTGCTCGACGATCGCACGACTGCGCGCGTCTTCGGCCGGCAGGCGCTGCAGGTGGTCGTCGAGGTGCTTCGCCACCTGACGCTCGGTTTCCTCGATGAAGCCGAGCGACGTGCGGTCGCCGGCGAGGCCGGCTGCCACGCCGATGGCGAACGAGCCGGCGTACCACAGTGGATCGAGCAGGCTGCGGCGCGATTCGAGCTCGCCGAGCCGCGCCTGTGTCCAGGCCAGGTGGTCGGTTTCTTCGCGGGCGGACGCCATCAGGGCCTGGCGGACCCGCTCGTTGCGGGCGAACAGCGCCTGACCGTGATAAAGAGCCTGAGCCGACACCTCGCCGGCATGGTTGACCCGCATCAGCGCCGCCGACTCCCCTCGCTGCTCGTCGGTCAGCTCCGCGCCGACGTCGGCCGGGCGGGGATGCGGCACAGGGCGGCTGCGCGCGGGCCGGAGCCAGCAGGGCTCGCAGTGCGCCATCGGCGGCGGTGAGCAGGCGATCGAGCGCATCGTATTCACGGGTTTGCAGAGCGGCCACCATGAGACTATATATCGCCCCCCGGCCGTAAAACCGCCGCTTTGCAATCGGCAGCGTCTTTCCAGTACACTGCCGCGCCTTTTTTCCGACTTATCGAGCGGGTCCCAGTACGATGAGCACTGTTTTCGCCAAAGCCAGCACCGTCAAGGCCGACTGGTACGTCGTTGACGCCGAAGGGAAAACCCTTGGCCGTCTAGCCACCCAGCTCGCGCACCACCTGCGCGGCAAGCACAAGGCCGACTTCAGCCCGCACGTCGACATGGGCGACAACCTGATCGTTCTCAACGCCGAGAAGATCAAGGTCACGGGCGCCAAGCTGACCGACAAGTTCTACCACCACCACACCGGCTACATGGGCAACCTCAAGTCCATCGCGCTCGGCAAGCTGCTGCAGGAGCATCCCGAGCGCGCGATCCAGTTCGCGGTCAAGGGCATGCTGCCGAAGAACACGCTGGGCCGGGCGATGTATCGCAAGCTCCACGTGTTCGCCGGCGCCAAGCACCCGCACCAGGCGCAGCAGCCCAAGTCGCTCGAACTGTAAGAGCCCAGGAACATCACGATGGCATCCACGAATTACGGCACCGGCCGCCGCAAGACCTCGACTGCGCGCGTCTACATCCGCAACGGCACCGGCCAGATCACCGTCAACGAGCGTTCGCTCGACGAGTTCTTCGGTCGTGAGACCGGTCGCATGATCGTCCGTCAGCCCCTCGAAGTGGTGCAGATGGGCGAGCGCTTCGACATCGAGGTGCACGTCGAGGGCGGTGGCATCACCGGCCAGGCCGGCGCAATCCGCCACGGCATCACGCGCGCGCTGATCGAGTACGACGAGTCGCTGCGCAGCCCGCTGCGTCAGGCCGGTTTCGTGACGCGCGATGCCCGTGAGGTCGAGCGCAAGAAGGTCGGTCGCCGGAAGGCCCGTCGCGGCCCGCAGTACAGCAAGCGTTGATCCGGTCTGCGCGCACCGGCGCGCCGGCCTCTTTGGCAGCCGGCAGGAATTCACTTCCTGCTGGCGTAGTCCGGGAGGTCCGCGAAAGGGCCGAAGGCCACTTTCGCCAATGAACTTGGGGGATCGTCTAGCGGTAGGACTGCGGACTCTGACTCCGCCAACCTAGGTTCGAATCCTAGTCCCCCAGCCAGTACGGGCGCCGTGGTCAGACACGGCGCCTTTTTCTTTGGGCACCAGCCGCGCGTGGTCGGGCCCAGTGTGTTGCAACCGGGCGCGAGTGCTACGCGTAACCGGTAGCAGTTCGCTACCGGTCTCCCGCAGTGATTCGCACATCGCCGGCGCACGCGCCCGGTCCCGTCTGACCCGACAGCAGCCCCCGCATCGTTGCGCGCCGCGCCGCACTCAGCACCGCGAGGATCGACGCGGTAAGGATGTTTGCGTGGATGCCGACGCCGAACAGGGTCACGCGCGAGGGCGTCGTGATCTCGATGAACGCGACGGCGCGCGCCTGACTGCCTGTGCCGATGGAGCGCTCCTCATACGAAATCACGTCGATCGGCAGGGCCAGCGCCCGCACCAGTGCATCGATCGGCCCGTTGCCGCGGCCCGCGCGCTGCACCTGCCGGCCGCCGAGCGTCAGTGTCACGTCGAGCAACTCTGAATCGCTGCCATCCTGGGCAGTGGCAAGGCGGTGCGTGTGATAACTGAAATCATCGCCCTGCGCGTCGAGGTACTCACGCTCGAACAGCGCCCAGATCTCGTTCGACGACACCTCTTTGCCCGAGTCGTCGGTGAGCTGCTGCACCAGCGGGCTGAACTCCACCTGCAAGCGCCGGGGGAGGGCGAGGTCGTAATCGCGCTCGAGCAGGTAAGCGACGCCGCCCTTGCCAGACTGACTATTGACCCGGATTACCGAG
The DNA here is from genome assembly GCA_963769065.1 of uncultured Pseudomonadota bacterium. Taxonomy (GTDB): domain Bacteria; phylum Pseudomonadota; class Gammaproteobacteria; order Steroidobacterales; family Steroidobacteraceae; genus ZC4RG30. Next base: position 372,205 of record CAVYKG010000012.1, on the reverse strand, counting down.
TCGTAGGTTCGGCCGACATCACGCGGATCGATGGGCAAATAGGGAATGTCCCAGACGTCACCCGCCTCGCGCGCCGCGAAGCCTTTCCGGATCGCATCCTGGTGCGAGCCCGAAAAGGCGGTGAACACGAGGTCGCCGACGTAGGGATGCCGCGGGTGGATCGGCAGCTGGTTGCAGTGCTCGACCGTGCGAGCTGTCTCGTTGATGTTGGAGAAGTCGAGCTTCGGATCCACACCCTGCGTATAGAGATTGAGCGCCAGCGTGACGATGTCGACGTTGCCGGTGCGCTCGCCGTTGCCGAACAGCGTGCCTTCGACGCGATCGGCGCCAGCCATCAGGCCGAGCTCGGCTGCAGCGACGCCGGTGCCACGATCGTTGTGCGGGTGCAGGCTGATCACCGTCGAGTCGCGCCGCGAGAGATTGCGGCAGAACCACTCGATCTGGTCGGCATAGACGTTCGGGGTTGCGACCTCCACGGTCGAAGGCAGATTCAGGATCGCCTTCCGGTCGGGGGTCGGTTGCCACACGTCGAGCACCGCCTCGCAGATCTCGAGCGCGAAATCCTGTTCGGTGAACGAGAACGTCTCGGGGGAATACTCGAAGCGCCAGTCGGTGTCCGGCTGTGCGGCCGCGAGCTCGGCGATCAGGCGCGCGGCGTCCGTGGCGAGTTGCACCGTGCCGGCCTTGTCCTGGCGGAACACCACACGCCGGAACAACGGTGCGGTCGCGTTATAGAAGTGGAGGATGGCGCGCGGGGCGCCGCGCAACGCTTCGAATGTCCGGCGGATGAGCTCGGGGCGTGCAGGGGTCAGCACCTGGATCGTGACGTGGTCGGGGATGCGTCGTTCTCCGATCAGTTCGCGCACGAAGTCGAAGTCGGTCTGCGAAGCCGACGGGAAGCCGACCTCGATCTCCTCGAAGCCGGTGGCGACGAGCAGATCGAAGAACCGCCGCTTGCGCGGCGCATCCATGGGCTCGATCAGCGCCTGGTTGCCATCGCGCAGGTCGACACTGCACCAGGTGGGCGCCCGGGTCAGCCGCGCGTCGGGCCAGTGGCGGTCGGCAAAAGAGGGCGGTGTGAACGGACGGTACTTGGTCGAAGGGTCATCGATCATGGCTGTGGCTCCACGACGCGCGCGTCCGCGGGACGGCGCGTGATCAGACAGGAAGGTCGAAGGCTCGAGGCGCGGGAAGCGCCGAAGGATCAGTGCGTCGAGCTACGCAGGTGCAGGCGCGCACCCAGCCCATCGCTGCCGGAGCGGGGCAGATCGACCGTTGGCTGGAGGTGGCGCATGAGCCGATCTAGCCACAGTGCGCCGTTGCGCTGCAAGTCGGGTCGCTAGAGCGTGATCTCGCGCACGCCCCGCGGTCCGCCGACGACCAGCAGATCGGCCGGGCGGGCGGCGAACAACCCGACCGCCACCACTCCGACCATCTGGTTGATGCGGTTCTCGAGTTCACGGGGGGCGGCGATGCGCAGGTCGTGGACATCGAGGATGTGGTTGCCGTTGTCGGTGACGCACGCTTCGCGCCACACCGGTCGTCCGCCGAGTGCCGCGAGCTGCCGGGCCACCTGTGATCGCGCCATCGGGATGACCTCTACCGGCAGAGGGAACCGGCCGAGCGTCTCGACGACCTTGGTCTCATCGACGATGCAGACGAAGCGCTTCGCCGCATCGGCGACGATCTTCTCGCGCGTCAGTGCCGCGCCGCCGCCCTTGATCAGCTCGAGCCGAGCGTTCGCCTCGTCGGCGCCGTCGACATAGAGGCCGAGCACCGGCACTTCGTTCAGGTCGAGCAAGCGGACACCGAGTGAGGCGAGTCGCTTCGAGCTCGCCTCGGAGCTCGACACCGCGCCGGCAAGACGAGTGGCCCGGTCGCCGAGCTGGTCGATGAATGCGTTGACGGTCGACCCGGTGCCGACGCCGAGGATCATGCCGGGCTCGACGAAGCGAAGGGCGGCAGCGGCGGCGAGCTGCTTCTGCTGTTGCTGGTCAATGGACATCGCGTGCGTTCCGGAGCTTGTTTTCAAGGTGTTTCCGAATGCCAGAAACAACTGTGCCCGCTTTCGCGGGCACAGTGAGTATCTTGTCGAGGTCAGCGGGTGGGCTTTGATTCCGCACTCGCCGACATCGTCGAGTTACTTCTTCTTAGCGGCCTTTTTCTTGGCCTTCTTCTTGGCTTTCGCCATGACCTTTCTCCGTTACAGGTTAGTCCGAGGTCGAGTATATACACGCGTTGCCAAATTACAAGCAAGCATGTATGGGCCGATTGATACGTCACATCACGTGACGTGCATCACTCGAGATCGATGATGAAGTTCCAGTGAGAAGCATCGACCGGCATGACCGAAAGACGGTTGCCGGTTCGCAGCAACGAGAAGTCGGCAAGCTTGCCACTCACGTGTTCACGCAGCTCGGCGAGCGTGATCACCCGCTTCATGCGGCGCTTCAGTCGAACGTCGACGGTGTACCAGACAGGCTTGTTTTCAAGGCTTTTCGCATCGTGGTACGGGCTGCGCGGATCCCACGCGCTCGCATCCGGGTAGCCGGCGCGAACCACTTCGACGATCCCGACGATGCCCGGCTCGGCGCACGAGGAGTGATAGAGGAAGCCGGTGTCGCCGCGGGTGAAGTCGTCGCGAAGGAGATTGCGTGCCTGGTAGTTCCTCACGCCTTCCCAGCTGGTGGTGCGTCGGGGTGAGGCGGCGAGGTCGTCGATGCCGAAGGTGTCGGGCTCGGTCTTCATCAGCCAGTGACGCATCAAGGCTCTCCGGTAGTGCTTGCCTTGCCGAAGCGTCGCGGTCCGCGCTCGGTGATCAGCAGATCGAGGGGTACGTCGTGGGACCGTGCCGGCAACTCGTCGACCTGCTGGCACTCGAACGCGAGGCCGACCAGCAGTGGCCGACGGATGTTCCGATGCAGCAGCCGGAAGGCGACCGCTCGGTCGTAGAAGCCTTTGCCCATGCCCATACGATTGCCACGCGCGTCGAATCCGACCAGGGGGAGGAAGATCACCTGCAGGTCTCGCACGGCGATTCGATGCATCGTCGCCGGCTCGAGCACGCCCCAACGACCGCGACGCCAGGCGCCACGCGAGTCGACGAACACCATGCGATTGCGGCGCGTGTCGGTGATGCGGGGCAGGAAAGTGTGACAGCCACGTCGTTTTGCACGGATGAGCAGCGGCTCGGTCGAGATTTCTTCGGCCATCGCGAGGTACAGCGCGATGCGGCGGGCCGGACGCAGCAGCCTGAGGCGGTCGGCCCACACCGCTATGCGCTCGGCAGCGAGCCGTCGGTCAGCGGGGCCGACTTCGCGGCGTCGGGCACGCAGCGCCCGGCGGAGCGAGGCGGGGGTGAAGTCCGATGCGGTGAGAGGAGTCACGTAATGAAAGAGGCGCCACCCGCCTGTGCCGGTGCGGATCGTTGCTCTCGGACCGGAGCAACAAGTGGGGCAGAGCCCAGTCGGTTAAGGCTTTCCGCACGAGGCGGACATGCACAATGCCGACGGATGGCCGTGCCCCGGGGTGTTTCAAATAGGGCCCGAGGTAACCCGAACCGCTGGTCGAACACCGCAGGCGGCGCCCGCAATGACTCTAACACCAAGCCGGGTTCAGAGTTCGAGCTGCTGACCGCGTTCGAGAGCTGCGTCGACTTTGTCCCGCAAGGTCTTCAGTCGAACACCTACCGCGCCATCGCGTTCCGTCCGACCTTTCAGCTTGACCAGCTCGTTCGCGATGTTCAGCGCGGCGATGATTGCGACGCGGTCGGTCCCTGCGCCTTTGCCGGCGTCGCGGATCTCCTTCATCTTGCCGTTGAGGAAGGCCGCCGCGAGCATGAGGTCGTCCCGCTCTTCCGGCGGGCAGGCGACGTGGAAGTCCTTGTCGAGGATGCGGACGGTGACGCGAACCGGGTCGCTCATGCTCCCTGCTCCATCGTGCGCAGGCGCCCGATCATCGCCTCGACGCGTGCACGCACCAGCTCGTTCTTCTGCAGCAGGCCGGCGCGTTCGGTGGAGAAAGTCTCCTGACGCATGCGCAGCGCGCGGTTCTCCTCGCGCAGCTGTGCCAGCACCACCAGCAGCTCGTCGATGCGCTGCTCGAGGCCGCGCACTTCCATCTCGACCGGCGTGAGTTCGCTCATGGGAAAACTATAGGTCGATGCCCGGAGGAGGGCAATCGCCGTGGCGCGGGTTTCGTTAGGGCATAATTCGCGCATGTCCGAGACGAGCCTGAGCCACGCCGACATCCAGCGAGTGCTGACGCACAGCCACGCGCTCGCGGATGCGGCCGAAGCGCACGGGACACTGGCGGGCGCGCTGTGCGCGGCGACGGGGTACCACCTCGACGACTGGCTGGGCGAGATCCTGCCCGAAGGCCGGGCCGACGCCGAGTCCGCGCCCTGGCTGCGTGCGTTGTTCGAGGCCACCACGAGTGGCCTCGCCGATACGGAGATGGGGTTCCAGCTGCTGCTGCCCCCCGACGACGAATCAGTGAGCGCTCGCGCCGATGCGCTCGGAGAGTGGTGTCGCGGCTTTCTCTATGGCCTCGGCAGCGGTCACATCCGCGACCTTCAGGCATTGGGCGACGAGTCGGACGAGATCCTGCGCGACATCACCGCCATCACGCAGGTCGGCATCGACCCTGAAGATACCGAAGAGAGCAACGAGGCTGCCTACGCCGAGCTGGTGGAGTTCGTGCGTGTCGGCGTGCAATTGCTGTTCGACCAGCTCGAGCCGCTGCGCGTCCCGCCGCCCCCGTCGGAACCCCAGGCGCTGCATTGAATGGCGGCGAGCAGCCCTTCACTGCGGGCCGAGTTCGCGCGTCGCCGGCGGCAGCTCATGCGCATCATGGAACGCGACTGCATCGCGATCCTGCCCGCCGCCCCGGTGCGACAGCGCAACAATGATGTAGCCCACGCGTACCGTCAGGACAGCGACTTCCATTACCTGACCGGATTCCCCGAGCCCGAAGCGGTCGCGGTGCTCATCCCTGGCCGCGAGCACGGCGAGTACGTGCTCTTCGTCCGCGACCGCGACCCGCTGCGCGAGACATGGGACGGCCGCCGGGCCGGCCCCGCCGGCGCCGTCGCGACCCATGGTGCCGATGACGCGTTCCCGATCGGCGACCTCGACGAGATCCTGCCGGGTCTGCTCGAGAATCGCAGCAAGGTCTACTACGCGATGGGTACGCACCCCGAGTTCGATCAGCGCGTGCTCGGCTGGCTGCAGGGGCTGCGCAACCAGGCGCGCAACGGGCGCCACCCGCCGCAGGAGATGGTCGCGCTCGATCACGTGCTGCACGACATGCGTCTCTACAAGAGTCGGGCCGAGCTCGGCGCAATGCGTGAGGCCGGCCGCATCGCCGCCGCCGCGCACGTGCGCGCGATGCAGCGTACGAGGCCCGGTGCGTTCGAGTACCAGATCGTCGCCGAGCTCGAGCACGAGTTCCGGCGCAACAATGCCGACTGCGCCTACCACCCGATCGTCGGAGGGGGCGCCAACAGCTGCATCCTGCACTACCACGAGAACGACGCGCCGCTGCGCGACGGCGACCTGCTGCTGGTGGACGCCGGGTGCGAGTACGCGCTCTATGCGAGCGACATCACACGGACGTGGCCCGTCAACGGCCGGTTCAGCCCCGCCCAGCGCGCGGTCTATGACGTCGTGCTCGAAGCGCAGACGGCCGCCATCGCCAAGGTCCGGCCCGGCAACCACTGGAACGAACCGCACGATGCCGCCGTCCAGGTGATCACCGCCGGGCTCGTCCGCCTCGGCCTGCTGAAAGGTCGGGTGCCCCAGCTCGTGAAGGACGGGGCGTACCGCCGGTTCTTCATGCACCGCACCGGACACTGGCTCGGCATCGACGTGCACGACGTCGGCGACTACAAGGTCGGCGACGAATGGCGTGTGCTCGAGCCCGGCATGGTCATGACCATCGAGCCGGGCCTCTATATCCCTGCCGGCTCGAAGGGCGTACCGAAGCGCTTCCAGGACATCGGCATCCGGATCGAGGACGACGTGGCCGTCACGCGCGACGGCTGCGAGGTGCTGACCGACGGCGTGCCGAAGCAGGCCGACGAGATCGAGGCGCTGATGGCCGCCGCGACCGCATGAGCGTCCAGACCGACTGCGACGTCGCCATCGTCGGCGGAGGTCTGGTCGGCGCGAGTCTTGCGCTGGCGCTGCGCGGGCTCGGGCTGCGCATCCGCCTGTACGAACCCTTCGCCGTCGACAGCCAGGCGCAGCCGAGTTTCGACGAGCGCACCACCGCGCTCGGCAATGGCAGCCGCCGCATCTTCGAGTCGCTCGGCGTCTGGGGTGCGATGTCCGGCCAGGCCGCCGCCATCCGCGACATCCATATATCCGATGCGGGCCGCTTCGGCTTCGCGCGGCTTGCCGCGGCCGACTTCGGGCAGGAGGCGCTCGGCTACGTCGTGCCCAATCGCGTCATCGGGCGCGCGTTGTGGCAGGCCATGAGTGCGAGCAGCGACGTCACCGCGCAAGTGCCGGCCCGCGTCAGCGCGGCGCGGTTCGAGGACGACTGCGTGCATCTGACCGTCGAGTCGGCAACCGGCATCGCCGAAACGACGGCGCGTCTCGTGGTTGCGGCGGACGGCGCCCACTCGGTGTTGCGCACCGCCGCCGGCATCGAGGCGGGCGTCACCGACTACGGCCAGACCGCGCTCGTCACCAGCCTGCGCACCGACCTCGCCGCCGACGGCATCGCGTACGAGCGGTTCACTGCCGACGGTCCCATCGCACTGCTGCCGTTGCAGGCGCCGTGGCGCGCCCTCGTCTGGGCCGTGGCGCCCGATTTCGCCGCTGCGTTGCTCGCGATGCCGGACGCAGAGTTCATCGCGCGCTGGCAGAAGGCGTTCGGCTATCGCGCTGGCCGTGCGCTCGCCGTCGGGCAGCGCGGCGGTTATCCACTCGCGCTGACGCGAGCCGATCGCGTCACAGCTGCGCGCTGCGTGCTGCTCGGCAATGCATCGCAGGCGCTGCATCCCGTCGCTGGTCAGGGGTTCAACCTGGCGCTGCGCGATGCCGCGGTGCTCGCCGAGACGCTGGCCTCGGGCATGGATTCGCTGACGGTCGACGTGGGCTCCCCCGCGCTGCTCGACCGCTTCGCCGCTGCTCGCAGCGGCGATCGCTCGGCGATGGTGCAATTCACCGACGGCCTCGTGCGTCTGTTCGGCAGCCGGCGCCGAGGCGTCGCACCGCTGCGCGATGCGGGGCTGCTGCTGTTCGACCTGATGCCGCCTGCCAAACGCGCGCTCAGTCGCATCAGCTTCGGGTTCGGCTCGGTCACGCCCCGGCTCGCCCGGGGGCTGCCGCTGCGATGAAGCGCGACTACGCGATCGTCATCGTCGGTGGCGGGGTCGTCGGTGCATGTGCCGCGGCACTGTTGCAGCAGCGGGCGCGCGTTCCGGCGGGCGATGTCCTGCTGATCGAGCAGAGCCTGCCGGCGCCGATCGCGGCCGGTGCGCCACTCGACCTGCGCGTGTCCGCCCTGTCGCGCGCAAGCCAGCGGACCATCGCAGCCGCCGGCGCATGGCAGGCCCTCGATCCTGCGCGCATCGCGCCCTACGAGCGGATGCGGGTCTGGACAAAAGGGGTCGATCCTCGCGATGACTCCGCCGCGTTGTGCTTCGATGCCGGCGAGATCGCCGAACCCGACCTCGGCTGCATCGTCGAGAACCGTGCCCTCCAGAATGCGCTGCTCGATGCGGCGCGTGGAGCGGGCGCCGGGACGCTCGTGTCACGTGCGACGCGCACAGACGTCGAGGGCACACGCATGCTCGTGCAGACCGAGGCCGGTGAGTTGCGCACGGAACTCCTCGTCATCGCCGACGGCGCCGACTCGCCGCTGCGGGAGCAGGTGGGCATCGACGTCGAGCGGCAACCGTACGGCCAGCGCGCCATCGTCGCCCGCATCGCGACCGAACGCCCTCACGAGTCGACCGCGTGGCAATGCTTCCTCGCGACCGGCCCTGTGGCGTTGCTGCCGCTTGCTGACGGGAACGTGTCGCTCGTCTGGTCGGCGTTGGAGGAGCGCGCGGAAGCGCTGCTCGGGCTCGATGCCGCAACGTTCGAACGCGAGCTCGGCGAGGTCATGGGCCCCGCGCTCGGTCGCATGACGCTGATCGGTGAACGCGCGTCGTTTCCGTTGCGTCGTCAGAGCGCGATCCGTTGGGTCAGCGGCCCCTGCGCATTGATCGGCGACGCAGCGCACACGCTCCATCCGCTGGCGGGCCAGGGTCTGAACCAGGGTCTGCTCGACGTCGGCGCACTGGTGCAGGCGCTCGCGACCCGCCCGCCACGTGAAAGCGTCGGCGCGGGCCGTGCGCTGCGCGCGTACCAGCGCGAGCGGCGCAGTGCCTATTCGCTGGTCGCGGCGCTGGTCCATTCGTTCGATCAGCTGTTCACGGCGAGCGCGGCACCGATGCAGCTGCTGGGCCGGACGGCGCTGGCCGGGGCGGCACACAGTCGCGCGCTGCGGAGCGGACTGATGCGGCAGGCGATGGGAATCAGGGCCTGAGAGTTCGCATCGCGACGTTCAGGACGGATCAGTGCCAGACAGCGAGCCTGCATGCGAGGGTGCGCGGGACGCTTTCGGAGCACGTCCATGTGATGCTCCGCGCGCGTCATCCCTGACGCGCGAGGCCCGCGCACCCTCGCATGCAGACTCGCTGCCGGGCGCTCAGCTGTGCTGCGCGTTGCGGGGCGACCTCTCGGGCCGCGGTGAGAGGCTGAGACGTCGCGGCTTCGATTGCGTGAGCGCGACGCCCGCGCGCCACCTCCGGGGTAGCAAGCGCCAAGCGAAGCCGCACTCTTCACTCTCATCAAAGCGCGCGCGAACGGATGGGCGAACCCGGCTGGAGGCAAACGGCACGGGTGCATTCGGGCGCGCGGGCCTCGCCGGCCATGGATGGCCGGCGCGGAGCGCACAGGGATGTGGGCTTTCGCGTCCCGCGCGTCCGAGTGTGCCCGTGCAGCAAGCACCCTTCCGGCTTCGGCCATCCGTTCACCGCAACGACAGCACATCCACCTTTGCCGCACAGATGAAGTCGTTCTCGCTCAAGCCGCCGATCGCGTGGGTCGAATATCTCACCCGCACATAACCCCAGCCGACCTCGAGGTCCGGGTGGTGGTCCTCGACGTTCGCCACGTGCGCGATCGCGTTCGCGAAGCTCATCGCGCGGTAGAAATCCTTGAACCTGAACTCGCGCTTCAGCGCGGTCCCGTCGGCGGTCAGCTGCCAGTCCTCGTGCAGCCGCATCAGCACTTCCTCGGCCGCGGCTCGGGTCAACGGGGTAACGCCGCCTTCGCACGGCACGCAGCGGCGCTCGGCGAGCTCGGTCATGACGCGGCCCTGCGGGGAAAGCGGCGTACGACGTAGCGCTCCATGAGGTCCTGGAACTCCTCGGCGATGCGGTCACCTTTCAGCGTCACGGTCTTCTCTCCATCCTCGTAGACGGGGGCGACCGGCCGCTCGCCGGTGCCGGGCAGGCTGATGCCGATGCTCGCGTGCCGGCTCTCGCCAGGCCCGTTGACCACGCAGCCCATGACGGCGACGGTCATGTCCTCGACGCCTGTGTATTCGCGCCGCCACTGCGGCATGCGATGCCGGATGTGCGACTGGATGCGCTGCGCGAGCTCCTGGAAGTACGTGCTGGTGGTGCGTCCGCAGCCGGGACACGCGATGACCATCGGCATGAACGAGCGCAGGCCCATGGTCTGCAGGATCTCCTGCGCGACGATGACTTCCTGTGTGCGGTCGCCGCCGGGCTCGGGGGTGAGCGACACCCGGATCGTGTCGCCGATGCCGCCCTGGAGCAGCACGCCGATGCCGGCGGTCGAAGCGACGATGCCCTTCGAGCCCATGCCGGCCTCGGTGAGGCCGAGATGCAGCGGGTAGTCGCACCGTGCGGCGAGGTTGCGATAGACGGAGATGAGGTCCTGCACGCCGCTGACTTTTGCGGAGAGGATGATGCGGTCGTGCGGCAAGGCCGACGTTCTCGGCGAGCTGCGCGCTCTCGAGCGCGGAGCGGACGATGGCTTCGCGCATCACCTCCTGCGCGCTGGCCGGATTGGCGCTGCGACTGTTCTCGTCCATCACGCGGGCGAGCAGCTCCTGGTCGAGACTGCCCCAGTTGACGCCGATGCGCACCGGACGATCGTTGCGACAGGCGATCTCGATCATCTCGGCGAACTGCGTGTCGCGCTTGGCGCCGCGGCCGACGTTGCCGGGATTGATGCGGTATTTCGCGAGCGCGATGCCGCACTCGGGCACCTCGCGCAGCAGCTTGTGACCGTTGAAGTGGAAGTCGCCGACGAGGGGCACCGGAACGCCGGCGGCGTCGAGCGCCTGCCGGATGGCGGGCACGGCGGCAGCGGCCTCGATCGAGTTGACGGTGATCCGCACGAGCTCCGACCCGGCGCGCGCGAGGTCCGCCACCTGGCGCACGGTGCCAGGGATGTCGGCCGTATCGGTGTTGGTCATCGACTGGACGACGACGGGGGCACCGCTGCCGACGGCGATGCCGCCGACGCGGACGGTGGAGGTGCTGCGGCGGTCGAGGGTCATGCACCTATTGTAGACTTCCGGCCATGCAGCGACCCAAGCCGCGCGGGGCGACGCGACTTTTCAGGGCCTTCGGCGCCAGCGTGCGCGGTTTCCGGGGTGCCTGCCGCGACGAGGCGGCCTTCCGGCAGGAACTCATGCTCGCGGTGGCGGTCATTCCGGCGGGCCTCTGGCTCGGTAAAACCGGCGTCGAGCGCGCGCTGCTGGTCGCGCCGATGCTGCTGGTGCTGGTCATCGAGCTGGTCAACAGCGCCGTCGAGGCGACCGTCGACCGCATCGGGCTCGAACATCACGAACTCTCCGGCCTCGCCAAGGACCTCGGTTCCGCGGCGGTTTCGCTCGCGCTCGCGCTGCTCGCCGGGGTCTGGGTGCTCGTCCTGTTTGGTTGAGGTACACATGACAAAGTCTTCGCTGCCCGTTCGCCTCGCAATGCTCGCGCTCGTTCTGCCGCTGCTGCACGGTTCTCCGGCCTTGGCGCAGGCACCGCGTCCGGTACTTCCGCCCGTGCCGGGTGAGGTCGGGCTGCCGCCGGGCAACGGCGCACCCCCGCCTGCGCCGGTGGAAACGGCCGCGGCGGCTCCGCGGCGCGAGGACGCGACTTGGGCGGCGACGCTCGAGCGCATCGCGCAGAGCGTGGTCGCGATCGAGATCGACTCCACACGGGCGTTCGATACCGAATGGAACACGTCGTCACAGGCGACCGGCTTCGTGATCGACGCCGAGAAGGGCCTGATCCTGACCAACCGCCACGTGGTTACGCCGGGACCGGTGACCGCGGAGGCGACGTTCCTCAATCGCGAGGAAGTGCAGCTCTACCCGGTCTATCGCGACCCGGTGCACGACTTCGGCCTGTACCGCTACGACCCGTCCAAGCTGCGGTTCATCAAGCCGAAGTCGCTCCCGCTTTATCCGGAGGGCGCGCAGGTGGGTCGCGAGATCCGCGTGATCGGCAACAACGCCGGCGAGCAGCTGTCGATCCTCGCGGGAACGCTGGCACGGCTCGACCGCGAGGCTCCGGCCTACGGGCTTGGCCGGTACAACGACTTCAACACCTTCTATCTGCAGGCCGCGTCGGGTACGTCCGGCGGTTCGTCGGGCTCGCCGGTGGTCGACATCGAAGGACGGGTCGTCGCGCTGAACGCGGGTGGAGCATCGGGCGCGGCCTCCAGCTTCTACCTGCCGCTCGGGCGCGTGAAGCGGGCGGTCGAGCTGATCCGCGCCGACCGGCACGTCACGCGCGGCACGCTGCAGACGATCCTCGGCTACACGCCGTTCGACGAGTTGCGTCGCCTTGGCCTCACGACCGAAACCGAGAGCGCCGTGCGCAAGGCGTTCCCGACCGGCACGGGCATGCTGGTGGTGCGCGAGGTGCAGCCGGGTTCGGCGGCATTCTCGGACCTGCAGCCCGGCGACGTGCTCGTGAAGATGAACGACAAGTACGTCACGCAGTTCGAGCCGTTCGAAGAGCTGCTCGATGCCTCGATCGGGCAGGGCGTGACGGTCGAGGTGCAGCGGGGCGGCGTCACGCGCAGCGCGCGACTGACGGTGGAGGATCTCGAGGCGATCACGCCGGCCGAGTATCTCGAGTTCGGTGATGCGGTCGTGCACAACCTGTCGTACCAGCAGGCGCGTCACTTCAACCTGCCGATACGCGGCGCCTATGTGGCGAACCCGGGCTACGCGCTCGGCGCAGCGGGTGTGCCGCGTGGCGCGCTGGTGACCGCGGTCAATTCGCGACCGGTGGCGACGCTGGCCGATTTCCGCGCGGCCATCGACACGCTCGGCGACGGCGATCGCGCGACGGTGCGCTTCACCACGCTCGACGACCCGAACGGCAGCCAGTTGCGCTCGTTCCGGATGGATCGCGGCTGGTTCCCCGCGCAGCAGTGCCGGCGCGACGATGCGAGCGGTCTCTGGCCGTGCGCGGTACTACCGCCGGCTCCGGCGTCGAAGCCGGTGCCGCCGGCATCGACCGCGTTTCCGGTCGCGAAGGATCCGCTGATCTCGCGCGTGCAGCCGTCGCTGGTGTTCCTCAATTTCGACATGCCGTATTCGATCTCCGGCATCACCGAACGCAACTATCACGGCACGGGCGTGATCGTCGATGCCGAGCGCGGCCTCATCGTGACCGACCGCAACACGGTGCCGGTGTCGCTCGGCGACGTGCGCATCACGTTCGCCGGTGCGATGGAGGTGCCGGGCAAGGTCGTGTTCGTGCATCCGCTTCACAATCTCGCCATCGTCTCCTACGACCCGAAGTCGATCGGCACGACACCGGTGCGTTCGGCGCGGTTCGCGGCCCAGCCGTTCCGCGCGGGCGCTCCGATCAACGTCGTCGGGCTCGACTCGAGCGGCGAGGTCAAGTCGCGCGCGACGTCGGTGACCTCGGTCGATCCGCTGGTGTTGCCGCTGTCGCGCACGATGCAGTTCCGCGACAGCAACGTCGAGGTTGCGCAGCTGCTGAACCCGCCGGGCGATTTCGACGGCGTGCTCGCGAACAATGCCGGCGAGGTGCTGGGTCTGTGGTCGAGCTTCGTGTTCGAAGGCGGGCGCGAGCCGGCGCAGGCGAACCGCGGCGTGCCGATCGATCTCGTCGCCGAGATGCTCGATCACGTTCGTGCGACGCGACCGCTGCACACGCTCGACGTCGAGCTCGGGCTGCAGCCGATGAGCGCGTCACGCCGGCTCGGTCTCTCGCCGGCGTGGGCCCAGCGCCTCGAGCAGGCAAACCCGGAGCGCAACCAGGTATTGAACATCACGCGCATCACCGGGGGTTCTCCCGCAGCGCGGCTGCTGCAGCAGGGCGACCTGCTGCTCGCGATCGACGGCAAGCCGATGACGCGGTTTCGTGACGTGGAGCGCGCCACGGTCGATCAGACGTCGGTTACCGTCACGGTCTGGCGCGGAGAATCCGAGCAGGTGCTGACGGTGCCGACGGTGCCGCTCGACGGCAACGACGTCGAGCGGGTCGTGCAGTGGGCAGGCGCGACGCTGCAGGCGCCGCATCGGGCGATGAGCACACAGCGTGGCATCACGCCCGAAGGTGTGTACGTCGCGTATTTCGCCTACGGGTCGCCGGCAACGCGTTCACGGCTCTTCCCGGGCCGACGCATCGTCGAGGTCGACGGTCAGCCAACGCCCGATCTCGACAGTTTCCTGCGCGTGGTCGCCGGGAAGCCCGACCGTTCCTCCGTGCGTCTGCGCACGCTGACCTGGAACAATTCACCCGAAGTCATCACGCTGAAACTCGATCGGCATTACTGGCCGACCTATGAGGTACGGCGTTCGGGAACCGGGTGGGTTCGCGCGGTCATCGACTAGTCGCATCGACTAGAATGGCCGGATGGTACGAGTCACCCGGGCATCACAGGCCGAGATCGAAGAGGCCGTCGAGGCACTCCGCGACGGCGAGCTGGTCGCGTTCCCGACCGAGACGGTCTACGGTCTCGGCGCGAACGCGGCCAACCCCGCCGCCGTGCGCAAGGTCTTCGAGCTGAAGGGACGGCCGCCGAACCATCCCGTCATCGTTCACATCGACGACCCGAAATACCTGCGTCGCTGGGCGCGCGAGGTGCCGTCGAGCGCAGCTCGGCTGGCCGAAGCATTCTGGCCCGGTCCGCTGACGCTGGTGCTGCCGCGTGCCGAGAGCGTGCACGACATCGTCACCGGCGGGCAGGACACGGTCGCGATCCGCATTCCCTCGCATCTGATGGCACAGCAGCTCATCTCGGCATTCGGCGGCGGCATCGCCGCGCCGTCCGCGAATCGCTTCGGTCGGCTGAGCGCGACGCGCGCCGAGCACGTCCGCGATGAATTCGGCGACGCAGTGAAGGTGGTGCTCGACGGTGGCGAGGCGCAGATCGGTCTCGAATCGACGATCGTGTTCTGCGACGAGTCGACCACGCGATTGTTGCGACCGGGCTCGATCGGGCTCGCGCAGCTGCGCAGGGTGGTCGACAACGTGCTGGTGGGTGCCGACCCCGACCTGCCGCGCGTGCCGGGCAGCCTCGCGAGCCACTACGCGCCGCAGACGCCGCTGATGCTGGTGGAGGGCGGTGAGCTCGATGCCATGGCCGAGGCGCTGTCCGATGGCGGCCAGCGCATCGCCGTGCTGGCGCAACGCCTGCCGTTGCGAACCTATCCGACAGTCACGTGGATCAACGCCGGCAAGCGCGCCGACGTCTATGCCCACGACCTCTATGCGAACCTTCGCGCACTCGACAAGTCCGGGTGCGCGCGCATCCTCGTGCAGGAAGTGCCGGGTGACGACCGCTGGGATGCCGTGCGCGATCGCCTGGTGCGCGCCGCGGCGCGCGACAACGGGGAATCCGGCGATTCAACGCTCGAGCTGGGAGTACTGCCGTGACCGCGCCGCGTTTTATCGATCCGTTCGAGCCTCAGCACATCCGTCGGCTGGTGCGCGAGTTCGGCTCGCCGCTGCTGATCGTCGACTGTGAGCGGGTGCGCCAGCAGTACAAGCGCCTGCAGCGTGCGTTGCCGGGCGTCGAACTGCACTATGCGCTGAAGCCATTTCCGCACGCGTCGGTCGTGCGCACTGTCGACGCGCTGGGCGGCAAGCTCGACCTCGCGACCACCGGCGAGGTGCAGCTCGCGGCGTCGCTCGGCATCGACGGGGCACGGTGCATCCACACGCATCCGATCAAGCGCGACATCGACATCCGCAACGCGCTGCATCACGACGTGCGCGTGTTCGTGGCCGACAACCCCGACGAAGTGCGCAAGTTCCGCCGCTATCGCGATCAGGCCGAGCTGCTGATCCGCGTGTCGTTCCGTTCGCCGGGCGCGGTCAGCGACCTGTCGCGCAAGTTCGGGTGCGACCCGGAAGATGCGCTCGAGCTCATCCGCCTCGCGGCGCAGCTCGGCATCGAGGTGCGCGGCCTCAGCTTCCACGTGGGGAGCCAGGCACCGAACCCGATGAAGCACGTCGAGGCGATCGAGGCGTGCGGCCGGCTGCTCGCCGAGGCGAAGAAGGAAAAGCTCGGCGCGCTCGATACGCTCGACATCGGCGGCGGCTTCCCGATCGACTACGCGAAACGCGTGCCCGAGATCGGCCGGTTCTGCGCGCCGATCCGCAAGGCGCTGCAGGCGCTGCCGAAGAGCGTGCGCGTCATCGCCGAGCCGGGACGTTTCATCGTCGGTCCGGCCGCCATCGGTGTCGCGAGCGTCATGGGCCGCGCCGAACGCGAAGGCCTGTGGTGGTACTACCTGGACGACGGCGTCTACGGCAGCTACAGCGGCCAGCTGTTCGACCACGGCCAGTATCCGATCGAGGCGCTGAAGACGACCGGCGAGCGCCGCCCGTCGGTGCTGGCGGGGCCGACCTGCGACAGCATCGACGTCATCGCCGAGAACCTGCTGCTGCCGCCACTGAAAGCCGGCGATCTGCTGATCGGCCGCGCGATGGGTGCCTACACCTGGGCGTCCGCATCCGAATTCAACTTCTTCCCGAAGGCGACCGTGGTGTCGGTCAACGAGCGTCCCGGCGACATCGGCACGGTCGTCGAGCTTCCGTAGCATGGACGTCGAGATCGCCGACCATGTCGCCGGCGCGCGGGCGGCGCGCGGGGCGGTCGTCATCATCGACGTGTTCCGCGCCGCGACCGTCCAGTGCAACGCGTTCGCCCGAGGCGTCACGCGCATCATTCCGGTCGCGGCCGAGGAGACGGCGCGCCAGCTCAAGGCCGAGCACCCGGAATGGCTGCTGGCGGGCGAGCGCCACGCGCGCAAGCTGCCGGGCTTCGACGTCGGCAACTCCCCGAGCGAGGTCGCACGGCTCGACCTTGCGGGTCGCACCATGATCCAGACGACCCACGCGGGTACGCAGGGGCTGATGGCGGCGTCCGAAGCGACGCTCGTGCTGTCCGCTGCGCTGGTGAACGCAAGCGCGACGGTGCGGCGCCTCACCGATGCCGCCCCCGGCCGGGTGACGCTCGTGCGCATGGGCCAGGAGGCTCGCGAGCGTTCGCTCGAAGACGACCTGTGCGCCGAGTGGCTGGCGGCGCAGCTACGGGGGCACGCCTATGATACCGCCGGCATCGCCGCCCGGCTGGCCGAGGCTCCGTCGGCGCGCAAGTTCTTCGACCCGGCCGCCGACTACGCTCCGCGGGCAGATTTCGACTGCTGCGTCGACCTCGATCGGTTCGACTTTGCGTTGCAGCTCGAAGGCCGGCAGAGTCTCCATCCCTGGCTGGTCACGAAGCGTTAGCGCGCGGAGCCCGAGATGAGCACCTGGATCTACGTCGCCCTGATCGCCGTCGCGGCGCTGTCGCTGCTGCGCATTTTTTCCCAGGTGCGGCGCGCCGTCGCCAGCAAGAAGGACGTCGAGGACTGGGATTCGCGGTTCATCGCGCAGCTGCGCAAGGCCGGCATCGCGGCCTTCGATGCACAATCGGTCGACTTCTTCTTCGCGCTGCCGACCGCGGAAGCCTGCGCCGCGGTGGCAGCGGAGATCGAGCCCGACGGCTATACCACCGACAGCCGCCCCGAGCCCGACGGCGGGTACAGCCTGCACGCGAACCGCGAGATGCGGCTCATCGTGGCCGACATGCAGGCGATCACGGCCCGCTTCAACGCGCTGGCCGAGAAGCACGGCGGCAAGTACGACGCGTGGGCCGTCGCGAGCAAACGCCCGCGCCGCAGCTGATCAGGCCGGCTTCTTCTCCGTCTGCCGGCGGACCGCTTCGGCCGCAGCAGCGATCGCCGCCGGATCACCGAGGTAGCGTGACGACAGCGGCTTGAGTGCCGCATCCAGCTCGTACAGCAACGGGACCCCGGTCGGGATGTTGAGCTCGACGATCTCGGATTCGCTCTTGCCGTCGAGCATCTTCACCATTGCGCGCAGGCTGTTGCCGTGCGCGGTGATCAGCACGTTCTGTCCGGCCCGCAGGCGCGGCGCGATGCCGTCGTTCCACAGCGGCAACACGCGTTCGAGTGTCGTCTTCAGCGACTCGGTGCCGGGCAGCAGCTGGCGGTCGACCGAGGAGTAGCGCGGATCGTTCAGCGGGTGGCCGGCGTCCCCTTCGGCCATGGGCGGGGGCGGGATGTCGTAGCTGCGGCGCCAGATCTTCACCTGCGCTTCGCCGTGCTTCGCCACGGTCTGCGCCTTGTCGAGACCCTGCAAGGCGCCGTAGTGGCGTTCGTTCAGGCGCCAGGAATGTTCGATCGGCAGCCACATGCGGTCCATCTCGTCGAGCGCGATCCATAGCGTGCGGATTGCCCGCTTCAGCATGGAGGTGTAGGCGTAGTCGAACGAGATGCCGGTGGCTTTCAGCTCGCGGCCGGCCTGGCGCGCCTCCTCGCGGCCCTGGTCCGAAAGGTCGACGTCATGCCAGCCGGTGAAGAGGTTGGCGACGTTCCACAGGCTCTGGCCATGACGGACGAGGACGAGTTTTCCGGGCACGTTGGACTCCAGCTGGCTGTGGTCGGGATTGCAGGGAGCATACAACAGGGTGCTCCGAGGCCCTCGAGAGGCGGCTTCTGGCAAGCTGTTGCAAACAGGGAGGAGCGTCATGACGAACGGCTTCAAAGGCAGGGCAGTGCTGGTCAGCGGCGCGGCGAGCGGCATCGGTCTCGCGACCGCACTCGCGTTCGGTCAGGCTGGCGCGCGCGTGATGCTGGTCGACGTCGATGCGGAGCGACTGGAATCGGCCTGCGCGCAGGTGGGCCAGCGGGGCGGCGAGGTGGCCTCGACGCTGGCCGATGTCAGCGACCCGAGCGCGTGCGAGGCGATGGTGGCCCGCGCAGTCGACCGATTCGGCCGCCTCGACATCGCGGTCAACAACGCCGGCATTCCAAGCGGCTTCGGCGCCGAGTTCGAGGACACGTCGATCGAGCTGTGGCGGCGCGTGATCGACGTGAATCTCAACGGCGTGTTCTGGGCAATGCGCGCCGAAACGCCGGCGCTGAAGGCCGCAGGAGGCGGGGCTATCGTCAACACCGCGTCGGTGGCAAGTGTGATTGCCGGACGTGGCATGGCGCCTTACGTCGCAGCCAAGCACGGGGTGGCGGGGCTGACGCGCGCCGCGGCGCTCGACCTGATCCCGCACGGCATTCGCGTCAACGCGGTGTGCCCCGGTGCGGTCGACACCGCGATGCTCGCACCGCTGATGGCGGACCCGGCGGCGGCCGCTCAGCTGACGGCGACGGTGCCGATCGGTCGCGTCGCGACCGCAGCCGAAGTGGCGGCGGCGATCCTGTTCCTGTGCTCACCGGCGGCGTCGTACGCGGTCGGGCACCTGCTCGTGCTGGATGGCGGCGTGTCGCTCGCGTGAGCTCAGTTGCAGTTCGGCAGACCCGCGATCCAGTTCGAGATCAGCGTTACGCCGGCTGCATCGACGACGGTGCTGCCGATCGGCGGCATCTGGGCGGAATCACGGCGGTCCATGCGCGCGACGATCAGGGACGTCGACGGCGAACCGGGCACGAGACGTTGCGCGGCTGCGATTCCGAGCGTGCCGCCGGTGGGCGCTGCGCACGCGTTCGTCTGACCGAGTGCAGTGGTGAAGCGGAGATCCATGTTGTCCGGCGTGCCTCCGCCGGGCCGATGGCAGTTCGAGCAATTGGCGTGCAGATAGCTGCGCGCGCGTTCGGCCAGCGTGCCGTCCGTGCCATAAGGATCGTACAGCCTCGGCATTGCCGCCGGCCCCTGTGCCAGCGGCGGTGACAACAGGCCGACCGAGTCGAGCGTGGTCAGCTGGTTCGCCGTGCGTGCGGTGGCGGGGTACAGCAGCGGCGCGTCGAGCTGCGCGATTTCGAGGCCGAGCGTGGCGCCGGCCGCCGCTGTGTGGCACTGCAGGCACTGGGCCTCGCTCGGGAACACCCACTGCTGTGTGCCGATGGTGGCCGTCTTGCCGCCGATCACACGCGCGGCATCGGTTCCCGCCGCGTTCCACTCGTATGAGTAGCCCGCCCAGACACCGTCAGGGTGACGCATGAAGAGGCGCGTTTCGACCAGTCGAGTGCCGAGCCTGAAGTGCTTCACCAGCACAGAGCCTGCGGGGAGATCGAAATCGCCTGTCGTGCCGACCGAAATCGTCGTCGCGTCGGGCAGGGCAAGGTATCGCTCCTTGGTGGCTCCGTCCGACCAGAAGCCCGCGACCGGAGCATAGGGAATCATTCCGCTCACCGGCGTCGACGGCGCTCCGGCCGTTGCGCAACCGGTGGCCGACAGCTGCGCGGCCACGCCGCCGGCAGCGCCCGCGGAAAGCCCGATGCGATGAAGGGTTCCACCGTAGTGGACGACGTACAGCTCGCCGTCCACGCCTTCGCCGAAGGCCGAGGGTCGCAGTGCGCTCGTCGCTCCACCACTGATGGCAAGCGTGGGCGCGGTATCCGATGGAATCGACCACAGCGTGCCGCTGCCGAAATCGCCGAACACGTACCGGCCGACGAGGCCGGGCAGGGCAGTGCCGCGATAGACGTAGCCGCCGGTGATGGAGCTGCCGGCCGAGTGGCTGTACTCGGCGACGGGGTCCAGCAGACCGGTCGCGCTGCCGCAGGTTGCATTGAACCCATGCGCGCCTTCGCGACAGCGCCACCCGTAGTTGCCGCCGAGCGAGATGCGATCGATTTCTTCCCAGGCGCCCTGACCGACGTCGGCCGCCCACAGGGTGCCGTTGGCGCGATCGAAGCTGAAACGCCACGGATTGCGCAGACCGTAGGCATAGATCTCGGCGCACCGGCCGCCCGCGGCTGTGGTGCCCCCGAGCGCACAGGATGCGCCACCGGCGAACGGGTTCGTTGCGGGAATCGAGTAGGTCGCGCCCGAGGGCGGAGCGGTATCGACGTCGATGCGCAGCATCTTGCCGAGTAGCGTCGCGAGCAGCTGGCCGTTGCCGATCGCGCCGTGCACGTCGCCGCCACCCCCGCCATCGCCGAATCCGATATAGAGCAGACCATCCGGACCGAACGCGATGTGGCCGCCGTTGTGGTTCGCTTCCGGCTGATTGACCGTCAGCAGCACCTGCTCGGTCGTGGTGTCGAGCGTTGCGCCGCCGTTCAGGGTGCGGAACGCGGAGATGCGCGACACGAGCGGGCTTCCGCCCGTGTACGAGACGAAGACGCGCGGATCGCTCGGGTAGCGCGGATGGAAGGCCATCCCGAGCAGACCGGTCTCCCCGCCCGACGTGACGCGCGCGGAGAGGTCGGCGAACACGGTCGAGCTGGTCGTCGAATCCGTGTTCGCGAACGCCCGGACCACGCCGGCCTGCTCGAGCACATACCACCGCGTCGCGTTGCCTGGAGCCTGCAGCAGGCCGGTCGGCGCGTTGAAACTCAGTGCCGGGAAGACGCGCGTGGTCGTGAGGTCGGCGACGACGGTGGGGCGTGCGGGAGCGCGGCAGGTCGCATTCGCTGGCCGGTTGTCGAGGCCGGCGGTGGGCGGCGTCGGCGTGGGCGTGGGCGTGGGTGTCGGCGTCGGCGTCGGTGCTGGCCCGGGTGCTGGCGCTGGTGCTGGCGCCGGAGCGGCCGGCGCTGGATCGGAACCGCCGCCGCATCCCGCCAGCAGCGCCGCGAGGGCGGTTGCGATCAGGCGGCGGGCCGGCGAGGGCGTCATGACGTCAGTCGGATCGCTGCAGATCGGCGATCACCGCGCCGAGCAACCGCACGGCCTCGCCGCCGGTGACACAGCGATGATCGAAGGTGAGTGACAACGGGATGCGGCGATGGGCCTCGATGCGGTCGTCGACGGCGACGACGTCGCGCGACACGCGGCCCGCACCGAGGATGGCAACCGCTGGCGGCACGACCACCGGCGTTGCGTAGCGGCCGGCCATCACGCCGAAGTTCGACAGCATGAAAGTGAAGTCGCGCAGGTCGGAGGCGGGCAGCGAGCGGTCGCGTGCGCCGGCCTTCAACCGGTTGATCTCCGCGCGCAGTTCGCGCGCGCTGCGTTTGCCGACGTCCCGGATGACCGGGACCAGCAGGCCGTCGGGGGTGTCGACGGCGATGCCGACGTCGATGTGGTGGAAGACGCGGCGGCCCTGCGCGGTCGTGTCGAACCAGGCATTGAGGCCGGGCTCGGCATTGCAGCCGGCGGCGATGGCGCGCAGCAGGCGGACGGTGTAGTCGGCACCCGACTGCCAGCCTTCGATGTCGGCATCGTCGAACACCGTGCATTCCATGACGTTGTCACGGGCGAGCGACATGCTCTGCGCCATGGCGCGGCGCAGGCTGCGAAGCACTTCGAGCTCGCCGCCGTCCTCGCCCGGAACAGGCGCGGGTCGCATCGAGCTCTGCGTGGTCAGCGTCGGAATCGGCACGCGTGACACGGCAGCGACACCGGCCGCCGACATCACGTCGTCGAGCGTGACGAGACCCTCGCGGCCGGTGCCGGCAAGCGTCGTGACATCGACGCCGAGCCGGCGCGCGAGATCGCGGGCCGCCGGCACGGCGCGCGTCCGGCCGGACGCT
Source organism: uncultured Pseudomonadota bacterium (assembly GCA_963769065.1). GTDB lineage: Bacteria > Pseudomonadota > Gammaproteobacteria > Steroidobacterales > Steroidobacteraceae > ZC4RG30. Next base: position 350,188 of record CAVYKG010000012.1, on the reverse strand, counting down.
GCGCCCGCCGCGGACCGTCGCTCGGGTGCTGCCGCAAGCTCCTCGTCGCTGACCGGCATGTGGCCGACGACGGTGCCGCTCGCGGTGGAAGACTTCGGCGCATCGGCCCGGCCCTCGGCGGCGAAGTCGACCAGCGCCGCGCCGACGGCGACCGTGTCGCCCGGCTTGCCGTGCAGCGCCTCGATGCGGCCGCCCTGCGGAGCGGGCACTTCGACCACCGCCTTGGCGGTCTCGACCGCGACCAGCGGGTCGTCGACCTTGACCGTGTCGCCGATGGCGACATGCCAGCGAACGATCTCTGCTTCCTGCAGGCCTTCGCCGAGATCGGGGAGATTGAAACGCGCGATGCTCATGCCGTCACCGTTCAGGCCTGGACCGTTTCGCGGATGCCGTCGGCAATTCGCGTCACGCTCGGGATGTAGTCGAGCTCGAGCTTGAAATACGGCATCACCGTATCGTAGCCGGTGATGCGGCGGATGGGCGCATGCAGGTCGTAGAGCGCGCGCTCGGCCACCAGCGCGGCGATCTCGGCGCCGAGACCGAGGTTGCGCGCAGCCTCGTGCACGATGACGAGACGGCCGGTGCGTGCGACCGACTCGAGCAGCGTGTCCTGGTCGATGGGCGACAGCGTCGCGAGGTCGAGCACCTCGCAGCTGATGCGCTCCTGCGCGAGCAGGTCGACGGCGCGCATCGTGTCGTGCGTCATGGCGCCCCAGGTGACGACGGTGACGTCTTCGCCCTCGCGCAGCAGGTGCGCGTGGTCGAGCGGCAGCGCCACGCCATCGTCCTGCACTTCCTGGCGCGCGAGCCGGTACAGTCGCGTCGGCTCGAGGAAGATCACCGGATCGGGATCGCGGATGGCCGACAGCATCAGCCCGTACGCCTTGGCGGGCGACGACGGGCACACGACCCGCAGGCCCGCGTGATGGCACAGCAGCGTCTCGAGGCTCTCGGAATGGTGTTCGGGCGCGTGGATGCCGCCGCCGTGCGGCATGCGCACGACCACCGGACACGTGAGCCGGCCACGGGTGCGATTGCGCTGGCGGGCCATGTGGTTCGCGATCTGGTCGAGCGCCGGGTAGATGAAGCCCATGAACTGGATCTCGGCCACGACCTTCAGGCCCTGTGCCGCCATGCCGACCGCCATGCCGGCGATCATGCCTTCGGCGAGCGGCGTGTCCTGCACCCGGTCGCTCCCGAAGCGCTGCTGCAGACCGGCGGTGGCACGGAACACGCCCCCGTTCGCGCCGATGTCCTCGCCGATCAGCACGACGTCGGGATCGCGTGCCATCTCGTACGCGAGCGCCATGTTGATGGCTTCGACCAGCGTGACCTTCGCCATCAGTGGTGCTCGCCGCCGTAACGCTGCGCAGTGTCGCGCTGCTCCTGCAGCGAGGCGGGCGGATGCGCGTGGAGGTGCGCGAACATCGCGTCGGTCGGCGGGCGCGGATAGGCGAAGTATTGCTGGACCGCCGCGTCGATCTGCGCGGCGCACTCTTCGCGCAGCGCGACTTCGCGCGCCGCATTCCATGCACCGCGACGTTCCAGCAGGCGCCGCAGGCGGAGGAGCGGTTCGCGCTGCCAGGCCGCTTCGAGCTCGCCCGCGGGGCGGTAGCGCGTCGCGTCGTCGGCAGTGGTGTGATCGGAGAGCCGATAGGTGAGCGCCTCGATCACCGTCGGCCCCTGGCCCGAGCGTCCGCGCGCGAGTGCCTCTTCCATCACCTCGCGCACGGCGATGACGTCGTTGCCGTCGACCTGCACACCGGGCACGCCGCCGGCGATGGCCTTCTGCGCGAGTGTCTGCGCGGCGGTCTGCTGGCCTACCGGAATGGAGATGGCCCAGCCGTTGTTGACGATGACGAACACGACCGGCAGCGCGCGCGCGCCGGCCAGATTGACCGCCTCGTAGAACGCGCCCTGCGAAGTGCCGCCGTCGCCGATGTAGGCGACCGCGCAGCGCGGCTGCCTGCGCAGCTTGAAGGCCATGGCCGCGCCGGCGGCATGGGGCGCCTGCGAGGCGATGGGAACGCACCAGGGAAAGTCTTCGCGCGGTCCGGCGAAATCGGTGCCGCGTTCGTCACCACCCCAGTAGATCAGGATCTCGGCGAGCGTCACGCCGCGCCAGATCTGTGTGCCGTACTCGCGATAGACCGGGAACAGCACGTCGGACGCAGCCATCGCCGCGCCGACCGCGACGTGCGTTGCCTCGTGGCCGGTGCAGGGCGCATAGGTGCCGAGCTTGCCGGTGCGTTGCAGGTTGATCGTCTTCGCGTCGAACATCCGGCACAGCGTCATCAGCCGGTACATCTTCAGGAGCTCGACGTCGTCGGTCGCGAAGTGCGGCAGCTGTCCATGGATTTCGCCGTCGGCATCCATGCGCTGCAGGTAGTCGATGTGGAACTCGGCGACGGTCTTCAATGGCGGTCCGCGGGCGAGGGCGTACGACGCCGGATTATAGGCGTTCCCGCTGCGCGGGGCCTGATTTACAGTGCCGCGATGGAACCACGGCACGACCCCACACCCGGCGCCGGCCTGCTCGCCGCGAGTGGCGCCTATCTCATCTGGGGCCTCTTCCCGCTGTACTGGAGCCTGCTCGGCGCGGTCCCGACGGTGCAGGTGCTCGCGCATCGCGCGGTGTGGTGCGCAGCGTGCGTGTGGCTGCTGCTGACGCTGCAACGACAGGGGCGATGGTGGCGCGGGCTGCCCGGCCGCACGCTGCTGCTGCTGACGGGCAGCGCGCTGTTGATCTCGATCAACTGGGGCGTCTACATCTACGGGGTGAACTCGGGGCACGTGCTCGACACAAGCCTCGGCTACTTCGTCACGCCGCTCTTGAACATCGTCTTCGGCGTGCTGCTGCTGCGCGAGCGGCTCGGCGCGTGGCAGTGGGTTGCGGTCGCGCTGGCCGCGATCGGCGTCGGCTATCTCGCGGTCCGCGTCGGCTCGCCGCCGTGGATAGCGCTGACGCTCGCGGTGTCGTTCGCGAGCTACGGGTTGATCCGCAAGCTTGCGGTCGTGGACGCGGTGCGGGGGCTCGCGGTCGAGAGCTGTCTGGTGCTGCCGCTGGCCGCCGCTTATCTCGTCGTCTGCGAGCTTCAGGGGACGGGTGCTTTCGGTCGCGACATGCGCACCGACGCGCTGCTGATCGCGGGCGGGGCGGTGACGGCCATCCCGCTGGTGCTGTTCGCGTACGGTGCGCGTCGCGTCGCACTGAGCACGCTCGGCTTCGTGCAGTACGTCGCGCCGACCGTGCAGCTGCTGCTCGGCGTGTTCGTGTTCCACGAGCACTTCGGCGCAGCGCAGGGGGTTGCCTTCGGCTGCATCTGGGCCGCGCTCGCGATCGTGATGGTGGACGGGTTGCGGCGCTGGTTCGCGCGCGAACCGCTGCCGCAGGTTCAGTCCCCGGTGCGGTGAGGCTGCGCGAGGTACTCGGCCGAACGCATCTCGATCAGGCGGCTCACCGTGCGCTGGAACGCGTCGGCGAGGCGTGAGCCGCGATACAGCGCAGGCGGCTCGGCGGCCGCGGACAGCACCAGCTTCACCCCGCGGTCATAGACCTCGTCGATGAGCCCGATGAAACGACGCGCGGCGTCGTCACGGTCGGCGCCCATCACCGGCACGTCCGACACCATGAGCGTGTGGTAGCTGCGGGCGAGCTCGATGTAGTCGGCCTGGCCGCGGGGTCCCTCGCACAGCGTCGCGAAATCGAACCAGGCGACGTCGTGGGCCTCGCGCACCACCGGCACACGGCGACCGTTCAGCTCGACGGCGTGGCGGGCCTTCGCCCCGGATGCATGCGCAAGCTGCTCGAACAGCGCGTCGAGCCGCTGGCGTGTCGTCGGCTCCGCGCTCGGCAGGTAGACCTCGGCGCGTTGCAGGTTGCGCAGCCGGAAGTCGGTCGACCCGTCGACCTCGTGCACGTCGAGCTCGCGCTCGATCAGCGCGATGGCGGGCAGGAAGCGCTCGCGCTGCAACCCGCCTGCATACAGCGCGCCGGGCGGCTGGTTCGACGTGAACACGAGACACACGCCGCGGCGGATGAGCGCGGCGAACAGCGCATGGAGGATCATCGCATCGGCGATGTCGGTGACCTGCAGCTCGTCGAGACAGAGCACGGACGCATCGCGAGCGATCTGGTCGGCGACCGCATCGAGCGGGTTGGGTCGACGGCGCAGCTTGCGCAAGCGCTCGTGCACGCCGCGCATGAAATGATGGAAGTGCTGACGCATGCCCGGAACCGGCAACGTCGAGTGGAAGAGATCGACCAGCAGCGTCTTGCCGCGGCCCGGCGGGCCCCACATATACAGGCCGCGCACCGTCGGCGGAGGGCGGCCGGTCGGCAGCCAGTCGAGCCAGCGCGCGATGAAGCCCCGCGGCGATGCTGCATCGGCGAGCCGCTGCTGCAGGTCCGCCAGGCGCTCGAGAGCGAACCCCTGCGCGGCATCGTCGGTCAGCTGGTGCGACACGACGCGCGCGCGCCACGCGGCGCGTAGCGCCTCGGCGCCGACGGCCGCCGGGCTCACGCGGGGGGCGCGACGCGGCGCTTGGGCAGGAAGACTTCGGCATGCGGCAATGCCGAGTGACGGGCCCCGACGTTCGGCCAGCGCGAGGCGAACCGGGCGGCGAGCTGCTCGACCAGATAGACCGACCGATGCTGGCCGCCAGTGCAGCCCACCGCGATGGTGAGGTAGCGGCGATTGGCCGCCTGATGTTCGGGAATGCGCGCCTCGACGAACTGGTCGATGGCATCGATGAGCTTGCCGACCTGCGGAAAGCCCTGCAGATACTGGATGACTTCAGCGTCACGGCCGGTCAGCGGCCGCAGCAGGCCCTCCCAGTACGGGTTCGGCAGCGTGCGGACGTCGAACACGAAATCGGCATCGCCCGGAATGCCGTGCTTGAACCCGAACGACTGGAACAGGATCGACATGCGACTGTGCTGTCGCTGCTCGATGCGGTGCTGGATGGTCTGGCGCAGGTCGTGGATGCCCATGCGTGACGTGTCGAGCACGAGGTCGGCCGCGTTGATCACCGGCTCGAGCAGCCGGCGCTCGGCCGCGATGGAGTCATGCAGGTTGTCGCCGTCGCGGCTGAGCGGATGCTTGCGGCGCGTCTCGGCGAAGCGGCGCAGCAGCTCCTCGTCCGACGCGGTGAGGAACAGCAGCTCGCAGCCGATGCCGGCGCGCTTGAGCTCATCGACCAGCGTCGGCACCGTGGCGATCTCGGCCTCGGTGTTGCGGGCATCGACACCGACCGCAGTGCGCCGGTAGACCGACTCGTCGCTGCGGACGGTGTGCGCGATGAACGGCTTCAGCAACGCCGCGGGGATGTTGTCGATGCAGTAGAAGTCGAGGTCCTCGAGCATGTGCAACGCCACGCTCTTGCCGGAGCCCGACAGGCCGCTGATGATGACGAGCCGCATCGATCTGCCCTCGGGTTCGCGCCGGGTCAGGACGGCCGCGCGACGCGGCGCGCTTCGCTCGCGTGATGGTCGTGCAGCTTTTCCTTGTGCTTCTTCACGCTGCGGTCGAGCTTGTCGGCCAGCGCGTCGATCGCCGCATACATGTTGCTGTCGATCGCATCGGCATGGATGTCGGCGCCACTGACGTGCAGCGTGGCTTCGGCCTTCTGCTCGAGCTTCTCGACCGTCAGTACGCAGTTGACGTCGATGACGTGATCGAAATGCCGGACAATGCGTTCGAGTTTTTTCTCCACGTAAGCGCGCATCGACGACGTGACCTCGACATGGTGACCCGTGAGCTTCAGCTGCATGTGGTTCTCCTTGCTTGACGTGGTTCAGCGCGCCGCAGCGCGTTTGCGTTCGTTCGAGGGCGCGATGCCCATCGCCTCGCGGTACTTCGCGACCGTGCGCCGCGCGACCGGTATGCCTTCGCCCGACAGCACCTCGGCGATGCGGCTGTCGCTCAGCGGCACGCCGGTAGGCTCTTCGCGGATGAGCTTGCGGATCTTCGCGCGAATGGCGGTGGAGGAGGTCTCCGACCCGTCCGCGCCCTCGACGTGGCTCGAGAAGAAGTAGCGCAGCTCGAACACCCCGCGCGGGGTGTGCATGTACTTGCCGGCCGTGACCCGCGAGATGGTCGACTCGTGCATGCCGATCGCTTCGGCGATGTCGCGCAGGATCATCGGCTTCATGAATTCCTCGCCCTGGTCGAGGAATGCGGTCTGCCGCTCGACGATCGAGCGAGCGACCTTGATCAGCGTGTCGTGCCGGATCTCGAGGCTCTTCAGCAGCCAGCGGGCCTCCTGCAGCTGCGCGCGCATGCTCGCGTGGCTGGACGTGCGGCCGATGAGGTTCGCGTAACTGTGGTTCAGCCGGACCTTCGGCAGCGTCGCCGAGTTCATCTCGACGGTCCAGCCGGTGGGCGCGCGCCGCACGAACACGTCGGGCACCACGTACTCGGCCGACGACGAGCTGATTTGCGCGCCGGGGCGCGGATGGCACGAACGCACCAGCACCAGCGCGGTTTCGAGCTCCTCCTCGTCGACGCCGAGATCGCGACGCAGCGCCGCGGTCTCGCGGTGCGCGACCTTCTCGAGGTGGTACGCGGCGATCTTCAGCGCGACCGAGCGGCCGGGCGTGTCGGGCTTCAGCAGCTGAAGCTGGATCGTCAGGCACTCGCCGAGGTTGCGCGCGCCGACGCCCGGCGGGTCGAGCAGCTGCACGAGACCGAGCACGGTGAGGATCTCGTCCGTGCGTCGCCTCGATGTCGGGGCGCAGCGTCGCGGCGATGACGTCGGGTGCATCGGCGAGATAGCCGTCGTCGTTGATCGCATCGACGATCGCGCGGGCGATCGCCATGTCGCGGCCGCTTAGTCCGGCGAGGTCGAGCTGCCAGCCGAGGTGGTCGTGCAGCGACTCGCCCTTGCCATCCTGGTAGTCCTGCTGTCGCTCGTCGTCGTCACCGCTCCACGGCGTGTCGGAAGCGCCGACCGACTGCTCGTTCCAGCCGTCGTCGACGACTTCGACCGTGCTCTCGCTCTCGGCGCTCGCCGGCGGGGCGACCTGTTCATTCGGGCCGGCGCCGAGCGCCTCGAACGTGCCGGTGCCCTCGGCCTCCTCGTCGGCCTCGAGCATGACGTTCGATTCGAGCAGCTCGCGGATGTGCGCCTGGAGCTCGAGCGAGGGAAGCTGCAGCAGCCGGATGGCCTGCTGGAGCTGCGGGGTCATCGTGAGCTGCTGGCCGAGCCGCAGCTGCAGCGAAGCCTTAAGCACGATTCGTGCCCGCTTGCCCGTATGGGCCCGTGGACGGGTCGCTGGTGGCTATTGCAACCCGATGAAAATACACGAAATTATGCAGGTTTTTCGTACTTAGAGACGGAAGTTCTGACCCAAGTACACCTCACGGACTTCCGTGTTGGCAAGGACTTCTTCCGCACTTCCCGATGCGAGTACAGTGCCTCGATCGACGATGTAGGCGCGGCCGCAGACGCCCAGCGTTTCACGCACGTTGTGGTCGGTGATGAGCACACCGATGCCCTTGGCAGCCAGCTCGCCGATGATGCGCTGGATGTCGAGCACCGAGATCGGGTCGACACCCGCGAAGGGCTCGTCCAGCAGGATGAACCGGGGCTCCGCCGCCAGTGCCCGCGCGATCTCCACCCGCCGCCGCTCCCCGCCCGACAACGCCATTCCCGCGCTGCGGCGCACGTGGCCGATGCGCAGCTCGTCGAGAAGCTGCTCGAGCGCGGCCTCGCGGCCGGCCGCGTCGAGATCGGCGCGCGTCTCGAGAATCGCGACGATGTTGTCTTCGACCGACAGCCGGCGGAAGACCGAGGCTTCCTGCGGCAGGTAGCCGATGCCGAGCTGCGCACGCCGATGCATCGGCAGGCGGGTGAGGTCGAGATCGTCGAGCAGGACCTGGCCGGCATCGGCTTCGACCAGCCCGACGACCATATAGAAGGCGGTGGTCTTGCCGGCGCCGTTCGGGCCGAGCAGCCCGACCACCTCGCCCGAGCGCACCTCGATCGACAGGTCGCGCACGACCTGGCGCGATTTGTAGGCCTTGGCCAGGTGTCGGGCCGAGAGGAGCGAGGTCACTGCGGGGGTTTCTCCGCCGGCTCATCGTCGTCGGGCTGGATCGTGATCTGGATGCGGCCGCCACTGGTCGGTGCCGTTGGCGCCTGCACGTCGCCGCCGCTCTGCAGCCGGCGTTCGCGCACGTTGTAGACGAGCGGTTGCGATTCGCTGCGGTATTCGCCGCGGCCGTCGGTCAGCCAGATGCCCTGGCTGAGCGTCATGCGCCCGGCGTTGATGTCGTAGTCGATGCGGCCGGCGCGGCCGCGAGCCGGCATCGGCAGCTTCTCGAGCTTCTGCTCGAATTCTGCCGGCGTGCCGTTCGCCTCGGCGTGCGCGATGCGGTTGCCGACGAAGCTGACGTTCGCGGTGTCGGACTGGAGCATGCCGTCATCGAAGCGGATGCGGACGTCGCCGCGGAACATCCAGCGGCTGCCGTCGAAGCTCATCTCGGGACTGTTCGCCTCGGCCTCGCTCGCGCGGATGCTGATGCCGCCCTGCGCGATGGTCACGTCCTTCATCACGAGGTGGTTCGAGTTGTAGTCGACCAGCCAGGAGTTCGCGTCGATGGTCAGCGCGCGGTCACCGGGCGCAGTACGGGGGGCGCTGCGAGGCGAGGCTGCGTCGAGGACCGGCGGCAGACCGGCGAGCAGCAATGCGGCAAGCAGGGTTCGCAACTCAGGGAGGGAAACGGCCATGAACCGACGAGTCTAGACGCAGCGTGCCCTGCTTCAAATCCGCATTGAGTCCGCGTGCCGTCAGACGACGCGAGCCCGAATAGAAACTGACTGCCTGGCGCGTCGTGGCGACCTGCCGGTCGATGTCGAAATCGAGCGCCGAGGTCTCGAGCCGCACCGGCTCGCGTGCGCCCTCGGGCTGGCCGGCGAGCCGCACCTTGCCCGACAGCGAAAAGCGGCGCGTGTCTCCCGGCGGCATGCGCCCCTGGTTCGCGGTCAGCGTCCACGGGGCGGTGGCTGCGGCTTCGGCCTCGGCCGGCACGTAGTTCAATCGCAGGGTCTCGGCAAAGATCTCCTCCGAGGCGGAGTCCTGTCGCAGCCGCTCGGCTTCGAGCAGGTACTGCGGCTCGCCATCGTCGCCGGTCTGCACGAGCCGTGCCTGTTCCGCCGCGTAGCCGGACTGCGTCTCGCCGGTGGTCACCGTGGTTCCGAGCCCCAGCGCCGGCACTGCCGGGCCCTGACCCATCACCGTCATCAATCCGATGACGACGATCACCGCGACCAGCACGCCGCCGAGCCATTTCATGCGCGGCTCCTCGCCTCGAGGATCAGGTCGCACACCTCGCGCACCGCGCCACGGCCGCCCGCGAGGGCGGTCACGCGGGTCGCCGCGGCGCGCGCGAGCGGATGCGCGTCGGCGACCGCGAACGACAGCGGCACACGGGCGAAGAGCGGAATGTCCGGCGTGTCGTCGCCGACGCAGGCGACCGTGCTCGCATCGGCGATGCCGGCGCGCTTCAGCGTCGCATCGAGCGCCGCGCTCTTGTCGGCAGCACCCTGCGTCACGAGCCGGATGCCGAGGTCGGCGCAGCGCCGCCGGACCGCCGCCGAGCGCCGGCCGGAGATCACCGCGATGCGCACGCCGGCCTGCTGCAGCAGCTTGATGCCATGCCCGTCGCGGACGTGGAATGCCTTCATAGCCTCACCGCGCGCCCCGAAGTACAGCGAGCCGTCGGTGAGCACGCCATCGACGTCGAGCACCAGCAGCTCGAGCGACGCCGCGAGGGACGGGTCGATGCGGCGGGCCATCAGACCACCCCGGCGCGCATCAGGTCGTGGATGTTCAGCGCGCCGAGCAGGAAGCCGGCATCGTCGGTGACGAGGAGGCCGGTGATCCGATGCGTTTCCATGAGCAGTGCGGCCTCGGCTGCGAGTGCGGTGGGGCCGATGCGCCGAGGCGACGGCGTCATCACCTCGAGTAGCGTCGCCTTGCGCAGGTCGATGTCACGGTCGAGCACGCGGCGCAGGTCGCCGTCGGTGAAGATGCCGGCGACGCGATTCGCGGCGTCGACCACCGCAGTGAAGCCCATGCCCTTGCGCGTCATCTCGAGCAGACCCTGCGACAGCGGCGCCGAGGGCGCGATGCGCGGCAGCTCGTCGCCGTGCCGCATCACGTCGGCGACATGCAGCAGCAGCCGACGGCCGAGACTGCCGCCCGGATGCGAGCGCGCGAAATCCTCGGCGGTGAAGCCGCGCGAGGTCAGCAGGGCGATCGCGAGCGCATCGCCCATCGCGAGCGTCGCGGTGGTGCTCGCGGTGGGCGCGAGATTGTGGGGACAGGCCTCTTCGTCGACCGACACGTCGAGGTGGGCCTGCGCATCGCGCGCCAGCGAGGATTCGGGCTGGCCGGTCATCGCGATCACCGGAACGCCCATCCGCCGCAGGTGCGGCAGCAGCGCGAGCACCTCCGGCGTCTCGCCGGAGTTGGAGATGGCGAGTACGACGTCGCCGCGCGCGATCATGCCGAGATCGCCATGGCTCGCCTCGGCTGCGTGCAGGAAGAGAGACGGCGTCCCCGTGCTCGCGAGCGTCGCGGCGATCTTGCCGCCGACGTGGCCGGATTTACCGAGCCCGGTGACGACGACCCGGCCGGTGCTCATCAGCACGAGCTCGCAGGCCCGCGCGAAGCTGTCGTCGAGGCGCCCGACCAGTGCATCGACCGCGCGCGCTTCGATCTCGATCGTGCGGCGCCCGGCGTCGAGCAGTTGCTTCAGGTCGCTGGCGGCGGCGGTGCTCATGATTGCCGCGGCATCATAGCTTAAGATGACCGGCCACCCGACCGGACAACCCCCATGAGACCCGACCAGGTCGCAGACCTCATCCGCCGCTCGCTCAGCGGCGCCGACGTCGACGTCCGCTCCGGCGACGACGTTCATTTCACCGCACGCATCGTCAGCGCGGAGTTCGCCGGCAAACGCCCGCTGCAGCGGCACCAGCTCGTCTACCGGGCCCTCGGCACGCTGATGGGCGGCGAGATCCACGCGTTGTCCATCGAGGCGCTGACCCCCGAAGAGGCTGGAAAGGGCTGAATGGACAAGCTGCAGATCACCGGCGGCGTACCGCTCGAAGGCGAAGTGCCGATCTCCGGCGCGAAGAACGCAACCCTGCCCATCCTCGCTGGCGCGCTGCTCGCCGACGGTCCGGTGACGATCGCGAACGTCCCGCACCTCCACGACGTCACGACCATGATCGAGCTGCTCGGCCGCATGGGCGTGTCGGTCACCATCGACGAGAAGATGCGCATCGAGGTCGATCCGACCACGATCCGCGACCAGATCGCGCCGTACGAGCTGGTCAAGACGATGCGCGCGTCCATCCTGGTGCTCGGGCCGCTGCTCGCGCGTTACGGGTCGGCTGACGTGTCGCTGCCCGGCGGCTGCGCCATCGGTGCGCGGCCGGTGAACATCCACGTTGCCGGCCTGCAGGCGATGGGGGCCGATATCCATATCGAGGGCGGCTACATCCGCGCACGCGCGTCGCGGCTGCGGGGCGCGCATCTCGTGCTCGACACGGTCACCGTTACCGGCACCGAGAACCTCATGATGGCTGCCACGCTCGCCGACGGCGAAACCGTGCTCGAGAACGCCGCACGCGAGCCCGAGGTCGTCGACCTCGCGAATTTCCTCGTCTCGATGGGCGCGAAGATCCGCGGCGCGGGCACCGACCGCATCGTGATCCAGGGCGTCGAGCGCCTGCACGGCACGGAGTACGAGGTGCTGCCCGATCGCATCGAGAGCGGTACGTTCCTCGTCGCCGGCGCCATCACGAGCGGGCACGTGCGGCTGAGGAACACGCAGCCGGCCCACCTCGACGCCGTGCTCGTAAAGCTCGAGGAGGCCGGCGCGACGATCGGCCGCGGCACCAACTGGATCGAGCTCGACATGCGCGGCCGCCGGCCGAAGTCGGTCGACGTCCGCACCGCGCCTTACCCGGAGTTCCCGACCGACATGCAGGCGCAGTTCGCCGCGCTGAATGCAGTGGCCGACGGCGTCGGCACCATCGTCGAGACCATCTTCGAGAACCGCTTCATGCACATGCTCGAGATGCGGCGCATGGGTGCCGAAATCCGTCTCGAAGGCAACACGGCGATCATCAAGGGTGTCGCGAAGCTCAACGCGGCCCCGGTGATGGCGACCGACCTGCGCGCTTCGGCCAGTCTCGTGCTCGCCGGCCTCGTCGCCGACGGCCGCACCGAGATCGAGCGCATCTACCACATCGACCGCGGCTACGAGTCGATCGAGGAAAAGCTCGAGAAGATCGGCGCCCAGATACGGCGCGTGCCCAACTAGCGCGCGGCAGCAGCCTCCGGCGCAGCGGCCGCCTGCGGGTCGCGCACCGGCACCTTCAGCTTGAACGGCTGGTCGCGTCGCAGGCCGCTCAGGGTCAGCGACGCGCCCGGCGTCCGGCGCGCGATCTGCGTCATGACGTCCTGCGAGTTGCGTACGTCGCGATCGTCGATCGACACGACGATGTCGCCGGGACGAAGGCCGGCTTCGGCCGCCGGCGACCCCTGCGCGATGCTCGAGATGACCACCGCGCCCATGGGCAGGCCATACAGCTGCGCCATGCGCTCGTTGACGTCGAGCGGGGTGATGCCGATCCAGCCGCGGATCACACGGCCGCGCGCGATGATCTCCTGCAGCACACCGCGCACCAGCTCGACCGGAATGGCGACGCCGATGCCCTCGGCCCCGATCTGCTTGCCGAGCACCGCGGTGTTGATGCCGACCAGCTCGCCGCGCGCATTCACCAGCGCGCCACCGGAATTGCCTTCGTTGATCGCCGCATCGGTCTGGATGAAGCTTTCGTAGGTGGAAACGCCGAGCTGCGCGCGTTCCTTCGCGCTGACGATGCCGTGCGTCACGGTCTGCGAGAGGCCGAGCGGGTTGCCGATTGCGAGCACGACGTCGCCCACCTGCAGCGTGTCGGACCGGCCGAGCCGCATGACCGGTACATTCTTCAGCCCGATGCGCAGCACCGCGATGTCGGTGTCGCGGTCACGGCCGACGACGATCGCGTCGGCGCTGCGGCCGTCAGCGAGCTGCACGCGGATCTGCGTCGCGCCCTCGATCACGTGGTTGTTCGTGACGATGTGACCGGCGGAGTCGACCAGAACCCCCGAGCCGAGTGCGTTCTGCACGCGCTGCCGGTAGCGGGGCTGCACCGGCCCGCCGAAGAACTGCTCGATGCCCATCGAGGGCAGTCGTTCGGTGACCACCGCGCGCGTGTAGACGTTGACCACTGCCGGTGCGCTGGCCCGCACCGCAGCGGCGTAGCTGAACCCGCCCGTCGCGGGGGCCAGCATGTCGTCGAGGCGACTCGATCGCGCTGCGGGTGGCGCCGGCGAGAGCGGTGCGGTGTCGCGCGGCGGGGCGGGGCGCGGACGCTCCGGTAACGCTGCAGGCGCCGGCGCCGCGGCGACCGATGTCGCCGGCAGCGGCGCGGAGGTGGCGGGCGTCATACCGACGACGGACGGGTAGAGCCGCGCCGCCAGCAGCGCAATGGCGACGCCGGCGGCGACGCAGGCGAGCACGAATGCCAGGTGCCCCCTGAAGTCCCTGCCGGTCATGGTCTTGCGCGCATCGGGGCTGTGCATCGTCGTGTATAATGGCTCACTTCCCGTGCGCCCATGCACGTCTCGCTGTTTGTGCGGGCGTGCACCGTTGCGGGAACCACATCCAGAGCGAAGACACAGGCCGATATTCATGAGTGATCCGAGCCGCAGCACGGGGGCGACCCATTTCGGGACTCTCGGCGATCCCGGTGACAGCACGGGCCCGGCAGACGCCAGCCGACGCAGCTTCCTGACTCTCGCCACAGCAGCCACGGGCGCCCTCGGCGCCGGCTTCGTGGCCGTTCCCTTCATCGCCTCGTGGAGCCCCTCGGAGCGCGCGCGCGCGCTCGGCGCCCCGGTCGAGCTCGACATCTCGAAGATCGAGCCGGGCCAGATGGTCACCGTCACCTGGCGCAAGAAGGCCATCTATGTCGTGCACCGCACGCCGGAGATGGTCAGCTCGCTCGGCGGTCACGATGGCCAGCTGAAGGATGCGAAGTCCGACTCTTCCGAGCAGCCGGCGTACGCGAAGAACGCGAACCGTGCGGTGCGCGACGATTTCCTGGTCGTCGAAGGCACCTGCACACATCTCGGCTGCCTGCCGAAGTCGCGCTTCGAGAAGGCACTGCCCGAGCTCGGCGCAGACTGGCCGGGCGGTTTCTTCTGTCCGTGTCACGGCTCGAAGTTCGACCTTGCGGGGCGCGTCTTCGCCGGCTCGCCGGCGTCGGTCAACCTGCGCATCCCGCCGTACTCGTTCGAAGGCGATGGGAAGCTGCTGATCGGTCAGGATGAAGCTGCGAAGGGAGCTGCCTGATGGCCGCCGACGACACCACTCTGCCGGTTCGTACCGGCTTCCTCGGCTGGCTGAACAAGCGGCTGCCGGTCGACGCGTTCATGCGCGACCAGCTCACCGGCTACTTCGCGCCGAAGAACTTCAACTTCTGGTACTACTTCGGCGTGCTGTCGCTGCTCGCGCTGGTCATCCAGCTGGTCAGCGGCATCTTCCTGACCATGCACTACAAGGTCGGCGAAGCGACCGCGTTCGACTCGGTCGAATACATCATGCGCGAGGTGCCGTTCGGGTGGCTCATCCGCTACCTGCATTCCACCGGCGCGTCGTTCTTCTTCATCGTCGTCTACCTGCACATGTTCCGCGCCATCCTGTACGGGTCGTACAAGGCGCCGCGCGAGCTGCTGTGGCTGTTCGGCATGGCGGTCTACCTTGCGCTGATGGCCGAGGCGTTCATGGGCTACGTGCTGCCGTGGGGCAACATGTCGTTCTGGGGCGCGCAGGTGATCGTGAACCTGTTCGGCACCATCCCGGTCATCGGGCCGGGGCTGGTCGAGTGGATCCGCGGCGACTACGGCATTGCCGATGCGACGCTGAACCGCTTCTTCTCCCTGCACGTCGTCGCCGTGCCGCTGGTGCTGCTGCTGCTCGTCGCGCTGCACCTCGTGGCGCTGCGCCACAACGGGTCGAACAACCCGGACGGCATCGAGATCAAGCAGAACATGGGCGCGGACGGCAAGCCGCTCGACGGCATCCCGTTCCATCCGTACTACACCGTCAAGGATCTGGTCGGCGTCGGCGTCTTCCTGGTCGCCTTCGCGGTGGTCGTGTTCTTCGTGCCGACGTTCGGCGGACTGTTCCTCGAAGCGCCCGAACTTCGAGCCGGCGAACGCGCTGTCGACGCCCGAGCACATCGCCCCGGTGTGGTACTTCACGCCGTTCTACGCGATCCTGCGCGCGGTCCCCGACCAGCAGATCGGGCGCACTGCTGATGGCGCTGTCCATCGTCTGCTTCATCGTGCTGCCGTGGCTCGACCGCTCGCCGGTCAAGTCGACGCGTTACCGTGGCTGGATGTGGAAGCTCGCGCTGACGGTGTTCACCATCACCTTCGTCGCGCTCGGCTATCTCGGCCTCAGCCCGGCCGTCGGGCCTGTACGTGCTGCTCGCACGCATCTTCACCGTGCTGTACTTCGCGTTCTTTGTCCTGATGCCTCTCTACACGCGCTGGGATCCCGTGAAGCCGGTGCCCGATCGCGTGAGCTTCCACCATGAGTAAGTCTGCGATGCGCGCGATGCTGAAGAAGTCCGCGGTGCTGCTGATGCTGTCGGTCGGCTGCTCGCCGGGCGGTTGCCTTCGGCGCCGAGTCGGCGGCCGGTGGCGATCACGCGCCGAGCGGCGGCCACGGCGAGAGCGGCGTCGACTGGCAGGGCTGGAAGGCCAACAACGAGATCACCAATCAGGCGTCGCTGCAGCGTGGTGCCGCGCACTTCATGAACTACTGCCAGTCGTGCCACTCGCTGAAGTACATGCGGTACTCGCGCGTCGGCACCGACCTCGGCATTTCCGACGAGCTGCTGCGCACGCGCTTGCTGCCGCCGAACGCGAAGGCCACCGACTACATCACCAGCACCTTCCCGCACGCGGAAGGCGAGGCCTGGTTCGGTCGCGCGCCGCCCGACCTGTCGCTCATCGCCCGGGCGAAGGGCGTCGACTACGTCTACCAGTTCCTGAAGGGGTTCTACCTCGACGAGACCCGGACGATCGGCACCAACAACCTGGCACTGCCCGGCGCGGCGATGCCGGCCGTGCTGTCCGACCTCGAAGGCGTAAAGCGGGCGGTGTTCCACGAAGCGGGCGCGGCGGGCGGCCACAGCGGTGGTCCGTCGGTCGAACGCTTCGACATGGTCGCGCCGGGAGCCCTGTCGCCGCAGGAGTTCGATACTTTCGTCCGCGATACCGCAAACTTCCTCTCGTACGTGGGTGAACCGTCGCAGGCCAAGCGGGTTCACCTCGGTATCTGGGTCGTTCTGTTCCTGCTGGTCTTCACCTGGTTCACGTATCTGCTGAAGGTCGAATACTGGAAGGACGTTCACTGACCATGTCGCGCCGCTGCCAGCGGCTGACGTGGCGCGAGCAGCCGCCGGGTTGTTCGCGCGCTTCGCCCCTGGAGTGCAACGCTTGTCGAGTCGCCGTTCCGTGATGACCCTCTTCTCAGCGCCGGACGAAGCCGCGAGCCACCGCACGCGCATAGTCCTGTGCGAGAAGGGCATCGGCATCGACATCGTCAACGTGACGCCGGGCCGATTCCCCGAAGACCTCCTCGACCTCAATCCCGATCACACGCTGCCGACGCTGGTCGACCGCGACCTCGTGCTGTACGACTCGCGCGTGATCACCGAGTACCTCGACGAGCGCTTCCCGCATCCGCCGCTGATGCCGGTCGATCCGGTGTCGCGCGCGCAGTTTCGTCTCGCCCTGCATCGCATCGAGCGCGACTGGTACGGCCTCGCTACGCGCATCGAGAAGGAAGGCGACCGCGAGGGCGCCGAGCTGCGCCGCAACCTGCGCGAACAGATCCTGCAGAGCGCCGACCTGTTCAAGATCAAGCCGTATTTCCTCAGCGACGAGTTCTCGCTCGTTGACGCGACCATCGCGCCCATCCTGTGGCGGCTGCCTCGCTGGGGCATCGAGCTGCCGAAGGATGCGGTCCCGCTCATCCGCTACATGCAGCGCGTGTTCGCGCGTCCCGGCTTCCGCCTGAGCCTGTCCGACGTCGAGCAGGAGATGCGGGTTGGCTGAGCTCTCCCGTCGCCCCTATTTGCTGAGGGCGATGGTGGAGTGGATGGTCGACAGCGGCCACACGCCGCACGCCATCGTCGATGCGAACCTCGAAGGCGTCGAGGTCCCGCGCGCGTTCGTCAACGACGGGCGCATCGTGCTGAACATCTCTGCGTCCGCAACGCAGGGCCTCAGCATCTCGGCCGACTACCTGATGTTCGATGCGCGGTTTTCCGGCGTCGTGCACCACGTCGCCGTCCCGATCAACGCGGTGCTCGGGGTCTATGCGCGCGAGACCGGTGAAGGCATGGTGTTCCCGGACGAGGGGGGCGCAACGCCCGGCCCCGAGGGCGATCCGCCGGAGGGCCCTGCACCTACCGACCCGCCCGGCGGCGGCAGCGGCGGCAAGAAACCCGAACGTCCCGCGCAGCGACCGAAGCTCACCGTCGTCAAGTGAGCTCGAACGCCTGACGGATCCAGCCGACCTCGCCGTCGGGCCCGACCGTCGAGCACGTCGAACCTGGTCCGGAATCGCGCGAGCCGCGGCCTTGCGGCAAACAGTGCGCGCGCCGCGAGCACCAATCGCCGCTGCTTGTGAACATCGACACTCCCGCGTGCCCCGCCGTGCGTCGAGCCCGAGCGATAGCGCACTTCGGCGATCACGAGCACATCGTCGGGCGCGAGCGCGACGAGGTCGAGCTCGCCCATGCGGCAGCGGAAATTGCGCGCGAGCAACGTGAGACCGTTGGCGATGAGGAACTCGGCCGCGAGCTGCTCGGCACGGGCGCCGAGCTCGCGTCGATCGGAAGCTCGACCGCCGAGCCGCACCGGCGCTCTCAGGGTCGGGCGGTGACGACCTGCGGCTGACCACCGCGGATTTCGGCCCAGTCGAGCTCGCGCGTGATGCGGCGATCGGCATCGGGCGCCAGCCGGCCGGTGACACCGGGCAAGGGCCAGCGGGCCTGGGCGTTGCGCAGGGTCAGCACCAGTTGGCCTGCGTCGAAACCGAAGGCGAAGAGGCGCGCCGTGCCGGCATCCTTGTCGTTCCAGGCGACGCGCGTGTTCTCGCGTTGCTCGGCGACCGGCCCGGCGAGCTGCAGCATCCACGGCGTATCGGGAAAGAGCACGCCGTCGATGTCGCGGTTGGCGGATGGATTGGGGTCGAAGCCCGCCGACGTCATGTAGGTCGGGACGGCACCCGCAAAGAAGAAGCGCAGCTGCGGACGGATCTGGCGCAGCGCGACCGGGGCGCCGGCGGCGAAGATCATCTGCACGTCGCCGCGGCGCCGCTCCTGGAAGTTGAGCCGGGCGCCGGTGATCTCTTCGATGCGCTTGTGCCGCGCGCGGCTCTCTTCGATCTTCAGCGCGCTGGTGATCGCGCTGGTGAACTCGCTGCGGGCGGCGTCGTACGCGGCCTGGACGATCACCGTTCCACCGCCGCTCGTCAGCTCGTCGCGGAACGCGGCAACGACGCGATTGCCCCAGTCGCCGGCCGGCGCGAACACGATCGCGCGCCGCTGCCCGAACGCGAGCGCGCGCCGCGCCACCTGGCGTGCCTCGTCTTCGGGCGACAGCGCAAACTGGTAGACCGAGGGGCCGGCAGCGCGCTCGAAGGGCAGATAGTTGAGCAGCAGGATCGGGATGCCGCGCGGCGGATGGTCGGCCGCAGCGGTGATTTCGGGGCGGGTCAGCGGGCCGACGATGAAGCCCGCGCCCTCCGCCTGGGCAGTGGCGAGCGCCGCCTCGACGGTGAGCGAGCCCGTGTCGTAAACCTTGACGTTCGGGCGCTGCGCTTCGGGCAGCTGCCCGAACGCGGCGTTGATGCCATCACGTACCGGCGTAGCGAGTGCCGCGAACGAGCCAGTGAGCGGCAGCAGTACGGCGACCTGAGTGCCGCCCGCGCCCTGCACCGGCGTGCCCGACGGCGTGCCCAGGATGTCGGCGAGGGCGATGGTGCTGCCAGGGTGGCCCGGGTAGCGCGTGCGCCAGCGATCGATCTCGCCTGCGGCCGACAGGGGCGTGCGGCCCGCATTCGCAGCGATCTGCCCGAGCTCGAGCCAGCCGCGGGCCAGCGCGTCGCGCGCGGCCGCCGGGTCGAGACGGATGCCGCGGTCGGCGGCCTGGCGCAGCTGCGCCAGCAGGTCGCGCCGGGCGGTCGTGCGTTCGGCGTCGGTGGCGGCGGCCCGCTCGGCCGCGATGCCCGCCGCGACGCCGTCGGCCGGTCGGCCGGCGGCCAGCGCGGCGCGACGTTGCAGTGAATAGAAGCGAAGCTGATCGGCGGGCGCGCGCGGCACCGGCAGCGCGGTGGCCCGGCGCCAGGCCTCGGCCGCCTCGCCACGCGCGAGCAGCACCTCGACGCCGGCCAGTCGATAGTCGGTCGCGAGCGGGTCGGCCGCGGGGGCGGCGAGTGTCGAATAGACGCGTTGCGCGTCGGTCGCGCGACTGGCGGCAATGTACGCGCGGACGGCGCGCAGCCCGAACACGGTGCCATCGGGCGGTGGGTTCGATTCCGCCAGCCGTTCGAACATCGCAGCCGCCTCGAGCGGATCGCCCTGCTGCAGCAGGCGTTCGGCGCGATCGACCGATGCGGGTGGTGCACCCGGAAGACTGCCGCATGCGGCAAGCAGCAGCAGCGGCGCGAAGGCGAGCACCGCGAACCAGCGCGCGAGCGCGGGTGAACGGGACGTGTGTTGCGGGTTCGTGGCGCTGCGCGGCAAGCTGCGGTCTTCCTTAAACAGGCGGGGCATTATAGTGGCTGAGGGCGGCAAGGGCCGGATCGACGTCGTGGCGACGCCCATCGGCAACCTCGCCGATCTGTCGCCCCGCGCGCGCGAAGCACTGGCGCGCGCCGATGCGATTGCGGCGGAAGATACGCGGCACACCGCAACGCTGCTGTCGGCGGTCGGGCTGTCACGGCCTCTCGTTTCCCTGCATGACCACAACGAGCGCGACCGCATCGACTCTCTCCTCCAGCGGCTGGCGCAGGGCCAGTCGCTGGTGCTGGTGAGCGACGCCGGTACGCCGCTCGTCTCGGACCCCGGCTTCCTGCTGATTCGAGCCGCCATCGAAGCCGGGCACACGGTTTCTACCGTTCCGGGACCGTCGGCGGTGCTCGCCGCGCTGACGCTTTCCGGCCTGCCCGCCGCCCGCTTCGCCTTCGAGGGCTTTCTGCCACCGAAGGGGGGCGGCCGCCGAGAACGCCTGCTCGAGCTGGCCCGCGAAACCCGAACGCTGGTGCTGTTCGAGGCGCCGCACCGTATCGAGACGCTTTTGAAAGAACTGCAAGAGACTTTCGGGGGCCAACGCCGTGCCGCCGTCGCGCGCGAAATTTCGAAGACTTTCGAGACGGTATATCGCGGAACCGTGGATGAGCTCGTGGAAATGAGCGGCAACGATGCCAATATGGCCCGGGGAGAGATCAGCGTCGTCATCGAAGGCGCGACACCGGCCGAGGGGGGCGATACGGCACTGGCCGAGCGGCTGCTGCAGGCGCTGGGCAGCGAGCTGCCACCGGGGCGCACGGCCGCGATAGTCGCGAAGCTGTCCGGTGTCCCGCGTTCCGAGCTCTATGAGCGAGCGCGTGCCTCGCGCGACGAGTGATCGATCAACCGCAGGTCGAACAGGTTTTCTGATCAGCGTGAAACAGCTCCTGGGATGGCTCGTACGCGTGGCGATCGCCGTCGGCATCGTCGTGTGGGTGCTGTCCTCGGTCGGCATCGAGAGCGTGTTCGTGCAGCTGCGCGGGGTGCGCGCCTCGGCGCTCGGGCTCGTGATGCTGTTTCTCGTATTCGAGGGGTTGAGCAAGGTCGCGAACTGGCGGCAGATGCTGGCCGCGATGCTCGCTCGCAGCATTGCCTACCTCCCGCTCCTCCGGTGCAATCTGGCGGGCTGCTTCCTCGGCACCGCCGTTCCCACCTCGGCCGGTACCGATGCATTCCGCGCCATCTATGCGCGCAAAGAGTTCGGCGGGCACATTGTCGTGCATGCGGCGTGCATGGTTGCGCAGAACCTCTTCAACTGGTTCGCCGGTGCTTTGCTCGGGCTCGGCATCCTCGTGTGGTTCTGGCCGACGCATGGCGGCCAGCTGACGCTGCAGTTCGTCGCGCTGCTGCTGCTCGGCGTCGCCACTGCGGTGCCTTCGCTCTATTACCTGCTCAAGTGGCGGCGTCAGTGGCTGGTGCTGACGTTGCGACGACTCGGGCCGCGCTGGTTCAAGGTCCGGCACGCGTTCCGTCGTTTCGTCGACGCGCTGCTCATCTTCAAGCAGGCGCACGTCAGTGTGCTCGGGGTCGTGCTGCTGTCGATGATCGGCGTGACGTTCCACGCGTTGAGCTGGATGGCCGCTGCGCAGGGGCTCGGCGTGTCGCTGCCGCTGATCTGCTGGATATTGATGGTGCCGGTCAACGGTATAGCCAACATCGTTCCGCTGTCGTTCGCCGGCTTCGGCTTCAACCAGGCGGTGCACCTTGCCGTGCTCGGGGCTTTCGGTGTCGCACCGGCCGAAGCGGTCGCCGTGTCCGCGTTGATGATGCTCGCGTGTACGACATATAACCTGCTTCTGGGTGGCATCGCTTTCGCTACCGCAGGGCGAATCAGCCATTCGAAAGATATGTAAAGGTCTACAGTTCGCAACTCGAGTGGATGTCAGACTGTGCAGCAGGGAGTCAGCATGGCGGAACGCGGACAGATGGCGCTCGATGAGAAAGCCGAGAGATCCAGTGCGGTCTCGAGCAGTGGGCAGGAGCCCGCCATCCAGGCCTGGTACGACGGCAACGCGGAACGCTTTGCCGATGCCGACTGCATCGAAGAGGCGTTCACCGAGCTCGATGCCGCCGGCCAGCAGCGGCTGAACGACTTCAAGCTGCAGGCCGTTCGTCAGCGAATCACGTTCGCCGGCCAGGACGTCATCGAATTCGGGGCGGGTCATGGGCGGCTCGCGCTCGCCTATCCAGAGATGAAGCGGTACTCCGGCGTCGACTATTCGAAAGAGCTGGTCGCGATCGGCAATCGCCGTCTCGCGAAGGCCGGGATAGCGGACCACGCGCACATCGTGGTCGGCAATGCGCTCGACTACGAGGACGAGCACCGCTACGACATCGTCTGCTCGCTCGGCATGATGGCGTACTTTCCCGATCCCACCGCGACGCTCCGGCGCATGTTCAGGCTGGTGAAGCCGGGTGGCATCCTGTTCTTCGACTTCCGCTGCGACACCGTTCCGTATGATGCGATCCGCCGCGTCAAATGGATGCTGCAGGCGCCGACCGGCGGCCGCTCCTACACGATGAAGCAGCGTGTGATGCGCAAGCTGGTGGAGTCGCTTGGTGCAACAGACATCGAGATCGTGTCGCGCGAGTTTCCGCTTCTGGGTGGTCTGTACGCGAAGGGCTCGAGCTGGCCGATGGGATTGCGCGATTCGATCGCCGGCTCGACGGCACTGCGCCAGTTCGCGACGGAAGCGTGGGTGTTCGCGCGCAGGCCGGCCGTCTGAGCGCTGCTTGTCAATAATGCATGCCGTGTAGGTATGCGCCGGGCGCGTATTGCTTCTGCGACAAATGGACATCGCGATGCGCGCTATGTTCAAGATAACGACACAAATCGATTGGGGAGTTGACCGATGTTGAAGCGTTACGTCGCCGTGAAGGCGATCGCAGGATGCGCGTTGCTGATCGCAGGATGCGGAGGCGGTAGCGATACGACGCCAATCGCCGACCACACGCCGACTCCTACGCCGACCACTTACACCGTCGGCGGCGCTGTCACCGGCCTTGCCGCCAGCACGAACGTCGTACTGACCAGCAACGGTGCGAACAGCACGCCCGTTTCCTCGAACGCGCCCTTCACGTTCGCCTGCCGTCAACGCGGACCGCTTATGCGGTGACGGTCGCGACGCAACCGGCGGGTCAGACGTGCACCGTGACGAACGGCAGCGGCACGACGACCGCCAACGTCACCAACGTCGCGGTGGCCTGCGCTGCACATCCGCCGACCAACCGTACGATCGGCGGCACGGTCTCCGGCCTCGCAGCGGGCCAGTCGGTGGTGCTGCAGAACAATGGCGGCAGGCAACCTCACGGTCAGCGCGAACCGGCCGTTCACGTTCGCGCACGCCGATCGCGAACGGCGCCACCTATGCCGTCAGGTGCTGACGCAGCCCGTCGGCCAGACCTGCACGGTCACGAACGGCGCCGGCACCGCCAGCGCGAACGTCACCAACGTCGCGGTCGCGTGCGCGACGATCGCGGCCGGCACGGTCACGGTGGGCGGCAGCGGTCAGCGGTCTTGCGGCCGAGTCAGTCGGTGGTCCTGCAGAACAATGGCGCCGGCAACCTGACGGTGGCCGCTCCGGGCGCGTTCACCTTCGCCACGCCGGTTGCGACCGGCGCGGCTTACGCGGTCACCGTCGCGACGCAGCCGGTGGGCCAGATCTGCACCCCGATCGGTGGCCTCGGGCACGGCAAGCGCCAACGTCACGACGGTGGTGGTCGACCTGCGCCGCGGCCGAATCGGTTGCGCCGACGGTAACGGCAGCCACGCCGCTGCCGCGCGCCAACGGCTCGAAGGTGACCGGCGGCGTCGTCACGGTCACATTCAGCGAAGCGATGGACCCGCCAACGCTGACGACTTCGACGCTGAAGGTCACTGGCCGCGGGTGCTTCGACGCCGGTGGCCGGGCGCGGTCACGATGACCACGGGCAACACCGTGGCGGTCTTCACGCCGACGACTCGCGCCTGAGCTTCGACACCAACTACACGGCCGAGCTCACCGCCGGTGCGAAGGATCTCGCTGGCAATGCGGTCGGCGGCCCGAACCTGGTCGTTCAACTCCGGCAAGATGCTGGCGGTCGGCGACTACCACACCTGTGCCCGCCTCGCTGGATGGTCGGGTCAAGTGCTGGGGCGACAACCAGTGGGGCCAGCTGGGTTACGGCGAACACCGTGAACCGCGGCGACGGCACCGGTCCGGATGCCGACGTTGCCTCGTCGGAGCGATCAACCTCGGGCCGGGCCGTAGCGCGATCGCGATCGCGGCGAGCGACTACACACCTGCGCGATCCTCGACGATTCCAGTCTCAAGTGCTGGGGGCGCAACCACTTCGGCCAGCTGGCGCAGGGTTCGACGACCGACGACGGAGCGCGACCACCATCGCGTGCGCGATCAATCTCGGCTGCCGGTCCGAAGGCGCTCGAAGTTGTCAGTAGGCCAGGAGTTCACCTGTGCCCGCCTCGACAACGACACGTGAAGTGCTGGGGCGACAACGGTAGCGGCCAGCTCGGTCAGGGCAACACGATGCGCTCGGCATCGCGACCGGCGACATCGATGTCAGCGACCTCGCCGGCATCGACTTCGGTCACGGGCGTGACGCCGGTATAGGTCTCGACCGGTCACTACCATGGCTGCGTCGTGTCCTGGTGAACTCGTCCAAGCGTGCGCTCGGCGAAGTGCTGGGGCGACAACAACTGGGGCCAGGTCGGCAACGGCGACACGGCACCGGTGACCGGCAACGATCGGCGATCAGCAGCTCGGCGGACGGGTCTGCCGTCGTCGATTTTGGTCGGGGCTGACGCCGTCGTACCTGCAGTCCAACGGCGGGCACACCTGCGCGCTGCTCAGCGATGGCGTCGGTCAAGTGTTGGGGTCTGAACACCTGGGGTCAGGTGGGTCTGGCGGCGGGCAACGACGTGCCGCTGACCGACGCGCAGCGACGCCGTACCTGCACCAGTCACGTGCGGCGAGCGCGCGCGCGTGGATTGGATCGGCGATCAGCCGACGAGATGGGGTCGATCTGGAGCCGGCGGTTGCCGCGGGTACGGCGGCGAAACTGGCGGTCAGCTATCGGCACGCGTGCGCGCCAGTCCTTCAGCGGTCGTGGCGTGCTGGGGCTACGAACCAGCAGGGTCAGCTCGGCCTGGAGACGGGTGGCTCCCGGACGGCACGCTGAGCGCCGCACACTCTCCTCCGGCGACGAGGCGTGGTGAGATGCCGACGCCGATCTCCGCGTCGCGCAGAAGCCGGGCCGCGTGATCGAGGAGACTGTCGGGCGGCGGCTTCCAGACCTGCGTGGTCGGCACCGATCTCGGCGTCAACTGCTGGGGTGACAACACGCACGGCCAACTGGGTCGCGGCGACAAGGTCACGCCGATCGGCGACACGGCCGGCGAGATGGGTGCTGGGCTGCGTCGACGTCGATCTCGGCACCTGATCGGACCGCGTGACCCCACCGGAAGACGACCAGTCCGCGGATCTCTCCCGCGGCTGGTTCGTCCGGCGCTTCCTGATGCCGCCGGTGGTGGTCTCGCTGCTCGCCTATGTGAAATGGCGCGCGAAGGTTTCTCCGCGCGCCGAAGTCGAGCTCTCGCGCAACCTGCGCCTGGGTCACGGAACTACCGTCGGCGCTTTTGCGAAACTGAAGTCCTCGGAGGGTCGTCTTCGGACCGGCCGGGACTGCGGCTTTGCCTGCGGTTGTTTCGTGGCGCCGGGTCTCGGCGGCATCGACCTCGGTGATGACGTCATCTGCGGGCCGAACGTCGTGATCATCGCCATGAACTACCGCTATGCGGCGACCGGTGTGCGGTTCGCCGATCAGGGCGTGACGTCGCAGGGCGTGCGGATCGGGAACAACGTGTGGATCGGCGCGAACAGCACGATCCTCGACGGCGCGGTGATCGGCGACAACAGCATCGTGGTGGCGAACAGCCTGGTGAATCGGCGGTTTCCGCCGAACGTTATCATCCAGGGCAATCCGGCCAAGGTCATACTGAACCGGGCTGCGAATTCGGGAGACGAGGGTGGCGGACGAGAGTCAGATTCTGGAACTGGTGCTGGCGACGGTGCGCGATGAAGGCGACGAGATGGATTACGCCGACCTGCGCGATGCGACACCGACGACGGGCCTGTACGGCGGCGATGCCGGCATCGACTCGCTGTCGCTGGTGCGCCTGATCACGGCAATCGAGCTCGCCGCGTCGAAGCGCTTCGGCCAGCGCGTCGTGCTGGCCGACGAGAAGGCGCTCTCCCAGCGCAACAGCCCGTTCCGTACCGTCGCAGACCGTTGCGACGCTGCTGCAGCGAGCGGCTGGCAGCGCGCAGTGCCTGAAATCGTCCTCGTGACCGGCACCCGCAAGGGCATCGGCCGGCACCTGGTGGACCACTTCCTCGCGCAGGGCCATCTCGTCGCGGGTTGCAGTCGCGGTCCGTTCGACGGCCCGACGCCGCAGGGTTACCGGCACTACGAAGCGGACGTCGCGGACGAACAGGCCGTGGTCGACATGGTGAGCGACGTCGAGCGGAACGTCGGCCCGATCACCGTGGTGATCAACAATGCCGGCATCGCGGCGATGAACCATCTGCTGCTGACGCCACTGTCGACGGTGCGCCGCATCTTCGAGACCAATGTCTTCGGCTCGTTTCTGGTGCTGCGTGAGGCGGCCAAGGCGATGTCGTCGCGCAAGTACGGCCGCATCGTGAACTTCGCGACCGTCGCGACGCCGCTGAACCTCGAAGGCGAAGCGGGCTATGCCGCATCGAAGGCCGCGGTCGAGAGCCTGACGCGCATTGCGGCGCGCGAGCTGGCACCGTTCAACATCACCGTCAACGCGGTCGGGCCGACTCCGGTGATGACCGACCTGATCCGCAACGTGCCCAAGGCGAAGATGAACGCGCTGATCGCACGCCAGGCGATCCACCGCCTCGGCGAGCACCGCGACATCACCAACGTCATCGACTTCTTCGCCTCGCGCCAGAGCGACTTCGTCACCGGTCAGACCGTCTATCTCGGCGGCGTCGGCTGACGCGCCATGCATGGCATCGACCGGCTGTTGGTCGAGCTGCGCCACGCGGGTGAGCGGCCCTGCATCTTCGAGCGCGGAGAGTGGATCACTGCCGCCGCGCTCACCCGAACGGTCGAGGACTGGCGCCGCGAGCTGGGCAGGAACCTGCCGCGACGCGGTGCCGTGCTCGGCCTGCGGGCGACGTTCTCGCGCGATGCGATCGCCTGCCTGCTCGCGGCGTGGGCTGAGCGGGCGCTGGTCGCGCTGCTGCCACCGGGTGCTGAAACCGGCGACCTGATCGCGCGCGCCGGGGTCGAACAGACGCTGACGCTGACGCGCGGTGAGCGGCCCGCATGGCATTCCACCGGGTTCGCATCGAACGCGCCGCTGCTGACTCAGCTGCGCGTCGAACAGGACGCGGGTCTGCTGATCTTCACGTCGGGCTCGACCGGGCGACCGAAGATCGCCGTGCACTCGCTGGCGCGCTTCCTGCTGAAATTCGCGGCGCGCGGGCGCTCGGTGCGCACGCTCGCGATGCTGCAGTTCGATCATGTCGCGGGCATCGATGCGCTGTTGTATACGCTGCATGCGGGTGGCGCGCTCGTGTTGCCCGACGAGCGCACGCCGGCATCGGTATGTGCGGCGATCGAATCCGCGCGCGTCGAGGTGCTGAGCACCGCGCCGAGTTTCCTCCGGCTGCTGAGTCTCTCCGGTTCGGCTGATGGAGCCGATCTCTCGAGCGTCAGGACCGTGACCTACGGTGCCGAGCCGATGGATCCAGCAACACTCGCGCGGGTTCAGGCGATCTTCCCGGGCGCGCGGATCAGTCAGAAGTATGGCACCACGGAACTCGGCGCTCCGCGGACGCGCTCCGAGGCGAACGACAGCCTGTGGCTTCGCTTCGATGGCGGCGGCACCGAAGCGCAGGTGCGCGACGGCATGCTCTGGCTTCGCTCGGAGAGCCGCTTTCTCGGCTATCTCGATGATCCGGACGCGGTCGACGCAGCGGGCTGGATGAACACCGGCGATCGCGTGGAGGTGCGCGGCGAGTGGTTGCGAATCCTCGGTCGCGACAGCGACGTCATCAGCGTCGGCGGCGAGAAAGTCACACCGGCCGAGGTCGAGGCCGCGATCCTCGAGCTCGACGAAGTGATCGCCGCGGCAGTGCGCGGTGAGCCGAATCCGCTGCTCGGCCAGATCGTCGTCGCGCGTGTGCAGCTGCTGCCCGGGACGGACGAGGCGGGTGCCGAGAAGCGCATTCGTCGGCACTGCCGAGCGAAGCTCGCGCCCTATCAGGTGCCAGTCAGCGTCGAAGTCGCCACCGAGCCGCTGGTCACCGACCGACAGAAGGTGCGGCGCCGCGACGTCTCGTGACGTACCGACGGCGCTTTCTGTTACCGTGCCGGCGGGAAGTCGACCGGACAGTCGCTGCATGACGTCGCAAGGCGTCGTGGGGAGGAAAGTCCGGGCTCCCGTGGACAAGGTGCCAGGTAACCCCTGGGGGGCGTGAGCCCACGGAAAGTGCAACAGAGAGCAGACCGCCTAAGCGCCGCAAGGCGCCGGTAAGGGTGAAAGGGTGCGGTAAGAGCGCACCGCGTCGCTGGCAACAGTCGACGGCACGGTAAACCCCACCTGGAGCAAGGCCAAATAGGGAAGTGGCAGCGGTTCGCAAGAGCTGGCTGCAGCGTGAGTCCCGCGTACTTCCGGGTAGGCCGCTAAAGGGCCGTGGTGACACGGCTCGTAGAGGAATGACTGTCCTCGACAGAACCCGGCTTACAGGTCGGCTTCCCTCTTCTGATCGCGTCGTTCGATGACGAAATCGCCCGACCTCGGCATGCGGACGTCGAGCTGCGTGTCGCCGATGATCAGCCGTGCATCGCGCGCATTCAGCAGCCAGCTCCATAGCCAGCGAAAAGCCACCTGTGCGCGGTTGCGGAAGCTGATCAGCCCGAGGATGTGCACGAGCCCCCACAGCAGCCACGCGAAGAAGCCGCCGAAATCGAAGCGGCCGAGCTGCGCCACGGCGCGCGCCTTGCCGATCACCGCCATCGAGCCGAGATCGCGATATCGAAACGCTGGGCGCGAGGGCGACGGGCTGGACGCACCCAGTGCGGTGGCGATGAGGTGCCCGGCGTGTCGTCCCATCTGCATCGCCGCCTGGGCGACACCGGGCACCCATCGCTCGCTGCCCGCGACCCGAACGGCAGCCATGTCGCCGATCACGAAGACCTCGGGGTGACCCGGTACCGATAAATCCGGCTCTACGAGCACGCGTCCTGCACGATCGAGCGGCACGCCGAGGGCACCACCGAGCGGGCTCGCACGCACGCCGGCGGCCCAGAATACGTTGCGCACCGATATTCGTTCTGCGCCGACCTCGATGACCCCCGGCGCCATGCCGGTGACCGGAGATTCGAGACGCACCTCGACTCCCATGCGCGTGAGGTCCTGCAACGCACGTTCGCCGAGCGCGGGACGGAACGACGGCAGCAGGCGCGGGCCCGCCTCGAACAGGATGACGCGCGTGCTGCGCGTATCGATGTGCCGGTACTCGCGCGGCAACGTCTGCCCCGCGATTTCCTTGATCTCGCCAGCAAGCTCGACGCCGGTGGGTCCGGCGCCGACGATTCCGAACGTCAGGTTCGCGCGGCGCGCATCGGCGTTGCCTTCGTGTTCTGCCGCTTCGAACGCGAGCAGGATCCGGCGGCGCAGGTCGGTCGCATCCTCGAGGCTCTTGAGGCCCGGGGCGATCGCGGCCCACTCGGGGTGCCCGAAGTAGGCGTGCGTCGCGCCGGCCGCGAGCACCAGGTAGTCGTAGTGCACGTAACCGGTCGAGACGTGGAGCGTTCGCTGCGCGAGGTCGACGCCGGTGATCTCGCTGAGCACGACCTCGCAGTTCATCTGCCGGGCCAGGGCGCTGCGGATGGGCGCACTGATGTCGGCCGGGGACAAGGAGGCGGTCGCCACCTGGTACAGCAGCGGCTGGAACACGTGGTGGTTGCGCCGGTCGACCAGGGTCAGGTCCGCAGGCGCACGGGCGAGCGCCCGGGCAGCGGCCAGCCCGCCGAAACCGCCACCGACTATGTAGACGCGGGCACGCGGAGGAGGGGCGTCGGCCATGGGTCATGGTGGCACGGACATCCAGTTCGCCGCGCGTTCAAGTACTGGATAAACGATGAAAAAGCGACCCGCCGGCACCGCGCGGACGGGGCGCAAAGTGGGAGGTAGGGCACGCGCCCCACCCGCCGCGAGGCCTCATACGCAGCCTCCCCAGGCGAACCGACGGGGCGATTTCGCAACTCGCGTGAGCATTCGAGGCCAAGTGCTTCAATGCAAAGGGGTCTTTCCGTGACCCACGTCCCACCTTTGCGAGGCGCGCGTAAGTCTTTGTGACACCGACGAATTCTCCGTGGGAATTCGTTGACATAACCGGTGCACGGTTTCATAGTGGTGCGACGTGGGAGTGGGTGGGGAGGAATGGGTTTGCCCCGTTTTGGTGCATGTTTCGAGGCGCAACAAAAGTCACCCTGGACGATAAAGGCCGCGTGGTCATCCCCACGCGCTATCGCCCGTTCGTGGCCGAGCGCTGCGCCGGGCGCCTCACACTCACGGTCGATCCCGACCAGTGCCTGCTCGTGTACCCCCGGCCCGACTGGGAAGACATCGAGCAGAAACTGATGAAGCTGCCCTCCCTGAACCCGCGGGCGCGCCGCCTCCAGCGCTTGATGGTCGGTCATGCGACCGAGGTCGAGCTCGACGGTCATGGCCGCCTCCCGGTGTCGCCCGAGCTGCGCGAGTTCGCCAAGTTGTCGCGCAACGCGATGCTGGTCGGTCAGGGCAACCGGCTCGAGTTGTGGGACGAGGCCCGCTGGCTCGAACAGCGCCAGGCATGGCTCGAAAGCGAACAGTCCGAAACGGACCTCGCTGCCTCTCTCGATTCCTTTTCGCTTTGAAATGGGCGCGCGAGGACGAAAAGGTTGGATGAGCACATCCCGGTGCTTGTCGAAGAAGCACTCGAGGCTCTCGGTCTCGGGGCGGAGGCTGGCGACGCGCCACGTGACGGGCTCTACGTCGACGCGACCTTCGGCCGCGGCGGGCATTCGGCGCGCATCCTCGCGGCCCTTGCTCCTGCTGGGCGCCTGCTCGCGATCGACCGCGACCCGCAAGCTGTCGATGCAGCGCGACGCCGCTTCGGTGCGGAACCGCGCTTCGTGGTGGTCCATGCTCCGTTCGACGCGCTCGAGTCACTGGTCGCGGCACATGGCGGAGGCCGTCCGTGTCGCGGGATTCTCCTCGACCTCGGCGTGTCTTCCCCGCAGATCGACGAATCGGAGCGTGGTTTCAGCTTCGGCCGAGACGGTCCGCTCGACATGCGCATGGACCCGACGCGGGGTACGAGTGCGGCGCAGTGGCTTGCCACGGCGCGACTCGATGAGATCCGCGACGTGATCGCCCGCCTCGGCGAAGAGCGATTCGCGGCGCGTGTGGCGCGCGCGATCGTCCAGGCGCGTGAGACGGCGCCGCTCACCCGCACCGCGGAGCTCGCACGCATCGTCGCCGCCGCCGTGCGCACGCGCGAGCCGGGCAAGAATCCCGCCACGCGCACGTTCCAGGCCGTGCGAATGCACATCAACGAAGAGCTGCCGCAGATCGAGCGCGCGCTCGCCGGTGCCGTGAACGTGCTGGCGCCGGGCGGCCGCCTCGCCGTCATCAGTTTCCATTCGCTCGAGGATCGGCTGGTCAAGCAGTTCCTGCGACGCGAGTCTTCGCCCGATCCGGCGCTCGCCCAGTTGCCGATGCTGCCGCCGGGAACCGAACCGCGCATGGCGCTGGTCGGTCGCAAGCGGAAACCGTCCGAGTCCGAAGTGGCCCGTAACCCGCGCTCGCGAAGCGCCACCCTGCGGGTGGCCGAACGCGTGGCGCCGGAGGCGGCCTGATGCTGCGGCGCGCGGCGCTGCCCCTGGCGCTGGCGCTGCTGTGGATCGGTGTGCTCGGCTCGGCGGCGGGCGCGATCTTCGTCAAGCATCGCTCGCGCGAGCTGTTCGTCGAGCTCGAACGCCTGAACACGCGTCGTGACGGTCTCGAAGTGCAGTGGGGTCAACTGCAGCTCGAGCAGAGCGCGTGGTCGACCCACGCATATGTCGAGCGCGTCGCGAGCCAGCGGCTCCGCATGGGCACGCCGCGGCCGCAGGACATCCAGGTCGTCGCGCCGTGAAGAAGCCTGCGAGCGCCAACCCCGCCTCGTTCCGGCTGCGCACCGCCTGGGCGTTCGGACTGCTGATCGTCGCGGCCAGCGCATTGTCGGCACGCGCCGTCCAGCTGCAGCTGGTCGACAATGCCTTTCTCGTGAAGCAGGGCGATGCGCGTTTCATGCGCGTCGTGTCTTCGCCGGCGCATCGCGGCAACGTGCTCGACCGCAATGGCGAGCCGCTCGCCGTGAGCACGCCGGTCGATTCCGTGTGGGCGAATCCCAAGCTGCTCTCTGGAGCGAGCGAAGACTGGCCGAAGCTCGCGAAGGTGCTGAAGCGCGACCGGCAGGAGTTCACGCGCCGGCTGACCAACAGCATCGACCGCGATTTCATCTATCTCGCCCGCCACATGAGCCCGCAGGACGCACAGGCCGTGCGCAAGCTCGAGCTGCCGGGCGTCAACCTCACGCGCGAGTACCGTCGCTACTACCCGGCTGGTGAAGTGGCGGGCCACGTGCTCGGCTTCACCAACATCGACGACGAGGGCCAGGAGGGCACCGAGCTCGCGTTCGACCACTGGCTCGCGGGTGAGGATGGAGCGAAGCGCGTCATCCAGGATCGGTATGGCCGCAAGGTGCAGGACGTCGAGAACATCCGCAGCGCGCGGCCCGGTCGCGACCTCACGCTGTCGATCGACCTGCGCATCCAGTACCTCGCCTACCGCGAACTGAAATCGGCCATCCGCACGCAGCGTGCGCGTTCGGGCTCGGTGGTCGTGATCGACACGCTGACCGGCGAAGTGCTGGCGATGGTCAACCAGCCGACCTACAACCCGAACGACCGCGAGCAGATCAACGCCGGCCTGTACCGCAATCGCGCGGCGACCGACATCGTCGAGCCCGGCTCGAGCATCAAGCCCTTCATCGTGGCGGCGGCACTGCAGTCGGGTCGTTACGACGCGTCCAGCATCGTCGACACTTCGCCCGGCCTCATCCGCGTCGGTGCGAAGCTGATCGAGGACGAACACCCGATCGGTGCGGCGGGGCTCGGTACGATCCTCGCGAAGTCTTCCAACGTCGGCATGACCAAGATTGCGCTGACGCTCGAGCCGAAGCAGATCTGGACGACGATGACGCAGCTCGGCTTCGGGCGCGTCACGACGAGCGGATTTCCGGGCGAGTCGGCGGGCCTGCTGACCCACTACGCGAACTGGCGCCCGATCGGCATCGCATCGATGTCGTACGGCTACGGGCTCTCGGTCACGCCGCTGCAGCTCGCGCATGCATACGCGACCGTGGGTGCGCTCGGCGTCAACCGCCCGGTGTCGATGCTGCGCGGTCGACAGCCCCGTGCCGGGCGAGCGCGTGCTGAGCGAACGTACGGCGAAGACGCTCATCACACTGCTCGAGTCGGTCGTCTCGCCCGAAGGCACCGGCAAGCAGGCGGCCATCGCCGGTTATCGCGTGGCCGGCAAGACCGGCACCGCGCAGAAGGCGAGCGGCGGCGGCTACAACACGTCGAGCTACGTCGCCGTATTCGGCGGCGTCGCCCCGGCCACGCATCCGCGACTCGCCGCCGTCGTCGTCATCGACGAGCCGGCGGCGGGCAAGTACTACGGCGGCGACGTCGCGGCGCCGGTGTTCTCGGCGGTCGTCGGGGGTGCATTGCGCCTGCTCGGCGTCGCGCCGGATCAACAGGAATTCGCCAAGGGCGATGCGCTGACCGCTGCGCGCGTCTCGGGACGACGATGAGGCTCGACGCACTGGTGTACCAGGCGGACCTCGGTGACGGGTCGCGTCTGAGCGGACGATTTGACGGCTCGGCGGAATTGAGCGGTCTGACGCTCGACAGCCGCGAGGTGCGTCCCGGCGCGGCATTTCTCGCGTGCCGTGGCGAGCGCACGCATGGCCTCGCGTTCCTCGACACGGCCCTCGCGCAGGGCGCGGCCGCGGTGCTGTGGGAGCCGGCCGAAGGCGTCGCGCCGCCGACCCTGCCTCACGGTGTCGCCTCGGTGCCGGTACCGCAGCTCGCGGCGCGCGCGAGCGCGATCGCTGCCTGCTTCTTCGGCGACCCGTCCTCGCGCCTGCGCGTGATCGGCATCACCGGCACGAACGGCAAGACCACCTGCGCGTGGTTGCTCGCGCAGGCGCTGGAGCAGGCGGGTCATCCGGCTGCGTACATCGGCACGATCGGCTCGGGCCGCCTCGGCGCGATCGAAGCAGACGCTCACACGACGCCCGATGCGGTGACGCTGCAGCGTCTCCTGGCCGAATTGCATCGCGACGGGGCGACTCACGTCGCGATCGAGGTTTCGTCGCATGCGCTCGTGCAGGGCCGCGCGTCCGCGGTGCGTTTCGCCGCCGCGGTGTTCACCAACCTCACTCACGATCACCTCGACTACCACGGCACCTTCGAGCGCTACGGCGAGGCCAAGGCGCTGCTGTTCTCGCGCGAGGAAGTCGCGGTGCGCGTGATCAACGCCGACGATGCGTTCGGCGCGACGCTGCTCGCGCGCTACCCCGATGCGATCGGGTTCAGTGCCAGCGGTCGCCGTGGCGATGACGGGCGTGCGTGGCTTCGCGCCACTGAGGTCGTGCTCGAGGGCGATGGCCTGCGTTTCACGGTCGAGTCGAGCTTCGGCTCCGCGAACATCGCAACGCCTCTGATCGGCGATTTCAATCTCGCCAACGCATTGACCGTGCTCGGCGTGCTGCTCGGCCTCGGGCTCGACCTCGGCACCGCGGCGGCGGCGATGCAGTCGCTCGTTCCGCCGCCGGGCCGGATGGAGCGATTCGGCGGCGGTGCGAGTGCGCCGCTGGTGGCAGTCGACTATGCGCACACGCCGGACGCGCTGGAAAAGGCGCTGCAGGCGCTGCGTCAGCACACCCGGGGCCGGCTGTGGTGCGTGTTCGGTTGCGGCGGCGATCGCGACCGCGCCAAGCGGCCGGTGATGGGCGCCATCGCTGCACGGCTCGCCGACGAGGTGGTCGTCACCGACGACAATCCGCGCGGCGAGTCGCCGGCAACGATCGTCCGCGACATCCTCGCCGGCATCGACGCTGCGCCCGTGCGCGTCGAGCACGACCGCGCGACGGCGATCGCATTCGCCGTGCTCGCTGCGACGTCCCGGCGATGCGGTGCTGGTCGCCGGCAAGGGTCACGAGTCTGTGCAAGTCGTCGGCGGCGAGCAGCGTCCGTTCAGCGATGCCGCGGCGGTACGCGACGCACTCGCGCGGAGGGCGGCATGAAGACGCTGGCCGAGCTCGCACGCATCGCGGGCGGGCGGCTGCAGGGTGATGACCGCGCCTGGTCGGCGCTCGTCACCGACACTCGCAACCTGAAGGCCGGTGAGGTCTACCTCGCGCTGCGCGGGCCGCGCTTCGACGGCAACGATTTCGTCGCGGCTGCCGCTGCCGCAGGCGCGACCGGCGCGGTGGTCGACCGTCTGGTCGACGTTCCCGGGCTGCCGTTGATCGTCGTCGACGACGGGCAGCAGGCGCTGACGCGGGCGGGCTACGCCTGGCGGCGTGCGTTTGCCGGCACCGTCGTCGCGGTCGCGGGCAGCAATGGCAAGACCACGACGAAGGAACTGACCGCGGCGATTCTCGCGCAGCGCGGCCCGGTGCTCGCGACCCGCGGCAACCTCAACAATCACATCGGCGTGCCGCTCACGCTGCTCCGGCTCGCCGCCGAGCGTTCGGCCGTGATCGAGATCGGCGCGAACGGGCCGGGCGAGATGGCCGCGCTGGTCGAGCAGGTCGCCCCCGACGTCGCGCTGATCACAAATGCGGGCGCCGAGCATCTCGAGGGCTTCGGCGATCTCGATGGCGTCGCGCGCGCGGAGGGCGAACTGGTCGCGAAGTTGCCGGCCAGCGCCGTGGCGGTGCTGAACGCCGACGATCCTTACTTCGACCTGTGGCGCGGCATGACGCGCGCCCGCGTCGCGAGTTTCGGCACCATCGAGGGTGCCGACTACCGCGCGACCGACATCCACGAGGAGCTCGGCGATGATGGTTTCACGCTGCGCTTCACGCTCACGACCCCGCAGGGCACCGCTTCCGTGCAGCTTGGTCTCGGCGGGCGTCACAACGTCGTCAACGCCTGCGGTGCGGCTGCGGCGGCAATCGGCGCCGGCGCGAGTCTCGCCGAGGTCGTCGCGGGGCTCGCGGGCGTGCGGCCGGTGCCCGGTCGACTGCAGCCCCGCCGCACGCGGCACGGCGCGCGGCTCATCGACGATTCGTACAACGCCAACCCGAGCTCGATGCGCGCCGGCATCGACGTGCTGGTCGGCCTGGGCGGTGCGCCGTGGCTCGTGATCGGTGACATGGGCGAGCTCGGCACGCATGCCGAGTCGAGCCACACCGACATCGGGCGCTATGCGCGCGAGCGGGGCGTCACGCGCCTGTTCGCGACCGGCCGGTTGTCCACGCACGCGGTCGAAGCGTTCGGTGCCGGCGCGTCCTGGTATCCGGACACTGACAGCCTCGCGCGCGCGCTCGATGCGGAGCTCGGTCCGCAGGTGACGACGCTGGTCAAGGGCTCCCGGTCAAACCGGCTGGAGCGGGTGGTCGGCGCCCTGCTCGCGGAGACGCACTGATGCTGTACGCGCTCGCCAAATGGCTCGCGGTCCAGCACCCGAACTTCCACGTCTTCACGTACCAGACGCTGCGCGGCATCCTCGCGGTTGCTTCCGCGCTGCTGCTGTCGCTGCTGGTCGGCCCGTGGATGATCGAGCGGCTGTCGCGCTACCAGATCGGCCAGCAGGTGCGCACCGACGGCCCGCAGACCCACCTGAAGAAGAAGGGCACGCCGACGATGGGCGGCGCGCTGATCATCGTCGCCATCGCGATCTCGACGCTGCTGTGGGCCGATCTCGCCAATCGCTACGTGTGGATCGTGCTCGGCGTCACCATCGCGTTCGGCCTGGTCGGCTTCTACGACGACTACCTGAAGCTCGTGGTCGGCAACTCCAAGGGGCTGATCGCGCGCTGGAAGTACCTGCTGGCAGTCGATCGTCGGCCTGGGCGCGGCGCTCGCGCTGTACTACACCGCGCGCACGCCGGCCGAGACGACGCTGTTCCTGCCGCTGTTCAAGGACTTCGCGCTGCCGCTCGGCGCAGTCGGCTTCATCGCGCTCGCCTACCTGATGATCGTCGGCATGAGCAACGCGGTGAACCTCACCGACGGGCTCGACGGCCTCGCGATCATGCCGTCGGCGATGGTCGCCGGCGGCGCTCGGCGTGTTCGCGTATGCGAGCGGCAACGCGATCTTCGCCAACTACCTGGGGATCCCGCGGTGCCCGGCGCCGGCGAGCTGATGATCTTCTGCGGCGCCATCTGGCGGCGCGAGCCTCGGCTTCCTGTGGTTCAACTCGTACCCGGCGCAGGTGTTCATGGGCGACGTCGGCGCGCTCGCGCTCGGCGCGGCGCTCGGTCTGATCGCGGTCATCGTGCGCCAGGAAGTGGTCGTGCTGATCATGGGCGGCATCTTCGTGCTCGAGACCGCCTCGGTGATCCTGCAGGTCGCCTCGTTCAAGCTGCGGCGGCAAGCGCATCTTCCGCATGGCGCCGATCCACCACCACTTCGAGCTGAAGGGCTGGGCCGAGCCGAAGGTGATCGTGCGCTTCTGGATCATCAGCCTGCTGCTCGTGCTGGTCGGCCTCGCCACGTTGAAGGTGCGCTGATGAACCGCACCCGTCGCCGTCATCGTCGGGCTGGGTCGCACGGGCCTGTCGGTCGCGCGCCACCTGGTCGCGCAGGGCTTGCGCGATCAGCGGTACCGACTCGCGCGAGGACCCGCCGGAGCTCGACGCGCTGCGTGCGCTTGCGCCAGCGATGCGGCTCGCCACGGGCGGCTTCGACCCGACCCTGCTCGACGGGGCCGACTGCGTCGTCGTGTCGCCCGGTGTGCCTGCTGACCGGCCCGTTCTTCGCGCGCGCCCGCGCGCTCGGCCTGTCGGTGGTCGGCGACATCGAACTGTTCGCGCGCGCGACACGGCGGCGCGTCGTCGGTGTCACCGGCACGAACGGCAAGAGCACGGTGACGACGCTGGTCGCGCGCATGGCCGAACGCGCCGGCCTTGCGGTGCGCGCCGGCGGCAACCTCGGGCCGCCTGCGCTCGAGATCCTCGACGATGCCGCGACCGAGCTGTACGTGCTCGAGCTGTCGAGCTACCAGCTCGAGACGACCGAGTCGCTCGAGCTCGCGGCGGCGACCGTGCTCAATGTCACGCCCGACCATCTCGACCGTTACGACGGACTCGATGCCTACGCCGCCGCCAAGGCGCGCATCTTCGCGCGCTGCGCCACCGCGGTCGTCAACCTGGACGATCCGCTGGTGGCCGCGATGCCGCGCGATGGCCAGTCGCGGCTGACGTTTTCGCTGCGCGCGGAAGTGGGCGCGGACTACGCGCTGCGGCGCGAGGCGAGCGGATGGTCGCTCGCGCGGCGGGACGTGCCGCTGCTGCCGGTTGCGGAGCTGCGCATCGGCGGGCTGCACAACGCCGCCAACGCGCTCGCGGCGCTCGCGCTCGGCGAGGCGCTCGGCCTGCCGCTCGCCGCGATGCTGGCCGAGCTGCGCGAATTCCCTGGCCTGCCGCACCGCGCGCAGTGGGTCGCCGACGTCGACGGAGTGCGCTACGTCAACGATTCGAAGGGCACCAACGTCGGCGCGACGCTCGCCGCGGTGGCCGGCTTCGAGGAGCCGCTGCTGGTCATCGCCGGCGGCGACGGCAAGCAGCAGGACTTCTCGCCGCTGCGCGCGGCGTTCGCGGGCAAGGTGCGCCACGTCGCACTGATCGGTCGCGACGCACCGAGCATCGCGCGCGCGCTCGAGGGCGTCTGCACGCTGCAGTTCTGCGCGAGCCTCGCCGATGCCGTGCAGGACTGCGCCGCGCGGGCGCGCGTCGGGCGAGACGGTGCTGCTGTCGCCGGCCTGCGCGAGCCTCGACATGTTCCGTGACTACGCGCATCGCGGCACCGAGTTCGCCGCCGCCGTGCAGGAGGCTCGCAGCATGAACGCCGCTACCTTCGCGCTGCCCTCGCGCGGCCTGCGCAACGGCGTCGCAGATCGACACGGTCGCGCTGGCGCTCGCGCTGTCGATCGTGCTGCTCGGCCTCGTGATGGTGACGTCCGCGTCGATCTCGATCGCGAGCCGCGACGGCGGTTTCCCGCTCTCGTACCTGCAGCGGCAGTTCGTGCTGACCGCGTGCGGGTTCGCGGCCGGGGGCGCCCTGTTCTGCATCAAGCCCGAGTTCATCGAGCGCAACTCGATGGTGCTGCTGACGCTGGCCGCTGCGTTGCTGGTGATGGTGCTGGTGCCGGGTCTCGGCCACGTCGTCAACGGCAGTCGCCGCTGGATCCGCTTCGCGGGCTTCAACGTGCAGGCATCCGAAGTCGCGCGCGTGCTGGTGCTGGTCTATGTCGCGAGCTACGCGGCGCGCCGCGAGACCGAGTTGCGCACGACGTTCGCCGGTCTGATGAAGCCGCTGGGCATCCTGCTCGGCTTCGGACTGCTGTTGCTGATGGAGCCGGATTTCGGCGCGGCGACGGTGCTCGTGGTCACCGGCTTCGGTCTGCTGTTCCTCGCCGGCGCCCGGCTGCGCTGGGTACTGGCGCTGACGTTCGGCCTCGCGGCGCTCGGTGCGTCCGCGGTGATGCTCGCGCCGTACCGCATGCGCCGGCTGATGACCTTCCTCGATCCGTGGGCCGATCCGTTCAACAGCGGCTTCCAGCTGACGCAGTCGCTGATCGCGATCGGTCGCGGCGAATGGTTCGGCGTCGGGCTGGGCGCGAGCGTGCAGAAGCTGTTCTATCTGCCCGAAGCGCACACCGACTTCGTGTTCGCGGTGCTGGCCGAGGAGCTCGGCCTGGTCGGCGTCGCGACGACGCTGGTGCTGTTCCTCGCGCTGGTCTGGCGCGTGTTCCACATCGCCCGGCTCGCCGCCGATGCCGGCCTCGCGCTTCCAGGCGTACGTCGCCGCGACGTTCGGCCTGTGGCTCGGCATCCAGGCGTTCATCAACATCGGCGTGAACATGGGCGTGCTGCCGACCAAGGGCCTGACCCTGCCGCTGATGAGCTACGGCCGCAGCAGCGCTGATCGTGACGCTCGCCTGGTTCGGGCTCGTCATGCGCTCGTATCACGATGCGATGTCGCAGCGTCGCGGCTCGGCCACCGCGCGCAGCGTCGCGGCGCGGCACCGGTGCGAGCAGCCGGCATGACGCGGCCCGTGCTCATCATGGCGGGCGGTACCGGCGGGCACGTGTTCCCGGCGCTCGCGCTCGCGCGAGCTGTTGCGCGAGCAGTCGCGCGAAGTCGTCTGGCTCGGCACGCGGCGTGGCATCGAAGCGCGCGTGGTGCCGGCCGACGGCATTTCCGGTCGAGTGGATCTCGATCGGCGGGCTGCGCGGCAAGGGCGCGCTGACGCTGCTGGTCGCGCCGCTGCGGCTCGCTCGCGCGCTGTTCGAGGCGCTGTCGGTGATGCGGCGTCATCGGCCCGCGGTCGTCGCTCGGCCTCGGCGGCTTCGTCAGCGGCCCGGGCGGCGTCGCCGCGTGGCTCTGCCGCCGGCCGCTGGTCATCCACGAGCAGAACGCGGTCGCCGGCTTCACCAATCGCTGCCTGGCGCGGCTCGCGCGCACGGTGCTGACCGCATTCCCCGACGTGTTTCCCGCCGCGACCGGCGCCGATCGAGATCGGCAATCCGGTGCGCCGCGACATCGCCGCGATGCCGGCGCCGGCCGAGCGCTTCGCTGTCGCGCGCCGGCGCGCTGCGCCTGCTGGTCGTCGGCGGCAGCCTCGGCGCGCGCGGCTTGAACGCAGTCGCTGCCGGGCGCGCTCGCCGCCTGCATGCGCCGGCGGCGCGCGCTCGAGGTGCGCCACCAGGCGGGCGAGAAGCACGTCGATGCCGCGCGCGCGGCCTACGCGGCCGCGGGCGTCGACGCGACGGTCGACGCCGTTCATCGCCGACATGGCCGAGGCGTATGCGCTGGGCGGACCTCGTCGTCTGCCGCGCCGGTGCGCTGACGATCGCCGAGCTCGCCGCGGCGGGCGTCGCGTGCGATGCTGGTGCCGTATCCGCATGCGGTCGACGACCACCAGACGCGCAACGCCGCCTGGCTGGTCGAGTGCCGGCGCGGCGGTGCTGGTCGCCGATCGCGAGCTGACCGCGACCGCGCGACGCGCGCTGCTCGAGCCGCTCTGCGAGCGATCGCGCGCGGCTGCTGGCGATGGCCGAGGCGGCGCGCGCGCAGGCGCGGCCCGATGCAGCCGAAGCACTGCTGCGACACAGCCTCGCGGCTGCGGGCGAGGTGGCATGAACGGTCCCGCGACGCCCGGCATG
Organism: uncultured Pseudomonadota bacterium; assembly: GCA_963769065.1. Lineage (GTDB taxonomy): Bacteria > Pseudomonadota > Gammaproteobacteria > Steroidobacterales > Steroidobacteraceae > ZC4RG30. Next base: position 308,713 of record CAVYKG010000012.1, on the reverse strand, counting down.
CGCCGCATCCGGCGCATCCACTTCGTCGGCATCGGCGGCAGCGGCATGGGCGGCATCGCCGAAGTGCTGCTGAACCTCGGCTATCAGGTGCAGGGCTCGACCTGAAGCCGAACGCGCGTCACCGAGCGCCTGGACGCGCCTCGGCGCGCGCGATCGTGATCGGCCACGACGCCGCGCAACGTCGCGCGGCGCCGACGTGCGTCGTCGTGTCGACCGCGATCGGCGCCGACAACCCGGAAGTGGCCGCCGCGCTCGAGCGCCGCATTCCGGTGGTGCCGCGCGCCGAGATGCTCGGCGAGCTGATGCGCTTCCGTCAGCGGCATCGCGGTCGCCGGCACGCACGGCAAGACCACGACCACGAGCCTGGTCGCGAGCGATGCTCGCCGAGGGCGGCCTCGACCCGACGTTCGTCATCGGCGGCCGGCTGAAGAGCGCGGACAGCAATGCGCGGCTCGGCACCGGCCGTTACCTGGTCGCCGAGGCCGACGAGAGCGACGCGTCGTTCCTGCACCTGCAGCCGATGATCGCGGTCGTCACCAACATCGACAACGACCACCTGGGGACGCTACGACGGCGACTTCGAGAAGCTGCGCCAGAGCTTCATCGAGTTCCTGCACAACCTGCCGTTCTACGGCCTCGCCGTGCTGTGCCTGGACGACGCCGACGCTGCGCGAGATCGCTGCCGACGCTCGGCCGGCCGGTGCTGACCTACGGCTTCGGCGACGACGCCGACGTGCGCGCGGTCGACGTGCGAGCGGCAGGGCGCGCAGACGCGCTTCGACGTGCTGCGTCCGGCGACGCGCAGCCGCTGGACGGTCACGGTGAACCTGCCGGGCCTGCACAACGTGCGCAACGCGCTGGCGGCCATCGCCGTCGCGACCGAGCTCGGCGTCGCGACGACGCCGATCGTCCAGCGGCGCTGCTCGAGTTTCCAGGGCATCGACCGGCGCTTGCAGCAGGTACGGCGAGCTGCCGCTCGGCGGCGGCAAGCGTCACGCTGGTCGACGACTACGGTCACCACCCGACCGAAATCGCCGCGACGCTCGACGCGCTGCGCGCGGCGTTGCCCGGAGCGCCGCCTCGTGGTCGTGTTCCAGCCGCACCGCTACACGCGCACGCGCGACCTGTTCGACGACTTCGCCAGGTGCTGTCGCAGGCCGACGCGCTGCTGGTGAGCGAGGTCTATGCGGCCGGCGAGGCGCCGATCGACGGCGCCGATGGGCGCGCGATCTGCCGGGCGGTGCGCAGTCGCGGCGAGGTCGAGCCGGTGTTCGTGCCGCACATCGAGTCGGTTGCCGACCTGCTGCGCGACCTGCTGCGTGCCGGGCGACGTCGTCGCGATGATGGGCGCGGGCAACATCAGCTCCGTCGCGCAGGGCCTTGCGTCGGCGCTGGCCGGTGCCGGCGAGCGGCCGCGCGCATCGAGCGGAGACGCTCATGAGTCTCGCGATCGACGCCCGGTTCGCGCGGCAGGTGCTGCGCGACGAGCCGCTGTCGCGCCACACCTCGTGGCACGTCGGCGGACCGGCGGATCGTGTTCTTCATGCCGCGCGATCGCGCCGAGCTGATCGATTTCCTGCGCGAACTGCCGGCCGGTCGACGCCGCTGCTGTGGCTCGGCCTCGGCAGCAACCTGCTGGTGCGCGACGGCGGCATTCGCGGCGTCGTCATTGCGACCGCAAGACGCGCTCGACGCGGCTCGAGCGACGCGGCGACGTCGGCGTGTACGCCGAGGCCGGCGTGCCGTGCGCGCTGGTCGCGCGCCAGTTCGCCGCGCTGGGAGCTCGGTCCCGCGGCGTTCCTCGCCGGCATTCCCGGCACGTTCGGCGGCGCGCTCGCGATGAACGCCGGTGCGTTCGGCGGCGAGACCTGGCCGCTGGTGCGCTCGGTCGAGACGGTCGATCGTCGCGGCAGCCTGCGCGAGCGTGCGGCGTCGGAGTACCGCGACCGGCTATCGCAGCGTCGAGCCGCCGGCCGGCGGGACGAGTGGTTCCTCGCCGCGACGCTTCGAACTCGCGCCGGCGACGGCGCCGACGAGACCAGCATCCGCACGCTGCTCGAGCGCCGTCGCCAGACGCAGCCGATCGGCGAGCGGAGCTGCGGCTCGCGTGTTCACGCAATCCGCCGGGCGATCACGCGGCGCGGCTGATCGAAGCGGCCGGCCTGAAGGGCTTCGCGCATCGGCGACGCTGTGGTGTCGGACGAAGCACGCGAACTTCATCCTGAACGACGGTGCCGCGACCGCGGGCGACGTCGAGCTGCTGATCGAGCGCGTCCGCGCCGATCGTGCGTGAACGTCATGGCATCACGCTGCACCCGGAAGTGCGCGTCGTGGGTGAGGCGGCATGAAGCTGACCCACGACCGCACCCGCATGCGTCGCATCACTGAAGCCGCCGATTTCGGCCGCGTCGCGGTGCTGTTCGGCGGCACCTCGAGCGAGCGCGACATCTCGCTGCTGACCGGTCGCGCGGTGCTGGCCGGCGCTCACGCGGCGCGGGATCGAGCGGAAGGGTTCGACCCGGCCGAAACGTCGCTGCAGTGGCTGAGCGACCAGCGCTTCGATCGCGTTTTCATCGCGCTGCACGGGCCCGGTGGCGAGGACGGTACGGTGCAGGGCGCGCTCGAGTGTCTCGGCCTGCCGTACACCGGCAGCGGCGTCGCTGGCGTCGGCGATGGGCATGGACAAGCTGCGCACCAAGCGCCTCGCGTCGGCGGTCGGGCATCCCGACCGCCGCACAGCGTGGTGTTGCGAGGCGCGGCCGATTGCGACGGGCGGTCGAGAAGATCGGACTGCCGTTGATCGTGAAGCCCGCGACGCAGGGCTCGTCGGTCGGCATGAGCAAGGTCGAGCGAGCGGAGGACGTGCAGGTCGCGTACGAGCTCGCCGCTTCGGTCGACACGGTGGTGTTCGCCGAGCCGTGGATCAGCGGTGCCGAGTACACCGTGGCCGTGCTGCACCGGCGTGCGCTGCCCGCTATCCGCATCGAGACCGCGAACGCGTTCTACGACTACGAGGCGAAGTACCTGCGCGACGACACGCGCTACCACTGCCCGGCGGGTCTGTCCGCGGCAGCGGAAGCGCATCTCGCGAGTCTCGCGCTCGCCGCGTTCGACGCGACTGGCGCCGAAGGCTGGGGCCGCGCCGACTTCATGGTCGACCACACCGGCCGTCCGCTACTGCTCGAGATCAACACGGTGCCGGGCATGACCGACCACAGCCTCGTACCGATGGCGGCGCGCGCGGCCGGCATCGATTTCGACGAGCTGTGCTGGCAGGTGCTCGAGACGAGCTTCGTCCGGGAGCCGCGATGATCAAGCTGTCCCGCAAGGCGGCCAACCGTCGCAGGCCCGCGGCACGCGAGAAGACGCGCTGGCGCATGGCGTTGCCGAAAGTGGACTGGCGGCGCTGGGCGAGTGTGGCTGCAGCGGCGGCGAGCATCGCGGCGGTGGTGCTGGTCATCCGCTTCGCACTCGACCAGCCGATCGAGAAGGTCGCGATCGAAGGCCGCTTCCAGCGGGTGTCGCCGCTCGACGTCGAAAAGGCGGTGCGCGACGTGACGCGGGCGCAGGGCCTCGTCGCGGTGAACCTCGATGATGTGGGCAAGGCCGTGCGGCTCCTGCCGTGGGTCGACACGGTGGCGGTGCGCCGCAGCTGGCCGCGTGGCCTCGCGGTGTTCGTCATCGAGCAGGTGCCGGTGGCGCGCTGGGGCGAGACCGGACTGCTGAACACGCGCGGCGAGATGTTCGTCAACGATGCGCGCCACGTACCGCCCGAGCTGCCGGAACTCATCGGCCCGCCCGGCAGCGAGAAGGACGTCACTGCGCGCTATCTCGCCGTGCAGGGAAAACTGGTCGAGGCCGGCATGCGCCTGTCCGCGGCGCGGCTCGACCCGCGCGGCGCGTGGGAAATCCGCCTCGACAACGGCGTGACGCTGCGACTCGGTCGCCGTCAGGTCGACGAGCGCTTCAAACGGTTCATGGACGCCGCATCCCGCCTCGTGGCGGTGCGCGCGGCCGACATCGATTACATCGACCTGCGCTACACCAACGGCTTCGCCGTCGGCTGGCGCGGCGCCGGCAAGGAGAAGGGTTAGTGCCGAGTTCCGTGAGTTTCTTGGCCTTCTGCCGCGCTCTGAAGGCGCCAATCAAGGCCGACGGTGCGAAGCCATACCGGGTGTATGGCGAGCACCGGCAACGCCGAGTGGCGCCTTCAGAGCGCGGCCCGAAGGGAGCCCACCGGGCGGCTCGCCGACTGCGTTGCGCCTCCTCGCCGTATTCCCGATACGCCTCGTCGGCGCGCCTTGCGGCGAACCGCCCGGCGGGCTCAGAAGGCCAAGAAACTCACGGAACTCGGCACCATGGCTAAGCGGTCGGACCGCAGTCTCGTCGTGGGTCTCGACATAGGCACGTCGAAAGTCGTCGCGCTGGTGGGCGAGATCCAGGCTGACGGCAGCATCGAAGTCGTGGGCCTCGGCTCGCACCCCTCGCGCGGCCTGAAGAAGGGCGTGGTGGTCAACATCGAGTCGACCGTCCAGTCGATCCAGCGCGCGATCGAGGAGGCGGAGCTGATGGCGGGCTGCGAGATCAACGCGGTCTACGCCGGCATCGCCGGCAGCCACGTGCGCTCGCTGAACTCGCACGGTGTCGTCGCGATCCGCGACAAGGAAGTGACGCACGCCGACGTCGAGCACGTGATCGATGCGGCGAAGGCGGTTGCGATTCCCGCCGACCAGAAGATCCTGCACGTGCTGCCGCAGGAATTCATCATCGACGGGCAGGAAGGCATCCGTGACCCGATCGGCATGTCGGGCGTGCGGCTCGAGGCCAAGGTCCACATCGTGACCGGTGCCGACAGCGCCGCGCAGAACATCGTCAAGTGCGTGCAGCGCTGCGGTCTCACCGTCGAGGACGTCGTGCTCGAGCAGCTCGCGTCGAGCTATGCGGTGCTGACCGAGGACGAGAAGGAACTGGGCATCTGCCTCGTCGACATCGGCGGCGGCACCACCGACCTCGCGGTGTTCTCGAACGGCGCGATCCGCCACACCGCGGTGATTCCGATTGCCGGGGACCAGGTCACAAACGACATCGCGGTCTCGATGCGAACTCCCACCCAGTATGCGGAGGACATCAAAGTCCGCTATGCCTGCGCGTTGTCGCAGCTCGCAAATCCGGACGAAAGTATCGAAGTGCCGAGCGTCGGCGATCGTCCGGCGCGCCGGCTCGCCCGACAGACGCTCGCCGAGATCGTCGAGCCGCGCTACGAGGAGCTGTACGGGCTGATCCGCGACGAGCTCCGTCGCAGCGCCTTCGAGGAGATCATCGCCGCGGGCATCGTGCTCACCGGCGGCAGCGCCAAGATGGAAGGCGCGATCGATCTCGCCGAAGAGATCTTCCACATGCCAGTACGACTCGGTCTGCCGGCGCACGTGAAGGGCCTCGCGGAGGCCGTGCAGAACCCGATCTATTCCACCGGCGTTGGGCTGCTGCTCTACGCGCGGGAGAACTCCAGAGGCCCGGTCCGCAGCCGTGCGCTGCCCACCGACGTCTCCGGCGTCCTCGAACGAATGAAGTCCTGGTTCCAGGGCAATTTCTGATTTTCCTGTTTTCCAAGCGGAGGAACTGAACAATGTTCGAACTGATGGATGCATACAGCCAGAATGCGGTGATCAAGGTCATCGGCATCGGCGGCGGCGGCGGCAACGCCGTATCCCACATGGTCACGAGCGGAATCGAGAGCGTCGATTTCATGTGCGTCAACACCGACTCGCAGGCGTTGAAGCACTCGAAGGTCAAGACCGCGTTGCAGATCGGCGGCGACATCACCAAGGGTCTTGGCGCAGGCGCGAACCCGGAAGTGGGTCGTGCGGCGGCGATAGAGGACCGTGAACGCATCGTCGAGATGATCGACGGCGCCGACATGCTGTTCATCACCGCCGGCATGGGCGGTGGCACCGGCACGGGCGCGGCACCCGTCGTCGCGCAGATCGCGAAGGAGATGGGCATCCTCACCGTTGCGGTGGTGACGCGCCCGTTCGACATGGAAGGCAACAAGCGTTCGAACGCGGCCGAACAAGGCCTCGCCGAACTCGGCAAGTACGTCGACTCGCTGATCACGATCCCGAACCAGAAGCTGCTGACGGTGCTCGGCGCACAGTGCACGCTGCTCGATGCCTTCAAGGCCGCGAACCAGGTGCTGCAGGGTGCGGTGCAGGGCATTGCCGAACTGATCACCCGTCCGGGTCTGATCAACGTCGACTTCGCGGACGTGCGCACGGTCATGGCCGAGACCGGCATGGCGATGATGGGCACGGGCGTCGGCACCGGCGAAGGTCGCGCGCGTATCGCCGCAGAGGCTGCGGTCTCCTCGCCGCTGCTCGAGAACATCGATCTCGCGGGCGCGCACGGCATCCTCGTGAACGTCACCGCCGGCATGGACCTGTCGATCGGCGAGTTCCAGGAAGTGGGCACGATCGTCAAGCAGTTCGCGTCCGAGGATGCGACCGTCGTCGTCGGCACCGTGATCGATCCCGAGATGTCGGGCGAGCTGCGCGTGACCGTGGTTGCGACGGGCCTGAATCGCGCCGCGTCGAACGTTCGTCATCGCGAAGTGCCGCAGCAGGTGGCAGCACACGGTCATGCGCAGCAGCAGCGGGGCAGCGAGCCGTCGATGCGCGTGGTGCCGCGGGGTCGCCAGCCTTCGGCGACCGACTACAACGCGTACGACAAGCCCGCGGTGCAGCGCTTCCAGCGTGCGGTGGGCGATGGCAGCCCAGCCGCGCCGATGTCGGAAGAACTGCTCGACATCCCGGCGTTCCTGCGGCGTCAGGCCGACTGAAGGCCGCGTCGTCGATACACAGGATCGGGCGAATCCTCCCGCCCGATCCTGTGCCGGATCGTGTTGTGCTACGGTGCGCGGACCCTGGAAAGCGCGCCTTGCACGCGCTTGCATAGAGATTTCACATGGTCGGCCAACGCACCCTGAAGAACAGCATTCGCGCGACCGGCGTGGGTCTGCACACCGGCACGAAGATCTTCATGACGTTGCGTCCGGCCGAAGCGGACACCGGCATCGTGTTCCGTCGAGTCGATCTCAGCCCGCCGGTCGACATTCCCGCGCGTGCCGGCAACGTCGGCGAGACGCGTCTCGGCACGACACTCGGCCACGGTGAGGCGAAGGTCTCGACGGTCGAGCATCTGCTGTCGGCACTGGCCGGTCTCGGCATCGACAACTGCATCGTCGAGGTCAGCGCCGCTGAGGTGCCGATCATGGATGGCAGTGCGGGGCCGTTCGTGTTCCTGCTGCAGAGCGCGGGCATCGCCGAACTCGCCACGCCGAAGAAGTTCGTGCGCGTGCTGAAGGTGGTCGAGGTCAGCGACGGCGACAAGTGGGCGCGGTTCTCGCCGCACGACGGTTTCAGGGTGAACTTCGAGATCGAGTTCAACCATCCGCTGTTCAAGGCGCACTCGCAGAAGGCGTCGATGGACTTTTCGACCACGTCCTATCTGAAGGAAGTGAGTCGCGCTCGCACGTTCGGTTTCATGCGCGATCTGGAAACGATGCGCGCGCACAATCTTGCGCTCGGTGGCAACCTCGACAACGCAATCGTGCTCGACGACCACGGCGTCGTGAACGAGGGTGGCCTGCGAACCGAGGACGAGCTGGTCAAGCACAAGATCCTCGATGCGATCGGTGATCTGTATCTGCTTGGCCACAGCCTGATCGGCGAATTCACCGGTTTCAAGTCGGGCCATGGCCTGAACAACCGGCTGCTGCGCACACTGCTCGCCGACCAGAGCGCGTGGGAAGAAGTGGTGTTCGAAAAGCCGGAGCAGGCACCCATCTCGTACGTCGAACCGCGCTCGCTACCCGAGGCGTCGAACGGGTGACGAGGCTCAGCGGCGGTACTTGCCGCCGGGAACGACGCGCACCGTGATGCGCGCGGCCGAGTCGAGCCGGGGGGCAAGCGCCGCCCGAAGCTCGGCCAGCGTCATCGACAGACGACCGGCCCAGGCGCTGGATTCTGTAAAAACGATCAGCTCGTTGCCGCGCTCGAGTGCATGCGTGACGTGCGGGGCGAGTTCTTCGGGCAACACCCCGCAGACCCACGCACGGCTCTCTGCGAGGCCCTCGGCGCCCTGGAGCACGGCAAGTTGTGCATCATTGCCCGTTTTCTTCGAGGCCAGGATCTCGGCCAGCGAGCGGACGCGGTGGGACTGGGCGGCGCGTCGCTTGTCTGCGAAGGGTCTTTTGGGCATAGTCAATCAGCCGACGATCAGACACATTAACAGGAGATCGCCGCGACCAGCTTCCAGGTGCGCGGCCATGACAGCATGAATCTGATCTTCTTTTCCCGTCGCGTCGGCCGCACCCGCTCGCTCAATCTCGCCCACCCGCTCGCGCTCGGCGCAATCGGCTTCGGCGCGCTGGCCGTGCTGTCGGTCGCCTTCTCGCTCGGTTTGCAGCTCGGCCAGCGCAGCACTGCCGCGCAGTCTGCCGGGCCCGGCATGCTGACGCACCTCGCGACTGAAGAACGCGTCGAGCTCGCGCGGCTGCGCGAGCAGGTGCAGGATCGCATCGACGCGCTGAGCCTTCGCGTCGGTCAGCTCAACGCGCATCTGATCCGCGTCGACGCGCTGGGCAAGCGGCTCACGCAGATGGCCAACATCAGCAGCCGCGAGTTCAACTTCGACAGCGCGCCGGCCACGGGCGGACCGGAAGAGAGCGATTCGGGTGTGAGTGTCGCCGCGCAGATCCCCGACCTCACGCAGCTGATCGGCGACGTCGAGCGACGTCTCGACGCGCGAGACGCGCAGCTGCTCGCGATCGAGAACGTCATCCTGTCGCGCCGGCTGCACGATGCCATCCAGCCCGACGGCCGGCCCGTCATCGAGGGCTACATCAGCTCTTATTACGGCGACCGCCAGGATCCCTTCACCGGCCACGAGGCGCAGCATCGCGGCATCGACTTTGCCGGCGAGGCGGGCTCGTCGGTCGTGGCCGTTGCCGCAGGCATCGTCGTCTGGTCGGGTCCGCGCACGGGCTATGGCCATCTGGTCGAGATCAACCATGGCAATGGCTACATCACCCGCTACGCGCACAACCAGCGGGGCCTGGTCGAGGTCGGCAGCACCGTAACGCGCGGCGAAGCGGTTGCTCTGATGGGTTCGACGGGCCGGTCCACCGGCCCGCACGTGCACTTCGAAGTGCTGAAGGACGGGCGGCAGGTCAATCCGCTGACGTTCATCGGTCGCTGACGTCGGCGGCCGCGGCCCGTCCGGGCCTTGAAAAATCGACCGGCGGGTCCCATTCCCGCGTTCCAGCTTCTATACGTAAGATAGCGGGCTCCGGCGACGGGGCACCCTCGAGGGTGCGCCTGCCGGCCGTTTCGCGCATCAAGGAAATTCCGTGCTCCAGCTTCTCGACCCGCATGTTCGGCAGCCGCAACGAGCGGCTGGTCCGCGGATACCACCGCCTGGTTCGTGACGCGGGTGCGTTCGAGGCCTCGCTGCAGGCGCTCGGCGATGCGGAGCTCGGCGCGAAGACGGCGCGAATTCCGCGAGCGCCTCGCGTCGGGCACACCGCTCGCGCAGCTGCATGCCGAGGCGTTCGCCGTCGTTCGCGAGGCCTCGCGCCGCACGATGAAGATGCGGCATTTCGACGTGCAGCTCATCGGCGGCTCGGTGCTGCACGAGGGCAAGATCGCCGAGATGCGCACCGGCGAGGGCAAGACGCTGATGGCGACGCTGCCGGCGTACCTGAACGCGCTGCCGGGCGAGGGCGTGCACGTCGTCACCGTCAACGAGTACCTCGCGCAGCGCGACGCCGACTGGATGGGGCCGATCTACCGCTTCCTCGGCCTCACCGTCGGCGTCATCCGCAGCCAGCAGAGCAACGAGGAGAAGCGCGCGGCCTACGCCTGCGACATCACCTACGGCACCAACAACGAATTCGGCTTCGACTACCTGCGCGACAACCTCGCGTTCCGGCTCGAGGACAAGGTGCAGCGTCAGCTCGCCTACGCGATCGTCGACGAGGTCGACTCGATCCTCATCGACGAGGCGCGCACGCCGCTGATCATCTCCGGCCCCGCGGACGAGAGCACCGACCTCTACCAGCGCATCAACGAGTTCGTGCCGCAGCTCGAGCGGCAGCTCGAAGAGAACGGCCCCGGCGACTTCAGCGTCGACGAGAAGGCGCGCCAGGTGCACATCACCGAGTCGGGCCACGAGCACGTCGAGGAGCTGATGGCCGCGAACGGCCTGCTGCGCGAGGGCGAGAGCCTGTACGACGCCGCGAACATCCGCCTGATGCACCACCTGAACGCCGCGCTGCGCGCGCACTCGCTGTACCACCGCGACCGCGAATACATCGTGCGCAACGGCGAGGTCATCATCGTCGACGAGTTCACCGGCCGCACGATGCAGGGCCGTCGCTGGTCCGACGGTCTGCACCAGGCGGTCGAGGCGAAGGAAGGCGTGCGCGTCCGCGAGGAGAACCAGACGGTCGCCTCGATCACGTTCCAGAACTACTTCCGCCTGTACAAGAAGCTCTCGGGCATGACCGGCACGGCCGATACCGAAGCGCCCGAGTTCCTGCAGATCTACGGTCTCGAGGTCGTCGGTGATCCCGACGCACCGGCCGATGATCCGCAAGGACCAGCCCGATTTCGTCTACCTGACGCAGGAAGACAAGTACAACGCGATCATCGAGGACATCCAGGACTGCGTGACGCGCGAGCAGCCGGTGCTGGTCGGCACGACCTCGATCGAGACTTCCGAATACCTCGCCGGCCTGCTGAAGCAGAAGGGCATCGCCCACGAAGTGCTGAACGCGAAGCAGCACGAACGTGAGGCGCACATCGTCGCCCAGGCCGGCCGCCCGGGCGCGATCACCATCGCGACCAACATGGCGGGCCGCGGCACCGACATCAAGCTCGGTGGCAACCTCGACTTCGAACTGGCCGACTTCGAGGCGGCAGGGCAGGCGATCGACGACACCACGCGCGCCCGGCTCGAGGCCGATTACCAGCGGCGCCACGACGAGGTGGTGGCCGCCGGCGGCCTGCACATCATCGGCACCGAACGGCACGAATCGCGCCGCATCGACAACCAGCTGCGCGGCCGCTCGGGCCGCCAGGGCGATCCCGGTTCCAGCCGCTTCTTCCTCTCGATGGAAGACACGCTGATGCGCATCTTCGGCGATCCGAACCGCACCAAGAAGCTGCTGCAGTTCGCCGGCATGAAGGCCGGCGAGGTGATCGAGTCGGGCATGCTGACTCGGCAGATCGAGAAGGCGCAGCGCAAGGTCGAGGCGCACAACTTCGACATCCGCAAGCAGCTGCTGCTGTTCGATGACGTCGCGAACGACCAGCGCAAGGTCGTCTACTCGCAGCGCACCGAGATCCTCGCGGCGCCCGATCTCGAGGCTGCGGTGCAGAGCATGCAGCAGGACGGCGTGTCGGGGCTGATCGACCAGTTCGTGCCGCGCCAGGCCGGCCCGGCCGACTGGGATCTCGACGGGTTCGGCGGCAGCCGTGCTGCGCGACTTCAGCACCGTCATCGATCCGCAGGCATGGGTCGCGGAAAACCCAGAGATCGACGAGGCGAGTTTCCGCGAGCGCGCCGTGTCCGCGGTACAGGCGAGCTACGCTTCGAAGGTCGAGCGCTTCGGCGCCGCCGATCATGCGTCAGGTGGAGCGTGACGTCGTGCTGCGGACCCTCGACACGCACTGGCGCGACCACCTCGCCGCGATGGACTACCTTCGTCAGGGCATCCATCTGCGCGGCTATGCGCAGAAGGACTATCGCTACGAATACAAGCGCGAATCGTTCGAGCTGTTCACGGCGATGCTCGAGCGGGTGAAGTTCGAAGCAGCGTCGCTGCTCTCGAAGGTCGAGATCCGCACGCAGGAAGAGGTCGACCGCGAAGAGGCCGAGCGACGCGAGCGGCTGATGCGCGCGTTGCAGGCGCAGCACGCCGAGGCGCAGGCCCTCACGGCGCCGCCAGCCATCGATCCGGTCTTTGCGCAGCAGGACGGTGGCGACCCCGACGCCGGCACGTTCGTTCGCGGCGAGCGCAAGGTCGGCCGGAACGAGCCGTGCCCGTGCGGGAGCGGCAAGAAGTTCAAGCAGTGTCACGGTGCCATCGAGGGATGATGGCCCCCGCCCGGCTACCGGGCGGTGCGATTTGAGCAACACATCGGGGCTGCGGTCGGTGCGGGCCCGGTTGCATCAGTAGTCGCCGGCTTGCGCAACCGGGCCGTCGCATAGGCCCGGATCCGTTCCAAGTGCCTGATTGGCCGGGTGTCCAGGCCTGCGCGAAGGGTTGGCGCCACACTCCCCGCCAGCTGTTGTTTTCGTAGCTGAAACGGCGTATTTCTGTGCGCCCGCCGCCTCGTGGTGGTGGCGGGAAAAACCAACAAACACTTTCGGGGAGAATGCATGCCTACGGTCAATTGCGGCAATCCGGTCGCGCGTGCGCGCGCGGGAGAATCCTGGCTGGTGAAGGCGGCGGTCGCGAGCGTGCTCGGCGCGTCGATGGTGCCTTCCCTCCATGCGCAGGACGCATCGGCCAGCGCCGAAGACGTGGGCGAAGTCGTCGTCACCGGTTCGCGCATCTCGCGCCGTGACAACACCGCCGACAGCCCGATCGTCACGCTGACGGCCGAAGCGCTGCAGAACACGTCCGAAGTCGGCGTCGAGCAGTCGCTGAACAAGATGCCGCAGTTCGTGCCGGGCCAGAACCAGTTCAGCGACGCCACGCTCATGCGACCGTCACGCCGCGCTCGAGCCCCGGCATCGCGACCGCGAACCTGCGCGGCCTCGGCGCCAACCGCACGCTGGTGCTGCTCGACGGCCGCCGCACGCAGCCGGCAAACGCCAGCATGGTCGTCGACCTGAACACCATCCCGTCCGCCGCCATCGACAACGTCGAGGTCATCACCGGCGGCGCCGGCTCCACCTACGGCGCGGACGCCGTCTCCGGCGTCGTCAACTTCAAGCTGAAGCGCAATTTCCAGGGCGTCACCGTCGATGCGCAGACCGGCATGACCGAGCGCGGCGACGGCGAGCAGACCTCGATCAGCGCGCTTGCTCGGCTCGGACTTCGCCGATGGCCGCGGCAACGCGATGATCGGCCTGAGCTTCGCCCGTCGCGAAGAAGTCATCCGCGAGGACGTGCCGTTCTTCGAGGCAGGCGTTGACCGATCCCCAGCTCGGCCGCCGCGCAGTTCCTGAACTTCCCGGGCTTCGTCGCCGGCATTCCCGGCAACATCACCAACTCGCCGGCGGGCGGCGCGCCGTCCCAGGCCGCCGTGAACCAGGTGTTCGGCGCCATGGGCTACCTGGCCGGCGACGTCGCCAACACCAGCGCGATCTACTTCAACCGCGCCCCGACCACCGAGCGGAGCAACGCTGTTCGCCCTCGGGCAGGGCCGCGTCTCCGGTCGGCTGTCACCGGGCTACCAGGGCGGGCTTTATCCCGATGCCAAGTACGTCGTGTCGAACGCGCTGACCGGTGCGCGGACGCTGACCACGAACAACACCGGCGCGTACGCTGCAGGTGCCGCTGACCCGGTACTCGCTGTTCACCAACATGCACTACGAGCTCGACCGACGGCGTCGACGCGTACGTCCAGGCGCGATTCGACGAGAACCAGACTCGCACCGGCTTCAGCGACTGGGTGCCGGCGGGCAACCAGTGGGCCGTGACCGTCCCGTACGGCACGGGCACGTACGCGCCGTCGCTCGCGCGCGGATGGCTCCGACCAACGCTGCCTACCGTGCCGGTGGTGCCTACGGGCTCGCCTGCGGCCGACCGGCGGCTGCACGACTCGCAGGTCTTTCCGGTTCCGGCGGCAGCTGGCCGCGCTGCTGAACAGCCGCGCGCGCGCCGAACGCGAACTGGAACCTCAACAACAACCTGACCTACCTGCCGAAGCGCGGCCTCGAGAACACCCAGCAGACCTACGAGCTGCTGGCGGGCCTGCGCGGCAAGCTCGGCATCCGCGACTGGACCTACGACTTCTTCGCCAGCCGCGGCAACACGACGGTGGCGACGAACTACGACGGCTACGTGGATGCGGCGTCGTACCAGGCGCTGATCGCCCTGCCCAACTACGGCGCCGGCCAGGACTTCAACAACGGCCGGCTGGGCGTGCTCGCGCATTGCACGAGCGGGCTCAACCCGTTCGTCAACACGCCCGTGTCGCAGGACTGCATCGACATCATCGACTCGAACGCGAAGCTCAGCTCGCAGCTCGAGCAGATGCAGTCCGAGTTCAACGTGCAGGGCGCGCCTGTTCGACCTGCCGGCGGGCGAGCTGCGTTTCGCTGCCGGTCTCGACTACCGCAAGAACACCTACCAGTACCTGCCGGACCACGGCATGCAGACGACCAACATCGTCTCGGTCGTCTCGGGACAGTTCGACACGACCGAAACGCGCGGCGAGATCGCCGTCAAGGAAATCTACGGCGAGGTGCTCGCGCCGGTCCTGAAGGACCTGCCGTTCGTCAAGACGCTCGAGCTGAACGCCGGTTATCGCTTCTCCGACTACGACACCAACTCCGGCAGCGATTCGCACCTGGAAGCTCACCGCCAACTGGGACGTCAACGACTACATCAAGGTGCGTGGCGGCCGCCAGGTGGCGAACCGTGCGCCGAACATCGCCGAGCTGTTCTCGCCGGCCGTGTTCGAAACCGTGGCCTGGACCGACCACGATCCGTGCTCGAACCTGACGCGCGCGACCTACGGCAACGTCGCGTCGAACCCGAATCGGGCGCGCGTGAACGCGCTGTGCGCGCAGCTGCCCGGGCGTGAACGGCGCGCCGAACGGCTATACACGGGCTATGGCCCCAACTACGGTGGCCAGAACGCCGTGTACTTCCCGCTGGGCCGCGACCTGACCCAGGGCAACGTGAACCTCGACTCGGAAAAGGCGAAGACCTGGACCGCGGGCGTGGTGCTGCGATCGCCGTTCGAGATGGACGCGCTGCGTAACGTCACGCTGGCGGTCGACTGGTACAGCATCAAGGTCGATGGGTGCCATCTCGACCGCGACGACGTCGTACGTGTACCAGGAGTGCTTCAACGCGTTCGGCACGAACCCCACCTACGATCCGACAACACCTTCTGCCAGCGCATCCTCCGCGACAACCTGACGGGCAACTGGCTCGCGACCCAGGCGAGCTTCGTCAACCTGTCGAGTGTCGAGACATCGGGCATCGACTCCGACGCTGGACTACCGGATCATGACGCCGTTCCTCGGCGGCAACTCCGGCACGCTGTCACTCACCGTCAATGCGAGCTGGGTGCTCGGCTACGACGTGCAGGTGGCACCGAGCCTGCCGGCGTTCAGCTACAAGGACTCGATCGGTTCGCAGTTCGGCGCCCAGTACAAGTACAAGACGATCACGAACCTCGGCTACGCCGTGGGTCCTGCGTCGGTGAACCTGTCCTGGCGCCACCTGCCGAAGGTGCGGCACAACTCGCTGGTGACCAACCCGGCCTCCACCACCGAGTCGACCAGCTCCTATGAGCTGTTCGGGCTCAACGGCCGCTGGTCGATCAACGACACGTGGTCGGTGCGTGGCGGTGCCGACAACCTGTTCGATCGTCAGCCCGTGCGCGTCGGCGCGAACTTCGTTCCGACGGCGGCCGGCAGCGGCGTGACCTCGGCAGTGGGTGCGACCGACACCAGCAACTACGACATCATCGGTCGTCGCTACTACCTCGGCGTGACCGCGAGGTTCTGATCCGCGCGCGCAGGGATCGCTGCAGTACCAGGGCGGGGGTCGCAAGGCTCCCGCCCTTTTCTTGTGCTCTGCGCGGTCAGCGGTTGCGTTCGCACCGGAAAGTCAGATGGGTGGAGACGACACTGCAGCGATAACCACCCAGCGATCCCCGACGGAGCGTCATGCGCTCGCCCGCCCGCGGGGGCAGCGGCATCTCCACGGCCTCGGTCTGTCGCCACACCGCGCCCTCGGTCGTGGTCACGAGAAGCTTGCCGTCGGGGGCCTTCTGCACGGAGGCGATCTGGATCTCGAGCCGGTCGGGAGAGGCAGACGTCGTCGGGGTATCAGCGGCTTCGGCATCTGCACGGGCGGCGTGGTGGGAGCGGAGGAGGGGCCGCTGCGCTCGCCGCGGCGACCGGGCGGGCCGCCACAGCAGGGCGGTCCTCGAGGCCGAACGCGCGCCGCTGCTGTTCGCAAACCCATTTCCTCGGTCAGGAGGCCGGCATCGCGCAGTACGCGGTCGAGGCATGCGTGCCGCGCAGAGCCCGATTCGGCTTGCGCACAGCGCGTCACGGCGCTCCATCCCTGTTCCGCCCGAATTGGCGTGGTGTCGGCCGGCCAGGCGAATCGGAACCCCCGCCACCAGCGACGCAGTGATGAGGAACCTTGCGAATCTCAGGTCGGAACATCGGACACCTATTTCAGCAGCAGCTTGTGCATCGGCCCGAATTCTCCCCGGACGTAGACGTTGAACGCCAGCGACCAGCGCGGTTCGTCCGACTGGTTCGGCTGCACCGAGTGCGAGAGCACACTCGGGAACAGGCAGAGGTCGTTCGTCTTCGGCTGGTACCCCCAGCTGCGACAGTTGTAGATGTTGTGCGAGTCGACATCGGGGTCGATCGCCGAGGGAAACGGAATCTGGCTCTGTGCGGGCCGATGGAAGACGATCTCGCCACCCGCTTCGGTCGCCTGCAGGTAGAGCACTCCCGACAGCAGCGAGTTGTGGTGGATGTGCGCGCCGGCCTGGTCGCCGCGGCCGTAGATGTTGATCCACGAGTTCGTCAGGTAGAACTCCGCGCTCCGGTTCACCGCGAACAGGTTGTGCGCGTAGAAGTCGATCTCGCCGAGCACCAGCTGGCGCAGACCCGCCAGTTCGGGCCGCTCGAGCACGTTCTTGTCGACCGACGATAGGAACCCGAACGATTCGCCCGAGGGGGTGCGGTTCGTGTACTCGAGGAACCGGAGATCGGGCTTCGCGAACTCGCCGAGATTGCGGACGTACAGCGGCGTCGAGAAGAGCGGGAAGATCTGTCGCGCACCGGTCATCTTCAGACTCCTGGCGGCAGGGGGGTACTGTAAATACCCGACGGATTGTCTTGCCGGATGCCGCCCGTTAAATCTACATTGGCGGGCGGCTCTTAGCTTGCTAGCAACAAAAGCAGGCAGGGGTCGCTGGATTGGGGAAGAAAACAACAGGGGGTCTCATGGCTACACAGAATCCGGCAGCCCGCTCGAAGTCGAGCCGCGCACGATCGAACTGGCTCATTTCCGCAGCGGTCTCCGCCGCCATCGGCAGCACGCTGGTCGCGCCGGCCGCCTTCGCCGCCGATGACGATGTGGGCGAGGTCGTCATCACCGGTTCGCGCATCCAGCGGTCGCGCGACCTGTCGGCCCCGAGCCCGATCGTCACGGTCGCCACCGAGACGTTCGAGAACACGTCGGCAACCGGCGCCGAAGCAGTGCTCAACAAGATGCCCCAGTTCGTGCCGGGCTCGACCCAGTTCACCTCGAGCATCCAGAGCGGCGCGACCGCGAGCCCGGGTGCCGCGACGCTGAACCTGCGCGGCCTCGGCGCGAACCGCAACCTCGTGCTGCTCGACGGTCGCCGTGCGCAGCCCGCCAACGCATCGCTCGTCATCGACATCAACACGATCCCCTCGGCGGCGATCCAGAACGTCGAGGTCATCACCGGCGGTGCGTCGTCGGTCTATGGTCCCGACGCGATGGCCGGCGTCGTCAACTTCGTGCTGAAGAAGAACTTCCAGGGTCTAGACGTCGACATGCAGACCGGCATCTCCGAGAAGGGTGACGGGCAGGAAAGCCGCTTCAGCGCGCTGGCCGGCATCAACTCGCCCGACGGCCGCGGCAACATCATGCTCGGCTTCGACTGGACCAAGCGCGACCCGGTGCTGCTGAAGGATCGCGACTTCTACGTGAACGGCTGGCTCGACCCGACCAACCCGGGCGCCGGCTTCATGAACCCGCGCGGTTACAACACCGGCCAGAGCGCGAACAACCGCCCGACGCAGGCCGCGGTCGACGCGCTGTTCCCGCAGGTCGCGCCGGGCACCGTATCGAACAGCCAGGTCATCTACTTCAACAACGACGGCACGCCGTTCACTGCCGACAAGGGCGGTCTCGGCTACAAGGGCCCGCTGAACGCGATGGATGCCGGCGCGTTCACCATGATCAAGCGGCTGACCAACGGCAACCTCGACCAGGCCTACACCGAGGGCTACCTCTCTACGCCGCTGCAGCGGCATTCGATGTTCGGCCGCGCGAACTACGACATCACCGACGATCTGAGCGCGTACGTGCAGACCAGCTACAGCAACGTCGTCGTCGACCAGCGCGGCGGCTACCCGCCGGCGCTGACGGTCTGGCAGGCACCGATTCCGGTCAACGCGGCAACGCCCATCCCGGCCGCGCTGCAGTCACTGCTGAACTCGCGCGCGGTGGTCCCGACGGCAGCGGCCGGCACCACCGGCCCGACGTCGCCCTGGAGCCTGTTCCAGGTGCTCAACTACAACGGCCCGATCAACACGCGGAATACCAGCGACGTCTGGCAGATCCTGGCCGGACTGAAGGGCAACGTCGGCTTCCGCGACTGGACCTGGGATGCCTATGTGTCGCGCGGCGACACCAAGATCATCGCCGAGTCGCAGCGGCTGCCATCGCTGCAGCGCTATCAGAACCTCGTCGGCCGGCCGAACTTCGGCACCGGAGTGGGCTTCGTCGGTTCGGGCAACGGCTACAAGATCGACTGCCCCACGGGCCTGCCGGTGTTCAGGGAATTCACACCGGCGGACAGCTGCCTGAAGGGCATCGAAACCCGCATGCGCAACCTCACCGACCTCACGCAGGACATCGCCGAAGCCAACCTGCAGGGCGCGGCATTCGGCCTGCCGGCGGGCGAAGTGCGCTTCGCGGCGGGCGTCTCGTATCGCAAGAACGAGTTCGTCTTCGACCCGGGCAACTCGGTCGAGCAGATCCTCGACAACCCGATCGGGCTGTTTGCCTCGAATGGCACGCAGGGCAGTACCAACGTCAAGGAAATCTACGGCGAGCTGCTGGTGCCGGTGATCCATAACCTCGATCTCGAGCTCGGCTACCGCTTCTCGGACTTCAACACGGCCGGCGGCACCAACACGTACAAGGGACTGTTCACCTGGAAGGCGCTGGACGAGCTGACCTTCCGCGGCGGTTACCAGTTCGCGACGCGCGCACCGAACACGGCCGAGCTGTTTACCGGACCGACCCAGGCCGTGGTCGCGTTTCCGAGCGTGGACCCCTGCTCCGTCGCGACGCTGTCGGCGTGGGGCAACGTCCCCGGCAACCCGAACCGCGTGAAGGTCCAGGCGCTCTGCCGCGCGATCATCGGCAACAGCACCTCGCTGTTCGACACCGGTCCCGGCGGCCCGAACGCGTTCTTCCGGCCGGGTGGCCCGGCGTTCTTCCCGCTCGAGATCGAGGTGGTGAAGGGCAACCCGGATGTGGGCCCCGAGACCGGCAAGACCTGGACTCTCGGCGCGGTGGTCACGAACCCGTTCGGCCTCGAGCGGCTGAACATCACGGTCGACGCCTATCGCATCCAGATCTCGGAGACCATCTCGCCGGTGTCGTCGACGACCGTCTACAACAACTGTTTCAACAGTGACGGTGTGTCGAACCCGACGTACGACATCAACAACACGTGGTGCAAGCTGATCGGCCGGCACCCGCAGACGGGTGATCGCGCGACGGTCGACTCCGTCTACTCGAACCTCGGAACGCTGACGACGCAGGGCATCGATCTCGGGATCAGCTGGGCGCACGACATCGGTCCGGGCACGTTCGGTGTGAACACCAACATCAACTACCTGAACAAGTTCGAGTACCAGACCTCGCCCACGTCGACGCTGGTCGATGCGAGGGGTACAGCCGATCAGGGCGGCCTGTTCGACTACCGCGCCAACACGAACTTCTCGTACCTGTGGGGTGCGTTCAACTTCGGGCTCGGGTGGGAACACCTGTCGAGCATCAAGAACGCGGCAGCGGCGCTGACGCCAGCGACGAAGGTGCTCGGCACGCCGTCGTACGACCTGTTCAACCTGAACGCGGGCTTCCGCTGGAGCCGTTACAGCGTGCGCTTCGGTGTCGACAACCTGTTCGACAAGCAGCCGCTGGTATACGGCAACAACCCGGGCGTCGATTCCAACACCGATGCGACGCTGCCCCAGTTCTACGATCCGCTGGGTCGCCGTTACTTCCTCGGCCTGAAGGCGAAGTTCTGATCTGACCCGGACGGCAGGGATGCCCAAGGGGCGGTGGACGATGCGTCTGCCGCCCCTTTTTTTGCTAGCGCATCGGCCGGTTGCGGATGAACTGCGTGACGATCCACTTCTCGCCGCGCGTCGTCGGTCGGCCGGCGTGCACCATGCGCTTGTCGGGCGACAGGTCGGCGAGCGCGTTGACGAACAGGATTCCTTCGCCGCGACGACCCTGGTGCGAAAGCCCGAGCTTCGGGAACACCGTTTCGCCACCGTCGTAATCGTCGTTCAGATAGACGATGAACGTGACGATGCGCTGACCGTTGCGCGCGATCTCGGCGGCGTAGTCGGGCGCGATGTTCGGATCGACGAAATCGAAATGCTCGCGGATCTGTTCACCGGGCGCGTAGTGCAGCACCGAGGGCGCCTCCATCCACCGCTGGTCGAGACCGCAGGCCGCCGCCATGCGCGACTGGAGCAGCGCGTGCGTCAGCTCGACCTGGTGCACGCCGAACGTCGCGACAGTGTTGCTGCGATGGGGCACGACGATGTCGCTGCCGGCCTGCGGATCATAGACGCGCGCACGCTCGAGGCGGCCGGTCGCGAATTCGATCAGCACCGCGCAGATTTCGGCCCGGACCAGTCCGGGAAACGTGCTGACGCGCGGCTCGTCGCTGTGGACGGTGGGGGGCGGGGCTCGACGCCAGTCGTCCAGTCGTATGGCTCGCGCGAGCTCGCGCCAGTCGATGGCGCGCCGATCGGTTGCGTCCTGCACCCGCGCCGCGAGTGTGCGGTCGTCGCACAGCGCGAGCAGCTGCTGCTGCGCCGAGGGCCAGCCGCCGTGCGCCGCGCGAGCGAGCCACAGCAGCGCTTGCGGCCAGTCGGGCGGGGTGCGCACACCGGTCGCGAGGATGCCCGCCGCACGCGCCGCGGCTTCAGGCACTCCGGCGTCGGTGGCCTCGCCGAGAAACCGCAGGCCGGCATCGGGCATGAGCGGGCTGCGATCACCGAGCAGCAGTCGCAGGCCAAGCGCTCGCGCGCTGGCGGCATCGCCCGCCCCCGTTCCGCGCGACAGTTCGTTGATGGCCTCGTCGTGATTGCCGACCGCGTCGAGGCCTTGCGCGCGTTCGAGCCAGCCGGTCATCGTCAGCGGCTGCGGGCGCAGCGGAACAGAGCAGTGGATTCCACCTGGCAGAGGAAGCTGCCCATCATCGCCTTGCGGACCGTCAGCGTCTGTCCGGCCTTCGGACGCTGCGCGGCCGGCCGCGTCTCGGTCTGGCGCCACATGACGCCATCTTCGGTGGTGAGCGTGAGCGAGCCGTCGCGACCCTCGGTCACCGTCCCGATCTTCAGCTGCATCGTGTCGGGCTCGTCGCTCTTCACCGCCGGGGCAGGATCGCGGCCGAAACGCTGACGTTCATCGCGCCGTTCCTGCTCGACACCGAGCACGCCGGCCTTGCGCATCACGTCATCGACGCAGGCATGGCGCGCGCGCTCATCCGTGCGCGAGCCGCAGCCGCGACGGCATTCCAGCGCGCCTCGGGCGTCGACATGTCTGCGGCCGATGCAGCCGGGGCGATGCTGGCCAGCAGCGACGCCAACGTGAGCAGGACCGATCGACGCATGGGACACCTCCTGATGCCCACGAGTGTGCCCGACGGCAGCACCGCTCGCGCGCTGTTACGTCGCCTCGTCGGTCGACGGCTCTGCCGCCATATCGGGGGCGGGGTCGCGCCCCGTCCGGCGACGCACGGCTTCGCGCAGCAGATATTCGACCTGGCCATTCACGCTGCGCAGCTCGTCCGCGGCCCAGCGCTCGACCTCGCTCCACAGGGCGGGGTCGATGCGCAGCAGGAAGGGTTTGCGTGCCGCCACCGGTTCAGCCGTACAGCGTCCCGGTGTTGATGACGGGTTGCGTCTGCGATTCGCTGCACAGCACCACCATCAGGTTGCTGACCATCGGGCGCGCCGCTCCTCGTCGAGCTCGACGACGCCACCGTCGGCGAGATCCTGGAGGGCGATCTCGACCATGCTGACCGCGCCGTGCACGATCTTCTGGCGGGCCGCGATGACGGCCTCGGCCTGCTGGCGGCGCAGCATCGCCTGCGCGATCTCCGGCGCGTAGGCCAGGTGCGTCAGGCGCGCTTCCTCGATGGCCACGCCCGGCGTTCGCGAGGCGCTGCCTGCAGTTCCGCGCGCAGCGCGTCGGACGACCTCGTCGACTCCGCCGCGCAGCGTCGGTCTCGTGCGTCCTCGCCGTCGTCGTAGGCGTAGTGGCTGGCCAGGTGGCGCAGCGGCCGACTCGGATCTGGATGTGCACGTAGCTCTCGTAGTCGTCGACGTCGAACACGGCCTGCGCCGTGTCCTCGACGCGCCAGACGACGACCGCGGCGATCTCGATCGGATTGCCGCGCTTGTCGTTCACCTTCAGCCTGTCGCCGTTCAGGTTGCGCGCGCGCAGCGAGATCTTCATGCGGTTGCCGCGACGGGGCAGATGCAGCGCGAGGTCCATGGTGCGCGGGGCGGGCGCGGAGTTCGCCCGGCCGGCCGAATGGCCGTTGGCATAAAACGGGTTGCCCCAGTGAAAGCCTGCGGTGCGCACCGTGCCCCGGTAGTTGCCGAACAGGACCAGCACGCGCGCCTGGTTCGGCTCGAGGGTGTAGAAGCCGAACGCGCAGAACACCGCGAGCACACCTAGCGCGATCGCCCCGAGGAACCACAGCGGATTGGCCATGCCCAGCGCCACGGTGCCGATGCCCTTGCCCCACAGCGCAATGGCCGCGACCACCATCAGCGCAATGACGACCAGCATCACCGACCCGGGGACGGAGGTGCCCTCGCGCTCCCGACTGGGACTTGCGACGATCCGGCTCATGGCTACTCTCCCTGTGTCATTTTTGTAGATACCGAGATGATATCACCTGGATATCGATCTGGCGAGCCCGGCGTCCAGGCGGTCGTGGCTGCGGCCCTGATCAACCGCCGCGGCGAGGTGCTCATCGCCCAGCGGCCGCCCGGGAAGTGGCAGGCGGGCCGATGGGAATTCCCGGGCGGCAAGGTCGAGCCGGGCGAGAGCGGGGAGCAGGCTCTCCGGCGCGAGCTCGCTGAAGAACTCGGCGTCCGCGTCGACGTCGCCGAGGAGATCGGCCGGTTCCGCCACGACTACGCCGACCGATCGGTGGAAATCGCGCTGTGGCTCGTTCTGCGACACGAGGGCGATCCGCGCGGGCTCGACGGCCAGGCGTTCGAGTGGCGGGCCGCCGATGCGCTCGGCGAGGCCGATCTGCTCGAGGCGGATCTGCCGATGCTGCCTGTGCTGCGCGCGGCACTCGGGCGCGGTTAGACTGGCGCAATGAGCACCGATCCCCAACTGCCCGAGATCCGTTTCGACGCCGCTTCGCTGTATCGCGAAGAGGTGTTCACCGACCGCACCGCCGGCACCATCCGCCGGCTGGTTCCGGTCACGCCTGCCGGCGATGCCGACGCTTCGCGTCCGACGCTGTACAGCGGCCAGACTCAGCTGCTGACGCCCGGCGGCGTGTTGCCGCTCGGCTTCGAGATGGAAGCCGCCTCGCTGGAGGATGCAATCGCGAAGTTCCCCGATGCCGTGCGCGAGGCGCTCGAGCAGGCGATCGAGGAAGCGCGCGAAATGCGGCGCGAGCAGACCTCGCGCATCGTAGTGCCCGAGGTGGGCGGTGGCGGGCTGCCGGGCGGCGGGCGCATCAAGCTCTAGCGAGCGGCAGCGGCTCGAGCGACGGGCCGGTCAACCGGGGGATGCGATGCCAGCGGTGCGCAAGAAGGCGGTTTTCGCGCTGGCGGTCGGCGTCTCGCTGCTGTCCATGGGTGCGCCGCTGCGGGCTGCCGCGCCCGACCAGCACCGCGCGATGCTCGATCAGTACTGCGTTTCCTGCCACAACGCGACCGACTGGGCGGGCGGCGTCGCGTTCGACACGCTCGAGCTCGACGCGGTCGCGGCCGATCCCGCGGTCTGGGAAACCACCGTCCGCAAGCTGCGCGGCGCGCTGATGCCGCCGCCGGGCAAGGAGCATCCCGGTGCGCAGCAGGTGAAGGCGATGGTCGGCTGGCTCGAAGGTACGCTCGATGCGGCGGCAGCGGCGCATCCCGATCCCGGCCGCGTCGGCCTGCACCGGCTCAATCGTCGCGAGTACGCGAACGCGGTGCGCGACCTGCTCGGACTCGACGTCAATCCCGAAGCGCTGCTGCCGCGTGACGACGCGCACGACGGCTTCGACAACATCGCGAGCGCGCTGCAGGTCTCCCCGTCGTTCCTCGACCAGTACATCGCCGCCGCGCAGACCGTCGCGCAGACCGCGCTCGGCAATACCGGCGCGCGGCCGGCCGCGACCAACTACTTCGTCACCAACGCCGGCACCCAGCAGCGGCATCGCGACGGACTGCCGTTCGGTACGCGTGGCGGCACCGTCGTCGAGCATTTCTTCCCCGCCGACGGCGAGTACTCGCTGACGGTCGCGAACATGGCGAGCGCGCTGTGGGTGCTGAATCTCGAGCACGAGAACACGCTGGTCGCGCTGCTCGACGGTCGCGAGTTCTATCGCACCACCATCGGCGGCGGCGAGGACGTCAAGTCGATCGACCAGAAGCAGGACCCGGCGGTCGACGCGATCAATCGCCGCCTGAAGGACATCCGCTTCCACGCGACGGCGGGGCTGCGCAAGGTCACGGTGACGTTCGTCGATCGCGGTTTTGCCGAGACCGACAGCCGGTTGCACACGGTCGCCCCGGGCGGCGGGCAGGACCGCATCCAGCGGCTCGCATCGTTCGAGGTGCGCGGCCCGCACAAGGTCGAGGGCATCAGCACCTCCGACAGCCGGCGTCGGGTCTTCTCGTGCTACCCCGACAGTGCCGCGAGCGAAGCCACTCAGCGCGACTGCGCGCGCGCGATCGTCGAGCGCATCGGGCGACAGGCGTTCCGCCGGCCGCTGCTCGCGCAGGACGTGGACGCGCTGATGAGGCTGTACGAGTCGGGGCGCACGGGCGGCGGTTTCGAGGGCGGCGTGAAGCGCGCGCTGACGGGCATTCTCGCCAGTCCGCAGTTCCTGTTCCGCGCCGATCTGTCGCTGAAGACGGCCGCGGCCGGCGAGACGCGCACGCTGAGCGATCTCGAGCTCGCCTCGCGGCTCTCGTTCTTCCTGTGGAGCAGCCTGCCCGACGACGCGCTGCTGACAGTGGCTTCGCAGAACCGGCTGCACGAGCCCGCGGTGCTCGAGGCGCAGGTGCGTCGGCTGCTCGCCGATCCGCGTTCGGTTGCGCTGACCGAGAATTTCGCGTTCCAGTGGCTGAACGTGGGCAAGCTCGCCGAGATCGATCCCGACCCGCGCCTGTTCCCGTACGCCGCGGGCGGCGCCGATCCGCGCAATGGCTTCCGCGAGGAGCTGCGGCTGTTCATCGACGCGCAGTTCCGCGACGACCGCAGCGTGCTCGAGCTGCTCACGTCCGACCGCACCTTCGTCAACGAGAAGCTCGCGCTCCACTACGCCATTCCGGGCGTGAAGGGCGACCGTTTCCGCGAAGTGCGGCTGACTGAGGATGCTCGACGCGGGCTGCTCGGCAAGGGCGCGTTGCTGATGCTGACTTCCTATCCGACGCGCACGGCGCCGGTGCTGCGTGGCGCGTGGGTGCTCGAGCGCATCATGGGAACGCCGCCGTCGCCGCCGCCGCCGCAGGTCGAGTCGCTGAAGGAGAATCATCCCGGCGACAAGCCCAAGACCATCCGCGAGCTGACCGAGATCCACCGCGCGAACCCCCAGTGCAACAGCTGTCATGGGGTGATGGACCCGCTCGGCTTCGCGCTCGAGAACTTCGATGCGGTCGGGCAGTTCCGCGCCGTGGACCGCGACGTGCGCACCGCGATCGACTCGAGCGGCACGTTGCCCGACGGCACGCCGGTGCGCGGTCCGGCCGACCTGCGCAAGGCGCTGCTTGCCGATCCGTCGCAGTTCACGCAGACGATCACCGAAAAGCTCATGGCCTACGGTCTCGGTCGCGAGCTCGAGCCGCACGACATGCCGACGGTGCGCTCGATCGTTCGCGACGCGGCGAGTGCCGAGTACCGCTTTTCCGCCATCGTGCTCGGCATTGTCCGCAGCGACGCCTTCCAGAAATCCAGGAACCCGGTCGCCCAGCCGACCGAACTGCAGACGCGCCAGGCGTCGGTCAACCGTTGAGGTCGCCCTCATGTACCTGACACGCAAAGCCCTGTCCCGCCGCACGCTGCTGCAAGGTGCCGGTGCCGCCCTCGGCCTGCCGCTGCTCGATGCGATGGTGCCGGCGGCCACGGCACTCGCCGCGACGCCTGCAGCGCCCGCACCGCGCATGGGATTCATCTACTTTCCGCACGGTGCGGTGATGGACCGCTGGTCGCCGCAGCAGACCGGCACGGCGTTCACGATGACGCCGATCCTGAAGCCGCTCGAACCGTATCGTTCGCAGATGACCATCGTCAGCGGCCTGCGCAACAAGGGCGGCGAGAGCGGCGACCCGCACGGCATCATGGCCGGCACCTGGCTCTCGTGCTTCGGCACCAAGGGTCGTGAAGCTGGCGGCGATCTCGGCGTCAGCGCCGACCAGCTCGCCGCGCGCGCATTCGGCGGCGGCACGCCACTGCCTTCGCTCGAGATCGCCGGCGAAGGCGGTGCCACCGCATGCGGCACCGGCGCGGTCGGCTGCGGCTTCGGCGGCACGACGGCGTTCCGCACGCCGCTGCAGCCGCTGCCGATGGAGAACAATCCGCGCAAGGTCTTCTACCAGATGTTCGGCCGCGGAGACACGAGCGAGGAACGTGCCGCCATCCTCGCCGACAGTGGCAGCGTGCTCGACTACGTCCGTGAGTCGAGCCGCCAGCTCGAACAGCAGATCGGCGCGGCCGATCGCCGCGTGCTCGGCGACTATCTCGATTCGGTGCGCGAGGTGGAGAGCCGCATCCAGAAGCTGACCGCCGCGACGAAGACCTCGACCGTGAAGCTGCCCGATGCGCCGCTCGGTATCCCCGAAGATTTCACCGAGCTGCTCGACGTCCATTTCGAGCTGATGGCCCTCGCGTTCCAGTCGAACCAGACGCGAGTGGTCTCGTACATGATGGCGAAGGAATCGTCGATGCGGACCTACAACATGATCGGCATCTCCGACGCGTTCCACCCGCTCTCGCATCATCAGAGCGACGATGCCAAGCTCGACAAGCTGGTACGCATCCAGGCTTACCACACGGCGCGGTTCGCAAAGTTCGTGAAGCGCCTGGCCGACATGCAGGACGGCGACGGCTCGATGCTCGACCACTCGATCATCCTGTTCGGCAGCAACATGTCGAACAGCGACCTGCACAACAACGACCCGCTGCCGTCGGTCGTCATGGGCCGGGGTTACGGCCGGCTCAAGGGCGGCCAGCACCTGAAGTATCCGCAGGACACCCCGCACGCGAACCTGCTGCTGACGCTGCTGCATCGGGCTGGCGTGCCGAACGAATCCCTCGGCAACAGCTCGGGCCTGCTCGCCGAGATCTGAACGATGAGTCGTCCCGCGCTGGCCGCGCTTGCGGCGCTCACCCTCGCGGCTTCGGCTGCGCTCGCCGAGCCGCCCGGGTTCGTCGCGGTCGATGCCGACAACTCGGCCGCGATGCGCACCGACGTCGGCGCGCGCCAGCCTGACGGCAGCACGGCGCTGCAGTGGGCCGTGTACGAAGGTCGCCTCGATGACGTGCGCCGACTGATCAAGGCCGGCGCCGACGTCGATGCGCGCAACGACTTCGGTGCAAGCGCGATGTCGCTCGCTGCAGCCGCGGGCGATGCCGCCGTGCTGCGCGAGTTGCTCGAGGCCGGCGCCGATCCCGAATCGCCGAACGCCGAAGGCCAGACAGCACTGATGGCGGTCGCGCGCACCGGTCGCGTCGATGCCGCGCGCGAGCTGCTGAAGGCAGGCGCCCGGGTCGACGCGGTCGAGCGGTGGGGCGGGCAGACGGCGCTCATGTGGGCCGCCTCGCAGAAGCAGCCGGACATGGTGCGCGTGCTGATCCGCGCCGGGTCGGACGTCGAGGCCCGCAGCCGCGTCAACGACTGGGACCGCAAGGTCACCGCCGAGCCGCGCGAGAAGGCGATGGACCGCGGCGGCTTCTCGCCACTGCATTACGCCGCCCGCGAGGGCTGCATCGCCTGCATCCGCGAACTCGTCGCCGGCCGCGCCGACATCGACGGTGGCGACGGCTTCGGCACCCCGCCGCTGGTGCTCGCGCTGATGAACCTGCGGTTCGATGCGGCGAAGGTGCTGGTCGACCTCGGCGCCGACGTGAACCTCTGGGACTTCCACGGTCAGACGCCGCTGTACGCCGCGATCGACATGAACACCGTGCCCACTGGCGGTCGCGCGGACGTGCGTTCGACCGATGCGCTGACCGGGCTCGATATCGCGAAGCTGCTGCTCGGCAAGGGCGCCAACGTCAACGCGCAGCTGAAGCTGCGGCTGCCGCAGCGCTTGATGCCGGCCGACCGCAACGGTGATTTCCGCGTCCTGACCACGGGCGCGACGCCGCTGATGCGTGCCGCCGTCGGCTGCGACGTTCCGGCGATGAAGCTGCTGCTCGAGCACGGCGCGAAGGTGGATCTGCCCATTGCCGATGGCACGACGCCGCTGCTCGGCGTGCTCATCAGCGCCAGCACGCGTGCGAAATTCAAGACCGAGGATCAGGCCCTCGAGGCCTTGGGTGTGCTGAAGGCCGCCGGCGCCGATCTGCGGCTCGCTGTCGGCCAGGGCCCGCGGGTGCTGCACATCATCCACCTGCACACCCTCGACCACGCGCGCACCCCCGGCACGACGGCGCTGATGATGGCGGTGGTGCGCGACTGGAAGCGCGTCGTGCGCCAGCTGGCCCGGTGGGGCGCCGATCTCGATGCGAAGGATTCCGACGGCATGACCGCGCTCGACTACGCGATGGGCCGCGAACGGTTCGGCTACCTGCAGGTGAAGCCGCCGCCGGTCGCCGGCATGGCCGACCTGTTGCGTTCGCTCGGTGCGAAGGTCGAGACCATCGATGCGCCGGCGTGGCCGCCGCTGTCGGTGCCGCAGATAGCCGCGAGGGTGCCGGAAGTCCTGTACTGACCGGTCGGCAGGGAGGGGGGTCCATGCGAAGTTCTTTGCTGGTTGCGGCCATCGGCCTGCTGCTCGTCGGGACCACGTCGGCAGCCGCACCCGCCATGCCACCGCAGCGTTATGACGCCGCGTACGCGACCGCCCGCGCCGAGATCGAGGATCTGCAGGCACGTTATCTGTTCGCGCTCGACTGGCAGGACGCGGACGCTTATGCCGCCACCTTCGCACCCGATGGCGTGCTCGACTGGGCGGGCGGCGTCGTGCGCGGGCGTGAGGCCATCCGCGCCGAGGTGCGCAACATGCGCGCGAGTTTCGCCAGACGCGAGGCCGCGGAAGCACCGGCGCGGCCCTCGCGCTTGCGGCACCTGGTGTCGAACGTCGTCATCCGCATCGACGGCGACCGCGCGACCAGCGTCGCCGAGTGGTTCGAGATCAACAACGATTCGCGTACCCGCTGGCCGATGGTGACCGGGTACGGGCATTTCGAAGACCAGTTCCGTCGCGTCGACGGCCGCTGGCTGATCGCCAGTCACAAGATCTTCAACGAGGCGATGGACTCGCGCGCGGCCGACCCGCGCAATCCCGCGCCGCCTCCCTGAATTCCAGAGGAATGATCATGCTTCGAAACGTCGTCATCGCACTGCTCGCCTCAGGCGCAGGCATCGCATCCGCGGCGGGCGTGACCGATGCGCGGCTGCGCGATGCCGACAGCCAGCCCGGACAGTGGCTCTCGGTCGGACGCACCACCGACGAGCAGCGGTTCAGCCCGCTGGCCCGCATCGATACGAACAACGTCGGCAGTCTCGGGCTCGCCTGGTACGCGGACTTCGACACCAACCGCGGCCAGGAAGCCTCGCCGCTGGTCATCGACGGTATACTCTATGTGACCACGGCATGGAGCAAGGTCTATGCCTACGATGCGAAGACCGGCAAGCCGCGCTGGCAGTACGACCCGAAGGTCGCAGGCTCGATCGGCATCAAGGGCTGTTGCGATGTCGTGAATCGCGGCCTCGCCGCGTACGAGGGCCGCATCTACGTCGGCGCCTACGACGGGCGACTGATCGCACTCGATGCGAAGACCGGCAAGGTCGCGTGGGAGGTGCAGACCGTCGACACGACGAAGCCCTACACCAGCACCGGGGCGCCGCGCGTCGCCAACGGCAAGATCATCATCGGCAATGGCGGCTCAGAGATCGGAGTGCGCGGCTACGTCAGCGCGTACGACGCGAAGAGCGGCAAGCTCGCCTGGCGCTTCCACACCGTGCCGGGCGATCCCTCGAAGCCCTACGAAACGCCGCAGCTTCGCGAGGCCGCGAAGACGTGGACCGGTGACCTGTACTGGAAGCTCGGCGGTGGCACCGTCTGGGACGGCATCGCGTACGACCCGCAGACCAACCTCGTCTATTTCGGCACGGCCAACGGCACCCCGTGGGTTGCCGAGGCGCGCAGCCCCGGTGGCGGCGACAACCTTTACCTCAATTCGATCATCGCGGTGAAGGCTGACACCGGCGAGTACGCGTGGCATTACCAGACTGCGCCCGCCGAAACGTGGGACTTCGACGCGACCAGCCCCGTGATGGTGGCGGACCTCGACCTTCCGCAGGGCCGCACGCGCGTGCTGATGCAGGAGTGCAAGAACGGGTTTTTCTACGTGCTCGACGCGCGCAGCGGCAAGCTCCTTTCCGCCGACAAGTACACGACTGTCACCTGGGCGTCGCACGTCGACCTCGCGACCGGTCGTCCGGTTGAAATTCCCGAGGCGCGGTTCGGCAAGACCGGTAAACCCGCCGTCGTGCAACCCGGCGGTCAGGGCGCGCACAGCTGGCATCCCATGTCCTTCAGTCGCAGGACGAACCTCGTCTACATGCCCGTCGTCGAGACGAGCCAGGGGTTCGCGCCCGATCCGAACTACGTCGCGCGTCCCGGCTCCGCCAACACCGCGACCGGGCGCGCACCCGCCAACATCTACGAGGGGCTCGACCACGAGATTCCGCGCACCTCGCGCGCGTTCCTCGTCGCGTGGGATCCGGTCGCGAAGCAGGAGCGCTGGCGCTCGGAGAACCGCGGCACGATCGCTTCCGGCGTGCTGAGCACCGCCGGCGGACTCGTGTTCCAGGGCGCGCAGCGGGGTGAGTTCGCCGCGTTCCGCGACACCGACGGCACGAAGCTCTGGTCTGCCGATCCGCAGACCGGTGTGGTCGCTGCGCCGATCAGCTACGAGATCGACGGCGAGCAGTACATCGCGCAGCTCGCCGGCTACGGCACGCGCGACTACTACACGCCGAACCACTCGCGCCTGCTCGTCTACAAGCTCGGTGGCACTGCGAAGCTGCCTCCGGTCGGCGAGCTGCCGCCCGCGCGCGCGCTGAATCCCGTGCCGAATTTCGGCACGCCCGAGCAGGTGAAGACCGGCGGCGACGTGTGGCAGGTCAACTGCGTGATGTGCCACGAGACGCAGTTCGGCAACCGGGGCCTGTTCCCGAACCTGCTGGTGTCACCGATGATCAACAGCGCGCAGGCGTTCAAGACGGTGGTCATCGACGGTGCGCTCGAGCCGCGCGGCATGGTGTCGTTCAAGCAGCGGATCAGCGAGAGCGATGCGGAGGCGGTGCGCGCGTACCTGACGGAGCGGGCGAATACGCAGAAGGGAGCGCAGCGGTAGCGAAGAGCGCGATCGAACGTTGGATCGGACCGCACGGGCGGGCAACGAACTACGCGGGGACGCGCGATCCCACATCCCTGTGCCGCGACGCCCCGCGCAGTTCGTTGTCCACCCGCGCTCTCCGAGTCACGCCCGGAGGCGCAATCGACCGCGGCGCTGCCTGAGAGACGGCGCGCGTGCTCACCGTTGGCCAACGTCGCCAACGCGTCGCAGACAACCGCGCCGTCTCACTGAGGACGCCCCGTCACCTCAGCAACGACGACCAGGGGAATCGCACGCCTGCGCCTGCCGCGGGCGTGAGTCGAGACGATCTCGCGCGGTTGTCGCCCGGCAAAGATCAGGGGCGCGGAGCGCGCTCAACTCGGGCGAATGTCTGAAGCGCGCGCATCGGCTCGGCTGGCGGCCGCCTGGCACTGTGCTCGATGTCGCGTGGCCTACAGTCCCTCTGTTATGAACACCCGATAATCACCCGCCTTCAGCCGGTGCTTCCGCGCCTCCTGATACTCGTCGCTGTTGTACCACTTCATGGCGGCATCCCAGTCCGCGAACTCGGCGATCACGGCACCCTCGATCGGTTCCCCTTCGAGCATCTGCAAACGGCCGTACAGGGCGATCGGCCGCACGGGATGGCCCGCCAGCGTCGGCGGAACGGCCTCCATGTACTGCTCGAACGACGCCATGTCTTTCATCTTCTCGCGCATGAACACGATGTAGGCGGCCAAGACTTTCTCCTCAATTCGAAGCGGTGCCTGCGGGTGGCAGCACCCGCAGGAAGAAATCGAGCACGGTCTGCAGCGCGTGCGGGCCGGCATCGGCGTGACGGATGAGCCCGTGCTTGCCACCGGGATACGTCATCAGCTCGAACGGCCGCCGCGCATCCTGCAGCACGCGTCATCAGCTGCGTGCTGTGCGTGAACAGCACGTTGTCGTCCGCCATGCCGTGCATGAGCAGCAGCGGACGCGTCAGACTCGGCGGCGTACCGCAGCACGTCCGCCTCGTCGTAGCCGGCGACGTTGTCGGCGGGCGTGCCCATGTAGCGCTCGGTGTAGTGCGTGTCGTACAGCCGCCAGTCGGTGACCGGCGCACCGGCGACCGCGGCGGCGAAGCTGCCGGGCGCCTTCAGCACGCATCATCAGCGCCATGTAGCCGCCGTAGCTCCAGCCGAAGATGCCGATGCGCTCGCCGTCGACGTAGGGCAGCGTGCGCAGGAACTCGACGCCGCGCTGCTGATCGCGCACTTCGAGCGTGCCGAGGTGGTGCCAGTTCGCCGCCTCGAACCGACGCCCGCGGAAGCCGCTGCCGCGGTTGTCGAGCGTGAAGACGACGTAGCCCTGCTGAACGAGCAGCTGATCGAAGTACTGCCACGTGCCGCCCCAGGCGTTGCTGACGTTCTGAACGCCGGGCCCGCCGTAGACGTTGACGATGACGGGTCGGCGCTCGCCGTCGCGCAGGCCGGCGGGTTTCAGCAGCCGGTAGTTGAGTCGCTGGCCGTCCTCGGCCTCGACGTGGCCGTATTCAGCCGCTGCGTGCGCGGCGAAATACGGGAAGTAGGGGTGGCCTGCGTCGAGCCGGTTCGGCGCAAGCTCGACGAGCAGGTGCCCGTCGGACCGGTGCAGCGCGAGGCTAGGCGGCTTTTCGGTGGTCGACCAGGTGTCGAGATAGACCGGCGCGTCGGCTGCGAACGTGACCGAATGCCAGCCCGCTGCGGCGGTGATTCGCTGCGGACGGCCGGGCGCGTCGAGACGGTCGCGAAAGAGCGCACGCCCCGTATCGTCTCCCGCGTTCGACATGTACCAGAACTCCCCCTTGGTCTCGTCGACATACTTCAGCGCGCCTCCGCGCCCGTCGCCGACGGTCATGCTCTCGCCACGGGTGAGCTGACGCAGCAGCCGCCCATCGGATGCATAGAGGTACAGATGCCGATAGCCGTCGCGATCCGAGGCCCAGATGAAGCGATCGCTGCGCGGCAGGAAGGTCAGGTCGTCGTGCAGCGGGACCCACGACGGGCTGGTTTCCGTGAGCAGCACATGAGCGGCGCCCGAGCCGGCATCGATGCGCAGCAGCTCCAGGCGCTGCTGGTCGCGGGTCTGTCGCTGCACGGCGAGCGAGCGGCCGTCCGGAAAGAAATCGACGCGTGCGAGATAGATGTCGTCGTCTGCACCGAGGTCCATGCGGCGCGCCTGCGCGGGTGCCGCAAGTTCGGCGCACCACAGCTCGACGCGCACATTCGGTCCGCCGGCGTAGGGGTAGCGCTGCTCGACCACGGCGACGTCGGCGGCATTGATCTCGAACCGCTGCGTGACGCCGATCGAGGAATCGTCGACGCGCTCGAACGCGATTCGTTTCTCGTCGGGCGCCCACCAGTAGCCGGTATCGCGGTCCATCTCTTCCTGCGCGATGAACTCGGCCATGCCGAAGCTCACGGTGCCGGCACCATCGCGCGTGATCGCCGTTTCCTGCCGCGAATCGAGCGCCATCACGTACAGGTTCTGCGCGCGTACGTAGCTGACGAAACTGCCGCGCGGCGAGAAGCGGGCGTCGGTCTCGGCCGCATCGGTGGTGGTCAGCCGCACGATGGCGGCGCCGGCATCGAGCGACTGCAGGTACAGGTCGCCGCCGGAGGGCAGCAGCACCGCGCGCCCGTCGGGTGACAGCGCGTAGTCGACGATGCCGCGGAACGCAGAGCTGCGCTGGCGCTCGCGTCGCGCTTCTTCCTCGACCGAGAGCTGTTCGCCTTTCGGCTGCAGCGCGCGCGAATCGACCAGCAGGCGATGGCTGCGCGCGCGGACGTCGTAGCCCCACAGGTCGAGCCTGTCCTTGTCGTCGGCGGAACCCTTGAGGTACGTGACCCACCGCCCGTCCGCACTGAGGCGCGCGCCACGAAGCAGCGCACCGCCCAGGTCGGGGACCTCGAACAGTCGCTGCAGGGTGAGCCGGGACGAATTGCCCATATCGGATGCCGAGGTTGCCGGTGCCGCCGCGAATGCCGACCCGAAGCCCGCACCGAGCGCGAGAACGCACCACGCGTGGCACCACCACCGAGGCGTAAGATGGCGGCCGGAACCCCCGGGGGAAGTCATGGGGAACAAGTGTAGGCATGAGCGTGCAGCGCATCCACTCCAGATCCTGGCGGGCGCATCGCGTCGCAGGGGCGATTCTCGGCTTTCTGGCGCTTGCCGCCGCGGGTTGCGCAACCACCTTGCATCTGTCATCTGACAGCTATCCGCGCACCGCGCGGACGGCGACCGTCGACGACTACTTCGGTGTGCGCGTCGCCGATCCCTATCGCTGGCTGGAAGTGGTCGACGCGCGGCAGACCAGCGAGTGGATCGCTGCCCAGAACGCGCTCGCCGAACCGCTGCTGCACAAGTTGCCGCATCGCGCGTGGCTGCAGAACCGGCTGACGCAGCTGTACAGCTACGAGCGCTTCGGAGTCCCTGAGCAGGCCGGCGGCAACTACTTCTTCCTGCGCAACGACGGCCAGCAGAATCAGGCCGCGCTGCACGTCTCGCGCTCGCCCGACGACCTGGGTCGACGGCTCATCGAGCCGGACACGCTGCGCGGCGACGCGACGGTGTCGCTGGCCGATTACGTGCCCTCGCCGGACGGGCGCCTGCTAGCGTTCGCGCTGTCCGACTCCGGGTCCGACTGGAAGACCTGGCACGTGCGCGATGTCGAGACCGGCGCCGACCACATCGACGTGCTGCGCGACACGAAATTCACGCGCGTCGCCTGGGCGCGCGATTCGAGCGGCTTCTACTACGGGCGTTACCCGGGCGGCGACGACCAGCGCCAGCCGGAGATCTTCTTCCACCGCCTGGGTGACGCGCAGGCGACCGACCGCCACGTGTTCTCCGTGACTGACCATCCGCGCCGCACGCCCGAGGTGCGCGTGTCCGAGGACGGACGGCTGCTCGTCATCACGATCGACGACGGTACGCTCGCGAACGGAGTGAGCGTGATGGATCTCGCCACCGGCAAGGTCGAGCCGGTGTTCGCGACGTTCGACGGGCTGAATGCCTACATCGGCTCGCGCGGCGTCGCCGGCCCGGGAGGTCAGCCGTCGACCGAGCTGCTGTTCTCGACCACGTCCGGAGCACGACGCGGCCGCATCGTCGCGGTCGACATGGCGCGCGCCGCGAGCGACCGGCTGCGCGTGGTCGTACCGGAAGGGCCGGATGTGCTGCAGGGTGCATCGCTGGTCGGCGACCGCGTCATCGCGAGCTGGCTTACCGACGCGCACGCGCAAGTGGCGATGTTTGCCGCGGCTGATGGCCGTCGCCTCGGCGACGTCGAGCTTCCCGGGCTCGGCAGCGTCGGCGGATTCAGCGGCGAGAACTCGGACACCCGTACGTTCTTCAGCTACGCCGACTTCGCGACGCCTGCCCGCATCTACGCGCTCGACACGCGGACCGGCGCGACGACGCTGCTGCGTGAACCGCAGTTTGCCGGGGACGTGACGCCGTACGTGACGGAGCAGGTGTTCTTCCACAGCAAGGACGGCACCCGCGTTCCGATGTTCATCGTGCACCGTCGCGACCTGGTGCGCGACGGCACGACGCCGGCCATGCTGTACGGCTACGGCGGCTTCGACATCTCGATGACGCCGTCCTTCGCGCCCGTCGACGATCGCGTGGCTCGAGATGGGCGGCATCTACGCGGTGGCGAACCTGCGCGGCGGCGGCGAGTACGGCGCCGACTGGCACGCGGCCGGAACGCGCACGCGCAAGCAGAACGTCTTCGACGACTTCATCGCGGCGGCGGAGTATCTGGTCGGCGAGAAGTACACGCGACCGGGGCGGCTGACGATCCGCGGGGGCAGCAACGGCGGGCTGCTGGTCGGCGCCGTGCTCACGCAGCGACCCGAACTGTTCGGGGCGGCGCTTCCCGACGTCGGCGTGCACGACATGCTGCGCTACCACCTCGCGAGCGCCAACGCGCGACTCTGGGCGGACGACTTCGGGCTGTCGGAGGACGAGGCCGATTTTCAAGCGCAGATCGCGTACTCACCCTTGCACAACGCCGACCGGCACCACTGCTACCCGCCGACGCTGATCACCACCGCAGCACGCGACAACCGGGTCGTGCCGTGGCACAGCTTCAAGTTCGCCGCGGCGCTGCAGGCCGCGCAGCGGTGCGACTCGCCCGTCCTCATCCGGGTGGAAACGCGCGCCGGGCACGGCAGCGGCAAGCCGACGTGGATGCAGATCGAGCACTTCGCGCAGGCCTTCGCGTTCGCCGCTGCGGCGACCGGAATGCCGCCACCGCCGCCCGCGGCAGTGGCGGTTCAGCCGGCGTCGTCGTCCTCGCCCGTGGGGCGTGAAAGGTCCTGATCCGGAATTGCCCGTTCGCCGGCGAACCACGCGCCGAGATCGACCATGCGGCAGCGCTCGCTGCAGAAGGGCCGGAACGGTGATTCCTCACCCCAGACCACCTCGCGCTTGCAGGTGGGGCAGGGCGTTTTCAACCGCAGCAGGTCAGCAGGAAGGGGATGTCGCGCTCGGCCTGGGTGGGTCGCGCCATCAGGCCGTTCCAGGTGAGGAAGCGCACGCTGCAGCGGTAGTGGCTGCCGCTGATCTCGGGATAGATGCCGCTTTCGGCCGGCAACGAGATGCGCAGCAGCTGGATGGGGTTGTCGCGTTCGAACGTGATGTTGAACGTGCCGCCCTGGGCGACTTCCTCGCGCTGCTTGCCGTTCTGGCGAGTCAGCCACAGCAGCTCGGCGATGGCATCGCACAGCGGGCGCAGCATGCCGAGCCACTCGTTGAACGTCTGCACGCGCGCTTCCGCGTCCTGGTTCAGCCAGTAGAAGAAGTCGGGCAGGTCGAACTCGCAGGTGCCGCCAGGGATGGCGCTGCGATGCTTGATCGCGGCCAGGAACTCGGAATCGCGCAGCGGCTGCAGGTAGGTGGCGCCGGCACCCGCCAGGACGCCGCGCAGACGCACGAGGTTGTTCAGCAGCGCGCGCAGGCGGCTCGAATCGACGCCGGCCTTGTCCTGGTATTCACCGAGCAGCGCGATCTGGCGCTCGAGCTCCTTCAGCACGTCCGACCGCACGTCGCCGCGCGTCGAGATGGCGAGGATGTCGAGCAGGCTGGCAACGGCTGCACGGCTGCCCCACTGGCTCGCCTTCTCGTTGTGGTACAGCGCCTGGCCGTACAGATAGTCGAGGCGCAGGAACGTGCGCATGCGCTCGTTCAGCGGCTGCTCGAATATGAGGGGGCTGCGCGCAGCCTGAGCCTGGGCCGGGCTCCGGGTTTCCACTTCGGTCATCCCGCTATTCTGCTTTAGCGCGGCAACGCGGGACAATCCGTTCCGCACCGACGACGTGCGTCAGGCTTCTCGCGCTCTGCAGCAGGGCTCGCGGTAGCGGGCGTGCAGCCGCTCGACGGCCCGAGCCAGCGCCACGACGTCGGCATCGTTGCGGATCACGTCATCGGCGCGCGCGAGCCGCGCCCCACGGGTGGCCTGGGCTGCGAGGATCGCTTCGGCCCGCGTGCGGGTTTCGCGATCCCGCAGCAGCAGCCGTTCGAGCTGGACCGAGGGCTCGACGTCGACGACCAGCACGCGGTCGTACGCGTCGGCCGTGCCGGTCTCGATCAGCAGCGGCACGACGATGATCTGGTAGGCGCCGCCCGCCTCGCGCGAGCGGGCGATCGGACCGCTCGCGGATCAGCGGATGCAGCAGGGCCTCGAGGTCGCGGCGGGCTTCGGGATCGTCGAACACGCGCGCTCGCAGGCGGGCGCGGTCGAGCGTGGCGTCGGCGCCGAGGACGTCGGGGCCGAACCGCGCGACCACGGCCGCGAGACCGGAAGTGCCTGGCGCGACGACTTCGCGTGCAATCTGGTCGGTGTCGATGACCGGGACGCCGAGCGCCTCGAACAGCCCCGACACGGTGCTCTTGCCGCTCGCGATGCCGCCGGTCAGCGCGACACGCAGGGGAGGGAACGCGGAACGGGCCTTGCGAGCCACGGCGCGGTCAGTGCGGCGTGTAAAGCGACAGGTACCGCGCGACGAGCTCGGGGCCGACGAGCAGCATCAGCCAGCCGGCCGCGGCGAGATACGGACCGAACGCCATCGGTATGCCCTTGTCGCGCTGGCCGGTGACGATCAGGGTGATGCCGAGCAGCGCACCGACGCACGCCGCGCCGAGGATGATCGGCAGCAGCATCTGCCAGCCGAGCCAGGCGCCGAGCGCGGCCAGCAGCTTGAAGTCGCCGTGGCCCATGCCTTCCTTGCCGGTGACCAGCTTGAACAGCCAGGTACACGCTCCACAGGCTCAGGTAGCCGGCGACGGCGCCGAGCAGCCGACGCCTGTCCACCGGCAGTCCGGACGCTCGACGGTAGGCCAGGCTGGCGAGCAGGCCGAGCCACAGCAGCGGCAGGGTCAGCTGGTCGGGCAGCAGTTGGCGTGCGCAGGTCGATGCCGGCCAGCGCGATCAGGAACCAGGTCAGCACCAGCGCCAGCGCCGCCGGCCAGCCGAAGCCGAAGCGCCATGCGCAGGCGGCGAACAGCAGGCCGGTCAGCAGTTCGACCAACGGGTACTGGACGCTGATCGGCCGCGTGGCAGCTGGCGCAGCGTGCCGCGCAGCAACAGGAAGCTGAGCACCGGGATGTTTTGCCAGGCGCCAGCTTGTGCGCCGCAGTGCGGGCAATGCGAGGGCTCGACCACGATGCCGGCGGCGCCGGCTCGTAGGCAGCGTGCCGGCAGCTCGAGCAGCTCGCGCGCGTCCTGCGCTTCCACTGCCACTCCAGCGGCGCGGCAAGCGCAGGATCACCACGTTGAGGAAGCTGCCGACCAGCAGGCCCAGACGCACAGGACGGCGGCCGTAGCCGCCGCCGGAGTCCGCCAACAGGGCTTCGATCATCCGCTCAGATGGTCGCGCCGAGCTTGAAGATGGGCAGGTACATCGCGATCACCATGCCGCCGACCATGACGCCGAGGATCACCATGATCAGCGGCTCGAGCAGGCTGGCCAGCGCGTCGACCGCGTTGTTGACCTCCTGCTCGTAGTAGTCGGCGACCTTGAACAGCATGGTCGTCGAGCGCGCCGGCCTCTTCGCCGATCGCGGTCATCTGCGATGACCATGTGCGGGAACAGGTTGACCTGCTTCATCGCCATGTTGCAGCTGGTAGCCGACCGAGACGTCGTCGCGGATGCGCTGGACGCCTTGTTCGTAGACGATGTTGCCGGTGGCGCCGGCGACGGATGTCCAGCGCCTCGACCAGCGGCACGCCGGCCTTGAAGGTCAGCGCCAGGGTGCGCGCGAAGCGGGCGATCGCCGACTTGTGCATGATCTGGCCGATCACCGGCATCTTCAGCATCATGCGGTCGAGGAACTCGCGCAGCTTCTGCGAGCGCTTCTTGGAGTCGCGAGATAGCCGAAGATGGTGCCGATCGCCACGAGCAGCATCAGCCACCACCAGGCCGCATGAAGCGCGAGGCGTGCACGACCATCATGCGTGAAGGCCGGCAGGTCGGCGCCGAAGCCTTGGAGAACACCTCCTCGAACTGCGGCATGACGAAGATCAGCAGGATCGACCGTCACGAGCACGGCGATCGCCATGACCGCCGGCCGGGTAGAACATCGCCTTCTTGATCTTGCCCTTCAGGGCTTCGATGCTTTTCCTTGTAGGTCGCGACCGTGTCGAGCACGGTATCGAGCACGCCGGCGCCTTCGCCGGCCTTGACCAGGTTGCGGTACAGGTCGTCGAACTGCAGCGGGTGCTTGGCCGAGCGCCTCGTACAGCGACGAGCCGCCTCTCGATGTCGGCCTGATGTCGCATCAGCATGTCGCGCATGCGCTCGTTCTTCGTGGCCGCCGCCGATGATCTCGAACGATCTGCACCATCGGCACGCCCGACTTCAGCATGGTCGCGATCTGGCGGCTGAAGACGGCGATGTCTCGAGCGCGGTGATGCGCTTGCCGGCGGAGCCGAACAGCGGCTTCTTCTTGGCCTTGACGACGGTCGGCGTGATGCCCTGCTTGCGCAGTTCCGCCCGCAGCAGGTTGGCGCTCTTGGACGGCGACTCGCCCTTCATCTTGGTGCCGCGCTTGTCGGTGCCCTCCCAGACGAATTGCTGCAGCGAACTGACGCGCTGGCGGGTCGTGGCGGTGGCTTGCGTGGCCGCCATGGGTTAGTCCTTGGTCACGCGGTTGATTTCGGCCAGGCTGGTGACGCCGTGCTTCGCCTTGATCAGCGCGGAGTGGCGCAGGTCGTTCAGACGCCCGAGCGCTCGGCGGCCTCGGCGATCTCCATGGCGTTGCCGCCGGCCAGACGATGCTGCTGGATTTCCTCGGTCATCGGCATCACCTGGTAGATGCCGATCCGGCCCTTGTAGCCTTCGGTGCAGTCGGTGCAGCCGACCGGCTCGTAGAGGGTGATGCCGGCGGCGATTTCATCTCGGCTGAAGCCTTCCGCCAGCAGCGCGCCTCGGGCGGCATCTCGAGCTGGCGCGCTTGCAGTCGTGCAGGCGGCGGGCGAGGCGCTGGGCGATGACCAGGTGACCGACGTGGTGATGTTGTAGGGCGCGATGCCCATGTTCATCAGGCGCGCGATGGTCTGCGGCGCGTCGTTGGTGTGCAGCGTCGACAGCACCATGTGGCCGGTCTGGGCGGCCTTGATGGCGATCTCGGCGGTTTCGAGGTCGCGGATCTCGCCGACCATGATCACGTCCGGGTCCTGGCGCAGGAAGGTGCGCAGGGCGGCCGGCGAAGGTCATGCCCTGCTTGACGTTGACTTGCACCTGGTTGATGCCGGGCACGTTGATTTCCACCGGGTCTTCGGCGGTGGAGATGTTGCGTTCGTCGGTGTTGAGGATGTTCAGGCCGGTGTACAGCGACACCGTCTTGCCCGAGCCGGTCGGGCCGGTGACCAGGATCATGCCGTAGGGCTTGCGCAGCGCGTCGAGGTACAGGTTCTTCTGGACGTCCTCGTAGCCGAGCTTGTCGATGCCGAGCTTCGCGCTGCGAGCGGTCCAGGATACGCAGCACGATCTTCTCGCCGAACAGGGTCGGGCAGGTGCTGACGCGGAAGTCGATCTGCTTGCGTCTTGGAGAGGTTGCATCTTGATGCGGCCGTCCTGCGGCACGCGCCGTTCGGCGATGTCGAGCTGCGCCATGACCTTGAGGCGCGCCGAGAGCTGCGGCGCCAGCTGGACCGGCGGCTTGGCCACCTGCTTTCAGGATGCCGTCGATGCGCAGGCGCACGCGGTAGTCGTTTCGTAGGGCTCGAAGTGGATGTCGGAGGCGCCGCGCTTGATCGCGTCGAGCAGCACCTTGTTGACGAACTTCACGACCGGCGTGTCGTCGACGTCGTCGCGGCTGATCGATCCGGTGTCGGCGTCGTCGTCGCCGCTGACCTCGAGGTTCTCGAGGTCACGTCGTCGTCCTCGCCGAGGCGCGGGCTGTGCGAGTCGGCGGTCTCGATCGCCTGGTCGACGGCCTTCTGCAGCTTGTCCTCGTCGACGACGACGGCTTCGACGGTGAGGTTGGTCTGGAACTTGATCTCGTCGAGGGCGCGCGTGTTGGTCGGGTCGGAGACGCCGACGAACAGGCGGTTGCCGCGCTTGAACAGCGGCAGCACGTGGTGCTTGAGCAGCAGCTTGTCGGAAACGAGGCGAGTGACGTCGACGTCGGGGTTCAGCGAGTCGAGATCGAAGATCGGGACACCGAACTCGACCGAAGCGGCGACCGCGATGTCGCGGGCCCGCGCACTGCCGTTGGCAACCAGCTGCGTGACGAAACTGGTTTTCTTCTCGCGGGAATCATGCAGCGCCGCGTGGGCGGCCGTGTCGTCGATCAGCCCGTCCTGGACAAGACGTTGCGGCAGGCCGCCGAGCGCGGTGCGACCGGAGGCGACGGCAAAAGAAAGGTTGTCACTCATGAGGTCGTGAACCGCCGGCCGGAACGGAGGGAAAGTCTATCCAAGTTGCGCACGCCAACAACTGTCAAATCGTGCCGAATGGTCGCACAGGCTACTGGTC
The DNA here is from genome assembly GCA_963769065.1 of uncultured Pseudomonadota bacterium. Classification (GTDB taxonomy): domain Bacteria; phylum Pseudomonadota; class Gammaproteobacteria; order Steroidobacterales; family Steroidobacteraceae; genus ZC4RG30. Next base: position 265,681 of record CAVYKG010000012.1, on the reverse strand, counting down.
GCCTGCGTGACTGGTCTCCCACATCGGATCAGGCGCACAGCTGGTGACAATTGCCGCTTCGCCAATCTGATGGTTCCCCAATGAAAAGAAGCCCCTCCGAAGAGGGGCTTCCGGTCAGGCAAGAGCCTGAAGAAGTATCAGACGCGGCAGTTGGCCGGAACGTACTTGTTGTTCGCGGCGGCCGACACGGCGCACGTCCAGGTGATGACGTTCGACGTCGCGTCGATCACCGGCGTGAGGCTGAGAACCACGCTCTTGGCAGTGGCGTTCATCGTCACGGTGATGCGGCCGTTGCCGCCGGTGCCACACGTCAGGGACGTGATGTTGCCGACGTTGGCGATCGTGTTCACGCCTCGGCACGAGTTCGCATCAACCGCAGCGGAGTTCGAGACGTTCTCGGCAACCGTGGCCTTGGCGGCCGACGAAGCGCTCACGCCTTCACTGACGCGCGCACGGACCATGTAGTCGGTATAGGCCGGGATGGCGATCGCGGCCAGGATGCCGATGATCGCGACGACGATCATCAGTTCGATAAGCGTGAAACCCTTCTGATTCTTCATGGACCGTTCCTCCTGGGAACCTGATTTGAAAACTGACGGCTGCTTGCCGGCTGGGCCAGATGAAGCAAACGGCGTGCCAGTGCGGCAGGAGGTGTCCAAGTGATTGTTTTTAAGCGAAATACGGGCGTCGATGGAACCGTATCACGGGCATAACGGGCCGGGCCGCCACTGCGCCCGACGCGCGATGTCACAAGGTGACAATTCGCGTCACTCGATGCCGAGCTTCTTGATCCGGTAGCGCAGCGATCGGAACCTCATGCCGAGCAGCTTGGCTGCTGCGGTCTTGTTGTAGCGGGTCTTCTCGAGCGCTCGCACGATGGCGTCTCGCTCGACATCCTCGAGCTGGGCCCCGAGTGCGGAGCCGCCGCCGAGCGCCTCCTCGAGGTGGTCCGCAGAACCGTCATCCTCGTTCGTCCTCGTCCGCGGATGACGGCGACTGCGCGCGCAGCTGCAGGTCGCCGACGTCGATCACTGCTGCCGGAGCACAGGGCCAGCGCGCGCTCGAGCACGTTCTCGAGCTCGCGCACGTTGCCGGGGAAGGCGTAGCCGCGCAGCGCCGCGATCGCGGCTGGCGACGATTCGGCAGGGTCGACGTACCCATCCGTCGCGCCAGCCGCGCGAGGATGCTGGCGGCCAGCTCCGGGATGTCGTCCCGCCGTTCGCGCAGCGGCGGCACCGCAGCTCGATGACGTTGATGCGGTAGTACAGGTCCTCGCGGAAACGCCCTGCCGCGACCAGATCGGCGAGGTTCTTGTGCGTGGCCGACAGCATGCGCACGTCGACCGGCTGCTCCTGCGTGTCGCCGACGGGCCGCACCGTCTTTTCCTGGATCAGCGCGCAGCAGCTTGACCTGCATGTGCAGCGGCAGGTCGGCGACCTCGTCCAGGAACAGCGTGCCGCCCTCGGCGCTCTGGACCAGGCCCTTCTTGTCGGCCACGGCGCCGGTGAAGCTGCCGTGCTTGTGGCCGAAGAACTCGCTTTCCATCAGCTCGGCGGGGATGGCGCCGCAGTTGACCGGCGACGAACGGGCACTCCGCGCGCGCGCTCGACGAGTGGATCAGGCGCGCCACCAGCTCCTTGCCGGTGCCCGACTCGCCGGTGATGTGCACCGGCGCCTGGCTGCGCGCGACGCGCGCGATCATCTCGCGCAGGTGCGTTCATCGGCGCCGAGTCGCCGAGCAGCCGCGGGCCCTGGAACGTGACGCTGCCGTCCTGCCGTCTCGCCGAGCTTCAGCGCGCTGGTGACCAGCCGGCGCAGCACGCCGAGGTCGAGCGGCTTGGAGACGAAATCGAACGCGCCGAGCTTCAGCGCGCGCACCGCGGTCTCGACGTTGCCGTGGGCGGTGATGACGGCCACCGGCATGCCCGGGCGGTGCTCCTGCAGCCATTCGCACGAGCCCGAGGCCGTCGCCGTCGGGCAGGCGCATGTCGGTGAGGCACAGGTCGAAGGCCTCGGTGCCGAGCTGCGCGCTGCGCGTCCTTGAACGAGTAGGCCGCACGCGTCGCGAGCTCCATGCGGCTCAAGCGTGAGCTCGAGCAGCTCGACGATGTCGGGCTCGTCGTCGACGACGAGAATGCGGGCATTGGCCATGGCGGGAACTGTAAGGCCTTCGGCCCCGCCTCCCAACGGGACGGGTCCGTAAACACGATGCGGAACACGCTTCCGCCGCCCGCGCGCGGCTCGTGCAGCAGGGTCGCGCCGTTGGCCTGCGCGAGTTCGCGGGCCAGGAAGAGTCCGAGCCCGGTGCCCTGCGCGTTGCGCGTGAAGAACGGCTCGAAGATGCGCTCGGACGTCTTCGGTCGAGATGCCGGGGCCGCGGTCGGCGACCTCGACGAACGGGCGCCCGTTGGTCGCGAGCCGGCCGTAGAAGAGCTCGACCGTCGCTGGCCCGTCGGCGGGGCTGCCGTGCCGGACGGCGTTCTGCGCAAGGTTCCAGAGGATCTGCTGCAGGTGGGTCGGGTCGGCCCGAACCTCCGTGACGGCCTCGGTCACTGCGCTGGTCACGACGCCGTTCGGGCGGCAGCTGCAGCGTCGCGCAGAATTCCGACCGGAACTCGCTCGAGGAACGCAGGCAGCGCAACGCGCTCGGGTTTGCTGCGTCCCGCGTCGCGAGAACTGCAGCACGTTCTCGATGATGCGGCTCACGCGCTCGACCGTTGCTGCGGATGATGTCGGTGAGGCGGCGGTCCTGCTCGCCGAGCTCGGGCGATTCGGCCAGCAGCTGCGCCGCGTGGCTCATCGCGCCGACGGGGTTGCGGATCTCGTGCGCGATGCTGGCGGACAGCCGCCCGAGCGCCGCGAGCTTCGACTGCTGCACGCGTTCGGCGATCAGGCTGGTGTCCTCGAGGAAGATCAGCACGGTGCCGCGATCGCCGCCGTCGAGCGAGGCGAAGTGCGGCTGGATCAGCCGCGCGCCGTCGGCGGCCGGCAGCGTCGTGCCGCCCTCTTGCGTCGTCGTCGTGCCGGCGCCAGGTCGACGAGCAGGAACAGCAGCCGGGGCGAGGCTTCGCCGAGCATGTGCCCGGCCACGCGAGCCGGTCGCCCAGCATCTGCGCGGCCGATTCGTTGATCAGGCGGATGCGGTCGTCGGCGTCGACGACCAGGATGCTCTCGCGCAGGTGCTGGACGATGTACTGCGTCAGCTGCGGCCAGGTTGCGCGAGGTCGACCTCCTGCCGGCGGACCATCGCCTCGCTCTCGGTCAGGCGATTGCGCGAGCGGCCGCACCAGCAGCGCGACCAGGAAGATGACCGCGCCGAGCACGCCGGCGATGAGGTAATCGCTGGTCGGGGCCTCGCGCGCGAGGTGCGTCACCGACTGCTGGAAGAGCACCGTCAGCGTCGCGAGCGACGGCCAGGAACACCGCGTCGCAGGTTCGCGGTCGCGAGCACCGCCATCGCGCCGACCGGCAGCACCAGCAGGATGCCGAGGCCGCTGGACACGCCGCCGGTGGCCCACAGCACCGCCGCGACGGCGATCGCATCGGTGAGCACGTGCGCGGAGGCAAGCCACTGGACGCTCGGCCAGCAGCGGCGCTTGACCACCACGAGCATGACGGCGAGCACCAGCCAGACGAGGCAGACCTGGGCGAACTCGCGCGCGTGCCGCACTATCGAACAGCGTGCGCGCGTCGGGCAGCTGGCTCAGCGACCAGCAGCGACGAGCGCCACCAGCAGCGCGATAAAGATTGACGAGCCCGACGACCCGCCACGCGAGGTCGGACGGCGCGGTCGGCGGGCGCGTGAGCGGCAGGGCCGGCGAGTGGCGACGGCATCGGCGGCGGACTCTAGCATCGCTGCGGGCCGGTTGATTCCCGCAACGGCTTCGACGCTGGCAGCACGCCGCTCAATTCGCGAGAATGCGCGAACTTTTCGCTCCGGCGTCCAACCGCCGCTCGCCGCACCAAGGGTCCCGAATGAATCTGCACGAATACCAGTCGAAGAAGTTCTTTGCCGACTACGGCATTCCCGTCCCCACCGGCGGCGTCGCCGCCACGCCGACGAGGCCGTCGCCGTCGGCCGAGCAGCTCGGTGGCTCGGTGTGGGTGGTCAAGGCGCAGGTGCACGCGGGCGGCCGCGGCAAGGCCGGCGGCGTCAAGCTGGCGCAAGACGCCCGACGACGGTCCGCGCAGCCGCCAAGGCGCATGCTCGGCCGCGGCTGGTCACGCAAGCAGACCGGCCCGGAAGGCCTGCCGATCGACCAGGTGTACGTCGAGTCAGGCTCCGACATCGAGCGCGAGCTGTACCTGAGCCTCGCGCTGAACCGCGAGAAGGGCCGCATCGCCGTCATCGCCTCCGCCGCCGGCGGCATGGACATCGAGGAAGTCGCGGCGCACGACGCCGGAGAAGATCCTCACGCTGCACGATCCATCCGGCCGTCGGCCTCGAGGCCTACCAGGCGCGCGAGCTCGGCTTCGGTCTCGGGTCTGACGCGCGAGCAGATCGGCGAGTTCGCGCAAGATCCTGAAGGCGCTCTACAAGCTGTACCTCGACAGCGACGCCAGCCTGGTCGAGGTCAATCCGCTGATCGTCACCAAGGCGGGCAAGCTGGTCGCGCTCGATGCCAAGATCAACATCGACGACAACGCGCTGTTCCGTCAGAAGGACCTCGCCGCGCTGCGCGACGAGACGCAGGAAGACGCGATGGAAGCGCGCGCCGCCGAGCACGATCTCAACTACGTCTCGCTCGACGGCGACATCGCCTGCATGGTGAACGGCGCCGGCCTCGCGATGGCCACGATGGACCTCATCAAGCTGCATGGCGGCGAGCCGGCGAACTTCCTCGACGTCGGCGGCGGCGCCACGGTCGAGCGCGTCACCGCGGCGTTCAAGCTGATCCTCTCGAACACGAACGTGCGCGCGATCCTGGTCAACATCTTCGGCGGCATCGTCCGTTGCGACATGATCGCCGAAGGCATCATCACCGCGGTGCAAGAAGGTCGGCGTGAAAGTGCCGGTCATCGTGCGTCTCGAAGGCACGAACGCGAAGCAGGCCCGCGAGATGCTGGCCAGCAGCGGCCTCGCGGTCACCGCCGCCGACGGTCTCACCGATGCGGCGAAGAAAGTCGTGCGCCGCCGCAAGTCCGGCAAGGCCGCCTGAAGGAATTCACATGAGCATTCTCGTCAACAAGAACACGCAAGGTCATCTGCCAGGGTTTCACCGGCAAGCAGGGCACGTTCCACGCCCAGCAGTGCATCGCCTACGGCACCAAGCGTCGTCGGCGGCGTCACGCCGGGCCGCGGCGGCGCGCAGCATCTCGATCTGCCGGTGTTCAACACCGTGCGCGAGGCGGTGAAGGCCACCGGCGCCACCGTCAGCATGATCTACGTGCCGGCGCCGTTCGCGGCCGACGCGATCCTCGAAGCGGCCGATGCCGGCATCGAGCTCGTCGTCTGCATCACCGAAGGCATTCCGGTGCACGACATGGTGCGCGTGAAGGCCGCGCTCGCCGGCACGTCGAGCACGCGCCTGATCGGCCCGAACTGCCCCGGCATCATCACGCCGGGCGAGTGCAAGATCGGCATCATGCCGGGCTTCATCCACAAGCCGGGCGCGATCGGCATCGTGTCGCGCTCGGGCACGCTGACCTACGAAGCCGTTCACCAGACCACGCAGAACGGCCTCGGCCAGAGCACCTGCGTCGGCATCGGCGGCGATCCGGTGCGCGGCATGAACTTCATCGACGTGCTCGAGCTGTTCGAACGCGACCCGCAGACCGAAGGCATCATCATGGTCGGCGAGATCGGCGGCAGCGACGAAGAAGCGCGGCCGAGTACATCGCGAAGCACGTGACGAAGCCCGTCGTCGCGCTACATCGCCGGCGTCACGGCGCCGCCCGGCAAGCGCATGGGCCATGCCGGCGCGATCGTCTCGGGCGGCAAGGGCACCGCGGCCGACAAGTTCGCGGCGCTCGAAGCGGCCGGCGTGCGCACCGTGAAGTCGCCGGCCGATCTCGGGGCGGCGATGAAAGAGCTGCTCGATCAGCGCGCGGCGGCGAAGGCCGAGTCCGAGACGGTGCTGCCGCGGCCGGAGAGCCTGCGCAAGGCGAAGCCGAAGGCTGCCGTGAAGACGAAGGCGAAGGCGAAGGCGACGGCGAAGTCGGCGAAGAAGTCGGCCCCGGTGAAGGCTAAGGCGAAGGCGAAGGCCAAGACGAAGGCCAAGGCCGTAACGCGCCCGAAGCCGAAACAGAAGGCCAAGGCGAAGGCCGTCCGTCGCGCGCCGCCCCGCAAGGCGAAGCGCGGCGCCAAGTCGCGCCGCCGCTGACGGGTTGTCGCGGATGGCCGGCAGCCTGCGCATCGCGCTCGCCCAGCTCAACCTGCTGGTCGGTGACGTCGCAGGGCAATACTCGCACGCGTGCTCGCGGAAACGCAGCGCGCGCGCGACGGCAGCGGCGCCGAGCTCGTGCTGTTCCCCGAGCTCACGTTGTCGCGGTTATCCGCCCGAAGATCTGCTGTTCCACCGCGGCATGCGCGCGCAGGTCGAGGCGGCGCTCGCCGAACTGCAACGCGAGGTCGACGCCACCGCGGCGCGCGGCGAGCCGCAGCCGGCAGTGCTGATCGGCTATCCCGAGTACGTCAGCACCGACTCGACCGGCAAGGCCGCGCCGCTGATCTACAACTCCGCGCTGCTGGTGCGTGCGGGCGTCGCGCCGGTCAACTATCGCAAGTCGCTGCTGCCGAACTACCGCGTGTTCGACGAGAAGCGCTACTTCACCGCCGGCGATGCGGCCGCCGTCGTCGACCTCCACGGCGTGCGGGTCGGGCTGCTGATCTGCGAGGACATCTGGGGTCCCGCGCCCGCCGCCGCGGCCAGGGCGGCGGGCGCCGAGCTGCTGCTGGTGCTCAACGCCTCGCCGTTCGAGCGCCGCAAGCAGCGCGAGCGCGAGGCGATTCTCGCCGCACGGTTGCGCGAGGTGTCGCTGCCCGCGGTGTACGTCAACCTGATCGGTGGCCAGGACGAGCTCGTGTTCGACGGCAATTCGTTCGTCATGGATGCGGCCGGCCGCGTCGTGATGCGCGCGGCCGCGTTCGAGGAATCGCTCGACGTCGTGACGATGGTGCGCGATGCGAAGGGCGCCATCGTGCTGGATGACGGCGCGCGCGTGTCGATCGCGCCGGAGCACGCCGACGAGGAGAGCGTCTATCGCGCGCTGGTGCTCGGCGTGCGCGACTACGTCAACAAGCATCGTTTCCCCGGCGTCGTGCTCGGGCTGTCCGGCGGCGTCGATTCGGCGCTGACGCTCGCCATCGCGGTCGATGCGCTCGGCGCCGATCGCGTGCAGGTCGTGATGATGCCGTCGCGCTACACGTCGCAGATGAGCCTCGACGATGCCGAGCGCCAGGCGGCGCGGCTCGGCGTCGCCTACAACGTGATCTCGATCGAGGGCATGTTCGCCGCGACGCTCGATGCGCTCGCCGAGCAGTTCGCGGGCCTTGCGCCGGACACCACCGAAGAGAACATCCAGGCGCGCATCCGCGGCCTGCTGCTGATGGCCATCTCGAACAAGACCGGCCGCATGCTGCTGACCACCGGCAACAAGAGCGAGATGGCGGTGGGCTACGCCACCCTGTACGGCGACATGAACGGGGGCTTCGCGCCGATCAAGGATTGCGCGAAGACGCTCGTCTACCGGCTCGCGACACTACCGCAATGCGCTCGCGCGGGCCCGCGGCGAGTACGACGGCGAAGTCATTCCGCCGCGGGTCCTCGAGCGCGAGCCGACGGCCGAGCTGCGCGACAACCAGAAGGACACCGACTCGCTGCCGCCGTACGAGGTGCTCGACGCGATGCTCGAGGCGTTCATCGAGGAAGACCTGTCGGTCGACGAGATCGTCGCGCGCGGCTTCGATCGCAGCGTCGTCGGGCGCGTGCTCGACATGGTGAAGCGCAACGAATACAAGCGTCGGCAGGCGCCGCCCGGCGTGCGCGTCAGCAGCCGCGCGTTCGGTCGCGACTGGCGCTACCCGATCACGAACGGCTACCGCCGCTGAGGCTGCACCGGAGGCGCGTCAGCCGCGTTTCCACACCTGCCACCACGACTTCGCGCGGCCGACCGGCTTCGCGTCGGGGAAGTTCTCGGAATAGACCTTTTCGGCGTTCGCGGCGAGCTCGTCGTAGCCGAGCTCGCGATAGGAACGCACCAGCACCTGCCATGGCCTTCTCGACCGCCGGCGCGCCGTCGTACTGCTCGATGACCTGGCGGGCGCGCCGCGCCGCCGCCACCCAGGCGCCGCGCTCGCTGTAGTAGTCGGCGACCTGCATGTCGTAGTCGGCCAGGCGGTTGCGCAGGTAGATCATGCGCTGCCGCGCATCGGCGGCGTACAGGCTCTTCGGGTACTGCTCGACGCACCGTGCGGAAGGCCTGGAACGACTTGCGCGCGGTGGTCGGCGGCCGCTCGGTCAGGTCGACCCGCAGCCAGCGCTCGACCGCGTACGGCGTGCGCTCGAAATCGACCAGGCCCTTCAGGTACCAGGCGTAGTCGACGCGCGGATGGGTCGGGTTCTCGCGGATGAACGTATCGGCGGCGTCGATCGCCGACTCCTTCTCGCGACTGCGGTAGTACGCGTAGATGAGGTCGAGGCGCGCCTGGCGGGCCTGGTCGGTGAACGGGTAGCGCGCGGTGAGCGCTTCGTAAACGCGGATCGCGTCGCCGAAGTCCTGGCTGCGCATCGATTTCTGCGCGCGTTCGTACAGGACCGACGGCGACAGGCGTGCCGAGCCGTTCCTGCGCGTTGTTGCTGCGGCAGCCCGTCAGCAGAGCGGTGGCCGTGAGCACGGCGAGCATGAGCCAGGTCCAGCGGGCAGAGGCGATCATAGGGCGCGGAGTATAACGGAAGGCGGATTTCCCCTTACGATTCCGCGGATGACCCCAGAGTTCCGAGATCACGAGCTGCTGATGCCCGATACGCCCGCCGGCGAACGGCTCGACGCGGTGCTGGCGCGGCTGTTGCCACAATATTCACGGTCGCGCATCGCGAGCTGGATCAAGTCCGGCGAGGTGCGGCTCGACGGTCGCGACGCGCGCCCGAGCGAGAAGGTCTTCGGCGGCGAGGGCGTCACCGTCCGCGCAACGCTCGAGCCCGACACGCAGGTGCAGGCCGAGGCACTGCCGATCGACATCGTGCACGCCGACGAGCACGTGCTGGTCATCAACAAGCCGGCCGGGTTCGTCGTTCATCCCGGTGCCGGCAACCGCGAGCACACGCTGCAGAACGCGCTGCTGGCGTTCGACCCCTCGCTCGCGACGCTGCCACGCTCGGGCATCGTCCACCGCATCGACAAGGACACGAGCGGCCTGCTGGTGGTGGCGCGCTCGCTCGAGGCGCACGCGGCGCTGACGCGCGCGCTGGCGCGAGCACGACGTTCGCCGCGAGTACCTCGCGCTGTGCGTGGGCGTGCTGACCGGGGGCGGCACCGTCGACAAGCCGATCGACCGCCACCGCACCGACCGGCTGCGCATGACCGTGCGCTCGGACGGCCGCGAGGCGGTCACGCACTACCGGCTCGCCGAGCGTTTCGCCGCCCATACGCTGCTGCGCGTGCAGCTCGAAACGGGCCGCACGCACCAGATCCGCGTGCACCTCGCGCACATCGGTTATCCGCTGGTGGGCGACCCGCTGTACGGCGGCCGGCGGCAGCTGGTGGCCGGCATGTCGCCGGCGGTGCGGGAGGCGCTGCTGGCTTTCCGACGGCAGGCGCTGCATGCCACGAGGCTCGGCTTCGAGCACCCGGTCAGCGGCGAGGCGCTCGATTTCGAGGTTCCGCTGCCGGCCGACTTCACCGCATTGCTCGAGGTGCTGCGCGAGTGAGCGCGGTGAGATTCCTCGTGCCGGACTGGCCTGTGCCCCCCGGCGTCCGGGCGTTGTGCACCACCCGGCAGGGGGGGGTGAGCGCCGCGCCGTTCGACTCGATGAATCTCGGCCCGGCGACAGGCGACGACCCGGCCGCGCTCGCCGGGAACCGGCGGCTACTCGCGGCTGCGGCTTCGCTGCCGGCCGAGCCCCGCTGGCTGCGCCAGGTCCACGGCGCGGAAGTCGCCGACCTCGACGCGACCACCCCGCCCGCCACCGCCGATGCGGCGGTCACGCACCGGGCCGGCGTCGTCTGCGCGCTGCTGACTGCCGACTGCCTGCCGGTGCTGCTCGCCGCCCGCGATGGCAGCGCCGTCGCCGGAGCCCACGCCGGCTGGCGCGGGCTCGCGGCGGGGGTCATCGACAACGCCTGGGCGGCGCTCGACCGGCCTGCGTCCGCGACGCTCGCCTGGCTCGGCCCCGCCATCGGGCCGGCACATTTCGAGGTGGGTGACGACGTCCGCGACGCCTTCCTCGCGGCTGACCCGCAGGCGGCCGATGCGTTCGCCATGAACGCCCGGGGCCGGTGGCAGTGCGACCTGTATCGACTGGCCCGACAGCGCCTGCAGGCGCTCGGCGTGACCGCCATCTACGGCGGCGACCACTGCACCTACGCCGAGCCGTCGTTGTTCTTCTCCCATCGCCGCGACCAGGGCCGCACCGGTCGCATGGCCACCCTGATCTGGCGCCAGACGTTATAATCTAACGTTCACCGGCCCGACGCCGGCCGGAGCCCCGACGTGTGAGCCTGCTCGGCTGGATCATCCTCTTCACCCTGCTCGGCGGCGTGGTCAGCGCGTTGGTCGCGTCCGGGTTCCTGCTCGTCTCGCCGCGCCTGCGGCAGCGCGCGCTGCCCGTGCTGGTCGCGTTCGCGACCGGCGCGCTGCTCGGGGCCGCGCTGCTCGGCCTCGTGCCGGAGGCGTTCGCTCGCGCCGGTCCGGACCACTGGGACGGGGTCGGGCTCGCCATCCTCGGCGGCATCGCGTTGTTCTTCGTGCTGGAGAAGCTCGTGCTGTGGCGTCACTGCCATGCCGATGACTGCGAGACGCATGCGCACCCGGTCGAGACGCACGAGAAGGCCGCGGGCCCGATGATGCTGATCGGGGATGCGGTCCATAACCTGCTCGACGGCGTGCTGATCGCGGCCGCGTTCATGACCGACGTGTCGCTCGGCATCGTCACCGGCCTCGCCGTCATGGCACACGAGATTCCGAGCGAGGTCGGCAACTTCGCCGTGCTGCTGCACAGCGGCTTCTCGCGGTTGCGGGCATTCGCCTGGAACCTCGGCACCAGCCTCACCTCGCTGGTGGGCGGTGTGCTCGGTTACTTCGCGCTCTCGCCGGTGATGGGCGTGCTGCCCTATGCGCTCGGCGTAGCTGCGGCCTGCCTGTTGTATGTGGCCGTCGCCGACCTCATTCCAGGGCTGCACCGCCGGGTCGGCGCCCGCGAGAGCGTACTGCAGGTGCTCGCGATGGCGGCCGGCGTCGGGGTGATCCAGCTGGTCGAGGTGCTCGCTCCGCACTAGGCCCTGTTCACGACCTACTTGAACGAAACGCGCGCTGGCCCTATTGAGTGCGCATGCGTAACGACAAACTCACCAGCCGCTTCCAGAACGCCCTCGCCGACGCGCAGTCGCTCGCCGTGGGCCGCGACAACCAGCAGATCGAGCCGGCGCACCTGCTGCTCGCGCTGCTCGACCAGCAGGGCGGCTCGCTCCGGCCGCTGCTGTCGAAGGCCGGCGCGAATGTGCAGAAGCTGCGCACCGATCTCACCGGGCTGCTCGACCGGTTGCCGAAGGTCGAGGGCACGCCCGGCGAGGTGCACGTGTCGCCCGATCTGTCCCGACTGCTGAACGTCACCGACAAGCTCGCGCAGCAGCGCGGTGACCAGTACATCTCGAGCGAGCTGGTGGTGCTCGCCGCGCTCGATGATCGTGGCGAGGTCGGTCGCATTCTCAAGGCCGCCGGTGCCACCAAGGCGAAATTCGAGAAGGCCATCGACGAGGTGCGTGGCGGCGAGACCGTCAACGACCCGAATGCGGAGGAAAGCCGCGAGGCGCTGTCGAAGTACACCGTCGACCTCACCGAGCGCGCCTCGAGCGGCAAGCTCGACCCGGTGATCGGCCGCGACGACGAGATCCGCCGCACCATCCAGGTGCTGCAGCGTCGCACCAAGAACAACCCGGTGCTGATCGGCGAACCCGGCGTCGGCAAGACCGCCATCGTCGAAGGGCTCGCGCAGCGCATCGTCAACGGCGAAGTGCCCGAGGGCCTCAAGAACAAGAAGATCCTGTCGCTCGACATGGGCGCGCTGATCGCGGGCGCGAAGTTCCGCGGCGAGTTCGAAGAGCGGCTGAAGGCCGTGCTCAAGGATCTCGCGAAGCAGGAAGGCCAGGTCATCCTGTTCATCGACGAGCTGCACATCATGGTCGGTGCGGGCAAGGCCGAAGGCGCGATGGACGCCGGCAACATGCTGAAGCCGGCGCTCGCGCGCGGCGAGCTGCATTGCGTCGGTGCGACGACGCTCGACGAGTACCGCAAATACATCGAGAAGGACGCCGCGCTCGAGCGCCGCTTCCAGAAGGTGCTGGTGCAGGAGCCGAGTGTCGAGGACACGATCGCCATCCTGCGCGGCCTGAAGGAGCGCTACGAGGTGCACCACGGCGTCGAGATCACCGACCCGGCGATCGTCGCGGCCGCGCAGCTGTCGCACCGCTACATCGCCGACCGGCAGCTGCCGGACAAGGCGATCGACCTGATCGACGAGGCGGGTGCGCGCATCCGCATGGAGATCGATTCGAAGCCCGAGGAGATGGACCGTCTCGACCGCCGCATCATCCAGCTGCACATCGAGCAGGAGGCGCTGAAGCAAGGAAGACGACGACGCGTCGAAGAAGCGGCTCGCGACGCTCGAGGAAACGCTGCGCGGGCTCGAGCGCGAGTACGCCGATCTCGAGGAGATCTGGAAGGCCGAGAAGGCGGCGCTGCAGGGCGCCGCGTCGGTGAAGGAGGACCTCGAGAAGGTCCGGCTCGAGCTCGACACCGCGCGCCGCGCGAACGATCTCGCCCGCATGGCGGAGCTGCAGTACGGCCGCATCCCCGAACTCGAGAAGAAGCTGCTCGCGGCGCAGGCCGCGGAGCAGACCGTGCCGACGCTGCTGCGCAACAAGGTCACCGAAGAGGAGATCGCCGAGGTCGTCTCGAAATGGACCGGCATCCCGGTCGCGAAGATGCTCGAGGGCGAGAAGGAAAAGCTGCTGCGCATGGAGGAGGAGCTGAACAAGCGTGTCGTCGGCCAGGACGAGGCGCTGCGCATCGTCTCGAATGCCATCCGCCGCTCGCGCGCGGGTCTCTCCGACCCGCGCCGGCCGAACGGCTCGTTCCTGTTCCTCGGCCCGACCGGCGTCGGCAAGACCGAGCTGTGCAAGGCGCTGGCCGAATTCCTGTTCGACACCGAGGACGCGATGGTCCGCATCGACATGTCGGAGTTCATGGAGACAGCACTCGGTCGCGCGCCTGATCGGCGCGCCGCCGGGCTATGTCGGCTACGAGGAGGGCGGCTATCTGACCGAGGCCGTGCGTCGGCGCCCGTACTGCGTCGTGCTGCTCGACGAGGTGGAGAAGGCGCACCCGGACGTCTTCAACGTGCTGCTGCAGGTGCTCGACGACGGCCGGCTGACCGATGGCCAGGGCCGCACCGTCGACTTCCGCAACACCGTCATCATCATGACCTCGAACCTCGGCTCGGACGTGATCCAGCAGCTCGCCGGCGAGCAGCAGTACGCGCGCATGAAGAGCGAGGTGATGGAGACGCGTGCAGGCGCACTTCCGGCCCGAGTTCATCAACCGCATCGACGACATCGTCGTGTTCCATCCGCTCGGCCAGACGCAGATCCGTGCCATCGTCGACATCCAGCTCGGTCAGCTGCGCACGCGGCTCGCTCGAGCGCGACATGACGCTCGACCTGCAGCCCGAGGCCGTGCGACCAGCTCGGCGAGGCCGGCTTCGATCCGGTCTACGGCGCGCGGCCATTGAAGCGCGCGATCCAGCAGCAGATCGAGAACCCGCTGGCGGAGCGCATCCTGCGCGGCGATTTCGGCCCCGGCGACCGCGTGCGGGTCGAGCGCGGTTCGCACGGATTCGAGTTCCGCAAGGCGGTATGATCGCCTCATGCCGTTCTATGAATATCAGTGCCGCAGCTGCGGCAAGCTGACCGAAGTCCTGCAGAAGGTGTCCGATCCGCCGCTGAAGAAGTGCCCGGAATGCGGCAAGAGCCAGCTGGTCAAGCTCATCTCCGCGCCGGTGTTCCGCCTGAAGGGCGGCGGCTGGTACGAGACCGACTTCAAGTCTGACGGCGAGAACAAGCGAAACCTCGTCGGTGACAAGGAAGAGCCGAAGCCGGCCGAGGCGGCCAAGCCGGAGGAAGCAAAGACCGAGACGAAGCCGGCGGAGAAGGCGGCCGAGCCCGCGGCGAAGCCGGTCGCGACGACGAAGCCGGCTGCCCGGTCGGTGAAGAAGGCTCCCGCGAAGGCGAAGCGCGCCGTGAGCAAGCGGCGCTGATGCGCGCGCCGTGAAATCGCGCGTCGCCCGCGCGCTGCGCCGCTGGCTCATCGCGGGCCTGCTCATCTGGCTGCCGCTCGGCGTCACGTACCTGACGTTCCGGTTCCTGCTCGATCTGGTCGACCGGCTCGTCCCGCTGCTGCCGGAGCGCTTCCAGCCCGACGTGCTCCTCGGCTTTCACGTGCCCGGCTTCGGCGTGCTGCTGGCGCTCGTGGTGCTGCTCGCAACCGGCCTGCTGGTCGCGAACTTCATCGGCCGCCAGCTCATCGACTGGTGGGAAGACCTGCTGAACCGCATCCCGCTGGTGCGCACCATCTATTCGGGCGTCAAGGGGCTGACCGAGACGCTGGTCTCCGGCACCGGGGCGTCGTTCCGCAAGGTCGTGATGATCGAGTACCCGCGCAAGGAGATGTGGAGCTTCGCCTTCGTCACCGCGGCGGGCATCGCCGAGATCGACGCGAAGACGGGCAAGCGACAGGTGTGCGTGTACGTGCCCACCACGCCGAACCCCACCTCCGGCCTGATCGTCCTGGTGCCCGAGGACGAGATCATCGAGCTCGACATGTCGGTCGATGCGGCCATGAAGATGATCGTGACGCTCGGCGTCGTCGTTCCGCAGGCCCCGATTCCCCCTCCGGCCTGATTTTCGGCTCGGCGGAACGCCCGCCACGGGTGATGCGGCCTGGCAACGCCCTGGCCCCGACACTCCGCCCGCGTTGACATCTCAATGGGATCGCGGTCTGCTTCAACTCATGGGGGGCGTCGAAACGCCTCGCTCCTGATCGAACAAGAATAATCTGCAGGGGGAGATCGCAATGGATCACAGCCGTCTTGCGCGCACCGTTCGGCGCATCCTGAAGGCCCACGCACCGCTCGCCATCCTGGTGCTCGGCGCACCGGAGGCCTTCGCCCAGGAGGCCGCCAGCGAACTGGAGGTCGTCGTCACCGGAACCCGTATCCGCCAGGAGACCGGCATGACGACGCCGATTCCGGTCACGTCGGTGACGGCGGCGGATCTGGTCAGGAACAATCCGGGCGCGGCACTGGCGGATCAGCTCGACAAGCTGCCGCAGCTGTTCCAGACCGAATCGGCGCAACGCGGTGGCGGCGCGCTGTTCGGCACGGCCGGCATCAGCACCCTGAACCTGCGCGGCCTCGGCTCCCAGCGCACGCTGGTGCTGCTCGATGGCTCGCGCGTGGTGCAGGACGATCGCAACGGCGCGGTCAACGTCGGCGTGCTGCCGAACGGTCTCATCAAGAAGGTCGACATCATCACCGGCGGCGCCTCGGCGCAGTACGGCGCCGATGCCGTCGGCGGCGTGGTCAACTTCGTCCTCGACCGGAAGTTCGAAGGTCTGAAGGCCAGCGCCAGCACCGGCATCACCGAGGAAGGCGACGGCTTCAACTACAAGGGCAGCATCACGGGCGGCATGAAGGTGGGCGACAAGCTGCACCTGACCTCGTCGTACGACTACACGCACATCGACCAGATCGAGCGCGACCCGACGACGCTCGGCTCCTGGTTCCAGCGCTGGGCCTACGTGCAGAACCCGGCGTTCGTCAGCGCTGCCGCGACGCCGGGCGTGCCACAACGCATCACCCGGCCGAACGTCATCAATTCGACCTTCTCGCCGTTCGGCCGCATCGACGACGCGTTCACCGTGGCCACCGCGAACGGCACCGCTGCCAATCGCGTCGGCAGCTTCACCTTCCTCAACAACGTGTTCACGCCGGACGGCACCAGCGTCCGGCCCTTCGTCCGCGGAGCGAACGCGACCGTCACCGGAGCGGCGCGGCCGGGTGCGCCGCCCAGCGGGTCGGTCAACGCCATGGAAGGCGGGCCCGAGTACGACGTCACCAACCGGGCTTTCCGGGGCGGACCCTTCGGCGCGCGCGTGAACGAGGACTCGGCGTTCGTCGGCGCGTTCTACGACCTGACCGACCGCGTGCAGCTGTTCGGCAACGTGCTGTTCGGTTCATCGTCCTCGGACCAGGTCGACATCCGCGGCAATCCCGAGCTGGAAGATCCGTACTACGCCACCATTTTCTCGGGCAATCCGTATCTGCCCGCCGCGGTGCAGACGGAGATGACGGCCAAGGGCGTGCAGTCAATCCGGGTGCAGAAGCTCGGGCAGCTGCCGGGACTGAACAACTACAACCAGCACGAGTCGGCGCGCAACGTGCACACCATGCTGACGTGGAGCGTCGGCGCGGAAGCCGAGCTCACCGACAACTGGCATCTGAAGGGAACCTGGCAGTCCGGCCGCTCGCGCAAGTACACGGCCTCGTACAACGAGGTGCGTACCGATCGCGTGTTCCTCGCGCTCGATGCGGTGCGGGACGCCAGCGGCAAGATCGTCTGCCGGGTGCAGTTGCCGCAGTTCAATCCGACGCCCGCCCAGATCGCGGCAGAGACGCAGCGGTTGTACCCGGGCAAGAAGGACAAGTACGGCCAGTTGCTGCAGTCGCCGATCGGCCTGGACAACAGCGTTTCCGGCTGCGTACCGCTGAACATATTCGGGCAGGGCAATGTCTCGCCGGAAGCCGACGCGTACGTGACGGGCAACAAGTGGGGCATCAGCGTCGTCCACCAGAACTTCGCCGAGGCGCTGCTCACCGGCAAGCTGTTCGACGGCTGGGCTGGCCCCATCAACTCCGCTCTCGGCGCCACCTACCGCTTCGAGGACATCACCCAGCAGGCCTATCCGGTCGACCTCGATCGTTCGGGCCCGCCGCTCGACCTGCCCAACCTCGGTATTCGAGGTGTAGCGCCCGGCTATGCGACGGGCAGTCCGAACATCTTCGCGTTCTCGACCGTGCCGCCGATCGACGGCTCGTACAACGTCAAGGAAGTCTTCGCCGAGATCAACGTTCCGCTGTTCAAGACGGACACCGGGCAGAGCATGACGACGGACGTCGCATTCCGCAGCTCGCGGTTCTCGGGCACCGGCTCGGTCGCGTCGTACAAGATCGGCCTCGATTTCGAGGTGTACGCCGATCTGAGACTGCGCGGAACGCTGTCGCGCGACGTGCGTGAACCGACGTTCTCCGAGCGCTTCGACAGCCAGGGAAGCGGCGGCAACGTCAATCCCGATCCCGTGCTGGGGACCGCGTATACGGTCACGCCCGTGACCACGGGCAACCCCAACCTCAGGCCCGAGAAGGCCGATACGCTGACCTACGGCTTCGTGTTCCAGCCGCGTTTCGTCGACGGCCTGCAGCTCTCGGTCGATTACTACGACATCAAGGTCAAGGATGCGATCGGCACGCTCGGCTTCCAGCGCATCGTCACCGACTGCTTCAACGGTGACGCGACACTGTGTCCGTTCGTCGAGCGCGATCCCACCACTCGCGTCATCGGCCGCGTGCTCGACACCTACCTCAACATCGCCAAGACCTCGGTGCGCGGCATCGACTACGAGGTGCAGTACGCGATGCGTCCGGACTTCTTCGGGTCGCAGCAGGAGAGCCTCGTATTCCGCGGCATCGCCGGTCAGCTGCTCGAACGTTCCAACCAGGCGTCGAACATCGGCCTGGTCAACGACTTCAACGGCGGCTTTACGGCCGGCGTGCTGTATCCGGACTGGAAGGCGAACGTCAGCGGGACGTACACGCTGGGCAACTGGAGCCTGTTGATCGCCGAGGAGTACATCAGCAGATCGAAGATCAACACGACCTTCATCGATGCGGCCGACTACGCCGCGGGTCGTGTGCTCGTCAACGGCGCCACCAAGGCGTTCCCGGAAGTGGACGACAACTGGCTGCCGAGCTACTTCAACACCAACGCGCGCCTCGGTTATCACTTCGAGGATGGCGATGGTCACGAGTGGGACGTCTCGCTGTTCGTCACGAACCTGCTCGACAAGCACCCGATGGTCATTCCGAGCAACGCCACTCGCGGCGGTTCGCAGACCGTCAGCAACAACTTCGACGCGTACGGTCGTCGCTACGTTCTCGGAGTCAACTTCCGGTTCTGAAGGCTCAGCGACAGAAACGCCACCCCGCGGTCCACTCGAGATGGAAGTGGTCGCGGTGTGCGGCGTTGTAGCCCGGGCCGAGGACGACGGAAAACGGGGCGCACGCGCCGGCCTCGATCGCATCGAGAAAGCGCGTGCGCGCCGGATCGGGTGAGCGCGCAGTCAGACGGTGGTCGCGGGCGACGCGCAGGCGTCGCCCATCGGCCAGCACCACGCCGGCGAAGTCGAAGGCATCGGCGGTCGCATGCGAGCTGCGGCGCGCATTCTCCCGCCCGTACACACCGCGGCAGGCGTAGGTGCCGAAGTGCTCGATGCGGCGCACCGGCTGGCCCAGCGTCTGGAGCGCTGCCGGCTGCAGCGTCTCGCGCTCCCATATCGCGAGGGCAAGGGTTGCGCGGCACGACAGCGTGACCGGATCGAATTTCGTGGCG
This sequence comes from uncultured Pseudomonadota bacterium, assembly GCA_963769065.1. Taxonomy (GTDB): domain Bacteria; phylum Pseudomonadota; class Gammaproteobacteria; order Steroidobacterales; family Steroidobacteraceae; genus ZC4RG30. The sequence goes on along the minus strand of CAVYKG010000012.1, from coordinate 246,802 downwards.
CCGATGCCGGTCAGTCGCACTGCGTTGTGAAACCCGCAGCCCGGGCCCGTGGCGCGGTCGGGCACCGGCGCGTACTCGACGCCGCCGCTCGCGAGCACGCCGAGGCAGCGCGGCGGCTCGGCGGCCGCGCGGCGCTGCTTCCAGTCGCGCACCGCTCCGGGCGGGTCGGACAGGGTGAGTTCGAGCCAGGGCGCGAGAGACGGCGGCACGGCGGCGATCAGCTGCACGCTCAGCAGCACGGCGGCAACGACGAACATGCGCCGTACAGTCGCCCAGACCGTCGGGCGCAGCGTATCGGCGCTCACGGGCGCCGGTTGTCGGCGGGGACGGGGTCGGTTGCGGGGGCCTGAGGCGGTCCGTAACATCCCGCGGCTCACCAAAGCCGAGTTGCCCCATGCCCCTTCGCACGCACTATTGCGGTCAGGTCGATGCCAAGCTCATCGGAACCGAAGTGTCGGTGGCCGGCTGGGTCAATCGCCGCCGCGACCACGGCGGGGTCATCTTCGTCGACCTGCGTGACCGCGAAGGGCTGGTGCAGATCGTCTTCAACCCCGACGACGCCGAGCTGTTTGCCGAGGCCGAGCGGCTGCGCAGCGAGTACGTCGTCACCGTGCGCGCGATGGTGCGCGCGCGGCCGAGCGGCACGGTCAACCCGAACCTCGCTTCGGGCGAGATCGAGCTGGTAGCGCGCGAGCTCACCACGCTGAACCGCTCCGAGCCGCTGCCGTTCCAGCTCGACGACGAGGTCGGCGAGGAAGTGCGGCTGAAGTATCGCTATCTCGACCTGCGCCGCGAGGTCATGAGCAAGCGGCTGATCCTGCGTCATCGCGTCACGAGCGCGATGCGCCACTACATGGACTCGAACGGCTTCCTCGATATCGAGACGCCGATGCTGACCAAGGCGACGCCGGAAGGCGCGCGCGACTATCTCGTGCCGAGCCGCACGCACCACGGCAAGTTCTTCGCGTTGCCGCAGTCGCCGCAGATCTTCAAGCAGCTGCTGATGGTGTCGGGCTTCGACCGCTACTACCAGATCGTGCGCTGCTTCCGCGACGAGGACCTGCGCGCCGATCGCCAGCCCGAGTTCACGCAGCTCGACGTCGAAACCTCGTTCCTCACGCAGGACGAGATCATGGGCCTCATGGAAGGCCTCGCCCGGCACATCTTCCGCGAGGCGCTCGGCCAGTCGCTGCCCGACCCGTTTCCGCGCATGACCTACGCCGAGGCTATGCGGCGCTTTGGATCGGACAAGCCCGACCTGCGGGTGCCGCTCGAGCTCGTCGATGTCGCCGACCTCGTCGCCGGCTGTGACTTCAAGGTGTTCGCCGCTCCGGCCGCGAGTCCCACCGGCCGCGTGGCGGCGCTGCGCGCGCCCGGTGGCGCGTCGCTCAGCCGCAAGGAGATCGACGACTACACGGCGTTCGTCGCGCGCTACGGCGCGAAGGGCCTGGCGTACATCAAGGTCAACGACAAGTCGAAGGGGCGCGACGGCCTGCAGTCGCCGATCACGAAGTTCCTGAGCGATGCCGCGCTCGCCGGCATCCTCGAGCGCACCGGTGCCGAGGACAACGACCTGATCTTCTTCGGCGCCGATTCCGCGAAGGTGGTCAGCGACGCGATCGGCGCGCTGCGCCTGAAGATCGGCCAGGACCTGAAACTCGTTGCCCCGGGCTGGCGGCCGCTGTGGGTGGTCGACTTTCCGATGTTCGAGTGGGACCCGGATTCGAAGCGCTGGCAGGCGATGCACCACCCGTTCACCGCACCGCAGGTCGACGATCCCGCCGCGCTCGCGAACGCTCCCGGTGCGGCCGTCGCCAAGGCGTACGACATGGTGCTGAATGGCTCCGAAGTCGGCGGCGGTTCGGTGCGCATCCACCGCGAGGACATGCAGTCGGCGGTATTCACGCTGCTCGGCATCGAGGCCGACGAGGCGCGGCGCAAGTTCGGCTTCCTGCTCGATGCGCTGAAGTTCGGCGCGCCGCCGCACGGCGGGCTCGCGTTCGGTCTCGACCGGCTGGTGATGCTGATGGCCGGTGCGGACAGCATCCGCGACGTCATCGCGTTCCCGAAGACGCAGACCGCGGCCGACCCGCTGACCGAAGCGCCGACCGAGGTCAGCGAGGCGCAGCTGCGCGAGCTGCACATCCGTGTCCGGCAGCAGCAACCCGCCAGCTGAGCCCGCCACCGGCACGTCGCCGCTGCGCGGCAACGTGCTGTTCGTCCACGGCCTGTGGCTGAGCGGCGCCGAGTCGTTCCTGCTGCGCCGACGGCTCGCCCAGGCGGGCTGGAACCTGCGCGTGTTCGACTACTCGTCGTTGCGCGAATCGCCCGACACCGTCGCCCGTCGGTGCGCCCGCCAGGCCCGCGCGCTGGCCGATCGCACCGCGCTGCCGGTGCACCTCGTCGGCCACAGCCTCGGTGGCTTGATCCTCTATCGCGTGTTCGAGCGGGGCTGGCTCGACGCCGGACCCGTTCAGCGGCGACTTCTGCCGCGTGGTGTTCCTCGGTACGCCATCGGGCGGATCGCGCTGCGGCCAGGCGCTCGCGCGCTGGCGCTACGGCAGGCGGATGCTGGGGGAGGCCGGCGCGCCGGAGCTGCTGCAGACGGAGGGGCGGGTGTGGCGGTTTCCGGCCCAGCTCGGCGTGATCGCCGGAGACCAGCCCGCCGGGCTCGGCCGGCTGCTCACCGAGCTGCCGGGCCCGAACGACGGCACCGTTGCCGTGTGCGAGACCGAGATGCCGGGCATGACCGCGCACCGCGTGCTGCGGGTCAGCCACACCGGACTCGTGTTCGCGCCGAGCGTCGCGCGCGAGATCGCGAATTTCCTGGCGCGCGGCGCGTTCAGCGCCGCGACGCCAGCGCTTTGATCAGCCGTTCGCGCGCAGGATCAGATCGTTGATCCGAGCGAGCGACGCGAGGTGGAAGTACGCGCTTGCGAGCCAGCCGCGGCGGTGCCACGCGACCACCGTCTCGGCGTCGAGGTCGGTCAGCTTCTGCTGGTCGATGATCTCGAAGCCGTCGACCGCGAACTTCTTGTCGTTCGCGAGCGTGCCGTCGACGCGGCGCGGCACGAGCAGGTCCTTCTCGCGCAGGGCCTTGCGGAACTCCATCGTCATCATCGATTCGCGCTGCCAGTTCTCGCAGAAGCTCATCGCTTCCTTGGTGAACTGCGACGGCTGGCCGTTATCGAAGAGCGCGATGCCATCGCTGCCTTCCTTCACCAGAAACTCGCTGTCGGCGTCGATAGCGAGCACCAGGCGATCGGGATCGTCCTGCACGCCGCCGAGCGCGAACGGGTACCGGCGGATGTACGCCGGCACGTACAGCTTCTCTTCCCACTGGTCGTCGCGAAGGAACACGTTGCGGTCGACGAGGCCGGTAAGCGCGACCGGGCCGTTGTCGTCCCCGGCGGCGAAGAGGATGGGGTAGTGGCGCGACACGTCGACGAACTCGCCGATCACCACCGGCACGCCGATCGAGGCGCCGGTGAATTTCGCGTTGCCGCCCTTCAGGCGCCAGCTCCCATGCCGTTCGGAGGACAGCGGCTCGGGATTGACGTAGTACAGCGGGTTGCGGTTCTCGACCGCGGCAGGGCCTGGGACGGACATGGATAGCCTCTTTTAGTGCCCGCAGCGGGCATTTCAGGGCGTGGATCATGTTCATTCGGCTGCCCGCTGGCAATGCCGGTATAATGGCTCACCGCCCGTTCCTCATCGTTCCGCCCTGGCTGGCGCTCCGTGCGCCTCCGGCGGTCCCCCCGCACATCGCCCGGAATTCCATGCTCGCTACCAGCAAACTCGCAATCCAGTTCGGTGCCAAGCCGCTCTTCGAACAGGTCACGGTCAAGTTCACCGACGGCAATCGCTACGGCCTGATCGGCGCCAACGGCTGCGGCAAGTCGACCCTGATGAAAGTGCTCGGCGGCGAGCTCGAGCCGAGCACCGGCGAGGTGATGCTGCAGGCCGGCCTGCGCATGGGCAAGCTCAGCCAGAACCAGTTCGGCTACGAAGACCAGCGGGTGCTCGACGTCGTGATGCAGGGTCATCGCGAGATGTGGGCCGCGATGACCGAGCGCGATCGCGATCTACGCGAACCCCGACGCGACGGAAGACGACTTCATGCGCGCCGCCGAGCTCGAGAGCCGTTTCGCCGAGTACGGCGGCTACGACGCAGAAGCGCGCGCCGGCGATGTGCTGATCGACGCCGGCATCGACAAGGCGCTGCACGAGCTGCCCATGCGCGAGGTGGCGCCCGGCCTGAAGCTGCGCGTGCTGCTCGCCCAGGCGCTGTTCTCGCGCCCCGACGTGCTGCTGCTCGACGAGCCGACCAACAACCTCGACATCGATTCGATCCGCTGGCTCGAGGACGTGCTGAACGATTACGACGCGACGATGATCATCATCAGCCACGACCGGCACTTCCTGAACCAGGTGTGCACGCACATGGCCGATCTCGACTACCAGCAGCTGAAGATCTATCCGGGCAACTACGACGACTTCATGCTCGCCTCGGTGCAGGCGCGCGCCCGCGTCGAAGCCTCGAACGCGAAGGCGAAGGACCGCATCTCCGACCTGCAGGAGTTCGTGCGTCGCTTCTCCGCGAATGCCTCGAAGGCGCGGCAGGCCACCTCGCGCAAGAAGCTGCTCGACAAGATCAAGATCGAGGAGATCAAGCCGTCGTCGCGGCAGAACCCCTTCATCCGCTTCGAGCAGGCGAAGAAGCTGCATCGCGGCGTCGTCAACGTCGAGCAGCTTTCGTTTCGCTACCCTGGCACCGACGTCGACATCATCAGGAATGTGTCGTTCAAGATCGACGCCGGGGAACGCGTCGCGATCATCGGTCCGAACGGCATCGGCAAGACGACGCTGATGCAGCTCATCGCCGGCAAGCTTGCGCCGCAGAAGGGCAAGATCGAGTGGGTCGAGAACGCCGACCCGGGCTACATGCCGCAGGATCCGCAGGCCGAGTTCGCCGAGAAGCTCGACCTCTTCGCCTGGATGTCGCAGTGGACCGGGCGCGGCGACGACGACCAGCTCATCCGCGGCACGCTCGGCCGGCTCCTGTTCTCCGGTGACGAGACGAAGAAGTCGGTGCACGTGCTGTCCGGCGGCGAGAAGGGCCGCATGATCTACGGCAAGCTCATCCTCACGCGGCCGAACGTGCTGCTGATGGACGAGCCGACCAACCACATGGACATGGAGACGATCGAGTCGCTGCAGATCGCGCTCGAGAAGTACGCCGGCACGCTTCTGTTCGTGTCGCACGATCGCGAGTTCGTGGGCGGCGCTCGCGACGCGGATCATCGAGGTCAAGGAAGGTGGCGGCATCGTCGACTTCCGCGGCAGCTACGATGAGTTCCTCGCCTCGCGCGGCGTGAAGCAATAACGTCGCGACGCCGGCGGCAGCTCCGCGCGCATCGTCTCAGGGATCTGCATCCGCCAGCGGGGGCCCCTGGCGTGGCAGGCTGATCGTGAAGGTGCTGCCCTTGCCCGCGCCTTCGCTGCGCGCGGACAGCGTGCCCCCATGGAGCTCCGTCAACGACTTCGCCAGCGCGAGCCCCACGCCGAGCCCGCCACGGGAGTACGGAAGCGAAGCCTCGATCTGCGAGAACAGTCCGAAGATGGACTGCAGCTGGTCTGCCGGGATGCCGACGCCCTGATCCGCGACGGCGATCTGGACGCTGTCCCCGTCGTGGGCGGTCGACAAACGGATATGGGTCTGCGGCGGGGAATACTTGGACGCATTCAGCAGGAGATTGCCGATCACCTGCCCGATGCGCGCGGCATCGCAGTGGATCACGCCGGCGGACGCGCCATCGTCCGCCTCCAGGTTCTGCTGCTTCTCCGCTATCAGCGGCCGCGCGGTATCGATCGCCGACTGCAGCACGCTGGCGAGCGGCACCGGTTCGATGCGCAGTCGCACCTTGCCCTGGCCCAGCCGGGCGACATCCAGCAGGTCATCCAGCAGGCGCCGCATCTGCACCATCTGCCGGCCCATCAGGGCCACCAGGTGCTGCACCGTTTCGCGCGGGGCGGCCTCCATCCGCCGCAGTATCTCCAGCGCGTTGCCGATCGGGGCGAGCGGGTTGCGCAGCTCGTGCGCGAGCACGGCGATGAACTCGTCCTTGCGGCGGTGCTCGAGCTCGAGCCGGTGTGCGAGCTCGGCCGCTGTCGCGCGCGCAGCATCCAGCCGCACGGCCAGCGCATGGGCATGCCGGCTCTGCTCGACTGCTGCCTGCGCTTCCAGCGAGCTGATCCGCAGCTCGTATTCCATGCGCAGCAGCGCCGCGAGCAGCGGCGTCTCCGCCAGCACCGCTTCCGGCAATGCCGGCGGCACGGTGGTCCCGACGAAGATCACGGCGCAGCCGTGCAGCCGCATGCCCACCGCGCGTTCGTGCGATTCCGGTTGGACATCGACCTCGCCGTGCGCGAGCTGACCGTCCTCGAGGCGGGCGAGGAACTCGCGCCATCGCGGCCCGGCGCGCAGGGTCTTGGTCATGCCCGGCGCGGGAATCAGCGCTTCGGTGCGCGGATCGGCCACCAGCAGGAACAGTCGCCGCGCGCCGACCTGGCGGGCCAGCTCCGCGGCGGTCGCCTCACGGTCGGACGACCGATGCAACGCTTGGACGAAGGCGCGCAGCTCGAGGCCTTGCGCTTCGGCCGGGCTCATTGCGGGATGGTGCAGACGACAGCGGTGCAGTTGTGGAAACCGCCGAACTGCCCCTCTGCGCGCGCTATCTGGCCATAGGTGTTGCAGCCCACGAACCCGGCCGGCGCCAGCACCTCGCTGCAGGCCGCCAGCTCCTCATCGAACTGCTGACCGAGGCGCAGTCGCGTGGCGACGCAATCGAAGACGAACGCGCCGGCGGCCGGCAGACCGCCCAGACCCTCCAGGGCGGCGGTTGCGGCCGAACGGGCGGCCCGGGTCGCGCTTTGCGCATCGCTGCGCATCACGTGCACCACGGCACCTTCGGGCACCGCCGCGGCACATTGCACGCCGCCGTCACTGCGAACGCCGAGCGGCACGCGGATGCGGTGCCCTTCCTCCGTCTCGATCCCGAGCACGTTGTGCAGGAAGAAGGGCAGGGGGTCGTTGGTATCGAACCGCTGGCCGGTGAGTGCCGCGTGCGCACGGAACGCTTCCACCGCGGGCGCGCCATCCAGGCCGAGCAGGTCGAATCCCGAGGCTTCGCTGACGCGCAATGCCTTGCCGGTCGGCGTCCAGCCATGCGCGACACCGATGCCCAGGGGCTTGGACGAAATGATCTCGAGCGCCACCGCCGCGTCGGTGTACGCCCGGGTGCCGGCGAACACGTGCGTCCTCTGGAAACGGCCGTCGTCGCCAGCGCCGCCGCCGAAGAACCGGTAGCTCCCGCCAGTGCCGAGCGTCAGCTCGTTGATCAGCTCGTCCGTATGTCCGGCGAGCGCGTCGGCGAGGATCAGCGCGGAGCGGTGCCCGGTCGTGCTGTTGAGGCCGGCGAAGGACCGCACCATGCGGCGCGCGGCGGCGCCTGCGTCCGCTGCCAGGCCCTCGCCCAACGCGACCCGGAACTGCATCTCGCTCGAGGAGATCGCCATGACCGAAACGCGCCCTTCGCCGCGCGCGTGGCCGGTGAACTCGCCTGCGGAGCTGGCGCCCACGATCGTCGTCGCCCCGGTGGCTCGCGCCAGTTCACCCAGCAGCTGCTCGTAGTCCTGCGTGGCAGACGCGAAGACCACCAACGCGTCGGGTTTGCCACCCTTGAGGCCAGCGGCGATACCGTCAGAGAGCTCGCGGGCCGCGGAGGCGCTGTCCACGCGGGAACTGACGGCGGTGTGGACCAGGGTCATGGGGCGCTCGCTAAAGTTGGGCGAGCGCAGCATAACGGTTTTACGGGAGCCGATCAGCTGCCGCGGTTCGTACCCTGTTGCAGGTCGGCTTCCGGTCCGGCAGGACACATTCTTGCAGACGTCCCGCGGATTGGCCTGCCGCCCGGGGGCGTCAGCCCAACAGCCCGCGCAGCTCATAGAGCAGCGCGTGTGCCTCGCGCGGCGAGAGCGCGTCGGGTTCGATCGACGCGAGCCGCTCGCGCAATGCATCGAGCACCGGCTGTGGCGCGACCTGCACGATCATTGCAGGCGTCGCGTCGAAGTCGAGCGAGCGCTGCGCCGAAGCACGCTGCGCCGCCTGCGCGTCGCGCTGCGCCTCGAGCTGGGCCAGATAGAGGCTGGCGGCCCTGATCACCTCTCGCGGCACCCCGGCCAGCTTCGCGACCGCGAGGCCATAGCTGCGGTTCGCAGGGCCTTCCTTCACCGTGTGCAGGAAGACCAGCTCGTCGCCGTGCTCGGTCGCGTCCAGGTGCAGGTTGACGACGCCCGGAAGATCGCGCGCGAGCGTCGTCAGCTCGAAGTAGTGCGTCGCGAACAGCGTGTAGGCGCGCACCGTGGCGAGGCGCCGCGCCGCAGCCCACGCGAGCGCCAGGCCGTCGAACGTGCTGGTGCCGCGACCCACCTCGTCCATCAGCACGAGGCTCTGCGCGGTCGCGTTGTGCAGGATGTTGGCGGTCTCGCTCATCTCCACCATGAAAGTGGAGCGGCCGCCGGCCAGGTCATCGGCCGCACCGATGCGCGTGAAGATACGGTCGATGGGCCCGAGCGTCGCCGCGGCCGCGGGCACGAAGCTGCCGATGTGCGCGAGCAGGGCGATCAGCGCGACCTGCCGCATGAACGTCGACTTGCCGCCCATGTTCGGGCCGGTGACGATGAACATCCGGCGCGAGTCGTCGAAGCACACGTCGTTCGGCACGAACGCATCGGCCGAGAAGCGTTCGACCACCGGGTGACGCCCGCCGCGGATTTCGAGGCAGGGCTCGTCGATGAGCTCGGGACGCGACCATCGCAGCGTCGCGGCGCGGTCGGCAAGTGCGTTCAGCGCATCGATGCTCGCCAGCGCGCTGGCAGTACGCTGGAGCATCGGCAGCTTCGCGATCAGGCGCGAGAGCACGTCGTCGAACAGCTGCTTCTCGCGCGCGAGCGCGTTGTCGCGAGCGCCGAGTACACGGTCCTCGAAGCCTTTCAGCTCAGGCGTGATGAACCGCTCGGCACTCTTGACCGTCTGGCGGCGCACGTAGTCGGCCGGCACCCTGTCGGCGTGCGCACGCGGGATCTCGATGTAGAAACCGGACACGCGGTTGTAGGCGAGCCGCAGCTGCGCGATGCCGCTGCGCTCGCGTTCGCGTGTCTCGAGCGCGGCGAGGAAGGCGTCGGTGTTCGCGGAGATGTCGCGCAGCTCGTCGAGCTCGGGGTCGAACCCCGTCGCGATGACGTCGCCGTCGCGCAGGAATGCCGGTGGCTCCGCGACGATCGCCTCGGTCAGCAGCGCAACCTCGGATGCGTGCGTGTCGACCTCGCGCACGCGCTGCTGCAACAGCGGACTGTCGAGCGCAGCGACCGTTGCCCGAAGTCGCGGCAGCGCACCGAGCGCGGCGCGAAGCTGGGCCAGATCGCGCGGCCGCGCGGATCGCAGCGCGACGCGCGCCAGCACGCGCTCGAGGTCGCCGACCGGTGCGAGCTGGCTCGCAAGCTCGGGCGTCACCCCCGACTCCGCCAGCGTGCCCACGGCTTGATGACGCTCGCGTAGCGCCTCGCGCGACGTCAGCGGCTGGTTCAGCCAGCGGCGCAGCTCGCGCGAGCCCATCGCGGTCGCGGCAACGTCGATGACCGCGAACAGCGCGGCGTCCTCGCGACCCGCGAGGCTGCGGTCGATCTCGAGGTTGCGGCGCGTGGCAGCATCGAGCTGCAGCACGCTCGTGCGCGGCACGAGCCGTGGCGGCTGCAGGTGGGGCAGGGCGGCGAGCTGCGTGTCGCGCGCGTACTGCAGCAGTGCGCCGGCGGCGCCGAGCGCATGCAGGGCGATGCCGAGCCCGAAGCCCGCGAGATCGCGCACGCCGAACTGCTCGCCCAGCGCACGGGTCGCCGCGTCGCGCTCGAAGAACCACGGCGGGCGGCGGCGCGTGCCGAGCTCACCGAGCTGACGCGGCCCCCCTTCGGGCACCAGCAGCTCCGCCGGGCGCAGCCGCTCGAGTTCCGCGGCGAGCTCGTCCGCATCCGCGATCTCCGCCAGCTCGAAGCGGCCGCTGGCGAGATCGAGCCACGCGAGTCCGCCGCCGGTCTGCGGGGCCGGCAGCCATGCAGCGAGCAGGCTCTCACGACGTTGATCGAGCAGCGCGTCCTCGACCAGCGTGCCCGGCGTGACGATGCGCACCACGCGCCGATCCACCGGACCCTTGGACTTCGCCGGATCGCCGATCTGCTCGCAGATCGCGACCGACTCGCCCTTGCGCACCAGCCGGGCGAGGTAGTTCTCGGCGCTGACCACCGGCACGCCCGCCATCGCGATCGGCTCGCCCGCCGACTGGCCGCGCGAGGTCAGCGAGATGTCGAGCAACGAGGCGGCGCGCCGCGCGTCGTCGAAGAACATCTCGTAGAAATCGCCCATCCGGTAGAACAGCAGCACGTCGGGATGGGCCGCCTTGATGGTCAGGTACTGACGCATCATCGGCGTGTGGTCTGGGTAGCTGATGTCCAACGGCTGCTCTCGTCGGGGGCGGGCAGTCTACCATCCGCGCGTGGCGGCCCCTCGGGCGCGATTCGTTGCAGTGAGGTCACGGCTCGCGGCATCCTTGCCACGCATGAAACGAATCTGGGTCATGCTGCTGTTGACTCTCGCCGGCTGCGGCGAGGAAGGCCCCGAGGTCACCGGCGATACGGTGGTCTTCATTGGCGACAGCATCACGGAACGATGGACTCTCCCCCCGGGCGTGATCAACGCGGGCGTTTCGGGGCAGACGAGCCGTCAGATGCGGAACCGCTTCCATCGCGACGTCCTGCGTTTCGGGCCCGACGTGGTGGCGATTCTCGCCGGCACGAACGACATCCGTTTCGGCAACTCGCTCTCGACGACCTCCATCGCCGAGATGGCGGACCTTGCGAGCAAGGCAGGCGCATGCGTCATCCTCGGCACGCTTCCGCCCATCTACGACTGGGAACGCTGGACGCGGTTCAGCCAGAGCGAAGGCGACGTGCGACTCGCGATCTTCAATGCCGACATCGCCGCTCTGGCGCAGGTGAACGGCTATCGTCTGGCCGACTACCACGAGGCCTTCGCGGCATTCGGCAGTGAAGCGCGCGCGTTGTTGGCGGATGAAGTCCATCCGAACCAGCGCGGACTCGACCTGATGTGGGGCGTCGTCAGGCCTTTCGTGGAGCGTTGCCGCTAGTCACGGCTCGTGCCGCCGGCCGGCCCCACAGATGCAATACGGCGTAGCTGCGCCAGGGCCGCCACCGTTCCGATCGACGGTCGGCAGCAGCAGCCGAAGCAAGCCCGAGCCGCGACAGCAGCGCCGCATCGCCACTCGGAAAGGCATCCGGCCAGCGCAGCGCGCGCATCGCGATGTAGTGCGCGGTCCATGGACCGATGCCGGGCAACGCCTGGAGCGCTCCGACAGTGACCTCGGGAGGCGCGCCCGCCTCGAGCACCAGGTCTCCCGACGAAATGGCCTCGGCCAGCGCGACGATCGCTCGGGCGCGGCTGCGGATGATGCCGAGCCGACCCAGGGTCTCCGCTCCGGCTGTCAGGATGGCCGCCGGTACCGGCGCGAGCCGCGTGATGCCGGGGAACGGCGTCGCAATGGGCGCGCCGACCGCCTGCACCAGTTTCGCAGCGATCCCGGTTGCCGCTGCGACGGTGATCTGCTGGCCGAGTATCGCGCGCAGCGCGAGCTCGAAACCGTCGAACGCTCCCGGGACGCGCAGCCCCGGCCGACGGGCGACGTCCGCGCGCAGCAGCGGGTCGCGGCGCAGCTGCGCGGCGATCAGATCGGGCCGCGCCGACAGGTCGAACAGGTGGCGCAGGCGGCCGAGCAGCACGGGCAGCACCGGCGTCAGCGTGGAGGCGAACTCGACCGACAAGGCGCTGCGCCCTGCCACGTGGCGAACCGCGATCCAGCCGGTGCACGAGCCCAGCCGGACACTGCGGCGGTAGATGTCACCGTCGACTTCTTCGACGCCGGCCAGCGCTCGCGCGCCGAGGAAGGCGAGCATCGCGGGCCACTCGTACGGCGCGCGATAGGACAGCAGCAGGCGCGATGCGCCGGTGAGTGATGCCGACGCCTCGCTGGCCGCGCCGGTTCGGCGCAGGCGGGTGGGGGCGAGCTGGTATCGATTGCGGAACGCGTCGTTGAAACGGCGCAGGCTGCCGAAGCCGCTGGCGAACGCGATCTCGGTGACCGGCAGCTTCGTCTCGGTGAGCAGCTGCTTCGCCAGCAGCAGCCGGCGCGTCTGCAGCAGCTCGATCGGCGACACGCCGAGCTCACGCTGGACGATTCTTCGCAGCTGGCGCGAGCTGAGATGAAACTGCTTCGCGATCGTTTCGAGGTCGATGCCGTCACCGGCGAGGCCACCCCGTTCAATGCGTTCCGAGAGCAATGCAGCGATCCGTCTGCCGTCGTCGACCGGAGCCAGACCGGGCGCGAGTTCGGGCCGGCAGCGCAGGCACGGCCTGAAGCGGGCTTTCTCGGCGGCTGCCGCCGACGAGAAGAAGCGGCAGTTCCCGGCCCGCGGCGTCCGTGCGGGACAGATCGGGCGGCAATAGATGCCGGTCGACGTGACCCCGACATACAGCAGCCCGTCGAAGCGCGGGTCGCGGGCCCGCAGCGCGCGCCAGGCGATCCGGTCGTCGAAGGATGCAGTCGCGTGGCTCATGCGCGCACTGTAGTCCGGACGGGATGGCTGGACCCGCCATTTTCGGACATCGAGTTTTGGTGCATTCATCGTCCGAAAACGGCGGGACCGTCGCGCGGTACGATGTCAGGATCTCCGCCTCGACCGGAGGTCCCCCATGAACGCAGCCGCCCCCGTCTACTTCAGCAGTTTCGTCGCCACTCCGGTGGGTCGCCTGCAGCTCGTCGCGAGTGCCCAGGGGCTCGCCGCCGTGCTGTGGGAAAACGATCCGCCGGGCCGCGTGAAGTTCGGCTCGCTCGAGCAGCAGCCCGGTCATCCGGTCTTGCAGGAAGCGGAACGCCAGCTGCGCGAATATTTCGCCGGCGAGCGCCGCACGTTCGATCTGCCGCTCGACTTCGCCGGCACCGAGTTCCAGCGGCGCGTGTGGAACGCGCTGCTGACCATCCCCTTCGGCGAAACGCGCAGCTATGCCGACATCGCCGAGCAGGTCGGCAATCCGAAGGCGGTGCGTGCGGTCGGCGCGGCCAATGGCCGCAATCCGCTCTCGATCGTGGCGCCGTGTCACCGCGTCATCGGGCGTGACGGCAAGCTGGTCGGCTTCGCGGGCGGCGTCGAAACGAAGAAGTACCTGCTCAGTCACGAGCAGAGCGCTCCGCACTGAACGAGGGGTTGGGTTTATCGCGCCAACCGATCTGCTGACGGCGATCGGCAGTGCGGCCTGAGCGTCAGTGTCCGCCGCCGAGCGCCTTCAACGCCTGGATCATCGCGACCAGCACCTTCTGCGCATCGCCATACACGAGCGCCGCGTTGTCGGCGTAGAACAGCTCGTTCTCGACCCCTGAGTAGCCCTTTCCCTGCCCGCGTTTCACGACGTATGCCTGCTTCGCCTGGTCGACGTTCAGGATCGGCATGCCGTAGATCGGGCTCGCCTTGTTGGTGCGGGCCGCCGGGTTCACGGTGTCGTTCGCGCCGATGACCAGCGCAACGTCGGCTTCCTTGAACTCGCCGTTGATGTCTTCCATGTCGTAGATGATGTCGTACGGCACGCCGGCCTCGGCCAGCAGCACGTTCATATGGCCGGGCATGCGGCCGGCCACCGGGTGGATCGCGAACTTCACGTCGACGCCCGCGTCCTGCAGCAGCTTCACGAACTCGTACAGCTTGTGCTGCGCCTGCGCGACCGCGAGGCCATAGCCCGGCGCGATGATGACCTTGCTGGCGTAGCGCATCGCCACCGCCGCGTCGCCCGGGTCCGCGGCCTTCATCGTGCCCTTGATCTCGCCCTGCGCGTCGCCGGCGGCGGCGCCGAAGTTCGAGAACAGCACGTTCGAGACCGAGCGGTTCATCGCTCGCGCCATCAGCAGCGTCAGCAGCGTGCCGGCGCTGCCGACCACGAGCCCGGCGATCATCAGCGCGGGATTGTTCAGCACATAGCCTTCGAAGCCGACCGCGAGGCCGGTGAACGCGTTGTACAGCGAGATGACGACCGGCATGTCGGCACCGCCGATGGGCAGCGTCATCATCACGCCGTACAGCAGCGCGAGGCCGAAGAACGCGCCGATCAGCACCGGGAGCGGGAAGCCGAACGGATGCACGATCAGGACGAAGCCGACGACCAGTGTCGCGAGCAGCAACAGGCCGTTGATGGCCTGCAGGCCGGTCAGTCGCAGCGTCTTCTCGATGTAGCCGCTGAGCTTGGCCCAGGCGATCAGGCTGCCGGCGAGCGAGACCGCGCCGATCAGGCCGCCGAGCGCAGCCAGCACCGGCGCGACGCCGACGTGACCCGGTTCGTGGCCCAGCAGCTCGATCGCCGCGATGGCAGCCGCGGCGCCGCCACCCATTCCGTTGTACAGCGCGACCATCTGCGGCATGGCCGTCATCGCGACGCGCTTGCCGCTCCACCACGCCCAGCCGGTGCCGACGACGAGGGCGACAACCGCAAGCGTGAGGTTGGTGCCGAGCAGAGGGCGCGCTGCCTCGCGAACGTCGAGCGCGTACAGCAGGCTCGCGAGCACCGCGACGATCATGCCGACGCCGGCGACGACGATGCCCGAGCGCGCGCTGACTGGCGACGCCATGCGCTTCAGGCCGAAGATGAACAGGAAGGCCGCGACGAGGTAGCTCGCGTCGATGACGAAGGCGCTCATCGGTCAGCCCTTGCGATCGGACGACTTGAACATCTGCAGCATGCGTTCGGTCACGACGTAGCCGCCGGCCGCATTGCCGGCACCGAGCAGCACGCCGACGAACCCGATCACCTGCTCGAGCGTCGAGGTTGCGTTCAGCAGGGCCCACAGCGCGCCGACGACGACGATGCCGTGGATGAAGTTCGAGCCCGACATCAGCGGGGTATGCAGGATCGACGGCACGCGGCCGATGATCTCGAAGCCGGTGAAGGCGGCGAGCATCACGATGTACAGCGCGATGAAGCCGGTCAGCGTGGCGGTCGCGTATTCCATGGGCCTCCTAGGCAAGCGCCTTGCGCGCGGCTTCGTTGCGAATCTCGCCGGCGTGGGTGAGCGCCGTGCGCGCGAGCACCTCGTCGCTCCAGTCGATGGCGAGCGCACCGTCCTTGACGAACAGCTCGACGAGGTTGAACTGGTTCTTCGAGTACAGCTCCGAGGCGTGCTCGGCGAGCAGCGAGGGAACGTTCAGCGGCGCGGCGATCGTCACTTGCCCCACCTGCACGGTCTCGCCCGGCACCGTGCATTCGCAGTTGCCACCGCCCTCGGCCGCGAGGTCGATGATGACGGCGCCGCGCTTCATGCCTTCGACCTGTGCGCGCGAGATCAGCTTCGGCGAAGGCCGGCCGGGAATGGCAGCGGTGGTGATGACGAGGTCGGACTGGTGCAGCTGCCGCGTGACGACGGCGGCGACCCTGGCCTTCTCGTCGGCGGTCAGCTCGCGCGCGTAACCGCCTTCGCCGCGGCCGTCGACGCCGGTGTCGACGAACTTCGCGCCGAGCGATTCGGCCTGCTCGCGCGTCTCGGGGCGCACGTCGTAGCCCCACGTCACCGCGCCCAGGCGCCGGGCCGTCGCGAGCGCCTGCAGACCGGCGACACCGAGCCCCATGACGAGACAGCTCGCCGGCCGGATCGAGCCGACCGCGGTAGTCATCATCGGCAGGATGCGCGACAGCGTGGTCGCACCCAGCAGCGCGGCGTAGTAGCCGGCGAGCGCGGCCTGCGACGACAGCGCATCCATCGCCTGCGCGCGGGTGATGCGCGGCACGAGTTCCATGGCGAAGCAGGTGATGTGGCCGTCGCGCAGGCGCGCGGCGAGGGCGGCCTCGCGGTGGGCATGGACGAAGCTGATCAGCACCGTGCCCGGCTTCAGCGCCGCGACCAGCTCGAGGGAGGGAGGCTGCACGGCGAGGACGATGTCCGCGTCGCGGACGAGCTCGACCGGGTCGTCGATGACGGTGACGTTCGCGTACGCGTCATCGGGAAGGCGGCTCGCCAGGCCCGCGCCACGCTCGAGCCGCACGGTGCAGCCGAGCTTCGCGAGCTTGTCCGCGACCGCGGGCACCAGCGCCACCCGGCGTTCGTGTTCGCGCGTCTCTTTCAGCACCGAGACCTTCAGCGACATCATGTCCCCTGCGGTGGCACGGACCCCGCGCCATCATGAACCTGTCGGCGCCACCGCGCGCGCCGATCTTACGTTGGCAGCCGCATTCCGCGCGGCTATGCTCGCGCGATGGAAAAGCTCATCAAGAAGCTCGCGAACGCCCGCCCTGGTGAAGTGCGCGCGCTGCTCTGGTCGTTCCTCTACTTCTTCTTCCTGCTGTCGACGTACTACATGCTGTTGCCGCTGCGCGATGCGTTCGGCATCCGCGGTGGCGCGCAGGACCTGCCGTGGCTCTTCTTCGGCACCTTCGTCGTGTCGCTCGTCACTGCCCCGTTGCAGGCCGCCATCGCCGCGCGGTTGCCGCGCCAGCGCTTCGTGCCGGTGATGTACCTGTTCCTCGTCGCGAACATGCTGATCTTCTGGTTCCTGCTGAAATCCGGCATCTCGCCCGACATCGTCGCAAAAGCGTTCTTCATGTGGATCACCGTGTTCTCGGTGTTCACCGTGTCGATCTTCTGGAGCTTCCTGTCCGACATCTACTCCTCCGAGCAGAGCAAGCGCCTGTTCGGCTTCGTCGCGGCCGGCGGTTCGGTGGGCAGCATCCTCGGCCCGATGATCACGCGTTCGCTGGTCGCGCCCATCGGCGTGCACAACCTGCTGCTGATCTCTAGCCTGCTGCTCATCGGTGCCGTGATCTGCGCGAACCGACTGGAAAAGGCCGCGCCGAGCCTGCAGGCGTCCGATCCGAACTTCGTCGCGGCGAGCGCGGGCCGCGCCAAGAACCCGGTGGGCGGCGGGGTGTTCGATGGTTTCGGCCTGCTGTTCCGGTCGCCGTTCCTCGGCGGAATCGCGCTGTGGGTGTTCCTGCTGTCGCTGCTCGGCACGTTTCTGTACTTCGTGCAGGCGAACCTCGTCGCCTCGATGACGACCGACACGGCCGAGCGCGCGCGCATCTTCGCGTTGATCGCGCAGTGGGTCGGCATCCTGTCGCTGGTGTTCCAGCTGGTCGGGACCGGGCGGTTGATCAAGAAGATCGGCACCGGCGCCGCGCTCGCCATCCTCCCGGCCGTGTTCATCGTTGGTTTCGGCCTGCTGACGTTTCTCGGCACGCTGTTCGTCGTCGCCGCGTTCCAGGCGTGCCAGCGCGCGGCGAACTTCGGCATCGCCAACGTCGCGCGCGAGTCGCTCTGGCCGGTCGTGACCCGCGAGGAGAAGTTCAAGGCGAAGAACATCGTCGACGGCGCGGTGTTCCGCGGCGCCGACTTCGTCAACGCGTTCCTCTACACCGGGCTCGCGAAGGTGCTCGCCGTGCAGCCATTCCTGGCCGGTCTCGCGGCCATCATCGCGGGTGGCTGGTTCGTGCTGTCGCTGGGGCTCGGCCGCGGGCGCGAGAAACGGGCCGCGGCGCAGGCGGCCGCGCTCGAGCAGAAGCCGGTCTGACCGCGCCGAGCGACAGCGAGCTCGCGGCGCTCGCCCGTGCGGCGGGCGACGTGCTCCGCGCCGGCGGCCTTCACGCGGTGACGGTCGAATCGTGCACCGGCGGCTACGTCGCAAAGCTGCTGACCGACATCGCCGGCAGCTCGCGCTGGTTCGATGGCGGGCTGGTCACTTACTCGAATCTCGCGAAGCAGCGTGATGCCGGGGTTCGCGCCGCGACCCTTACGGCACATGGCGCCGTCAGCGAAGCCGTCGCGCGTGAGATGGCCGCGGGGGCACTGATGCGCGCGAATGCCGACCGCGCCGTGTCGATCACTGGCGTCGCCGGTCCCGATGGCGGCACGCCGCGGAACCCGGTCGGCAGCGTCTGGTTCGCGCTGGCCGATCGCGGCGACGCACCCCGCATCGTCGCCCGTCACGAGCAGTTCACGGGCGACCGCGATGCTGTCCGTCGCCATTCCGTCGCGGTCGCGCTGAAGCTGCTCGCGGGCGCGTGAGCTGGCAGCGCCATTTCCTGGCGCTGCGACCTGACCAGGCGGCGAGGGCGCGGCTCGCCGCCCTCAGCCTGCCGGTCCAGGCGCGTCGCACCCATCCGGCGGATCTGCACGTGACGCTCGCGTTCCTTGGCACGCTCGACGTAAGTGCATTCGGCGTGGTCACCGAAGTCGCTGACGGGTTCGCGCATACGAGGGCACCGCCGCTCGTGCGGCTCGATCGCCTCGAGTACTGGCCGCGCTCGCGGGTGCTGTGTGCGGTCGGGTCAGCGGAGCAGGACTCCCTCGTCGAAGACGTGGCGACACTCACCGCTGCGCTTCTCGCTCGGGGCCTGTCGGTCGAAACGCGTCCGTTCCGCCCTCACGTTACCCTCGCCCGGCTGAAGGCCGGAGAGCCGGTCGAGCCCGTGCCATGGTCGCCCGCAGTGACCTGGTCCGCGCCCGAACTGGTGCTGATGGCGAGCCGGGAAAGTGACCGCGAAGGGCCGCGTTACGAGGCGTTGCATCGGACCCGTTTCGGGCTCCGGATCGGCGGGGACTGACGCCTCTCGGGGAGGTGCGTTTCACCCCGAACGGGACAGATAAGCTGTATACATATACAGCACCCTATGGAATAATCCGCCCATCCCGCCCGCTACGCATCCGAGGTTCGCCCGCATGGAAGAAAACCGCAAGAAGGCGCTCGCCGCCGCGCTCGGCCAGATCGAAAAGCAGTTCGGCAAGGGCTCGGTCATGCGGCATGGGCGATGCGCGGACGCGCTACGACGTCGAGGCCATCTCCACCGGCTCGCTCGGCCTCGACATCGCGCTCGGCATCGGCGGCCTGCCCAAGGGCCGCGTCGTCGAAATCTACGGTCCGGAATCCTCGGGTAAGACCACGCTGACCCTGCAGGTCATCGCCGAAGTGCCAGAAGGCCGGCGGCACCGCCGCCTTCGTCGACGCCGAGCACGCGCTCGACCCGGCGTACGCCGAGAAGCTCGGCGTCAACGTCGACGACCTGCTGGTCTCGCAGCCGGACACCGGCGAGCAGGCCCTCGAAATCGCCGACATGCTGGTGCGCTCCAGCGCGGTCGACGTGGTCGTCGTCGACTCGGTGGCGGCGCTGGTGCCCAAGGCCGAAATCGAAGGCGAAATGGGCGACATGCACGTCGGCCTGCAGGCGCGCCTGATGTCCCAGGCGCTGCGCAAGCTCACCGGCAACATCAAGCGCTCCAACTACCATCGTCATCTTCATCAACCAGATCCGCATGAAGATCGGCGTGATGTTCGGCAGCCCGGAAACCACCACCGGCGGCAACGCGCTGAAGTTCTACGCCTCGGTCCGCCTCGACATCCGCCGCATCGGCGCGATCAAGAACGGCGAGGAAGTGGTCGGCAACCAGACCCGCGTCAAGGTCGTGAAGAACAAGGTGGCGCCGCCGTTCCGCGAGGCCGAGTTCGAGATCCTGTACGGCCAGGGCATCTCCCGCAATGGCGAGATCATCGACCTGGGCGTGCCGACAACGGCATCGTCGAGAAGTCCGGCGCCTGGTACAGCTACAAGGGCGAGCGCATCGGCCAGGGCAAGGACAACGCGCGCAAGTTCCTCGAAGGAGCACCCGGAGATGGCGCGCCGACATCGAACGCAAGCTGCGCGAGAAGCTGCTGCCGCCGTCGGAAGCGTGCGAGGCTGACAAGGGCGCCGGACGAAGCGACAAGCTCGACTGAGACGGCGCGCCTTCGGTCGGCGCGGCCGGGCGCAGTCGGCGCCGCGGTCGATGCGGAGGTCGCGACTGGACCCGTCGGCGGCGCGCGGTCGCTGCCCTGCCGGCTGCTCGCCGCGACGTGAGCATGCCGCCGCAGAGCTCGCCTCCCGCCTCGCCGAGCGCGGGTTCGATCCGCGGTCCGCATCGAGCCGAGCTGCTCACTGAGCTGCGCGAGGAGACGGCTGCCTCGACGATTCGCGCTACGCCCGCCAGTTCGTCCGCAGCCGTGCGGCGCGCGGGCAGGGGCCGCGCCGGATCCGCGCTGGAGCTGCAGCGAGGCCGGCATCGACGCACGAGCCGACACTCGAACTCGCGGCTCGACGAGGCACCGGACTTCGCACGCGCATCGCGCATCCAGCTCCGCGCGCGTCGGTTCGGCGACGATTTGCCGACCGACTGCGCCCGAGCGCGCTCGCCAGAGCGCGCTTTTTGCAATACCGGGGCTTTTCCAACGATCATATCCGCAGCCGCCCTGGGCAGCTCCGGGGCCGAGTCCGTTCGCCGTCGACGCTGACAGGCTTCGATGACCGATCCGCCCGTGAGTGACATGAACACTGCTTCGCCGACCGTTGCCCAGATCCGCAAGGCTTTCCTCGATTACTTCGCCGCGCGAGGCCCACGCCGTCGTGCGCGTCCAGCTCGCTCGTGCCGGGCAACGACCCGACGCTGCTGTTCACCAACGCCGGCATGGTCCAGTTCAAGGACGTGTTCCTCGGCAAGGACCAGCGCCCGTACGCGCGCGCCGTGTCGAGCCAGCGCTGCGTGCGCGCCGGCGGCAAGCACAACGACCTCGAGAACGTCGGCTACACCGCCCGCCATCACACGTTCTTCGAGATGCTCGGCAACTTCTCGTTCGGCGACTACTTCAAGCGCGACGCGATCCGCTTCGCCTGGGAGTTCCTGACCGGCACGACTGAGGCTCGACCCGAGCCGCCTGCTGGGTCACCGTCTACCAGGACGACGACGAGGCCGTCGACGATCTGGCACGAGGACGATCGGCGTGCCGGCCGACCGCATCATCGATCGGCGCATCGGGCGAGCAAGTCGACAACTTCTGGGCGATGGGCGACACCGGCCCGTGCGGCCCGTGCACCGAGATCTTCTTCGACCACGGCGCGCACGTTCCCGGCGGCCCGCCGGGCTCGCCGGACGAGGACGGCGACCGCTACGTCGAGATCTGGAACCTCGTGTTCATGCAGTTCGAGCGCACGGCCGACGGCACGCTGACGCCGCTGCCGAAGCCCTCGGTCGACACCGGCATGGGCCTCGAGCGCATCGCCGCCGTGCTGCAGGGCGTGCACTCGAACTACGACATCGACCTGTTCCAGCGCGCTGATCAGCGCCGCCGCGAAGCTGCTCGGCACGCCGGACCTGCGGGCAACCCCTCGCTGCGGGTCATCGCCGACCACATCCGCGCGTCCAGCTTCCTCGATCGCTCGACGGCGTGCTGCCGTCGAACGAAGGCCGCGGCTACGTGCTGCGCCGCATCATGCGCCGCGCGATGCGCCACGGGCAGAAGCTCGGCGCCGCAGCCGACGTTCTTCGCCGAGCTGGTGCCGGCGCTCGCCGCGGTGATGGGCGATGCCTATCCCGAGCTGCGTGCGCGCAGCGCAGCACGTGCGCGACGTGCTGCTGAAGGAGGAGCGAGCAGCTTCGCCGAGACGCTCGAGACCGGCATGGCGCTGCTCGAGGAGGCCATCGGCAAGCTCGGCGGCAGCACCGTGATCGACGGCGCAGACCGCGTTCCGCCTGTACGACACCTACGGCTTTCCGGTCGACCTCACCGCCGACATCGCGC
This sequence comes from uncultured Pseudomonadota bacterium, assembly GCA_963769065.1. Classification (GTDB taxonomy): domain Bacteria; phylum Pseudomonadota; class Gammaproteobacteria; order Steroidobacterales; family Steroidobacteraceae; genus ZC4RG30. The sequence continues at coordinate 225,040 of CAVYKG010000012.1, read as the reverse complement.
GCGAGCGCGGGCTCACGCTCGACCAGGCCGGCTTCGATGCCGCGATGGAAGCGCAGCGCGAGCGCGCGCGCGCCTCCAGCCGCTTCGGCGTCGACCTGCGCGCCGGTGCCGATCTCGGCCGCAGACGAAGTTCTCCGGCTACGAGCTCATGGCCGACGAGGGCCACGTCGTCGCGTTGCTGAAGGACGGCGTCAGCGTGCCGCCGCCTCGAGGCCGGCGACGCGGGCGAGGTGGTGCTCGACTCGACGCCGTTCTACGCCGAATCCGGCGGCCAGGTCGGCGACATCGGCGAGCTCGGCATGGCCACGCGCGCTTCGCCGTCGACGACACGCGCAAGCGCGGCAACGCCTACTCCCACATCGGCCGGTTGACCGAGGGCGCCATCGCCGTCGGCGACGTCGTGCGCGCGCAGCGTCGACGTCGCGCGCCGTCAGTCGGTGCGCCTGAATCACACCGCGACCCACCTGCTGCACGCGGCGCTCCGCCAGGTGCTCGGCACGCACGTGACGCAGAAGGGCTCGCTCGTCGCGCCCGACCGGCTGCGGTTCGACTTCTCGCACTTCCAGCCCGTCACCGCCGCCGAGCTGCGGCGGATCGAGCAGATGGTCAACGCCGAGATCCGGCGCAACGCGCCCGCCGAGACGAAGACGCTGCCCTACGACGAGGCGGTGGCCGGCGGCGCCATGGCGCTCTTCGGCGAGAAGTACGGCGACGTCGTGCGCGTGCTGCGGCTCGGCGATTTCTCGATGGAGCTGTGCGGCGGCACGCACGTCGAGCGCGCCGGCGACATCGGCCTCTTCAAGATCGTCGGTGAGTCGGGCGTCGCCTCCGGCGTTCGCCGCATCGAGGCGGTCACGGGCGAAGGCGCCTACGAATACGTCGCCCACAGCGACGAGCTGCTGCGAACCATCGCCGCGCTCGTCCGCGGTTCGCGTGACGACGTCGCGACGCGCGTCGAGGAGAACATCGAGCAGCAGCGCCAGCTCGAGAAGCAGGTGCGCCAGCTCAAGGACAAGCTCGCCTCCGGCAAGGGCGAAGATCTCGCCGCGAACGCCATCGACATCGGCGGCGTAAAGGTCGTCGCCACCAGGGTCGAGGGTGCCGACGCCAGCGCGCTGCGCAATGCCGTTGACCAGCTGAAAGATCGGCTGAAGTCTGCGGTCATCGTGCTCGCCTCCGTGGCGGGTCCCGACCGCATCGTCCTCGTCTCCGGCGTCACTGCCGACGCGGTCGGCCGCATCAAGGCTGGCGAGCTCGTCGGCGCCGTCGCGAACCAGGTCGGCGGCAAGGGCGGTGGTCGGGCCGATTTCGCCCAGGCCGGCGGTTCGAACCCCGCCGCGCTCGATGCGGCGCTCGCGAGCGTCGAGCCATTTGTAAGGCAGCGGCTCGTCGGTTAACGCCCGTTAACACTCGGGGCCAGATCGCCGAAGTCGTCGTCCCGGAATGGGAACTTCGTCTAGTCATAATCGGTCCATCGGTAGTCACAGTGCTTTGTCCATCCTGGTTGCACTGTCATCCAATTCGAGTGTTTGGCGCGTGTCAGACCGACGGAAGGGAAATCAGGGTTTCTCTGATTGTCCCCACCCGGCCTGAAAGGGCACTGTTCGCCTAGCACGGAGGAGCGAACCCACGATGTTGATTCTCACCCGCCGCGTCGGCGAGACCGTAATGATCGGCGACGAAGTCACGGTCACCGTTCTCGGAGTGAAAGGAAACCAGGTCCGAATTGGCGTGAATGCGCCGAAGACCGTGGCTGTCCATCGCGAAGAGATTTTCGAGCGCATCAAGCGCGAGCAGGATGGCGATGCCGACGGCAACGTCACCGGCACGCCTGGCAAGCACGAGCCTCAGGTCAACGCCTGAGGCCGCGTTGTGGCGGCTTGCGAGCCGCCTGGCCGTTTTCCGGCCTGTTTCTTTGACCGCACCCAGAGCGCTTAAGTATCATCCCGCGCCTCTGGAATCCTGCGCCGACCCCTTCCGGTGTCGCCGCTCGGTAAAACGGAGAGATGGCCGAGTGGTCGAAGGCGCACCCCTGCTAAGGGTGTAAGGGTCAAAAGCCCTTCGAGGGTTCGAATCCCTCTCTCTCCGCCAGTTCTTTCAAGCCTTTGATTCCGAAGGCTTTTAAATGTGGATTTGAGCGCCGAGTGTAGCGGGGTGGTGTAGCTGCCCGGTGTAGCGCTCCGGTCATTGCGTCCCCCCCGCCCGCGTAGGGCACTTTCAGTGTACGATTGGGGTTAGTTGGCGGACCAGGGAGTGGCCGTGCCGCTGAGCGTTCACGCGTTCTTCGTTTTTATCGCCTCGGGGATCGTCCTTTGCATCGTTCCTGGGCCCGACATGGCCTACATGTTGGGCAGGACGGTGACCCAAGGTCGGCGCGCTGGATTCATCGCTGCCATTGGTATCAACGCAGGCGCCTACGTGCACGTCATAGCAGCCGTCTTGGGCCTATCCGCAATCCTTGCGAACTCGGCCGCGGCATTCACCGTCGTCAAGATTATCGGTGCTGCATATCTCGTCTGGCTCGGAATGCGGACCTTCACTTCAGCATCCGCTACAGCGAATGGTTTGGGCGTTTCAACCGCTCCTGCTTCCTTGACGCGGATCTTCTGGGATGGGTTTCTGAGCGATGCGCTCAACCCCAAGGTCGCCATCTTCTTCCTGGCTTTCTTGCCGCAGTTCGTAGACCGAACTGATGACATGGTCGTCCCTCTGCAGCTCCTGTTCTCGCAGTCGACCTGTAACATCGTTGCACTCGCCGTCAACTTCGTGCTGCGTAACGCTGGCCGGCGTAGTGACCCAGCAACTTCGCGCGCGAAGTTCGCTGAAGTCATGGTTGAACCGTGCGCTCGGTGGCTTGTTCGTCGCAATGGGCCTGAGACTGGCCACGGAAGAAGCTGTGAAAAACGCCTCGCTCCTTCGCGCCTGTCGCAAAGGCGCATGCAGGCGAGCTATCGGTTGCCGAATCAGCATCCACTCGCAGCTCAGCGCAACTGATCATCTGCCTGACGCTGGCGGCTGCCTACCTGGGTCCGCTCCCCTCAGTGACTTGGGAGGCCGGGCCCACGCTCACGCTACAGTCGCGAGGCCCGGGAGTGCCTTTGCGAGTGGCACCTGAATCTGAAAATAGTGTTGCCTGAACGCGGCGGGGTTCTGCGGCTCTTCGTAGATCACAAGGAGGGTCGCCGGCATCGTTTCTCTTCCTCGACGAACGGATCTCCAGGGTGTTCTTCAGGTATCTGCGCGTTGGCTCAGGACAATCAGGTTGCCGCAAGTGTCCTCGAGAAAGGCAAACGTGACGTTTCCCATCGACTTCGGTCTGCCCCTGAACTTGACGCCCATTCGAAGACAGGCGCTCATAGCTTCGGCAACGTCGTCGGTGGATAGAATCGCCGCCCGGAAGCCCGCGTCATACAACGCCCTCTGCGAAGCGAGCGCCGGTGGAAAGTGATTGGGTTCGAGGACAATCTCGACACCCTCTGCGCCTTCGGGCGAGGTCACTGTAAGCCAGCGAATGTTTCCGCTGACATCCAGGTGCTTCTTGAACCCCAGTTTCGACGTGTAGAAGCGAAGGGCCTTGTCTTGTTCATCGACTTTAAGAATGACGTGGCGAATCTGCACGAGGACCTCCTATGGTGTCTGACATCAGGCTCGCAAGGAGAAGCAGCTCAGCAAGCTCAGCCATCCGAAAGCGACGAGACCCACAACGTAGAACGCTATTCCGGTCGCGCTCTGCACCGCCATACCGAGGGCGAGCAGGGCGATGGTGGCACTCGTCACCAGACCTGATCCGATCGACCAGGAGCGGCATCCGGCGGCCCAGAATCGACGCGCAAGGGTCACAAACGCGACAAGCAGCGAGACGAAAGCGACCATGAACCCCACGCCGTGCATCGCTGCGTGTGTGGACATATGCGCGGGTATACCGTCGCCACTTCCAGGCGGGAAGTTGAGAATTGGGTCTGACGGAGCGAGGCCCGCGATGATCAAGCCTGCGCCGAAGGCGGCTATCAGCGTCGGGATGGCGCGGTGCCCCATGCCGCGGCGAAGTTTGGTTCGTAGTCCAAAAGCGAGGGCGATGGCAAGAAGGCCCGTCGTCACGAAGTTGAGGACCTGGATCCAGCCGTAGGGCCCAAGACTGAGCAGACTCAACGGGTGACGCCGGAGATCAAAGCCTTCCCTAAAGAGCATTTGCAGGGTAGCGGTTAAGTAGAAGAACGGTGCGATCAGCACGCCGCACATCAAGCGTGCGTCCCAGCCATCGCCCTCGGGCCGGCTGGACCTGATCGGGCCCGGAATGTGTCCCTTCGGATCCGTGCCTGAACTCACGCCCATAGGGGTGCGCTGGCCTGACATCAGCCGTGACTCGAAGCGAACATCCACCAGATTCCGTATCGATCGACGAGGGTGCCGAACTTGCCGCCCCAAGGCGCATCAAAGAGCGGCTGGACGGCATTCCCGTCCGAAGAAAGTGCCGCAAACAGGCGCTGAAGCTCGGCATCCGGTGCGCCGACGGCGAGCATGACGTTGTTGCCGCCCTTGGCCGGCATGTCCGGATTTCCATCGGATGCCATCAACAGGAAATCCCCTCGCTTGAGCGTCGCGTGCATGACCTGGTCCCGCAGCGCCAGCGGACACTTTGGTCCCTGAGCCTCGCCGAAAGTCCGGATCTCGAGTTCGCCCCCGATGGTCTCTTGATAGAACGACATCACTTCCCGCGCCTTGCCGTTGAGCATCAAGTAGGGGGTGACGGTGGTGTTCGTGATTTGCGTTGACATGGGAGTGTCCTCGAGACGGGCGGTGCGCAGGTCGAACCATACATATCAGTCGATATGTTGTAAAGTACCTTACATGAAAACGGTTTCGAGAGATTCGGAGAGGACCCGGGCGCACATGCTTGAGGTCGCTTTCATGGAGATCTATTCACGTGGCTACCACGCCGTGGGCGTGCGCGAGATCGCGGCCAAGGCAGGGCTGACGATCGGCGCGTTTTTTCATCACTTCCCGACAAAGAATGACGTTGCCTACGCGATCATCAACAGATCATCCGCAAAGGCATTCTCGAGCGCTGGATTGCGCCGCTGGAGGCGTACGAAGATCCGATCGAAGGCATCCGGGCATGCTTCAGAAACACCTTCGACAATTGGCCCGATGAATTCGTGCGGCTTGGCTGTCCGCTGAATAACCTCACGCAGGAAATCAATCACGTCGATGCGAGCATTGTGATCGCACGCAGGCTGTGCTCAAGGATTGGATCGACGGCACCGAGAGGCATCTCAAACGGGCACGCAAGGGCGGTTTCCTGCGAAAGAACGTCGATACACAGGAAGCGGCGCAGTTCATCGTAACCTTGCAGGAGGGGACATTCGCGATGGGCAAGGCATTGCGGGATCGTCGCGTTTTCGATTCAAGCTACACGTCGCTGAGTTTCTATTTGGATTCCATTTCCACTAAAAATTGACGGCGCACGTGGGTTGAGCCTGGTCGCATCCGCACGACGGTTAGCGGCCGTTTGCGGCAAAAAAAAGTAATGGCGTCCTTCCGACGTCCCCCCGCATTTGACTAGCACTGCGGTTTAGAGTGTAGCCCCGGGTGAACACTATCGGTGGGGTGAGGTGTGACCGTTGGCACCTGCTCAGGAACCCAGGTTTGAGCGTGATACAAGAGCGCATGCTTCCTGGGGCGACGGAAGTTCGTCATCACCACAGATATGCGCGGCAGTTCTTCTCAAGCCGGAATTGCGATCGCAGAAGGGCACTCTGTTGCACGACGAGCGAGCGCGCAATTAGGTTGCCGAGCGGCTCGTGAAGCCCCTCAGACAGATCACCGCGCTCTTCATGGCCGTAGCATGGTTCGGAGCGTCGGCCATGTCGGGCTGAGCCCGCGCGCCGTATCAGTACCTGCGTCCGAGGCTCACGTAGAACCCGACATCCTCGGTGGAATCAGTCAACCCGAAGAACATCGACCCCGACAAGCGCACGCGTTTGGCCTGCGTGAAGGCGGTGCTTACTCCGACGGCAATCGACCTCTTGGCTTCCAGGCGGCTGTATCGACTGGTCCGGTTCTCGAGGTAAATGTAGTAACTGTGGCGTTGGTCGGTGCCGAACGGGACCGAACCTCCCGCACCCAATCGCAGCTGGTTGCGGGGGTCGAGGTCGCCGCTGCTGCCGGCGAATGTGTAGCCGATATCGGCGAACCAATTGACGCGGCCCACTCGCTGTATGACGCTGGCTGCCAGTTCGACGTCGGTGCCACCCGAGCCCAACCCTTTTTCTTCGTCTCCCGTCGGCAGCGTCACACGGGCGACGCCGATGACCCAGGGGCTCGTGCTCGATCCACGAAGCAGGTAGTACTCACCGCGCAGTGTGACATCGCCCCAACCGGACTCGGTACGCCGCTCGTCGGAGGGGGTGTCATCACCGAACGCGATCGGTTGACCATCGACGAAGCCGATGTCGGCAGGGCCGTCGATGCGCAGGTAGGGCAGACTCACCTGGAACTCGGCGCGATCGAAGTACCACCGGCTGCTCAGGTTCACCACGTCGAGCGTGCTCTTTTGCTCTTCGCCGTAATCACCGGTGAATTGCCCCACGCCGGCGGTCATCTGCACGCGGTAGCTCCCGTCGTCTTTGGCAGCCTCTGCTGTCAACCCCTGGCTGGCGGTGATCAGGCACGCAGCTGCCCATACGAATTGGCGCATTCGAAACCATTCCTCGAGGGTCGTCCCCTCGTTTGATGCGATGAAGAACCCGGTGGGCGGCGGCCCGTTCGTCAGATCCTGTCGGGCTTGTCGGGCTTGTCGGGTTTGTCCGGCTTGTCCGGTTTGTCCGGTTTGTCGGGTCGCTCGGGCACAGCGGGAATGTCGGGCCGCGCGGGCACGACAGGCACGTCGGGCCGGTCCGGTTTGTCCGGTTTGTCCGGCTTGTCGGGTCGCTCAGGCACAGCGGGTATGTCGGGCCGCGCGGGCACGACCGGTACGTCGGGCCGGTCGGGTCTGGCTTGTCTGGCTTGTCTGGCTTGTCGGGTCGCTCGGGCACAGCGGGAACGTCGGGCCGCGCGGGCACGACCGGTACGTCGGGCCGGTCGGGTTTGTCGGGCTTGTCTGGTTTGTCGGGTTTGTCCGGCCGCTCGGGTACGGCAGGTACGTCGGGACGCTGGGCAACCGCGACGAGGTCGGGCCGTTCAGGCTTCTCCGGTTTGTCGGGCTTCTCGGGCATTTCCGGCAAGACAGGGACAGCGGGCCGCGCGGGCGCGGCGACCACGTCAGGCCGTGCCGGTCCGGCAGGCTTATCCGTCACGTCGGGCCGCGGCGGGATCAACGGCAGCCCCGGCTGTCCGAACGTCGGAGGAACGATGGGTGCTTCCGGCGCTACGGGGAGAAGGGGCGCACTGCGTGACTCCGGGATCGACGGTCGTTCAGGCAACGAGGCGAGAGTTCGTGCGGCAGTCAATTCGAGCGGCGGCCGACCTGATGGTGTCGGGCCGGCTCGATCAGCAGCCGCAGGTTGGCTCTGGGCCACAGGAAGCAGATGCGATGGCGAATCGATTGCCGCGAGTTCTTCCTGTGACAGCGGAACCTGCGCATCCCCAGTCTCGTCGAGCGCAGCGCCTGCAGGCGTAGTGCTGCGCACGCGCGTCATCTGCAGGTCCGGGCCTGTTGTCGCCCCGTCCGACCTCATCTCCCGTACCGAACGTCGCCATAGTCGGATGGACGAGGAATCAAAATGCAGAAGCGGAATGCTCAGCTTGGGAAATCCGGACGCCGAAAGCCCAAACTCCAATAGCCCGGAATTGTTGCCGGCCAGTATCGCGGCCCCCATGGCCCCGACCACCAGTGCGAAGCGAATCCGGGTACTGAGTCGGAGCCCGGACGGCTGAGGCGCAGTCACCGCGACCGAAGCAGGGATGCGTGAGGTCGCCGGCCCGACCGCGACCCTGTGTTCGGCCAACGCCCCTCGCCATAGCTCGTTTACCAGGGCCAGGGCCGACTCGAAGCGCCGCCCCCGCACCGGATCGAGCGCGTCCTGCAATGCGCGCCACTGCCAGACAGTCAGTTCCGGCGGCTGGATCATTCCGCCGGGTGCCTGCGCGGAATCGATCGGTGTGCCGCCTGCGAGGTGCACGATCATCGCAGCGAAGCTGTAGATATCGTCATGGGGATCGGCCGGAGAGCCATCGCGGGATGCGGGGCTGGCAAAGGCTGGCGTCAAGCCGCCATACCCTCTCAACCAGGCGCCGGCCGGCAGGCCTACCAGATCGATGATGCGAGCGTGGCCCTCTGGGGTGACGAGAACGTTCGAGGGTTTCAGGTCGCCGTGCACGAAGCCTGCCTGGTGAAACGCTGTCAGGGCGGATCCAACCTCGTACATCAGGACCTGGAATCGGGCGCGGCGATCCGTGGGAGACGAACCAGTCCGAAGGCACCACGAGTCGAGCGTTTCCCCGTCGACCCACTCGGCGACCTGATACCACCACGGGCCCTCTCGACCGTGATCGAGCAGTGTGACCAGACCGGGGTGCGCCGAGACCCGAACCAGACGCGCAAGTGTCTGAGATTCAAAGTTCGGAGCCAGATCCATCGGCACCAGCTTGATCGCTACCGGTACTCGTCGAGCTTCGTTGACCGCGCGCCAGACGACGCTCATCCGGCTCTGATGGACCTTCTCGACGAGTTTGAATTCCCCGATATGGCTCGGCCAAGTCGCCGGGAAGGAGGCAGGGACAGGGCGGGTCAGGCCGTAGTCATCATCTTTCGGAGCGAGCCGCTGGGTCTCTGCGGAGAGGCCTGCATCCTCGGGATCCGCGGCCATCAGCGGGATCGTTTCGTTACTCAGAAGAAGCGAGGCGCGCGTCGGGTCTCGCAGACCATTCGCTGGAGCGCCAGACGGGCCTCCTGTTTCGCTGTTTGTCGACATGCACGAATTCTAAGGCATCGAGAGCTACGATCCGCCGCATTGAAGCGGATTAGCGTATCCGCAAAACCAAGGCACGACGTGCGGGAAGGTCGTGGGGAGTTGCGTAGGCATGCACTGACGCGGTTATTGACTCATCTGTCGCGGAACGGGGGGGCCAAGTACAGAGGGCGCACGAGTACTGATACAAGAGCATCGCGCTGACAACGTCTCACCGGTCGTACCACCCACTTGGTTTGGACCCGCGGCATGTTGCAGCCGCGGGTCCCGCTCCAAGTTCAGGCCGCTGCATCTCGCAGTGCGCGCACGCGATCGTGATTGGCGATCACGCCACTGTTCTGCCGTTCAACGATCGAGCGGACGCCGACCGGTAGATCCTCGCGTAGCGCCTTTGCATAACGCGCCTTGGCCGCGTCCTCGCCGCGCTCGCACTCATTCAGGATCGCCTTGTCGTCACGCGCGGTGACCGTCGCCTTCACTCCAGCCATCCGCGATGCATCGCTCCTAGCGCGCTGCCACCGCTCTCCGGGTCACCACCCAGGGCGCGGACCTGTTCTTGCAAGCTCACGCGCGCTTGCCGAACAGCGCCTGGAGGCTTCTGCAAAGAGTGACTTGAGCTGAGGATCCTTGACCTCCTCTGCGGCTTTCGCGAACCCCTTCTCGCCATCCTTCGACGTCTCTATCAGGTCATTGAGCGTCGAGATCACATTGTCGTTTTTCATGGAGCACCGTTGGTTTCAGGGGACCTCAGCGTACGGAAGGACAATTCCGGCGGATGTAGGACAGCCACGCGCCCAAGAGAAGCGAAGGCTACGAGCGACTGTCCGATGGCAGCGGCGTGCGTAGGAGGCGAGATCGCTCGCAAACTGCCGCCACGAAATCTCGACGTTGCGTGCAGCGATGAGCAGTCCGTCGTAGTACTGCCGACAGGCAACAGGATGCATCGGGGCCGATGACAAGATCTCGAAGCGGGCCCGATAGAACTGCAGATGGGCATCGAACGCTTCCCCAGCCCGCAGTGTCCTCTCGAGCGGCGCTTTGCCGGCGCCAGAAACTGGATGGCAGGATTCCCAGTTCTCGACGCAGGCGAGCGGCCCCGATTGGCCGAACGGCTGGCAACGGCTCATTGCCTCGAAGCCATTGCTGCCGATTCAGCTCGAGCACCGACCGGTTTGTTACAGCGACCGAGAACGCAAGCGACAAGGACCGGGCTTGATCTGGATCAAGAGCGTTGTGCAACTTGCGTCGTGAGAACAGAAACGAGGCCGCACCGATGCCTCCCAGGGCAAGCGCCGCTTCCTCGGCCCCGCTTGCAATCAGCTCAACCAATAAAACCAGCTGGGTGGTCAGCACTAGCATTAAGTGAAATCGTCTGTGAGCACGCGGCGAGAGCCGGTCGCGTCCGGTAGAAGGTTGAACCGCGCCCGGTAAGCGGCATACGTCAAACGGGCCATGCTGTCTGGCGGCCAACCGTTTTCCTGGCACCAGGCAAGGAATGATTCGGGGGCGATATGGACCCTGATCGGCTTCTGACCGTCGCGACGCGCTTTTTCCAGCACGCGTTGCGACTGCTTGAGCCATCTGTCGTACGAGTTGGGCATCAAGTCATGATCGAGCATGACTTCCAGAACGCGCGGATAACTTTCTCGATCGAACCAGGGAAACGGCGTGCCGTCCAGACGATGGCCGTCAGCGGATTCGAGGCCGAATGATGTGTCGTAACGTGTCATAGGTCACCTGAGCAGCGACTCTTTCGCACAATGTACTACCGAGTGTGGGCCGTTGGAACACTGGTCAGGCGTCGACGTTAAGCGGCGGCCTGGAAAGGGTGCCTAGGCCGCATCCAGTGTCCTTCCCGCTGAAGCTCTCTTTGCGGCTATCCGCATCAGGCGTCGGAACTTCGGGCATTCCCAGTGCGATGGCGCCTTGCACACGGCCGCATGAAGCAACCCGTCGCGCACGGCGGTAAGGCGACGAATTCTGCCACCCAGATCCGACGCCTTTTTTGCGAGACGCTCCCGAGGAAGGGTGGCTGAGCGAGTCTTCACCGGCAGCATCTCGCCGATTTCGCGCAGTGAGAAGCCGCCCGCTCGTCCCAGGGCGATGAGCGCGAGGCGCTCCATGACGGTTTGTTCGTACAGGCGGCGAAGTCCGCGGCGCCCGACTGAAGCGATCAGCCCCTTCTCCTCGTAGAAGCGCAGGGCCGAGGCTGCAAGTCCCGATAGCCTTCGCGACTTGGGCAATGTCCAGATACTTCATGTCTTGACCTCAAGCGAACTTGAAGTGGCACTGTGACTTCACAGTGTCAGCGGAGCAAGGCCATGAATGCAGAACTCGCTGTTTCGGTTGTGGCGGTCGGAGTCGGGGCCACCTTGGTGGTGGACGCATGGGCGCTGGTGCGCCGCGCTCTTCTCGGCCAGGCGCTCCCCAACTGGGCGCTGGTCGGCCGCTGGTTCGTGAATGCCGCGCGCGGTCGAATCCACCACCGCGCCATTGCGGCGGCGAAGCCGGTCGGAGGAGAGTCTGCGATCGGTTGGGTCAGTCACTACTTGATCGGAATCGCTTTCGCCGCGCTTCTGCCGGTGGTTGGCGGGGCGTCGTGGTTCTCAGCGCCGACTCCGCTGCCGGCACTGGCTCTGGGCGTCGGCACTGTCGCGGCGCCGTTCTTGATCCTCCAGCCGGGCATGGGTGCAGGCGTCGCGGGCAGTCGAACGCCGCGGCCTACGGCCACCCGCCTTCAGAGCCTGATCACCCACGCGGTGTTCGGCCTGGGCCTCTATTCCACTGCGCTCGTTCTTTCGGCAACACGAGGAGTTTTAGAATGAAGATCCCATCTAGATATGCGCCGCTCGTCTTTGGCGCCTTGCTCTCGTCGGTCATGGTTGTGGTGGTATCAGGATTCGTACTGTCCATGACGCGAGGTGTCCACGCCGGGTTTCTCGAGCAGTGGCTGCGAAGCAGTGCGACCACGTGGCCCGTGGCGTTCCCCACCGTGACACTCATAGCGCCGGTCGTCCGAAAGCTCGTCGGCCGAATTACGGGGTAGCGCGCGAAACGCGCGTTTCGGCCGGCGGGGCCCGAAAACCTCTCCACTACCGCTCTCGACGGATTAGCATCGAGGAAGCAATCGGCCGGGGGAAAGCGCGCAATGTTCGTTCGACACGTACTGTCACGTCATCTGGGTGCTGCCACGCTGTCGCTCTGCATCGTCGGTGCGGCAGTTGCCCAAGTGCCGGGCACGAAGTTGCCAGGCGGCGGCATTGTCCCGGACATGGGCGGCATCTGGGAACGGATCGAGGGCATCCGCTTCAACCCGAGCGGCGCGTTGCCACCGTACAACGCCGAGTACAAGCGTCGCTACGACGAGGCCATGGAGGCGCGGAACCGGGGCGAGCGAGTCGCCGACCCGACCTCGCGCTGCCTTCCGCAAGGCATGCCGCGCTTCATGGTTGCGAGCTATCCACTGGAAGTCCTGCAGACCAAGGGGCAGGTGACGATCATCGCGGAGTGGTCGAGCCAGGTGCGGCGCATCTTCACGGATGGTCGATCCCATCCGCCTGCCGACGAGGTCGAAATCACTTTCAATGGCCATTCCGTTGGCAAGTGGGAAGGGCAGACGCTGGTCGTGAGCACCATCGGCATACGCGGTGATACCAGTTTCGACGCGTCGCCGCTCACTCACAGCGACCAGATGACGGTGACTGAGCGCCTCTATCTGAAGGATTCGAAAACGCTGGTCGACGAGATCGTGGTCACCGACCCGGGCGCGTTTACAGCGCCGTGGAAGGTCACGCGCACGTACCGCCGCGGCGGCCCCGATGCGCAGATCATGGAATACGTCTGCGAGGAGAACAATCGCGACATCTTCCTGCCCGGCCAGAACCAGACGCGGCCCTGAGAGCACATGCGGAGGCAACACATGATCAAACGAACACTGATGGCGGCGCTGGCGATCGGCTGCGCCTTGCCTGCGCTCGCACATCATTCCTTCAGCATGTTCGATGCGCAGAAAGAGCTCGTGCTTAAAGGCACGGTCAAGGAATTCCAGTGGAGCAATCCGCACACCTGGATCCAGCTGAACGTCAACGATGCGTCGGGCAAGACGGTTGAGTGGTCCATCGAGGGCGGGAGCCCCAATCTCGTCGGGCGCCAGGGCTGGAAGCGCAACACGTTCAAGGCGGGCGATGCGGTCGAGATCACCGTCCACCCGCTGCGCGACGGACAGCCGGGTGGTTCGTTCGTACGCGCCGTCCTGCCGGACGGGCGCAAGCTGGGCGGCGAGCAGATTCCCGCGGCGGCGGGCGCCGCTAAGTAATCGTCTGCCGGCGCCTTGGGAGCGGCTGCAGATGATCCTCGAGGCAGGCCTTTGCTGCTGCCTCCTGGCTATAGGCCTCCTCGGGTGCGATGGCGTCGATCGAGCTGCAGTATTCGTAACCCCCGCGCCCGTGCCCCAGAGCGTATTTCCCGCGGCGGAGCACGCACCGCGAATACGTGCCACCTTCGATGTTGTGTTCGAGTTTGCCGAGTCGATGCGTCAGGCAGGCGCCACGGTCGAAACGAAGAGCGGGCAGTTCGCGGAATAGGCGTGGACGCTGGTTCGCGGCAGTCGGCCATTCCTCGTAGGGAACGCCTACTTGGCATTTCGCCTGCGCCGATGGTCAGCCGTTCGGGCTCGCTCCAGCCTCGATCCCACCGCCGAGGAGAATCGAATGCGAGCCCCTATTGCCTGGATCGTGACATTGAGCTGCCTGGCCGCTCCGTCGTTCGCAGCAGACGAAGCGTTCTTCCAGGAGGCGGCGCGAGGCGGCATGGCCGAAGTCGCGCTCGGGCAGTTAGGCGCCTCGAAGGGCTCGAGTGAAGGTGTGAAGGCGTTTGGCAGGCAAATGGTCGTCGAGCACGGGTCCGCCAACGCAAAGCTGCAGGCTGCGGCGGCGAAAAGCGGCGTGAAGCTGCCGACCGACTTGCCCGCCGATGCGTTGGCGACGAAGCAGAAGCTCGAGTCACTCTCCGGCCAGGCGTTCGATCAGGCATACGTCGAATCACAGAGCCAGCACCACACCAGCACGATCGCGCTTCTCGAAAAAGAGATCGAAAGCGGCACGGATGCGGCGGCGAAGGCTTGGGCGCGCGAGGCTTTGCCGATGGTGAAGCGGCACGCGGAGCTGGTCACCGGCGTTGACGCGAAGCCCGGTGAGCAGACCGGCGAGCATACCCTCGAGCACGCCGTCGGAACGCCGGGGCCGGCCAAAACACCACCCGCGCCCGCAACGCCGCACTGACGGCCGAGGGCTGGCGGGGCTCTCACCGGCGCTGCCATCAGCGGCGGCGGCGCGGTAAAGTCGACGTCGCGTTCGCTCTGTTCATCGCGCTCGGTCTTCGAGTGGCGTCGGAGTGACGGAGTGGGCACCTCGCGCGGCAGGCCCGCGTCGTACGCGCGGAGTACGTCCGGAAAGGGATATCCATGAGCATCGATAAGCTCTTGGCCACTGTGGCGTTCGTGGTGATAGCCGCAGCGCAAATTGGCAGCACCGTAGGCGCGGAATCCGCCACCAGCATTCGGCGACAGATGGTCAAGGCCGAGCAGGAATTCATCACCCTCTACAACAAGCTCAACGCGGATCCACGGTTCGAGGTCGACTGCAGGCAAGACAGGCCCACTGGCTCCAACTTCAGTTTGCGCGTGTGCGAGCCACGCTACCGGCAGAAGGCCAAGCAGGCAGCCGTGTCAGATCGGGTCGCCTCTGTCGAGCACGCAGCTGCGGGAGGAGAAGGTCCGAGCACGAGTGGCGCACCACCCGCGTCTCTCGACGAGGGATATCGCCAGAACGTGCTCGACCTGATGCAGAAGAGCGCGGAACTGAGGTCCCTGGGAGAGAAGCGGGACGCGCTGCAGAAGCTCCTCGATAACCGCTCCTGAATGCTTCGCTGCATCGACGCTCGACTCTTTCAGAACTCCACGCTCACCGATCCCAGCACCGTTCGTGGTGAGCCAAGATGCGCCAGCAGGTTTCCGGTGTTCGCTCCGGTGAGGTTGCTCGGCGCGATGGTCGACCAGTACTTGCGGTCGGTGACGTTGTTCACCGCCAGGCGCAACGTCACGGGGTACCCGCCGAACGGAGTGGCGTACCGGGCGCCGATGTCGATCAGGTTGTAGCCGGGTGCTTCCTGGGTGTTCGTGTCGTTCGCGGGACGTGCACCCGAGAACTGGTAGTTGAACATCGCGACCAGGCCCTGCACGGCCGGAACGCGATATTCCACCAATGCATTGCCCTTCACCTTGGCTGCGCCGACGTACCGTTTGTCATTGGTGCTGGCGAGGGGGGTGTTCTCGAGCCGCGCGTCCAGCAAGGTCAGTCCGCCGAAGAGGGTGAGATTCGGCGCTATCTCGCCGATCGCGGACAACTCCAGGCCCCGATTCACCTGGTCGCCGGTGTTCTTGAAGTTCTGGTCGGCGGCGTCGATCGTGGCAAAGGGCCGCTCGATGCGAAATATGGCGGCGGTGAGGTCGACGCTCGCGAGCTTCGCCTTGTAGCCGAGCTCGTACTGTTTGCTGCGATACGGTTTGAGGCTGGTGCCGGCGTTTCGCGCCGTACCGGGTGCGAGGTCGCCGGCCTGCAGGCTGCTGGCATAGGTCGCGTACGTCGACATGTTAGCCGCAGGTTTGAAGATGAGGCTCGCGGCTCCGCTCAGTCCCTTCTCCGAGTATCGCGTGGTGCGCGCGCCGGCTGCGTTCATGTTGTCGGTGTGGAACCAGTCCTGACTCGCACCGAGGCGCGTGGACCATCGCTCGTCGACGCGGATCGTGTCGCTGACGTTCACGCCCTGCTGGACGTTGTTGGACGACTCGAAATTCGCATGCGTGTCGGGTCGGCCTGCTGTGGGCGGGGCAAACACGGCAGGCGACTGGATGTTGGCGGTTCCGAGCCGCACGCTCGCGGCGGTGGCCGGTGTGCGGATCGCGTAAGTGTCGGCCTGATATCCAGCCGTGCCGAAGGTCAGGTCGTGCCGCCAATGCGCCAGTGATCACTGCGCCATCGAGATACGCCATGTTGCTCGTGATGACGAAGCGCGGAGCGAAGCCGTTCGCGAGCGACGCGGTGTAGTTGCCGGTGTTGGTGGTGAGGTTGTTCACGGGCGTCGACATGTCGCGCAGGCCATCCTGATGCAGCACGCCGGCGACCAGGTTCCAGTTCGAGCCCAGCTCCTGCTTCAGTCGTACCGTGCCGACGCGGTTGTGGAGATCCACGCCGGCGTACGACTGTCCGTAGCCCTGCCGTTTGGCATCAGGCGCAGCGGGCAGGTTGATGCCTTGCCCGTAGGTGAACCAGCCGGGGTAGCCGAACGTCTCGAGCGAGTAGTCGCTGTAGTTGAGCTCGACGACGCCACCGGTCCACGCACGGATATCGATGCCCAGATCGCCGAGCAGCCGACGCTGGTGGCTGCCAGTGACGTAGCCATCGCCGTTGCCGTAGACGACGTTCAGGCGGTAGCCGACGACGCCGGCGTTGCCGATCCTGCCGCCGAAGTCCAGGCGCCCCGTGGCGATGGAGTCGCTCGTGTACGTGAGCCCCATCTCGCGTAGCGGCTCGTCGGTCGAGCGCTTGGAGACGAAGTTGAACATGCCCGCGGGGTTTGCCGGGCCGTACAACGCGGCCGGTACGCCATTCACCACCTCGATCTGCTCGAACTGCTCCATCGCGCTCGGCACCGTGATGAACACGGTCAGGCCATCGATCTTGGTGTTCTGGAAGTTGCCACTTTGCATGCCGCGCGTCTGGGGACGAAGGACGTCGGGTCCCTGTTGCTCCTGGTAGGCGACCAGGGGAAGGTACTTCGAGACCTCCTTGAAGCTCACCGCCTGCGAATTGCGGATGACCTGCGAGGGCAACACCGTCACCGAGTAGGGGGTGTCGAGCAGCGTCGTTGCACCGAGCGGTCCGACGGAATCGACCGAATCGGTGCGCAGATCGCTCTCTGACCGCTGACCGGTAATCACGACGGTTTCCGGGCTGGCCGCATGCGAGGTGGCAACGGCTCCGGCAGTGCAGACGATAGACGAGCAGACACGCGCTATATTCAACGGTATATACCTGTGGGCAAAAATCGAGAGTAGCATTCCGAGCCGCCGCGCGTCTTCCGCGCGCTGGGGGCAGATTTGTGGGGAGCAGCGGGTGAGAAGAACTGCAGTGGTCTTGGTCGTCGGTGCCGCCGTCATGGTGCCGGTCATCGGCTGCGCCGGAACAGTCGTCGTGCTCGCGGCTGGTAGCCTGCGCAGCGTCGTTGCGGACCTCGCGACCGAGCTGCAGCCATTGGGCATCGAACTGAAGGCCGACTTCGGTGGCTCGGGCCTGCTTCGCGAACGCATCGAGAAGGGCGAAGCGGCCGACCTGCTGTTGTCGGCCGATGTCGGCTCGCCGAGAAAGCTTGCGTCACAAGGGCGAGCGGTGCTGCCCGCGATTCCCTTCGCGCGAAACCGGATGTGCGTAGTGTCGCGCGCGGACGCGAAGGTCACGCCGGCCAATCTGCTCGACCGGATGCTCGACGCGAAACTGCGAATCAAGACTTCGACGCCGGTGGCGGATCCCTCGGGCGACTATGCCTGGGCCATGTTCGAGCGCATCGATGCCGAGCGGGCAGGTGCGAGCGACCTGCTGAAGAGGAAGGCGCAGCTCTCTATGAATCTCGTGCCCGCCGCGCCGGCGAGTTCAATGAGCGCATACGCGGCGCTCCTGGCGGAGAACAAGGTCGACATCTCGATCACCTACTGCAGCGCTGCGGGCAACCTGGTCAAGGAAGCACCGGGACTCGTGAGCTTCGAAGTGCCATCGAAATGGGATCCTCGCCCGGTCTACGGCATCGCCGCGTTGTCCCCCAATGCCGACGCGTCGCGCGCCGCGCTGTATCTGCTATCGGACCGCGGACAGGCACTGCTCGCGCGCAATGGTCTGCTGCCGCTGCTCGGCCCCTGAGCGACTCGTTCGACATGAACGTCTTCCAGCCCAATGGGCCGATCGAGCCCACCACGCTCCGGGGCGATCGAGTCGTGCTGGAGCCGCTGGCGGTGACTCATCTGCCGGGACTTGCCGTCGCTGTCGACGACGGGGAGCTCTGGCGAATTCCGTTCACGATGGTGCCGAAGCCGGAGGAACTGCCCGACTTCCTGGCAACGGCCGAGACCCGCCAAGCCGCGCATCTGGACCTTCCATTTGCCATCGTCGACATCCCGTCAGGCGCCGTCGTCGGCAGCACCCGGTTCATGAACATCAATCGTCACCACCGAAGGGTGGAGATCGGATTCACGTTCGTCGCGCGGTCGTGGCAGCGAACACACGTCAACACCGAGGCGAAGTTTCTGCTGCTTCGACATGCCTTCGAGTCGTGGCAGTGCAATCGGGTGGAGCTGATCACTGATGTGCTGAACGAACGTTCCAGGTCGGCGATCCGTCGGGTCGGCGCTCGGGAAGAGGGCATCTTGCGATGCCACATGGTCATGCGAGAAGGGCGCGTGCGCGACTCGATCATGCACAGCGTCGTGGTGGCCGACTGGCCGCAGGTCAAGAGCTCGCTGGAAGCGCTGCTCATTCGGGAACCGAGCTAGGTTTCGCGCTGCAGTTGCGCGAACCAGTCGGCATACGGCGTGTTCTTCGCCATGCGTCGGTTGTAGTCGGGAGCACCGTCGTGCCACCAGGGCTCGCCGCGCTCGCCCAGCGCCACTTTCGCGTCGTTCACCTTCGAGCGCGCCTGCGCGCGCATCGAAGAATCGGCCTGGCCACGCAGAGCGCGGCGCGCATCCATCAAGGCTTTGACGAGCTCGGCTCGTCGTGCATCGGGCAGCGACGGATCGGACCTGCGCCAGAGACGGCCACGTACGACGAAGTACCGGCCGTCGGGCGTGACGGGGTGCGAGGGCTGCCCCATCAGCCCGGCGGCCGCCCCTATTACTTCTTCTGCTGGAACTCCGGCGTCATGTCCTTGCACGGCTGCTTCTGGAACGGCACGTCCGACAGATACATGACGTCGTAACTCTCGTACGGAGCCGCCAGGTACACCGGATCCGTGACCGAATAGTCGCGCCGCAGCGTGAACTTCTGCGGATCGAACGTGAAGCGCTCGACGATATGCATCTGCTCGCTGCTGCGCGTGGGCGGCGACAGCACGCCCGCGGCGAACCCCACGGTATCGACAACGAGCGTATTGCCTTCCCAGTGGCCGATCGAGTGGCCGGCGTAGCTCGGCTTGAGGCGGTCCGGATGCTTTGCCATGCCGACATGGATGCGGCGATCGAAGTTGTACAGACCGTACGTGATGTCGATGACCTTCTCGCCATTCGCCAGGGTCTTCTGCTCGAAGCGGTTGATCGGCCAGTCCGCGGTCCAGTCCCGGATGAAGCTCGTGGGCTTGCAGTCGAACCAGGGATTGTCCTTCGGCGACAGCCTGTTGAAGGCGTCGGCGGCCTTCTGCCCTGCGGGCGTGTACACGACTTTCGGCCGCGGCGGCTGCGTGGCCTGCACCTGCTGCAGGGTGATCTTGCCGGCCGCGAAATCCGTCGACTGGCTCTTCGGAATCATCGAGCCGTTGCCACCGCTCGGGGGAACGGTGAGCACGAGTTGCTCCACGGCCCAGTCGCCACTGATGTTCGGCTGGCCATCGGCCAGGCGCAACGGACGCTTCGAGGTATCGACCGCCTTCGTCTGGATCTGGTCGTTGCGATTCATCTTGCGGCGCATCGCCGATCTTGAAGGTCTCGATGTAGCAGGCATTGGCATCCGTACGATGCGGGTGCCCCTCGATCTCGACGCGCGAGCCCACCTTGAACATTTCCGTGGACCAGCCCGAACGCTTGATGCAGCGTCGCCGCGCGCATCTCGCAGCGCATCTTCGACTTCTTGCCTTTCGCGTCGACCACGTCGATCTCCATGTAGGAGTGCGGGTTGATCAGGTTCATCTTGGTCAGCGTTCCGGAAAGATGCAGCGGCACGTTCATCTGGAACTCACCGAAACTATGGTGGGCCAGCACGGGTGCGGCGAGCGCTCCCAGAACCGCTGCAACAATTGTTGACTGCACAATTGACTTCGACATGGACGAGCCCCCGGCTTCAGTGATCTTCTCGAAGCAGTATAGGGGCGCGATACCACCTGTGCTTCCGCATTTCACTCCGGTAGATGGCATGGTTGTACTGGCGCTACCAGCCTGCGGCGGGGCCGGCGCGCCTCGAGCAGAAGTCGCCCGGGAACTGCAGGTCGTTCACGCTGGTCCATGGAGGGCTTGATGAAAAGATTCCGGGCTATTATTCCCCTCTTGTCGTTGAGCACTGCAGCTTCCGGTGGCTCTGCGCCCGAACTGCCCTCGCCCAACGGTTGCACCACCGCCGTCGAAGCGCCAGTGCGCAAACCGCCGCAAGCGATGGCCCGCCCGTTTCCGCCACCTCAACTCGAGATTCGCGTTCCGTCCGGTGCGTCACCGGTTGCCAGCGGTGGTCGCACTTTTCTGTTCTACGAACTGCATCTGCAGAACCACTCGGATGCACCCATGGCGCTGCTCGGTCTCGATGTGCTCGACGCCGAGGACGAGTCGATCGCACGGCTCGATGCAAGACAGCTAGCTGCTCGTCTCGTGACGGTCGGAGTGGAGCGCCTCGATAACGGTGCCTTGGGTGCGGGGCAGGCCGCGATCGTGTTCGTCTGCATGGAGTTCCGCCGCGACGCACGT
This sequence comes from uncultured Pseudomonadota bacterium, assembly GCA_963769065.1. Taxonomy (GTDB): domain Bacteria; phylum Pseudomonadota; class Gammaproteobacteria; order Steroidobacterales; family Steroidobacteraceae; genus ZC4RG30. The sequence continues at coordinate 204,421 of CAVYKG010000012.1, read as the reverse complement.
GTTCCAGCAAGCGTGCGACATCGGCTGACACTGACGACCGACACCGCCCTGGGAGGTTTAATGCCTGTCGTGGGCTCGCGCCTTCCCGTGCTGTCTCCTCCCGTGCGGGGCGGGGAATGGACGGCCGCCGACGGCCCGAGCCTCGAGTCGCATCATCGAACCGGCGTCTTCGTCTCCGACGGTCTGGCGCAGATCTCTCGCAGATACGCCATCGACTGGAAGATCATCAGCGATGGAGTTTCGTTTGTCGGTAACGCGCTCGATGTACGCGCGTATCGGGCCTACGGCCGCAGTGTGCTGGCGGTCGCCGACGGAACGGTGGTCTTCGCGAAGGACGGGCTGCCCGACAACGTTCCGCGTACCAGCGCGGGGTTTGCTCCCGCGGTCGCAATCTCGGCGGAGACGGTTGCGGGCAACACGGTGGTGTTGCGCCTGAGCGGCGGCCAGTACGCGCACTATGCGCACCTGCTTCCAGGCTCGGTGAGAGTCAGACAGGGCGAACGCGTGAAGCGGGGCGCGGAGCTCGGCCGAATCGGCAATTCGGGTGATGCGCGAGAGCCGCACCTGCATTTCCAGCTGTCGAGCAGCGAGAACATCCTCGCGGGCGAGGGTCTTCCCTACCTGATCGACGCGTACCGTGCGAAGGCCGACGGTGGTGAGTGGACGTCACGCCAACGTGAATTTCCGCTGGGACCCGTGGTGGTCGACTTTGGCGAGCGGCGCTAGCTGACGGCACGAACCAGAACTTCACCGCCGCCGTCGGGTCTGACTGGTCGCCGCATTGAAGTCCGAAGGCGGCTCGTCGGTGCCCGACCCCGAAAAGCGTTGCTCGACACAATGATTTCTCGCCGCGCGCACGCCGGCGGGTCGCGAGAGTTCACGGAATGGACTGCACCGGAGGCTGTCGCAGTGCGCCGAAAATGAGATCGAGCTCCTGCATCCGTGTCTGGTCCGGCCGCGGCTGCATCGTGGGTGCGCGCCGATGATCATCAATTGCTCGGCATCCGGCTCGAGCATTGCCCACGCGGGCAGGCCCCGGGCCATTCGGACTTCCGTACCGCGCAAATCGCACCCAGGCATCCTGAACGTAGCGATCGCCAGCACCCGCCGTTCTGAATACGGACCGTATCTCTGCGCCGTGCGATGCGAGCGATGGGTTCGATCCCTCGAACCGGTAGACGTAGGTGGGCAGCCCTCTGCGCGCATGCAGCAGACCCCATGTGCGCGTCTCCCAGCCGAAACGAATGTCTCCCTCGAGCGCTATGCGTGACGCAAGGGCCTCGTCGTCGGACTTGGGCGCATACAGACGGGCCAACCGTCCTCCGAGCGGCCCGAAGGCTTTCGTCACGTCGGTCTCGAAATTGGCCAGCGTAGGCCGCGCGGGGCCGATGAAGTCGGTGCCCTCCGCGGCGTTGGTGCCGAGCAGCAGCGGCATCGGATGTTGTGTTCCTCGCGCGAAGGCTTCGTAGGGCTCATCGTCGAGCACATGACCATCGAAGACAGGATGCGAAGAAAACCCTCTGAGGCCGACAAAATCGGCCGCGGGCCGCGCCCGGAGTTCCGCCGCGGAGGTTCCGAGGTGGGCGCTGAGGCGAGCGCCCGACGCCTCGGCGCCGGCCATCCGAAACTCGACTCCGCGCGGCGAGGCCGCGAGCGGCAGCAACATCGCTCCGCTTTCGCCGATGGCCTTGTGGAACAACCCTTTCGCGAGTGAGGACACCATCAACGCATTGATGGCCATCGAGCCTGCGGACTGACCGAACACGGTCACATTGTTCGCGTCGCCGCCGAATGCGCGGATGTTCCGCTTCACCCATTCAAGCGCGACGATCTGGTCGAGTAGCGCATAGTTGCCGGAGACATGGCGCTCGTTTTCCGCCGAAAGAGCGGGGTGCGCGAGATTGCCGAGCGCGCCGAGGCGGTAGTTGAAGGTGACGACCACGACGCCCTGTGCCGCCAATGCAGCACCGTCGTACAAAGGCGCCGAGCCCGCGCCGTTGGTCCAGCCGCCGCCGTGGATCCAGACCATCACAGGATGCGGTAGGCGCGCGTGTTGGCGCGGCGTCCAGACGTTCAGGTAGAGACAATCTTCGTCCGTCAGCGTCGGTTTGAAACCGGCTGGCCATGCGCCCTGCTCGGACTGCGGGCAGGCGGCGCCGAACCGTGTTGCTTCGCGTCGACCGTGCCATGCGGCGACTGGCATCGGCGCGCGCCAGCGCAGCTCGCCGACCGGCGCCGCGGCAAAAGGGATGCCCCTGAACACGTTGAGCGAGGTGGTGCGCTCGCCGACCACGACCCCGGTGTCGAGGCGGGCGGTGGGTGGACGTGGCTCCGACGGCAGAGCACAGGGCACCTGCAGCAGGCCGAGGACCACACCGCACAATAGAGAACGACGATAGCGGGCTGACGTTGCGGACATCGGGCTCTCCGGTGCAATTGCTCGAACCGGTAGTTCGCCAACACGCATCCCGGCAGCCTCATCCGTCCCGGATTCCGGGCGTCCCGTCCCGAATTGCCGTCCCGGCGTGGCCCTGCGATGCTTGTGTCGTCGGACGGAGGTGTCATGGCTGGCAAAGGATTGCTGAACTGGTGGCTGCTCGCGTTCCTCTTCTGGGCCGCATTTCTGCTCGTGCTCGAGCCGGGCAACGTGGCTCGCGCCTGGATGCTGGGCCGTGACCTTGCGATTGGACGGGAAGCCGCCCGCATCTTCTGTGCCGCGCTCATCGGCACCGCTGCGATGCCCGCCGTGCTCTATCTCGGACGCCGTTACCCTTTGTCATCCACCGCGTCAATGGCGAACGTCGTGTGGCTGGTCCTTGGGCTGATGGCGCTGTCGGGCACCATGAACGTGTTCTCGTCATTCGTCGCCGCCTGGGGGTTCCAGCGCCGCGCGCTGCCGCTCGCGGGGGATGTCAGCCGCCAGCTCGCCGCCAACTGGGCATTGATGTCCTTCGCGCTCGCTGGGCTGCGCCTGGGCGTTCGCGTGCTGGGCGTCCGTGCAGCGCGCCCACCCGTTCCCGAGTCACTCCGCGCAGTGCTGGTGAAGACCGGGACGCGGACGCGCCGAATTGAACTGTGCGAGGTCGACTGGATCGAGGCCCAGGGCAACTACGTGGCGTTGCACGTTGGCACGCAGATGCACCTGCATCGCGAGACGTTGAAGGGTTTCGAGCGTCGCCTCGAGGTCGACCGTTTCGTCCGCATCCATCGGAGCACGGTCGTGACCATCGATCGCGTGGACCTGTTCGCAGCGACGGAGACGGCGAGATGTCGCTGCAATTGCGCACCGGCCATGAGCTGCGAGTGAGCAAGCCGTATCCCCAGCGTGACGGCGCGAGCGATGGATCTCTCTCGGTCGTCGTTAAACGTTTGCGACGCTGATGCAGTTGAACGCCGCCATCCTGCTGGTGGGCGCGTTATCGGCGTGCGCCACTGTCGGCCGGCGATGGCGACACCGACGTCCGTTGCGACTTGCCGGCACTCGCGGTACCGGGTCGAATCGATGCGGTCATCTGGACACGCCGCCCCGATGGCTGCACGTTGCAGCTGGTGTTTCCGAACCTCGCCAACATCAAGCGTTCGGAGCGCCAGCGTCCGGTGGTGCAGACCTGGTTGCTGAAGGAGGACGGATCGGTGATCGCGCCGCTCGTCGCATGGATGTGGGGCCGAAGGACCCGCGTCAGCCGTTCGGCGTGGAGGTTTCGTTTGCATTTCCGCTGTCGGCTGGCGGCGACGCCGCCGCGATCGCGGTGCAGATCGACCAGACCTACCGGATTGCGGCCTTGCCGAAGGCGCTCCCCTGACGCGAGGCGATTGATTCGCCGATTCCGCTCGTCAATCGTGAGAATGACCCCTCTCACCCCCCGCCTTCGGTCCACCGACACCCGCGAGCCCCCGCCGCCCCCCCGGAGATTCAGCCCGAACTGGCTGTGCCTGTTCGCGGCTGCCTGGGTGGTGCTCACGGCCAACGGGTCGTTCTGGCGGCTGGTGTTCCGGGATCAGCTGGCGGGTCCGGCGAGCTGGCTGTTCCTTGCGTCGCTCGCCAGCGCGCTGGTCGGGCTGCACCTGCTGCTGTTCCGGCTGCTGACGCCCGGCCGGACGGTGCGCGTGATGCTCAGCTTCCTGCTGGTCATCGCGGCCGTCGCCGGCTGGTTCATGGACAAGTACGGCGTCGCCATCGATGTCGCGATGCTGCGCAATGTCGCCCAGACCGACCCGGCCGAGGCGCGGGACTTCCTCGGCTGGTCGCTGTTGTGGCGGGTCCTCTGGCAGGCCGGGCTGCCAACCGCGGTTCTGTGGCGGCTCAGGCTGAAGCGGGAGTCGTGGTGGGGATCGTTGCGCCACTACGCGCTCGGGGCGCTCGTGGGCCTGGCGCTGGTGCTGGCGCCGGGTCTGCCGATGTACTCGTACTACGCGTCGTTCTTCCGGAACCAGGAGTCCGCGCGTTACCTGGTGACGCCTGCGAACGTCGTCGTCGGCAGTATCAACCTGGTCCGCAAGACGTTGCACGGCCACCAGCCGTTCGTCCCGGCAGGGCTCGATGCGCGCCGTAGCGCATCGGGATCGACCAAACCGCTGGTCGTCCTGATGGTCGTGGGCGAAACCGCGCGAGCCGAGAACTTCTCCCTCGGCGGATACGAACGGCAGACGAATCCGCTGCTCGAGAAGCGCAGGGTCTTCTATTTCCGCGACGTGACGAGCTGCGGTACGGCCACGGCGGTATCGGTGCCGTGCATGTTCTCGGACCTGCCCCGCAAGGAGTTCGATCTCTCGAAGGCTGATCATCGGGACACCGTCCTCGATGTGCTCCAGCGTTCCGGTCTTGCGGTTTCGTGGATCGACAACCAGTCGGGTTGCAAGGGCGTATGTGCGCGCGTCCCGTCTCGCAGCGCCGAGGTCGATCACCCGTCGTCGTGCAGCGGCGGCGAGTGCCTCGATGACGCACTGCTGTACTCGCTCTCCGCGGAGTTGCCGCGTGTCGCGGGCGACAGCGTCATTGTGATGCACACGATGGGCAGTCACGGCCCCGCCTACTACCGGCGTGTGCCGGACGATCACTTGCGTTCACTCCGACGTGCGCGACCGAGCGTATCGAAACGTGCACGCGCGAGCAGATCGTCAACGCCTACGACAACACGATCGCCTACACCGACCATGTGCTCGCCGGGCTCATCGATCGCCTGGAGGCGGAGCGCGACACGATCGATTCGGTGCTGCTGTACGTATCGGATCACGGCGAATCGCTCGGTGAGGGTGGTCTCTACCTGCACGGCCAGCCCTACCTGATCGCGCCGGATGTGCAGAAGAAGGTGCCGATGCTGTTCTGGTTCTCACCCGGAGCCGAGCAAAGACTGGGCCTCGATGCAGCCTGCCTGCGCGAGCGCCTGGCGATGCCGGCCTCGCACGACTTCGTTTCTCACACGCTGCTCGGCATGACGGACGTGCAAACCGGCCTCTACCGCCCCGGTCTCGATCTCCTCGGCTTCTGCCGGAAGGCAGCCACCGCGGGCAGCTGAGCGCCGTGGGGGGGGGTAACTGTATGGACATACAGTACCAACGCCGGCACGATTCGGCAAATGCGCCCCCCGCCCAAACCGATCCTCAAACTGTCCGATGAGTTCGGCAATTTCGTACTGACCATCCGCTGCATGAAGTGCGGGCACACGCGCGAAGGCGACACCTTCGCGCTCGCGCGCCTGGTCGGCTGGAACGCATCGCTCGATTCGATCGCGCGTCGAATGCGCTGCTCGGTGTGCGATCACAAGATCGTGAGCGTCGAGGGCAGAAAGGCGCCACGCCGCAAGCGCATCGAGCTCGGGCCGCCCGGATAGAGCGCAATTGTCAGCTTCGACCGACAGCGGGGCGCTGTCGAAGCCGGATAACGTAGGCGGTCCTCACCGCCTGCGTCGCGCAAAGGCACTTCCGCGAATATGTCGAAAAGCCAGCCTGTTTCCGACCACGAGGCGAAAGGCCTCCTGGCCGCGATCATCGACTCGTCAGAAGACGCCATCATCAGCAAGACGCTGGACAGGCGTGGTCACCTCCTGGAACGCCGGCGCCGAGCGGCTGTTCGGCTGGACGGCGGACGAGATGATCGGCCAGTCGATCCTGCGGCTCATCCCGCGAGGATCTGCAGCACGAGGAAGAGCAGATCCTCGCCAAGCTGCGCGCGGGCGAGCGCATCGAACGCTACGAGACGGTTCGCAGGCACAAGTCGGGTCGAGCCGCTCGAGATCTCGCTGACCATCTCGCCCGTCCGCGACTGCAGCGGCACGATCGTCGGCGCGGCCAAGATCGCCCACGACATCACCGCGCGCCGGCGAGCCGAGCGCCACGCTGACGAGGAGACGCGTGCGCTCGAGACGCTGAACCGGGTCGGCAAGGCCGTTGCGGTCGCAGCTCGAGCTCGATCGCATCGTCCAGATCGTCACCGACGCGGCTACCGAGCTTTCCGGCGCGGCAGTTCGGCGCGTTCTTCTACAACGTCGTACGAGGCGCCAGGAGATCCTATTGGCTCTACACCCTCTCCGGCGTGCCGCGTGAGGCGTTCGAGAAGTTTCCCCATGCCGCGCGCGACCGAGGTTTTCGCGCCGACCTTCCACGGCGAAGGCATGGTCCGATCCGACGACATCACGCAAGGACCCGCGCTACGGCAAGATGGCGCCGTACTACGGAATGCCGGAGGGGCATCTGCCGGTCCGCAGCTATCTGGCGGTGCCGGTCGTCTCGCGCGAGCGGCGAGGTGCTCGGCGGCCTGTTCTTCGGGCATCCGCAGCCGGGCATGTTCACCGAGCGCGCGCGGAGCGCCTGCGTCGTCGGCATCGCGGCGCAGGCCGCCATCGCGATCGACAACGCGCGGCTGTTCCAGCCGCTGAGCGAGCGCGAAGCGGAGCTCGAAAAGCTGCAGCGAGCGAGCGCGAGAGCATTCCTCGAGTCCGAGCGCGCCGCGCGCGCGGAAGCGAGCGGCTGAGCCACCTGAAGGACGAGTTCCTCGCGACGCTGTCGCACGAGCTGCGCACGCCGCTGAATGCGATCCAGGGCTGGACCACGATCCTGATGGCGAAGCCGCGCGACGAGCCCGACGACACGCAGGCGCTGCAGACGATCGACCGCAACGTGCGCGCGCAGGCGCAGATCATCAGCGACCTGCTCGACATGAGCCGGATCGTCTCCGGCAAGATCCATCTCGAAGTGCAGCCGCTGTATCTGCACGAGGTCATCGACGCTGCGCTCGATGCGGTCGCAGCACCGTCGGCCGACGCGAAGAAAATTCGCCTCCAGCACGATGCTCGATTCGAGCATCGGCCTGGTGCGCGGCGATCCGAACCGCCTGCAGCAGGTGCTGTGGAACCTGCTGTCGAACGCGGTGAAGTTCACGCCGTCGGGCGGACGCGTGCAGCATCGTGCTCGAACGCGTCAACTCGCACGTCGAGATCGTGGTGGAGGATTCCGGCATCGGCATCACAGCCCGGACTTCCTGCCGTATCGTCTTCGATCGCTTCCGCCAGGCCGATCCTCGACCACGCGGCAGCATGGCGGCCTGGGGCTCGGCCTGTCGATCGTCAAGAACCTGGTCGAGCTGCACGGCGGTTCGGTGCGCGTGAAGAGCCCGGGCGAGAATCAGGGCAGCACGTTCAGCGTCGCGCTTCCGGTTCTGCATGTCCGGTCCGAACGCACACGGTGCGCAAGCAGCAGCCTCGGGCCCCCGATCCGCTCGAGTCGATCGAGCTGCCGCGGCTCGAGCGGCATTCGCGCGCTGGTCGTGGACGACGAGCCGGACGGAGCGGCGCTGATTGCGCGCATTCTGGAGGGCCGCGGCGCGATCGCACGGCGCGCGAATGCCGACGCGGCGCTCGGCGTGCGCTCGCAGCGGGAGCGCTTCGACATCCTGCTGAGCGACATCGGCATGCCCGACATGGACGGCTACGAACTCATGCGTCTGCTCAGGAAGGGCAACACGCCGAACAAGCGCGTCGCCGCGGTTGCGGTCACCGCCTATGCGCGACCCGAAGATCGGCAGCGGTCGCTGCTTGCCGGCTTTCAGATGCACCTCGCGAAGCCGATCGAGGCACTGGAACTCGTGGCCGGGATCGCGAGCCTGCTTCAGCTACAGAGGTGAGACGGGTGTAGGGTCGCCGTGATCGCGATCTGATCCGAGGCGACGTCGATGAACAAGTGGCCTATCGTGTTGGCGTTGATGGTAGGTGCCGCCCTTGGCACGACCGTCGGAGCCATCTTCGACAGGCTGCGGGATCCAGGGGCGATCACGCTCTACGGCGGGGCCCTGGGCATGGTGTTTGGTCTCGCCACTCTGCTCAGACTCAGGGCCGGTAAGCTGGAGCGGCACCGTTGATCGAATCACTCCCTCCGCGCTGGTTCGCAACCGTGGCGACGACACTCGCGGCGGTGTCGATTCCGGCGGCGAACGCTCACCACTCACGCGCGATGTTCGACATGGCGCAGAACGTCACGCTGCGCGGCGTGGTGAAAGAGTATCGGTGGCAGGATCCGCACAGTCACATTCTCATCGACGTCGGCGAGAGACCTGGGACGTCGAGGCGTCGGCGATCGGTCTCATGACCACGCGCGGCTGGACGAATCGAACCTATGCGCGAGGCGATCCGATCACCGTCGTCACGCATCCGAACCGGAACGGTTCGAAAAGCATCCTGCTGTTCTACGTCATCAGGCCGGACGGAACGCGCCTCTATCGCGCTGCTAATCGTTATCCGCTCGAAGTCGAAGTCCCCGCTGGCGCAGAAACGTCGCCGCGATAGCGACGCAGGCGCCGGCAAAAAGCACGGTCGTGCGCAGCGCATCGCGGGGCGGATAGCCAAGCCCCACCGACAGCTCGCCTTTACCGCCGCCGTCCGGCTCGACCAGCTGCAGCGTCAGCGCCGCCGCCAGCGCGCTGGCAAGGGCCAGCCCGGCGATCCTTGTGATGCCGGGTCCTTGCCGGCATTGCACAATGCTGGAAGCGACGCGAGGAACCCGCATGACGGTGATGATCGATGGACTGACGCTGACGCCAGCACAAGTCGAAGCGGTGGCGCGGAAGGGCGCTTCGGGCCAGTACGAAAAGGTGCTCGTGGAGGCTCGAGCGCGACAGAAGCTGGCCGCCACGCGGGCGTTCATCGACGGGACTTGGATGAGCGACAGCGCCCCGCTCATGTACGCGTTCAACACCGGGGTCGGCATTTTCAAGGATCAGCGCGTGCTGGTCAGTGACATGGCGGCCTACCAGACCAAGACGATCCTCGCGCACGCGACCGGTGTCGGCGAACCGTTTGCCGAAGACGTGGTGCGCGCGATCATGCTGCTTCGAGCCAACGCCTTCGCGTCGAACTTTTCGGGTCCTCGGCTCGCAGTCGTCGATCGCCTGCTCGACTGTCTCGATGCGGGCCTGCACCCCGTCGTTCCGCAGAAGGGTTCCGTGGGTGCGTCGGGAGACCTCGCGCCGCTCGCGCACCTCGCGGCGGCAATCTGCGGTTTCGACGAGGCGGAGATGTTCCAGGGTGGTCGGCGGCTGCCGGCTCCCGATGCGCTGGCGGCGGCGGGGCTTGCGCCGCGACTCGATCTCGGCGCGAAGGATGCATCGGCACTGATCAACGGGTCGACTGTGTCGCTGGCACTGGGGGTCCTGGCTATGCGCGATGCCACCCGGTTACTGAAATCGGCGGACATCGCGCTGGCGCTGTCGCTGGAGGCGATGCGCGGCGAACTCGCAGCGTTCGATCCGCGCGTGCATGCAGCCCGCCCGCACCCCGGCCAGGCGATCACGGCGCGAAACCTGCTGCGGGTCACGCGCGGTACGCGTCGCTGTTCTGAAGCGGCCCGCGCGACGCGCTATCCGGATGAGCTCCGAATGGATGACGAGCCGCCGCCGACACGCGTACAGGACGTCTATTCGCTGCGATGCGCCCCACAGGTGCACGGCCCGGTGCGCGATGGCTTGCGTTACGTAGCGCAGGTCATCGAGACGGAAATCAACTCGGCCACCGACAATCCGCTCATCGTGGACTCGGCCGATGGCACGCCGGTGTCTGTGTCGGGGGGGCACTTTCACGGCGCTTATGTCGCGCAGGTCATGGATCTGCTAGCCATCGCGATGGCCGATCTCGGATCGATCAGCGAACGGCGGCTCGCGCGGCTCATCGATCCGACGATGAGCCACGGCCTGCCGCGCAATCTGCTGGCCGGCAAGCGAGGTCTCAACACCGGTTACGCAACGGTGCAATGCTCGATGTCGGCACTGGTCATGGAGAACCGGCACCTCGCGACGCCCGGTTCAGTCGATTCCATCCCAGGCAAGTCGAACGCCGAAGATCATGTGTCGAACTCGACCTGGTGCGGACGGAAGGCGCGCACGGTGGTCGAGAACGTCGAGCAGATCGTCGCCTGCGAGATCCTCATGGCTTGCCAGGCGCTCAGCCTGGTCGCGGACCGGGCGAGCGCGCACCCGCTCGGTGAGGGCACGCAGGCTGCGCTGGAAAGCGTGCGGGCGGTGATCCCCGCTGCACTCGACGGCGACCGCTGGTACGCGACCGAGATGGCCGATGCGCTACGCCTCGTTCACAGCGGCGCGGTGGTGGATGCGGTCGAGCGCGTCGTCGGGATTCTGGAGTGAAGCCATCAACCTTCGCGCTCTCGTGCGATGCCAGCCCACCCGAACAGTTCTTCCTCCAGCGCGGCCACTCGCGCAGGCTGGTCCTCACCCGGCAGGTCGCCGTTGACCAAATAACCATTGCGACTCAGGACCCAGGAAAGCAGCCGGTACGAGGGACGGAAGATTGTGAGCTCGGCGGCATCGATGTGGATCGTCTCTCCGGGAACGACCGGGGCGAGCTCATCTCGCCGATAGATGCCGTCGAAGCCTGACAGGCGCCAGCGACCGTCGCGCCGCTCTGCACGGTAGAGGAACCGCGCGTGGCTCGAAAGCTGTGCATCGATAGCGCCGATCTGGACGGGGATATCGATGATGCCGTTGAGTGACGCGACGGCGCGGTCTCCGCCGAGTTGAACGCGGACCGGCCCAAGGCGATGCTTCGCGCGCACTCCGCGCTCGGCCATGTCTTTCGACCCGTCGACGAACTGATCCGCGTTGCCGGTGATCCAGCTGATGCGGATCAACGCGTCGGCGTGGAAGCAGTTCCGCATCGTCCGCCAGTGGCCGAAGTCGCGACTCTCGCGCTCGGTGAGAATCAGCTGTGTGATGTCGGAGACATCCACGGCCTCCAGAACCCTGCGGGGCAGGTCGGATTCATTCATCGCGTCACCCGGTCCAGCCGTTGCAGTGCCATTTGATGCGTTTCGTTTCCGAGCGTCAGATAGAGCTCGCCCTCCGAGCGCGTCAAGGCAAGCTTTGCCCGGCGCTCGAGCTTGGATGCAAGGCCGGCGATCCATCCCGGGTCGAGCGCGAAGAGCTCGAGCGATTCCGCCCGATGGATTCGCGCTTCTGCAAGGCGGGTGAGCCACTGCGCCGGGTCCTTGTGCGCATAGACGGCGACGCGAGGGGCGAGTTTCCCGGCGCGATGAAGGCGCTCGGGCTCCGGCAGGCCGATGTCGATCCAGGTCTGCAGCGTGCCGGTGAGATCCCGTACCAGGACGGCAGGTTCATCGGGATCGGACAGCCCCTTCGAGAACGCGATGCCCTCGGTGTGTTCGAGGCAGTACGCGAGCACCCGGGTCAGGAGATAGGCGGGCGCTTCACTCGGATGCTGCGCGACCCGCAGATTCAAGGGTAGATAGACGCCCCGGTCGACGTCGCTCAGATCGATTTCGAACGTATAGACGGTGGCCCCTGACGCCAAAGGAATCTCCCGGAGGGTTCGAACGAACGCGGCGGTATCATGCCCGACGATGCATCGGAAGCCGAATCTGTCCGCGCGGAGGTCTGCGGCTCGACACGGTCGGTCAGTTCGGCTGGAGCGGTGTCGATCTGTTCTTCGTGCTCAGTGGCTACCTGATCGGCGGCCATCTGCTCGGCCGACGCGCGGCGGGCAGATCGCTCGACGTCGGCGACTTCTATATCAAACGGTTCTTCCGCATCGTGCCCGTATACCTCGTCGTGGTCGCGCTCTACTTGACGGAGCTGAAGGCACCCTCCAACCCCGTTCACGGCTCCTCGACAGAGAATCCCAGCTTTCTAAGCTGCGCCGCGATGCCATCGGGGTCTAGCAACTCCTCCATCGGCAGTACGGCGAACGTCGACAGATTCCGGCTTAACGCTGACCGGGCGGCGTCCAGCCACTTCGCATTCAGCTCCCGCCTCGCGTCCGTGCTCTGGCGCTTTGCTGCGGCGAGAGCGTCGCGCATCTCGGTCGCGTCGGCGACCTTGCCGCCTTCCAGCGCTTCGATCCACACGTCGAAGCAGTTGCTTCGGGCACGCGCCACCGCGCGGGAGGCACGCATCTGCTCCACATCGCCGGTAGCCCAGGCGTTCGCGGCAATCCTCATTGCATCGATGTCGGACTCGAGACGCTCCATCGTCTGATCGAAGCACTCCGCATCGGATATCTCCATGCGACGAGCTCTCTTCAGTGCGGCGCGGGGACTCTCGACGTGGATCAGTCGTTTGACGGATGGGGCATCTTCGACAGCGACCTTATGCTTTCGTGCTGCCCGGCGAATCACAGCCTCAATGTCGAGCGAGTTGCCGAGGCCGTTCTTCCGGATCGCCTCGGCCTGCAGACGAGCCGCGGCGAAGGTGGGCCGGTATGCCTCGATGCCGCTGCTGCGACCGAGATACTTCGACTTGAGCACCTGCCATTTCGCATAGGCCTGCGCTGGCAGGATCTGATCGAGGGTTGCGCCATCCGGATTCTTCGCAGCGCGGAGCATGGATGGCAGCAGCGTGAGTCCGCGCAATTTGCCGATGTCGGATTCGACCCGTACCAGGCCCGGCAGCAACACCTGCTGCGAGTGCGCGATGCGTTCCTCGACCTTGCTGGAGTTCCAGGACATGGCTCTTGGCAGAGGCCGATGGATGCCGAGGATCCACATGACGTGGTCGCCGTTCGACACCTTCCACAGACCCGGCCCGGGCTGCTCGCCGGTGACCAGCAACTCGTCGAGCGAGTCCATCGCGGCGGCGGAACGCATAGGCACGGTGATGGACAGCAGCAGCGCGAGGAGCGCTACCACTGTGCCAGCCGCTGTGCGTTGGGGGAGGGTAACCATGACCAGGTGCTCCGCTGTCGAAGAGCATAGCCGACCGTGGGAAGCAGCGAATCCCTTACGAACCGCAATTCGTAAGCCTCTGGGTCGAGGCCCCGCCGCTGACCGCGGTTGCAATCGCGCCGCTGAACGAGCGGGCCGGCACGCGGCCGCATCGACCGCCTCAATCCGAGAGCTGCGCCCGCCTGCACCGCCGCCGCCTGTCTACAGGCCCGCCCCCGACGCGGGTGGGGAGTTGCCTTCACCCAACGGCAGCCATGCAGACGACGGGAGTGGGAGCGGTCGCGCTAGGCCGCTGCGTCCTGGGCCTGGGATTCTTCGGCTGCGGACTCGGTGCTCCATCCGAAGTGGATACCGAAGGCCTGACCGCAGGGCTGATGGACGGATCCGAGGCTTCGGTACCCGATCGCGCCACATGCGATTAATCTTGGCGGCATGAGGAAATCGAGAATGATCGGCCTGCTGATGGTCGGCGCCGCCGTGGCTGCGTGTTCGGACGGCGGCCAGGGTGAGCAGCGCCGGGCCGTCTATCGGACGCTGGAGGACTGTCGCCGCGAAAACCGGCCGGAGCAGTGTGCCGAGGGCACCGGTCACAGCGCGGGGCATTTCTACGGGCCGTTCTTCTTCGGTGCCCTGGCGGGGTCGTCGCGCGCAATTGGCTCGGCCACGAATGTCAGCGCACCCAACACCGGGTTCGCGCCCGGCAGCAGTGGCACCCGTTACGGCGGGTTCGGCTCGAGCGCGGGCAGTCAGACCGGTGGCGGATGAAGCGAATCGCGGTTCAGCCGCGTAGCGACTGGCGTGAGCGATGCGAGGAAGTCGGCTTCGACTTCCACAGCATGGACGGCCCGGAGATTCCGTACTGGAACGAGGCGGCTGCATACGAGTTCACGGCGGCCGAAGTCGACCTGCTCGACGATGCCACGCTCGAGCTGCACGAAATGGCCCTCGCGACGATCGAGCATGCGATCGACCAGAACCTCCTTCCCCGACTCGGAATCCCGGCCGCCTTTCGCGAGCTCGTGATTGCGAGCTGGGTCGATCGACACCCGACGCTTTACGGCCGCATGGATTTTGCCTTCGATGGCGTCGGCGTACCGAAACTGCTCGAGTACAACGCCGACACGCCGACGGGGCTGCTCGAGGCGGCAGTCGTGCAGTGGGACTGGCTGCAGGACACGCGCCCCGGTGCCGACCAGTTCAATTCGCTGCATGAGAAACTGATTGCGCGGTTCGCTTCGATCATGCCGCCAGGCGCCCTGGTCCATGTGGCCTCGGCCGCGCACGAGACTTCGCCGGAGGACTACGGAACGGCTCGTTATCTCGGCGACGTTGCGCTGCAGGCCGGCGCCGCTGAGCTCGTCCTGATCGGGATGGACGATATCGGCGCAACGGGGCGCGAGCCCTGGTTCATCGACCGGACGCCGCGCAAGATCGAGAATCTGTTCAAGCTGTATCCCTGGGAATGGCTGTTCGCCGAAGAGTTCGCGTTCGAGATCCGGCCACGTCCTGAGACCGGCTGGCTCGAGCCGCCGTGGAAGGCAATGCTCTCGAACAAGGGCCTGCTCGCGCTGATGTGGGAGCGCTTCCCGGGCCATCCCAACCTGCTCGCGACGTTCGAGACCGCCGCCGGGTTCGGATCGAAACCGTACGTCGTCAAACCGGTCCATTCGCGTGAAGGCGCGAACATCGAAATCCGCAATCTCGCCGAAGTGGTTGCGACGCCCGGGCCCTACACGGGGCCGGTCGTCTACCAGGAGTACGCTGCGCTCTACGCGGCCGACGGCGTGCACGCCGTGATCGGCTCGTGGGTCGTCGGCAACCAGCCCGCCGGCCTCGGCATTCGCGAAGACGCGGGCATCGTCACGACGAACGCAAGCCGGTTCGTTCCGCACTTCTTCACTCCGGCCTGAAGCGCGGGCCGCTACGGCGCGCGCATGTTCCACGCATAGCGGAGCTGCACGAAGTTCTGGCCCGGGTTGGGCTTCTGGATGCTCGCGTTCGAGAAATGCTCGATGCGCAGCGCGATCTCGCTGTTCCCGTCATAGCCGAGCACGCGGCCCAGACCGAAGTGATCGCCGAAGTTGAAGACGGTGCTGAACTGGCGCGCGCGGGTGCGATACAGCGGCATCAGCAGATTTCCCCCGATACCCGCCTCGACGAACCACGCGTGCGCGCCTCCGCTCGGGAACAACCGCACGACGGGTGTGATGCCGACCTGGGTGGTGTCCGACTTCTCGGCCGACCCCCGGATCACCTCGTTGCGCCAACGGCCCAGGGACGTTTCGAGGTAGGTCGTGAAAAGACCCAGGCCGGAATCGTGACGCCAGCCCGAATGCCACGTGGCGCCGACGACGACGGCTTTCGATTCGTGGGCCGCCCCGGCCTGCACCCAGACCGCATCGGCTGCATCGACCCTCGAGACAAGGCCGAGCAGGGCGACCGCGAGAATCGCCGCAATATTCGAACGACGAGAGCGAGGATTCATAACGGTGCCAGTGTCCGTCTTCGCGCGGGTGGGATGAACTCCCGGTGGAGAGAGCAGGCATGCCCCATTCGAGGTAGGGGAAGTGACAGACGCCGCTGACGCAGGGGCCCTGTTGCCGACCGAATCCAGCTTATGTGAGCAAGCAGTGCGCCGGGAGACTCGGGCCGATGAAGGGTGCCTAACCCAGGTTAATCCGGTGAAACCGCGCCAATTCGCAATTCTTGAGAGAGGCGTCGCAGTTCTGAGACGCCGGTATGCGGTGCCCACGCGCGACCAGGGCAAGTGAGACGCCGGGCACCAAAGTATTGCGTGACGTTACCCATGATCCACCAACCCATCCGGTGGAAGAACGTCATGATCGCAAGTGTCGCGCGTGTTGTCCGCTCTCCAGCGTGGCGTCGGCGCGCGCGCCAGATCGGATTCACCTTGCTCGAGCTCATGATCGCAGTGGGCGTGCTCGGCTTGCTGATGGCGATCGCGCTGCCGGCCTACACCCGCGTGGTCGACAACCTCAAGGTCGACAAGGCGCGTCAGGATCTGCTCGTGATCGCCGGCAAGATCCAGAGCTATCGGACCTCCCACGACTTCAAGCTGCCGATGTCGCTCAGCGACCTGACCAGCATCCCGACGCTCGACCCCTGGAAGAACCCGTACCAGTACCTGAACTTTTCGGCACCCATTCCCGGCATCAACGGCCAGATCCGCAAGGACCATAACCTCCATCCGATCAACACGGAGTTCGACCTGTACAGCGCGGGTCCGGATGGCGACTCGGCAGCGCCCTTGACGTCCTCCAAGAGCAGGGACGACATCGTCTACGCCCGTGACGGCGGGTTCGTGGGCAAGGCCGAGGATTTTTGAGCCGATCACAGGCGCTGGCGCGCTCGGGCCTCGGCTCACGCGTCGCACTGAAGACATTCCTGATCTTCGCGGCTGCTGCCGCGTTGCCGGTCGCGCTGTTCGCGATGGTGAGCTACTGGTTCGTCAGCACCGAGCTGTCCCGCAGCGCGCAGGAACGGCTCGCCGAGGCCAGCAAGCGCTATGGCATCGCACTGAACGAACGCCTGATCCAGACCGAGCAACTGGTCGTCGAATCGGCACGCCTCGAGCTGTCGCGCGGCGCGTCCGCGGCGGGCATACAGAAGCACGAACCCGAACTCACCTGGATGCCGGTCCTTGAAACGCCGATCCCGACCGGATGGAAGGCGTATCGCGCACTGACCGTGGATACGGGCGGGCCGGAGCCGGTGATCTCCGTCCACGTCCGGTTCAGCGACGGGCGACGCACCGTGGAGCTCGAAGGCAGTCCGACGGCCGACAATTTCTGGGAACCCATCCTCTCGCTGCCGGACAGCAACGCCTGCGTCTTCATGCGGGGCGTCGCGCTCAATTGCAGCGCCGCGGCCCGAGCCGAGCCCGCGGCGCGCCAGTTTGCGGAATGGCATCTCTTCCTCAAGCCTCGTTATGGAGTCGACGACTGGGTGATCCGCGTGGACCAGCCGCGAGCGGTCGCGCTGTCCGCCTTGAGAGCGTTCAAGGTGACGCTGCCCGTGATGGCTCTGCTCGCAATCGGCATCGCGACGCTGCTCAGCGCGATCCATATCCGTCGCAGCCATCGACCACTGGCACTGCTGACGGCGGCAGCGCGGCGGATGAGCCGTGGCCGCTTCTCGGAGTCGGTCGAGATCGTCAGCGATGACGAGTTCGCGAGCGTGGGCAGGGCCTTCAACGGGCTGGCCCGACGCCTTCGCAAGCAGTTCGGCCTGCTCGCCGCGCTGTCGCGCATCGATCGCCAGATCCTCGAGCGGCCTACGGTCGGGCCGGTCGTTGACACGCTGCTGCCGAGGATTCCGAAGCTGCTGCGCTGTCATGCTTCCGCGGTCGTCCTGTGGGACGACGCAGCGGGACCGTGCCGGCTGGTTGCTCATGCCAGCGATGCCCGCGTGGAATTCACGGCCAGCGTCGACCACGAGCGCGAGCAGGTGCTCGTATTGCCGGCGCAGGCCGGCATTGCGGGCCATGCCTGGCACGCCGCTGCCATCGAGGTCGGCGGCAAGGTGCGCGGTTTCCTCATGGCCGGCTATCGTGACGGCGCAACGCACACGGCGGCGTCCGACCGGACGTTGCGCCGGCTGACCCATCGACTGGCCGTGACGCTCGGCAACGAGGACCGCGAGCGCGCGCTCGTTCGCCATGCCTACACGGATCCGCTGTCGGGACTTGCAAATCGCAATCTCTTCCTCGATCGCATCGGGGTCGAGATCCGGCGGGGGCGCCGCGACAGCCGCGGCTGCGCGGTGCTGCATATCGGGCTCGACAATTTTCGTTCGGTCAACGACTCGCTCGGGCGAGAAGCCGGTGACCAGCTGCTGCTGGCCTTGTCGAAGCGGCTGTCGGCCGAGGTTCGTGAAGGTGACACGCTCGCGCGCCTGGGCGGCGACGAGTTCGCGCTGCTCTGTACCAACGTGGATCCGGAGCAGGTGCACGCGTTCGCATCGCGCATGCTGGCCTCGTTCGAGAGCACGTTCGATGTCGGCGAGCAGAAGGTCGTCGTCACCGCAGGCATCGGCGTGGCGCTCGAGGAGGGCGACCGCGTGGGTGCGAGTCTGCTGCTCGGCCATGCCGCCGCTGCCATGCATCGTGCCAAGCAGCGCGGTCGGGGCCAGATCGCGTGGTTCGAGGAGCGAATGACCGAGGTCGCGCGACGCCGGCTGCTGGTGGAGCAGCGGCTGCGCAGCGCCATCGCCGAGGGCCACATCCAGGTCGTCTACCAGCCGAAGTTCGCACTCGCCAACAGCGGCATCGCGAGCTTCGAAGCCCTTGCACGCTGGAACGATCCGCAGCTCGGTGCGGTGCATCCAGTGGAGTTCATCCCGGTTGCCGAGGATTCGGGCGTGATCATCGAGCTGGGCGCGCAAGTGCTGCACATGGCTTGTCAGCAGATCAGCCGCTGGCGCGCCGAGGGTTGGCGCGTGTCGCATGTCGCGGTCAACGCGTCGGTGTTCCAGCTGCGCGAGTCGACGTTCATTGCGACCGTCGAGCGTTGTCTCGCGGCCGCTTCGCTCCAGAGTCACGATCTGCAGATCGAACTCACGGAGAGTTCGCTCGCCACCGGCGATACCGCGGTGCTCGACAATCTGCTGAAGCTTCGCGAGCTCGGCGTTTCGATTGCGATGGACGATTTCGGCACCGGCTATTCATCGCTCGCATCGCTGCGCGACTTGCCGATCGACGTGCTGAAGATCGATCGCAGTTTCGTGATCCGCAGCAGCGAAGTGGAAGCCGATCGTGCGCTGCTCGGTGGTGTCGTCGGTCTCGCGCACGTGCTCGGCAAGATTGTGGTGGCCGAGGGCGTCGAAACACTCGAGCAGCTCGAGTTGCTGCGGGAGCTGGGCTGCGACGTCGTGCAGGGTTTCCTGATCGGAAAGCCGATGAAGCCGGAGGACGCAGCTCCCTTGCTGGCTCGGGCGTCGCCAGGCGCGTGCGCGGTTTGCGAATCCCGTCGACGGCACCGTCATCGCGCTCGATCCGGATATCCCCGCGAACCGGCAGCGTGTGCCGATCGAGATCGAAGGTGACGCCGCGGGTTACCACGCTTCGATCGACGACGAGCCGCTCGGCAGCGCGTCGCGACATTGGTGGCGGCCGACGCCCGGCACGCATCGCCTGGCGCTGCGCGAGCCCGATGGCCGCGAGGTGGACCGCGTCCAGTTCGTCGTGCGCTAGTCGGAGAGCGTCCGGTGGCGCGTGTCGCGCAGGAAGAAGAGGCCGATGATTGCCGTCGCCGAGGCGACCACGATCGGGTACCACAGGCCGCTGTAGATGTTGCCGGTCTGCGCGACGATCGCAAACGCCGTCGTCGGCAGCAGGCCGCCGAACCACCCGTTACCGATATGGTAGGGGAGGGACATCGAGCTGTAGCGGATGCGCGTCGGGAAGAGCTCCACCAGCATCGCGGCGATGGGGCCGTAGACCATCGTCACGTACAGCACCAGCACGAACAGCAGCAGCACCAGCAGCGGTCGGTTGATCTCGGCCGGGTCTGCCGCTGTCGGGTAGCCGCTCTCCTTCAACGCAGCGGCCAGCGCCGCCGCGTCGTTCGTCGGAAGCTCACGATCGCCGATGCGAATGTGGGCGGGGCCGGTGCCGTCGATCGTGTCGTAGTTGACCGAGGCGTTCGCGAGCAGCTGCTTCGCGACATCGCACGAGCTGACGAACCTGGTCGCGCCGGTGGGATTGAACTGGAACGAGCACTCGGAGCGGTCGGCGACCAGCGTCACGGGCGCCGTGGCGAGTGCACGCGCGAGCGCGGGGTTGCCAGCCGCGGTCATCGCGTGGAAGAGCGGGAAATAGGTCAGTGCGGCGATGGCGCAGCCGGCAAGGATGATCGGCTTGCGGCCGATGCGATCGGACAGCATGCCGAACAGCACGAAGAACGGCGTGCCGAGCAGCAGCGCCGCACCGATCAGCAGATTG
Source organism: uncultured Pseudomonadota bacterium (assembly GCA_963769065.1). Taxonomy (GTDB): domain Bacteria; phylum Pseudomonadota; class Gammaproteobacteria; order Steroidobacterales; family Steroidobacteraceae; genus ZC4RG30. The sequence continues at coordinate 184,281 of CAVYKG010000012.1, read as the reverse complement.
GCGCTCGGCGCGTCGATCTTCAGTGTCTGCGTCAGGAAGAACAGCGCATAGAACTGGCCGGTGTACCAGACGACGCCCTGGCCGGCGGTGAGGCCGAACAGCGCCAGCAGCACCACTTTCAGGTTGCGCCACTCGCCGAACGATTCCTTCAGCGGCGACTTCGAGGTGCGCCCTTCGGCCTTCATGCGCTGGAAGACAGGCGACTCCTCCATCGACAGCCGTATCCAGACGCTGATGCCGAGCAGCAGCGCCGACATCAGGAAGGGAATGCGCCAGCCCCACGCGGCGAACGCGTCCTCACCGAGCGCGGTGCGCGTGCCGAGGATGACCATCAGCGACAGGAACAGGCCGAGCGTCGCGGTGGTCTGGATCCAGGACGTGAACTCGCCGCGCCGGCCTTCGGGCGCGTGCTCGGCCACGAAGGTCGCGGCGCCGCCATATTCGCCACCGAGCGCGAGCCCCTGCAGCAGGCGCAGCCCGATGAGCGCGACGGGCGCGATGACGCCGAGCGTCGCATACCCGGGCAGCACGCCGACGAGAAACGTCGAGGCGCCCATGATCAGGATGGTCACGAGGAACGTCTGCTTGCGCCCGACCTTGTCGCCGAGCCGTCCGAACACCAGCGCACCGAACGGGCGCACGACGAACCCGGCGGCGAACGCGAGCAGCGCGAAGATGAACGCGGAGGTCGGGTCGAGGTTGGTGAAGTACTGCTTCGCGATGATCGCCGCGAGCGAGCCGTACAGATAGAAGTCGTACCACTCGAACACGGTGCCGAGCGACGACGCCAGCAACACCTTGCGTTCCTGCGGCGTCATGCTGCCCATGTCCCACGCCTTCGTTGTCGTTGTTATGCGGGTGCCGACGTTGTCGCACAGGAGCGTTCGGGCACGCAAGTGCGGCCGCTTGAGCGGATATCAACCAGTTGATATTGTCGCGGCACAAACACCAGGGGTGTCATGCAGGACGAGAAATCCGTCGATCGTCGTTCGTTCATCACGGGCGCGGTCGGGTCGGCCGTCGCGTTGTCCGCGGCCGCGCGGGCCGCGGACGGTCCGCCGGTGGCTGCGGTACCCGGTGGGCCGGCTCGTCCGCAGCAGGGTGCCGGCAGCGCCGCGACGTTCGCGCCGATCCGCGCGGAGGTCTCGATCACCGACTGCGAAATCGAGGGCAAGCTACCGTCCGACCTTTCCGGCGGCTTCTACGCCACCGGCCCCGACACGCAGTACCCGCCGATGGAGCGTGGCAACATCATCTTCGACGGCGAAGGTCACGTGCGCCTGTTCCGCATCCGCAACGGACGGGTGAACTACCTCACGCGCTATGCCCGCACCGAGCGCTTCGTCGCGCAGGAAAAGGCGCATCGCAAGCTGTTCCCGATGTACCGCAATCCGGCGAAGGACGACCCGTCGGTCAAGGGCCTGTCGCGCAGCACCGCGAACACGCACGTGATGAACCACAAGGGGCTCATCCTCTCGCTGAAGGAAGACAGTCCGCCTTGCGCGATGGACCTGAACACGCTCGCGACCGTCGATCCGGTCTACACCTTCGATGGCAATCTGCCGCGCGACCGGCCATTCACCGCGCATCCGAAGGTCGATTCGCACACCGGCAACCTCGTGTCGTTCGGCTATGAGGCCGGCGGCTTCGGCAGCAACGTGGTCATTGCCTACGAGCTCGAGAAGGGCACCGGCCGGAAGCTGTGGGAAACGCGTATCGAGACGCCGTACCCCGGCATGCTGCACGACTTCGCGGTGACCGAGAACCACGTGTGCTTCTTCCTGGTGCCGCTCGCGTTCGATCCCGAGCAGGTGAAGCGGGGCGGCATCCACTGGTCGTGGGACCGCACGCTGAAGACCTATTTCGGCTTCTTCCGTCGCGGTGGCGATGGCAAGGACCTGAAGTGGATCGAGGGCCCGACGCAGAGCGGCACGCACGTGATGGGCGTGTTCGAGGACCAGGGCCGCCTCTACTTCGACATGGAACGCACCGCCGGCAACCCGTTCCCGTTCATGCCGAACAAGGACGGCGCTCCGCCCGATTTCCCGGGCGCGGCGAGTTTCCTGCACCGCATCTCCGCGAACATCAGCGGCCGCAACAAGGGCTACAAGCTCGAGCCGCTGTTCCCGTTGTCGGCGCCGTTGCCGCGCCAGGACGATCGCTACAACACCGTGCACTACCGCTACGGGTTCGCCTCGGTGCCCGATCCGAGTGTCGCGCCCGGTGGTGCGGCGGGCGCCTGCCTTGCGCGCATGGACATCCAGACCAAGACCTTCGAGCTGTGGAACGCGGGGACCACGGTGTCGCTGGCCGAACCGGTGTTCGCACCGAAGAACGCGCGCGCCCGCGAAGGCGAAGGCTACCTGATGGCGATCGCGTACCACCTCGACCAGGGCTGCGGTCGGATCTCGTCATCCTCGATGCCGAGCGCATTGCCGAAGGTCCCATCGCGCGCGTCCGGCTGCCGGTGCAGGCCTCGCCGCAGGTGCATGGCTGGTGGGTGCGCGAGGACCAGTACCCCGCTTGAGCGAGATGCAGCACCTGCAGGACGTCGGCCTGCTGTTCCGCACGGTCAACTTCAGCTTCCGCGAGCAGGTCGACCGTGCGCTGCGCGAGGGCGGCGTCCGCTTGTCGTTCGGGCAGGTGTCGGCACTCTCGATTCTCGACCTTAAGCCCGGCATCAATGGCGCGCAGCTCGCGCGCGAGAGCATGGTGTCGGCCCAGGCGATGACCGCGGTGCTGCGGACGCTGACCGAGAAGCGGCTACTGGAGCGACGAGCGCATCCGACCAGCCTGCGGGCAGATGCGTGGCACGTCACCGCGCGCGGGCTCGCGGTGCTGGCGCGCGCCCGTGGCATTTTCGGAACCGTGATGGCGCGGATGCTGTCGCCGCTCACCGTGCGGGAGCGCCGCGAGTTCGAGCGCTACCTGCGTGCGTGTGCCGGTGCGCTCTCCGCCGTACCGGACGAGGCGGAGAGCGACTGACCCGTCACCCCCGCTTCAGCGACCCTTCACCTGGAAGGATTCGTTCAGCGACAGCGCCAGCTCGGTGTTCGGCGCGAGCTCCACTTCCGTTCCCGTCTTCTGCGCCGCGATGGCGCCCACCACGCCGCCCAGCAGGCCGCCGATCACCTTGCCGGAGTTGTTGTTCTTCACCTGGTGGCCGAGGATCGCGCCACCCGCGGCACCGCCCAGGATCTTGGCCGTGTCGCGACCCCGTTCGCTTACGCCCTTCTCGACCAGCTCGCCCTTGATGGCGATGCGCTGGCCGTCAGGCAGCTGCAGGCTGTCGAAACCGAGGCCCAGCGTCGGAATCCCGCCGATCTTCGCGCTGCCCGAGATCACGTCGGTGATCCACCCCGTCACGCGCGACCCCGCCGGCACCGCCACGCGGCCGTCGATCAGGATGGACGACGCCACGCGCGCCTCGAACGGCTCGCCCGACTTAGCGGTTTTCGACGACAGCGCCTGCTCCAGCGCGATGGTCATCTGCGTGCCGGCCGGCACCGTGATCGGCGGCGGCGGCGGCGGCGGGGCGGGCAGCGAGGCGACGGTCTCGTCCTTGGCCACCGGCTTCGGCTTGGCCACCGGCCTGGGCTGGGCGTTCGGCTTGGCCGCAGGCAGGCGGGCCGACGGCGGCGGCTGCATCGCCTTCGCGGCGTCGCCCGAATCCGGCTTCACGCTGAGGGCCGTCTCGCGGCGAGCCAGCGCTTCCTCGCGCTCCTTCAGGTTCATCTCCGCCTCGCGCAGTGCGAGCTCCCGCTCGCGGTCGTCGAGCGTCGACGACGCTTCCGCGGTCGGCTCGGCGGGCTTCTGGCCGCAGGCGGCCGTCAGAAGCGCCAGCGCGACGGCGGCAGCGATGCCCGCTGAGCGGGCGGCAACAGGCTTGGGGGTGACCATCAGCGTTCCTCGATAGACGATGTCAGGCGGACAGTTTGCGTCGCCATCGAGCCCGAGCATAGGTGTCGCCGCGCGGCTTCAACGGATCGGGCGACAGTTCACAGGTTTGCTGGACGCCGGGGAGGTCCTTCCCTAGAATGCGCGACCTTCACGCGCCCGTAGCTCAGTTGGATAGAGCGTCTGGCTACGAACCAGAAGGTCGGGAGTTCGAATCTCTCCGGGCGCGCCAGGTTCCTTCTCGTCTAGCTGACCCCATTGCCCTGCACGGGTCCGGGCTCCGCCCGCCCGCTGCGTGGACCGGCCGGCGCTCCCTGGAATGACTTCCCCTGGAGCTCCCGCAGGGCGCGCTCGACGTCCTCGCCACAGTCGCCGCACAGGCGGTTGGCCGGAACTGCAAGATCCATCTTCCTGGGATAGGGCAGGTCCAGGTCCACCATGATGCGGACGAACCCTTCCAGCGTCTGGCCGGCGCCGAGGCGTGGATTTCGCTCCAGCTCCTGCGCCACCGACGAGACGTGGCGGTGGTTGTAGTCGTGGGCGGGGTAGACCAGCGTGTCCCCCGGCAGGCCGAAGATCTTTTCGGTCACGGAGCGATAGAGGGTGGGCGCATCCCCGTTCTGGAAGTCGGTCCGTCCGCAGCCATCGATGAGCAGGGCGTCGCCCGTGAACACCCGCAGCACGCCTGGGACCTCGACGAGATAGCTGTGATGGGTATCCGTGTGCCCGGGGGTGAACAGCGGCTGGAAGACCAGTCCGCCCACGCGCAGGGGCCGGTCCTCGGCCACGCCAATGTCGACGCAGGGCAGGCCATCGAGGGCGGGATAGGCCACCTTGCAGCCGGTGAGGCTCCGAAGCCGGCAGGCCGAGGTGATGTGGTCGGCGTGGATGTGGGTGTCGAGCGTGCAGGCGAGCGTCAGCTCCAGTTCCTGCAGCACCGCCAGGTCTCGTTCAACCGTTTCCACGACCGGATCGAGCAGCACGGCCTGCCGGGTCTGCGGGTCGGCGAACAGGTAGGTGTAGGTCGAGGATTCCGGCTCGTAGAGCTGGCGAAAGATCATGACTGCACTCCTTAGGTGTGGGCCTCGAGGTTCACGGGGCCGCATGGTCGAGCTGCGCCTCGAGACGGGCGATCGCCTCGTGCTGCGAGAGAAAGACCTCCCCGCTGAGCGCGTCGAGGAAGTGCGAGCGCTGCAGGCGGTCCATCACGGGCCCCTTCACCTCCGAGAGGTGAAAGGCGACGCCGGCGTCTTTGAGGCGCGCGTTGATGGCCTCGAGGCTCTCCAGCGCGCTCGCGTCGATCTCGTTCACCGCCGAGCACAGGAGCACCAGGTGACGGATGGTCTTGTCATCCGCCACCAGCTGGTAGACGGTGTCCTCGAGGTAACGCGCGTTGGCGAAGAACAGGCTCTCGTCCACCCGCAGAGTGAGGATGCCGGGCACGGTCTGCACCTCGTGGCGCAGCACGTTGCGGAAATGTTCCGTGCCGGGCACACGGCCGACGACGGCCACGTGCGGCTTCGAGCCCCGATAGAGGTAGAGCGCGAGCGACAGCCCGACACCGGCCACGATGCCGGCCTCGACACCCACGCTGAGAGTGAGCAGGATCGTTGCGGCCATGGCGGCGAAGTCGGCGCGCGAATAGTGCCAGGTGCGCGCCAGCGCCTTCACGTCCACCAGCGACAGCACGGCCACGATGATCGTTGCTGCGAGGGTGGCGTTCGGCAGGTCGCGGATCAGCGGAGTGAGGAACAGCGTTGCAGCCGCAATGCCGAGGGCAGTGTAGGCGCCGGCAGCGGGCGTCTCCGCCCCGGCATCGAAGTTGACGATGCTGCGTGAGAAGCCGCCCGTGACCGGAAGCCCGCCCGAAAATGCCGCGCCGAGGTTCGAGGCCCCGAGCGCGACCAGCTCCTGGTCGGGATCGATGCGTTGCCGGCGTTTCGCGGCCAGGGTCTGCGCGACCGACACCGACTCGACGAAGCCCACGACGGACAGCAGCGCCGCGGGGCCGGCGAGCGCAACCCAGTCCGCCAGTCGAAATGCCGGCAACGCGAGGGTGGGGAGGCCACCGGGGATGTCGCCGACGAGTGCGTACGCCGGCCTCGCCGAGGCCGAGCGCCCATACGGCGAGGGTGGAAGCTGCGACCACCGCCACCGCACCTGCCTTGGCGACCATGCCCGCCGTGCGCGCGGACACGCCGGCCTTCCGCAGGAGAGGCTGCAGTCCCGTGCGGACCCAGAACAGGAAGGCGACGCCCGCGAAACCGATGACCGCGGTGGGGAGGTTGATCTGCCGGCGTGCCGCACGAGGCTTCCGACCAGTTCGATGGCCGTGTCGCCTTCCACGCTCACGCCCAGCAGGTGCTTGACCTGGCTGATGGCGATCAGCAGTCCCGAGGCGGTGATGAAGCCTGAGATGACCGGGTGACTGAGGAAGTTCGCCAGGAAGCCGAGGCGAAAGACGCCCAGCACCAGCAGGAAGACGCCGGACAGCAACGCCAGCGCGACCGCCGCACCCAGGTACTCGGGCGTGCCCTGGGCCGCGACGCTGCCGGCCGCCGCCGCGGTCATCAGCGAAACGACGGCCACGGGGCCGACCGACAGGGTGCGGCTGGTGCCGAAGACCGCATAGGCGAGAAGCGGCGCGATGCTGGCGTATAGCCCGACCTGAGGCGGCAGGCCCGCCAGCATGGCGTAGGCCAGCGACTGGGGGATCAGCATGATCGTGACGATCACCGCCGCCAGCAGGTCGCTCGCGGCGGTGGCGCGGTCATAGCGCCGGCCCCAGTCCAAGATCGGGAAATAGCGGGCGAGCAACACCATGGGTTCATCCCTGTAAACGCTGTTGACATATATATTAGCAATGTTTAAATAAGGCAAGTCTGATATACGAGGGTGCACGATGCAGCCAGAGCCTAGGATCCGGCTCGAGGACGGTCTCGCGGTCGCCGACTTCCAGGCGCACGCGCGGGATGCCGCCCAGTTCCTGCGCGTACTCGCCAACCAGCACCGCCTGCTCGTGCTCTGCCACCTGCTGGTGCGGGGCGAGCTGACCGTGACGCAGCTGGTCGAGCGGATCGGCCTCAGCCAGTCAGCCCTCTCGCAGCACCTCGCGCGCCTCCGGGCCGATGGGCTGGTCACCTTCCGGCGCGAGTCCCAGACCCTTCACTACCGCGTGTGCGACGACCGCGCTACGCGCCTGCTGGCCGTTCTCAAGGACATCTTCTGCCCCGCGCTGGGCACCGATCTGGAGCAAACCCGATGACCGACCTCAAAAGCCTCTCGCCCGCCGCCGCCGCCGCCCTCGTGAAGGAGGGTGCGCTGCTGGTCGACATCCGTGAACCCGCCGAGCGGCAATCGGGTGTGATCCCCGATGCGGCCCACGCGCCGTTGTCGAAGCTCGAGACGTGCGACATCCCCGCCGCCCCGGGGCAGCCAGTGATCTTCCACTGCCGCAGCGGTGGGCGCACCGCGATGAACGCTGCCGCGCTCGCCGGGAAGGTCGGCGGCAGCGATGCCTACCTGCTCGAGGGCGGTATCGACGGCTGGCGCTCGCAGGGCCTGCCGGTAGTGCAACCCGAGTAGGCGCGCGTCGTGCCTACCCTGTTCACACCCGTCGCGGCGATCATCGGCGGCCTGATGATCGGCACCGCGATCCTGGTGCTGTTCCACACGCTCGGGCGCATTGCCGGCATCAGCGGCATGATCTCCGGCGCGTTTCGCGCCGCCACGCCCTGGTCCGAGCGGGCCTGGCGCTTTGCATTCCTCGGTGGCCTGCTGCTCGGTCCCGTGGTGGCTGTCGAACTGACGGGGCGATCGCTTATCCAGCCCTCGCCAGCCAGTCTGCCGGTGCTGGTCGTCGCGGGTCTGGCAGTGGGGCTCGGCACCGGCATGGCCAATGGCTGCACCAGCGGACATGGGGTCTGCGGTGTCTCGCGCCTTTCACCCCGATCCCTGGTGGCCACCGCCGTGTTCATGGCGCTCGCCTTTCTCACCGCGTCCATCGGACGCCATCTCCTGCCCGGAGGCTGACATGAACCTGGCCAGATTCCTGTCCGCGCTGGCTGCAGGCCTGATCTTCGGGGCGGGCCTGGCCGTCGCGGGCATGACCAACCCGAACAAGGTCCTCAACTTCCTCGACGTGACGCGGCACTGGGACCCGAGCCTTGCGCTGGTCATGATCGCGGCCATTCCCGTGTCGGCGCTGACCTTCTGGCTCGCCCGACGGCTGCGGCGCCCGATGCTCGAGGCGGCGTTCGTGCTGCCGACCAATCGGCGCCTGGAGCGGCCGCTGTGGATCGGCTCGGCGCTGTTCGGGATCGGATGGGGGCTCGGCGGCTATTGCCCGGGCCCGGCAGTCGCCTCCTTGTCTCAGCCGACCCTGGGGCTGGTCAGCTTCGTGGTCGCCATGGGCGCGGGCCTGCTGCTCTCCGGTCGCGCCGCCCGGTGGGTGTCGCCCGGCGGCTGAGGGGTCAGAGTCGGCTCAGCGCTCCGGGCCTGCGGTTTTCTTCGGCTCGAGCTTGCGCAGGCATTCGGTGTTCGAACCGCACGCGATCGCCGCCCGGTTGAACTCGATGCGCTTGTCCTGGAACGCATCGCGATCTTCCATCGAGGCGCAACCCGCCGCGACGGCGAGCGCTGCAGACACCATCACGGTTTGCAGCTTCATCCGCCGCCTCAGCGCGCGGCCAGCGCGTCGGTGCAGATCTTCTCGAGCGTCGTCATCTCGACCGGCTTCACCACGAAGTGATCGACGCCTGCCTGGGCCGCACGCTCGCGGTCGGCGGGCTGCGAATAGCCGGTGAGGGCGACGAGGTAGATCGACTTGCCCCACGGCTGCGCGCGGATTGCGCGCGACACGGCGTAGCCATCCATGCCGGGCATGCCGATGTCGAGCAGCGCGATCGCGGGCTGGAACGATTCGGCGAGTTTCAGCGCCGACTGTCCATCGCGGCGCGACCGACACTTCGTGCCCCTGCAGCTCGAGCAACATCGCGAGGGCGTCACCGGCGTCGACGTTGTCGTCGGCCACCAGGATGCGGCAGGTGGCTGTCACTGCGCGGACGTGGTCTTGCTGCGCGGGCGGATGCGCGCGAGCTTGGTCATCAACGCGGCCTGTGCCACGCGCCGGTCGTAGTCACCCTGCAGATTGATGAAGAACGGTTCGGAAGTGCCGAAGTAGTGGGCGAGCATCACGCCCATCTCGGGCGAAATGCCACGCTTCTCCAGCACGATGTCGTTGATGCGTGGCAGCGGAACGTCCAGTTCCTTCGCGACCCGATACGGACTGAGGCCGAGCGGTTCGAGAAACTCCATCCGCAAGATCGCCCCGGGGTGAACGGGAACGAGTTTCTTGATCGCCACGCTGATGCTCCTGGCGGAACGTCATCCGCACCTAGTGATAACCGAAAATCTCGACGTCGTATGCGTGCCCGCTGTCCCAGCGGAAGCATATGCGTCCGTGCCTGTCGACGCAGATACAGTGCTTGCCGAAGCGCTCTCCCTGCAGCTCGACCAGCCCGTTGCTCTGTACCGCTTCGAGATCGCGAAGATCGGTTGCCGCGTTGATCAACTGCAGCTTCGCCAGTGCGCGCTGCTGCATTCGCGGCGGTATCTCCCTGACAAGCCTTCCTTCGAACACGCTTAGCGTAGCGTCGTTCGCGAAAGACCGGATCATGAGCTTGAAAGGATAACGGCTACCGTCAGTAACGTCGAGTATCAGCAGGGTTTTGGCCGGCCGCGCCGCGTTACACTGCGGCCCGGAGGTCTGAAATGCAACGGGTCGGCGGCGTGTTCGAGCGGCTGGTGAAATCGGAGCAATCGGGCGCGGTGCTGCTGGCCGTCTGCACGGTGCTCGCCCTCGTGCTCGCAAATGGTGCGGCCGGCCCTGACTGGGTGCGTTTCTGGCACTTGCCGCTCGGCGCGTTGTCGCTCGAATCGTGGGTCAACGATGCGCTGATGGCGGTGTTCTTCCTGCTGGTCGGCCTCGAGCTGCGGCGCGAGCTTCGGGAGGGCGAGCTGGCGAGTCGCGACCGGGCGCTCCTTCCGGTCATTGCGGCGGTGGGCGGCATGGCGGTACCGGCCCTGCTGCACTTCGCGCTGAACTCGGGTACGCCGACTGTCCGCGGCTTCGGCATTCCGATGGCGACCGACATTGCCTTTGCACTCGGCATGCTCGGCCTGCTTGGTCGACGCATCCCCGCGCCGCTGCGCGTTTTCGTGGTCGCTTTCGCGGTAATCGACGATCTGGGGGCAATCCTCGTCATCGCTCTGTTCTACAGCGACTCGCTGTCATGGCCGCACCTCGCCGCGGCGCTCGCTTTATGGGGCATGCTGGCCACGCTCGGCCGCGTTCGCCCCTCGACCTCGCTGTGGCCGTTCCTGCTGCTCGGCGTGCTGCTGTGGTGGCTGATGTTGCGATCGGGCATTCACGCGACGCTTGCCGGCGTGCTGCTCGCGTTCGCTGTGCCCGTTACGGCGCTGAACCGGCTGGAGCACGCGCTCTCGCGCCCCGTCGCGTTCGGCATCCTGCCGCTGTTCGCGCTCGCGAACGCCGGCATCGTGCTGTCGGGCGGAATGGCGGCCCTCGCAGGCGAGAACTCGATGGGCATCCTCGCCGGTCTCGTTCTTGGCAAGCCGATCGGCATCGGCCTCGCCTGCCTGCTCGCGGCCAGGTTGGCCGGGCTGCGGCTGCCGGACGGCATCGGCTGGACTCACGTGCTCGGCGCCGGGCTGCTCGGCGGCATCGGCTTCACGATGTCGATCTTCATCGCGAACCTGGCCTTCGCCGCCGACCCGGCGCTGATCAACCAGTCGAAGCTTGCAGTGCTGTGCGCGTCGGTTACCAGCGCGGTGCTCGGGGCCGCCTGGCTCGTGGCGACGACGCGCGCGCCGACTGCGCGCCGCTAGCGAGCACCCCTCGCGCGCGTTGCGTCGACCAGGAACGCGTACGTGTCGGCGGCCTCCTGGTCCTGCTGTGCGCGGGTCGAGCCCATTCCGTGCCCGGCATCGAAGTCGACCCGTAGCAGGACCGGCTTGCCCGAACTCGAGGCGGCCTGCAGCCTCGCCGCCATTTTGGCTGCATGGAACGGCGCGACGCGTGGATCGGTGATGCCGGTCGTCAGCAACACGGCGGGGTACGCCGTGCCGTCGACCACCGCCTGGTAGCTGTCGATGCCGCGCAGTGCGCGGTAGCCCGCTTCCTCGTTGATATCGCCCCATTCGGGGACTTCGCCGAAGCCGTTTGGCTCGACCTCGTACCGCAGCGGGTTCGACCAGCCGACGCCCGACACGACGGCCGCGAACAGGTCGGGCCGTTCGGTCATTGCGCGGCCCACCGCAATGCCCCCGGCGGACCGGCCGCCGATCGCGAGCCGTTCCGGTGAGGTGATGCGGCGAGCGCACAGGTCCTCGCACACGCAGATGAGGTCGCGCCACGTGTTCGGCTTGTTCGCGAGCTGACCGGCCCGATGCCACTCGCGCCCGTACTCGCCGCCGCCGCGCACGTGCGCGAACCCGACGACGAAGCCTGCGTCGACCAGTGCGAGCAGGCGTCCGATGAACCCGGGCGGATACGCGGCGACGCCATACGAACCATAGGCCTGGATGAAGCATGGCGCGCTGCCGTCCGCGCGCAACCCCTTCCGGTGGATGAGGCTGTACGGCACACGGGTGCCGTCGCGCGCGGTGGCGAACAGGCGGCGTGATTCATAGGCGCCGACGTCGATTGCGGGCCGCGGCGTGAGCCCGGTGTCGGTGATGCGACCAGCACCATCTACCGCCCAGATGCCGGCGGGCTCGAGCCAGCCCGACATCGACATCAGCACGCCGTCGTCCTCGACCGTCGCGAACACCTCGCCAACCGAACCTTCGAACGGAAGCTCGAGCGTCACGAGCGTGCCGTCGGCGGAGAGTCGGCGAAGGCGGCTCGGACCGCCATCGAGGTAGCGCAGGTAGAGGCCGTCGCGCGCGCGCACGAAGTCTTCGAGCACGGCGGAATCCTGCGGCACGAGCTCGGTCGCCGTTGCCAGCGATGGCGAATCGGCCGACGTGCGGAGCAGTCGGCCGCGCGGGTGGTCTCGGTTCGCGAGCAGGAAGAGTTCGCCGTCGTGAAGATCGAGGCCGGTGACCTCGTCCGCGAAATCGGCGATCTGCTGCCAGGTTGCGCGCCCGGCCAGCACCGCATCGAGCGGCGCGATGAGCCAGCGGCACTCGGCGCGTACGTCGGCCAGCGACAGCACTACGTGCTTCGCGCCGGGATAGATCAGCAACGTGGGCACCTGGATCTCGTCGAACTCGAGGCCCGGCACAAGGCCGCGCCTGACCAGCACCGGATCGCTCTCGACTGGCGTGCCGAGGCGATGGAACCGTGCCTGGCTGTCGAGGTAACGCCCGGGCGAATCGACCGCGCCAGTGAGCTGGTTGTAGAAGAAGCCGCTGCCGTCATCGAGCCACTGGGGCGTTGCGAGCCCCGTGTCGGCGATGCGTTCGGGCAGATCGCGACCGTCGGCGACGCGCAGCACGTGCAGCGTCGAGTCTTCACTGCCATCGACCGACAGGCCGTAGGCGACGTGGCGCCCGTCCGGCGATGCGTGCCACCAGTCGAGCGCAACGTGCTGCGATTTGCTGCCGAGCACGGTCGGGTCGACGAGCAGCCGGTCGCGACCGTGGTCGCGAACGAAGAGCTGATAATTGTCGGCGCCCTTCGGCCGCTGCTCGAAGAACATGCAGCCACCGGCACGTTGCACCTCGGAGGTCGCCACGGTGTCGGCAGAGAGTTGCTGGATGCGGCGAAGAAGACCGGCGCGGCCGGGTGACGCCCGCAACGTGCGGCGCGCGAAAGCGTCCTGACCGCGCAGCCAGGGAAGCCACTCGCCGTCACGCGTGTTTTCCATCCAGCGATACGGATCGCCGAGCGTTTCGCCGAAATGCGATTCGCGCGCCGCGACCACGCGGGCACGCGGCGGCGCATCGGGCATCAGTGGCAGCGGGGGCGTGGCGGACATCGCGCGCTCCTTCGGGTCGAGGCAGAGGGCGGCGAAGCCCAGCAGCAGGTGACGGCGGCTGCAGCGCATCAACGCCACGGCCGGCCGGTAAGGGTGACCGCTGCAGGGGTCTCGCGCGCCGCGAGAAACGCACCGGTTACCTGAATAACGTGGGGGTGGATGCTCATGGTTCAAAGCCCCCCGCGCTGGAGGATGGAGCCTACCGGGCGCCCCCGTCCGACCGATGTCAGCGGAGGCGGCGACCTCCAGAAATGATCGAATTCAGCGAAAAAACGCGCGAATCTGCGCAGATGAGCCTCGATGTGAAGTGGCTCGCACAATGTCTGACTCGAGATGTTAAGTTCTCCTACAGCTTTCTTCGGGACGGAACGATGCAGGTATTCCACAGGGCCCCGGGCCCCTGTGCAATTTTACTCGCTGCCTCTGCGGCCGCCTTCGCGTGCCCTGCGCTCGCGGACGAAGAGGTCAAGGTCACGCACAAGGTGCTGACCCGCTCCACCTCCGCGCTCGATGCGGCCGTGGTCTCCGGCTCGCTGCGTCTCGAATCCACCGCCATTGCCCAGGTGCGTTCTCAGGAAGGGTCGCTGACGCGGCTCGAGTCTGCCTGGTCGTTCGCGCCCGAATCCTCGCGCAATCGCTTCAAGCTCGGCGACAGCACCAGCGATGCCGGCGCCTGGGGCTCGGCCGTCCGCTTCGCGGGCCTGCAGATCGGCACCGGCCTCGCAATGCGTGATGACGTGTTGTACGCGCCGCGCCTTGCCCTGACTGGCACGGCCATCGTTCCCACTGCCGCAGACGCGCTCCTCGGCGCCGCCAATGCGCCTGCTGCCGGCCTGTCGCAGCGGGGGCTTTCAACCGGCCGCGTCTCGGCCGCGGCCAACGGCGTGTCCTTCACAGCGCGCGATGCCGCGGGCCGCAGCACGTCGGTCAACCGCTCGCTGGTTTCCAAGGCGCGCGCGGTCGAGGATGGCTGCCGTGCGTACTCGCTGAGCGTCGGCCGGGTGCGCGAGAACTATGGCCTCGCCGAGAGCGACTACGGCTCGCTGTTCGCCAACACGACGCTCGCGTGCGGGCTTGGCGGCGGTCGTGCCGTCGAGGCGCACGGCGAATATCTCGCGGGCGAGGCGACGCTCGCGGGTATCACGCTGACGCAACCGTTGGGCAACGCCACGGCGTCGCTCGCTGCCGCCGCCAGCGACAACCTGCAGGGGCAGGGCTACGCCATGCAGATGGGTCTGCAGCGCGAATTGCGACGCGTCGCGGTCGGCCTGCAGGCGCAGCTGCAGACCCCCGACTATCGTGAGCTCGGCAAGTCGTCGCTCGAAGATGCCGTGTCGCAACGCATGCTCGCGAGCATTGCCACCCGCTTCAACGATCGCGCGACGCTCGCGCTCGCCTATGCGATGCAGCGTACGACCGATCTCGAGCGTACCGACGTCGTCGGTCTGACGCAGACGGTGAAATTCCGCGCCGGCGGTCAGATGTCGCTCGGCGCCCAGCACGCCGTCAACGACCAGAAATATTCTTCGGTCAACCTGTCATTCGCTCGCGCGCTATCCTACTGAGCGTTGCAGCCGCGAGCTGCCGTTCAAAAATAGATGCGGGGGGAAGACCATGTCCGAAGTGAGCCTGGACCGTCGTGATTTCGTCGCGCTGACCACCGCGGTGGGTGTCGGTGCCGCCGTCGGCCGCGCGGGCGCCGCCGAGACGAAGGTCACCGAGAAAGATGTCACCATCAAGACCCGCGACGGCAACTGCGACGCGGTCTTCGTCTACCCCGAAAGCGGCACGCATCCGGCGGTCATCGTCTGGACCGACATCTTCACGGTGCGCCCCGCGTTCCGCGAGATGGCGCGTCGGCTAGCCGGTGAGGGCTATGCGGTGCTGGTGCCGAACCCGTTCTATCGCACGCAGAAGGCGCCGCTGGCGTTCGGCCCCGGCAACTTCAACTTCGGCAGCGACGCCGATCGCGCGAAGCTGCCGCCGCTCACGGGGCCCATCAACGCCGCGGGCGCCGCCGAGTCCGATGCGCAGGCGTTCGTCGCCTGGCTCGACGCGCAGGCGCAGGTCAACAAGTCGAAGAAGATCGGCACCCAGGGCTACTGCATGGGTGGCCCGCTGGTGTTCCGCACGGCGGCGGCGGTTCCGAATCGCATCGGCGCAGGCGCGTCGTTCCATGGCGGCGGCCTGACCACAGCGAGCCCCGAGAGCCCGCACCTGATGATTCCGAAGATGAAGGCCCAGATGCTCGTCGCGATCGCGAAGAACGACGACGAGAAGGAGCCCGATTCGAAAGACAAGCTGCGCAAGGCTTTCGATGCGGCCAAGGTCAAGGCCGACATCGAGGTCTATCCGGCGCAGCACGGCTGGTGTGTGCCCGACTTCGCCAGCACGATCTACAGCAAGCCCGAAGCCGAGCGCGCCTGGACGCAGCTGCTGAAACTGTACAAGACCGCGCTGGCCTGAGCGCCGTTCGAAGCCGGCACGAGCGCTCAACCGTGCGCTTGTGCCGGCTGCTTTCCGCGCCAGGGCATCAGCGCCCGCAGGCGCGGCTCGCGCAGCCATAATCCGCCCCATGCGAACAGCCCCATGTACAGACCGAAGAGGCAATGGCTGTACAGCGGGCTGCCGACGCGGAAATGCGTCGCCATCGCGCCGCCGAGCAGGCCGGTCATCAGGATTGCGCCGAGCACTGCGGTGCGCGGGACCAGGTAGAGCACCAGAACGCCGATCTCGGGACGAGCGTTTCGGCGACCTCGGGCCGGCCCATGAGCTTGATGATGCCGGAGAAGCCGAGCATCGCCGCTAGCATCCCGCTCATCACCCGGCCGATCCACACCGCTGTAGCATCCGGCATCGCAGTTCTCCCTGTTGCCATTGCCGCTGTGTTTACAGGAGCTCCGCTTCGATGTCTCTGGCCCTTGTCTCACTGATCGCCGCAGTGCTGGGTGCCGTCGTAGCCGGGCTCGTCGTGCAGCTGCGCGCCGGTCGCAGGCTCGCCGATGCCGTCGCTTCGCGTGCCGTGGCCGAATCCCGCGCCGACGACCTGCGCGCGCAGCTCGAGTCGCAGAAGACCTGGATCGCCGAGCGCTCGGCGCATTTCGAGCAGTCGGTGCTCGCGACCGCGGCGCGGCTGATGGACGAGCGTGCGCGTTCGCTGAACGAGTCGAGTCGGGCGCAGGTCGAATCAGTGGTGGGCCCGTTCCGCGATCAGCTGAATGACTTCCGCCGTCGCGTCGACGAGATCCACGGCGCGGAGTCCGAAGCGCGCGGTCGTCTCGACGAGCGCATCGTCCAGCTCACGGCGTTGAATCAGGCCGTCTCCGCGCAGGCCGAGCGCCTGACCCAGGCGTTGACCATCACGTCGAAGTCGACCGGCGACTGGGGCGAGACCATCCTCGCCAAGATCCTCGAAGACTCGGGGCTGCGCGCCGACCGCGAGTATCGGCTCCAGCATGCGGTTCGCGGCGCGGAAGGCGAGCGCCTGCAGCCCGACGCGGTGATCTTCCTGCCCGAGGGCCGCCAGCTCATCATCGACGCGAAGGTGTCGAACAAGGCCTGGACCGCGTACTGCGGCGAGGCCGACGAAGCACCGCGCGCCGAGCGTCTGCGCGACCATCTGGCCTCGATCCGTGCGCACATGAAAGGGCTCGCCGGCCGCAACTATCCGGGCTCGCCCGACCTTGCGACGGTCGACTTCGTACTGATGTTCGTGCCGGTGGAGGCCGCGCTGCTGACGGCGCTGTCGCACGATGGCGGCCTGTATGCCGATGCGTACCGGCATCGCATCATCCTCGTCAGCCCGAGCACGCTGATGGCGGTGGTCAAGCTGGTCGAAGGGTTGTGGACGTTCCAGCGCCGGCAGGAATCGACCGAAGAGATCGCAGAGGCCGGCCGCAAGCTGTACGAGAAACTGACGCACTTCGCCACGACGTTCCTCGAGGTCGGGCAGCAGCTCGAGAAGTCGCGGGCCACCTACGACAAGGCGCTGGGTCAGCTGAGCACCGGCCGCGGCAGCGCCATCGCGCTGGCCGAACGCATGCGCGAGCTGGGGGTGACACCTGCGGCCGGCAAGCGGCTGCCCGACGCGCTGGCCCGCGGCGCCGACGAGGAAGCCTGATGCCGGCGAGCGCATGGGCGGCCTTCATCGCACTCGGCCTGATCTGGGGCGTGCCGTACTTCTTCATCAAGGTCGCGCTGGTCGAGCTCTCGCCGATGTTCATCGTGTGGTCGCGCGTGACACTGGCCGCGCTGGTGATGCTGCCGATCGCCTGGCGACGCGGTGCGCTCGCGCCGCGTACGACATCATTTCGGCGCCGTGCTCGCGTTCGCGCTGATCGAGTTCGCGATCCCGTTCACCGCGATCACGCTCGGCGAGCAATGGATCGCCTCGAGCGTCACCGGAGTGCTCATCGCAATGACGCCGCTGAGCATCGCGATCATCTCGCGCTCCTTCGGCCTGCATGAGCCGCTGCATGCGTGGCGTCTCGCGGGCCTGCTGATCGGCCTCGGAGGTGTGCTGCTGCTGCTCGGCTTCGGCGCGGTGCACGGCGCGATGGGCTGGCTCGGCGTCGGCTGCATGATCGTCGCGACGCTCGGCTATGCGATCGGGCCGTTGATCGTGCAGCGCCATCTGACCAGCGCGGATTCCGCGGGCGTGATTGCGGCGAGTCTCGCGCTTGCGAGCATCGTGCTCGCACCGGCGGGGTTGTTCGCCTGGCCCGCGGCCTGGCCGTCCACGCGCGCCATCGTCGCAGTGGCCTTCCTCGGCATCGTCTGTTCGGCGATCGCGATGCTGCTCATGTTCCATCTCATCCGGGCGGCCGGCCCGCAACGCGCCACGGTGATCACGTACGTCAACCCCGCGGTTGCGACGCTGCTCGGTGTGCTGGTCCTGCACGAGCCGCTCGGGTTCAGCAGTCTCGCGGCGTTCGCGCTGATCCTGCTCGGGTCGTGGCTCGCGACGCGACCGGCGCCAACGCTGAACGGAGCAACGGAATCTTTCCCGCGCTGACGTAAGCCTGACCTACAGCGGCGGCATGTGGCGGGCCCGTACCGTGCCGCCATGCCTCCCGTACCCCCTGGCCTCGTTTACGTATCCGACGAAACGCCCGGCATCCGCCGCATCCGCGAACGCTCACCGCGTGGTGCACCTGCGCGGTTCCGCTACATCGGCCCGAGCGGCAAGCCCATCCGTGACCGGCGCGTGCTGGCGCGCATCGCCAAGCTCGCGATACCTCCGGCCTATGAAGACGTCTGGATCAGCGTGAAGCCGAACGGACATCTGCAGGCGACCGGTCGCGACGCGCGTGGCCGCAAGCAGTACCGGTACCACCCCGACTGGCGCACGGCGCGAGACGACAGCAAGCACGCTCGCATGCTCAGCTTCGGCAAGGCCCTGGGCAGACTGCGGGCACGTGTGCGGCGTGATCTCGGTCTGCCCGGGCTACCGCGCGAGAAGGTGCTCGCGCTCGTGGTCAAGCTGCTCGACGCGACGCAGGTCCGCATCGGCAACGCGGAGTACGCGCGCAGCAACGGCAGCTTCGGCCTCACCACGCTGCGCGACCGGCACGCGAAGTTTCCGGCGCGCGGCAAGGCGCTGCTGCAGTTTCGCGGCAAAGGCGGGACCGAGCACGACGTGCTGGTCGAGGATGCGCGTCTCGCGAAGCTCGTACGTCGTTGCCAGGAGCTGCCGGGCCAGGCGCTGTTCCAGTACGTCGACGAAACCGGTGGCCATCACGCGATCGACTCGGGGCAGGTCAACGACTATCTGCGCGAACGCATGGGTGGTGAATTCACCGCGAAGGACTTCCGCACCTGGCACGCCACGGTGCGCGCGGTGAGTCTGCTCGATTCGACGCCGCTGCCTGAACGCAGCTCTGACGCGGCCCTCCGCCGTTGCATGACCAGCGTCGTCAAGGACGTTGCCGCGGGGTTGCGCAACACGCCGGCCGTCTGCCGCAAGTCCTACATCAACCCCGCAGTTTTCGTCGCGTGGCAAAATGGTGCACTGAGACGTGCAACCGCACGGGGCACTCCCGCGCAGGCGCTGATGGCGCTGCTGCACCGTCCCTCTCACTGACTACACCAGGGGAACCCATGAATCGCATCTCACTGGCCCTCATTGCCACGGCGGCACTCGGCACCTCTGCTGCGAACGCTTCCGATCTGCTCGGTTTCTACGTCGGCGCCGGTGCCGCGCGAACCGAGGTCAGCGGCGAAGTTCCGCCGACCACGAGTGGCACCGGCCTGTCGCTCAGCGAGTCCGACACCGGCTGGCGCGCGTTCGCGGGCATCCGCGCCCTGTCGGTGTTCGGCGGGGAACTCGAGTACGTCGACCTCGGCTCGGTATCGACGGGTCCGTCGAATGGCAGCTACGTCGTCGGTGCCGACCTCAAGGCCACTGCGCTCTACGGGCTGTTCTATCTGCCCATCCCGGCACCGTTCGTCGACGTCTATGCGAAGGCGGGCTATGCGCGCCTGTCGGGCGATCTGCGAGACAGCCGTCAGTCGTCGCGCTCACTCGACGACAACACCGTTGCTGCCGGCGCCGGCGTCCAGGTGAAGCTCGGTTCATGGGCCGTGCGCGGCGAGTACGAACGGTTCTTCGCGTCCGGCGGCGATCCGAGCGTCATCTCGCTGAACGTCGCGAAGTTCTTCCTCTGACGGCGAAGATACCGTCGCCGTCGCGCCGCGCCTCGAAGCCGGCGCGTTGCAGCCGCTTCAGCACCTCGCCCGGAACGTCGCGGCCGCTGGTCAGCCGGTTCGGCGTGCCGGTGTAGTGGAACATCGCGCCGCGCGGTGCCAGCACGCGCGCGAGCTCGTCGTAGAACCGCTGCGAATACAGCTCGCCGGCGATGCCGAAGCGAGGCGGATCGTGCAGCACCGCGTCGACGCTGCCCGAGGGAACATCGGCTATCGCGACCGACACGTCGGCCTGCGTGACCGTCAGTCTCGGATCGGCGGGGGGCGACCACGGGTTGAACGTGCGCAGCCACAGCACATCGGCGTTCTTCTCGTACGAGTTGATCGCGGCCGCGCCGGCTTCCAGTGCGCAGGCCGCGAAGTAGCCGAGACCGCCGCAGGTATCGAGCACGCGTCGGCCGCGCGGCGACACGAGCGCGACCTTGCGCTTCGCGTCCTCGAACGGCGAAACCTTCGCCGTGGGCAGCATCTTGATGCCGTCGATCTCGAACGTCGGCGGACCCCACTCGGTCGGCACGAGCTTGATCAGCGCGCCGCCATAGCGCGAGACGGGCGTGAAGGCAGTGCCGTCCCAGTGGTAGATCGTGCGTTCACGCAGGCTCACAGGAAGCGGACGGTGAACGCCGTCGTGCACCCAGCCGCCGTCGCGCAGCGCGACCCGTGTCCGCGTGCGTCCCAGGTCGAGCGAGCACTCGACGTGCGCCGTTCCCCGTGCCGCCGCTTCGAGAATCGTTCGCGCGACGTCGTGCGTCAGCAGTGCAGGGCGTAGTGTTTCGGACAAACGGCGCGCGCTCGCTATTGTCAGGCTGGCGTCGATCTTGCATGGTCTGACGGTCAGGTGTCTCGCCGCATCGAGGTTGCAGTGTCCAAGGTTCCCGCCGGTGTCGGTCCCCGTTATCCCCACGTCGTCGTACTGGTCGGTGCGACCGGCGATCTCGCGCGCCGCAAGCTGCTGCCGGGGCTGTTCCATCTGGTGAGTGCCGGGTTCATCCCCGGCTGCCGGATCATCGGGCTGTCGCTCGACGACATCGACGCGGACGGTTTCCGCGAGTTGACGCAGGCGGCGCTCAAGGAGCACGGCACGCGCTCGGCCACCGACGACGCCTGGCAATCGTTCGCCGCGAGCCTCGACTACGTTCCGATCGGACGCGGACCCGAGGCGCTGCGGGCGCGCTGTCCAGCGCGCGCAGGCCTCGTTCACCGGCGAGAGCCGGCTGCTGCATTACCTGAGCGTGCCGCCCAGCGCGGCGCTCGCGGCGGTACGGACGCTCGGCGAGGCGGGCCTCGTGGAGGGCGCGCGCATCATCATGGAGAAGCCGTTCGGCACCGACCTTGCGAGCGCGGTGGAGCTGAACGCGCGGCTGCACGAGGTTTTCAGCGAAGACCAGATCTTCCGCATCGACCACTTCCTCGGCAAGGAGCCGGCGCAGAACATCCTCGCGTTCCGCTTCGCGAACGGCCTGTTCGAGCCCATCTGGAACCGCAACTTCATCGATCACGTGCAGATCGACGTGCCGGAGACGCTCGGTCTCGTCCAGCGCGCGGCCTTCTACGAACAGACCGGCGCGTACCGCGACATGGTCGTGACGCACCTGTTCCAGATCCTCGCGTTCATGGCGATGGAGCCGCCGACCAACCTCGCGCCGAAGCCGATCAGCGAGGAGAAGAACAAGGTCTTCCGCAGCATGCTGCCGATCCAGCCGGCCGACGTCGTGCGCGGACAGTACGTCGGGCTATCGGGACGAGGAGGGCGTCAATCCCGAGTCGAACACCGAGACGTTCATCGCGCTGCGCTGTCACATCGACAACTGGCGCTGGGCCGGCGTGCCGTTCTACCTGCGCACCGGCAAGCGGCTCGCCGAGGGCCAGCGCATCATCTCGATCGCGTTTCGCGAGCCGCCGAAGAGCATGTTCCCGGCCGACTCCGGCGTCGGTGCCCACGGCCCCGACCACCTGACGTTCGACCTCGCCGACGCCTCGAAGATGTCGCTGTCGTTCTACGGCAAGCGCCCCGGGCCCGGCATGAAGCTCGACAAGCTGAGCCTGCAGTTCGCGATGAACGACACCGGGCTCTCGGGCGAAGTGCTCGAAGCGTACGAGCGGCTGATCCTCGATGCCATGCGCGGCGACCACACCCTGTTCACGACCGCCGAGGGCATCGAACGGCTGTGGGAGCTCTCGGTGCCGCTGCTCGAGAACCCCCCGCCGGTCCGCAGCTACTCGCCGGGAACCTGGGGGCCGAACGCGATCCACCAGCTGGTTGCACCGCACGCCTGGCGCCTGCCGTTCGAACGGGCGTGGCGGAACGGCAAGGGCGTGCCCTGATCCGGCAGACTTCGGGATAGACTCCCGGCATTGACCGATCAACCGATCCGTTTCCGGGGGCCTGCCGTGATCATTCGTACCCGCGACCTGGGCTTCGGCCTGCTGCTTGTCCGCCGCCATCCTGGCTGGCTGCGCCAAGAAGGAACCCACCACCACCGCGGCCGCCACGGCACCCATGGCCCCGGCCGTCGCCGTGACCGACGAGCGGCTGCTGAAGGCGGCCGACGAGCCGAGCCAGTGGCTGAGCTACGGCGGTACGTATTCCGAGCAGCGCTTCAGCGCGCTCAAGCAGATCGACGCGACCAACGTCGGCACGCTGGGCCTCAAGTGGTTCGCCGATTACGACACCAACCTCGACGTAGCACGGCACGCCGCTGTACGTCGATGGCGTGCTCTATGTCTCCACCGTCCTGGAACAAGCTCTACGCGTTCGACGCGAAGACCGGCAAGCAGCTCTGGCAGTACAACGCGAAGGTGCCGGGCGAATGGCTGCGCAATGTGTGCTGCGGCAACGTGAACCGCGGCATCGCCGCCTACAACGGCAAGATCTACATGGGCACGCTCGACGCGCGTCTCGTCGCGATCGATGCGAAGACCGGCAAGGAAGCGTGGTCGCACCGACACGATCATCGGAGACCGCGAGGATCCGCTGAACCGCCTGTCGATCACGATGGCGCCGCGCATCGCGAAGGGCAAGGTGTTCATCGGCGCCTCGGGCGGCGAGTTCGGCGTGCGCGGCTGGATCGCCGCGTTCGATGCCGAGACCGGCAAGGAAGCCTGGCGCTTCTACAACGTGCCGGGCGATCCGTCGAAGGGCTTCGAGAACGAAGCGATGGAAGAAGGCCGCCGCCAACATGGAGCGGCGAGTGGTGGAAGCTCGGCGGCGGCGGTTCGGTGTGGGACGGCGCCATCTACGATCCGGTGAACGACCTCCTGATCTACGGCACCGGCAACGGCACGCCGTGGAACGCAGACGGCCCGCGATCCGAAGGTCGGCGACAACCTCTACATCGCGTCCATCGTCGCGCTGAAGGCCGACACCGGCGAATACGTCTGGCACTACCAGACCACGCCCGGCGACACCTGGGACTACGACGCGACCAGCCCGATGATGACCGCCGATCTCACGATCGACGGCGCAGCAGCATCACGTGCTGATCCAGCCGAACAAGAACGGCTTCCTGTACGTGCTCGATGTGGCGACGGGCAAGCTGCTCAGCGCCGACGCATTCACCGAAGTGAACTGGGCCAACGGCGTCGACATGAAGACCGGCCGTCCGAACGTGGTGCCGAAGCGCGCTACGAGAAGAAGCCGTGGAATCTCGCGCCGGGCGTGCAGGGTGGTCACAGCTGGCATCCGAACGCGTTCAGCCCCGAGACCGGCCTGGTCTACATCCCGACCTGGGAAGCCTACTTCCCGATGATCGCCGATCCGAACTACAAGCCGTCGACCGCGGGCGGTTCAACCTCGGCATCAGCGTTCGGCGGGCCGAACATGGCGGCGACCAACCTCGAGCCGACCAACAAGACCGGCATCACCGGTCGCCTGAAGGCGTGGGATCCGGTCGCGCGCAAGATCGGTCTGGGAAACCGAAGCGTTCGTGAACGATCGCCCGACGGGCGGCGTGCTCGCAACGGCGGGCGGCCTCGTGTTCGTGGGCAACGGCGCGCGGCCAGGAGCTGCGCGCCTACGACGCGAAGAGCGGCGCAGCAGCTGTGGAGCTACAAGACGCAGACGAACATCTACGCGCCGCCGATCACCTACGAGCTCGACGGCCAGCAGTACGTCGCGGCCAGCGTCGGTGGCGTGGCGCAGGGCGGCTACTTCGCGCCCGGGCTACTCGCGCATGCTCGTGTTCGAGCTCGGCGGCACCGCGCAGCTGCCGCCGAACGAGGAATACACGCCGCCGCCGCTGAATCCGCCGGCCTCGACGGCCGCCGCCGACGTCATCAAGCACGGGCGGCGAGAAGTACTCGCAGTACTGCTCGGTCTGCCATGGCGCAGACGGCGTCATGCAGCGCGGCACGTTCCCGAACCTCATGGTCAGCGCCGATGCTGCACACGCAGGAAGGCTTCGACAGGTGGTGCTGCAGGGCGTGCGCGCCGAGAAGGGCATGGGCTCGTTCGCGAAGGACCTCTCAGCCGGACGATTCGCGTGGCGGTGCGTGAGTACCTGATCTCGCGCGCGAACGTGCTGAAGGGCGCTGCGCCGGGCGTCGGCGCGCTGCCGCAGCCGCGGGCGGCGGGGGCACACGAAGAGAACTAGACCGCCGCCGGGCGGTCCATCCGACCACTACAAGAACGAAGAGTCCGGGGGGTTTTCGATGCTGATGCGTACGCGGCCCATGCAGATGGGCCTGAGTGTGATGCTGTCCGTCGCGCTGCTGACGGCCTGTGGCAAGAAGACCGAAGTCGCCGCGACGAGCGGTCCGGCCGCCAACGTCACGGCCGAGCGCCTGACCAACGCGGCGAGCGAGCCCGCGCAGTGGATGACCTACGGAGGCACCTACTCCGAGCAGCGTTTCAGCCAGCTCAAGAAGATCGACTCCGGCAACGTCGGCACGCTCGGGCTGCAGTGGTTCGCCGACTACACGACCAACCAGAACCAGCACGGCTCGCCGCTGTTCGTCGATGGCGTGCTGTACGTCTCCACCGCGCGCAACGTCGTCCATGCCTTCGACGGCAAGACCGGCCAGATGCTGTGGACGTACAACCCGAACATCCAGGGCGAGCGCCTGCGCAGCAATCTCGGCCTCGTCAATCGTGGCCTCGCCGCGTGGAACGGCAAGATCATCATGGGCACGCTCGACGCGCGCCTGGTCGCGATCGATGCGAAGACCGGCAAGCCGGCGTGGGACATCGACGTCGTCCCCGAAAGCCTCGGGCTCGGTGACATGGGCAACAAGTATTCGATCACCATGGCCCCGCGCATCGCGAAGGGGAAGGTGTTCATCGGCGGGTCGGGCGGCGAGTTCGGCGTACGCGGATTCATCGCGGCATACGATGCCGACACCGGCAAGGAAGCCTGGCGCTTCTGGACCGTACCGGGTGACCCCGCCAAGGGCTTCGAGAGCAAGGCACTCGAGACCGCCGCGAAGACCTGGGAAGGCGAGTGGTGGAAGGTCGCCGGCGGCGGCGGCACGGTGTGGGACGGCGCGCTGTACGACCCCGAGACCGACCTGCTGATGTTCGGCACCGGCAACCCGACGCCGTGGAATGCGCGCGCGCGGGCGTCGAAGGTGGCCGACAATCTCTACGCGGCCTCGATCGTCGCGCTGCGCCCGGACACGGGCGAGTACGTCTGGCATTACCAGACGACTCCGGGCGACTCGTGGGACTACGACGCCACCAGCCCGATGATGACGATGGACCTGACGCTCGACGGCGCGAAGAAGCACGTGCTGGTGCAGCCGTCGAAGAACGGCTTCCTGTACGTGCTGAACGCCGCTGACGGCAAGCTGCTCTCGGCCGACCCGTTCACCGAGGTGAACTGGGCCACCGGCATCGACATGAAGACCGGCCGGCCGATCGAGGTCGACGGCTCGCGTTACGAGAAGGAGCCCTGGAACGTGTCACCGGGCGCGCCGGGTGGCCACACCTGGCACCCGAACGCGTACAGCCCCGACACCGGGCTCATCTACATCCCGACCTGGGAAAACTACGGCGCGATGGCCGACCTGCCGAAGGAATTCAAGCCGACGCCGGGCCGTTTCAGCATCGGCGTGTCGTTCGGCGGGCAGGGGCTCGATCGATCCAAGCTGAAGCCGTACGACCGCCGCGCCGACACAGGCCTGCTGCGCGCCTGGGATCCGGTCGCGCGCAAGATCGTGTGGGAGTCCGAGCCCGGGCCGCGCGCAACCAGCGGCGTGCTCGCGACGGCGGGCAATCTCGTGTTCATGGGCAACGGCCCGGGCAAGACGATCTTCGCGTACGACGCGAAGATCGGGCGCGAAGCTGTGGAGCTTCGATGCGAAGACCGCGGTGCTCGCCGCGCCGATCAGCTACGAGCTCGACGGCGTGCAGTACGTCGCGGCGAGCGTCGGCGGCACGGCGCAGGGCGGCTACTACGCGCCGACGTACGCGCGCATGCTGGTGTTCGCATTGAACGGCAAGGCGGTGCTGCCCGAGTCGCAGCCCTACACGCCGCCGCCGCTCGATCCGCCGGCATCGACCGCTTCGGCCGACGTCATCGGGCGGGGCGAGGCGCTGTACACCGAGCATTGCAACGTGTGCCACGGCGCGGGTGGCGTCCAGGCGCGCACCAGCTTCCCGAACCTCACCGTGACGCCGCTGCTCCACACGCAGGAGGGCTTCGACCAGGTGGTGCTCGGCGGCGCGCGCACCGAGAAGGGCATGGGCTCGTTCGCGAAGTTCCTGCAGCCCGAAGACAGCGTCGCGGTGCGCGAGTACATCGTGTCGCGCGCGCAGGATCTGAAGAACAACCCGCCGCCGTCGGCTGGCCCGCGTGGCGCACCGGCTGCGCAGGTCGCACCGCAACCGGCGCCGCAGCAGCGGCGGCAACAGGAAACCGGGCACGCGGAGTAGCGTTCGTCACCAGTAGCCGAGCATCCGTCCCGCGATGATCGCGGTCAGCCAGCTCGCAAGCGACACTGCGCCGAACACGCGCAGTGTTCGCTGACCGGCCGGTCCGGGCGGCGTGCCGGCACGCAGCGAGCGCCACGCGGGCAGCCGGTGCAGCAGCAGCAGGTTGACGAGCCCGACGCCGATCGCGGCGAACTTGATCAGCAGGAACGGGTTGCCGCGATATTCGCTGCCGTTGGTGGCGAGGAGGCACACGCCGGTAACCACCGCGAGCGCGAGGCCCGCTGCCGCCACCGGAACGGTAGCCGCGGCCAGATCGGTGAGCCCGTACGTGCGGCGCCAGCCCAGCAGGCGAAGGTCGAGCACGAGGATCGAGCCGAAGGTCGTCGCGATGCCGACGATGTGCGCGGCGTTGACGACGCCATAGGACCAGACGCCTGCACCGCGGATCGCCTCACCGAGCGCGGAAGCCTGCAGCCACAGCAGCAGGTCGTTCAATCGCGGCTCGTCAGTCGCGATCGGGATAGACGTTGTACAGCTTGCCGTTGACCGTCACGCGTTCGGTCTTGATCTCGTAGCGCTTCGCATCGCGCGCGCGATGCCCCGACACGGTGACGGTGTCGCCCTTCTTCAGCGTATCGGCCTTGAGTCCGGCGGCTTCGGTGCGCGGCGGCGGCGCGAGCGTGATGTCCCAGACCTGGCCCTGCGCACGCACCTTCATCGTCGCGTGTGGGCCGGCGAGGCTGACGGGCTGCTCGACCGTGCCGGTGAGTTCGAAATTCTGGTCGCCCTGGCCGGCCCAGCCGTGGTGAGCGATCGCGGGTGCGGCAAGGGCGCAGGCGAGAGCGAACGGAACGAGGCTTTTCATCGCGATCTCCTCCGTATCAGGTGTCCGGTACGTTAACAGGGCGAAGCGGCTCGCGCTGTCAGCGCACTTCGCCGGCGCTAGGCCGCGGTGCCGAGCAGCCTCCTGCTCAGTGCGTCAGGGCATACACCGCGAAGTTGACACCCATGCGCAGCCCGAGGTTGGCGCCAGCCTGCGGATAACCGGGATCATCCGCCCACTGGTACGAATCGCCGAGGTCGTTGTTGAATGCGATGGCCACCATCACGCGGCCTTCGTCGTCGAGGATCGCGCGCCAGTGCGGCACGGCACCATCGGCGCGGTAGGGCACTCCACCCCGCAGCGCGTTCCAGTTCGGCACCTGCAGTTTCGGGTCGAGGTCGAACACCGTGTGGAACAGCGGATGATCGGCCGGCAGGTCGACGATGGGCCGATCGGGAAAGACGCGGCGCATGCCGGCCACGAAGCCGTCCCATTCACGCGTGCCGAAGAAGCTGTCGCACAGCAGGAAGCCACCCCGCAGCAGATATTCGCGCAGCTTCACGACCTGTTCGTCGGTCAGGTCCCACATGCCGGGCAGGCCGACGATGAGGAACGGCCAGTCGTAGACGTCGTTGCCGTCGTCGAGATTGACCGGCTGCTCCACCGAGCGCACGTCGATGCGCGTCAGCCGTCGCAGGATCTGCGCGAGCCGGCGGTCGCCGCGCGGGTAGTCGACGGCCCAGGCGGTGCCGCCCTCGCGCCAGTCGCCGCCGAAGCGGAAGAAACCGAAGTTCGGGTTGTTCGGGTACATCAGCCGGCCGATGACGAAGTCGGCGGGTTCGGCCCAGTCGGCCGGCAGCTCGACGTCGGCCTGTGGCTCGAGCGCCTCGTACACGCGGAACTCGCGTTCCGCATGCAGCGGCAGCGCGAGCAGCAGCGCCGTTGCGAGCAGAACCGATCGCGGGCGCCGCCGTGCGGTGATCATGGGCCATCATCGCGCGCCGCGCCGGCGCTGCGCTAGAGTTCGGCGCATGACCTACGCTGCGATCACCGGGTGGGGCAAGTGCCTCCCGCCCGCGGTGCTGACGAACGCCGACCTCGCGACCTTCCTCGACACCGATGATGAGTGGATCGCGAGTCGCACGGGCATTCGCGAACGACGCATCTCGCACGTCCGCCTGGAAGACCTCGCAACCGTCGCGGGACAGCGCGCACTGGCGGCTGCGGGGCTCGAGGCCGCCGCGCTCGAACTCATCGTGTTCGGCACCTGCAGCTTCGACGACCAGGTTCCGAACCAGGCATCGGGGCTGCAGCGCCGGCTGGGGGCGCAGCGGGCCGCGGCGATGGACGTCAATACGGCGTGCACCAGTTTCCTGTACGCGCTCAGCACCGCGAGCGCGCTGATCCGCGGCGGCACGGTGCGCAACGCACTCGTGCTCGGTGGTGAGCTGATCACCGCCTTCATGGACTGGGACAACCGCAATGTTGCCGTGCTGTTCGGCGACGGCTGCGCCGCCGTCGTGCTGCAGGCGAGCGAGGAGCGCGGCGGCGTGCTCGCCCAGCGGCTCGGGTGCGACGCGCAGGCGCGCGACACACTGGTCGTCCAGGGCATGGGTGGCCGTTACGCCGATTTCAGTCGGCGCTACGGCGAGACCTCGTGGACGTTCGAAGGTCAGGAGATCTTCAAGCGCGCCGTGCTCGGCATGGGCGAGGCCGCTGCGGGCGTGCTCGCTGACGCCGGAGTCGGCGCGGACGACATCGATCTCGTCGTGCCCCACCAGGCGAACCTGCGCATCATCGAAGCGGTGGCGCGTCGCGCCGGCATCGGCATGGACCGCGTCTTCGTCAACGTGCACCGCTACGGCAACATGTCGGCCGGCACTGTGCCGGTCGCGCTGGTCGAGGCGCTCGAGGAAGGCCGGGTGCGACCGCACGCGAAGCTGCTGCTGCCGGCGTTCGGCGCGGGTCTCACCTGGTGCGCGCATTACCTCGAGTGGGGCGATCGCGTGACGCCGCTCGGTACGAGCGACGCGGCGCTGCCACCGTGCGAGCAGACCGGACTGCAGCTCGTGCAGGCGCTGCGCGCGCGCAAGGCCGCCCGCTGACGCAAGGTGCTTCAGGCCGCCGCTGCGCTCGGCTATGCTCGGACGAACGATGCTCAGTGCACCCCAACTGCAGTACTGCGACGCGCGGCCCTACGCCGCGATCCGCACGCGGATGAAGCGTCCGGGGCAGGTCGCGGCGTTCGTGCCGCTGATCTGGGCGGAGGTGCGCAGCTGGCTTGCGTTCGAGGGCCGGCTCGAGGCCGGCGCGCCGTTCGTGCGCTATCACGGCGTCGGCGACGACGGTGCGCTGGAGGTCGAAGCGGGCCTCACAGTGTTCTCTCCGCTGCACCTGGCACAGTCGACTGGCAGCGGTCGCATCTCGACTGGCGTGCTGCCTGCAGGCCAGTATGCAACGCTCATCCATAACGGGCCGTATGACGAGCTCGCATCGGCGCGCGAAGCGCTGGAAGCGTGGGGCCGCAGCCAGGGCGTCATCACCGAGCCGAATCTGCCGGCAACCGGCGGCGAGCTGGTCGAGTTCTACCTGCGCGACCAGGAGACCGAGGTCGCGTTCCACGTGTCGCAGACCGCCGGCAGCTGAAGTCTCAGGGCGCCAGGAACTCCCCGATGGGTCGCGCCTCGCACGCGCGCACCCCGACCACCTGCTGATCGCCCGCGGCGTGCCGTTGCACGTACAGCAGTCGGCGGGCCACCTGGCCGAGCATCGGGCGCACGCCGGCCTGCTCCCGGCTCCAGTTCATGGCCTGCGTCGCGAGATCCTGCAGCGGGAGCTCGATCGAGCCAGTCAGCCCGTCGGTCATGCGCTGCACGGCCTGCCGTTCCGCTGGCGATGCGGCTTCGGCCAGCCGGTGCAGATCGGCGACGGTGAAGCGCACTGGCAGGTCGCGCGGATGATCGCGGAACCAGTCGTCGGCGATGGCATCGAGCGTCGTGTAGGTGATGTTGCGCGAGTCGCCGTGCACGCTTGCGAACCAGTGGGCTTCCTCGAAGCTGACTTCGCCGTCGCGGTCGGCATCGGCGCGCGCGCGCTCTTCCGGCGTCACGCTCGCGAAGAACATCTTGAGGTAGTCGCGACTCGCGGCGACCTCGAGCGCGTCGGCCTGGCAGCCACTCGCGACGATGTCGGGGCGCGCGGCGAAGAACCCGCAGCTCATCGCGCGGGCCATCACGCCGCCGAAGCAGTTGCCGCTGACCAGCACGTCGTCACCGCCGCCGACTTCGTGCAGGGTGGCGAGATCATCGGGCGACAGCGGCGCGAGATGGCCCCACAGCCCGGCGCCATCGGGTCCGCCGTGGCCCACCAGGACGAACAGGTTGCGCGACGGCGTATTCTTGGGCAGCGCGAGGAACACATTGGCGAGATTCGCGAGCGTAGCGGGGCGCGAACCCTCGATGGGTTGGCGCACGAACGCGAGCCGGTTGCGGCTGACCTCGACCGCGTCGGGCGCCGCGGCGTTCGCAGAGCCATAAAGCACGCTCACATTGCTGGCCGGCACGTCGAGCACGGTACGCGCAGTGGCGGCGATTTCGGCGATGCGCGTCGCGTTGAAGATCTCGTTGTTGCCCGGCCAGGTGGCCGTCGACAGCAGCACGAGGTTGCGGGCCGGCAGCGGCTGCAGTGGAGCCGGGGTGCGCGAGGCGATCCACGCGCTCATCGTCCGCTGCCGGGCGAGATCGGGGTTGCCGACTAGCTCGTAGAAGTAGTCGAGGTTCCACAGCCGCAGGAACTGTTGGCCGTAGGTCTGATCGTGCAGCTGTCGCACCTGCAAGGGGTCGGCGTCCATCCGCGGCACCATCACCGGCTCGGGAAACTCGGCGCGGCGCAGGTCGGCCGAATCGGCAATGTTGCCTGCCGCGACGACGCGACCGTCGCGCGTCAGGAGAATCTGCGAGGCCTTCTGCGCGGCCGAATGGGCCCAGTCCTCCGTGCTGATGTATGGCAGCGCCGCGAGGTCGCGCCGCTCTTCGGCGCTCAGCTCGCTGGCGGGACGCCGCACGATGCGCGCGCTGATGTCCGGTCTCCCCGGTGCGTGCAACTCCGCACTTTGCAGGAAGCCGCGGCGCTTCAGCAGCTCCTCGGTGTAACTGCATGCGGCGCAACCCGGCGGTTTCAACACGACCAGCTGCCACTCCTCGGCGGACGCTGCGGTCGCCACGGCGACCAGCAGCAGCGACCACAGACGCGGAATGAACGGGTGACGCACGACGCGATCATACCTTGCACGGATGAGGGTAGGCTCTCGGCCATGAACCGACTCGTCGCCGCCCTCTCGGGCTCGCTGTTGCTCGGGGCCGCCGGTCTGGTCACCGCGGCGCCCGTCCTGAAATCGTCGGGCTCCGTGCGAGCGCGCTACGAAGCCCTTTCCGGCCAGTCGCGGCCGGGCTTCAAGTCGAGCGACGAGCTCGCTTCGCTGCGCACCATCCTGTCGGCCGAGCTCGACACGGGCGTGTTCCGCGTCGGCGCCGAGCTGACCGACAGCCGCGCCTGGCTCGCCGACGTCGACAGCGCGGTCTCGAGCAACGACGTCAATGCGCTCGAACCGTCGCAGCTGTACGTGGCCGCCGATGTCGACGCCGCCTTCGGACCGGGCACCACGGCGAGCGCGCAGGCCGGCCGGTTCGCGATGAACATCGGCTCGCGCAGGCTGGTCTCGAACGACGACTACCGCAACACGGGCAGCAGCGTCGGTGGACTGCGCACGGATGCGAAGCTGCGCGGTGGCTGGTCGACGTCGGCGTGGTACGTGTTGCCCGACCTGCGGTTGCCGGACGACATCGATTCCATCCGGTCTAACGACGTGCAGCTCGATCGCGAGAGCCGGCACGCGGTGCTGTGGGGCACGATCGTGACGTCGCCACGCAAGGTCATGGGCGGCGCGGTGGACGCGCTCTACACGAAGTTCCGCGAGAGCGATGCACCGGGCCGTCCGACCCGCGACCGCAATCTCGATTCGTGGTCGCTGCGCTGGTACCGCGATCCTGCCGCGGGGCGCTTCGACTTCGAGGTCGAGGCCATCCGCCAGACGGGGCGCGCACGCACGGGAACGTCGCTTGCGGCGCCGCTGCGCGACGTCGCGGCGGATTTCGAGCACGTCCGCTTTGGCTATCAGTGGGACGTCGCGTGGAAGCCCCGGCTCGCCGTCGAGTTCGATCGCGCAACGGGCGATCGCGGCAGCGACAAGGTGCGTCGTTTCGATACGCTGATCGGTGGCCGCAGGTTCGATCTCGCCCCGTCCGGGCTCTACAACCAGGTGGGGCGCGCGAACCTCAACGCTTTGGGTCTGCGGCTCGAGCTGAACCCGAGCGGCCGGCTAGATCTGATGGGAACGTGGAAGCTGCTGCGGCTCGAGTCGCGCACCGATTCGTTCTCGACCACCGGCGTGCGCGACGCGAGCGGCCGGTCGGGCGACTTCGCCGGGCATCAGTTCGACCTGCGGGCGCGCTACTGGCTGGTGCCGAACCGCTGGCGCGCGGAAATCGATACGCTGGTGCTGCTCAAAGGGCGGTTCCTCGAGCGCGCGCCGAACGCAAGGCCCGGCGACACACGGTTCGTGTCGCTGAACCTGACCCGGTCGTTCTAGCTGGCGCCTCGCGCCGGGTGGTACGTTGGCCTACCATCGGCGCGCGCGTCAACGAAAACAACGAGGGGTCGATCATCATGCGCTTCATCACACTGCTGTGCGCCGGTTCGGCCTGGCTGTCGTTGTCGGTGTTCGCGACGCCCGTGGTCGCTGCCGGCTGCGACAAGGCCTGTCTCGAGAAGATCGCCGAGTCGTACCGCGAGGCTTACCGTTCGCACGATCCGTCGAAGGCGCCGATCGCGAAGCGGGTGCGTTTCACCGAGAACAATGTCGAGATGGCGTTCCCGGATGGCAGCTGGGACACCGTGACCGCAGGGCGTCGGTACGGCCGCTGCTGCTGTCCGATCCGAAGACGGGCAACGTCGCGCATCTTCACGGCATGATGCAGAACGACGTGCAGACGCTTCGTGACGGCCCGCCTCAAGGTGCAGCGGCGGGCAGCATCACCGAGATCGAACACATCCTCTCCACCCGCCGGAACCTCAGTTCGCCGCCGACCCCGATCGGTGACATCTTCACTTCAATCGTGATCCCGATTTCGCCCGTCCTGCCGCCGGATGCCAACGCGCAACGCGAGAACAGCTCAAGCAGCATGCGGACGGCTATTTCTCCACCCTGCAGTTCAACAATGGCGAGATCCGCGGCACCCGGTTCACGCCGGATGCGACGCGCAACGAGAACGGCATGCGTTCAGGAAATCGAGAAGCGGGTTCAAGTGCGGCCGCTACCGGTTCAACAACCGCGTGCGTGACCGCGACTGCCTGCTCGTCGACGAGGAGCGCAGCGCAGTGATGTGCCGCGGCTTCATCGACCACAAGGGCGTCCTCGACGAGTACACAGCTGACCGACGGCACGAACGCGCGCTCGGTGTTCCGCGAGCCGCAGACCTGGTCGTTCCTCGAATCCTTCAAGGTGCGCCAGGACCACATCACCGCGGTCGAGGCCACCTTCACGCGGGCGCCGTACTTCATCCGGTCGCCGTGGACGAAGAATCCGGACCCGGTCTACGACGCGCTGAAGGCCGCAGGGCAGAAGTAGTGCACTTTCGATGAGCGACACCGACTGGTATCTCGTCGATCGGGCGGGCCGTCGTTACGGTCCGTACGATCGCGAGGTCGTCGAGTCGCTCGTGCAGCGGCAGGAGCTGCTGGCCGATACACCGGTCTGGCATCCCGGTCTCGCGACGTGGCGTGCCGCCGGTACGGTCATCGCCGGGCTCGAAGGCCGCCGAGTCGAGACGCCCGCGCCGCGCAAGCCGGTGCCGGTCGAGTCGGCGGTCGCGAGACCCGCCGCCGTCGGGCGTCCCGTGAAGGCGAAGGCCGCGCCAGTGAAGGTCCGTGCACCGGCAACCGCGACTGCGCGCGCCCCGGTCACTGCGGCGGCCACCTTGACGTTGTGGCAGCGGGGGCTCGCGGCGGCGTTCGACCTGTTGCTGGTCGCTACGGTGCTGCAGCTCCTCGTGCGGCTCGTTTCGGCGCCGCCGTGGCTTGCGACGCCGCGGGCCGCGCTGCTCGGCTGGGCTGGGCTCGAGGGCTGGCTGCTGGCGGCTTCGGGACGCACGCCGGGCAAGTCGCTCTTCGGGGTGAGCGTCCACCGCAAGGATGGTTCGCGACTCGACCAGCGGGCCGCCTGGTTGCGTTCGGCGGCGCTGCCGTTCGTGCTGCTGGTGCTGCCGCTCGGTGCACTGACCGTGCTGCTGGCCGGTGGTCTGCTGCTCGTGACCGCGGCGCGGCTTCGCGCCGGACATCCTGCGTGGTGGGACGAGATGAACGGCACTACCGTCACTGTCGACGCGCTGCCGCCCGCGCGTCGCGCCCTGGCCCTGCTCGCGTCCGGGGCACTGATCATCATCCTCTTGCTGGCAAGAGCGGAGTATTCGTGAAGCGACACATCAACCGCTATCGCGCCCGGCGCGGCAAGCTGAAACTCGCCGACCATCCCACGCGGGTCGAGTCGTTCTACAGCGACGAGGCCGACGCCGAGGCGAAGCTCGCGCGCGACGTCGCCCGCATCGACAAGCTGCAGACGCTGCTGTACGCGGCCGATCGCGGCTCGCTGCTGGTCGTCTTCCAGGCGATGGACGCGGCCGGCAAGGACGGCACGATCAAGCACGTGATGTCCGGGGTGAACCCGCAGGGCTGCCAGGTCTTCAGCTTCAAGCAGCCGAGCGCGACGGAGCTCGATCACGATTTCCTCTGGCGCACCGTCGCGTGCGTCTGCCCGAGCGCGGCCGCATCGGCGTCTTCAACCGCTCCTACTACGAAGAAGTGCTGGTGGTGCGCGTGCACCCGGAGATACCTCGCGGCACAGCGACTGCCGATGCCGACCCCGGCCGACAAGCGTTTCTGGAAGGATCGCTACCACTCGATCCGCGAGTACGAGCGGCACCTGCACGCGCAACGGCACGCGCGTGGTGAAGTTCTTCCTCCACGTGTCGAAGGAGGAGCAGGCGAAGCGGTTCCTCGCCCGCATCGACGATCCGGAGAAGAACTGGAAGTTCAGCCTCGGCGACCTGAAGGAGCGCGAGCTCTGGTCTGCCTACCAGAGCGCGTACGAGGACTGCATCGCGGCGACCACCACTGCCGACTCTCCCTGGTACGTCGTGCCCGCCGACGACAAGCCGAATGCGCGGCTGATCGTCGCGCGCGTCATCGCCGATGCGCTCGAGGCGATGGCGCCGGAGCTGCCGGAACTGCCAAAGGAACGGGAGGCCGAGCTGCAGACGGCGCGAAAGCAGCTGCTACGCGAGCGTTGAGGGACGAGCGCCTCGCGGCAGCAGGCACAGCGCGAGCACCCAGCAGCTCGCGACGATCACGACGAATCCGCCGGTCTGGCCGCGCGCGAGCATCGGCAGCCACAGCGGCGGCGTGACGAACGTCGCGAGCGCGGCCATCTGGCTGAGCAGACCCGCTGCGCCGGCGGCCTGCGCCGGGCTCGCGACGACGCGCGGCAGCGCCGCCACGACGACGGCCGTGGCCGCGCCGGACGTCACGAGCCACACGACGAGGCCGCAGTAGAGCAGCCACGGCACTGACGTTGCGCCGAACATCGCGCCCGCGGCGAGCGTCGACAGGACCGCGAGCACCGTGAACAGCGGCATCGAACGCACGCCGCGCGCCAGTAGCACGCTGACCGCGAGGCTGCCGAAGATCATCGCGAGGTTTGCACCGGCGAGGACCTTCGAAGCCGCAGCGAGCGTCACGCCCTGGGCCTGCGAGAACCACGACGGGAACACCGTGTTGACGCCGAACCCCATGATGACCAGCGCAGCGAACGTCAGCGCGACGCGCAGCGGCGCGGCTTGCGTGTAGGCCGACAGCAGCGATGCGGAAGCGGCGCGCGGGGCGGCGCTGCCGCGCACCGGCTTCGGCAGTGCGAAGCCGGCCACGACCAGCACCGCGAACAGCGCGCCGTGCACGAGATAAGCGCCGCGCCAGAAGTCCTGGCCCGCGAAGAGGCTCGACAGCGCAAGGCCCAGCGACACGCCCACCGGCGTATAGGTGGACCAGAACGCCATGGCGGGGCCGCGGCGGTCGGGCGACGCGGTCGCGATGATGAGCCCAGGTGCTGCCGAATACGCGCCGACGAGCACGAACCCTTCGAGCACCCGCAGTGTCTGGAACACTGCCAGCGAGGGAGCGAGCAGATACAGCGCATTCACCAGGGCGCCCGCCGCTGCGGCGACGATGAGCGTGACGCGCGCGCCGACCCGGTCGATCAGCGTGCCGCCGACCGTCGCGAATGCGGCCGGTGGCAGCGTCAGGAGCGAGATCAGCAGCGCGAATTGCGCGGGCGAGGTGCCGACGTGCGTCGCGAAATCCTGCTGCAGCGGAATGATCTTGCTGAGGCTCGCCGAGCCGAGCACGCCATACAGGTAGATCAGGCCGATCGACGGCCAGCTTCCGGGCTTCGACAAGCGACCCCCTTCAGGCGGCAGCGGCGTCGCGCGGACGCCGCTTCATCAGGGAGCGTACCGAAACGAAGAACAGTGGAACGAAGAATATGGCGAGCGTGACGCCGGAGATCATGCCGCCGATGACGGCGGTGCCGATGGCGTTCTGGCTGCCGGCACCGGCGCCGCTCGCGATCATCAGCGGGAACGTGCCGGCCATGAACGCGAGCGAAGTCATGATGATGGGCCGCAGTCGCAGGCGCGCCGCGTGCAGCACCGCGTCGACCGCGCTCTTGCCGGCATCCTCGTCACTCGCCGCGTATTCGACGATCAGGATCGCGTTCTTCGCAGCGAGGCCCATGGTCGTCAGCAGGCCGACCTGGAAGAAGATGTCGTTGTCCATGCCGCGCGCGAGCGCCGCGATGATCGCGCCGATGATGCCGAGCGGCACGACGAGCAGCACCGACACCGGAATGCTCCAGCTCTCGTAGAGCGCCGCGAGCGCGAGGAACACCACCAGCAGCGACAGCCCGTACAGCGGCAGCGACTGGCCGCTCGAGAGCCGTTCCTGGAACGAGATGCCCGACCATTGGAAGCCGATGCCGGGTCCGAGCTCGCGCACCAGCTCCTCGACGCGATCGAGTGCGCTGCCGCTGCTTTCGCCGGGTGCCGGTGCGCCCTGGATGCTGAAGGAGGGCAGGCCGTTGTACCGGAACAGCATCAGCGGACCGTAGGTCCAGGCGTGTGTAGCGATGGCACCGAGCGGCGTCATCGAGCCGTCACGCGTGCGCAGGTGCCACAGGTCGAGATCCTCGGGCCGCATGCGGAACTCGGCATCGGCCTGAACGTACACGCGCTTGATGCGGTTGCCGTCGAGGAAGTCGTTGACGTAGGCGCCTCCGAACGCACTCGAGAGCAGCGTGTTGATGTCGTTCTGGGCGATGCCGAGCGCGCCGGCCTTGGCGCGGTCGACCGTGAGCTGCAGCTGCGGCTGGTCGTCGACCCCGTTGAAGCGCACGCTTGCGAGCTTCGGGTCGCGGCGTGCGAGCTGCAGGAACTTCTCGCGAGCCGCGACGAACTCGGCGTACGGCATGCCCGAGGCGTTCTGCAGCTGCAGGTCGAAGCCGGTCGCGTTGCCGAGCTCCTGCACCGCCGGCGCGACCGTCGTGAAGATGCGGGCCTGCCGGTCGCGCGCAAACTTCGCGCTGGTGCGGCGACCGAGCGAGAAGACGTCCTGGCCATCGCCCTTGCGTTCGCTCCAGTCCTTCAGCACCGCGAACGCCTGGCCCTGGTTCTGGCCGTTACCCGAGTTGGAAAAGCCCGGTACGGCGAACACGCCGGCGACGATGTCCTTCTCGCTCATCAGGTACTCGGCGACGCGGTCGGCCACCGCGGCCGTCTGCTCGAGCGTCGCGCCTTCCGGAAGGTTGTACTGTGCGTTGATGCGGCCCTGGTCCTCGTCGGGCAGGAACCCGGTGGGCGTCAGCGTGAAGAGTGCGACGGCACCGCCGCAGATCACGAGATACAGCACGTACCAGCGCGCCCGCTTGGGCAGCAGCCGGGCGATCAACGCCACGTAGCGGTCCTGGGTGCGACGGAACCCCCGGTTGAAAGCCCCGAAGAAGCCACGATGCTCGACCACCCGGCCGTCGGCGCCTTTCGCGTGCGGCTTCAGCAGCAGTGCGCACAGCGCCGGCGTCAGGATCAGTGCGACCAGCAGCGACAGCACCATCGCCGAGACGATGGTGATCGAGAACTGCCGGTAGATGACGCCGGTGGCGCCGCCGAAGAAGGCCATCGGCAGGAACATCGCCGACAGCACGACCGCGATGCCGACCAGCGCGGGCGTGATCTCCCGCATCGACTTGCGCGTCGCCTCGCGCGGGCCGAGGCCTTCATCGGTCATCAGGCGCTCGACGTTCTCGACCACGACGATCGCATCGTCGACCAGCAGGCCGATCGCGAGCACCATGCCGAACATCGTCAGCATGTTGATGTTGAGCCCCGCGGTCGCGAGCACCGCGAACGTGCCGAGCAGCACCACCGGCACCGCGATGGCGGGGATCAACGTCGCGCGCCAGTTCTGCAGGAACAGGAAGATGACCGCGACGACCAGCACGATGCCTTCGAGCAGGGTCACGACGACGCCCTTGATGGCGGCCTGGACGAACGGCGACACGTCGACGGGGTACGCGATCTGCAGGCCGTGCGGCAGGCGCGGCTTCATCTCCTCCACCACGCCTTTCACCTGCGAGAGCGTGCGCAGAGCATTCGAGTCGGGCGTCAGCCGGATGACGAACGCCGCCGACGGATAGCCGTTGTAGCGGCCGGCGAAGTTGTAGTTGTCATTGCCGAGCTCGACGCGTGCGACGTCGCGCAGCCGCACCGCCGAGCCGTCGGGCGCGGTCTTGACGAGAATCTGCCGGAACTGCTCGACGTCGGTGAAGCGCGCCTGCGCGTTGACGATCGCGTTGATCCGCTGGCCCGGCACCGCCGGCTGGGCGCCGATCTGGCCGGCCGACACCTGCACGTTCTCGGCCTGCACCGCGCTCTGCACATCGGCAGGCGTCAGCGAGAAGGCGCGCAGCTTGTACGGGTCGAGCCAGATGCGCATCGCGTACTGGCCACCGAAGACCTGCACCTCGCCGACGCCGCTGATGCGGCTGACCGGATCCTGGATGTTGCTGTTCAGGTAGTCGGCGAGGTCGCCCGGCTTCATCTGCCGCGTCGTGTCGTACAGCGTCACCATCAGCGCATTGCTCGAACCGGCCTTGCGCACGGTGATGCCCTGCTGCTGCACCTGCTGCGGCAGGCGCGGAACCGCCTGTTGCACACGGTTCTGGACCTGCACCTGCGCGGTGTCGGGGTCGGTGCCCGGCTGGAAGCTGACGGTCAGGTTCGCCTGTCCGTTCGAATTGCTGCTCGCCGAGAGGTAGAGGAAGCCGTCGAGTGCGGTGAGTTCCTGCTCGATCACCTGCGTGATGGTCTTCTCCACCACTTCGCCGCTCGCGCCCGGATAGCGCGCCTGGATCTGCACCGCCGGCGGCGCCACCGAGGGGTATTGCGAGATCGGCATCCTCGGTATGGCGAGGACGCCGGCCATGCTGATGACGATCGCGATGACGCAGGCGAAGATCGGGCGGTCGATGAAGAATGCCGACAGCATCAGGATCCTTCGACGACGCGGACCTCGGTGCCGGGCGGCGCGCCATTGGCCCCCTCGACGACCACGCGCTCACCGGCCTCGAGGCCGCCTTCGATCAGCCACTCGGTGCCGATGGCACGTGATACCACCACCGGCTTGATCTGCAGCCGGCTCGCCGCGTCGACCACGCGGACCGTCGCGTTGCCCTTGCGGTCGCGTGACACGACTTCCTGCGGCAGCCGGATGCCCACCGGGTTGATGCCTTCCTCGAGCGCCGCGCGGACATACATGCCGGGCAGCAGCAGACCGTCGGGGTTCGGGAAAATGGCGCGCAGCGCCACCGAGCCGGTGCTCGGATCGACCGTCACCTCGGCGAGCTCTAGCCGGCCTTCGTGCGCATAGTCGGAGCCGTCCTCGAGCCGCAGGCGCACCGGGCGCGAGCCTTCGCCGCGCTGCATGCGGCCGGACTGCTGCGCCTGCCGAAGCCGCAGCAGCTCGACACTCGACTGCGTGAGGTCGACATAGATCGGATCGAGTTGCGAGACGGTGGTCAGCGCCTCCGCCTGATTCGCGCTGACCAGCGCGCCCGGAGTCACGAGGCTGCGACCGGTTCGCCCTGCGATGGGCGAGGCGACGCGCGTCCAGCGCAGGCTGATCCTGGCCGCGTTGACGGCGGCGCGCGCGAGCCGCACGCGGGCCTCGGCCTGGGCGCGCGTGGCTGCGGCATTGTCGTATTCCGACTGGCTGACCGTGCCCTGCGGCAGCAGCGTGGCGTAGCGCTTCTCCTGCACCTCGGCCAGGCGGAACGCGGCCTCGGCGTCGGCGAGGCTGGCCGACTGCTGTTCGGCCTGCGCCTCGAACGGGGCGGAGTCGATCTCGTACAACAGCTGGCCCGCCGCGACGATGGCGCCCTCGTTGAACAGGCGACGGCGCACGATGCCGCTGACCTGCGGGCGGATCTCGGCGATCGCGTAGGGGGTAGTGCGCCCGGGTAGCTCGCTGCGCAGTTCGACCGGCCCAGGCTCGACCGCACGGACCACCACTTCGGGCGGCTGTTGCTGCGCGCTAGGACCCGTCGGCGCCGACGGCTTGCAGCCGCCGCTGAGCGACAGCAGGGCGAACGCGCCGACGAGCGCGAACCATCGGCCGCGAACTGCGATCAAACCCGATCCTCCACATGAGCCAACGGCTCGGACAATACCAGTCCCGCGTTGTTCCACGACTGCCTAAGCGCGTACTCTTCGAGACTTGCGCCAGTGCAGCGCTCCTGGGGGATCACATGCGACTTCAGCTCATCGTAGCCGCCTGCGCGGTGGCTCTGGCCTCGGTTGCCTGTCAGAAGAAGACGGACGAATCCACGGCCGCGGCATCGGCCCCGGCGGCCGCCGTCGACGAGGCACGCCTGCTCGCCGCCGACAATCATGCCGGCGAATGGATGTCCCACGGCCGCGACTACAGCGAGCAGCGCTTCAGTCCGCTGACGAAGGTCTCGGCCGACAACGTCGCGGCAGCTCGGGCCTCGCCTGGTTCGCCGATTTCGACACGCGCCGCGGCCAGGAATCCACGCCGCTCGTCGTCGACGGCGTGCTGTACGTGACCACGGCGTGGAGCAAGGTCTACGCGTTCGATGCAAAGACCGGCAAGGCAGCTGTGGAAATACGATCCGAAGGTGCCGGGCGAGTGGGCCGTCAACGCCTGCTGCGACGTGGTCAACCGCGGCGTCGCCGCGTGGAAGGGCAAGGTCTATCTCGCGACCATCGATGGCGGCTGATCGCGCTCGATGCGGCCACCGGCAAGGTGGTGTGGGACGTCAGCACCATCGAGCCGGGCCAGCCGTACGCCATCACCGGCGCGCCGCGCATCGCCAAGGGCAAGGTGCTGATCGGCCAGGGCGGCTCCGAATTCGAGCAGCGTGGCTACCTGTCGGCCTACGACGCCGAGACCGGCAAGCTCGACTGGCGCTGGTTCGTCGTGCCCGGCGATCCGGCCAAAGGCTTCGAGAACCCGCAGATGGAAGCGGCCGCGAAGACCTGGAACGGCGAGTGG
This sequence comes from uncultured Pseudomonadota bacterium, assembly GCA_963769065.1. Classification (GTDB taxonomy): domain Bacteria; phylum Pseudomonadota; class Gammaproteobacteria; order Steroidobacterales; family Steroidobacteraceae; genus ZC4RG30. The sequence goes on along the minus strand of CAVYKG010000012.1, from coordinate 142,250 downwards.
TGGAAGACGGGCGGCGGCGGCGCACCGTGGGATTCCATCGTCTACGACCCGGAGACCGACCTCGTCTACATCGGCACCGGCAACGGCGCGCCGTGGCCGGCGGAAATCCGCTCGCCCGGCGGCGGCGATCACCTGTATCTCTCGTCGATCGTCGCGCTGAAGCTCGATACCGGCGAATACGCCTGGCACTACCAGACCACGCCGAACGAGAGCTGGGATTACGACAACACCAATCAGATCGTCGACGGCCGACCTCGACGATCGGCGGCACAACAGCGCCACGTGGTGATGCAGGCGCCGAAGAACGGCTTCTTCTACGTGCTCGACGCGCGCGAGCGGCGCAGCTGCATGTCGGCCGAAGCCATATGTGCAGGGCATCAACTGGGCGACCGGCGTCGACATGAAGACCGGCCGTCCGATCGATCAATCCCGCTCGCGAACTACGGCAAGACCGGCAAGGGCGCTTTCGTCAGCCCGGCATTCGGCGGCGGCCACAACTGGCAGCCGATGTCGTTCAGCCCGCGACACCGGCTTCGTGTACATCCCGACCATCCAGAGCAGCTATGCCTTCGTGGCCGCGACGAAGGAAGACGACAATCCGATGGGCCAGAAGCTGTCGATCAGCTTTGCAAGGGCAATGCCGGAGATGATGCGCAAGCTGAAGACTCCGCCGGTGAGCGTCGGCTACCTGCAGGCGTGGGATCCGGTGAACCAGAAGGAAGTCTGGCGCGTCGCCGATCGGCACACGGTCGCAGCGGGCGGCACGCTGGCGACCGCCGGCGGACTCGTGTTCGCCGGCAACTCGAAGAACGAGTTCGTCGCCTATCGCGCCGACACGACGGTCGAGAAGCTGTGGGCGTTCGATGCGCAGACCGGCGTGATGGCCGGGCCCGGTCACCTACGAAGTCGACGGCGAGCAGTACGTGGCGGTCGTCGCCGGTTTCCGCCAGACGGGCAACTACTACGCGCCCAACTACTCGCGCGTGCTGGTGTTCAAGCTGGGCGGGACCGCGACGCTGCCGGCCGAGGTGCCGTTCCCGGCACCGGTGCTGAATCCCGCCTGCCGCGTTCGGCACGCCGGCAGTGATCGCGCATGGCGAAGACGGTCTATGGACGCTTCTGCAGCACCTGCCACGGATCCGAGGGCCTGTCGCGCGGCATGTTCCCGGACCTGCGTTACAGCGGCGCGCTCGGCAGCGGCGGATGCCTTCAAGGCCATCGTCATCGACGGCGCGCTGACGCCGCAACGGCATGGTGTCGTTTGCCAAGGCCATCACGCCTGAAGATGCCGAAGCCGTGCGTGCCTACGTCGTCGACCGCGCCATTGCCGCGAAAAGCGCCCCGCCTCCTCCCGGCGCCGGCGCCGCCCCACCGGCACGCGAGCCGGCACCGCGCCCCGCGGCCGAACAGCCGCACGGCGGCTAGCGCAATGCGCATCCTCGCGGCCGTCTCGCGGGAAGGGCAGCCCGCGCCCGCGCTCGAGGAGGTCGAGCTCGGCGAGCCGCGTGCCGACGAAGTGCGCGTCCGCATCGTCGCGGCGGGCATCTGCCACACCGATCTCCGCGCGCATCAGGGACTCGCGTGGAACACGCCGCGGCCGATCGTGCTGGGTCACGAAGGTGCGGGCATCGTCGACGCGGTGGGCAGCGGCGTGCTGCATGTGAAGCCCGGTGATCGCGTCGTGCTGTCCGGATCGAGCTGTGGAATGTGCCCCTCGTGCCGTGACAACCGGCCGACGTATTGCCGCGAGGTGATCCCGCGCAGCTTCGGTGGCGCCCGCATCGACGGAAGCTCGGCGCTGTCGATGCCCGACGGCACGCCGTTGCACGGCCACTTCTTCGCGCAGTCGAGTTTCGCGACGTACGCCATCGCCGATGCGCGCGGCGCGGTGCGGCTCGATGACGACGTCCCGTTCGAGCTGGCTGCGCCGCTCGGCTGCGGTGTCATCACCGGCGCCGGCACGGTGTTCGAGGCGTTCGACCTGCGGCCCGGTCAGAGCCTCGCGGTGTTCGGCACCGGCAACGTCGGCCTCTCGGCGATCATGGCGGCCCGCATCGCGGGGGCGCAGGCCATCGTCGCGGTCGATCCGAATCCGGCGCGCCGCGCGCTCGCGCTCGAACTCGGCGCCACCGCGGCCATCGACGCGGCTGATTCCGACGTCGTCGCGGCGGTCCGTCGCGAAGTGCCCGATGGCGTCGATTTCGCGCTGAACACGACGATCATTCCGGCGGTGTACGAAGCAGCGCTGCGCGTGCTCGGCATGCGTGGCGTAGCCGCCTTCGTCTCGACGCCGCGCGAGCCGCTGCCCGTGCCGCTGCCACTGCTGCTCGGGGGCGGACGCAGCCTGCGCGGCATCATCGGCGGCGATGCGGCGCCACAGGTCGTGATCCCGCGACTGATCGCGTTCTGGCGCCAGGGGCGTTTCCCGCTCGAGCGGCTGGTGACGCCGTTCGAGTTCGCGCAGATCGATGAGGCCTTCGCGGCCTTCCACCACGGCGACGTACTGAAGCCGGTGCTGCGCGTCGGGGCCATCGCGTGAAGAGCGAGGAGGTCGCGGCCGCGATCCGCGCGCTCGGCTCCGAGTTCGACCTGGCCCAGATCGAGGCGACTCGCGCGGTCTACGCCCCCCGCGTGTCACATCCGTCGCCCGAGGCCGTGGCGGGGCGCGACCTGCAGTACGGTCCCGATCCGAAGCAGCGACTCGACCTGTTCGTCACCCCGCATTCGCACGCCACCATTCTGTTCGTGCATGGCGGCGGCTTCGCGCAGGGCGACAAGGGTGACGCCGGCGCGCCGTTCTACAACAACGTCGCGGCCTGGGCGCTGAGGCAGGGCTATTCGGCCGTCAACCTGACGTATCGCCTTGCGCCAGCGCATCCGTGGCCGAATGGCTCGCAGGAGCTCGCGCGCGCGCTCGACTGGCTCGCAGACGAGCTGCCTCGGCACGACGTCGACCCGGCCGGCATCGTGCTGATGGGACAGTCTGCCGGTGGAGCGCACGTCGCATCGTTCCTGGCCGGCCACGGTCTCGATGACGAGCCTCGGCCCCGCGTTGCCGGCGCGGTCATGGTGTCCGGCATCTACGATCCCGCGGTCGGCGGCGCGGGCGTTAGCTATGGCAGTTACTACGGTGACGACGCCTCATTGTTCGAGTCCCGCTCGAGCTTGCCGGGCCTCGCCATGTCCTCCGTGCCGTGCCTCTTCACGCTGAGCGAGCTCGATCCGCCGCTGTTCCAGAAGCAGGCCTCGGCGGTCGTGGCAACGTGGCTCGCGGCGCGCGGCCAATGGCCGGGCTTCCTCTGGCTGCGCGCCCACAATCACGTCTCGAGCGTGCTGCAGCTCGGCAGCGATGCCGACACCCTCGGGCCCGAGCTGCGCCGCTTCGTCGACTCCCTCGGAGCGTGAACATGTCTGCGGCGGACACTTCGGATCTGCTCGGCACGCCTTATCGCCGTCGCTTCATCGTGCTGCTCTTCCTGGTCTGCCTGTTCAATCTCGCTGACCGCACGGTGTTTTCGGTGATGGCACCGCTGATGCGGGTCGAGCTGCACCTCACCGATTCGCAGATCGGCATCCTGCAGGGACTGTCGTTCGCGCTGCTCTATGGCGGTCTCGGCTTGCCGGTGGGACGACTCGCCGAGCGCGCGAGCCGCGTACGGATCATCGGCATCGCGACCGCGATCTGGTCGGTCGCGACGGTCTGCTCGGGGTTGGCGGTCAACTACGCGACGCTGATGCTGACGCGCATCGGTGTCGGCATGGGCGAGGCCGGCTTCACCGCACCGACGGCATCGCTCGTGGCCGACCACTTCCCGCCGCGGCGGCGCGCTTCGGCGATGGGCCTCATCATGCTCGGACTCCCGGTGGGCACGATCTTCGGCGCGGTCGGCGGGGGCCTCGTCGGGCAGAACTTCGGTTGGCGCGCGGCGTTCTATGCGCTCGGCATACCAGGCCTGATCGTCGCGGTGCTTGCGCTATGGCTGCTGCGCGAGCCGCCGCGCGGCCTTGCTGACGGAGCGACGCCGAAACGGGTCGACCCGGCAACCATTCCGCCGCTCGGCACAGTGTTTCGTCAGCTGTTCGGCACACCGACGTTGCGTCACATCATCATCGGCGGTGCACTGTGCTCGATCGGCATCCAGGGCGTCGCGCAGTTCATGCCGTTCTTCTTCGTCCGCCAGTTCCAGATGCCGATCGCGCAGGCGGCCAGCCTGTTCGGACTGGTTTCCGGTGGTGCGCTCGCCGTCGGGCTGCTGCTCGGTTCGTTCGGCACCGACCGCGCCGCGCTCCGCAATCCGCGCTGGCCGGCGCTCGGCCCCGCCATCGCACTCGTCTTTACCTGCGCACTGTTCGTGTTCGGCTTCGCGCAACGTGAAGTGCTGCCCACCGTGCTGCTGCTGATCGGCGGGTGCATCGGCGCGATGGTGCATTACGGGCCGACGGTCGCCATGATCCAGAACCTGTCGCCACTGTCGATGCGCTCGTCCGCCGCCGCGATCTTCGCGATGCTGTACGCGCTCGTCGGCACCGGGATCGGCCCGACGTTCGTCGGCATAGCGAGCGATCTCTTCGCTGCGTCCGCTTTCGATGGCGCCTACGCGGCGACCTGTGTCCCGGGACGAACCGCTCCGGAGGCCGCGGCGGCCTGCGCCGAAGCGGCTCGCATCGGCATGTCGCGAGCGTTGATGGCATGCATGACGGCATATGCGTGGGCCGCCATCCACTACTTCCTCGCGGTGCGCAGCATTGCCGCCGATTCGCAGCGCGCGACGCTCGCGGTCGCGGCCGTGCGCGGCTAACGCGCCGGCGGCAAGCCGAGGCAGTCGAGCCGACGTTCGACGTTGCCAGGGCACGCGCGCTCGACGCCTCCGGGTTGTGACCGGAGTTCCCTGAACCGCTTCCGGATGCGCTGTCGATCGGCCTGCGGCAGCTGGCGCAGCTGCTCGTAGCGATCGCGGATGCGCCGTCGCTCGTCGGGCTTCATCTGCCTGAACTCCTCGCGGCGCTCGCGCAGCTCGCGCTGCTGCGCACGCGGCAGCCGTCGCCATTGGTTCAGCCGTTCGGTCGCACGTTCACGCTGTTGCGGAGTGAGCCCGCGCCAGCGTTCGGCACCGGCAGCGAGGCGCTCCCGTCGCGCTTCAGGCAGCGAGTTCCACTGGTCTCGAAGTGGTGCCAGCAGTTCACGCTGTTCGCCGGAGAGATCGTCCCAGCGCGGGGCCGCTGCCATGACCGGCAGCGCCGCAAGGCCCAGCACCATGGCGAGGCAGGCCCCGAGCCATCGGCGCCGATTCACTTCGCCTCCTTCGACGCCGGCGGCGTTTTCGTCGGTGGCTCCTCAGGAGCTGCGGGCGGGTCGGGGCGCTTCCCCGTGCTGGCGACGTCGTCGAGCAGCCCCTCCTCGTCATCGCCGAATTCACCCAGGAACTCGAGCAACTCGAGCGAGGGCTTCGGCGGCGCAGGCGCGGCCTGCGTCAGCGGTGAGGCGGCGTTCGCCAGCGAGCCGAGCAGCAGCGCTTCAAACATTGCCGTCCTGCTCGAGCCAGCGGTACAGGTCGAGGTCTTCATAGAAATCGGCATCGAGTTCATCGGTCATCACCTCGAGCGCATCGACCGCGCTCGGCTCGGTCGAAGCCGGCGGTGCGGGTTTCAGTACCAGCACGCCGACGAGCGCAAGCGCCGCCGCAGTGCCGGTTGCCCACCACCACGGGGAACGGGAAGGGCCCGGGCGCGAATTTGCGACCGCATCGCTGCGGGCCTGCGCGAGCCGCGCGGCCGTGGCGGCATCGACGTGCTCGCCGTTGCGCAAAGTGGTGCGCAACTGCAGCGCAAGCGCGCGCTGTTCCTCGTCCAGTTCGTCCAGCCGGTCGCCGTTCACGTCGTCTTCCCCTGCGTATCGTGGTGCAGCTGCGCGCGCAGCGTTTCCATTGCCCGGAACAGATGCGTCTTCACGCTGCCCGGGCTGCAGCCCATCGCCTTCGCGGCGTCTTCGACCGACAGCCCTTCCCACACTCGCAGCTGGAAAGCCTCGCGCTGCCGGTCGGGCAGGCGTCGCAACGCCGAGTCGATCACTGCGAGCGTCTGCTCGCGCTCGAGCTCGCCGCTGCCTTCGCGCGCGAACGGGTCGACCGCGAGATCGACTGCATCGGTGCCCTCATCGTCGAGCGGGCGTTGCCAGAAGAACAGCCGCGACCGCACCCGCCTGGCGCGCTGCCAGTCGCGAATGCGATTGGTCAGGATGCGGTGGAACAGCGCCGGCCACTCCTGCGCCGGCCGCGTGGCGTAGCGCTGTGACAGCCTCAACATCGCATCCTGCACCAGGTCGAGAGCCTCGTCGCGATCGCGCGTCGCGAGCACGGCGAACCGCAAGGCGCGCCGCTCCACGCTCGCCAGGAAAGCGCCGAGGCTGGCGTGGCGCGGCGTCGGTTCATGCACGGCCCGGAGTATAGGCGTTGTTCCGCATCACTCGCGGTGCTCGAGCCGGTCGTCGATGCGGTCGCCGCGGCGGTCGAGACGGCGCTCGATACGATCGCCACGGTTGTCGAGCCGTTCTTCCCGCCGCTCACCGCGACGGTCGAGCCGCTGGTCGACGCGCGCGCCGCGGTTTTCGAGACGTTCTGCGCGCTTCTCGTGACCATTGGCCGCGGCGCGGTCGGCCCGCGCATCGAAGCGTCGCTCGATTCGGTCGCCGCGATGGTCGAGCCGCCGTTCGACGCGTTCGCCGCGCTGATCGAGACGGCGGTCGATACGTTCCCCGCGCTGGTCGAGGCGGCGGTCGATGCGGTCGCCGCGGTCGGCGAACGACGGGCTCGAGATGCCGGCGAGTATCGCGCCGAGCGCGAAGAGACTGACGAGACGCTGGTTCATGTGAAGGTCCTTGTCTTGTGGGGTTCCGGGTGTACAACGAGCGCGGCGCGTGCCGGTTGACGTCAGACGAACTCGAGTGCCGGGTGACGCCGCAGGTCGAACGCCTGCGATGGCGCACTCCACCAGCGCGTCAGCACCGTGTTGTACAGGCGGCGGTAATCGGTCGTGACCGCGACGTCGCCGGCATCGAGATCGGTCAGTCGCGGCGGATCGCCGTACAGTCCGCCGCGCACGGCGCCCCCGAGCACGAAGTGCGGCGCCGCCTTGCCGTGGTCGGTCCCGCTGCTCGCGTTCTGCGCCGCGCGGCGGCCGAACTCCGAATAGGTCATGACGAGCACGTCGTTCCAGATCCCGGCCGTCTCGAAGGCGGTGCGCAGCGCGGCCAGCGTGCGGGCGAGTTCGCCGAGCAGCGCGTCGTGGCGGACGCGCTGGTTCACGTGCGTATCGAAACCCGTGAGCGCGATCTTCACCACCGGCGTTGCCGGGTCACCGCACAACAACGCGGCGGCTTCGGCCGCATCGCGTCCGAACGCGGTGCCGGGGAATGCACCCGACGGCCGGGGGCGACCGGCACCGAGACCCGCGCCCGCCGAGCGGATCTCCGATTGCACCGCGAGGATGTGCCGCAGCGCCGGGTTCGCCGAACGCAGCGTGTCATCGGGAACGCTGCGTGCCTGCGCGGCGAATCGCTGGCTGTCCTGCATCACGATCGGTGGCTGCTTTCCGCCGCTGAGTGCGGCCGGGTTGCGTCCGATCACGATTCCCGGTGCGGTGAATTCGCGCGCGAACAGCGCACGCGGATCGATCGAGGCGAGCCAGCCGCGCGTGCCGACCTGGTTCGCATCGGTGCCGGTATCCCAGATCTCGATGGAGCGGAAGTGGGACCGGTTGCTGTCGGCGTAGCCGACCCCCTGGATGACCGCCAGCTGCCCCGCGGTCCACAGTGCTTCGAGCGGTTGCATCGCCGGATTCAGGCCGAGCCCCTGATCGAGCGGCAGCAGCGACGCTGCATCGAGGCCGATCTGCGGTCGCAGCTCGCGATAGCGGGCGTCGCCGGCCGGCACGACCATGTTCAGGCCGTCGTTGCCGCCATTCAGCTCGATCAGCAGCAGGCGACGGACGCGGCCGTCCGCGGCTGCAAACGCGGGGAGCGCAGAGCAGGCAACGGGCAGCAGCAGCGCATGCACGAGCAGTTCGCGACGGTTCATGCGGACCTCTCCGTTCAACGCAGGTGATAGACCGGGTCGAGCAGCGTCGCCTGCAGGTGTTGCGACGGCGTCGCGCCACTTTCGGCCGGCAACAACGGATCACGCACCAGAAGGTTGGCCACTGCCCACCGGGGGCCGCGGGATTCGGCGATCGCATCGAAGCGCACGCCGAGACGCGCGCTGGCTCGCTGCACGCCCGCGCGCACGCGGCGACGCAGTGTTTCGGCATCGCCCGGCACGGGTTCTTCGACCGTTGCGCCCGGGCCGGGCGGCGACCTGTCAGCAGTGGGATCGCCACTCAGTGCGAGCACGAATTCGCGTCGCGCGAGGAGCGTCTGCGTCGTGATCCACTGGTTGCCGCCGGGCCAGCCGCGAACGTTGGGCGGAGCGAGCAGCGTCTGGCCGAGCTGGGTGCAGGCCAGCGCTGCAGCGCGCGGCGGCAGCGGCAGTTCCAGGCTGCGCAGCGTGCCGACGACGAACTCGACCGGCGACTTCACCAGCTGGCCTGCGTCACGATCGGGGAGCTCGACGCTGATGCGCAGCAGAGCTTCGACCAGCGGCGCGATTTCGTAGTCGCGCCGGAACATCGATGCGAGGGTTGCTGCGCGACGCGACTCCGGCACCGGCGACACGAACTCGCGCCACAGCTTCGCGACTATGAACTCCGCCGCGCGGGGTTGCGCGAGGATGCGACCGATCACGTCGTCGCCATCCAGCCGCCCCGTCGCGCCGAGGAACCGCTTCTCGCCGTCATCGTGCTGGCGCGGGTTGACCGCGAAGCGTCCCTCGGGCGGGACCATCTTCCAGCCGGTGAAAGCACGTGCGGCCTCGCGCACGTCGGCTTCGCTGTAATGGCCTTCGCCCAGGGTGAACAACTCGAGCAGCTCGCGGGCGAAGTTCTCGTTGGGTGCGTCGCGACGGTTCTGCTGGTTGTCGAGGTACAGCAGCATCGCCGGGTCGCGCGCCACTGCGTGCAGCAGGGCACGGTAGTTGCCCAGCGCGTGGGAGCGCAGCAGCACGTTCTGTCGGTACAGGAGTTGCGGCACGCGGACCTCGCGCAGACTCGAGGTGAAGTGCCCGTGCCAGAACAGGGTCATGCGTTCGACGAGCGGATCCGGCGTTTCGAGCATTTCGCGCATCCACCAGGCCTGCAGCTCCATGCCGCGTGACACCACCTGGCGCTGGCGCTCGCGGCGCTGTTCGGACGTCAGCCCCGCCCGCTCGCCCGGTAGCGGCAAGGGATCGTCCTTCCACGGCGGGGCCTCGATTGCTGCGCTGCGACGGCCTCGAGCCGTGGCGACCATTTCCTGCACCGCCAGCCTGGCCGGCCGGCCGGTCAGGCGGCCGGCGATCGCCGGGTCCGGACCCAGCCCGCTGCGCACCGTCAGACGGGTTGCGGCACTCGCGTCGAGGAGGGAATTCCAGCGGCCTGACATGGTCTTACCTTGCTAGGATCGCGATCCTGTTTCAGGGTTATGAACGTACGGCCGAGCATTTGGTTGACGCGGAGGATCGGGCACCTTGGTCGAGTCGAAGATGAATCGAAGAGCGGTGCTGGCAGGGGTCGGCGGGGTGGCTGCGGGCCTCGCGCTCGGGCCGCTCGCGGCTGCCGAACGTGCCGACCGAGTCGCTGTCACCGAGGTAACCGAACGGGCCTTCGTCATCACCGGGGCAGGCGGCAACGTCTGCGTGGTCATGGGGGACGGCGATTCCGTGATGGTCGACACGGGTTCGGCGGCGCGCGCTCGAGAGGTTGCGAAAATTCTGCACGATCGCTGCAGATCGGCGCCGGTTCGGACTGCGTTCAACACACATTGGCATCCCGACCACACCGGCGGAAACGATCTCCTGCGCCGTGACGAGGTGGAAGTCGTCGCCCATGAGAACACGCGCCTGTGGATGGGCGCCCCGGTCCTGTCGCGTTGGGATGGCACCCGGTTCGCGCCCCGCCCGAAGGATGCCTGGCCGACGAAGACGTTCTATACGCGCGAGACGCTGACGGTCGCTGGCCAGCCGGTCGAAACCGGGTATCTGCTGCAGGCCCACACCGACGGGGACATCTACGTCCGGTTTCCGACGACGAACGTCCTGGCCACAGGTGACGTCTTCACGACCGACCGGTACCCGATCACCGACCCCGCGACGCTGGGCTGGATCGGCGGCCTCGTGACCGGCACCGAAAAGCTGCTCGAGCTGAGCGACGGCAATACGCGAATCGTGCCCGGCTCGGGGCCAGTCGCCGGTCGCAGCGCGGTCGAGGCACAGCTGAAGATGCTGACCGCGGTGCGCGACCGCCTCTACACCCTGCTGCGCGAAGGCCGCAGCGTCGAGGAGATGCTCGCCGCCCGGCCCACCGCCGAGTTCGATGCGCAATGGGGGGATCCCGAGCGCTTCATCCGAGCCGCATTCGCGGGCATGGTTGCCCACGTCCGGCAGATTCCGGGGATCGTCTGATGACTCGCTTTCGAATCGCGCTCGCCGCTCTCGCGTTGCCGATGCTCGCCACGGCCGAATCGCCGCAGGAGTACGTCGAGGCGAACTGCGGCAAGTGCCACAACGCAACCGACTGGGCCGGCAGCCTCGCGTTCGACACGCTCTCGATCGACGACCCGGGCCAGGACGCGAAGGAGTGGGAGAGCGCCGTACGCAAGGTGCGCGGGGGTCTGATGCCGCCGCCCAACGAGAAGCAGCCTTCGACGCAGAGCAGCGCCGAGTTCGTGGCGTGGATGGAAGGCCGCCTCGACGCGGCGGCCCGCACTCACACGGATCCCGGCCCGGTGGTGCTGCATCGGCTGAACCGGACCGAGTACGCGCGCGCGGTCGAGTCGCTGCTCGGCGTGCGCATCGACGCACGCACGGTACTGCCGAAGGATGTGAGCAGTGACGGGTTCGACAACGTCGCCGACGCCCTGCGATCTCGCCGACCTTCCTCGAGCAGTACATCGCCGCCGCGCGCAACGTCGCGCGGCAGGCCGTCGGGCGCACCGAGGTGCAGGCGAGCAGCCGCATCTATCGGCGGCCCGGCAACGACCAGCGCAACCACCTCGAAGGGCTGCCGCTCGGCACCCGCGGCGGCATGCAGGTCGAGCACTACTTCCCGGCCGACGGGGAGTACGCGTTCTTCATCCGCGATTTCCATTTCACCGGGGCGGGGTACATCAACCGCGCTCGACGTGCCGCACCGTGGTCATCATGTTCATCGACGACAAGCGCGTGTTCGAGCAGAGCGTCGGTGGGCCCGACGACCTCAAGGCCGTGGACCAGACATTCGCGACCGGCGAGGGCGCACTGCAGGCGCGCTTCAACAACATCCGGCTGCAGGTGAAGGCGGGCACGCATCGCGTGGGTGTCGCGTTCATCCAGCGTTCGTTCGCGGAGTCCGATTCGCCGCTGCAGCCGATCGCGATGCTGCCCGAGATGGAACGCTATCCCGAGATTCCCGGCATCGAGATCTCGGGTCCGTTCACGATGTCCGGGTTGTCGGAGACGGAGAGCCGCCGGCGCATCTTCAGTTGTCGTCCGGCGCGGCCGGCGGACGAGCCGGCTTGCGCGAGCGCAGATTCTGGCGCGGCTCGCCGAGCAGGCCTACCGCCGTCCCGTCACCGATGAGGACCTGAAGGCCCCGATCGACTTCTATACGCAGGCCGCGGCGAAGGGCGGGTTCGAGCGTGGTGTCGAGGCCGGGCTGACCGCGGTGCTGTCGAGCACGCACTTCCTGTTCCGCGCGACGCCGCCGCCGCGCGACGTCAAGCCGGGCGAAGCGTTCCGCATCGACGATCTCGCGCTCGCGTCGCGACTCTCGTTCCTGCTGTGGAGCCAGGGGCCGGACGAGACGCTGCGCAAGGTTGCCGCGGCCGGCCGGCTGCGGGATCCGGCGGAGCTCGACGCGCAGGTCGACCGCATGCTGGCCGATCCGCGCGCCGATTCGGTGGTCACGAATTTCGCCTTCCAGTGGCTGAACCTCGGCCGCATGGACGACATCATTCCCGATCCGCTGCTGTATCCGGATTTCGATCGTGATCTGCGCGAGGGTTTCCGCGAGGAGATGCGGCTCTTCGTCGACAGCGTGCTGCGCGGTGATCGCAGCGTCCTCGAGCTGCTGTCGGCCGACTACACGTTCCTGAACGAACGCCTGGCACTGCAGTACGGCATCCGCGACGTGCGCGGACGCGCGCTTCCGCAAGGTGCAGCTGGACGATCCGAACCGCTTCGGTCTGCTCGGCAAGGGCGGACTGCTGATGGCGACGTCGTACGGCGATCGCACTTCGCCGGTGCTGCGTGGCGCCTGGATCCTCGAGACGTTGAGCGGCACGCCGCCGACCGCGCCGCCGCCGGGTGTCGAGACGCTGAAGGAAGCGGTTCCGGGCACGAAGACGCCGACCGTGCGCGAACGGCTCGAGGCGCATCGCGCAGGCGCCCTCGTGCAACGGGTGCCACGGCATCATCGATCCGCTCGGGTTCGCGCTCGAGAACTTACGACGTCGACCGGCAGCCTGGCGCGATCGCGACATCGATGCCGGCACTGCCATCGATGCACGCGGCAAGCTCGCCGACGGCCGCTCGTTCGCGAGCCCGGCCGAGCTGCGCGTCAGCGCTGCTTGGTCGGCCCGACCAGTTCGTGCAGGCGCTGACCGAGAAGCTGATGATGTTCGCGCTCGGACGCGCGGTCGAGTACCACGACATGCCGGTGGTGCGCGCGATCGTGCGAGATGCGGCGAAGAAGGACTATCGCTTCGCCGAGCTCGTGAAAGGCGTCGTGCACTGCGCCGCCTTCCAGCAGCAGCGACTGCCGGCCGATGCGCCGCGCCGAAGCAGCAGGCGCATGAACGGCGCCGGCCACTGAACTCCGCGAGGATCGAACCATGTTCCTGACCCGACGCAGCCTGTCCCGCCGAACCTTCCTGCGAGACCGCCGGCGTCTCGATCGCGCTGCCGCTGCTCGACGCGATGATTCCTGCCGCCACCGCGCTGGCGCAGACCGCCGCGGCTGCGCAAGCCGCGCTCGGCTTCCTCTATTTCCCGCACGGCGCGTCATGGAGAACTGGACGCCTGCGACGGCCGGCGCCGATTTCGCGCTCAGTCCCATCCTGAAGCCGCTCGCACCGCTCAGGAAGCACCTGACCGTCGTCAGCAACATCGACAACAAGCCGGCTGAAAGCCGCGCAGTCGCATGCGCTCGTGCCCGGCACCTGGCTGTCGTGCGTGCATCCGCAGGAGGGCTCGACGCCCTACGGCGGCGTGACGGTCGACCAGGTGGCCGCCGCAACGCATCGGCCAGGAGACCCCCTGGCCGTCGCTCGAGATCGCGACTGCGCAGGGGCAGGGCGGCCGGTGCCGCGTGCGAGCGCGGCTACGGCTGCAGCTACACGCAGCACGCATCTCGTTCCGCACGCCGATCGACGCCGCTGCCGATCGAGAGCAATCCGCGCAAGCTGTTCCTGCGGCTGTTCGGCCAGGGCGACAGCGCCGACGAACGCGCGCGTTCCTCACGCAGCAGACCGGCAGCCTGCTCGACATGGTGATCGGCGGAGGTCGCGTCGCTGAAGCGCCAGCTCGGTCCGCCGGACCAGGCGGTGCTGTCGAACTACCTCGAAAGCGTGCGCGAGATCGAGCGTCGCATCGACCTCGCCGCGCAGGGCGACCTGTCCCGCAGCTGACGCTGCCGGAGACGCCGGGCGCGACGTCCGAGTCGTTCGACGAACATCTGAACCTGATGTTCGACCTGATCGCGCTCGCGCTGCAGGGCAATCTCACGCGCGTCTTCACGTTCATGATGGCCGCGGAAGTGAGCGAGCAGACGTACGGCTTCATCGGTGTGCCCGACGCGTTCCACCCGCTGTCGCACCACGCGAACGAACAGGCCAAGAAAGATCGCCTGACGAAGATCCAGACCTATCACACCCAGGCGTTCGCGAAGTTCGCGACCAAGCTCGCGAACACTGCCCGACGGTGACGGCTCGATGCTCGACAACTCGCTGCTGCTCTACGGCAGCAACATGAGCAACAGCAATGCGCACAACCAGTACCCGCTGCCCACCGCGGTGATCGGGCGCGCGGGCGGCAAGGTGCGCGGCAACCAGCATATCGACTTCGCGCAGCGCACGCCGCTCGCGAACGTGCTGCTGACCATGCTCGAACGTTCCGGCGTGCCGGTAGAGAAGGTCGGTGACAGCACCGGCCTGGTGACGGCAGTTGTGAGCGCCCGGGTGCGGTGGTCTCGTCGGCCGCGCGGCGTCGCTGGTCGCGCAGGCAGCGCGAGCGCCGCTGCACCGGAACTGGTCGGTGCGGCTCGCGCCGGCCAGAGTGCGCGGGCACTCGAGCTGCTGGCGGGGCGGTCGAACGCGGCACGCAGGCAGCCGATGACGGCACCACCGCGCTGCACTGGGCCGCGCACAACGAGGATGTTCCGCTGGTGCGCGCGCTGCTGAAGGCCGGAGCGAAGTGCCGACGCCCGCAACGACTACGGCGCGACGGCCGCTGTCCGAGGCCGCCGTCACCGGCAACGTCGCGATCCTGAAGCTGCTGCTCGATGCCGGCGCCGACGTCGAAGGCGCGCAACGACGATGGCCAGACCGCGCTGATGATCGTCGCGCGCGCGGCCACGTCGATGCGGCGACGCTGCTGCTCGAAGCGTGGCGCCAAGGTCAACGCGCGCGAGGCGTGGCGCGGCCAGACCGCGCTGATGTGGGCCGCGGCGCAGCAGCCAGCCCGAGATGGTTCGCCTGCTGATCCGCCACGGCGCGGACGTCGACGCGCGCTCGCTGGTGAACGACTGGGAACGACAGGTCACCGTGGAGCCGCGCAGCCAGGCGCGCCCGTCGGGCGGGTTCACGCCGCTGCTGTACGCCGCGCGCGAGGGCTGCGTCGAATGCGCGAAGGCGCTGCTCGAAGGCGGCGCCGACGTCAACCTGACCGATCCCGATGGCGTGACGCCGCTGCTGCTTGCGACGCTCAATCTCAATTTCGATACGGCGAAGCTGCTGCTGCAGAACGGTGGCGGATCCGAACCGGTGGGACGCATGGGGCCGCGCGCCACTGTATGCCGCCGTCGACCTGAACACGATTCCCGACGGCGGTCGTGCCGATCGGCCGTCGGCCGACGCGACCACCAGTCTGCAGCTGATCGATGACCTGTTGAAGGCTGGCGCGAATCCGAACCTGCAGCTGAAGCTCATGCCGCCGTATCGCTCGCTGCGCGACGATCGCGGCGCCGACGGCATGCTGGCGATCGGTGCCACGGCGCTGTTGCGGGCGGCAAAGGCGGCCGACGTTCCTGCGATGAAGCTGCTGCTCGCCGCCGGTGCCAACCCGGAACTCCCGAACGTCAACGGCATCACGCCATTGATGGCTGCGGCTGGCAACGCGCAGTCGAAAGTCGACACACGTGGCCGCTACAAGACACAGGAGGAGGCGATCGCCGCGATCGAGCTGCTGCTCGATGCGGGCGCCGACGTGAACGGACGCGATGCGCAGGGGCAGACCGCGCTGTTCGGGGCTGCGACGTGGGGCTGGGACACGGTGGTGCGCGCGCTGGCGAAGCGCGGCGCGCGGCTCGACATCAAGGATGCGCGCGGGCGCGATGCGGCCGACGCCGCGCTCGGCACTGGCTCGGCGTCGGGTCGCAGCGGCTCGGATCCGCAACCGAAGACCGCCGCGCTGCTGCGCGAGCTGATGGCCTCGGCGACGGTGCCGGCGCGTCCGTAAACGCACGCGCCGCTCGATCGTCGAACCCCGGCGCGCGGCAGCCGCCGGACGACCGTTGCGCTCGGCAACCCAGGCCGATCTGCAGGCGCGATTCGAGACGGCGCTGACCTGCGCCGACGGCGAGGCCGGTGCGCACTGCATCCATGAACTGTGGATGCGGGGCGCGCATGGCGCGGCCATCGACACCGGTCTCGAGCGCCTGTGGAAGGCGACGAACGGCAACGTGCCCGACTGGCTGCCGACCCAGCACGTGTCGTGGCTGCCGCTGGCGTATGAAGTGGCCAGCCGCTTCACCGCCTCAGGGCAGGGTCGTGCCCACATCTACCTCGTGCTGCTCGACTTCGCCGATCGTCGCGGCGACCCCCACGGCGTCTATGTCGGTCAGAGCGCGTATCCCGCGGTCCGCCGATTCGAGCAGCACAAGGCCGGCATTCGCGCCTCCGGCGCCGTGCTGAAGCGCGGGCTCGAACCATTGATGGGGCCCGTGCAGCACCTGACCCGCATCGCCTCATCCGAAGCGCGTCGGATCGAGGCCGAGCTCGCGGCGGCGCTGGCGGACGCGGGCATCCGGGTCGAAGGCGGGCATTGAAGCCCTAGTCGGCGCGCCTGAAGGTCAGGTTGATGCGTCGGCTGCCGAAGGCCGTTGGCAGTCCCGCCTTCAGCGGGGCGATGCCATGGAAGGCGAGCCGTGCCGCGCCGCCCCACACGACGACATCGCCGTGCTCGAGCGGAACCCGGCGGGCGCGGTCGCCCCGCTCGGCGCCGCCGAACAGGAACGTCGCAGGGAGCCCGAACGACACCGAGACCACCGGCTGGTCGAGGTCGCGTTCGTCGCGATCCTGATGCAGTCCCATCTTCGCGCCGGGCGCATAGGCGTTGACGAGGCAGCTGTCGGGATCGAACCCGGCAAAGCCGCCAGCTTCGGCGGCCGTGCGCGCGAGCTCGCGCCAGCGCGGCGGCATGGGCGGCCAGGCGCGCCCACTGGCCGGATCCGCGTCGCGATAGCGGTAGCCGCCGCGATCGGTGGTCCAGCCGAGCGAGCCGCAACTCGTCATCGCGACCGACATGAGGTAGCCCCTCGGCGTGCGCATCTGCCGGAACGGCGCGTCGGCGACGATGGCTTCGACGCCGAGGCGCACGTCGTCCTCGAACGGCAGCGCAAACCGTCTCAGCAGCACGGCTTCGGGCGCGATGATGACGCGGTCCAGCGGGTCCATCGTGCCATTGTGCCTTGCGAACGCGGGCGCTTTGGTCCGATGCTTCCGCACCGTCGCGAACCGAGAGGTCTCTCCGCCCATGTCGCTCGCCACCCGTGCCGCCGTGCTCGCCGCGCTGATTCCGGTCGGCGCCTTCGCAGCCTCGACGATGCCCCTGACACCGGCCGAGGATTACGCCAAGGCGCAGGCACGCGTCGAAGCGCGCAGTGGGCCGGAGCCCGCGCGCGGCGACCGGGCGCGTAACGTCATCCTGTTCGTCGGCGACGGCATGAGCATCACGACCATCACCGCGGCGCGCATCCTCGAAGGGCAGCGCAAGGGCGGCCTCGGCGAGGACAACCGGCTGAGCTTCGAGGACTTCGACCACACCGCGCTCGTGCGCACCTACAGCGCAAACCAGCAGACGTCCGACTCAGCTCCGACTGCAACCGCGATGATGACCGGTCACCATGCGAATGACGGTGCGCTGTCGGTCGACCACACGGTCGGCGAGAACGAGGCGCGGGCATCGGCCGTGAAGGCCGGCGCCGTGGCGACGCTGCTCGAGCAGGCCGAAGAGCGCGGTCTCTCGACCGGCATCGTCACGACCACGCGGATCACCCACGCGACACCGGCCTCCGCCTATGCGCACACGCCGAACCGCGACTGGGAGTCCGATGCGCCGCTCGCGTCGCTCGGCGATCTGCCCGACATCGCTGCGCAG
Organism: uncultured Pseudomonadota bacterium; assembly: GCA_963769065.1. Classification (GTDB taxonomy): domain Bacteria; phylum Pseudomonadota; class Gammaproteobacteria; order Steroidobacterales; family Steroidobacteraceae; genus ZC4RG30. Next base: position 124,554 of record CAVYKG010000012.1, on the reverse strand, counting down.
CTGATCGCGCGGCAGAAGACCGGCAACGGACTCGAGGTCGTGCTCGCCGGCGGTCGGCAGATGCTGTTGCCGCAATCGGTCAAGGATCCCGAATATCCGACGCAGTCCGGCCTGCGTCGCGACGGCCGCAATCTCGTCGACGAGTGGGTCGCGGCGCAGCCCCGCTCGCAGTTCGTGTGGAACCGCGCGCAGTTCGATGCGATCGACGCGAACCGGGTCGGTCATCTGCTCGGGCTGTTCGAACCCTCGCACCTGCGTTACGAGATCGATCGCAAGCGCGACGGTGCCGGCGAACCGGCGCTGGCCGAGATGACGCGCAAGGCCATCGACGTGCTGAAGCGCAACCGGCGCGGCTATTTCCTGCTGGTCGAGGGCGGCCGCATCGATCACGCGCATCACGCCGGCAACGCCTATCGCGCGCTGACCGACACCATCGCGCTGAGCGATGCGGTGCGCGCCGCGAGCGACGCGACCGATCCGCGCGACACGCTGATACTCGTGACCGCCGACCACAGCCATACGCTGACGATGGCCGGCTATCCCGGCCGCGGCAATCCCATTCTCGGGCTCGCGAAAGGCCCGGACGCGAAGGACTATTTCCGCGACTACCAGGGCCGTCCGTACGCGACGCTGTCGTACGCGAACGGCCCGGGTTTCGCACTCGTCGACGACGGCGCGGAACGCGGCCGCCTGCCGCCGGCCCCCGGGCGCGAGCGTGATCTCAGCGACGTCGATACGAAGGCCGAGGGTTATCACCAGCAGGCGCTGGTCGGGCTCGCCGGCGAGACGCATGGCGGCGACGACGTCGCGCTGTTTGCACGCGGCCCAGGCTCGCGACTGGTGCGCGGTTCGATCGACCAGAACGAGATCTACCACGTGATGCGGCGGGCACTGGGGTTTTAGCGCGGCCCAGGCGTAGAGTAGCGGCGACATCCAGCGGAGGGATCCCATGAACAGTCTCGTCCAGCGAGCCATCAACCTGCTGAAGGCTCCGAAGGCAGAGTGGCCGGTCATCGCCGCAGAGCCGGCGACCGTCAAGTCGATCTACGTTCCCTACGTGCTGGTGCTCGCGGCCATCGGCCCGCTTGCGCTGCTGATCGGCGGCGGCAATTTCGGTCCGTTCCGTCTCGGCGGCACGTTCCTGTTCCGCATGGCGCTCCAGCAGTACGCGGTGTCGCTGATCTCGGTCGCGGTGCTCGCGTTCATCATCAACGCGCTCGCGCCGACGTTCGGCGGGCAGAAGGACACCGTCCAGTCGTACAAGACGGCGGCGTACGCTTACACCGCCTCGTGGATCGCGGGCATCGGCATGCTGCTCGGCGGCCTCGGATGGCTCATCGCGCTCGTCGGCGGCATCTACAGCCTCTACACGCTGTATCTCGGTCTGCCGCACACGATGAAGTCGCCGCCGGAGAAGTCGACCGGCTACACCGTGGTCGTGGTCGTATGCGCCATCGTGCTGTCGATCGTGCTGGGTCTCCTCGTGGGGTCTGTGCTCGGCACCCGCGCCATGCTCGGCGGTGCGGCCTTCGGTGGTTTCGGTAGCCGTTCTACGCCGGTCCAGGAGCAGGTCTTCGACCAGGACAGTCCGCTCGGCCGTCTCGAACAGATGGGACGCGAGATGGAAAAGGCCGAGAAGGAAGGTCGCACTCAGGACCCGTCGCAGGCGATGGGCGCGGTGATGGGAGCGCTGGCCGGCTCGAGCGGCGCCATCGAGGCGCTGCCCGCCGATACGTTGAAGGCCTTCATTCCGGCAACGCTCGGCGGCCTTGCTCGCTCGAGCATCTCGGCCGAACGCAACGCGATGCTCGGCATGCAGGTCGCGACGGCGCAGGCGCGTTACGGCGACGGCGATCGTCGGGTCGAGCTCGAAATCGTCGACTCGGGCGGCGCAGCGGGGCTGATGGCGCTGGCGGGCTGGGCCAACATCGAGCAGAGCAAGGAAGAGGGTTCACGCACCGAACGCACCGGCCGCGAGAATGGCCGCATGGTGCACGAGGTGTGGGACGGCGAGGCGAAGCGCGGCGAATATTCGCTGGTGCTCGGCAACCGCTTCCTCGTGAAGGTCGAAGGCGAGGCTGACGCGCTGGCCGACCTGCGTGCGGCTGCGGGTGAGGTCGACCTCGCGCGACTCGAAGGCCTGCGCAACGAAGGCGTCAGGCCCGCATCGAACTGAACGGGTTGGTCAGTTCAGTCGCGCGATCGCAGCGTCGAGCCGCTCGATCGCGACCGGCTTGACGAGGTGCTCGTCCATGCCGGCCGCCAGCGAGCGACTGCGATCGGCGGCCTGGCCGTAGCCACTGACGGCTATCAGCTTCAGCTGCTCCAGACCGGGCATTCGGCGCAGGTTGCGTGCGAGCGTCAGCCCGTCGGTGCCGGGAAGGCCGACGTCGAGCACCCCGATGTCCGGGCGAAAGCGCCGCGCCGCCTCGAGCGCGGCATCGGCATCGTGCGCGATTTCGGTCGTGTGCCCCAGCTCGTTCAACGCCGTGGCGAACATCGTCGCGACATCCCGGTTGTCGTCGACGACCAGCACCCGGCGCGGCTGCCTGCTCGCGCCGCGATCGTCGCTGTCGCTCGCACTTTGGACCGCACGGGCCTGCGGAGCCCCCGTGGCGCCGAGGGGCGGAAGTCGCAGACGGAAGGTGCTGCCCTTGCCGGGCCCCTCGCTGTGCGCACCGAGCTCGCCGCCGTGCAGCTGGGCGAAGCTGCGCGCGATTGCCAGGCCGAGGCCGAGGCCACCCTGTGAACGGGAGAGGTCCTGCTCCTCCTGGACGAACAGCTGGAAGATGCTCGCGATCATCTCGGGCCGGATGCCGATGCCGTCGTCGATGACGTCGATGGCGATCGTGCCGTCGCGCTCGTAGCCACGCACCTCGATGTTGCCACCCGGCTCGGTGTAGCGTGCGGCATTCGTCAGCAGGTTGAGCAGCACCTGGGCGAGCCGAACCGGATCTGCCATCACCGCGAGACCGGCTGCGACGTCGAGCCGCAGCGTGTGCCGGCGCTTCTCGATCAGCGGGTGCACGGTTTCGGCTGCCTTCGCGACGATGTCGGCGACGTCGACGGGCTCGAGGTTCAGGTCGAGCTTGCCGCGGGTGATGCGCGAGACGTCGAGCAGGTCATCGACCAGCCGCACCATGTGGCGCACCTGCCGGTCGATGATCGCGCGCTCCTCGCTCGCGATGTTGCCGCATTTGATCTTCATCAGGTGCAGCGCGGTGACGATCGGAGCGAGCGGGTTGCGCAGCTCGTGGCCGAGCATCGCCAGAAATTCGTCCTTGGCGCGGTTCGCGACATCGGCGTCGCGACGCGCTCGTGCCAGTTCGGTGACGTCGAAGGCGACGACCGCGAGTGCGTCGCGATCGATCGCGCCGGCACCGAGCGGCTGAACCAGCACGTCGTAGTCGCGCTCGCCGATGCGCCGCGCCCGTTCGACGCTCGGCTCGGCGTCGGTCACGTCGCGACCGTTGCGGAACTGCTCCGCCATCGCATCGAGCTCTGGCAACAGCGCGCGAAGTTCGCGCCCCACGGCACCCTCGGTACCGCCAATCAGCTGACCGAACGCAGTGTTGCAGAAATCGATCGTCGCCGGATTGCCGCGCACCAGTGCGAGTCCCACCGGCACGTGACGGAACACGGTCGATAGCAGCTGGTACCGCTGATCCTCGAGCGTACGAACGCGCGAACGCAGCTCTTCCGCCTCTCGCAGCACGGCGAGCTGAGTCGCGAGCTGCTGCCGCTGGCGGAACAGCTCGATGAACGTATCGACCTTGTGACGGAGGATGCGGGGGTCGATGGGCTTGGTCAGGAAATCGACGGCGCCGGCCTCGTAGCCATCGAAGATGCGCTGCGGACCATGCAGACCCGCGGTGACGAAAATGATCGGAATGCGTCGGGTGCGTTCGGTGCCGCGCATCATCTCGGCAAGCTGGAAGCCGTCGATGTCGGGCATCTGCACGTCGAGGATCGCCAGCGCGAACTCGTGCTGCAGCAGCAGCTCGAGCGCCTCGGTGGCCGAGCGCGCCTGGTGAATTGCGAGGCCCGGCTGCCGCAGCAGCGCCTCCAGCGCGATGAGATTCTCGGCGATGTCGTCGACCAGCAGCAGGTTCACCGCTTCGGACTTCATGGGCGGGGCTCGGCGGCTTCCGACCAGTGGGCGAACAGAGTCGCGATCTGCGCGAGCGTCAGAACTTCATGCGGTTGCGTCGCGCGGATAGCGCTGCTCGGCATCATCGACACTTCGGCGTCGGCGGGATCCTGCACGAGTGTGATGCCTCCTGAACTGGCGAGAGTCTGCAGCCCCTGCGCACCGTCGTCGTTGGCGCCGGTCAGCACCAGCGCCGCCGCGCGCGCCCCGTAGGCCTCGGCCACGCTCTCGAACAGCACGTCGATCGAGGGGCGCGAATAATGGACCGGCGCATCGACGGACAACGCGAAGTATCCGCCGCGTTCGGTCAGCAGATGATAGCCCGCCGGGGCGAAATAGATCGCACCCGGCGCGGCCGGCATCTTGTCTTCGACCGTGAGGCAGGGCAGGCCGGCCACGCCCTGGAACAAGGCAGCGAGATCTCCGCCGTGCGGCGGCTGGTGGACCAGCACGATCGCGACCAGCTGCGGGTGTCGCAGGGAGGGCAGGGTGGCGCGCAGCGCCGCGAACGCGCCGGCCGAGCCGCCGATCGCCAGCACGTCGAAATCCGTCCCCGGTCGCAACGACGCGACCCGCGCCGGCCGCTCCGTCACTGTCGTCTCCGGTACAGCTTCACCTCGCGGCGCACCTCGTCGAACTGGTCGGCCTGCGAAGTGAACCGGAGCGTCTCCTTGATGCCGAGGCCCAGGAAACCTCGGCGGCACAGCGACTGGTTGAAGAGGTCGAGCGCACGGTCCTGCAGCGGACGGTCGAAGTAGATGAGCACGTTGCGACACGAGATCAGCTGCACTTCCGAGAACACGCTGTCGGTCGCGAGGCTGTGGTCGGAGAACATGATGCGATCGCGCAGGCTCGCATCCATCAGCGAGCCGCCCGGGGCCGCGTGGTAGTGGTCGGAGAGCGAATTGCGCGCGCCGGACAGGCGATGGTTCGCGGTGAACTGCGCCATCCGCGCGGTATCGAAGATGCCGGCGCGCGCCCGTGCCAGCGCCGCGGGGTTGATGTCGGTCGCGTAGATGAAGCTGCGATCGAGCAGGCCTTCCTCCTTCAGCAGCACGGCGATCGAGTACGCCTCCTCGCCGGCGCTGCAGCCGGGCACCCAGATGCGCACCTGCGGATAAGTCGCCAGCACCGGCAGCACTTCGGTGCGCAGTGCGGAGAAGTAGTCGGGATCGCGAAACATCTCGCTGACCTGCACCGTCAGGAAGTCGAGCAGCGGGGTCAGGAGCGTCGGCTCCGCCGCGAGTTTCTGGCGCAGATCGGTGAGCGACGCGAGTCCGAAGCGGGCCTGCGCGGCCGCGAGGCGGCGTCGCAGCGACGCTTGCGCATACTGCCGGAAGTCGTAATGGAACCTGCCATAGAGATCGTCCAGCAGGCCGGTGATCTCGGTATCGGTGTCGGCGGTCATGGCTCGTCGGCGCCGAAGAAACGGCCTCGAACTCTAAATGCGCTGCGCCTCAACTGTACGTAGGACAACGCAACCATCCCGAGTTGACCTCGAGGTCGGGCACCGGCCTATGATGCAGCAGCGATCGCTCAAGAATCGCACCCCCACGCGGATCAACGATGTCGCACGTCGAACTGCCTCGGCCTCTCGAGGCGTACTTTGCCCATGCGGAGCTGGATGCCTCCGACGCGGGCCGTCGTTTCACGATCACACTGCCGTATTTCGACGGAGTGCGGCTCAGCCGTCTGCAGTGGTGGTGGTCGCTGACTCCGGCACAGCAACGGATCGGCGGCGAGCATGCGCTGTCACAGGCACGCGCCGTGGCGACCGCGCGGTTTCGATTGCACATCGAGCACTGGCTGGTGAACAACGACCTGCGGCTCGGCGGCGACCAGCCGATTCCCCAGCTCGAAGCGCGCAGCCTGCCGGCGCCGGCGGTGGACGAGGGCGCCGCCCGCCCACTCGCGTCGTTCGCTCGCGCCTGACTGACCTGCGGCCGGGGAAAATACTTCCGCACTGAACTATTCAGTGCTAAAGTACCTTCCTCTTTGGAGGAACTGCCATGCCGCTCGCCCAGGTGTTGCACGTCGAGGATGCGATCCAGCGGATCAGCCGCCGCGTTCCCGAGATGCGTGTGATGGATTCGCTGCTGTGCCGGGTCATCACGATCCTCGGCCGCGACATCACCGCCCGACTCGACCAGGCACTGCAGTCGGCCGGCCTCGCAGAGCTCGAATTCCGTACGCTGCTGACCATCTTTTCGCGCGACGGCTCGGCAACCCCGGGCGATCTCTCGGCGAGCCTCGCGCAGAGCCCGGCCAACCTCACCCGCATCACCGACGTGCTGGCTGCACGCGGCCTGATCACGCGCGCGGTCAGCGATCAGGATCGGCGCCGCACGCTGCTGAACACGACGCCGGCGGGCGAGAAGCTGCTGCGCGATCTGTTGCCGCAGATGGCGGCCTACACCAACGCGCTCTTCCACGGGTTCTCGCCCGAGGACAAGACCCAGTTGCTGGCCGACCTGAAGCGGCTGCTCGGCGCGCTGGATGCGTTGCAGCTGCCTCAGCAGGCCACTGGCTGACAATGATCCGGTCATCGATCGCCTGCCTGGCGCTGGCTTCGGCCGGCTGCGCGCTGCGTCCTCCGGCCATCGAGGACGTCAGCCTGCGCGCCACGGCGCCGCTCGCGATCACCAGCCCCACGGCGTCTGACAGCGCTGCGGGTGTCTGGCCCTCCGATGAATGGTGGCGTCGTTACGATGACGCGACACTCGATGCGCTGCTCGCTCGCGCCTTGCGCGACGCGCCGTCGTTGAACACAGCCGCCGCCCGGCTCGCGAGCGCGCGGCAGAGCGTGCGGGTCACCGGCGCTGGCCTCGGCGTGCAGGTAGCCGCGCAGGGCTCGTTCACGCGCCAGCGGCTCAGTGACAACGGCCTGCTGCCGCCGGATTTCCTTGGCTTCCACTGGTACGACCAGTCGGACGTCGGCGTCACCGCGAACTACACGTTCGACTGGTGGGGCCGCCAGCGCGCGATCATCGAGGCCTCGCTCGACCAGGCACGCGCGGCGCAGGCCGAGGGCGCCGCGGCGCGCCTTGGACTCTCCGCCGCCATCACCCGCGCCTACTTCGGCTGGCAGGCCGACGCTGGCCGGTTGCAGATCGCGCGCGAGCGTCTGTCCCTGCTCGAGAAGCGGGCGCGCATCGTCACGCGTCGAACGGCTGCCGAGCTCGAGAGCGGCGACTCCGTGCAGCTCGCATCGCAGGACGTGGCGGCGGCGCGCGAGGTCGTGGCCCTGCTCGAAGGTTCGCAGCAGCTGCGCGTCGTGACCCTCGCCGCGCTGCTCGGTGAATCGGTCGACGCGATGCCACCGCTCCAGGCGCGCGCTTTGCCGCCATCGGCCGGGGCATTGCCCGCGAACCTCACGCTCGATCTCATCGCGCGTCGCCCCGACGTGCAGGCGAGCCGATGGCGAGTCGAGGGTGCGCGGCAGCAGCTCAGCGCCGTGCGCGCCGAATACTATCCGGACGTTTCGCTGCGGGCCCTGGTCGGGCTGTCGAGCATCGACATAGGACGGTTGCTGCGCGCCGATTCCGCGGCACCGGCCTTCACCGCCGCAGTACATCTGCCGTTGTTCGACTCGGGACTGCTTGGCGCACGTTTCGGCGCGCGGCAGGCCGATGTGACCGCCGCGATCGCCGACTACGACGAGGTTGTCGTCGCCGCCGCCCGCGACGTGAGCGACGCAGCGACACGCCTGACGCAGGCCGCTGCCCAGCGCGAGCAGCGCCTCGCGCAGGCAGCAGCAGCCGAGCAGATGGTGCGATCGGCCAGCGCTCGTGTCCGTGCAGGCACGACCGACCTGCGCCCGCAGCTGCAGGCGGAAATCGCGTTGCTGCTCGAGCGCGACGCCATCGCGCAGCTCGACTACGCACGCGTCGATGCCGACGTGTCGTTGCAACAGGCCCTCGGCGGCGGGTATGACGCCCGCCGCACCGACTCCGGAAGCTGAATGCATGAACGACCCCGCGCCCCTCGAACCGTCGAACGGCAAGCGCCGCCGCATCCTCGGCACCATTGCCGCGGTGTTCGTCGTGCTGGGCGTCGCCTGGCTGCTGCTCCAGCATTTCGTGCTGTCGCAGCGTGAGCGCACCGACGATGCCTACGTCTCTGGCAACCAGGTGTCGATCTCCTCGCAGGTGGCCGGCACCGTCGTCGAGGTGACCGCCGAGAACACCTCGCTGGTCGAGGCGGGGCAGGTGCTCGTGCGGCTCGATCCGACCGACGCGCAGCAGGCGCTCGCGCGCGCCGAAGCGTCGCTCGCTCAGGCGGTGCGCCAGGTGCGTCAGCAGCAGGCCCAGGCCGGCCAGTTCGATTCGGGCATCGTTGCCCGGCGGCTCGAGCTGGCGCGCGCCGAAGCCGATGTCGCGCGCCGAGCGCCGCTGCTCGAAGACCAGGCGATCGCGCCCGAGGAGTTACGCCATGCGCGCGACACCGTCGAGATCGCGCGCTCCGCGCTGGCGCAGGCGCAGAGTCAGGCCAGTGCCGCGCATGCGCTGGTGGACAACGGTGACATCGCGACTAACCCGGCGGTGATGCAGGCCAGGGTCGCGTACCGCGATGCGTGGATCACGTCGCAGCGCAACGCCATCATCGCGCCGGTGCGCGGCTACGTCGCGCTGCGCAGCGTGCAGCTCGGCCAGCGCATCGCGCCGGGACAGATGCTGATGAGCGTGATCGCGCTCGACAACCTCTGGCTCGATGCGAACTTCAAGGAAAGCCAGATCCGCAACCTGCGCCTCGGTCAGCCGGTGGAAGTCATCAGCGACCTGTATGGCGGCGACGTCGTCTACCACGGCAAGGTGCTCGGACTTTCTGCGGGCACCGGCTCGGCGTTCTCGCTGCTGCCGGCGCAGAACGCCTCCGGCAACTGGATCAAGGTCGTGCAGCGTCTGCCGGTCAAGGTGCAGCTCGATCGCGACGAGCTGGCCGCGCACCCACTCCGCATCGGTCTCTCGACCACGGCCACGATCGACACGCACGACCGCGGCGGCACCGTGCTCGCCGCCGCACCGGCAACCGGCCAGACCTCGACGACGCGCGTCTACACGACCGATCTCGCCGAGGCCGACCGGGCCGCGCAGGCGATCATCGACGCGCATTCCCGCAGCGCCGCCGCCGCCAGCTGAGGCGCGCCGGTGGCTGATTCGATGGCACTGCCGCCGGGCGAGCATCCGCCGCTGCGCGGCATGCAGCTCGTGCTGCTGACCTTCGCGATCGGCGTGTCGAGTTTCATGGAAATTCTCGACATGACCATTGTCAACGTGTCGGTGCCGTCGATCGCCGGCAGCCTCGGCGTGAGTCCTTCGGAAGGCACGTGGGCGATCAGCTCCTACATGCTCGCCGCGGCAGTCGTGCAGCCGCTGGCCGGCTGGATCGGACGACGATTCGGTGAAGTGCGGACGTTCGTCACGTCCGTGATCCTCTTCATGATCTTCAGCGCGATCTGCGGTCTTGCGACCACGATGCCGATGCTGATCCTCGCGCGCCTGCTGCAGGGTCTGGTCTCGGGACCGATGATGTCGGTCGCGCAGGCGCTGTTGTTGCGCAACTACCCGGTGCATCTGCGTGGGCTCGCGCTCGGCCTCTGGGCGATGGTGGTCATCGTCGCGCCTATCTTCGGCCCGATCCTCGGCGGCTGGATCACCGACAACTACTCATGGCCGTGGCTGTTCTACATCAACCTTCCGATCGGCGCCGCGGCCGCGGCGATCTCGTGGGCGCTGCTGCGCAGGCGCGAGTCGGCGCGTGTGAAGGTGCCCGTGGACGTGATCGGTCTCGTCCTGCTCGTGGTCGGTGTCGGCGCGCTGCAGTTCATGCTCGACAACGGCAACGAGAAGGACTGGTTCCACTCGGGCGAGATAGTCGCCGCGGCGGTGATCGCCGTGGTCGCCCTGACGTTCCTGATCCCGTGGGAGCTGACCGACCCGCATCCGGTCGTCGACCTGCGGATGTTCGGCCGGCGCAACTTCCGCGTGGGCAGCATCGCGGTCGCGCTCGCTTATTTCGCCTTCACCGGCGTCAACGTCGTGTTCCCGCTGTGGTTGCAGACGACGCTCGGCTACACGGCAACGTGGGCCGGCTTCGCGATGGCGCCGGTAGGTCTCATCGCGATCGTCATGGCGCCGCTGGTCGGTCGCAACCTGCATCGGCTGAACCTCCGGGTCGCCGCAACGATCGCGTTCTGCATCTTCGCGACCAGCCTCTTCTGGGTGGCGGGCCAGAACGAGACGGCGAGCTTCGGACAGTTCGCGCTGCCGCGACTGCTGCAGGGCGCCGGGCTCGCGCTGTTCTTCCTGCCGTTGAACCAGGTCCTGATGTCCGGCATCCGGGCATCGGAGCTCGCCTCGGCCGCGGGCCTCTCGAACTTCACCCGCACCATCGCCGGCAGCATGGCGACCGCGATCTGCGTCTGGATCTGGAGCGACCGCAGCGAGCACCACCACGCGACGCTGGCCCAGCACGTGACGCCGGACTCACCCGCGTGGGTGGCGTATCAGCAGCAGCTCGCCGACCAGGGCATTACCGGAACGCAGGCGTTCGCGTTCGTCGATCGCCTCATCGCGTCGCAGGCCGGCACGATGGGTGCGAACGACCTGTTCCATGGCCTCGCCATTCTGTTCATCGCGCTGATTCCGCTCGTGTGGCTCGCGAAACCGCCGTTCGGTGCGATTGGCGCCAGCGCGGCTGGCGGTCACTGAGCGCGGCGACGCAGCCGTAGCCGCCACGCCTCGAGCCCTGCGACACACAGCGACGTCCAGGTCGCCGCGCCGGCCCAGCCGCCGAGCACGTCGCTGAAGAAGTGGACCTGCAGCAAGATGCGGCTCGCGCCTACGAACACGATCAGGGCCATCGCGAGCGTGACGCACGGCAGGCGCCAGCCCCGCGGCAGGGTTCGCACGGCGACATAGGCGAGCATGCCGTAGACGGCGAGACTGCCGGCGGAGTGGCCGCTCGGAAAGCTGAACCCGGACACGTGGGCGTACTCATGCACGAAATCCGGCCGCGCTCGCTCGAACATATGCTTCAGCAGGTCGTTCAGCAGTGCGGCGCCGCCGGTCGTCACGGCCAACGCGACCGCGAGCAGCACCTCGCGCCTGAAGACCAACAGCAGGGCGACGACGGCGACCAGCGGCGCCAGGAACTCGAAGTCGCCGAGGTGGGTCAGCCGTGCGAAGAATCGCAGCGTCGATGATCCGAGCTCGTGGCTCAGCGCACCAGCCAGCGCGAAATCGAACTGACCGAGGCTCTCGTCGGGCGCGATTTCGTCGGCCAGTTCGACGAACAGCATCGTTGCCGCCCCGGCAACCGCGAAGCTTGCCACCGCGTGGACTCCGAGGTACCTCGAGGCGAGGCCACGCCGGTCGAGGCGGTGCCACAGTGGAGCGACGAGCCGGATGAGGCGCGGCGCGTATCGCTCGATGACGGTCCAGACGCACAGCGCGCCCGCCAGTGCCACGACGCTGAGCGCGAGCAGCAAGGCGACCGCATGGCGCGCGATGAACGAGGCGAGTTCGGCCGCGCTCACGTCAGGTGCGCAGATGCCAGCCGGTGCGGAACATCCAAGTGGCCGCGCCGAGGCACGCCGCGAAGAACACACCGACCATGCCGAGGCTCATCGCGAGTCCGACGTCGCCCTGGCTGAAGAAGCTCCAGCGGAACCCGCTGATGATGTACACCACCGGATTGAACAGTGTCACCGCGCGCCAGAATTCCGGCAGCATGTCGATCGAATAGAAGCTGCCACCGAGGAACGTCAGCGGCGTCACGATCAGCATCGGCACGAACTGCAGCTGCTCGAAGCTTCCGGCCCAGACGCCGAGCACGAAACCGAACAGGCAGAACGTCGAGGCCACCAGCACGAGGAACAGCAGCATCAGGATCGGGTGGTCGATGCGCAGCGGCACGAAGAACGATGCCGTGGCGAGGATGATCAGGCCGATCATCAGCGACTTCGTGGCTGCGGCTCCGACGTAGCCCAGCAGCACTTCCAGCGTCGACACCGGCGCCGACAGCACTTCGTAGATGGTGCCGGACCACTTCGGGAAGTAGATGCCGAATGACGCATTGCCGATGCTCTCGGTGAGTATCGACAGCATCATGAGCCCGGGCACGATGAAGGCGCTGTACGGCACGCCGCCCACTTCGGCCATGCGCGAGCCGATGGCGGAGCCGAACACGACGAAGTACAGCGACGTCGTGATCACCGGGGCGAGGATGCTCTGCGCCAGCGTTCGGAAGGTGCGGGCCATCTCGAAGCGGTAGATGGCGCGGACGGCGTGCAGGTTCATGCGGTGCGGGGCCCCTTGACCAGGTTGACGAAGATCTCTTCAAGCGAGCTCTGCCGGGTCTCGAGGTCGCGATAGGCGATGCCCGCGTTCTCGAGCGCACGCAGGATGCTCGCTATCGGGGGCTGCTCCTTGTTCGCGTCATAGGTGAGCGACAGCGTCTGGCCGTCGGCACCTGGCTCGAGCCCGAACGCGGCGACCGACTCGGGCAGTTCACCCGGCGGTGCGGCCAGATGCAGGATCAGCTGCTTGCGACCCAGCTTTTTCATCAACGCGGTCTTGTTCTCGACCAGCACCAGCTCACCCTTGTTGATGACGCCGACGCGATCGGCCATCTCCTCGGCTTCCTGGATGTAGTGCGTGGTGAGGATGATGGTGACGCCGGCATCGCGCAGGCCGCGGATGATCTCCCACATGTCGCGCCGCAGCTCGACGTCGACACCCGCCGACGGCTCGTCGAGGAACAGGATGCGCGGCTCGTGCGACAGGGCCTTTGCGATCATCACCCGGCGTTTCATGCCGCCGGAGAGGGTCATGATCTTGCTGTCCTTCTTGTCCCACAGCGACAGGCGCTTCAGCACGCGTTCGACCAGGGCGCGATCGGGCTTGCAGCCGAACAGGCCACGACTGAAGTTCGTCGTCGCCCAGACCGTCTCGAAAGCGTCGGTCGTCAGCTCCTGCGGAACGAGGCCGATGCGCTGGCGGGCCTGCCGCGCTTCGGTGCGCGTGTCGAATCCGTCGGCGACGACCGTGCCTGCGGTCGCATTGACCAGGCCGCACGAGACGCCGATCAACGTCGTCTTGCCGGCTCCGTTCGGGCCGAGCAGCGCGAAGATCTCACCGCGCTGGATGTCGAGATCGACGCCCTTGAGAGCCTGGTGTCCGGAAGCGTAGGTCTTCGTCAGACCGCGAATCTGCAGGATCGGCGTAGCACTCATGGGCCGCGAGCATACCCCAGCGGCTTCGGAGTAAGCTCCGGTCATGAAGACCGAGCGCAGCCCGATCCAGGACGAGGAGGTCTATCGCTACCTGCTCGAGGTCTCTTCGCGAGAGCCCGATGTGCTCGCGCGGCTGCGCGCCGCGACTGCACCGCGGCCCGAGGCCGAGATGCAGATTGGCCCTGACCAGGGGCAACTGCTTGCGTTGCTGGTCCGGCTCATCGGGGCGCGTCGGTGCATCGAGATCGGCACGTACACCGGCTATTCGGCGCTCGCCGTGGCGCTCGCGCTGCCGCCCGACGGGGTGGTCCATGCCTGCGACGTCAGCCGCCAGTTCACCGACGTCGGCGAACCGTTCTGGCGCGAGGCCGGCGTGGCCGATCGGATCCGCCTCAAGATCCAGCCGGCCATGCTCACGCTCGATGAACTCGCTGCCGAAGACGGCGGTCGCCGCACGTTCGACTTCGCCTTCGTCGATGCCGACAAGTCGAGCTACCTCGCTTACTTCGAGAAGTTGCTGACGTTGATCCGTCCGGGCGGCCTCATCGCGGTCGACAACACGCTCGGGCTGTCGCGTACGCCGGTCATCCGCATGACCAGCGCGAACGCCGAGGCCATCAAGACGTTCAATCGTCACGTCCATCTCGACCCGCGGGTCGATCTCGCCATGTTGCCGGTCGGAGAAGGATTGACGCTGCTGCGCGTCGTGCGCTGAAGGAAGGTTCCGTGCTGCTGATCGGCATGTTCGATTCGCCTTACGTCCGCCGGTGCGCCATCAGCGCGAAGCGGCTCGGCATCGCCTTCGAGCACGCGAACTGGTCGGTCGGCGTCGACCACGCGCGCATCTGCGGTTACAGCCCGCTCGGCCGGGTGCCGGCGCTGGTGCTCGACAATGGCGAGGTTCTCGCAGACTCGGCCTCGATCCTCGATACGCTCGACGATCTGGCCGGGCCCGGCCGGGCCCTGATGCCCGCGGCCGGAGCACCGCGTCGCGACTGCCAGCGCATCATCGCGAACGCGATGGGCGCTGCCGAAAAGGCACGTGACATCCTCTACGAGCGCATCGTGCGGCCGGCCGACAAGCGTTACGAACCCTGGGTGGAACGCTGCCGCTCGCAGCTGCTCGGGGCGCTCGGGCAGGTGGAAAAGGCTTGTGCGCAGCGCGCGCTCGGCGAATGGCTGGTGGGCGAGACGATGACGCAGGCCGACATCACGACTGCGTGCGTCTACACGTTCCTCAGCGAATCATTGAAGGTCGGCGCCGAATCGACACGCTTCCCGCGGCTGAAGTCGCACACGGCGCGCTGCGAAGACCTGCCCGAGTTCCGCGACACGCACCTCGCGTGGTTCGCGTTCAGCGCCTGATCAGCGGTTGCGCGGCTCGGTCACTTCGACCGACAGGTTGAACGTGCGTTGATCGTTCCCGGTCAGCGCGCCGACGTTGACGACGTGACGCGCGACTTCCTTGTTGTTCTCGTTGCGCACCGAGATCACGACGCTGTATTCGGTGCCGGCGCCGAGTGAATCGGCAGCGAGCGTACCTTCGACCTGCCACGCGACGCGGGCCGGTTTCTCGATCGCCTTCTGCTGCGCGGAATCGAAGCGCAGATGCCCCTTGCAACCGGGGCATACGCTGGCACTTTCGAGAATCTGCGCACGGCAGTGCGGGCACAGCCGCGTGCGACCGAGCCCACCCAGCGTCTTGCTGGCGAGCGCCATCGATCCTTACTTCAGCGGAGCGGCAGCGGGCTTCAGGTCCGAGACCTTGCTCGCCGACGACGCACCGTTCTCTTCCCAGCCGAACTCGACTGCGCCACGCATCCGCGCACCTGCAGCAACGGTGAGCTGGCCGGCCTTGACGTCGCCGGTGATGACGCCGCCCTGCTGCACCTCGACGCGCTTCGCGCTCTCGATGTTGCCCTGGAGCTCGCCCGACACGATGACTTCGCTCGCCCGGACCTGGCCTTCGAGGCGCGCGCCCGAGTCGATGTGGAGGTTGCCGTCGACCTGCACGTCACCCTTGAATTTTCCCGCCACCCGCACGTGGCCGGAACCCACGATCTTTCCTTCGATCGACAGACCAGCCGAGATCACGGACTCTTTCATCGCCGGGCGCTCCTTCATGGGGGCAGTGTTGGACGCGGGTGCAGGGGCGGCCGGCGCGTTGCCCGCGACGGGCGAGGGCGGCACGGGCACACGAGCAGGTTCCGGAGCGGCCGGCGTGGAGTTCGGAGTCAGGGTCGAGTCTTTCCACAGCGCCATGGCCATCTCCTTCGAATCGAGTGGCGTCGAACTTAACGCGGCCTGACGCGCCGAAACAAGGCCAATGTTTCAAAAGGCGTGCCACGTCTCGTCCCGGCGAATTGCGCACGCGACCTCGGATCAGTCCGGTCGGCAACGAGGACAGGGCCGATGGAGACGACCCGCCCTCGTGCGCAACGATCGTGTTCCGCATTTGATCAAAGGAGACCGCGATGAACGACAAGCGCAAGGTGGACCAGCCGAATCGCTCCGTGGACAGCAGTTCTCCCAGGCCCGAACGCCCCGATCCGCTGGCCCCGCCGAGCAACCGGAACGTGAAGGTCGATTCCGACCCGTTGCACAAGGATTCGGTTCGTCCCATCCCTTCCGCCTGACGGCCGGGGTGACGCGTCGCGCGATCGATCAGGCGCCTGCTGGCACCGGCTGCTCGAGCAACGCCTTGAGCGTCTGCAGGTCCTTGGCAACGGCCGCGGCGTCCCGGTCGACATCGCGCAGTGTCATCTGCGGCAGCTGGAACAGGGTGAAAACGACTTCAGCCCCCTCGCCGTTCGCGATCACGCGCAGTGGCACATGGACCGTGGTGCCGTCGGGCAGGACGACGTCATGGTCGATGACGCCGAAGTCGTTCGTCGGGGACACCTCGACCTTGGCCTCACCGTCGAGCCCGTCGGCCCAGCGCGGGAAATTGGCGGGAGACGACGCGAAGGCATAGACCTCGCGCCAGGGACGCGCGATCGACACGCTGATGTGGCGGGCTGGAAGCATCGGCCGCAATGATACACACCTCCGGTAGGACGGTTGCCGACGAGCCGGCGCGGCATCCGCTGCCGGCATCGGAGCGCTGTCGGGGCTACGTTGCGACGCCGATGCTGACGGAGGGCGCGGCCTTGAACTAGCTGGCGCCTGTTGCAAGGCGAGGCGACGGGGTTAAGCTGCTCCTCGCGGCGAAAATCGCTGCGTTCGCCGAACAACAACAATGAAGACGAAGCATCTGGTTGGCGTGGCCGCCCTGCTGTGCAGCCTCATCGTCACCCCCGCTGCGACAGCGGCCAACGACACGAAGCCCGGTGAGCTCTGGGTCGAGCCGCCGACGCTGATCGCGCTCGGCTTCGAGTGGCACGATCGAGGGCGACGACAACCGCAACGCGACGCGTCGCCGTCGACTACCGCGCGCAAGGGCGAGACAGGCGCTGGAGGCGCGGCATGGACCTGCTGCGTCTGCAGGGCGAGGAAGTCTGGCTGCGCGGCGCGCTCGACTACACCGCGCCCAACATGTTCGCGGGCAGCGTGCTCGATCTCGCAGGAGGACACCGAATACGAAGTGCGCCTCACCCTCACCGACCCTGACGGTGTCGAGCGCGCGAAGCCGCGACGCACGATCGACGTCACCGCGCGCACGCGCGCCGAGCCGAGACCCGCCGCCGGCGGGCGACGTCTATCACGTCTATCCGCCCGGCTTCACGGGCCCGCGCGCAGCAGCCCGCGTTCACGGGTCTGCTGGAGGCGTACTACGTGGCATGCGCTCGGCGGCGACTGGAGCCGCGCCTCGCCGCCGCGCGTGCAGGCCGGGCGACACGATCCTCGTGCATGCGGGCGTGTACCTCAGCAAGCACGACCACTATTCACACGAGATCAACTCGCGCTTCACCACCTGCTGCGGTACGCCGTGGGACGGCACGTACTACCTCACGCAGGACGGCACCGCGGAGCAAGCCGATCGCGATCGTCGCGGCCGGCGACGGTGAGGTCGATCTTCGACGGCGACGGCAACACCGTGCTGTTCAACCTCATGGGCGGCGACCATCACCTACTTCGAGGGCATCACCTTCCGCAACACCGGCATGGCGATCGAGGCCGGACAGAAAGGCATCGCGGGCTCGAAGGGGCTCACCGTCAAGCGTTCGACGTTCGTCGACGTCGGGACCGCCGTGCATTCGGACTGGTCCGGCTCGGCGGGCTTCACATCGCTCGACAACGACATGCTCGGCCGCGAGCGACTCGACCACCTCTTCACCTGGTACGCGATCAAGCCGTGGAGCGATGTTCCCGGACTTCGCCGAGAGCGGCAAACTGAAATCGTTCTACGCGGTGTCGGTCTACGGTCAGGGCCACGTGTTCGCCTACAACCGCGTGCGCGGCTTCCACGACGGCATCGATCACGTCACCTACGGCATGCCGGACGACTGGCCGAACACGCCGCGCGATCGCAGGCCGGTCGCCATCGACATCTACAACAACGACGTCTCGGTCGTGCACGACAACTGCTTCGAGACCGACGGCGCGCATGCACAACATCCGCGTGATGCGCAATCGCTGCTTCAACGCGGCGCTCGGCGCGATGAGCCCGCAGCCGATCTTCGGCGGGCCCGTCTACTTCATCCGCAACGTCGTCTACAACGCGTGGTGGGGCCGGTGAAGATCCATGCCGATCCGTCCGGCATCCTCTACCTGAACAACACCTACGTCGGCGAGTTCCGCATGCTGACGCCGGCGTCGAACCTGCACCTGCAGCAACAACCTGCTGCTCGGGCAGGGCGTGACGCCACGCGTGATGTCGATCGATACGTTCACCAACTACAGCGCGTCCGACTACAACGGCTTCCGGCCGAATCCCGGCGTCGCCGAGAGCTTCGCGTGGAACTCGCCGCCGTTCGACGTCGTGCGCGACTTCTACCGCGCGCGCAAGGCGCCGGAGGCGAACGCCGCAGCCCGTATCGCAGACCGCCGGCGACAGCAGCAACGCGGCGGGACAGGGGCGCACGCTCGTCGGTGCGACGGCCGTCCCGCTGACGCAGCGCGTGTTCCGCACGCTGAAGGAATATTCGAAGGCCACCGGGCAGGACCGTCACAGCGTGCTGATCGACTTCGACATGTTCGTCAACGCGCCGGCGCCGGATTTCACCGACCCGACGCGCGTGGTCGGACCCCGCGAGTGTCGACCTCCGCCTGCGTGCGCGCTCCCGCGCCATCGACGTGGGCATGGTCATCCCCAACGTGACCGACGGTTTCGCGGGCAAGGCGCCTGACCTCGGTGCCTACGAGTCGGGGTGCCGCTGCCGCACTACGGCCCCCGGAACTGACGCGCCACCAGCGCGCCAGCGCCACGGAAGTCAGCAGCGTCGCCATCTTCGCTGTCGGGAATGCTAGCGGCGCTATTGTTTCCGACAGCGAGTGCGGCGGTCGGCAAACTTCAAGGGTCGCTTGAAGC
This sequence comes from uncultured Pseudomonadota bacterium, assembly GCA_963769065.1. Lineage (GTDB taxonomy): Bacteria > Pseudomonadota > Gammaproteobacteria > Steroidobacterales > Steroidobacteraceae > ZC4RG30. The sequence continues at coordinate 105,699 of CAVYKG010000012.1, read as the reverse complement.
CGCCTGTGTAAGAAAAATCGTGGCAGCCTGTCGGAACACGCACCACGCCCGAAGCTTTTCCGGCCGACTGATTTGCTGACAGGGTTCAGACACATTGCGGCGACAGGTCCAGGAGAGTGCATGTCCGTCGTCGACAAGATGATCGCCGCGGTGACGCCGATCGAATCCCCTCGCGAGCGGATCGAGGCGCGCGCCCGGGCGCGAACATCGGCGGCCCCGGGCGACTGGCTGAGTCTCGTGCTCGAGCATCACGTGCAGATCGAGGCGGCATTCGACGCGGTCGGCCTGACCACCGATGCCGAATCGCGCCGACGGGCGCAACGCGAGCTCGTCATCCTGCTCACGGCCCACGCTGTCGCGGAGGAGAACGTGCTCTATCCGGCGCTCGGCCACGCCAATGCGCGCGGCCATGCCGAGCTTGCGTACGAGGAGCAGGCCCGCGTGAAGCTCGAACTCGGACTGCTCGACTATCTGATGCCGATGAGCCAGGAATACCTCGACCGGCTGACGGCGATCCGCGAGGCGGTCGCGCATCACGTGTTCGAAGAGGAGTCGAAATGGTTCCTCGAGATCAAGGAGCGGCTGACGCTGCCCGAGCAGGACGTGCTCGGCGCGCGCTATCTCGACGAATTCGCCCGTTATCGCGTCGATTCCGACTGGATCCCCGGTGGAGGGGCCATCCCGGTAGCGCGCGTCGTGAACGACGGCGCGGCTGACCTCGAAGCGGTCTACCATGGGGCTCATACCCGCTCGGCACCGAGCGTTGAAACCGGGTTCCCGCGCCCCTAGATAGAGGCACATGCCTACCTATTCCAAGCGGCCCGACGCGGTCGCGGCCCTGACGCCAGAGCAGTTCCACATCACCCAGCGTGCCGGGACCGAACGGCCCGGCACTGGCGCCTACCTGAACAACAAGCAACCCGGCCTGTACGTCGACATAGTGTCCGGCGAGCCGCTGTTCGCCTCGAGCGACAAGTACGAGTCCGGCTGCGGCTGGCCGAGCTTCGTCAAGCCGGTCGAGCCGAGGAACGTGCAGGAGTTGAGCGACGCCACCCACGGCATGGTGCGCACCGAGGTCCGCTCGACCCACGGCGACAGTCATCTCGGTCATGTCTTCAACGACGGACCGCGCGATCGCGGCGGGCTGCGTTATTGCATCAATTCGGCATCGCTTCGCTTCGTGCCGCGCGAGCAGATGGTGGCCGAGGGCTATGGCGATTATCTCGACCAGGTGAAGGAGTAGGGCCGTGGCGGAAGAGAAAGCGATCCTGGCCGGTGGCTGTTTCTGGGGCATGCAGGACCTCATCCGCAAGCAGCCGGGAGTGCTGCGGACGCGCGTGGGATATTCGGGCGGCGACGTGCCGAATGCGACGTACCGCAATCACGGCACGCATGCCGAAGCCATCGAGATCATCTTCGACCCTGCGAAGACGACTTACCGCCGGCTCCTCGAATTCTTCTTCCAGATCCACGATCCGTCGACGCCGAACCAGCAGGGGAACGACCGCGGGACCAGCTACCGCTCGGCGATCTACTACACGAGCGAAGCGCAGCGCGATGTCGCCGAGGACACGATCGACGACGTCAACGCGGCTGGGCTGTGGCCTGGCAGGGTCGTGACCGAAGTGCAGCCTGCCGGTGCGTTCTGGGAAGCCGAGCCGGAACACCAGGACTATCTCGAGCGCATTCCGCACGGCTATACCTGCCACTTCCCGCGCAGCGAATGGAAACTTCCCGAGCGCACTGCCTCCGCATCCAGCGCAGCGGACGGCGTCGCTTTGTGAGCGATGAGTTCGAACGCTCCTGCGACCGCCTCGAACAGCATCTGCCGCGCCCCGTCTGCCGCGCGCTGCGGTGGGCGCGCAGCCCGTCGGCCAAGTGGCTGCGCCTCCCGATCGGAATTCTGTGCCTGATCGGCGGGTGCCTGTGGTTCCTGCCCATTCTCGGCGCATGGATGCTGCCAATCGCGTTCCTGCTGCTCGCCCACGACATCAAGCCGCTGCAGCGGCCGACCGGTCGGGCGCTGAACTGGTGTCTCGATCGCTACGAACGCTGGCGCAAGCAGGCGCCGACCTGATCAGCGCCTGAGGAAGTTCTTCAGCCGCTCTTCCAGCTTGCCCTTCTGCTTGTCGACTTCCTGCTTGAGCCTGGCTTTGGCGATGCCCTCGACGTCCGGCCTGACCTTCGGGCTGTCGAACGTGCCGGTGATCTCGACCGGGATGGCGGCCAGCGTCAGGTTCGTCGCATCGCCTGCGGAGCCCGGCGGCGCTTTCAGAATCGTCGCCGTCACGCGGTAGTCGATCGCCTGCGTCACGAGGTTGCTCGTGCCCTTGCCTGCGACCCGCAGGAGCTGCGAAGCGATGGCCAGGTCGTCGGTCGTCGCGACGCCGTTGACGATGTTCGCCGAGCTGCGGAACGTGTCGAACGCGGTGCGTCCGGAGTTCGTGCCCCCGGCCAGCGTGCGTTTCTGGATCAGTGACTGGGCCTGGGCGATTGCGTACCAGAGGTCGACCCCTTCGACCGCGCCGTTGGCAAGGTTCATCGTCACGCTGCCGTTCAGCGTCTTCATCAGAGCGTCACCGTTGCGTCCGTTCGCGGTCAGCCTGGCCGCGACATTGCCGCGGCCGCTGAGGCGCTTCGTGTCGACGAAGTCCTGCATGAACTGCGCGATGTCGAGGCCGCTCATCGACTGCTGCAGTACGAGCTGAGGTGTTGCGCTCCGCGTGTCGATGGCCACCTCGCCGGTGTACTGCCCGCCATACAACCGGGCGCGGGCGGGCGCGATGCGAGTGAGGCCGTCGTGCGCGTCGATGCCGACTGCCAGCTCCGTCAATTTGACGTCGACGATCTCGATCGCGCCGACCGTTAGATTGCCTCGCGCCTGCAGCGACTTCAGCAGCTCGACAGGCAGCTCGAACGGCTCGTCCTTGCCTCCCGCTGCAGGCGCAGTCGGCGGGGGCAGATAACGATCCGCATCGATGCGATCGAGCTCGAGATCGAAGGTCATCGCGGCGGAGCCGAGGTCGAGGCCGAATCGGCCCTTCAATGCCGACTGATCGAGCTGCACCGCGAGCGAGTCGGCGGTCATCTGATCACCCACGTAGCGGAACTTCCCGGTTGCGTCGAGCCGCGTCAGCGCGGCGGCATCGCGTGTCACCGGAACCTCGATACCGAACTGCGGCAGCAGGGCCTTCGGCGATACCGGCTGCAGCTCGAAGTCGCCGGTGATTTCCGGCGCGTCGATCAGTCGCGCTGCGCCGAGATGGCCCTTGACGACCGCGTCGGCCACCCGCGCCTCGAACGGCGTGGACGCGAGCGTCTGCGCAGCCAGATCGATTGAAGCTTCCGGAGTGCTGAATGCAAAGGACACGGGCGCGTTTGCGCCCTCCAGCGTCAGCTGGCCGTCGAGCGCGAGGCGTGCGAGCCGATACCGGTCTGCATCGGTCGCCATCGTCAGGTCGAACGTCGCTGCGAGCGGCATGGGTGCGGCGCCGGGTGCGCTCAGCAGTTCGAGCTCGAGCGCGACCGGGATCGCGGCGCCCGGCGCGACGCGACCGATGTCGAGGCTGACCTTGCGGGCCACCAGATCGTCGAAGCTCATGCGGCTGTCGCGGATCGTGATGCCGGCGAGGTCGAGGGGGTGCGCGCTGCCGGTGGACGGCTGCTCCGGGCTCGCTGCACTGGCGAACTCCCAGTTTCCCTTGCCTTCGGCATTCTGCTTCAACCGCAGATCGAGCCCCTCGATCTCGACACGCCCGATCTCGAGCCGCTTCGCGAGCAGGGGCAGCAGTTTCACCCGCATCGACGCGCGCCGGACGAGTGCGAAGGGCTCGGTGCCGAAGCCGGCCGGACTGCCGAACGTCGCTGGCCCAAGCGTGAGGCCGACCCACGGAAACAGGGTCAGCTCGATCTTCCCCTGGAGTTCGAGGTCGCGCCCGGTGGAGGAGCGAACCGCTGATGCGATGCGGTCCTTGTAGTCGTTCGGATCGACGAACAACGCGATGGCGAGGCCGGCAAGCACGAGCATGGCCAGCAGACCACCGAGCGCGATCCCTACGATCTTCAGTGCGCGCATCGGTCGATCTTAGCGCGCGACGCGCGTTGTCTGACAGCACGGGGTTGCGCGAGGGCGGGAGAATGCGCCAATGAAATTCTCGCTCGCTGCACTGCTACTCGTGGTTGCCGGCACCGCCGTGGCTGCCGACAGCGTGACCGCCGGTCTGACCCGCCCGGGACCTCCGCCCCTCGAACGGTTCGTCAAACCACTCGCGCTGTCGGCCGACCAGCAGGCGCGGCTCAGGCCGCTCTTTGCCGAAGCGCAGGCGCAGGCGGCACGCGACGTCCGCGATGCAGCTGCCGACGGCAAGCAGGTCGCTCCCGCCGAGCTGACTGCGCAGCAGAAGATGCGCGAAGCCGACTTCAGGACGCGCCTCGCCTCGGTGCTTTCGCCCGAGCAGCTCGCGGGTTACGAGCGACTCGTGGCGGATGCGGCGCCGAGGGAGCGGACGGGCGAAATGAACAACGGACACGGTCATCGCGATGCCGACAATGCCGCCACGGCGTCCGATCGACCCGACACCTCCGCGAAGCGGCCGAGCACGCCCCCGGCGCGATGACTGGCTGGCTATACTCGGCCGCAGTCGGCTCAACAACACCCGGAGGGGGATCATGATTGCCAGGAAATTGGGCGCCATCGCGGCGTCGCTCATGCTTGCCGCGCTCGTCGCGAGCCCGTCGATGGCCCAGCAGCCGCCCGCCGCGCGTGGCCCAGGCCTCGTGCCGCTGCTGATCGAGAGCCAGGCCTTTCCGGATGGTGGCGTCGTCCCGGACAAGTTCAGTTTCCGCGGCGGCAACGTGCAGCCCGACTTCAAGATCTCGAATGCGCCGGATGGCGTACAGACCTACGCGATCATCTTCCACGACATCGACGTCGCCATCGGTGGCAACACCGACGACGTGCTGCACTGGGTCGTGTGGAACATCCCCGGCGCGACCAAGCAGGTCGCGGAAGGAAAGCTTCCGGAGGGCTCGGTCAACGGCAAGGGCATCCGCAGCAACGAGTACATGGGTCCCGGCGCCCCTCCGGGGCCGCGCTATCACCACTACGTGTTCGAGTTCTACGCGCTCAGCGCGAAGCTCGACCTGCCGCCGACTGCGGGCCGCGCGGAGCTGCTCGAGGCGATGAAAGGCAAAGTGCTTGCGAAGGCGGCCTACGTGGGTCGTTTCCGGGGTACTGCGGCACCGGCCGGCGCCGCGCCGGCTGCTGCTCCGGCCCGCTGAAGCGGATCGCATGAAACGAGGGCGGCGGCGTGCCGCCCTCGTTTGCGCTGACACCCCTGACGAGGGGTCAGGTGCTACAACGGGTCGTGCAACGCCGCGCCCGACTCGTCCTCATCATCGCGACGGCATCGCTTGTCGTGCTCATTGCCGGCCTTTGGACCACGGCGCAAGCGCTCGAGGCCGGCCTGTTGCGCGGCGCGCTCCAGTCCGTCATCAGCGCGCGGGTCGATCGACGGGTCGAACTCCGCGGCGAGCTGACACTGAAATTGCTGTCCCGGCGTCCCGAAGTGCGCGCCCGCGATGTCGTCATCGAAAACCCGCGCTGGGCCGGGCCAGGCCGTTTTGCGGCCATCGACTCGCTGCATCTGGTGTTCGCACCCACTCTCCGCCACCCGCTCAAGCTCGACGCGCTCGAGTTGCGCGGCGGTTCCATTCGCGCTTCGCGCGACCGTGAAGGCCGCGCGAACTGGCGACTGCGCGAGCGTCAGCGGCCCGCGAGCCGCGGTGGCGGCCTGCTTCCCCTGCATCACCTCGTGCTCGAGGACCTCCGGGTCGAACTGCGCGATGAGCGGCGACATCTCGACTTCACCGGTACGTTGCACACCGCCGCCGGACGTGAGCATGCGGCGCGGTTGCGCCTCGAAGCCGCCGGAACCCTGAACGAACGGAAGTTTCGCGGCTGGCTCGAAGGGGATCCGCTTCGCGAGGTGAGCCGTGATCAGCCCTATGCGTTCCGCTTCGCCGCCAGTTCCAGCGGCTCCGCAACTGAGCGGGACCGGCAAGTTGCCAGTCCCGTTCGACTTGTCCCGCTTCGAGGTGCGGTTCGCCGGAAAAGGCGATGACTTGCGCGACCTCTATTACCTCGTCGGTGTGCGCCTTCCCGATACCGGGCCGTATACGGCGACCGGCGTGATGGAACGCTCCGGCAACCGCACGGAATTCCGCGAGCTCGAGGGGCGGTCCGGCGAAAGCGATCTCCGTGGCCGTTACGTCTCGGTTTCGAAGGAGGGCAGGGCTCGCTTCGAAGCTGAACTGCACTCGAAGCGGCTCCGCCTCGCGGATATCGGCGCACGTGCTGCGGGCCGCGCGAAGAAGGCCGATGGCCCGCCCCGGCTGTTTCCCGAGGCGAAGATTCCACTGGCGGGGCTGCGTGCGCGCGACGGGCGAATCGACTACCACGCCGACCAGCTCGAGGCGGGGCCGGCGCGCCTTCGCAACTTCACGACCCGCCTTGCCCTCGCCGATTCACGGATCCGGACCGAGCGGCTCGCTGCGACCACGACACGCGGCACCATCGGTGGCCACGCTTCATTCGATGCGTCGTCCGACTCACCTGCCGCCGCCATCGACCTGACGTTGGCCGAGCTCGATTTCGAGACGCTGATGCCCCCGGCCAAAGGGGCCGCGCCGGTGTCGGGGCCGCTGGACGGGCTCGTGAAGCTCGACGCACGCGGGCGTTCACTGCGCGAGCTGGCCGCGGCTGCTAGCGGTACGGTTTCGCTGCGCATCGGCGCAGGGACGATGCGGGCGTCGCTCGCCGAACTGCTCGGTGTCGATCTGCGCGGCATCGGACTCGCGCTCGGTCGCGCGGACGATGTCGTCCGTTTGCGTTGCGCACGCACGGAGGTGACGCTTCGTGACGGGCAGGCCGAGTCGACCCGTTGGCTCATCGATACCGAGCCCGTCGTCGTTCGCGGTGACGGCCGTATCGATCTGCGCACCGAGGCACTCGACCTGCAATTCCGCGGTCAACCGAAACAGCCCCGATTGCGCCTGCGTTCACCGCTGCGGATCGGCGGCACGTTGGCGGCTCCCGCACCGCGCCTCGAACCGGGGCGCGCCGTTGCGCAGGGTGGTGCGGCCCTCGCGCTGGGCGCGATCGTCGCGCCGGTAGCAGCGGCGCTCGCATTTGTCGATCCGGGGCGCGCGAAGGATGCGGACTGCGACGCGCCGATCACCGACAATGGTGCATGACCTCCGATCCCGCACGCCGCATCCTCAAGGACATCTTCGGTTACGACCACTTCCGCGGCGCGCAGGCCGACATAGTCGCGCAGGTGGCGGGTGGGGGCGACGCGCTCGTGCTCATGCCCACAGGGGGCGGCAAGTCGCTCTGCTACCAGATTCCCGCGCTGATGCGCGCACGGCATCGGCATCGTCGTCTCTCCGCTGATCGCGCTGATGCAGGACCAGGTCGCTGCGCTGCGCGAAGCGGGCGTCCGCGCGGAGTTCCTGAATTCGACGCTCGAATGGCGCGACGCGCAGGCGATCGAGCGTCGCGCACGCGCCGGTGAGCTCGACCTGCTGTATCTCGCCCCCGAGCGGCTCGTCACCGAGCGCGGCCTCTCGCTCCTCGACGATCTCGACATCGCGCTGTTCGCGATCGACGAGGCCCACTGCGTCTCGCAGTGGGGACACGACTTCCGGCCCGAGTACCTGCAGCTCGGCCTGCTGGCGCAGCGCTGGCCGGGGGTGCCGCGCATTGCATTGACCGCAACGGCCGATGCGAACACGCGGCGCGAGATGGTCGAGCGGCTGGGCCTCGCCGATGCGCGGCAGTTCATCGAGAGCTTCGACCGGCCGAACATCCGCTACCGCATCGCGTCGAAGGACACGCCCCGCAAGCAGCTGCTGCGCTTCATCCAGGACGAGCATGCCGGCGAGAGCGGCATCGTCTACTGCCTCTCGCGCAAGTCGGTCGAAGAGACCGCGGCGATGCTGGTCGACAACGGCATCGATGCGCTCGCCTACCATGCGGGCTTCCCGGCGCCCGACCGCGAATCGAGGCAGAACCGGTTCATCAACGAGGATGCGGTGGTGATGGTCGCGACCATCGCGTTCGGCATGGGCATCGACAAGCCCGACGTGAGGTTCGTCGCCCACCTCGATCTGCCCAAGAGCCTCGAGGGCTACTACCAGGAAACCGGACGTGCTGGGCGCGACGGCCAGCCCGCCGAAGCGTGGATGGTGTACGGGCTCGCCGACGTCGTGCAGCAGCGGCGGCTCATCGAGCAGTCCGACGGCAGCGAGACGTTCCGCCGCGTCGCCAACGCCAAGCTCGATGCGATGCTCGGGTTGTGCGAGACGGTCAATTGCCGGCGTCAATTCCTGCTCGCGTACTTCGGGGAGGAGAGCGCACCGTGCGGCAACTGCGACACGTGCCTGACTCCGCCCGCGCAGTTCGACGGTACCGAGGCGGCGCAGAAACTGCTGTCCTGCGTGTATCGCTGCGAGAAGGCAAGCGGCTATTCGTTCGGCGCGCAGCACATCATCGACGTCGTACGGGGGGAGCGCACACCGAAGGTCATGGAGCGCCAGCATGACGGCCTCAGCACCTTCGGTATCGGCGCCGACCTCGACGAGTCACGCTGGCGCGCGATCCTGCGGCAGCTGGTCGCGCTGCGGCTGCTGGCGGTCGATCACGACAACTGGAATGTGCTGCGGCTGAGCGAAGAAAGCCGTGCGGTCCTCACCGGTACGCGGCGCCTGACGCTGCGCGAGGATGTGGCTGCGGCGCCGGCCGGTCGACGCAGGCGCAAGACGTCGGGGGCGGCGGCGGTCAGCTCGTTGCCGGCACATGCCGACGGGTTGTTCCAGTCCCTGCGCACCTGGCGCCGCGAGGTTGCCCACGAACATGGCGTGCCGGCATACACCGTCCTGCACGATGCCAGCCTGCGCGACATCGCGGTACGCCGACCTTCAACGCACGCGGAGCTCGCCGGCATCGCCGGCATCGGAGCGACGAAGCTCGACCGTTATGGCGACGCCCTGCTCGAGCGGGTGCGGAAGGCCTCGTAGCGCCGCGTCAGCGGATGTGAAGCCCTCCCCCGAACAGCCCCACGAGACCGATGAGGATGAGATAGAACGCGACGATGTAGTTCAGCAGTCGCGGCATGATCAGGATCAGGATGCCGGCGATGAGTGCGGCCAGCGGTCCGATGCTCAACGAGAGGTTCATCTCGGTGCTCCGTCGAAGTGGAGCCTGCAGCCTACGTCTGTCGAATCCCCGTGTTCTGTAGGCGCAGCGGCATCGCTCCGAACACCCTTTCTGGCAGCGCCGCGCGCGCGTTGCGCGCAGTGTCGATCGCATGAAAAGAAGCGTCCTGATCGTCGTGCTGCTGCTCGCTCTCGGCGCGTTCGCCGCGGCCAACTGGGCGGCTTTCAATGCTCCGACCGTGTTGACCCTCGGCGTCGTCGACTTCACCGCGCCGCTCGGTCTTCTGTTGCTGCTGACTTTCGCGGTCATTGGCGTGGTCGCCCTGGCGAGCTTTGCGCTGTGGCAGGGCAGTACGCTCGCCATGTTCCGTCGTAATGCGCGTGAGCTCGAAACTCAGCGTCAGCTGGCCGAGGAGGCCGAGGCCTCGCGCTTCACCGCGCTGACGACGACGGTGGAGCAGGAGCGAACCCGGGTCGAGGCGCGTGTCGAGGCCAGCGAGGCCGCGCTGCGCGCGGAAATCAATGACGGCATCAACTCCCTTGCAGCGATGCTGGCCGAGCTCGACAACCGCCTGCACGGCGATGAGCGGTCCACCGTCAGGCCCGAAGAAGCGTCGCGCGAATTCCAGCACTAGGCGCGGCGAATCCATCCGTAGCGCGTGTGGTCGGGCGTAAGGCCCGACTGCGCATAACGCTCGCGCATGGCGTCGAGCGCATCGGCGACCGGCCGGCCAGCCGTATCCACCTCCATCAGCCGCTTGAATTCGGGTGACATGCGCGCGGGGTAGTCCCGTGGCACGGGCTTGAACTGCGTAGCGAGGTTAGAGCCGACGTTAAGGCCATACAGTCGCGCGGAATTGAGTCCGAGAATCTTCCGCTTCACCTCGGGCGTGAGCTCGGGGTAGCCGTACCGACGTCGCATCGCTTCCGGAATCTGGAAACGCCAGAGCGCCTCGATCTGCCACTGCGGTGAGCCGTACCAGACCGAGTCGGAGCCGAACACGATGCGGTCCGGACCCATGAACTTCAGCAGCTGGCCCATCAGGTGCGCTGCGAGCGTCGGGAAGGTGACGATGGCGGATGCCCAGGTCGTGCCGATTTCGGCGTACGTGTTGGGCAGGTCGCGGCATAGCACCGCGTATTCGGTGGTCCAGGAAATGTCGGGCACGCCCTCGCGCATGTTTCCCCGCTTCACTTCCTCGAGCGAGTCGTACAGGAAGAATGCGGGCTGGATGCAGGCGTGATAGGTGATGAAATTCAGGCCGGGCCAGTCGCGCGCGGCTTTGGGCAGGTCGGCTGGATGTCCGACTTCAGGCCGCCGCTCGGCCGTGTCGACCAGCCCCTTGTGGACGCAGATGTTGTTCTGGCCCGGCTTCTCGGCCTTGTTCTTCTCGTACAGAGACTGGATGAGTTCGAAGGTCGGGTAGGCGACGGCTTCGTCGTCGTGACGCCATTGCCGCATCGGGCTCGCCGGGTCGTCATCGACCTTTGCCGAAGTGCCGATGTTGTAGCCCTTCCAGGAATCGGGTTTCAGCTCTTCAGCCTGCCGGCGGATGTAGTCGAGGTTGCCCTTGCCGACATACAGCAGTGCGTGCGCGAGCATCCGCTGCGATCCCGACACGCTGTTGACGAAGTCGCGCGCGGCCGCAGTCTGCGCCGCGGTGAGGATCTCGCCGGCCTGCGCCTCGGTGCTGTTGCGCGGTGGCTTGGCTCCCGGCGGATCGACGACGCCGGCAGGGACGTTCGACAGCAACCCGACGTTGACCTGGCTGTCGAGGAACACGTCCTTGATGAATTGCGTAATCAGGAAGTTCTCGGGCGAGTTCGGCAGCCCGACCAGCGCGCGATTCCACACGCCCCACGTGTCACCACGCTCGTCCTTCACGCCGCGCGGGTTCAGCGGGTTGGACTTGAACCCGCTCGCACTCGGCCCCTGCGCCAGCGCGCGCAGCGGAGCGGCAGCGTCGAATCGGCTGCCCCGCACCATGTGCAACTGGTCATCGAAGACGAAGAGATCACGCGGTGGCGCGGACTGCGCGTACGCCTCGGGCACCAGCAGCGACAGCGGGTCGATGTCGAAGTAGGGGCCGAATATCTCGTTCATCGCGAGGAACGAGGCGGCCATGCCGCCGGTGCCGGCGAGAAACCGACGGCGGCTCAGGCCGAGCTTGCGGCTCGATGCCTCGGCCAGCGCTTCGACGCGCGACTCGACGCGCTTCTGATCCGCGGACTGCGGCAGCGCCGGGTATTCGCCGTTGGACACCATCTGCGTCGGGATGGGCATGGGCGGCGCGGCGACGTCGGCCCGCGCGCATCGTGACACCTCCGCATCGGTGAGCAGGTGATCGTCCGCGATGCGTGCGCCCCGCGTCTCGTCCCATGTCGTCGTCATGGTCGCCCCTTTTTGTCCGAAGGCTAGCACCCGTCGCGATGGTCAGTTGATCGAAGCGACCGGCGCCTTGTGAATGGGCCGCGCGCTGGCACGGACCAGCTCGGCTGAGAGATCCGTGCGGTAGTAGCCGCTGACTGCAACCAGCGCCTCGAATTCGTCCGGCAGCGGGTCACGGCCATCGCGGGTCAGCCGCGCCTGCAGCTCGGCGAGCCCCGCGGCCGAAGTCACGCTGCGCATCAGGGGCAGCAGTCCCAGCTCGCTCCCGACCGAGGCGAACACCATGACCCGATTGCCGGCGGGGCCGCGGAAGGAGGCGAACAGGCCGTAATCGTTCGCGTGCTCGCGGCGTCCCGGGCTCGGCGCGAAAATCTCGCCCGACACCGTGTCGACCAGCCGGCGCGGTTCCTGTTCGTAGTTGAACGCGTAGCGCGAGCCGCGGAACAACGCGTCACCCAGCGGGCCGATTCGCACCAGCGGGCCCATGAACAGGATGTCGTGCGTCCGCAGGTCATCGAGGGGCAGCTCGTCGAGAATGCGGACCTCGACCGGACGCGTGCCCGTGCGGACGACCGGCAGCACGTCCACCAGGCCATAGGCGACGCTCTTCGGAATCAGGGTCGTCGCGACTTCGGTGCCCGGCTCGCGTACCGGTGCGTCGCCCTTGGTGCCGAGGTAGGAGCGAAGCTGCTCGGCCGTGTTGATGCGGGCGTCGCGGATCAGCTGGATGCGCCCCGGGTCGGGCGAAGGGTTGGGGAACAACAGCATGTCGCCGAGCACGATCGACAGCGGCCTTGGACCGGCGAGCATCGGCTGCCAGATCGGGCTGGAGCGGGCCGGCGACGCCGCGATCGGGGGCTGCGGTACGGCGGCCTGCCGGGGCCGGAACTGCGCGACCAGCGATGCGGCGAGCGCCAGTGCCAGCGCCGGAACCAGCCATCGCCGTCCTGCGGGAAGCGCCCGCTGCGGCACCGCTGTCTCCGCTGCGGCCCCGGGCAGGACGTTCAGTCGGTAGGCACCGCGCGGCAGCTCGAAGCGCAACGGCCGGTCGCGTCCGGACTGGTGATAGAACTCGTCGAGCTTCTGCCGGAGCGACCGGACCGCGACGCGCACCACTGCATCCTGTGAGCCATCGAAACCGGAGTCGCGCCGAAAGACATCGAGTGCGATGTCCGTCTCCTTTGGCACCTTGCCGCGCAGGTGACAGTCGACCAGGTAGGTGAGCAGCCGGCGCGCGCTGTCGGCCTTGCCGAACGTCGCGCACAGCGCGGCCAGTTCGGCCCGGATGGCGGTTTCATCGGCCATTTCCATCGTTACTAACCCTCGGAGACATCTGATCCTAACCGTAAGTGACTGGTTGCGACCGTGATCGCCGGCCTAGCCTCGCGTGACGGAGTGGGGGGAACGATGTCGCCAACGAAGATCCTGATTGCCGCGCTGGCGTTGGCGACCGGCGTCGCCGGAGCTGCGAACCGAAGACACCCGGCGCTGTCGGCGATATCGCCGGCCACGTGCCGGCCCAGGCCGAACAGGCGCGACGGGCGCCGGTCGGCGCGACGCGTTCGCCCCGTGCGTTCGACTGGTGGTCGCCCGGCGAAGGCCGTCGCCTCGACGAGTACGTCACCTACCGCTCGTCCGTCGGTAAGCTCGGGGTGCTGCTGGACGGTGGACCCCTCGAGACTCGCGGGCACCCGTTCTTCGAGCCGCATCGGCACCAACGGCCGCGCCTGCGTGACCTGCCACCAGCCCGCCGACGCGCATGTCGCTGTCGGTCGACGATCGATCCAGCGAGCGCTGGCGACGCCACCGCACGGCAAGGATCCGCTGTTCGCGCCGGTCGACGGCTGCAACTGCCCCGACCTGCCCGCAGGCGACCCCGCCTCGCACTCGCTGCTGCTGGAGCGCGGGCCTGTTCCGGGTCTTCCTGCCGTGGCCGCCGCAAGGCCGCCGACGGCACGCCGATCGATCCGGAGTTCACGATCGAGGTGGTGCGCGATCCGACCGGCTGCAACACCAGCCCGAAGTACGGCCTCAACAGCGCGCAATCCGATGGTGTCGGTCTACCGCCGGCCGCGCGTGGTGGCGAACATGAAGTACGTCACGCACCAGGACTTCGGCGTCGGCGCGTTCGTCGGCAAGAACGGCCTGCCGTCCGTCGCGCGATCCCGACACGGGCAAGCCGGTCAGCATGAACCTGATGGCCGACGCGCGCGCAGCCGACGCTGAAGACGCAGGCGGTCGAGGCGGCGCGTCAACCACCTGCAGGCTGCGACGTGCGCCGAGCGCCGAAGCAGCTCGAGCAGATCATCGTCGTTCGAAGCGCAGCATCTACGCCGCGCAGGTCGGCGCGACGGCGCCGGCAGCCTGGTCGAGGCGGACGGTCCGCCCGGCTTCGGCCCGCACAATCTCGCGAGCGGCGACGCCGGCGTGCTCGGCAACAACACCACGCGCTTCGTGTTCCCGATGGGCGATGCCTGGACGCAGCCGACGCAGCGCGGCGACGAGCGTCGCAGCGGACGATGCGCGACTCGATCCGGCGCGGCCACGACGTGTTCTTCTTCCGCACGTTCTGGATCCGCGACTCGATGCACCTCGAACACGGTCGGCCTCGGCAATCCCGACCAAGCGCACCTGCGCGACGTGCCATGGCATGCACATGACGGGCATGGATGTCGCGAACGGCTGGATGGACATCGGCACGACGAACCTGCCGTGGGCGCGCGAAGCGCCGCGAGAATCCGTGGACGACGGAGAAGCCGCAGATGCCGCTGTTCAAGCATCGACCTGCAACGCCGACGTGCCGCCGCATCCGTATCTCGGCCGCGTGATCTACACGCAGGATCCGGGCCGCGCGCTGATCTCGGGCAAGTGCAACGACGTCGGCGACGATCGTCATGCAGCAGTTCCGCGGGCTCGCGGCGCGCGCGCCGTACTTCTCGAACGGCTCGGCCGTCGACGCTGCGCGAGCTGATCGACTTCTACGACCGCCGCTACAACATCCAGTACTCGGAGCAGGAGAAGCGCGACCTCGAGCACTTCCTGGGCAGCCTGTGAAGCGCGCGTCGCACTGGCTCGTCCGCCGCCATCGGCGCGGCTGATCGCGCGCCGCGCGCAGGCCCCGGCCGAGCGACTCGCCTTCGTCGCGTGCCCGATCGTGCGCGACACCGCGCACGGTGCCGTGCTGGCTCACCGAGTATCGACGGCGAGACTCTACTACCTTGGCATCCAGACCGACGTCAGCGCGCCCTTCAATCCGCCCTCGCTCGGCCACCGCATCCTGGTCGAAGGCGCGGCGATGCCGCGACAGCCGCGCATCTGCGGCGGCATCGTGCTCGAGTCGCCGGCGGTGTCGATCATCCACGAGCGCGCCGACGACTGCCGCACGCATGCTGCCGTCCGACGATCGCTACCAGCTGCCGTTCGAGCCGCCGCGACCGCCGGGCCCGAGCAAGGGCCGGCTGGCCTATGACGCCGGCCCGCCGCCCGCAGCCGCCGAAGGCGACCGGTCGAGCCGCGCACTTTCACGATCCCCTACGACTTCGACGGCACTGTCGGCTTCAAGACGCCGCGCTTCCTGACGCCGATCCTCGACTTCGCGCGGGAGTCGAACGCGTCGCGCATCGAGATCACCGGACATCGCGGCGCGGTGAGGCTGACCGACGGGACGCTGCTGGCCGAAGGCAGCGCGCTGGCGAAACGTCGCGCCGAACAGGTCGCGCAGCTGCTGCGCGGGGCCGGGCTGAAGGCGCCGGCCTATGACGTCAAGTGGATCGACGAGGCCGAGACCGGCGGACCTGCGACACGACGTGTCGAGGTGATCGTCCGGCCGCGCTGACTTACCCAGGGAAACATCGATGAACAAGCAGAACGACCTGCGATTCGTCGCGGGCGCGGTGGCCGCCCTGGTCGCCGCGGCGGCGGGGGCGCAGGAATCGGCCGATCTCGAAGCGGTGCTGGTCACCGCATCGCGTGTCCAGCAGACCGGCTTCACCGCTCCGACGCCGACGACGGTGCTCGGCGAAGAGCAGATGAAGCTCACGGCGCCGACCCAGGTGTCGGAAGTGCTGAGCCTCGTGCCGAGCTTCCGCACGACGGGCCAGCCCGCGTCGGCGACGGTGTACGCCGATCTGCGCGGCATCGGTGCGCAGCGCACGTTGATCCTCGTCAACGGCCGCCGTCACGTGCCGACGTTCTCCGACGGCACGGTCGACCTCGGTGTGGTTCCTGCGATCCTCATCGAGCGTACCGAGGTGGTCACCGGCGGTGCCTCCGCGTCCTGGGGTTCGGACGCCGTCTCCGGCGTCATCAACCTCATCCTGAAGAACGACCTGCAGGGCATCGAGGGCACGTTCCAGGGCGGCATCTCCGATCGCGGCGACGACGGCAACGTGCTCGCGTCGCTCGCGGCCGGTACCGCCTTCGCGCACGGTCGCGGGCATCTGCTGGTCGGCGGCGAATACTCCCGCAGCAACGGCGTCCGCGGCCTGCAGCCTCCGCATCGGTCACGACCGTGGTCGGGCCGCGGCTCGGTCGGCAACGCCGCGTTCGCGACCAACGGTCTGCCGGGCACGATCTACAGCGCAGACTCGCGCCGCGCCGACGTCTATGACGGCGGCCTGATCACCAGCGGTCCGCTGCGCGGCACGACGTTCCTGCCGAACGGTGCAACCGGCACGTTCGGTTATGGCCAGGTGTTCGGCAACGCCATGATCGGCGGTACCGACAACGCGGGCGACGCCGCGACGCCCGGTGGCGACCTGAAATATCCGTTCGAGCGCTGGACGACGATGGGACGCGTGTCGTTCGACGTCACCGACACGACGTCGCTGTTCGCCGAGGGCACCTATGCCCACGTGCTCACCGATGGTTTCGCGCAGCCCGCGCGCAACAACGGCGCCGTCACCGGCACCCCCACCTGCACGACCACGCAGCTCGCCTCTTCGCTCGGCTCGATCCTCGTGCCGATCAGCAATCCGTATCTGCCCGCGAGCGTACGGACCAGCATGACCAATGCGGGCATCGGTTGTTTCAATCTGGGCCGCACGTTCCGCGATCCGGGCATGGGCGAGTTCCGGGTGCAGGACGGCTCGCCAGCCATCTATCGCGGGGTGCTCGGCGCCGAGGGCAAGTGGTTCGGCGACTGGCGCTGGAACGCGTACTACCAGTACGGACGGAACCGCTTCGAGCAGTCACGCATCGGCAACATCGAGGTCGCCGCGTTTCGACGCGCGATCGATGCCGTGCAGACGCCCGCGGGCATCGTCTGCCGCGTGAATGCCGACGCGAGCACCGTCAACGACGATCCGGCGTGCGCACCGTTCAACCTGTTCGGCAACGGTTCGCCGTCGGCGGCCGCCATCGACTACGTCGCCGGCACGTCACGGTTCGAGATGGTCACGAAGCAGCAGGTGGCCGCGTTCAGCACCGACGGCGAGCTGTTTTCGACGTGGGCCGGGCCGATCGGGGCCGCATTCGGCGCCGAGTTCCGCAAGGAGGAGATCGACGCGGTGGCCGACCCGATCTCGCAGGCGAATGGCTGGCAGACGTCGAACCGCAAGGCGATCGTCGGCGACTACGACGTGCGCGAAGTGTTCGGTGAACTCGCCGTTCCGCTCGCGCGCGATGCCGGTCTGCTGCATGCGCTCGATCTCAACGTCGCGGCCCGCTACACCGACTACAGCTCGTCCGGTGGCGTCACGACCTGGAAGATCGGCGCGACGTGGGACCTGAACGAGCAGGTGCGGCTGCGCGCGACCCAGTCGAGCGACATCCGTGCCGGCAATCTCGGCGAGCTGTACACGCCGACCGCCGTGTTGACCACGAACGTGCGGGACCCGCGCAGCTCGGCGACGCTCCCGGTCCCGGTGACTACGCAGGGCAACCCGACGCTCTCGCCCGAAGAGGCCGATACCTTCACCGCCGGAATCGTCTACCAGCCGACCTGGCTCGAGGGCCTGCACCTCTCGCTGGACTACTACCGCATCGATATCGACGGGCAGATCGGAACCATTCCCGCGAACGAGGTGCTCGAGCGCTGCTACCTCGACCAGCTGGCCCAGTTCTGCGGTCTCGTCACCAACTCCGGAACTGGCGCGATCACCGGAGTGACGGTCCGCTTCGAAAATCTCGACCGGTTCCAGACCGACGGCTTCGACATCGAGGCGTCCTGGCGCAAGCCGCTCGCGGACCTCATCGGTCGCGGCAGCGGCACGGTGCTGATGCGCGTGCTGGCCAACCGCGTCAACGAGCTCGCGACCACCGCCGCGGTCAATGCGACGACGACCGATGTCGCGGGCCAGTACACCTCGCCCCACTGGACGGTGTTCGGCCTGCTGTCATGGAAGGGCGAGCGCTTCGGTGGCGGCCTCGACCTGCGGTGGTACGGTGGCGGAGCCATCGACAACACGCGCGTCGAAGGTGCCGTGGCGTTGAATGGCGTCAACACGAATCATGTCGGCTCGACGCTCTACACCAACCTCACCGTGAACTGGAACCTGCCCGAAGGCTGGTTGAACGGCGGCGAGCTGTTCGCTCGCGTCAGCAACCTGTTCGATGAGGCACCGCCGTTTCCCAACACCGGCGAAGGCCGGTCGTTGTTCGATTCGGTGGGACGCGCCTACCGGGTTGGCGTGCGCTTCGCCTTCTGATCAACGGCCCCCGGGAGCTGGCGACGCGGTCTGCTCGCCGACCGCGTTGCGTGCATTGCGGAGGAACTCCTGCGCCGCATCGGTGTTGTTCTTCAGTGTCGCCTCGTCGTAGCAGACGTCGGGCCGCCGCACCTTCGACCCGAGTACCTCGTCCGGGCGGCAGTAGAGGATGCGGTCGCCGCTGACGACGCGGCGATAACCATCGATGCTCGCCGCGCCGCCGGGCGTCGCCGGAGCCGGAGGCTGCGACGAGGCGCAACCGACGACGAGCGTCGCGTTGAGGATCAGCGTCGCGACCCGCATGCGACTCACAGCCGCGGCACGGCGGCGGTCAGGAAGATCCACACCGTCGCGGCGAAACCGACCAGCCACACGAGCGAGCGCAGCGAGCCGAGGCCGGCGAGATAGAAGCCGAGGTAGGCGACGCGTGCGGCGATGAACACCATCGCAAGCGTATCGACCTGGGCCTGCGGTCCGCGCGAAACGTGCGCGACCAGTACGGCTGCGGCGAAGAAGGCGAACGCCTCGAAACCGTTCTGCTGGGCCGCGTTGGCGCGCGCCCGGAACCCTTGCTGGTTCGCGAGCCATGCTCGCGGTTCGTTGTTGTCGAAGCCCTTGGCGCCGGCCTTGGCCGCGACCGCAGCGACGTACGGCAGCAGCGCCGCGATCAGCACGCACCAGAAAGCGATGGTCATCGGGTACCCCCTCGTTTCGTCCGAGTATGCCGCGCTCACGAGGATTTCGGCATCGGCTGACATCAAGCCCCTTGTCCGAGCGCCCCGGCGCCGGTGACACCGCCGGCCGGCGCCGATCAGCGCTGACGGGTTCGCAAGCGACTTGCGCGAGGCGGGATGCTCGCGCGAGGATGCCGCGATAACCGGGGGACGCCAACGATGAAGACCATACCGAGCCTGCTCGCGGCCTCGCTGCTGACTTTCGCCGGCGTTGCATCGGCTCAGCTTCCCCCCGGCGTCACGCCCGAGATGATCGCCTCGGCGTTGCCCGAGGAGGGTGCCCCGAAGGCGGTGGCCGGTTCTTACGCCGTGTCGATGGAGGTGGCGGCCGGCAGCGCGGGACTGAAAACCTTCCGGCCCACGAAGCTCGAGCGCTTTCCGAAATCCGACACTTTGCCGGTGGTCGTCTGGGGCAACGGCGGTTGCGCAGTCGACAATCCGAAGTACGACGGGCTGCTGCAGACGATCGCGTCGCACGGCTTCCTCGTCATCACCACCGCAGGTGCGCAGCCCGAAGGCGCACCGCGCAAGCAGGCTACTGCCGACGATCTGAAAGGCGCGATCGACTGGGCCGACCGCGAGAACTCGCGGGCCGGCTCGCCGCTGAACGGCAAGATCGATACGTCGAAGGTTGCGGTGATGGGGCAGAGCTGTGGCGGTCGGCTTGCAATCCTGCTCGGTGCAGATCCGCGCGTAGACACGATCGGCGTGTTCAATTCGGGGTTGGCGCCAGGGCAGATGGAGCCGCTAGCAGCACTGCACGGGCCCGCGCTGATCATCAACGGCCACGAACGCGATTTCATGATGGCGAACTCGAAGGCGACCTACGTGGCCATCGACAAGCTGCCGGCGTTCTACGGGTCGCGGCATGGGGCAGGCCATACCGCCACGGCGTATCACGCCGGCGGTGGCGAGTTTGCGAACGTCGCATCGAACTGGGTGCGCTGGCAGTTCAAGAAAGATGCGAAGGCGGGCGCGATGTTCGTCGGGGCGAGGTGCGGACTCTGCACGTTGCCGACGTGGGACGTGGAGGCAAAGCGCCTGGCGAACTAAAGTCTGAAGGGTCGATAGCACTCGCCAGAAAGGCCTGAACTGGGGTATACTCAGGGCGATCGCCTTCGTCCGCATCGGACTGCGCGCACTGTTTTTCAGGCGTGCCCGCTCGAGCCGTATCGCCAGCCGATCACTCGGGGCGCAAGGTTCGTCGTATGCCGAACTCGGCTATGTCCCTCATCGTCAAACACCCAGTGAGTGAGTTTATGGCCACCATCGATATGGGCAGCGGGAGCGCTTCATGAGTCGTCCCCCTCGCGCAGGAACCCCGACCACGAGCCGCGAGCGGCTGCGTCTCGACTTCACGCGTTCCGGCACAGTGCGTCAGATATACCCGCACCTCGCCGAAATCCGCGTCGAGTTCGAATTTGCCGACGGCACCGAGCGTGCGCCGTCGCCGCAAGCGTTTTCTTATTTCCCGGCCGCGCGTGGTTTCTTCCGCTACGCCTGCCCCTGTCACAGCTGCAACGGTGAGTTCGATCTGTCCGACCGGGTGGCAGAACTCGCCGCTCGCTCCGATGCATCCGAACGCACGCAGCGGTTCGATTTCCATTGCAGTGGCGAGCGTGCGCAAGCGATCGAGGCGCGCGTCCCCTGTCCGGTTGGCGCACGTGTCCGCATGAGCGCCATTCCGCGGCCGACGAGGTGAGTACGATGGTCACGCACGATCCGATCCTCGATCACCAGGCCCGCATCGAACGCGAGCGGCTCGACGCCGCCGAACGGCGCGACCGCGCGCTGATCGACCAGCGCTCGCCCGAGCTGTCCGCGGCTGCGCGTATCGCGGTTTGGGAAAAACTGCACCAGGTCCGGCTGCCGAAAGATCCGGCGCACCCCATCCTGCCGAAGGTTGCGAAGCTGACCGCTCTGCAGCTCGCCGAGGTGCTCGAAGTGCAGCGCGAACGCGCGCAGGCCGCCGCACCGCCGCAGACCTGATACGTCAGGCCTCCCAGCGGCTCATGTCGGGCACGTTGCCGACGCTGACTTCCTGCAGGCAGAAGCGCACACGACGATCCAGCTCCGCCACCTGGTCGTCGTCGAGATTGTCGATGCGGTAATGATCCGCCGGGTCGACGTGGCGCCTGACCATCAGTGTCAGGCGCTCGATGATGCGGATGATCTGGCCGAACGTCTCGAAATCCACCCCCTCGGCCACCGCGCCGACGATTGCGGCTTCCAGCTCGGCGTACCGCTCCTCGTCGAACAGTCCTTCCTCCATCAGCCGGCCTAGGATCGAGCCTTCGTCCCAGGCGTCGTTGTAGGCGTCGTTCTGGGCGAGCAGCGTGCTTTCGTCGTCATCGAATCGTTCGTTCATGCCGATATCGTCTCACCCGGCCGCAGCCGTTGCACGGGGCGTGGTGGTGCGAGTACCAGTTAACGTCAACGGGGATCTCGATCGCGAGCCTGTTGGTTAAGATCCACCTGGACGTTTGCCGTTGACCTGAAGGCCCCATCCCGAGGAGCCGTGACGAATGATCCGACCCCACTCCGGGCGTTTGCGACTGGCCCTGGCCCTCGGGCTGTCCGCGCTCGGCTTTGCGGTCGCACCGGCTCGCGCGGCGCAACACGACGAATCAGCGCGGTGGAGCCTCATCGAGAAGTATTGCGTCGAGTGTCACAACGCGACCGACTGGGCCGGCAGCGTCGCGTTCGACACGATGTCGTTCGATTCACTCGGAGAGGATGCGAAGGTCTGGGAATCGGCGGTGAGGAAACTGCGCGCGGGCTTCATGCCGCCGCCAGGCACCGATCAGCGTCCTGACACGGGGGCTACCGACGACCTCATCGCTTTCCTCGAGACGCGTCTCGATTCGGCACAGGTCGTGCCCGTAGCCGGCCGCGTGCCGCTTCGCCGCCTGAACCGGCGGGAGTATGCGAACGCGGTGCGCGATCTGGTCGGGCTCGAGGCCGATGTCGCCTCGCTGCTACCCGCGGATTCTCAGAAGGTCGGCTTCGATACCAATGCGACCGCGCTGCAGGTTTCGCCGAGCTATCTCGACCAGTATCTTTCGGCCGCGCGGAACATCGCGCTGCAGGCAGTCGGCGATCCGCATGCCCTGCCGATCGCGACGACGTACGGCAACGTCGGCGACATGATCATCCAGCTCATTCCGAAGGGCATACCCGGCGCCGGCTCTCAGCAGCTGTACACGGAAGGCATGCCCTTCGGTACGCGCGGCGGTCTGTCGGTGCTGCACACGTTTCCTGCCGATGGCGAGTACGTGCTGAACGTCGGCGAGCTGGCGCAGGGCCGCCAGGTTCCGCGCATGGAGTTCAGGAACTCCGTCATCGTGCTGCTCGATGGCAAGGAGATCCATCGCTCCGACGTCGGTGGCGAGCAGGATCAGAAGGCGATCGACCAGTTCCAGGAGACCGCGGTCAATCCGATCAACGACCGGCTTCGCAACATCCGCTTTCGCGCCACGGCAGGCCAGCATCGTGTCGCGGTGACGTTCCTCAAGCGCAGCTACGCCGAGAGTGACGAGCGCTTCCGCGATGAAGCGCCCGAAGGCGGACAGGAGCGGCTGCAGTCGATCAATGCCTTCCAGATCCGCGGGCCGGTCGAGGCGCAGGGCCTCAGCGATTCGGTCAGCCGCCAGCGCATCTTCTCGTGTCGGCCCTCGCAGCCGGCCGAGGAAGCAGCCTGTGCCCGCCAGATAGTCGGAACGCTTGCGCAACGTGCCTTTCGTCGGCCCGTGACCGATGCGCAGATCAAACCGCTGCTCGCGTTCTATGAGGCGGGGCGCAAGGAAGGCGACTTCGAGACCGGCGTGCGCGATGCGCTGGCGGCGGTGCTCGCGAGCCCCTACTTCCTGTATCGCGTCGAGAGCGGTTCGGCCGGCGGTGCGTTGAGTGACATCGAGTTCGCCTCGCGGCTGTCGTTCTTCCTGTGGAGCAGCATTCCGGACGACGAGCTGCTGGCCGCCGCGATCGACAGGACGCTCGGCAAGCCTGACGTGCTCGAGCGGCAGGTGCGGCGCATGCTGGCCGATTCGCGTGCGGCATCTTTGTCGAGCGATTTCGGTTTCCAGTGGCTGAACCTCGCGAGGCTCGATCAGATCGAACCCGATCGCGCGCTGTTCCCGCAGGCCAGTGGCGTGCTCGATCCACGGCCGCTGTTCCGCAAGGAACTCGAGCTGTTCATGGACAGCGTGCTGCGCAGCGACCAGCCGGTCACGAACCTGCTGACCGCCGACTACACGTATCTCAACGAGTCGCTCGCCATGCTGTACGGCATCGATACGGTGAAGGGCGGCCAGTTCCAGCGTGTCGCCTTGCCGTCGTCGCAGCGTTACGGGCTGCTCGGCAAAGGCGCCGTGCTGATGCTGACCGCAAACCCGAATCGCACGGCGCCGGTGCTGCGCGGCGCATTCATCCTCGAGCGACTGATGGGCACGCCGCCTGCCCAGCCGCCGGCGGGCGCCGACAACTTCGCCGACAAGACACTCAGCGAGTCGGCGACGATGCGCCAGCGGACCGAGGCTCACAGCCGCAACGCCACATGTCATGCCTGTCACGGCGTGATGGATCCGCTCGGCTTCGCGCTCGAGAATTTCGACACGATCGGTCAATACCGCGTCCGCGATGCGAACACGCGCGAGACTCTCGATACCGCGGGAACGTTGCCGGATGGCACGAAGCTCGGCGGACCGGACGACCTGCGACGAGCGCTCGCGTCGCGCCCGGTGCAGTTCACCCAGACGCTGACCGAACAGCTGATGGCCTATGCACTCGGTCGCGAGGTCGATCATCGCGACATGCCTACCGTGCGCCGGATCGTGCGCAATGCCGCAGCTGACCAGTACCGGTTTGCATCGATCGTGTTGCAGATCGTGTCGAGCGACGCGTTCCGCCGCCGCGACGCGGCCCCCGCACCGCAGCCTAAGACCACCACCGCCGCTGCCGTCGGAGGTCGCTGAACCATGTACCTGACGAAGAAACATCTGTCGCGCCGTGCCGTGCTGAGAGGTGCTGGAGCCGCGATCGGCCTGCCGCTGCTCGATGCGATGATTCCGGCGCATACCGCGTTCTCGAAGACCGCAGCGGCGCCCACCACGCGACTCGGGTTCGTATATTTCCCGCACGGCGCGGTGCAGTCCAACTGGCAACCGAAGCAGTTCGGAAGCGGCTTCGAACTCTCGCCGATCCTGAAGCCGCTCGAGCCGTTGCGCGATCACGTCACCGTCGTGACTGGTCTGCGTAATCGCGGCGGCGAGAACGGCAGCGATCCGCACGGTTTCATGGAGCTGTCGTGGCTGTCGTGTGTCGGGCCGCGCGGGCGCGATGCATCCGGCGACCGCGGCGTGACCGCGGATCAGTTCGCCGCACGCCACATCGGCCAGGACACGCCGCTGCCCTCGCTCGAACTTTGCACCGAGGCGGGTGGATACAGTTCGTTGTGCTACCGCACGCCGACCCAGCAGCTGCCGATGGAAGGCAACCCGCGCAAGATCTTCTACCAGCTGTTCGGGCAGGGCGACACGCGTGATGAGCGCCGCCGGATCGTCGACACGACCGGCAGTCTGCTCGACTACGTGAAGGACGCCACCGCATCGCTGAAACAGGAGATCGATGCGGGTGACCGTGCCATCGTCAGCGACTATCTCGATTCTGTCCGCGAGATCGAACGTCGCGTGCAGAAGCTGAAGGCGGGCGACGGCACCCTCGACTCTCTTCCCGATGCGCCGCTCGGTGCGCCCGACGACTTCACCGAGCTGCTCGACGTGCAGTTCGAGATGATGGCGCTCGCCTGGCAGAGCAACCAGACGCGCATCACGACGTTCCGCATCTGCAACGAGGTGTCGATGCGCGTGTACAGCTGGCTCGGCGAGGCGGAAGCCTTCCATCCGCTGTCCCATCACGGCGAGGACCCGAAGAAGTGGGAGCGATTGCTGGTCATCCAGTCGTGGCACACCGCGCGGCTCGCGAAGTTCCTGACGCGATTGCACGGCATCCGTGACGGCGAAGGCTCGCTGCTCGACAACGCGGCCATCCTGTACGGCGGCAACATGGCCAACAGCGACAAGCACAACAACGACCCCTTGCCCTCGGCCGTCATCGGCCGGGCGGGAGGGCGCATCAAGGGCGGCCAGCATCTGAAGTATCCGCAGGACACGCCGCACGCGAACCTGCTCGTCACGCTGCTCCAGCGCGTCGGTGTGCCGATCGAGAAGCTGGGCGACAGCACCGGCTCGTTCGCGGAGATCTAGAGGTGATGGCAAGGCGGTTCATGGTTCTCGCGACGGCGTGTCTGCTCGTCACCGGCGCGTCGGCCACGGAGTCGGGGCCAGACGGCAGCACCGCTTTGCAGTGGGCGGTGTTCCGCAACGATCTCGTCGAGGCGAAGCGGCTGCTCGCCGCTGGTTCGAAGGTCACGAAAGCGAATGCCTACGGCGTCACCGCGATGCAGCTCGCCGCCGAGACCGGCAACGGGCCCATGCTGAAAGTCCTGCTCGACGCAGGCGCTGACGTCGACTCACCGAATCCGGAAGGTCAGACCGCGTTGATGCTCGTCGCCCGAACCGGCAACGTCGAAGCCGCGAAGCTGCTGCTGAAACGCGGTGCGAAGATCGATGCTGTCGAAGGCTTCGGCCAGCAGACGGCGTTGATGTGGGCCGCGGCTCGTCGACACCCCGCGATGGTGGCGCTGCTCGCATCGCGAGGCGCGAACGTCGATGCGCGCAGTGCCGTGCGCGACTGGGAGCGACGCTACACGGTCGAAGAGCGCTCCAAGGACGTCAACAGTGGAGGTTTCACGCCGCTGCTGTATGCGGCGCGCGAGAATTGCCTTGGCTGCGTCGAGGCATTGATCGAGGCGCGCGCCAGCCTCGATCTGCCCGATCCCGACGGTGTCGCGCCGGTGACTATTGCGATGATGAACGGCAACTGGGACATCGCCAGGCGCCTCGTGCTCGCCGGCGCCGATGTCAATGCCTGGGACATCGCCGGGCAGTCGCCGCTGCACGTCGCGATCGAAGTCGCCTACGTCGGCGGACGTGGCGCCGTTCGGCCGACTGGCGATGCACCCGATGACGCCACCGGAGAGCAGCTCGTGAAGCTGCTCGTCGAGCGCGGCGCAGACCCGAACCAGATGCTCTATTTCCGCCCCGCGCGCGGTCCCGGGGCAGTATCGGGGTCGCGTGGAACGACGCCCTTCCATCGCGCGTGCGCATCCGGCGACATCGGTCTGATCCGCTATCTGCTCGCGCACGGTGCGGAGATCAATCGGCACCAGGCCGACGGGACGACGGCGATGATGCACGTCATCGGCTCACGCAAGCGCGAAGAAGAAGTGATCGACGCTTTGCGTGTCCTGCACGCGGCCGGAGCCGAGGTGAACGTCGTGGCGAAGACGCTGTGGATCCAGCGTTCGCGCGGTGGCACCGCGTTGCACGCGGCGACCCGGCGCAACTTCAAGAAGGCGATCGCGGAACTCGTATCGTACGGTGCCGATGTGAACCTCAAGGATCCGGACGGGCTGACACCGCTCGACTACGCGATGTCACGGGGCTGGCTGCCTTTCCTGCAGACTCGGCCGGGTCCACGGACCGACGTCGCGAAGGTGCTGCGCGATCTCGGCGCTAACGTGGAGCTCGCGCAGGTGCCCGACTGGCCAGGCGAGTTCGCTCCCATCGGCCTGCCGCGCGGCCACGAATCGGACATCTGGCCACTGTGATCACCCGCCGTTCCGTTCTCGCCGCGATGTGCCTCGCGCCGTTGGCCCATGCCGCGCGGGGCGCGCACATCACGGCGAGCGAGGTCGCCCCCGGCATCCACCTGCTGGATGGCGCCGGTTGCAACGTGCTGGCCGTGACCGGGACCGACACCTCGTTGCTGATCGACGGCGGTCAGGCCGAGCAGTCGAAGTCACTGCTGAGCGCGGCGAGTCGTGCCACCGGACGTCGTCGCGTCGGAACGCTGATCAACACGCACTGGCACCCTGCGCAGACCGGCTCGAACGAGCGCGTGGGCAGAGAGGGTGGGGAGATTATCGCTCATGAGCGTTCGGCGAAAACGCTCGCGCGTGCCGTTGCGTCGGCCGACTACGACGGACTGTACGGCCCGCTGCCCAAGCCCGGGCTTCCCACGCAGGTCGTTGGGGGAGACGGGACGATCGATTTTTCCGGAGTGCGCGTCGACTACGGTTACCTGCCCGCCGCACATACCGATGGCGATCTGTACGTGCATCTGCCCGATTCCAACCTGCTTGCCGCTGGCGGCCCGGTCTGCTCCGACCGGTGGCCACTGCTCGATTTCCGCAACGGCGGCTGGCTCGGCGGGCTCGTGCGCGCGCACGAGACGCTCGCGGCGCTGGTGCGGCCCGATACGCAAGTCGTGCCGGCCAATGGCCGCGTGATGACTGGCGCCGAGCTGCTGCGTCATCGCGATCGTTACCAGCGGTTCCACGAACAGCTGTTCGTGTTTCTGAAGAAGGGCTACGGGCCGAGCGACGTGCTGGCCGCAAGGCCGCTGAAGGCCGACGAGCCCGAACTCGGCGACGCCACTGCGTTCATCAAAGGGGCGTATCGCAGCCTCTACCTCGCGTACCTGCCCGACTGAGGGCGGTCAGTCGGGCATCTTCTGCTGCTCGAGCTCGAGCGCCGGCAGCTCCTGCTGGGCGAGACCCTGGATCTCACCGCCGATGCCGAGCAGCTGCTGTACGCCGGCCTGCAGTTGCTTCTCGCGCCGCGCCCAGCGTTGCGTCATCGTGTTGCGCTCCGAGTCGAGATCCTCGCGCATCTTCTGGAACGTATCGTAGACGGCACGCATCTTCTGGCCGAACTGCGGGGAAGTCAGGTAGTCGTACAGCGCTTCGGCTTTCTCACCTTTGCCCGCGGTCGCGAGCCGGTGCCGATGCACCTCGAGCAGCCCCGAACGCAGCGCTTCCGCGACGCTCTTCGCCGTGATGCCGTGCGTGATCCAGATTTCCTCGTGAACGCCGAAGAGGCACTCGGTCGGCCAGTCGCGTGGCAGCGCCCCCGGTGTCGTGACGAGGATGCCGACCGTCGCGCCGCAATTGCGCATGTCTTCCTTCAGCTTGACGCACCACTGCGGGCTCCAGTCCTTCGCGCGCTTGGTCTCCCACAAGATGATTCCCGCTTCCTGGCCCGTGCGCGTCATCACCCGTTGCACCAGATCGCCGCCACGCATGCCCTTGCGCACCTCCTCGACGATATCGAGGGGGAACGACTGGCGCAGCGCGCCCTCGAGATCGAGCTCCAGCACCTCGCCCTGCAGCTGCTGCGAGCCCTGTTCGAGCTTGCGCTGCATCTCGAGCACCTGCGCCGTGGTGTCGTCCAGCCGCTTCTGCAGCTCGGCCTTGTCGAGGCGCGCCTTCTCCTGCTCGTGGAGTCGTGCGGTGCTCAGGTGTTCGGCGAGCTTCGCGTCGACCTCGCGCTGAACCTGCAGCTGCATCGCGTCCTTCTCCGCCTGCAGCCGGCGTTTGTCCTCGCGCAGCGACACCTGCTCGCTCTGCAGCGCCTGCACGCGCGCATGCTCTTCCGCGAGCGCATCGGCGTGAACCCGTCGCTCTGCCGCCTGCAGCTCGGCGACGCGCGCCTTCGCTGCCTCGTTGACGCGGGCATCGAGTGCCGATTCGCGCTGCGCCAATGCCGATTCGCGCGCGCCCACTGCATCGAGTTTCGCTTTCGATTCGACCGCCTGACGCTGCAGCTCTGCGAGCTGGGGCGCGAACCGCTGCTCGGCAGTGCGCCTTGCATCGACCAGGGCCGCGTCGAACGCTTTCTCGCGTTCGAGCACGAGTTGCTGGTTGCGTTTGTCCGCGGCCTTGCGCTCCTCTTCGCGCACGGCGGCGAGTGCATCACCGCTCTGCGACTCCAGATGCTCGAGTGCCTGGCGGGCAAAGCCTTCCGACAGGGCGAACGTGCGCTCGCAGTGCGGGCAAGTCACCGTCGAATCGCGCGTCAGGACCAGTGTTGCCGATCGGCTCATGCAAGGCTCTCGGTCAAAGGTCGGGAATCGTGGCTAGCGCACTCGGCCGCGACAGCAGCCGGTCACGCCACGCGGACAGGTTCGACGGCAACTGCACGTCCATCAGCGGCAGGAAGTGCAGCAGGGGCAGATAGCCGACGTCGGCGAGCGAGAAGGTGTTGCGCACCAGGTAGTCGTCGTTGCCGACTTGCGCCGTCAGGATCGCCAGGTGCAGCTCGATCTCGCGCCGCGCGGTGTCCATCGCGTGCCGGTCCCAGCGCTCCGGCGGAAGGAACCGCCGAGGAAATATGATCGTCCCCGCGTGGCGGGCGAACTGCATGTCGCACAGGCGCAGATGCATGTCGACGAGCGCGCGGCCCTGCGCATCGGCCGGCGCAAGGGGCGGCTGCGGCCGCGTGGCCTCCAGATAGGTGAGGATCGACGCCGATTCGTACAGCATGAAGCCGTCGTCGTCGATCGCGGGTACACGTCCGTAAGGATTGCGCGAGAGATGGGCTTCGCTCTTGTGTTCGCGCACCGCCATGTCGATCTGCACCGGTTCGAAGTCGATCTGTTTTTCGAGCAGCGCGACGTGCACCCTGCGCGAGAATGTGGAGCGGGGATTGAAGAACAGTCTCAGCACGTGCGCTCCTCGGCGATGCGTAAGGTCGGCGATTGTGCCACGCGACCAGGCGCTGCCCGTTCAGCGAGGGACTATCTGCTCGGCGACGGAGCGCGCGACATGCGCTGCCTGGCCATCGCCACCCATCTGGCCCGAGACTGCCGCCCCGTCGTACAGCACCATCAGCTGGCTGGCGAGCTCGCCCTCATCGCGCGCGCCGGCATCCTTCGCCAGCGATCTGAACAGGTCGAGCAGCCAGCCACGCGACGCTTCGCAGACCGACCTCACGCAGCTGCCCTCACGGAACTCGGCGCTTGCCCTGATGAAAGCGCAGCCCCGGAAGCCCGGTTCACCCGCGCGCTCGCGCATCTCGTCGAAGATCGCGAGGATCTTCGCGCGGCCATTCATCAACGGCGCGATGCGCTGCTCGATGCGCGCCCGGCGCATGCCATGCCTGCCCTCGAGATAGGCCCGCACGAGCGCATCCTTGCTGCCGAACGTGTTGTACAGAGACGCCTTCGCGACACCCGCACGCTCGATGATCCGGTCGATTCCGACCGTGTTGAACCCTTCCGCATAGAACAGCTCGTTCGCCGCCCACAGCAGCCGCTCGCGCGCGCGAAGTTCCCGATAGTCGGCAGCTGGCTCGCTCATGGGTCTCCTCCTTTCGAGAGATTCCACCAGGTAGAACGGTCTGTATAGTTGCACGCATTAGACAGACCCGTCTACCCATACGCGAGAGTCGATCATGGCTGCCGAGCCCGTTGTTTCCCGCTCTTTCCGCCTGCCGCGCGGAATGGCTTTCTTCCTGCTCGCGTCGGTGACAGTCAGTTTTCTCGCGAGTGCCAGCGCGCCGACACCGCTGTATCCGCTCTACCAGTCGGCCTGGGGCCTTTCCTCGCTTGCGGTCACGACGATCTTCGGCGTGTATGCGCTCGCAGTGCTGGTCGCTCTGCTGTTCTTCGGACGCCTGTCCGATCACCTGGGCCGGCGCCCGGTGCTGCTCGCTGCGTTGCTCGTGCAGGTGCTCGCGATGGGTCTCTTCGCGGTTGCCGACGGTCTCGGGATGCTGTTGCTCGCTCGGGTCGTGCAGGGTCTAGCAGCCGGCGTCGCGATCGCGGCAGTCGGCGCCGGTCTGCTGGACCTCGATCGCACGCGCGGTGCGATCGCCAATGCGATCACGACTCCGCTGGGCACTGCGACGGGCGGAATAGTCTCCGGCGTGCTCGTGACCCTGTTCCCGGCGCCGCAGCAACTGGTGTTCCTCGCGCTGGGGACGGTGATGGTCGCGCAGGGCATCGCCGTGACATTCATGCCGGAGACGCTCGCGCCGCGAAGGGGCGCGCTCGCGTCGCTGCGGCCGCAGTTCGCTTTTTCGCCAGGCACACGCGGCCCGCTGCTGCGTGCCGCGCCGGCCGTCATCGCGGCCTGGGCTTCGGCCGGCGTGTTCGCTGCACTCGCGCCGGCGATGGTCAAGAGCCTCACAGGTGCGTCGTCGGCGTTGCTGTCGGGCCTTGCGATGTTCGTGATGGCGGGTAGCGGCGGCGCTGCGGTCTATCTGCTGCGCGGACTCGTGCCGCAGCGGTCGATGCGCGTCGGTGCTGCTTCGCTCGCGCTGGGCGTTATCGGCGTGGTGCCGGCTTTGTGGCTGGGGGTGCTGCCGCTGTTCTACGTTGCGCTCGCGCTGGCGGGCACGGGCTTCGGCGCTGGGTTCCAGGGCGCAGTCCGTAGCGTGGTCGCATCGGCCCGGCCACACGAGCGCGCGGGCGTTCTGTCGGTGGTCTTTGTCCTCGCCTATCTCGCGATGGGGCTGCCTGCCATCGGGGCAGGGTGGTTGCTGGTGCACGGGCAGGAGCTGACTGCAACCACGTTCGAGTTCGCGGGGCTGATCCTCGTGCTGTCGCTGATCGCTCTCCTGCCTGACACGGGGGGAGCCCGTCGTGCGGTGGGTTCCGCTTGAGCCGAACGGACTGAAACCTCAGAACACCAATGGGAACGTCACCACCACGATCGCGGCCCAGCCTGCGTAGATCGGCAGCCACGCGGTCTGCCATCGCTCGAGGGCCGCGAAGCGGCCGCGGCCCCGCAGGAACGGCACATAGAGCAGGACCGATCCGGCCAGGTTCACCAGCAGGATCAGGTTCTCGCCGAGCGCCGCCACCCGATTCGGCGTGAAACCGAATTCGCCGATGCGCGATGAGATGGCCCACAGCGCGGCAGCATTCGCGAGCAGCGCGCTGATGACCAGCGTCACCTGCAGGAGATCGAAGAGGTCGGGTGGTGCGTCGGGATCGCGCGCCGAGATCGAATACAGCAACAGCGCGAGGACCATGGCGAGGAGCAGGTCGAACGCGATGAGCACGTTGCGATCGACGTCGAAGCCGCGGCCGGTGACGAGCAACGTTGCGAGGAAGGTCAGCAGCAGCAAAGCGAACAGGGGCGTGAACAGTCGGGTAAGGACTGGCGCCATGTTCTCGATGACGCTCTGCTTAGCCTCGACCAGCCAGGCGGCGATGACGAGCGCGGCACTCGTGCCGCAGAGTGCGAGCCAGGATTCGAAGAACGGCTCGACGTCGATGCCGATCGCGCGAAAGATCATCGCGGTGAAGGCCGTTAGCACGCCGCCGCCGAGCCCGATGAGCACGAAGTAGATGAACAGTTCGCCGGAGAAGCGGATGAAATCCATGCGCGCGGTCGTATCCGACCAGCGTCCGCCGCTATAAGCCACACCGACGAGAAGCCACAGGGCGATGGGCAGGTGCAGGCCGATGAGTTGCGCCAGCGGCTCGTTCGCAGTGCGACCGACCGTGTTGACGATGACGGCCGCGCCGAGCAGACCGGCCACCAGCCAGCGGACGTTCTGCGCGCCCATTCCCCGTTTCCAGACGAAATAGCCGGCCAGGAACGGGAACACGAACAGGCTCGCGTTGCGAAGATAGAACAGCTTGTGATCGTGCGTGCTGATCCCGAACAGGGCCGGAATGCGAATGGCGAGCGCGGCAGCCGCCGCGAGCGCGAACGCGACGAGGCCGTCCCATCGGACGACCGCGTTTTCGGTGTCGCTGGAGGGCCCTGTGACCAACTGCTTCCATAGCCGGTCGGAATGTTCGCGCGCGAACTCGCGCGACAGGGCATCGAGACTGCCGATGCGTTTGACCGCGATCAGGAACGCCTCGTCGATGGCGAGGCCGGAACGTGTCAGCCCGTCGATCTGCTCACGCAGATGATCCTCCAGCTCGGCCGCATCGTGCGAGCGGATCGCGTCGCGCCGGCGCAGGTAAGCGCGCCACTGTGCGATCTGGATTTCGATCGAGGCGTGCATTCACCCTCCCTGCGACTGCCAGATGCCCTGCAGCGTCGCGTCGACCGCGAGCCACTGCCGCCGCTCGTCGCGCAGCCGTGCGTGACCTCGCGGTGTCAAACGGTAGTACTTTCGCCGGCGTCCGGTCGTCGCGTCGTCCCAGCGCGCTTCGATGTCGCCGACGCGTTCCAGCCGGTGCAGCACCGGGTACAGCATGCCGTCGGTCCATGCGAGGCGGCCGGCCGACAGCTCGAGCACCCGCTTCAGGATCGCGTATCCATAGCTGTCACCCTCGGCGAGGATGGCCAGCACGAGCGGCGTCGACGATGCAGCCACCAGATCCTTGTTGATATCCACGGGCCGGCGATTCCCCGATACCTTGAGCCACTATACATAGCAGCTCAAGGTATAGGAATCAATGCGCCGTGAGCCGGTCGATCAATGCGACCGGGTCATCCGTGGAGATCAGCAATTCACGAACGGCGGGGCGAAGGAGCCCGTCGTCGACGGCGCCGTCGAGGAAGCGCAGCAGGTCGCGGTAGTAGCCGGCGACATCGAGCAGCGCCACGGGCTTGGCATGGATGCCGAGCTGCGCCCATGTCCACACCTCGAAGAGCTCTTCGAGCGTGCCGATGCCGCCGGGCAGGGCAATGAAGCCATCCGACAGTTCCGCCATCAGAGCCTTGCGCTCGTGCATGCTGCTGACGACGTGCAGCGCGGTCAGGTTGCCATGCGCAAGCTCGCGATCGCACAGGGAGCGCGGGATCACGCCGTGCACTTCACCGCCGGCTTCGAGCGCCGCATCGGCTAGCGCGCCCATCAGCCCGACGCTGGCGCCGCCATAGACGAGCCCGATGCCGCGCGTCGCCATCGTTGCGGCGAGCTGGCGCGCCATCGCCAGATACTCGGGCCGCGCACCAGCGGCCGAGCCGCAGAACACGCAGAGGCGCATCAGCGCAGCGCATCGCCCACGATTGCCTGCGCCTCCTGCTGGATCGCCTTCAGATGCGCGGCGCTGCGGCAGGCTCTCCGCGTAGATCTTGTAGACATCCTCGGTACCGGAAGGCCGCGCAGCGAACCAGCCGTTCCGCGTCGAGACCTTGAGCCCGCCGATCGCCGCGCCGTTTCCCGGCGCATGCGTCTGCACGGCGGTGATCGGTTCGCCCGCCATGCTCGCTGATCTTCACCTGCTCCGCCGACAGCGCACCGAGCTTCTTCTTCTCCGCCGGCGTCGCCGCGGCGTCGATGCGCTCGTAGAACGATTCGCCGTGCCGTTCGCGTGAGCGCCGCGTACAGCTCGCCCGGGATCGCGGCCCGTCTTCGCCATCATCTCGCCGGCGAGCAGTGCAGGCACGATCCCGTCCTTGTCCGTGGCCCACGCGCCGCCGTCGCGGCGCAGGAACGTCGCGCCCGCGCTCTCTTCGCCGACGAAGCCGAGCGAACCCGCGAGCAGCCCGTCGACGAACCATTTGAAGCCCACCGGCACTTCGTAGAGCGAGCGCCCGAGGTCCGCCGTGACGCGATCGATCATGCTGCTGCTGACGATGGTCTTGCCGACCGCCGCATCGGCTCGCCACTGCGGCCGGTTGCGATACAGGTAGTCGATCATCACCGCGAGATAGTGGTTCGGCGGCATGAGCCCGACGCTCGCCGCGACGATGCCGTGGCGGTCGTGATCCGTATCGCAGGCGGCAACGATCGGAATACCGGTCCTTCAGCGCGATCAGCTGCGTGCATCGCGTGCGGAGAGGAAGGGTCCATGCGCACCTGTCCGTCCCAGTCGAGCGACATGAACGAAAACGTGGGATCGACCGATCGTGTTGAGCACGGTGAGGTCGATGCCATACCGGTCGGCGATGGGCTGCCCAGAAGTGCACGCCCGCGCCGCCGAGCGGATCGACAGCCATGCGCACGCCCGCTGCGCGGATGGCAGGCAGGTCCACGATCTGCGCGAGGTCCGCGACGTAGGAGTTGAGATAGTCGTGGCGATGCGTCGTGTCCGCCGCCTTCGCCTTCTCGAGCGGCAGCGCTTCACGCCCGCGAGCTTGCGCGCGAGATAATCGTTCGCGCGCGCCTCGACCCACTTCGTCACGTCCGTGTCGGCGGGTCCGCCGTTCGGCGGGTTGTACTTGTAGCCCCCGTTGTCGGGCGGATTGTGCGACGGCGACATCACGATGCCATCCGCGAGGCCGGAGGTGCGGCCGCGGTTGTAGGTGAGGATCGCGTGCGACAGCACCGGCGTCGGCGTGAACTCGTCACCCGTCGCGAGCATCACGTCGCACGCCGTTCGCCGCCAGCACTTCGAGCGCGCTGTCGCCGGCGGGAGCGGACAGCGCGTGGGTGTCGAGCGCCAGGAACACCGGACCTGTGATGCCCTTGTCGCGCCGGTAGTCGCAGATCGCCTGCGTGATGGCGAGCACGTGCCATTCGTTGAAGCTCGAACTGAACGAGGAGCCGCGATGCCCGGAGGTGCCGAAGGCGACTCGTTGCGCCGGGACGGTAGGATCCGGCTGCTGCGAGAAGTAATCAGCGAGCAGGCGGGCAACGTCGAGCGGCGGAAGTACGGAGGCAGACTGACCGGCGAGAGGCGACAACGGCATGGGCTTGGGTTCCGGGTGTCGTGGGCGGAACCCCGATGCTACATGCTGCGGAAGCGTTGTTGATGGGTCTCGCTGACCCGCAATGTCTCGGGGCCGGTGCGCCGTATACGAGCTTCAACGCGCTCGCCTGGGAATAGGCCAACAGCCGCATCTGGGGCGGCGTGCACTTCCGCTTCGAGCTCGAAGCGAGCGAAGTCAGCTGCACGCAGGTGGCTGCGTACATCCACGATCACTACATGAGACCGCGGCGTCATCACTGCCTTCAGGTCGTGCGGCGCACGTCTGATTCCTACAGACGATGCGCCGCGCGACGACTAGCGTCGGCCTCCGAGCAAACCAGAACAGGAGCTCTCATGGCCAAGGCCAAGAAGAAATCGAAGTCGCCAGCGAAGCGAAAGTCGCCTGCGAAGCGCAAGTCGAAAGCAAAGCGGAAGTCTGCGGCCAGGCGCACGACCATCGCCCCTCGTGGCAACAAGCGCTACGTCCGGCGCAATGCCAGCGGCGAGTTCAAGGAAGTGGACGACGTGAGCCGGTCGCTGTCGGTCGACAGTCGCCGCAAGTCGAAGAAGAAAGCCAAGCGCGGACAGGGCGACCGGGGCGACGGCTGACGCAGGGAAAGTAATAGCCTCCGGCCAGAGGCCGGCGGCTAGAGGCCGCCACGTACTCGTTCAGCGTTACGCCCGACAAATCGCCGAGTACCGACGAGCTATCAGGGCGGCTTGACCCGGCATCGCCATCGGGTGGAATCTTTTCCGATGGAGACTCTTGCTGCACTCCTCGTTGCCATGGCGACGAACGGTCCAGACCCTCGCCTCGGAACGTGGGACGAGTTGCGGGGTCAGTCCGCAGATTTCCAGTCGTTGCGGCGGACGTTCGAATCACTGGATAACGGACTCGAGCGCATGGTGGTCAACGCGAAGCTCGATGCGGCGAATCGCTGGCACGTCGACTTCCGCTGCGACGGGCGCGCATACCCGATGGTGAGGCACGACGGTACGCCGGTCGGGCAGACCGTCGCGTGCCGCATCAAGGGTGAGCGCGAGTTCGACATCACGCTCGTGCGCAACGGCGAGTCGGGCCCGTCGGCGACCACGACCGTGCACGAAACGGTGTCCGGGGATGGACAGCGTTATGTCGTCGTCGCCCGCATGGAAGGGCCCGACGGGCAGCCCCGGGTCGTCCGACGTGAGTTCGTCCGGGCGGGCCCTTCACCGGGTTAAACCTGCATTAACTGCTGCCGAAGCAGATGGTGCGGCCCGGCTCGGACTCCTATAACCTAGCCGGCGATCGTCCTCCGTCCGTCCGTCTGGCTCTGCCCGAACCGAACGCCTGCCGATCAGGTGTCAGCATTTCTGGTTCGCCGTCTGCCGTAATTCGGCCCTCAACGACCCCGGTCTGCCTGCCATTTTACAAAATATCGTTGTTTCCAGAAGAGAGATTGAGTCATGGCCAAGATTTACGTCGGCAACCTGCCGTTTACTGCGACTGAAGATCAGGTTCGTGAGCTGTTTGCAGCCCACGGCACCGTCGAGTCGGTCGCCCTCCCCAACGATCGTGAAACCGGCCGCCCGCGCGGCTTCGGCTTCGTCGAGATGAGCCAGGCCGACGCGGCCCGTGCCATCCAGGCCGTGAATGGCCAGAACCTCGGCGGTCGTCCGCTGCGCGTCAACGAGGCGCAGGACAAGCCCCGCACGGGCGGTGGTGGCGGCGGCGGCGGTAGCCGTGGCGGCTACGGCGGTGGCGGCGGCGGCGGCGGCGGCGGTGGTCGCGGCGGCTACGGCGGCGGCGGCAGCGGCGGCGGCGGCTACGGTGGTGGCGGCGGCGGCGGCGGCGGTCGCTGGTAAGTCGGTTCGCCAGGCAAGCCGGCGGCATCTGAACCACGCCGCCGGCTTCCCCGTTGTCCGGGTGCGCAAGCACCCGGCACCGGGCCAAGTGTTACAGGGGGCTGGCAGCTCCCTGCATGTCGGGCTTCTCCTCGGCAAGAGCGTCGACATCCACGTCGACCGGCTCCGGCCTGCTCGCTGCTGCGCTCGCGCGCTCTTCTGCTGCCTTCATCCAGAGCATTCGGAACAACAGCGCCGTTGCTCCTATCGCTATCAGT
The DNA here is from genome assembly GCA_963769065.1 of uncultured Pseudomonadota bacterium. Lineage (GTDB taxonomy): Bacteria > Pseudomonadota > Gammaproteobacteria > Steroidobacterales > Steroidobacteraceae > ZC4RG30. The sequence continues at coordinate 68,105 of CAVYKG010000012.1, read as the reverse complement.
CGACCGATGCTGATCATTTGCGGACCCCCCTCGTTGATCTGACGCCAGCATCACGCCTTCGCCTTGCTCGCGCTGTCGCCCCTCGCAGCAGGGTTGCGTCAGTGTCGTCTCTCCCGATCACCTTGAAGCCGGCATATGTCGCCGCCATTGTTCCGACATGTCTCTCGTCCAGGTGATTTCCGCGGTGCCTGCGCTGTTGTTGGCGTATGTCGCCGGCGCCGTGCTGTTCCTCCATTTCACTTCGCCAGCCAGCGCGGCCGACTGGCGCAGCTACAGCCGTGAGCCGGTCGGCCTCGCGCCGGATCCTGTGACCACGCCCGAGGCAGTCGTGCAGGTCTATGCGGCGCGGGCGTTGCGCTGGCGCGGCTATTTCGGCGTGCATCCCTGGGTTGCCGTCAAACGGACCGGGGAGCGACGCTGGACGGTGTACGAGGTCAACGGCTGGCGACTGCGCAGCTCGGGCACTTCTGTGGTCCGCAGCGACCGAGCCCCCGATGGCCGGTGGTTCGGCAACGCGCCGGAGCTACTGGCCGATCGTCGAGGTGAGGGCGTTGATCAGCTGATCGATCGCATCGAAGCAGCCGTGGCGAGCTATCCGTGGAGGGACCAGTACCGCGTGTGGCCTGGTCCGAACTCGAACACGTTCATCGCGCACGTGATGCGCGCCGTGCCCGAGCTTCGTGTCGACCTGCCGCCTACCGCGGTGGGCAAGGACTGGCTCGGGCTCAAGTCGGTCGCCACGCTGCCGAGCGGTACGGGCGCGCAGGTCAACGCGCTCGGAGTGCTCGGCTTGGCGGCGGGTTGGGAGGAAGGCCTGGAGGTCAACCTGCTGGGCCTGACCTTCGGGGTCGACCCTCGCAACCTCGCATTGAAACTGCCTCTCATCGGTTCAGTCGGGCCGCGCCGGTTGCGCGGATCGGCGCAGGCGCGACCGCCACTGGACGCGCCGGAGTAAGCGGCCGGCGCTGTTACCCTGGACAAGCCCGCCGACGGCAAGCACGCTCCCGCGCACAACGACAACGATTCGACTCGAGGGCGGAACCGTGGGCACGACCTTGCGGCGCGCGGCGCTGATCGCATTGGGCGGGTGGCTCGGCGTAGCCGGTGCCGAACCGGCGATCAAGGCCTCGCCGGCTTTCACCAGCGCGCAGCTCACCGCGCTGCCTACGGACGGCTGGCTGACGAACGGCGGCAACACGTTCAACCAGCGCTACTCGCCGCTCCGGCAGCTCGACCTCGCGACGGTGAATGACCTGAAGGCAGTGTGGCGCGCCTCGCTGCGCGGTTCGGGTCTCGATCGCCGAACGTCGGCGCAGGCGCAGATGCTCGCGTTCGAGGGCGTGCTGTACGTCGTCACCGGAATGGACGACGTGTTCGCGATCTCGGTCGACAGCGGCGAGGTGCTGTGGGAATACCGCGCCAATCTGGTCGAGGACAAGGTCGTCGTGTGCTGCGGCTGGGCAGCCCGCGGCGTCGGCATGGGCGACGGCCGGATCTACGTCGGGCAGCTCGACAACCAGGTGGTGGCCCTCGACCAGAAGACCGGCAAGGTGCTCTGGCGAACGCAGAGCGAGACGCTCGCGAACGGCGGCTATTCGATCACGATGGCACCGCTGTACTTCGACGGCATGGTGATCGTCGGCCATTCGGGTGGCGACATGGGCAGTCGCGGCGTCATCAAGGCGTTCGACGCGCGCACCGGCAAGGAGCGCTGGAAGTGGTACACCGTGCCGGCGCCGGGTGAGTTCGGCAGCGAGACGTGGCCGAAGGACAGCGAGATCTGGAAGATCGGCGGCGGCGCCGTCTGGAGCACGCCGGCCGTCGATCCCGAGCTCGGCTTGATCTACCTGCCGGTTGCAAACCCCGGTCCCGATCTCAACGGTCACGTGCGAGAGGGCGACAACCTCTTCACCTCGTCGATCGTCGCGCTCGATGTGAAGACTGGCCGGTACCGCTGGCACTACCAGCACACCCATCACGACATCTGGGACTACGGCGGCGCCAACCCCGTCGTGCTGTTCGACGTGACCGTAGGTGGTCGGCCGCGCAAGGGCTTGTCGCATGCGCCGAAGAGCGGTTACGTCTACATCCTCGACCGCGTGACTGGCAAGCCGCTGGTCGGCATCGAGGAGCGCCCGGTGCCGCAGAACGCATCGCAGAAGACGGCGCTGACACAGCCGATCCCGATCGGCGATGAAGTCGTGCCGCATCACATCGACGCGGCGCCGGAAGGGTACGACCTCGTCAACGAAGGGCGCACATTCACGCCGTTCGACGAGACGCCGGTCGTCTACAAGCAGCTCGCCGGCATCAACTGGCCGCCGATGTCATACGACCCGGCGGTACAGCACCTGTTCATCTGCGCGAACGACAGCATCGGCGTGCTGCGCCGGACCGGCGAACAGTTCGTGGCGCCCGAGCTCGGCAAGAGCTTCAGCGGCGGCGCGTTTGGCCGCGTCAGCACTGCGCGGCGTGGCATCGTCGCGGCGCTCGACGTCACGACGCAGAAGCTCGCCTGGCGCCGCCAGTGGCCCGAACCCTGCAACGGCGGTTCGGTCAACACGGCTGGCGGCCTGCTGTTCATCGGTCGCAGCGACGGCCGCCTCATGGCGTTCGACAAGCGCGACGGTGGCACGGTCTGGGAGTGGCAGCTGGATGCACCCATCGCGGCGCCCGTGACGACGTTCGAGCACCGGGGCGAGCAGGTCGTCGCGGTGTATGCCGGCGGCAGCTATTTCGCCGGCTCGCAGCGTGGCGACGGCGTCTGGCTGCTCAGTCGCAAGGGGACGATGAAGCCGTCGGCCCCGTTTGCGGAGAATGCGTCGGGGGCGACCGCGCTAGCACCCGTCGTTGCCGATGCCCGTGGCGGCAATGCGGACGACGGACAGCGGATCTATCAGCGCATCTGCGCGCCGTGCCACGGCGAGACCGGCAAGGGCGGCCATGCGGAGGGCGCCGTGCTGCCCGATAACGTCGCCGCAACGCATGTGATGACGATCGCGACCACCGGCCGCAAGGAAATGCCGTCGTTCGCGCAGGTGCTGAAGGAGCAGGAGCTGCGCGACGTTGCCGCGTATGCCGCGAAACTGCTGAGAAGGTAGGCTGCGGCGCCATCTCTGGTATTCTGGGGCGGATGGCAAAGCCCAACTTCAAACATCAGAAGAAGCAGAGAGAAGCCGCTCGCAAGGAGCGCCAGAACGAGAAGCTGGCCCGTCGCGGCGAGCGCGTCGAAGCCGCCGCAGGTGCTGCGCCCGCGCCCGATGCGCCGGCCGCCGACGGCCCGGCCGCCGATGCGCCGGCCACACCGGACGCGAAGCCTACCGGCTGACCGCGCCGGGCGAGGTCGCCTTCTCCGGCGACGTCTCGTGCCTTCTCAGCTTGATGCGCCAGCCCTTGGCCGTACGCACGTAGTCGTCGTGGTACAGGCCCACCTGGCCTGACACTTCCGGCTGAAACACCTGGCCCTTCCTCGACGGGTAGATCGCGTAGGCGGTACCGCGTGCGCCGGTCCGCGTCGCCTCGATCACGAGGCTTTCGGCCAGATGCGCGAGGTGCGACCGCGGGGGCACCCGGGTCGCCGCGCAGTCCGGCCCGCCCGCAATACCGGCCAGCTGCTCGGTGCCGCGGATCGCGCGCGGCTTGCCGTCGCCTTCATCGATGACGTACTGCCCGTCGTCGGTGAACAGCGCGGCGAAATCACGCCCGCCATTGCCGCAGTAGTCGAGCGCGAAGTTCAGCCGGTTGACCAGCTGCTGGATCTCGACGAAATCCATCGCCGACAACGGTGCCGTCGCGGTGTTGGCCGGTCGGGCGAAGCAGGCCGACATCACCGTCATGACGCCGGCGACACGGATCATCTGGCCGAGGTTCTTCATGCGCTGCGCTCCTTGCTGTGGGGGCCGAGTATTCCACCCCGCTCGAGGCGTCGTTAGAGTGTCGGCATGGAAGGATCCAGCGTCCGGTCGCGTTTCGGGCTGAGCGTCGTCGCGACGTCGATGCTCCTCGCCGCATGCAATGGTCCTGCGCCCGCGCAGCCGAGTGCCGGTCGGGGCGCCCCCGATCCCTCGCGGCCGGCCACCATCGTCGGGTCTGAAGGCAAGGGCATGTGGGCCGGCGCCGGGGTACCGCCCGGTAATCCGCCGATCTTCGCCACGCGCGATGGCGCATCGCCGGCCGGCGTCACACCGCTCGCGAAGGACATCTTCTCGACGCGCGACTTCTACGCCGACCGCGAGCTCTGGCTCGACCAGCGGTACTACCGGTGCAATTCACCGGTGGGCATCGAACAGATCTGGGGCGCCTACGAGGTGCCGCTGGTCGGCGACGATCCGCCCCGCACTGCCGCCTGGGGTTTCTGCGACCGGGATTATCCGCGCGCCGACATCGTGAGCCCGTACGCGTTTCGCAGCGCCGGCGCGCACTACAAGGCGCTGCTGGCCGAGGCCAACGCACGCGGCGCGAACACGCACCCTGGTGCGGCAGACCTGCCCGACTGGAGCGGGCAGTACGAGCGCGATCGCACCAAGACGGCGACCTGGTACTACGGCGCGATCCTGCAGATTCCGACGTACCTGTCGCTGCTGACACCGGAGTACCAGCAGCGCTTCGTGCAGCAGATGTATCACGAGTCGGGCGACAACTCGCCGCAGTGGCCCGGCCAGTACTGCTGGCCCGAAGGGTTCATGCGGCGCTTCGCACAGTACGGCGGCACGCGCATCAACCTCGTGGTGAGCGGAGACCAGGTGCTCGATCTGCGCAACGCCGCGAAGACGCTGATGACGCAGATCCACATCGGCGCAAGCTTCAACGAGACCGACGGCACACCACGACTCGGCCCCGCGGTGCCCCAGTGGTTTGGCGAGACCATCGGGTTCTGGGATGGCGATGCGCTGATCACCTGGACGTCGAACGTGCAGGGCTGGATCAACCATGGCGGCGCCGAGTTCAGCAACCATCTGCAGTCGGTCGAGATCTATACGCCAGTGAACGATGCGGCCGGCAAGCAGACGGGCATGCGGCACGAAACAGTGCTCTACGACGACGAGGCGCTGGTCGATCCGGTCCGCATCGTGCAGACGTGGAAGCGGCTGCGTCGCCTGAACGAGGGCGAGCCGCTGACGATGATGGAGTGCGTCCCGCACATCTTCCCGGTAAACGGCTCCGCCACACCGATGACGCCCGGCGACAAGTTCGAGTACCAGTTGCCTGACACGTACGGCCGGCCCTGGGCGCAGATCTGGGAACAGCACCGCGAGCAGGGCATGACTCGCCCCGAGGCGGCTGACATCTTCTCGTTTCCCGACCCGGCCTCACCGGGACGCTGAGCACACCCTCCTTACGGTTCAGGGTGCCCGGTCTACGAGCTTCGTACTCAGGTCCCACAGGCGCTGCCGTGCGGAGCTGTCGTATGCCTGGGCGTTGGCGCGCGACTCGGTCAGCTGGTTGAAGTAGAGGCCGGTCCGGCCGGCAACGGAGCGACCGACGGCGAGCTGCATGACGGCATTGGCGCCGTCCTCGACGGAAGACATCGGCTGGCGGCGCATGCCTTCGACCATCGGTGTGTTCATCAGCGAGGCAGGATGCAGCGCGTTCACGGTGACCTTCGCTGCGTCGAGCTTTTCGGCCAGCGAGACGGTGAACAGGATCTGCGCGAGCTTCGACTGCGCGTAGGCATTGCCGGTCGTGAAGTCCTTCGCGAGCATGACGTCGTCGAAGTCGATGGGTCGCTGCGCGCCCGAGGCGACATTGACGATGCGTGCGGGGGCGCCGGCCTCGAGAAGCGGCAGCAGTTCGCGCGTCAGCAGGAAGTGCGAGAGGTAGTTCACCGCGAAGATCTGCTCGTGCCCGTCGGCGCTCTGCCGCCGTGGCTGGTCGGGCGCCCCATAGATGCCGGCGTTGTTGATGAGCAGGTGCAGCTTCGGGTGGTCGCCGCGCACCCGCACAGCCAGCTTCCGCACCTCGGCGAGCGAGCCGAGATCGCCGCGGTAGAACACCGCGCGGCCGGGCCCCAGCGTGTTGATCTCGGTGGCGATGACGCTGCCGCGCTGTTCGTCGAGCCCGTGCACGATGACCGTCGCCCCCATGACGCCGAGCCGTCGTGCGACGACCTCGCCGAGTCCGCTGGTCGAGCCGGTGACGAGCGCGGTCTTGCCCTTCATGTCGATCGAATCCTGCTGCGCCGAGGCACTGCCGGCAAAGACAGCGAGCAGCAGCGCCAGCAGTCGGGCGCCGAGTGAATGGTGGGACATGGAAGTTCCTTTTGGCCTAGCGAGTGGTTTCCAGCAGCGACGACAGCAGCGTCGCGATTCCGAGGAACGAGAAGAAACCGGTGACATCGGTGACCGTCGTCAGGATGATGGACGATGCGGTCGCCGGATCCTGGCCCATGCGGCGCAGGCCGATGGGGACCAGCGCGCCGGTCAGGCCGGCGGCAACCATCGACACGAGCATCGCGATGACGATGATCAGCACGAGGCCGATCGACCGGCTCCAGACGTAGACGCCGATCGCGGTGGTCGCGGCGACGGCGATGCCGTTCACGAGGCCGGTCAGGGCCTCCTTCAGCACGACGCGCGGCCAGTGACGCAGCGAGATCTCGCGCAGCACCAGCCCGCGCATCGTGACTGCGAGCGCCTGGGCACCGGCGTTGCCCGACTGGCCGGCCACCACCGGCAGCAGCACCGCGAGCGCGGTGAACTTCGCGATGAGCCCTTCGAACGAGCCGACCACTGCCGCGGCGAGGAACGCCGTGACGAGGTTGATCTGCAGCCACGGCAGCCGCTTGCGCACCGCGAACAGTGCGGGTGACAGCGCGCGCTCGTCCGCGCTGGCACCGACCATCGTCGCCATGTCCTCGCTCGTCTCGCTGCGCAGCGCCGTGAACAGCTCGGCCTGGCGGATCACGCCGAGCAGCCGGCCCTCCGCGCTGATGACCGGAAGCGTGCTGAGCGGCGTGTGTTGCAGCAGGTCCACCACTTCATCGCGCGGCGCGAGATCGTTGACCGCGACCGGCACGGCACGCACCAGCGTGCGCAGTATCGCCTCGCGGGGCGCGAGCGCGAGATCCTCGGTTTCGACGAGGCCGGTCAGGTGACCCTGTTCGTCGACCACGAACAGCTCGCGCAGGCCGCGCCGTCGTGTCGCGCGCAGCCGTTCGATCGCGCCGCCGACGGTCAGCTCTTCGCGCAGCGGAACGACGCGCGCATCCATCAGTCGTCCGGCGCTGCCTTCGGGATAGGCGAGCAGATCGCGCAGCTCTTGGGCCACCTGCCGGTCGAGCCGCTGCAGCCAGTGTTCGCGCTGCTCGGCATCGAGCTGCAGCAGCGCGGCCAGGCTCGCGAGAGGCTCGGCCTCTGTCAGCAGATGACGCGACAGGTATTCGGGCAGGGTTTCGAGCAGCGCGGCGGCAACATCGGGCGCAAGCACTTCCCACGTACGCAGCACGGCGCGGGGTGGCTGCGCGGCGAGCATCGAGGCGGCATCGTCGAGCGGCAGTGTTTCGATCTCGCGCGATGCCTCGCGCGGGAAGTCGAGCAGGAAGCGCTCGGTGAGGGCGGCGCCGAGTGAGGCGGCGTCAGCGCTCATCGTCGCCGAGCTCGGCGAGGCGGGGCGTCTTCGGCAACAGCGGCAGCAGCGACTGCGCGATGGCCGAAACGCTGTGCCACCAGCCGCGCGCCAGCACGGCCGTCATCGACGGCTCGTCGAGGTTTTCGGTCCCGCGACGCGCGTCGCGTGCGGCACGTTCCAGCGAGTCTCGCGTCAGAACGCCCACCAGGCGGCGGCCGCGATCGACGACGGGCAGGGTGGAGTCGTCGAGCCAGCCGGGATGCGCACGTGCGCCCGACAACGGCGATGCGGCGGGCAGCAACGGGCTGTCCTCGACCAGCGATGCGGAGAGTGGGGCAGCGGGCGCCGCGCGCAGCAGCGCAGGCAATCGGACCCAGCCCACCAGCCGGCCGCGATTGTCGATGGCGAACACGCGATCGACGCGCGGCGCGGCGTGTCGCAGCAGCTCGAGTGCATCGCGCGTCATCAGCGAGACGTCCGCGGTCACGACGTCCGGATCGGCCTGGCTGCCAACCGAGTCGTCGGGGTAGCCGAGCAGCAGTCGGGCCGCAACGGCGAGATGCGCCGGCAGCCCGTCGAGGAAGCGGGCGCGCTGTGCGACTGGCACGTGGCGGAGGATCTGCACGCGCGACTGGGTCGAGAGCGGAGTGAGCAATGACTCGGCGCGCTCGAGGTCGAGTCCGAGCAGGACCTGAGCGGCCGCGCCGGGCGGAAGCTGCTCGAGCACCGGCGCGGCGATGCGGGCCGGCGCGCTGCCGAGCAGGCGCAGCGCGTCCTCGAACGGCGCGCTCTCGAGCATCAGCGCGGCGTCGCGCGGGTGCGTGCGCAGGAACGCGAGCGTCAGCGCCTCAAGGCCGGCCTCACTCACTCGGTGTCCTCACCAGCACGATGCTCTCGTCGTGGAAGACCTTGGCGGGGATGCTGACGCGTCCGTCGGTGGTCTCGATGCACGATCGTGCTTGCCGTGATCGCGAGGATGCGGCCTTCGAGGCCCAGCACGCGGATCGTCTCGCCGACCTGGAAGCTCTGTCGCAGGTAGTGCGCGCCGATCAGGCTGGCGATGAATGCCCGCGCGCCGAGACTGACTGCGAGCGCCACGCCGCCGAGCAGGCATCCGAGGATGATCAGCATCAGCACCGCGAGCCAGGTGACGCGGATGCCGAGCTGATCGGCACCGACGAGAATGGCCGCCGCCAGCGTTGCGCCCTGCGCCAGCCGCGCGAGGGCGGTGCGCTGGCCGGTGGCGACGCCCTGGGCCGCGGCGAACACGAGATCGCCGACGAATCGAGACAGCAGCAGGCCCGCTGCAATGATCAGCGCGCCAGCGGCGAGCGTCGGCAGATAGTCGAGCAGGCGCCCGAGCCAGGCGGTGAACGTGGTCAGGCCCAGCACCTGTGTCGCTGCCGTGAGGAAGAACAGCAGCACGACCCAGAAGACGACCGTGCCGACGATGCGCGGGCCGTGCCGTTCGCCGAGCCGCGACGAGCGACCTGTGATGCGGTCGATCAGCCCTTCTCGCCGCGAGCATTCCGCGGGCGGCGAGCAGGCGCAGCACCCGCGCGGCAAACCAGCCCGCAATGATCAGCAGCACCGCGCCCAGGATCGAGGGAAGTTGCGCTCGCAGCGACTGGAGCAGTTGCTCCACCGTGTCGAGCGTCGAGGTTCCGATCGAGTCCATGCGCGGAAGTCTAACGCCAAACGACGCCGGGACCGGCGGGGGTCGTGTTCGAAAACGTTCCTTCCAACGCGATCAGCTGTGCTCGGTGCTGTCGTCGTCGACCTCGGAGGGCGAGCGCTCCTCCTCGCCGGTGGCCCCTTCCACCGCACGGCTGGCCGTGAATCCGTGGATGACTGTCGAGAGCGTGATGGTCAGAGCGACGATCGCCCAGAGCTCCGCCTCGTTGGCCCACTTCGCGTGCGTGCTCGCAAAGGCCAGGTAGTAGATCGAGCCGATTCCCCGGACGCCATAGAAGGCCACCACCAATCGCTCCCGCCGCGACCCGAATGCGCGTCCGCCGAGAGCGACCCAGGCCGTCAGAGGTCGCACCAAGAGCAGGAAGAGCAATGCGACGGCGACTCCGGGCCAGGTGAGTGCTGGCAGCAGCGCCGGGAGCGATGCGCCGAGCGCGATCAGCAGCACTGCAGTCAGCGCGTGCTCGATCGATTCACTGAAGTCGTGCAGCCGCGCATGGAAGGAATGGTGAGTCTCGCTGCGGCGAAGTATCAGGCCGGCGACGAAAGCGGCGATGAAGCCGTAGCCTTCGGCAAGCTCGGTCGCGCCATAGGCCATCAGCACGCCGGCAAGCGCGATGACGCCCGCACGGGTGTTCGCAAGCGCGTTGGCGCGGGGAAAGACGAACAGCACGCGACCCAGCAGCGCACCTATGGCCGCGCCCGAGGCGACACCGACGATCACGCGGTAGACGAGGTCCCGCCAGACCCATTCGCCAAGCATAGCGGGCGAAGCGTCGGCCCCGGCGAGCGCCAGTGCGAGATAGACGAAGGGAAATGCCAGGCCGTCATTGAGGCCGGCCTCGGCCGTCAACGTGAACCGGACCGGGTGCTCGCCCCCCTCCGTAGGGCGCCCCACCTGCACGGCCGATGCAAGCACCGGGTCCGTCGGCGAGAGCACCGCACCGAGCAGCAGTGCGCCCGCGAGCGTCATGCCCGCCAGTTGCCCGCCGAGGAATGCGAGCAAGCCGATGCTGAGCGGCATGGTCACAACGAGCAGCCGCGCGGTCGGCCGCCAGGCCTTAGGCGCGAGCAGGCGATCGATCCGCAGCCCTGTCCCGAAGAGCCCGACGATGACGCACAATTCGCTGAGCAGCTCCCAGGTGCGCGGCGAACCGAGCGGACTGACTCCTTCGGCTCCGCCAGGGAAGGCCAGGAAGATCAGCGAACCGAAGCCGATCATCAAAGCCGAGGTGGCCGGCTCGCGGCCGGATACGAAGCGCGGCAGCCAGTACGCGAGGATGATTGCCGCGCCAAGGCCCGCGAGAATCCAGTGGTAGGTGGAGAGCTCGAACAAGCGCCTACGCTAACGAGTCAGCCGGGGAGGTGCAAAATCTCGTAGTCGATGTCCGGAGCAGCGCGGAACGTCCACCGATGGAACCGCCGGCCGTTCACTGGAAGATGGGGTGTCCCACCCTCGAGGAGATAAGGCGATGCAAAAAACGGCAATCGCGACCGCGGTCGCAGCATTCGGGATGATGACTCTGGCGGCATGCGGGGACCGGCAGGCTGCTGACACCGCTCAGACCGCGCCGGCGACAGCGGCTGCGCCCGCCGAGCCCGCACCGCCGCCGACGCCGCCGCCAAGCCTTGCTGCGCAGCACGAGACGGCACTGACAGGTCTTGGCGCGAAGGTCACCGACAAGGGCCTCTCGGTGACCCTGGCCAGTGCCGACTTTCCGTCGGGCAGCGCCGAATTCAAGCCGGAAAGCACGGACCGGATCGATCGTGTGGCCGACCTGCTGAAAGAGCGCGACAGCCTGCGGCTGCAGATCATCGGTTACACCGACGATCGCGGCAATGAACGCGCCAACGAACGCCTGTCGATGCAGCGCGCCGACGCCGTCAAGCAGATGATCGTGTCGCGCGGCGGCATCGCAGCCGATCGAGTCGAGGCGATGGGCAAGGGCGAGGCAGATCCGGTGGCCAGCAACGACACGGAGGACGGGCGCGCCCAGAATCGTCGGGTGGAACTGCTGATCGTCGACGAAGGGGGCGGCTACCGGTCGCTGAACGCATTCGGCGCAGGCGGTACGGCGGAGACTCCGTCACTGCCTGCCACGGGCGGCTGACGCCGAAACGCGGCGAGCGTCGACTCGAGCGCGTTGTAGCGTTCGCGCACATCGGCTCGATCGGCGACGGATGAGATCGATTCGATTGCGGTGGCGAAGGCAAGGTCGGCGTGACGGCGCAGCACCTGCTGACGTTCCGGACTCTGCTCGCAGTTCGCCACCGCGGTCAGCACTTCGAGCAGCCGGATCAGCACGCTGACCTGTCCGGCCGCGCTCTGACGAATGCCGTGGAACATGGCATCGACGAGCCCGGCGTAGTCGACCACGGGTGCCACGAGTACGACGCGGCCGTCGCGAACCCACCGTCCGGTCGGGAACGTGGTTTCTCGCAGGCCACACAAGGCGCCTCCGAGTCGATCCAGCACGCTGATCGCCGTGAAGGGGTCGTGGATTCCGGGCGACAGCGCGCGCATGGCGACCTCGACCAGCTGACGGATCGCGAACTCGGGATCCGAGTCACCGACACGCTGGGATCCGATGGCGGTGGCATTGCGCACGGCGTCGAGTGCGGCGTCGGCAGCGGCCGACCGCACATAGGCAACCGGGGTCTGCGGGAAGAGATAGTGGCCGGGTCGGATGAGCAGTTGGACACTGGCCCGACGCTCTGCGGCCCAGTCGGCAAGACCTTCGGCGTCGAGGTGCTGCAGATAGCCTTCGCGCGTGTCGATCACCGGCACCGCGTCGGTCCAGTCCGGCTCCGGCGCCGCTTCGGGTGGTGAGGGCCTCGCGACCGAGAGTCGCTTCATCGCGCGTCGGAGGTCCGCGGCGACCAGCTCGATCACGGTCTCGACGTTGATGCGCCCGGCGATGTGGCCGACGAAATAGATCAGGACGATGACGCAGCCGAACGCGAGCAGGATGCCGACACTCATCGCGAGATGCGGCGTGAATTCACCCTCGCCGGTAGTGCGGACGCTCCGCAGCACCATCAGCGCGTAGGTGAAGGTCCCGAGCAGCATGCCCAGCGTGACCTGATTGCCCCGGTCGCGCATGAAGCTGCGAAGCAGCCGCGGTCCCATTTGTCCGGATGCCAGCGACAGCGCGGCGATCGTGATCGAGAACACGGTGCCGGCGACGCCGATCGCCGATCCGGCCACCGCACCGAGCAGGGTTCGGGCACCGGTGCCGCCGCCGTTGTAGAGCCAGGCGCTCTGGCGCAGCGCATCCGGACCCTGGAAGTTGCGATCGAATTCGACCAGTCCGACGGCAAGCACCACTGCCAGCAGCGTGAGCACCGCCGGGAGCAGCCAGAACGCGTCGACGAGGTAAGCAAGCAGCTGGCGCAGACGTGCTTTCATTACAGCGTCACTGGATGTCGCTCGATCGCAGATGCAGATCACGTTGCGGGAACGGAACCTCGAGGCCGCGTTCGCGCAGCGCGTCGTCGAGCGCCCAGAGGTACAGCGAGAGTGTCGAGCCGGGCTTGAAGATCGCGTCAGGCCCGATCCAGACCATCAGCGAGAACTCGAGCGCGCTATCACCGAAGCGCGTGAACCACACCGAGGTCTGCCGGGTCTCGTCGGTGACGGTGTCCGGCACTGCCGCGGCGGCTGCGAGCGCGGCCTCCCGGACCAGATTCTTGTCCGAACCGTACGCGACGGAGAACGGCACCTGCATCCGCCGATACGGGCTGCCGTGCGTCCAGCTCGTGACCCGGTTACTGGTGAACTCGGCGTTCGGAACGATGATGTCCACGGCCGAGTTCGAGCGGATCAGCGTGTAGCGCATGCCGATCTCGATCACTCTTCCCTGTACGCCGGATTCGAGTTCGACGAAGTCGCCGGGCTTCAGCGTCTGCTCGACCAGCAGGATGATCCCGGAGACGAAGTTGCTGAAGATGCTCTGCAGTCCGAGCCCGATACCGATGCCGACGGCACCTCCGAGCACGGCCAGCGCGGTGAAGTCGATACCGAGCAGGTTCAGGCCGAGCAGCACCCCGAGCGTGAGCACGACATAGCGCGCGATGCGCGCCAGCGCGAAGACCGTTGCCTCGTTCCGGAGCCGGCGTCGCTTGCTGAGGCGCACCACTGCGTTCTCGAGCAGCCGGGCGAGAAACCACGGCACGATCAGCACCAGCGTCGCGCCGATCAACAGGAATGCGGAAACGTCCACTGCACCGACGCGGAACCATGGAGTGCCCAGCGCCGAGAGTACCGACCGGGCCAGCTCACTCATCGCCGCGCACCAGGATTCGCTGGCTCGAGCCTGTTCATCGGCGTTCCTTCATTGCAGAAGGCAACAGGATGGGTCGCCACTCCGCGAAGTCCCATCGGAGTCGATGCCGGTCGGCCGTGGCATCGGCCTACCGCAGGGCTGATTCCGGCGAGTGCCGTTCCTGTTCCGCGGCGGCTCAGCGCCCGGGCACGATGGCTATCCGGTCGCCGCGATAAGATCCGATCCACAGCTTGTCGCCGACCTCGAGTGCAACGGTGCCACCGCCGAACCCGGGTTTGTCGTCCTGCGAGTACAGCGTCTCGACCTTCAGCGTCTTCGGGTCGATCTTCACCACGCGCCAGTCCTGGCCGACCTGGCCGGCGCCGAGCAGCGTGCCGTCCTTCGCCCAGTGGATGTTGTCGATGCGAAAGCCGAGCGGGATTTCCTCGCGCTTCGGCGTCGCCGCGCCGCGCGACAGCCGGATGAACGACTGGCTGCCCCACGCCGCCACGTAGATCGTCTTGCCGTCGTTCGAAAGCTCGATGCCGTTCGCGCCGGACGCCTCGCTGCCCGGCACCTTCTGCCAGCCGCTCTTCGTGTGCCATTCCCACAGCTCGCCGTTGACTGCGCCGCTCATCAGGGAGGCGATCTGGGCGTTGCGAGGCAGGAAGTTGGTCGTGATGAAGCCACCGTCGGGCAGGCTGCGCACCGAGTTGAGGCCGATCGGATCGGGCGCGATTGCGCAGCCGATCCAGGTCAGCACCGGCATCGCGCCGCGCGCGTCGACGTCGAACACCTCGATCGATTCGCGGGCGCCGTGGCCGACCACGAACAGCTTGTGCGTCGGGCCCTTTCCCGGCGGCACGTAGACACCGTGGGTCGTGAACGCGCCGCGCGGCGGGCCCGGGCAATCCGGGTACGTCTTCACATCGTGCTTATCCCTCGCCGATGGCGAGGGATAAGCGGTCACGGAAGTGCGATCTTTCAGGCGGATCAGCGCGACGCCGCCCCGGCCCGCAAAGGCCGACGCGACGGCCCAGTCCGCGCCCATGGCGACCAGATCTTCAGGGGCCTGCTGCCCGCAGATGTAGCCATCGGCGGGGCTGCACGGCGGGCCCGGGGCAGGTGGGCTGGCCGCGAACGCGGGCGAAGTGAGGGCAGCGAGCGCCGCTGCCGCGAGAAACGTGTAGTTCATTTCACGGACCTCAGTTCACAGATGTTTCTGGTGCGCATCGAAGAAGTCGAAAACCTGGCTGATCACCGGTGGCTGCGCCCAGGCATCGGTGTGGAGCCCGCCCGCCACCGGCAGCCACGTGGCATCGACACCCTTCGCTTTCGCGTGATCGACCATGGTCTTCGAGCCATCGAACGACATCGTCGTGTCCTTGTCGCCGTGGATCACGAGCACCGGCACCGTCTTCAGCTTCTCGTACGGGAAGCTCGTGTCATCGAGCGGCGCCGCGCTCGGCGCGATCGCCGTCCAGCGCTGCGGATATTTCGCCGCGTAGGCCCACACGGCGCTGCCGCCCGATGAATTGCCCATCAGGTAGATGCGGTTGCGGTCGACGTTGTATTCCTTTGCCACGAGGTCGCTCACGTACAGCACGTCCTGCTCGGCGCGCTCGAGCTCCTGCGCAGTGGGCGGCGCCGCGGGCGGCCGAGCGTTCGGATTCGGCGGCCGCGGGATGGTGACCATGGGGTACGGCACGTTCCATCCGCCGACGCCGGTAGCACTCGCCTTGTAGCCGGTCACAGCAGCGACGATGTAGCCACGCTCCTCGGCCATCTTCGCAAGCGTCGGCGCATCCATCGGGCGCTGGAAGGGCGCGGTAGCCGGCTGCGCCGCGCCGTGCGTGACGATGACGAGCGGCAAGTGCGTCGTCTTCGTCCACTTGCTCGGCACGTACAGGTGATAGGCGATCGGCTCGTCGGTGCCGGGGAACGCATAGGTGCGGTCCTGCTCGCCCTTTGCCTGGTACTGGCGGTTGCCCGTATCGGGTGCCGGTGCGGCCTGGCCGGTAGCCAGAATGGCCAGCAAAGCCGCGGTTGCCGAAATGCGAGTGCGCATACGTCCCCCTTGTTGTCCTCCTAGGTTAGTCCAGGCGCACCACTCCGGGCTATGCTCATGCGCACCCGAGGAGCAGCCAGTGAGCCGAGAATCGCTGCAGCAGAAGATGGATCGCGCCGGCGGTGCGCTCGCCATGATGCGCACGTCCCAGGTTGGGCCGTACGCCTTCCCGATTCCGGCCGAGTTCACGAACTGGCGTGACGAACAGCGCGCCTGGCGCGAGGGCGTCGCGCTGATGGACCAGAGCTATCACATGACGGACCTCTACGTGGAAGGTCCCGATGCGCATCGACTGGTATCCGCGCTCGCCATCAACAGCTTTGCCGGCTTTGGGGACGACAAGGCCAAGCAGTTCGTGGCCTGCGCGCCGTCGGGCCACCTCATCGGCGACATGATCATCTTTGGTCTCGGCGAGACACTGGTGAACATCGTCGGCCGGCCCACGGTTGCCAACTGGGTGGAGTTCCACGCGCGCACTGGCGGGTTCGATGTCAGCGTCGATCGCGACGAGCGCACGCTGAACAACCCCCGGCCGCGCAGGACCTTTCGCTTCGAGATCCAGGGCCCGCTCGCGTGGAAGCTGATCGAGAAGCTCAACGGTGCCGTGCTCGAACAGCCGCGCTTCTTCCAGATGGGTCGGCTGCGCGTGGCTGGTCGCCTGCTGCGAAGCCTGCGCCACGGCATGGGCGGTGCGCCGGGCCTCGAGTTCTGGGGTCCGGTGGAGCAGGGGCCGGAAGTGAAGGGGGCGATCCTTCAGGCCGGCGAGGAGTTCGGCCTGCGCCAGGTCGGCGCGCGCGCGTACGCGAGCGCGGCGGTCGACTCGGGATGGCTCCCTTGTCCGATGCCGGCGATCTACTCGGACCCCGATCTGAAGGCGTATCGCGAGTGGCTGGGCGCCGACAGTTTCGATGCCGTCGCCTCTCTCGGCGGCAGCTTCGTCTCGGATCGCCTCGAGGACTACTACTACACGCCATGGGACATCGACTACGGTCGACTGATCCGCTTCGATCACGACTTCATCGGGCGGTCCGCTCTCGAGCGCATGCAGCACCAGCCGCACCGCAAGAAGGTGTCACTGGTGTGGCATCCCGAGGACGCGCATCGCGTCTACGCCAGCCTCGCGACGCCGGGCCGGAACGGCAAGTACATGGAGATGCCGGCGTTCCACTATTCGAGCTATCAGTACGACGCCGTTCTCGATGGACGCGGCGAGCGCGTCGGCATCGCGACGTATTCGTCGTTCCTTGCGCCGGACGGAGCGTGGGTCTCCCTCGCTGTGATCGACGAGTCGCAGGCCGCCGTCGGCACATCGCTGACGATCCGCTGGGGTGAGCCCGACGGCGGCTCGTCGCGGCCGAACGTCGAACGTCACGTGCAGATGGACGTCCGCGCCACGGTGTCCGGCTGGCCGTTCTCCGCTCTCGCGCAGCGGGGCTACCGCCCGCCTGCAGCGGCAACCGCTAGGTAGCGGCTCCCACGGCGATGCCCGTGGCAGCGGAGCGGATGCCCCGCTCCACCCGCCACATCAGCACGCAGGCGAGCAGTGCGGTCGCACAGACGACGTACCCCGCGATGTCGTAGTGCTGCAGTTTCCCGTCCGGCCCCGACTGCACGATGTGTCCGGCGACGACTGCGGCGAGCCCGCCGGCCAGCTGCGAGATCGAGGCGTTCACGGCGTTGAACGAGCCGCGCTGCGTCGGGATCGGCACCTGGGTCATCAGCGCCTGGAACGGAATCATCCGCGAGAAGATGCCGATGAACAGCACGACGTTGATGAGTGTCACCACGACGAGCGTCGATTCGCGCAGGTGCGTGTAGAGGAGCACCATGACGATCGTGATCGCGGTGCCCACGTAGAACGTCCGCAGCTTGCCGAAACTGTCCGAAACCCTGCCGACCAGCGGGCCGACGAAGATGGTCGCGATGCCGGTGACGAGATAGATGATGGGCAGGTGCTCGAGGTCGATGCCGAGGTTGTTGACGGTGAATGCACTGCTGAACGGCATCAGCATGAACCCGCCGGTGGTCAGGAACAGCACCGAGACGAACGAGATCGCGTGGCGCGGCTCGGTCAGCGTGTGCAGCAGGTGCGCGAACGGGCTGCGTTCCTGCTTCGCTTTCAGGTGCGCGTCGACCGGCCGCATGACTGTGGCGATGATGCCGCCAGCGACCACGGCCAGCGCAGCAAGCGTCATGAACGGAACGTGCCAGTCCCAGCGGTTCGAGAGGTAGATGCCGATGGGAATGCCGAGGATCTGGCTGGCCGCGAAGGCGGTCTGGATGAAACCCATCACGCGCCCGCGCATCTGCGGGGGAAACAGATCGGTGGCGATGGCGAGTACCACCGAGCCGATGACGCCGCCGAAGAGGCCGGTGACGATGCGCGCTGTCAGCAGCGACCCGAAACTGCTCGCTAGGCCGCACCATGCCGTGCCCACGATGAACCCCGCGTAGAAGAACAGCAGCAGCTTCTTGCGGTCGAAGCGGTCGGCGAAGCCTGCGGTCAGGAAGCCGGAGATGCCTGCCGCGAACGCGTACGCCGACACGACGGTGCCGAACTGAGCCGGTGTGGCGTCGAGCGCGGGCATGATCAGTGCGCCGAGCGGGGCCATCAGCATGAAGTCGATGATCACCGCGAACTGCAGGAACGCGAGCATCGCGATGACGCTCTTCTGGTAGCGGCTGAAGGGCTGGGCAGGAGTTGCGGCGGGGGCGCTCATCGGGACCTCAAAAGCGTGGATCGGGGGAGCGTAGCACTCGAGCAGACGAACGGCGTCGCAAGGCCGGCACCGGTTGCGGCATCGACCGACAGCGCGCCGGTGCCGGGATGTCGAGACTTACGCGATGCACAGGGAGACTTCGAGCGCAATGGACCACTGGCCCCGGCGTATCGCGCTCGGGTTCGTCTTCCTGTGGTTCCTGATCGGAGGCATCGCGCATTTCGCGCTGACCGAGCTCGAGATGCGCATCGTCCCGCCGATGCTCCCGTCGCCGCGCGCGATGGTGCTCGTCTCGGGGGTGCTCGAGCTGGTCGGCGCGGCCGGTCTGCTCTGGGAGCGCACCCGACGCGCCGCCGGCCTCGGGCTCATCGTGCTGACGCTCGCCGTGACGCCCGCCAACGTTTACATGCTGATGAACCACGATGCGTGGAACGTGCCGCTGTGGGCCCTGGTACTGCGCCTGCCGCTGCAGCTGGTGTTGCTGTGGCTGATCTGGTGGAGCACGCGACCGACATATGGGCAGAACAATCGGGCATGAGCCGTGGCCTTGCGCCGGCCGGTTCGAGTCCGAATAGTAGGGGCATGACAGATTCGTTCACGCCGCTGAAGCTCGGCTCGCTCACGCTTCCCAACCGCATCTTCATGGCGCCGCTGACCCGGGGTCGCGCGACCCGTGAGGCCGTGCCTACGCCGCTGATGGTCGAGTACTACGCCCAGCGCGCCGGCGCAGGGCTGATCATCACCGAGGCGACCGGCATCAGCCGCATCGGGCTCGGCTGGCCGTATGCGCCCGGATTGTGGAATGCCGCGCAGGTCGATGGCTGGAAGGCCGTGACCGAAGCCGTGCACGCGCGCGGCGGCAGGATCTTCGCGCAGCTGTGGCACATGGGCCGTGTCGTGCATCCGAGCGTCGGCGAAGGCCAGCCGGTTTCGGCGAGCGCGACCACGGCGCCCAGCGAGGCGCACACCTATGAAGGCAAGCAGCCGTATGTCGAAGCGCGCGCACTGCGAGTCGACGAGGTTCCATCCTTGCTCGAGGACTATCGCAACGCCGCGCGCAACGCGCTGGCCGCGGGCTTCGACGGCGTGCAGATCCATGCGGCGAACGGCTACCTCATCGACCAGTTCCTGCGCGATGGCAGCAACCATCGCACCGACCATTACGGCGGAACGATCGAGAATCGCGTGCGGCTGCTGCGCGAAATCACCGCCGCCGTGATCGAAGTGGCGGGCCGCGATCGCGTGGCGGTGCGACTCTCTCCGAATGGCGCAAGCCAGGGCGTGAACGACAGCCGCCCGCACGAGACCTTTACCGCCGCGGCGCGCGCACTCGCCGATCTCGGCATCGTGTTCCTCGAGCTGCGTGAACCGCCCCCGGACAGCAACTTCGGCAAGCCCGATACCTCGCCGATCGCGCCGCGCATCCGCAAAATTTTCCCCGGCGTGCTGGTACTGAATTCGGACTTCACGCTGCAGCGTGCGCAGGAGGCGCTGCGGAACGGGGAGGCCGATGCCATTGCCTTCGGCCGCCCGTTCATCGCGAACCCGGATCTGCCGGGTCGATTGAAGGCGGGGCTTGCGCTGAACCCGCCCGATCCGTCGACGTTCTACAGCCAGGGCGCGAAGGGCTACACGGACTACCCGACCGCCGGCTGAGCGAGCGAGGCGTCGCGCTCTGCGAAGGGTGGGTGCGGTGCGAACAATTGCTACCCGGTAGCAATTGGTCGCACCGCCTATACCCCGCTCGGTTCGCGCCGCTGCTTCCCATCGGCGTCATTCTTCAGCGGCCGATACGGAGCCCCGCGCCACGCGGGTACAGCGGCTGCGCGCTGTCATCGGACTTCGCCGGGTCCTGTGCCGCCACGGCGGCCATCGATGAAGGCAGCTCGAAGGGCAGACGCCCGCGCGGGTTCGCACGACCGGTGATCACGTCGAGCACTGCCGCATCACTCGCCCCGAAAGTCACGAGCAGCGCCGCGGCCTGATCGCGCACGTTCGTCAGGACGGCGGGGCGGTCCAGGTTCACGACCACGAGCGTCGGCACGCGGGCCGATGCGTGCGTGATCGCATCGAAGTCCGCATCGCCATCGCGAAAATCGAGACGGCCTTCGTTCTGGCGCATGCCGAAGAAGTGATGCGGGTGCAGCTTTTCCGAGGGCGCGTGCGTGCGGATGAGCGCGAGTTCGGCGTCCTCGAGCTCCGCCACGACCGTGAACCCCGCAGCCCGTGCGGCGGCCGGGTCGACTGCATGCAGCCAGAGGCGTCGGCCCTGCGGCTTCACCGGCAGGATGCGGTTGCGGTTCTCGAGCACCACCTGGGCCGCACGCTGGGCCGCGTCCGCCCGGCCTTGGGCGTTCGCGTTGCCGACGATGCGCGCGGCCGCGTTTTCGTCGACGAACGGAGACTCGAACAGGCCCAGCGCGAACTTCAGACGCAGCACGCGTCGTACCGCTTCATCGAGGCGAGCCAGCGGCACCATTCCCGAGCTCACCGCTTCGAGCAGCGGCGCGGGATCATCGACGCCGCCGAACTGGTCGACGCCCGCGTTCAGGCCTTTCGCGAACCGCTGCGCACGCGTCAGCGCCTCGACGCCCCACGGCATGCCGAAGTTCCGGCCCTGCGGCCGCTCGGCCGTCGGTGCGAGGCAGGTTCCGGTGCAGTCATCGGTGATCGCCCAGTCGGAGACGACGATGCCGTCAAAGCCGAGGCGGTCGCGCAGCAGGTCGGTCAGCAGCTGGCGGCTGAAACCTGCGCCCACCGGCTCGAGCGGCTTGCCGTCGAGCGTCACGCCGTGAGGGATCACATACGTCGGCATGATGCCGGACGTCTTCGCGGCGAGCACGCCGCGGAATGCGTCGACGTGCGCGGCAAACGTCGCATCGGTCAGCCGTGCATCGCGGCCGTAAGCGTTGTGGCCGTCGAAGCCCTCGGGCTGCGCGCCGTAGCCCACCCAGTGCTTGGCGATCGTGGCGACGCCATCGCGGGCCAGCGCACGACCCCCCTGGAAGCCCTCGACGTACGCCCGGCCCTGCGCCGACACCGCCGCCGGATCCGATCCGAAGGTGGCCGTGGTTCGCGGCCAGCGGGGTTCGGTCGCGAGGTCCTGCTGCGGCGACAGCGCCATGTGGATGCCGACGGCGCGGTACTCGGCCCGCGCGGTGTCGCCGAAGCGGCGCGTGACCTTCGGGTCGCCGATGGCCGCGAGCCCGAGCGTCTCCGGCCACAGCGAGAAGCCACCGCCCGTGGTCGAGGCGCCGAGCACCTCCTGGAAGTGGTTGCGCGGGTCGGTGCTGATCGTGACCGGGATGCCGAGCCGGCTGTCCGCGGCCAGCCGCTGGACGGCGTTGTTGGCCGCCGCGAAGTCGCGCGGCGCGATGGTGAGGCGGGTGATGAAGCTGGACAGGTAGCGCTGCTGGATGAGCGGACCCAGCGCGACCTGGTCGTAGCCCGACGATCCGCCCGGCAGTGAGCCGTGCAACAACGTTCCGACCTTCTCGGGGCGCGTCATCTGCCCGAGCAGATCGTCGATGCGCGCCTCGATGGGCAGGCGGGGGTTCTCGTACGGGTCGACTCGGCCGTTGTGGTTCAGGTCTCGCGCGACCCCGGCGGAGGAGCCGAGGCCGCTCGCCAGCGCGAGCAACGAGAGGACGAAAGGGCGCATCGGCAGCAGTCTACCCCTGGCTCGCGACGCGTTAACGTTCCGGAACCCCCCGTAACGGTTCTTAACCTTAACCTCGCGCGCCGTGGCGCCTAGCTTCTCCGCTCCAACAACCAGTGCGCGTGGGGCTACGAATGTCGATCCGGAAGAGTGCCGTCGGTCTGACGGTGGCGGCTTGCGTCCTTTCATCTCAGGGCTTCGCGCAGGCGCCGGCCGACGACGAGAGCGAGATTCTCGTCAGCGGCCGCAGCGACCTCGACCTGGACGTGCCCACCACGACCGGCAGCCGCCTCGGCCTGACACCCCTCGAGCTGCCCGCCAGCATCTCGACCGTTTCGGGCGATGCCATTCGCGCCCGCGGTGACCTCACCATCGCCGAGGCCGTCTCGCGCGCGCCTGGAGTCACCAACGCCTCGAACGCGGGCGACGGCAACACTGCCCTCGCGGCGCGCGGCTTCGTCGGGCAGGGGTCGGTGCTGCAGCTGGTCAACGGGGTGCGTCAGTTCCCGGTCGCCGGCAGCATCACGTTCCCGAGCGACCCCTGGAACGTCGAGCGCATCGAGGTGCTTACCGGCCCGGCCTCGGTGCTGTACGGCCAGGGCGCGCTCGGCGGCGCGATCAACGTCGTCACCAAGAAGCCGAGCGAGGTCCAGCGGCTCGATCTCGAGGCAAGCTACGGCTCGCAGCAGACCATGCACCTCGCCGCCGGCGCCGGCGGGCCGATCGATGACGTGTTCGGCTATCGGCTGGATGCGAGCTACCGGAAGTCCGACGGCTGGGTCGACCGGGGCGACAGCGACTCGATCGCCCTGGGTGGCGCGCTCGAGTTCACGCCGAGCGATGCGCTGTCGGTCAGCGCGCGCGTCGACTACTCGAACGTCGAGCCCATGCGCTACTGGGGCACGCCGCTGATCGCCGGCCGGCTCGACGACCGCAACAAGCGCCGCAACTACAACGTCGCCGATTCGAAGATCGAATACCGGGACGACCGCGAGACCCTCGTCGTCGACTGGGCGCCGAACGAGAGTGTCAGCCTGCAGAACTCCATCTACCGCATCGCCTCGAAGCGCCAGTGGTTCGACCTCGAGCTGTACTGCTGGGTCGCCGCTGACGGGGACTGCCCGAACGGCAGCGGCGGCGGCACGCCGGGCACGGTCTACCGCAACAGCAACCTCGGCATCATCCACGACGTCGAGCAGATCGGCGATCAGGGCACGGTCACACTGAAGTCGGCTTTCGCATCGGGGATGTCGAACGACCTGGTGGTCGGCTTCGACGTGAACGACATCGACCTCACGTACTCGAACAACTTCGCCGTCGCTGCGCAGGAAGACGAAGTCGATCCGTTCAACTTCGATCCGGGCACGATGCAGGACCGCGCCGCAACGCTGCCGCGTTACACAACCCAGACGAGCGAGCGGGCGATCTTCCTGGAGGACCGGCTGAAGCTCAGCGACAGGCTCTCGATCGTCACCGGCGCCCGCTACGAGGAGGACGAGGTCGAGCGTCGCAACTTCGTGTTCGCGAGCGGCCAGCCCAGCGGCGCGACCGTCAACGCATTCCCCGGCGGCAACACGAAGAAGAAGTTCGACGACTTCACCTGGCGCGTCGGTGCGGTGTTCCAGCCGGTCGAAACGCTGTCGTTCTATGGCCAGTACGCGACCGGCGTCGATCCGGTCGGAACGCTGACGACGTTCACGACCAACGCCGTGCAGTTCCAGTTCAGCAACGCGAAGGGCGATCAGGTCGAGGCGGGCGTCAAGGGGACGTTCCTCGACGGCATGGGGTCGGCGACACTGGCCGTCTACAAGATCACCAAGAACGATCTCACCGCGCAGCGCGTGACCAACGGTCCGATCGAGCAGATCGGTGAGCAGTCGTCGCAGGGTGTCGAGGCGGCCGTGTCGCTGCGACTGCCCGCGGGCTTCGGTCTCGAGGTCAATGGAACGATCCTCGATGCGAAGTACGAGACCTTCCTCAGTGGCAACGTGAACTATGCGGGCAACACCCCGCCGGACGTTCCGCAGGAAGCCGCCAACCTGTGGGTGACGTGGGAGGGTTCCGAGAGCCTGCGTGCGCAGGCCGGCCTGCGCTACGTCGGCAGCCGGTACTCGAACCAGGGCAACACGTTCCGGGTGCCGAGCTACACCGTGGTCGATGCGGGCGTCTCATACGCCTTCTCGCCGACGATGGCGGTGGATGTGCGTGGTGCCAACCTGTTCGACCGCGACCATGCGGTGTCGACCTATGACGTCGAGCAGTGGGTGCTCGGCCGGCCGCGCTCGTTCGAAGTCGTGCTGCGCGCGCGGTTCTAGCGGGTTTCGGCATGCCGCGCCTCTTTGCGCATCGCGCCAAGTGGTGGCTGTACCTGATCCATCGCTGGGTCGGCATCGGCGCGTGCCTGCTGTTCCTGTTCTGGTTCCTGTCGGGGCTGGTCATGGTGTACGTACCGTTTCCGTCGCTGACAGCGGCGGAGCGGCGCGAGGGTCTGCCCGACATCGACTGGAACGTCGTGCGGATCGGGCCGGCCGAGGCCGAGCGCGTCGCGGACCTCGGGGCGCCGCCGCGTTCGATGGTGCTGGAAATGAGCGGGGGCGAGGCCGTCTGGCGCATCACCACCGCGCGCGGACCGGAAATGACGATGTCGGCCACGACCGCTGCGCTCGTGACCTCGGTGGATGCGGTGAAGGCTTCGCGCATCGCCGGCGCCTTCGGACGGGCCGGCGTCGCCGAGGTCGAAACGCTGGAACGGGATCAGTGGACCGTCCCCGGTGGGTTCGATGCCCATCGACCGCTGCATCGCGTGAGGCTCGAGGGCGCCAACCGCCGCGACCTCTACGTGTCGAGCGCCACCGGCGCGGTGGTGCAGGACACCGATCGCAACGAGCGATTCTGGAACTGGCTCGGCTCGGTGCCGCACTGGATCTATCCCACCGTGCTGCGCCAGGACAACGCGGCATGGCGCCAGGTGGTCATGTGGGTGTCGGGGCCGTGCATCCTGGTCGCGATCACCGGCATCTGGATCGGCATCCTGCGCACGCGCATCGGCAAGCGCCGCTTCAAGGGCGATCGCATGACGCCCTACCACGGCTGGATGCTGTGGCATCACGTCGCGGGGCTGTTCGGCGGCATCACGCTGACGCTGTGGATCTTCAGCGGGTGGCTGTCGGTCGATCCGTTCCGGTTCTTCAACGGCGGGCCGGGGCTGTCGCGCCGAGGCGATCGCGGCCTACAACGGTGCAGCGGCATGGCCCGCCATCGATGTGCTGCGGCTCGCTGCGGCAGCCGAGGGCGCGAGGCGAGTCGAGCTCTCGTGGGCTGCCGGCCGACCGTGGATCGTGATCGACTCGATGCACGGCTCCCGCGCGCTCGATGCGCGAACACTGGCGAGCGGTAGCTTCACCGAACCCGAATTGATCGCGGCTGCGGCGAAGCTCTTGCCCGGCGCGTCGATCGCGTCCGTCGAATCGCTGACCGCACCCGATGCTTACTGGTATGCGCTGACGGCGCTGCCGCAGCTACCGGTGCTGCGCGTCCGGTACACGGACGCGGCCGGCACATGGGTGCATCTCGACCCCGTCACCGGCCGGCTGCTCGGTACCGTCGACGCCCGAGGCCGCGCCTATCGCTGGGCGTACGACCTGCTGCACAAGTGGGACCTGAACGTGCTGATGCTGAACCGTCCGCTGTGGGACGCGCTGCTGTGGGCGTTTTCGCTGGTGGGCATCGTCACGTCGGTCAGCGGCGTGTGGATCGGGTGGCGGCGGCTGCGCGGGCGTCACGTCCGCGCCTCGAACACCGCGAGCTGATCGGCGAACGCACGCCGGTAAGCGGGACGCGCTTCGCCACGCGCCTTGTAGGCGACGAGATTCGAGAACTTCTCGAGCTGGCCGGTGCCTTCGGCGCGCCGCAACACCATCACCATCATCAGATCGCCCGCGGTGAACTCGCCCTCGAGCCATGGCTTGTCGCCGAGTGCCGCCGACAGTGCCGCGAACCGCTGCGTGATCCGCTGCTCGAGGATCGGCAGGCGCTCGCGATAGTACGGTTTGTCAGCTTCGAGCAGCGTGAAGGCTTCCAGCTCCACCACCGGTGGTTCGACGGTGTTCAGCGCCGCGAACATCCACGCGATCGCGCGCGCACGGCCGATCGCTTCGGTGGGCAGCAGGCCCGGGTGCGTCTGCGCGAGGTGCAGGATGATCGCGCCCGATTCGAACAGGGCCAGATCGACGTCCTCGTAAGTGGGGATCTGCCCGAACGGCTGCAGCCGCAGGTGTGGCGGCTGCTTCAGGGCCTCGAACGAGACCAGCCGGACGTCGTACGGTTGGCCGACCTCCTCCAGTGCCCAGCGCACGCGCATGTCGCGCGCGAGGCCCTGGCCGTCGTCGGGGGAGGCTTCGAAGGCGGTGATCGTGGGGCGGGACAAGGGGCGTTCCCTCAGCTTCCGTTCGGCCCCTTCGGCTGCTCGATTCCGGCCTTGACCGGCCATCCACCCAGGTCCAGCTCCGGCGGGAAAAGGCGCATGTACGCGAGCACCATGTGGATCTGCCCGTCGTAGACCTTGAACGCTTCCCACGCCGTGAGCCGGTCCGACCCCGGACCGCGCTGGTTCCACGAGAGCCGCATGATGACGATGCCCATGCGCTCGTCGACGACGATGTCGCGCACCGTCACCTTGCCCAGGCGCTCGAAGATCTGCAGCGATTGCCCGCCGATGTCCTCGCAGCCCGGCGCGAACTTGCAGCCCGGCCCGGCCATCAGCTGGCCGTTCTCGAGGCGATAGGCTTCCTTCGCGAATGGCGTACCGATCGCATTGAACGTCTTCGCGTTGCTGAGCCCGCGCGGGTAATGCATGGCGATCTCGATCGCCTTCTCGCGCGTCGCGAGCTGCGTCGGCTTCGGCGCGATGTTCATTGCCAGGGCCGGCACGTCGAACGTCGTGAGATTGAAGATCATGCCGTCGACGCGACTGCGACTCGCGACGAACTCGAGCTCGGTGATCTTCTCGTCGGCAACCTTCGCGCGGACCACGAGCATGATCGGCGCGCCGGACTCCTCCACCATCGTGCCGGTGACGATGACGCCCTCGCGCTCGTCGATGATGTCCTGCCGGTAGCCGCGCAGCTTCGTCACCGAGCGCACCAGCCCGACCTTGTCGAGAGCCTTCTCGACGGCGTCTTCGGTCACGCGCAGGTTCGATGCGAGTGGGAGCTTGCTCACGTCGTGCTCGACGAAGCCGTACAGCACCTGGGTCACCGTGCCGCGCAGGCATTCGCGGTCGCAGGACGGTGCTTCAACGGGAACGGGCTTCGCCTTCGTCGCCGCGAGTGCGCTCGACGACAGCAGGATCAGGCAGAGGGCGGCAATCTTGTTCTTCATGTGCTTCTTCCCCTGGACGAACGGTTCAGCGCTCGGGCACCCACACGATACCCTCTGCCTGGCGGGCGAACTTGCCGAGCCCGGGGTACGGGAAGTGCACGGCATAGATGCGCTGACCGCTGTCCGCGTTTTTCGCGAGCAGTTCCTTGCGGCTCTTCTGCGCCGTCGTGGCGTCGCCGTCGAACGCGATGGTCCAGTCCGGCTGCTGTACCGAGACGATCGAGTGGTGCACGCTGTCGCCGACGTACAGCAGCGAATCCGTACCGCTGCCGATGAGGTAACCCGAGTGGCCCGGCGTGTGGCCCTTGATCTCGACCGCTTTCACCGAACCCGCCACGAGGTCGCTGCCCGGCTTGAACGTCTTTACCTTCGGCGTGATCGCCTTCACCAGCGCAGCCTGTTCCTTCATGGCCCGCAGCGAAGTCCACTCGGCGGCGCTCAGGTGGATCGTTGCATTCGGAAACGCGAGCGCGCCATCGTCCCCCAGCAGTCCACCGACGTGATCGCCGTGCGCATGCGAAATGAAGATGTCCGTGACGCTCGCCGGAGCGATCGCTGCTTCCTGCAGGCTCGTCGCGAGCATGCCCGCACCGGGGCCCATGTTCTTGCCGGCACCGGTGTCGAACAGCAGCACGTGGTCGCCCGCCTGGACGAGCAGGGGCTGGATGCTGAGCGACAGCGTGTCGGTCGGCAGGCCGGCCTCGCCGAGCAGTCGGCTCACGTCCTCGGGCGTCTTGTTGACCGCGAGCGTCTTCGCGTCGTTCGGCACCGTAAGGCCACCGTCGCGCAACGCGAAGGCGGGCAGCGCGCCGATGTCGAACCTGTAGACGTTCTGCGCAACCGCAGCGGCCGGTTCGGGGGCCGGCTCCGGAGCCGGTGCTTCGGCGGCAGGGGGAGGAGGCGTTGGCTTCGGAGAGCATGCTGCGGCCGCGAGGGGCAGGGCCAGGGCGAGCACCATCTTCGGTGAGAACAGCATGGGAGAACCTCCGGACGGGTAAGCGTGTGCGCGAAAGTATCAGACTCGGCGGAGGTCCGGGTCCAGGCGCTGGCCGCCCGCGCCAGTGACGGCGCGGGCGGCGGGTCGAACAGCTCGCTGGTCTAGAACATGACCTTCACGCCGAGCGTGTACCGCCGGCCGTAGATGTCGAACAGGCTCGAGTTGGTCGCCTGCGAACCGGTGAAGCCGAAGCTCGCCACCAGCGGCGGATCCTTGTCGAACAGGTTGTTGACGTTCAGGGTCACGCGGTACTTCGCCGTTCCCGTCAGATCGCCCTCGTAACCGAGCTGCAGATTGGTCAGGAAGAATGACGCGATGTCGTTGTCGTCGATCTGGATGCCAGTGCGGTACGTCGTGTCGTACACGCCGGAATCGATGTACCGGCCCTGCAGCGTTCCGGAGAACGGCCCGCGTTCATAGCCGAGGCTGAGCGACCCCTGCCACTTCGGCGAACCCCCGGCCAGGCCGGTCTGGTCGACGCGGTCGGTCGTGACGCCGCCGACCTGCGTCTCGAGCATGCCGACGTAGGTCGCGAGCAGCCGCAGGTTCAGGTTTTCACCGCCCCCGAACAGCTCGATCGGTCGACGGTACGACGATTCGAAGTCGATGCCGCGGGTGTGCAGCTTGTCGGTGTTGATGAACAGGTTCTCGACCAGCGTGATCGTGTTGGCCGCATCGCGCTGGATGTAGCCGCACAGCTGCGTCGCTCCGCGGTTGCACTGGTCGACGATGTTCTGCGCACCGAGCTGGCCGATGGCCCCCTTGATGTCGATGTCGTACGCATCCACCGAGAACGACGCGCCATCGATCCACGACGGCCGATAGACGACGCCGAACGTCAGCGTGTCGGCGAGCTCCGGATCCACTTCCGGATTGCCGCCGGAGATCACCGAGATCGGATAGGTGTTGGCGGTGTTGTCGAGCGGGTCGTCCACGTTGCCCGGGCCGCGCGAGGTGTCGAAGCGCTCGGACAGCGTCCCGGCCCGGATGTCGCGCGACCGCGTGCCGCGGATGCGGAACTGGTCCGTGACCTGCCAGTCGAGGCCCGCCTTCCAGGCCCAGACCTTGCCGCTGCCTTCGTAGTCGGCGAGGCGGATCGCGCCGTTGAAGGCAAGGGAACGCGAGAACGCCGTTTCGCCGAGCAGGGGCAGCTCGGTCTCGATGAACGCCTCGCGAACGTCATAGCCGCCGCGCGGGTTCGACGACGGGCCGCGCTCGAAGATGTTCGCATTGCCCGAATAGACGGTCGGCAGGCCCTTGTAGCCGAGCGCGGGACTGATGACCGGGATGTCGGTGCCGGCGTGCAGCTCCACCGGATACACGTCCTGGCGGAATTCCTCGCGCCGCCACGACAGGCCACCGGCGAAGCTCACGTCGCCTGCCCAGTTGCGGAACGGGCTGCCGGAAATGGCGGCGTCGGCGACGTGCTGCTGCACGAGCTGCTTCTGCGAGATGTCCTGCGTGATCCACGCGATCGCCTCGGGCGAGGGCGAGCCGACGCCGAACACGTTCATCGGCACGCAGCCGTTGCTCGCGTAGGTGAGCGTCGAGCGGCACACGATCGCGCCGCCGGGCGTGCGCACCGCGTCGATCGCCTGGTAGATGCGATCGAGCCGGATCGAGTTGTCCATGTAGATGTCGGAGTTCGTGCGGCCGTACTGGTAGTACGCATCGAGCCGCCAGTCACCGAGCTTCGAGGTCATGCCGACCGTGCCGGAGATCAGCTGGTTCTCCTGCTCGATCGCCTTGCCCGCGCCGTAGTCGAGATCGCCGGCGCGACCCACGCGGAAGCTCTGCGCGGGCGTCAGGGTCTGGCGGATGGCCTGCGGCAGGTACGCGTTGTCGCCGAAGATCGTCAGCGCCCAGCTGCCGTACTGCGCGCCCGCCGGCGGCGAGAGGTAGCTCGTGTTGTTGACGCCGTACAGACCCTGCGCGAACACGCGCGTGTCGTCGGTCACGTCGAAGTTCAGCATCGCGAAGCCGCTGCCACGCGTCGTGTCCGGCGTGAAGTAGTTGTACCAGGCCGGGTCCTCGCCCGACCCGCCGACCTGCGTGTTGGCCGACACGTCGGTGCCGGCGACGAAGGGCTGCAGCACGCCACCCGGGCCGAACTGCTGGTTGATGAAGGGGCCGGAGAGGATCAGGCCGCCCTGCGTGAACTGGCGTGAACGCACGTTCTGGCGCGTGAAGCGCTGCACGACGTTCGGATTGGTGATCGCGTTGTACGCCGGGTTCGGGATGACGCCCGCGCTCTGCCACCAGTCGCGATCGCGCGCATCCTCGATCGGGTCGACGTGGTAGTAGTCCGCGGCCGCGATCAGGTGCATGCGGTCGCCGAGGGGCAGGCCGCCGGCGAGCTTCAGGCTGTAGTTCTGGTTGTCGCCGAGCTCGGTGATGCCGCCCTGCGCCTGGACTTCGAAGCCCTGGCGGTCGGTGTCGAGCAGGAAGTTGACGACGCCGCTGACCGCGTCAGAGCCGTAGGCTGCGGACGCGCCGCCCGTCACGACGTCGACGCGCTTCACCAGCGCATCGGGGATCAGGTTCACGTCGAGCGAGCCGCGGCGGGTGGAGGGCACCACGCGACGGCCATCGAGCAGCACCAGCGTGCGGTTGGCACCGACGCCGCGCAGGTTCAGGAACGTCGCGCCCGATGCGCCGGTCCAGCCGGCCGACGGCGCGCCTTCGGGCACCGAGCTGTTGCTGAACTGCGGCAACTGCGTCATGGCCGCGCCGAGCGTGGTCGGCGCAAGCACGCTCAGGTCGTCCACCGTCACGGCGGTGACCGGCGTCGGTGTCGTCATGCCGTCGCGCTGGATGCGCGAGCCGGTGACCTGCACTTCGTCGAGCGAATCGGCCGGACTTTCCTGCGCGAGCAGGGCGACCGGCAGCGCGGTGCCGAGCACCATCGTGGCGCGCAGGGCGACGGCAACGGCCGCGCGTACGTTTCTTCGAGACATAGCTACCCCTCGGAGCCGAAAGGCTCCGTTTTTCTTCTGTTGAACGGCGCGCTACTTCCGACGCTTCGCGAGCGTCTCGATGAGCGCGATGGTGGCCGGCTTCGCTTCCGGCGGATGAGTGGCCAGGAACACGCCCTTCGCCCAGACGAGCGGCGTGCGACCCTGGGCGTCGGCGTGCTCCAGCTGCGCACCCTTGTCGATCAGGAACTGGATGATGTCGTTCGAGCCGCGGTTGGCCGCGGCGTGGATGGCCTGCATGCCCATGCTGTTGACGGCGTTGACGTCGTTGCCCTGCTCGAAGCAGATCTTCACCGCTTCGAGCAATGCGGCCGGGCCTTCGTCGTACGTCTGCGCGACGGTCCAGTTGACGCCCGCGGCAGCCATCATCGGCGTGGTGCCCGCGTAGGTCGTGATCTTCGCGTCGGCGCCATGCGCGAGCAGCAGTCGCATCACCGTCACGTCACCCGAGAAGGCGGCGCGGAAGAACGGCGTCTGGCCGGTGAAGTCCGCCCACGACAGCGAGCCGAGGCGCAGCACCCAGCGACGCACCGGGAGCGACTCCTTCGTGCGCGCGTTGACGTTCGCGCCCTTGTCGAGCAGCAGCTGGACGAGCGAGAGCGCAGCGGCGCGATCTACGCCGTTGTCGCGCGTCGGGCCCGACACGTCGAGGTTGCGCCAGTCGACCGCCGAGAACAGCGGCGTCTGGCCATACCAGTCCATCGCATCGACGTTCGCGCCACGCTCGATGAGCAGGCGCGCGCTGTCGAACGCGCCGTTGAGCGCCGCCATCAGCAGCGGCGTGACGCCGTCGGCATCCGCCTGCTCGATCGGCGCGCCCGCATCGAGCAGCATCGCGACGATGTCGCGGTGATTCTCGCGCGCGGCGTACAGCAGCGGCGTCTTCGCGCCCGGGATCGAATCGCGCTCGCCCCGGTCGGGCCAGCCGCCGCGCACGATGCCGGCGCCTTTCGAGCCCGCATTCGATGCGGGCAGGCGCCACGCCGGCGTCTTGCCGGCGAGCGACTGGACGTCGGGCCTGGCGCCGCGCGCGAGCAGTGTCTTCACGATGCTCGGGTGGCCTTCACGGGCGGCGACCATCAGCGCGGTCTGTGCATAGCCCTTGTCACGCAGGTCGACCTGCGCGCCGCGCTCGAGCAGCGCGTCGACGATGTCGTCGCGGCCGGTGCGCGCCGCCATCATCAGGCAGGTCTCGCCCGCACCGTCGGCCGAGTTCGGATCTGCGCCGGCCCCGAGCAGCAGGCGAACGTCGTCGATGTCGGCATTGCCGATCGCGAGGTGCAGCGGCCGCACGCCGAGGCGCGAGGGCTCGTCCACCTTGGCGCCGGCCTTCACCAGCGCTTCCGCCAGCGCGTGGTCCTGTCGCCAGACCGCATACGTGAGCGGCGGCGTGCCGTCCGGGCCCGGGCGATTCACGTCGGCCTTGCGCGCGATGAGTGCGCGCACCTGCGCGACGTCGCCGCGCGAGGCGGCTTCCGCCACCGCGTCATCGGCAGTCGGCGGCGTCACGGCCTGGGCCGCGCCGCACACCGCCATCGCCAGCACGAACGTCAGGTGTCGCGCCGCCATCGTTCAGATCTCCACGGTGCCGTGGCTGTCGCCGAAGGATTCGGCCGGCACCTCGAGCTTCTGCAGCAGCGAGAGCTGCAGGTTCGAGAGCGGCGTCCCCTTGGCCACCTTGATGTGACGGCCGCCCTTCAGCGTGCCGCCGGCACCGCCCGCCACGAGCAGGGGCAGCGGGTCGTGGTCATGCTGGTTGCTGTTGCTCATGCCGCTGCCATACATCAGCACCGAATGATCGAGCAGCATGCCCTCGCCATCGGGCGTCGCGGCGAGCTTCTTCAGCACGTAGCCGAACGTGTCGGCGTGGTAGCGGTTCAGCTGCGAGAGCTTCGCGATGTTGTCGGGAACGTTCGAGTGATGCGAGAGATTGTGGAACGGCTCGCGGATGCCGCTCTCCGCGAACACCGCGTTGCTGACTTCCTGCGCGAACATCAGCGTGCCCACGCGCGTGATGTCCGCCTGCCACGCGAGCACGAGCAGGTCGAACATCAGCTTCACGTGCGTGCCGAAATCCTCGGGGATGCCCGAGGGCGCGGTAGGCACCGCAAGGTCGGAAGGCGTCTGCTTTGCGGCGAGCTCGATGCGACGCTCGATCTCGCGGATGTCGGTGTAGTAGCGGTCGAGCCGCACCCGGTCGCCAGCGGAAACGCGCGTCTGCAGCCGCTGCGACTGGGCCAGGACGGAGTCGAGCAGGCTCTTCGCCTGCGTGCGACGCGCAGCGCGCTCTTCGCCGGTGCTGCCGTCGCCGAACAACCGCTCGAACACCACCTGCGGGTTGTTCTCCATGGGCAGCGGCGACTTCGGCCCCTGCCACGAGATGGTGTTGCGATACGCACAGGACAGGCCGGCGCCGCACGAGAGGCTGCCGTCCTCGATCGAGAGCTCGAGCGAGGGCAGCGGGCAGCCCTGCCCGAGGTGCTTCGCGATCACTTGGTCGACGCTGATGCCGAGCTCGGCCTCCGAGCCCGTGCCCGGCTTCGCGCCGGTGAGGTACACCGCCGAGGAGCGTGTGTGGTTTGCGCCCGCGGATGCATCCTGGCCCGAGGCCAGCGGCAGCTCGAGCCCGCTGACGACGTTCAATCGTTCGCGGAACGGTTCGAGCGGCTTCAGCGTGTACGGGAACTCGAAGCCCGTGCCGGTGGTGGCGGGCATCCAGCGATCCATCACCGCGCCGTGCGGTACGTAGATGGCGGCGAAACGGCGCTGCTTCGCGGCTGCCGCCGCGTGCGCAGTGCCCGGCAGCATCGTCTCGAGCAACGGCAACGCGAGCGTCGCGCCGACACCGCGCAACACCGCGCGGCGCGACAGCGCCTTGTGCTTCAGGAAGTGCATTTCTGGTCTCCGCTGCAGGCAGCCGTGGCGGCCTTCATCTGGAAGGGCACGCTGCCCGTGATGGCGAGCACGATCGAGGAGAGGCGATAGTCGTCCTTGCCCGACTGCGCGACGATGCGACGCACCGCGACCTGGTCGGCGGCTTCCAGGCGTCGTCCGAGTGCGTACGTCAGCAGCTTCTCGCTGAAACCGGTGACGAACGCTTCGGGTCGCTGCGTCAGCATCGTGCGCAGATCACCGATGCCGTTGAGCACCGTGCCGTCGACCATCGTGTCGTGTGCGTCCACCGCCGCGCCGCTCGCCTCGGTGGTGCGCCATCGGCCGAGCAGATCGAAGTTCTCCATCGCGAAGCCGAGCGGATCGATGACCTGGTGGCAGGACGCGCACGACGGGTTGTTCCGATGCAGCGCCATGCGCTCGCGCACCGACTTCGGCCCCGATGCCGACGGCGTCTCCTTCAGGTCCGCTTCGACACCGGGAGGCGGGGCGGGCACGTGCGCGCCGAGCAGACCTTCCATCACCCACACGCCGCGCGACACGGGTGAGGTGCGGTCGCCCGCCGACGTCACCGCGAGCACGCTGCCCTTGCCCAGCACGCCGCGGCGCGGCGAGTCTTCCGGCAGGGTCGACGGTGCGCATGAACGAGCCGCGGACGCCGTCGATGCCGTAGTGATGCGCGAGGCGCTCGTTCAGGAACGTCTGCCGCCCGTCGAGGATCTCGAGCACGCTGCGATCGTCCTGCTTGATGCGGCCGAAGAACATGCGCGTCTCGGTGGCCATCGCGTCGCGCAGCGCGTCGTCGAAGGCGCGGTCGAGCGGCTTCGCGTTCGCGAGCTGGCGCACGGCGAGCCACTGGCCACCGAAGTTGTCGACCAGCGCGTCGGAACGCGGATCGGCGAGCATGCGGCGCACCTGGCGTTCGAGCACCTTCGGCTCGTGCAGGCGGCCGCGCGCGGCATCGGCCATCAGCGCGTCGTCGGGAATGCTGCTCCACAGGAAGAACGACAGCCGGCTCGCGAGCTCGACGTCGCTGATGCGCCAGGGCTTGCCCGCGGCGAGGTCGCTGCGATCGGCCTCCATGCGGAACAGGAACTGCGGATCGACCAGCACGCGGGCGATCGCCTGCTGGATGCCGATCTCGAAGCCGCCGGCGCTGCGCCCGGCGTCGTAGAAGCTCATCAGCGTGTCGAGGTCCGTGTCGTTCGCGGTCATCGGCCGGCGATAGGCGAGGCCGGCCAGGCGCGTCAGGATCTGGCGCGCGCAGCGCGGTCTCTTCGGCCGGTGCCGCGGGCCTGCACGAGAA
Source organism: uncultured Pseudomonadota bacterium (assembly GCA_963769065.1). Taxonomy (GTDB): domain Bacteria; phylum Pseudomonadota; class Gammaproteobacteria; order Steroidobacterales; family Steroidobacteraceae; genus ZC4RG30. Next base: position 32,587 of record CAVYKG010000012.1, on the reverse strand, counting down.
GATGCGCTGGCGGCTCGGCGTATCGCCCGCCGCGGTCGCATCGAACGGTCCCTCGATGGTCACGCTTTCGACCGAGTTGCGCCGCGCCGGCGCGCGGGCATAGAGCTCCTCGACGCCCGCCGCCTGCCGCTGCTCGACCAGCGAGACGCCGAGCACGCGCGGGCCGGCCGGCACGCGGATGCGGAACTTGCGCGCGCTGCCCACGGTGAGCGGCTTGCCATCCAGCAGCAGGTCGATCTTCGGCGGCAGGCTGCTCGGCGCACCGCCCAGCAGGAAGCCGCCGCTGATCGACACCTTGATCTCGTACTCGGCATCGAGCGGGAAGTAGTGCGCGACGCGCATGCCGCCGTGGGAGCCGAGCGGCAGGCCGTCGACGTGGGCGTCCTGGCCCGAGGCATCGGGGCCGGCGTACTTGGCGAGCGACGCCGGCATCTTGAGGTCGCCCACCGCCGCGCGGCCGATCTTCTGCGCCGCCGCGATGTACGCCTGCACCAGCGTCGGCGACACGGCCAGCACGTCGGCGAGGTTGTCGAACCCTTCCGCGGAGTCGTCCTTCGGAAGCTGCAGCTCGGCGCCCGGCTCGTAGCCCAGCACGTCGCGCACCGCGTTGCGGTATTCGGTGCGGTTCAGGCGATGCAGCGACTTGCCGCCCGGCTGCGGGCGCCCCGCGGACGCGGCATCGATGCGCGTGGCCAGCGTGCGGGCGAAGTCCTCGAGCGTCTCGCGGCCCGGGCGAGGCTTGCCCGGCGGCGGCATCATCCCGGTCTGCAGCTTGCGGATCACCTTCTCCCAGGCGGCGACGTCCGTCGTCACGTCGCCCGGCGTCACGCCGTCGAGGTTCAGGTTGCCGGCCCAGTCGGTGGTGTTATGACAGTCGACGCAGTACTGCTGCAGCACGTCCCAGTGCCGCGGCGTGCCGGCGGCCAGCGCGACCGAGGTCAGCGCGGCAAGGCCCAGACCCAGCGCAGCGGCCCTGATGCAGTAACGTTTGCGCATCCGCGATCGACCCCCGTATTCGTCTGGCGATTCTCGGCAACGGATTCGCGCTGCGGAAGGTGACAAACGGTTGCCACGCGCCGCAACCACGCGCGAGAGGCCACACGGCCCCGCATGACGGGACGTTATAATCCTTCCCAATGAACGGGGGAACGCAGCCAGCGCCGGTGCTCGACGAGCCCGGCATCACTTCGCACCTGCAGCGCGTGCTGGCCTCCGATGGTTTCGCCAAGTCCGCGACCAACTGCCGCTTGCTGACCTACCTCGTGCAGCGCCACCTGCAGGGCGCCGACGCGCCGAAAGAGGCGGAGCTCGCGATCGACGTCTTCGGTCGCGACGCGACGTTCCATGGCGGCGACGATTCCGTCGTGCGCGTCGCCGTGCGCGGCATGCGCCAGAAGCTGCTCGAGTACTACGCCGGCGCCGGCAAGGCCGATCGGCTGGTGTTCGACGTGCCGAAGGGGTCGTACCGGCTGCGGGTCGTGGTCCAGGATGAACCGGTGCGCCGTCTCGCCCGAGGCGCCCGCCGACGCGGTGGCCGAGCCGGTGCTCGTGCCGGCGGTGGAGGCTCTGCCGAGCCCGGTTCGGTCCCGCCGGGTCGGGGCAGGGTGGCTCGCCGCCGCGTGCGGCGTGCTCGCAATCTCGCTGATCGCGAACCTGCTGCAGTGGACACAGCGCCAGGCGGCCGAGAACTCGACCCTCGCCGAGGTGCGCGAGAGCGCGCTGTGGCAACCCCTGGTCGACAGCACCCGGCCGGTGCTCTTCGTCCTCGGCGACATCTTCATGTACACGCAGACCGACCCTGCGACCGGCCGCACGCAGACCGTCCGTGATCCGCAGATCTCCTCGGCCGAGGAGCTGCGCGCGTTCCTTGCCGGCAACCCCGCGCTCGCCTCGGGGCGGGGGCTGCGCTATGCGTCGTACCTGCAGAAGAGCACCGCCGTCGCGCTCGCGAAGGTGCTGCCCATCGTTGCGGCGCCCGGCCGCGACATCGAGGTGCGGCTGCGCGACGAGCTGCGCACCGAAGACTTCACGCGCTACGACATCGTCTACGTCGGCCCGTTGATGCGGCTCGGTCCGCTCGACGCCGCGCTGCAGGGCGTCGCGCAATACCGCTTCGACCCGGCAACGTCCGGCATCGCGAATGTCGGCAGTGACAAGGTGTTCCTGCCCGAAGGCGGGCTCGGCGAGCATCGGAAGGACTACGCGCTGGTCTCGCGTTTCCGCGGGCCCGAAGGCAGCCAGGTGGTGATCGTGACCGCCGGCGGCCGCAACGCTGGGCTTGCGCAGGTGGTGCGCACGGTCACCACGCCCGAGGGGCTCGAGCCTTTCCAGCGCGCGTTGCGCGAGGCGAAGGCCGATGCGAACAGCGACTTCCAGGCCGTGCTGGAAGTGGCCGGCTACAAGCAGACCGATCTGTCGGCTGCGCTCGTCGAGCTGCGACCCGCGCCAGCGACGCCGTCGCCGCTGCTCTCCACAGCGGCAACTCCGCAGCCCTGAAGTCAGCCCGGAACGAGCTCGAGCTCGAGGCCGTCGACGTCCTGCAGTCGCAGCGTTGAGCCGCTCGCACCCGCGACCACCTTGCCGCCCAGCTGCACGATCTTCGCTTCCGCCGCCGCACGATCGAACGGCTCGACGCGGATGCCGTAGCGCGCGATGCGCGTTCGCGCTTCGCCGTAGACATAGCGCGTCTGTTCGAGCACCAGGCGCGTACCGTTGGTGAACGTGAAGGTCGCGCTGTCGCGATTGCTGTTCGACTCGCGCCCGTACAGCACGCGATAGAACGCCAGCGACCGCTTGAGGTCGCTCACCCGCACGATCACGTGATCGACGCGCTTCGGCACGACGAGGCCCTGCTGTCCCGGCACGAGATCCGACGGAACGGCCGCGGTGACCAGCGTGTCGGGCGCCGGCAGGAACTGGACCTCGATGCCATCCGGATCCTGGAATATGCCGCCGAAGCCGCCGCCACCGGGAAACTCGCCGAATTTCTCGGCGGCGAAGCGTTCCTTCATCGCCGCGAAGATGGCCGCGTTGTCGCGCGCCCAGTTCTGCACCGAGGTGCAGAAGTGGCCGATGTAGGTGCCACGCCCGCGCGACGCACCCACCGCGATGTAGCCCACTGCCCGGTTTTCCGGCAGCGGCCCCAGCAGCACGAAGTAACGCTGCGCGCCCTGGAAGGGCTGGGCATGCAGCGTCGTGCGGAAGAGGCCCATATAGAAGCGGGTGGACTTCTCGACGTCGGGGACGATGACGTCGAGGTGGTCCAGGCCCGGCGTCTTCACCGGCAGCAGCGAAGAGGAGGCCGCGGCCGCGTCGGCCTGTGGCGGCAGCGCCGAGGTCACCGCCGCCGAGGCAGCCAGCAGCGCGAGCGCGTCGCGTCGCGAGAGGTGCGACGTCATCGTGCGGCCCCACCCGCCGCCGGCGCGGGCGCCGGGAACCACTGCGCGATGCGCTGATCGATCGTGAAGTCCATGCCGAGGCCCGGGTACTGCCGCAGCAGGCGCTTCTTCATGTCCGCCGGGTCCTTCGACTTCGCGACGTTCGCTTCCCAGTCGGCGATGTACTTCTTCATCCAGGCGATCGACTTCGCGTCGCGCGTCGCCTTCGGTCCCTCGTGGCCCGGCACGATGATCGCCGGCTTCAGCGCGAGGATCTGGTCGATCGACTTCAGCCACTCCTCGCGGTTCTTGTCCTTGGTCACGCCGAAGTACGCGTGGTCGAACACGATGTCGCCCGTCACCACCGCCTTCAGCTCCGGGATGTAGACGAAGCTGTTGCCCGGACCATCGCTGCCGCCCACCGGGCCGGTGATCGGGAACTGATGGCCCTCGAACGTGAGGACCGGAGTCGGTCAGCGCTTCGGGAATGCACCGGCTCCGGGCCCGGGATGTTGTTGCCGTAGGTCGGCTGCCAGAACTTCTGGCGGTTCGGCCAGGCGTTCGCGACCGCGCCGGCAGTGGGCGCAAGCGCGAGGACGCGCGCCTGCGGGAACGCCTGTTTCAACACCGCGAGGCCGAACAGGTGGTCCGGGTGCGGGTGGGTGATGTAGATGGTCGTCAGCGGCTTGTTCATCTCGAGCAGCTGCGCCGTGAGGCGGTGCGCCGAGCTCAGCGAGAACTGCGCGTCGATGACCAGCAGCTCCTTCTCGCCGGCGATGATCGTCGAGTTGACGTCATAGCCGTTGAAGCCCTTGCCGGTGAAGACCGTGAGGTCGAGCTTGCCCTGGGCATGGGCAGAGAGCCCGACCGAGGCCAGCACGATGGCCAGCAACGACGAATACAGATTGCGCATCCCCTTCTCCCTGGTTTCTTTGGCCAGCCGATGATTCCCGAGGCGTGACCGGCGCGCCAGTGTGAAACGGTTAGATCGGCGGCGCTCACTGGATTTGCGAGCGGGAGCAGGGGTGCGCTGCGGCCCTCAGAGCACGACGAGATGGGTCGTCTGCGCGCCACGAACAATGTGGCGATCCACGTGCTGGTCGAGCGTGACGAAGCGGCCACCGTGATGGACCGCGAGACCCAGCAGGTACGCATCCGTGATCTGCCGTGACGCGAGCCATCGGTCCTGCGCGAAACGATCGGCCTGCAGTACCGACACGTCGTCGGCCCAGAACTCGTGATGCTGCGTGGCTACCGCCTCGCGCAGTCTCGTGGCCACTTCAGCCAGCGGCTGGGCACGCGGATAGGCATCCGTTGCGAGGATTCGCAGGCAACCATTCTGGGTAAGCGGGCAGGAGGCCCAGCCGTGGTCGATATGCTCGTGCAGCCAAGCGGTTGCGGTCGTGTGATGCACGTGGCCCGCATCCAGCAATGCAACCAGCACGTTGACGTCGAGCAGGGCGCGCATCAGACGCCGAGATCGTCGCGCAGCCGGTTTACCTGAGTGTTGGTGACCCGCTCGTCTTCGGCGCGGACCGGGAACGGGCGGAAGCCATATTGCCCGGCCCTGTCCTGGACGCCCGCAGCGGGGGGTTGGGTAAGCGCGCGCCGGATGAGTTCGGACGCTACAGCCCCGGCGGATGTCCGCTGGCGCCTCGCGCAGCTCCTTGACGGCCTCGAGGACGGAATCCTCGATATCCAGCGTGGTGCGCATCAACGCATCATAGCATCAGATGCGTCGGGACGAGATCATATGCGACTCGCAGGTGATCCGCGGGTCACCTGCGAGCCGCATACGATGAGGCTGGCGTCGCGCCCCGCGGTCACCCGGGCGAGGAGGAGTTCGGAGTCGTCTTCGATTTCGACGTGTCCCCGGAACCCGATTTGCCCGCATCCTTCTGCAGTCGTTCGCGGACCTCGTCCTGGCTCGGCATGGAGCCTCGCGTGTCGTGGCTCTTGCTGCCGGTGAGCGGCTTGCTCTCCCCGGTGCTCATCAGTTACGCCCGCCCTTGCGGCCCGCCTCGCTGGCCCGTTCGCGGTCTTTCGCGAAGCTGCCCGGGTTGCCCCCCTTGCCGCTCGACTCATCCTCGTCATCGTCCATCGACGCCTCGAACTCGATGCCTTCCTCGGTCGTGCCCTCGAGCTCCATCTCGTCCGACTTCTGACTGCCCTTGTTGCGTTCGGTAGCCATGATGACCTCTGCGATCCACGTTCCGCGTGGTGCGGCCGTCCGGACATCGGGCGAATACTGACCGTACGCCGGGGGCAGAAAGCCGCCCATCGTCGGGTGGCTCGAAAAACGTCATCCGTGGCCGGCAGCCTGTCGGCAGTTTGCCTCGCTTCCTGTCGATAACCAGTAGCAGAGGGAGACCAGTTGCACCTACAGCGATCGTGAGCCCGCGCTGCGAACCTTGCGGGCATGCAAAGCAAGCAAGTGCGCTTCGGGCGTGGCTTCAAAGTGCTGCTCGAGAACTCCAAGGCGCAGGTTGCGCAGATGACCATCGGCCGTGCGCGGCGCGTCGCGTTGAAGCGCGGCACGCTGCTGCTCGTCGAGAAGGGCAACCTGCACGAGATCCGCAACGTAGGCACGACGCCGCTCAAGACTCTCAACTTCTACGTGCCCCCGGCCTATGACATCGCGGGGGATGAGCGTGCGGCGGGGAGGAAGAAGAGGTCATGATCCGGAAACTCGCCAGCGGCCAGTATCGCCTGTACTCCCGCAAGATCAATCCGAAGACCGGCAAGCGACGCAACCTCGGCACATTCGACAGCCGTGCTGCCGCCGAGAAACACGAACGCGAGGTGCAGTACTTCAAGCGGCACTGATGCCATCGGGCGCCGCCGGTATTGCCGGTCGTGCGCCAGTCAGTCCCTGAACACGCCGGTCTGTCCGCCGCGCACCGTGCCGTGCTCCAGCCACTCCAGCGACGCCTCGAACAGCGCCCGATGCTTCGTCTCCCACATCGCGTTGTGCGAAGCGCAGGTCAGCGTCAACAGCGCCTTGGGGCTGGCGCCGAGATCCTCGTAGAGACTCTCGACGCGTTGCGGGTCGATCTGCTTGTCCTGGTCGCCGACGACGAGCAGCGTCGGCGTCGTCATCGCCCTCACGCGTTCGGTGGTCCAGCCCCAGCCTGACGAGGCGATAGGTGCGCGCCGCGCCGGCGGTGACCAGCGCGCACCGACGGGGTCCGACTTCAGCATCTCGCGCCACACGGAGCGCGCGGCGGCCGGCTCGTACTGATGCTCGCAGGGGGCCTGCCGGTCCCAGTTCGCCATGAACTCCTCGCGCGTCTGCGTGTTGAACACCGGGCCCGGCACCGGCAGCGTCGGGGCTTCGGCGCTCAACCCCCGCGTGTAGGCCGGTGCGAGCAGCACCAGCCTCGCGACGCGTTCCGGGTTGAGCGCCGCCCAACCGCCCGCACGCGGACCGCCCTGCGACCAGCCGATGAGGTTCACGCGCGCAATGCCGCGCAGCTTCGCGATGTAGTCGACGGCGGCGGTGATGTCGTGCCAGTCCGATTCGATGTTCGTCAGCGCCCCGGGATACGCCTGCGGGCACTCGACCCCGAAAGTCTTCTGCTGTTCGGCCGACAGATTGCAGCGGTCGTTCATCTGCGGCGGCCGCGTCGAGCGCCCGTACCCGGTCAGATCGAGCGAGAACACGTCGTAGCCGGCCCCGGCCAGGAAGGCCATCCAGCTGTAGTCGGCGTGCGGCACGTCGAAGCTGACCTCGGCTGGCGTGCCGGCGCCGTGGACGAACAGCACGACCTTGTCGCCGGCACCGCGTCGCATGACGCCGGGCAACGCGCGCTCGCGCAGGTAGAGCTTCGCCGTTTCACCGCGGATCGCAGGTGTCCTGGACACTACAGACACATGGTGGTCGCGCATTCGCGTCGGTGCGGCGACTGCGGCGGGAGCCGTGAGTGCGAGCGCGAGCCACAGCGGCAGCAGCAGTTGCAGTGGCCCGGCGAGCGTTCGATTGGTCATCAGGGTCTCCTTCTCCACGGCGCGCCAGCAGGTCGGATAGTGCGCGCGACGACGCGGACTGTCGCGCAGCGGTTTCAGGCGCGGCAACTACCTTAGGTTAAAGGCGGGGGTTCGCAGGGACTAACTCCCTCTGTCAGTCGCACCGACTGCGCGTGCGGGCGGTATGGCGCGATGCTCTTCCGACAACCCCGAGGAGGTCCCCATGACCGGCGAACACTCGCAAGACAACCCTGCCAGCAACTCTCCCGTGAGGAATACATGAAAAAGCTCGGCAAGGCGTTCGACGTCATGACCCGCAACGAGACGCGCAGCGATGTAGATGGCTGGACGGTCCGCCCTCATGGGGCGTTGACCGAGGTGGACGATGGCATCGCCATCGTCGATGGCACGCTCGGCTCACCGATCGGCACGATGCCGAGGCGCATGAGCGTCGTGACACTCGAGGGTGGGCGCCTGCTGATCTACAGCGCCATCTGCCTCGATGAGGCGGGCATTCGGGCCCTCGAGGCGCGGGGCACACCGGCGTTCCTCGTCGTGCCGAACGAGCATCACCGGATGGATGCCCTGGCGTGGAAGCGGCGTTATCCCTCGCTGGTGGTCGTAGCGCCCGCCGGCGCACGCGAGAAGGTCGAGGACAAGGTTCCCGTCGACACATCTCACCCGGCGCTCGACGACCCGGCTGTGACGCTCACCCCGGTGTACGGCACGCGCGAGCACGAAGTCGCGGTCGAGGTGAAACGTGCCGCTGGCACCACGCTGATCGTCAACGATGTCATCGCCAACATTCGCGATGTGCACGGGCTCAAGGCGTGGCTGCTGCGGCTGATGGGCATGGGCGTCGACGGGCCGGATGTCCCCGCCACCGCTTCGCTGCTGCTCGTGAAGGAAAAGGCGGCGCTGCGCCAGCAACTGCTCGACTGGTCGGATCTGCCGGGCCTGCGTCGTATCATCGTCTCGCACGGCGAGCCGATCAGCGACGACGCGGCGCGCGCGCTGCGGAAGCTGGCGCAGTCGATCGACTGAGCGTCGCCGCTCAGTGCTCCAGCGCCTGGATCGTGTCGGGCGGCAACTGGACGTCCACTGCCGAGAGATTCTCGTGCAGGTGCTTCCGCGACGACGTACCGGGAATCAACAGGATGTTCGGCGACCGCTGCAGCAACCAGGCGAGCGCGACCTGCATCCGGGTCGCACCCAGCGACGCAGCCACGGCCGAGAGCGCGCCCGACTGCAGCGGAGTGAAGCCTCCAAGAGGGAAGTACGGGACGTACGCGATGCCGTCCTTCGCAAGATCGTCGATCAGCGCGTCATCGGTGCGGTGCACGAGGTTGTAATGATTCTGGACGCAGACGATGTCGGCGATTCTGCGGCCTTCGTCCACCTGGCTGCGCGTGACATTGCTCAACCCGATGTGCCGCACGAGACCCTTGCGCTGCAGCTCCGCGAGCGCGGTCAGCTCGCGTTCGATCGACCCTTCGGCGGGACCGTGCGGGCTGATCATCACCCGCAGGTTCACGACCTCGAGCACCTCCAGCCCGAGGTTGCGCAGGTTGTCATGCACTGCGCTCTCCAGCTCCCGCGGTGAATACGCCGGCTCCCATGAGCCCTTCGGGCCCCGCCGCGCGCCGATCTTGGTGACCAGCACGAGCTCCTGCGGATAAGGATGCAGGGCCTCGCGGATGATCTGGTTGGTGATGTGCGGGCCGTAGTAGTCGCACGTGTCGATGTGGTCGACGCCGCTGGCCACCGCCTCGCGCAGCACCGCCACGGCCTCGGCGCGGTCCTTCGGTGGACCGAACACACCGGGACCGGCGAGCTGCATGGCCCCGTAACCCATGCGTTCAACCCTGCGCGTACCCAGGCGGAATGTTCCAGCGGACTTCAGGTTCTTCATGCCGATGACTATAGATGAGCGACGGGTCGATCGATCGTCGGCATTGTCCGGACGCTCAAACTCGAAGAGGGCGTTTTCACGAAGGGCTCGGCGCGTGCGGTCGCGTTGTCGCTGAAGCGCTCTGCCGAGCGCAGCAATCGGCGCAAGTCCGATCCCTATCGATCGGCGATGTCCATGCTCACGTTTCACATGAATCGCGCGGGCAAGAACCTGTCGGCGGAACGAAAGGGCGTGCTGACGAAGGCCAAGGCCGAGCTGCGAGAGCTCTACGGCAAGACGCGGTAGCCGCGGCCCTGCACAGTCGCGCAAAGTGCGATCATTTTCGAGACATCGCAGCGCCCAACACGAGGCCGAGCGAAACGCCCAGCCCGCCGCCGATCGCAATGCCGACGCCGACATTGCCCATGACTGCCCCGAGGGCGGCGCCGAGCATCGTTCCGATCACGATGCCAAGCGTCAGGCGAACGCCCATCTGTCGAGCGGACGCTTGCCGGGTCTCGTGGGGCCCTGGATTCTGGTTCATGTTCATTCCGTCGTCGCCTCTATAAGGCCGGTGATTCCCGGGAGCGGCAGCGCCTGAACGAACTTGAAGCCGGCCGCCTCGACCAGGCGCCGCCATTGGCTTTCGGTGCGCTCGCGCCCTGAAGCAAAGACCAGCATCTCGATGTCCAGGTCGATTGGAAAGCTGCCCTTTGCGCTCTCGTCGATGACCGCATCTGCAAGCAGTAACCGCGCGCCGGCTGGCGCGTGCGCCCTGATGTTCTTCAGGATCTCGATGGAATCCGCATCCGACCAGTCGTGGATGACGGTCATCAGCACGTACAGATCGCATGCGGGAATCGGGTCCTTGAAGAAGTCACCCCCGACATGCGTGATGCGTGCGTTCGGCCTTGCTTTTGCCTGGGCAATCACCTCCGGCAGGTCGAACAACACGCCTTTTGCCGCTGGCGCCGTTTCAAGAATCGCCGTGAGCAGGTGCCCCATGCCGCCGCCGATGTCACCGATGGTTCTGAATCGCGTGAAGTCGTACGCGCCGAGCAATGGCCCGATCTGGCCGAAGGACTTCCCGACCATCGCTTCGTTGAAGATCCGCCCATCTTCCGGATGCGAGCGCAGATGTGCGAAGAGCCCGCCGGGAACCGCTTTGTCTGCAGCCGATCGACCGCTTTTCAAGCTGTATTCGAGCTCGCGAAACGCGTCCCAGTGAAAATTGAGCCCCATCATTCGAGCCAGCGATCGCATCGAGGCCGGATCCTCCGAACGAAGCAGGCGAGATGCGGCGTTGTGCGAGAACTGACCATCTTCCAGCGCGAAGACGCCGTGATTCACCAGCGCGCGCAGGACCCTGTGCAGTGCGTCCGCATTCGTACCGGTCTTCGCGGCCAGGGCGCTGGCGGTCTGAGGCTCCTCGTCCAGCGCATCGGCAATGCCGAGGTCGGCGACGAGGTGCAGACACCGCGACGCCCAGTATGCGGTGGAAAGGGAGAGTATCGTTGCGGCCGGATGCTCGTCGCTCATTCAAGTGCCTCCTTGTCGTACGGGAAACTGAACCTCGGGGCCGTCTAGCTAGAGAGAAGCGAACTCCGGAGCGTATCTCGCCATGCCGGCGGGAGTTGGAATACTGCCGACTTCGAGTTCCAATGCCATGAACTCATCTTGTGCCGAGTACTCGTTCGCCATCTGCCACTGGGCTGCCGGCCGGAAGCCGAAGCGTCGATAGAATTTCGGCTCACCGAGCACGACGACAAACGGTGTGCCGAGATCCCGACAGGTGCGCAGCCCCGCGGTCACGAGTGCGGTGCCGATGCCCTTGTTCTGCAGAGCGGGAACAACAGCGACTGGCGCAAGTCCCAGACCCCCGACAACACCGGATCGCGCCTCGACAGATACCGGACTGAATGCGATGTGGCCCGCGATCCGGTCGCCGTTCACGGCGACGAGGGATACGACGAGCTTGCCGGACTTTCTGAGCGCGTCGACCAGTCCGGATTCTGCTGCCGTTGGAAACGCTCCCGCGACAACCGCCGCAATGGCTTCCTCATCGCCCGCGTGCTCCATCCTGACAGTGATCTGCATGGGCGTACTCATCTTGATTGAAGTTGCGCTCCATCGGCCGGTTCCAGAGCTTTGCTGAAGATGCCGAGAGCTTCTCCTTCGTGACTGATGTCCTCGAGCAGCTCCCAGCCGCAGCGCTGCAGCAGCGACCGAGCGGTACTGGTACCGCAGAAGATTCGATCGTAGCCGAGGGCGCACGCTTCGCATTCCAGAGCCGTGATCAGACGCGCACCGATGCCCCGCCCGCGTTTCGATCGCTCCACCAGCGCCGCCGCAGCCCACGGTGACAGGTGGGCGTGACTGGCTATCGAATCGCTCTTCAACACGGCGACGCCGCAAACCTGCTCTTCTTCGAAGGCAACCAAGCCTCGCGGCAGACCCTCCGCCGAGGCGTAGTGACGGAGGTCCGCGGCGGCGTTCCCGTGACCGCCGTCACCGTACCAGGAAGGCCACTCGTCCTCGAACCACTGCGCGAGGGTCGGCAACACCTCCGTGTGCTCGCAGAGCAGTTCGACTGTCACGCGATCATTCATCGAGCGCTCTCACAATGGGACTTCGTGCGCCGCACGACCGCGGGCGGCCCGCAGGTGCACTCAGGGAACATCAAGCATCGCTCGCGGCCTCACGGCGCGCACTCGATTTCGGCGGTGCCTCAACGTTTCATTCGCCGGGCTTGCCGCGCCCTGCGCGCTGCCGCACGATCGGCGCCTGAACACGGAGGTCCGATGCGCCACGCCACTGTTCTTCGACGAGTCGCCATACCGCTCGTTCTCATGCTCGCCACCGTGGCGGTACGCGCGGCCGAACCCGTCATCGCGATCGATGCCGACGACATCGGCGGCGTCGTGACGCAGCGCCGCCGGTCCCGAGGCCGGCGTCTGGGTCATCGCCGAGACGCGCGACCTCCCCACGCGCTACGCGAAGATCGTCGTCACCGACGACGCAGGGCCGCTACGTCGTTCCCGACCTGCCGCGCGGCGAACTACCAGGTCTGGGTGCGCGGCTACGGGCTCGAGCGACTCCGCGAAGGTCGCAGGCGACGCCCGGCCAGACGCGTGAACCTCGCGGCGACGGCCGCGCCCGACGCCGCCACCGCCGCGAAGGTGTATCCGGCCGCGTACTGGTACTCGATGATGAAGCTGCCCGACGGAGGCCGAGGTCGCGAAGCTGCCCGGCGGGCTGCAACCAGTACCTCACGTCGATCAAGAACATGGCCTGCGTCGGCTGCCACCAGCTCGGCCAGCTCGCGACGCGCACGTTGCCGCCGAGCCTCGGCAAGTTCAACGCGCTCGCACGACGCGTGGATGCGCCGCATCTCAGTCCGGCCAGGCCGGCGCGCAACATGGTCGCAGACCGCGATGGGCAGCTCGGCGGCGTGCCGCTGAAGTACCTCGCCGAGTGGACCGACCGCGTCGCGCAGGGCGAGCTGCCGCACGCGCAGCCGCAGCGCCCGCAGGGCGTCGAGCGCAACGTCGTCGCCACCGTGCGCGACTGGTCGACCGAGAAGAGCTACATGCACGACCTGTGCGGCACCGATCGCCGCAACCCGACCGTCAACGGCTACGGCAAGCTGTACGGCGCGCCGGAGCTCAGCACCGACGAGTTCCCGATCCTCGATCCGCAGACGCAATACCGCGACCACGTTCCGCGCGCCCGTGCGCGATGCGAACACGCCGACGACGAACGACGATCCGGTCATCGCAGCCGTCGCCGTACTGGGGCAACGAGCGCATCTGGGACAGCAAGGCCAACGTCCACAACCCGATGCTCGATGCGCAGGGCCGCGTCTGGTTCACCGCGCGCGTCCGCGCCGCCGACAATCCCGCGTTCTGCAAGCGCGGCTCCGATCATCCGTCCGCGAAGGCGTTTCCGCTCGAGCGCTCCGGCCGGCAGCTCGCGGTGTACGACCCGAAGACGAAGAAGTACACGTTCGTCGACACCTGCTTCGGCACGCATCACCTGCAGTTCGCCGAGGACGCGAACGACACGCTGTGGACGAGCGGCGGCGGCCCGGTGGTCGGCTGGCTCAACACGAAGAAGTTCGATCGAGACCGGTGACGCCGCCGCATCGCAAGGCTGGTCGCCGTTCGTGCTCGACACCAACGGCAACGGCAAGCGCGATGACGTGGACGGAGCCCGGCGCAGCCCGCCGATCCGCAGCGAAGGACACGCGCGTCGCCGCCGGCTTCTACGCCGTGATGCCGAACCCGGCGGACGGCTCGATCTGGGGCTCGGCCGCGTTCGGCTATCCCGGCGCGATCGTGCGCTTCGATCCGCAGACGCAGCTCACGCGAGGTCTATCGACCGTGCCGCTGCCCGGCTTCGGCGTGCGCGGCGCCGACATCGATCGCAACGGCGTCGTCTGGGTGTCGCTCGGCAGCGGCCACCTGGGCGCGTTCGATCGCCGCAAGTGCAAGGCGCCGTTGAACGGCCCGACGGCGACCGGCGATCACTGCCCCGAAGGCTGGACGCTTCCACGATCTGCCCGGCCCGGGCTTCGCGGAGCTGCCGCAGTTCAGCGTCGAGTCGAGCTACTACACCTGGGTCGACCAGCACGACACGCTCGGCCTCGGCGCGAACGTGCCGATCGCCACCGGCAACCTGTTCGACGGCGTGCACGCGCTCGTCGGCGACGAGCATGGTCACGCTGCGCATTCCCTATCCGCTCGGCTTCTACACGAAGGGCTTCGAAGGCCGCATCGACGATCCGAACGCGGGCTGGAAGGGCACGCGGTCTGTGGGTCACGAGCGGCGATCGCACGCCGTGGCTGAAGGAAGGCGGGCAAGGGCACGAAGCCGCTCGTCGTGCACTTCCAGATGCGGCCCGATCCGCTCGCCAGATGAGCTCGCCCACGCCGATCGTGCTTGCCGGCGCCGCAGGCGACCTCGGCGGGCGGATTCTTCAGGCGCTCATCGCGCGCGGCGCGGCCGTGCGCGCGCTCGTTCGCCCGGACGCACCCGAGCGCGACGTCGCGCGCCTCGTCGCGGCCGGCGCGACACCCGTGCGCGCCGACTCGCGGGACATCGCGGCTGTCGCTGCCGCGTGCGCAGGCGCGGCATGCGTCGTCTCGGCGCTCAATGGCCTGCGCGAGGTGATCGTCGATCGTCAGGGCGTGCTGCTCGACGCCGCTGTACGTGCCGGCGTGCCACGCTTCATCCCGTCCGACTACGCAGCCGACTTCACCCGCACCCGGCCCGGTGACAACCGCAACTTCGACCTGCGCCGCGAGTTCATGGCGCGCGTCGATGCCGCGCCCATCCGCGCGACGTCCGTGCTCAACGGCGCGTTCATGGACATGCTGGGCGCCCAGATGCCGCTCATCCAGCCGGGCATCCACCGCGTGCTGTACTGGGGCGACGCGGACCAGCCGCTCGACTTCACCGCCAAGGACGACGTTGCGACCTACACCGCCGCGGTCGCGCTCGACGACACAGCGCCGCGCCTCCTGCGCGTCGCGGGCGACACGCTGAGCGCGCGCGAGCTCGCCGCCGTGATGACCGACGTCACCGGCAGCGCGCTATCGCACGCTGCGCGCGGGTGGCCTCGGTGCGCTCGGCATCATGATCCGGGTGGCCAAGCTCATTGCCCCGCAGCCGCGCGAAACGTTTACGCCCTGGCAGGGCATGCAGTACCTGCGCGACATGTTCAGCGGACGCGCGAAGCTCGAGACACTCGACAACGCGCGCTACGCGGACATCCGATGGACCTCGGTACGCCAGATGCTCGCGAGTCGGCGTCGCGTACGGACTGATGCCGCACAAGATCGCGAAGCGCATTAAGTCAAAGCCGTTTATTTCTGCGTGCGTCGGGATGGATCGCGCGAGGCCAGACGTAGAACCCAGTGAAAGGAACATCATTCACTGGGAGATTCGAGATGAACATCAAGCGCAACATCCTGATCGCTGTCGCCGGCACGCTGTTCGTGGCCGCGGTACCGGCCTCGGCACAGGGCCTGGGCGGCGCACTGGGCGGCGCGGCCGGCGGCGCGCTCGGCGGCAGCTTCGGCGGACGTGACATAAACGGTTCGATGGCGGGCAGCGGCGGCGGCTCGATGATCGGCAGCGGCCGGTTCGGCGACAACGGTGGCATCGGCTCGATGCGCGACCGTGGGCAGCAACTCGGCGGACGCACCCGCGGCGCCGCGGACCATGCCGCAACGGCCGGCCGCTCGCGCCTCGACGGCGCGCGCACGAACGGCGATGCCACCGCGCAGGCTTCGAAGTCCGCAGCCCTGCAGACCGGGCGCCGCTCTGCCGACACGGCGGGGGACGCGAGCGACAGTGCCTCGCCGCCCGCGCCGCAGGCACAGACGCGCGACTCCGGTCTCCTGGTCGAAGGCGGCGGAGCCGGCGGCATCGAGAAGCAGTTCATGGGCCGCAATGTCGCCGCGCAGGGCGATGGTGGCAGCCGGACCCGGGCGGATCGCTCGGGGTTCGAGACCCAGTCGGGCGGTGGCGGGGACTTCGCGGTGACCAAGCCGGCTCCGGCCCCGGCGCCGGCCCCGGCTCCGGCCGCTGAGCCGGAAGCGGCGCCTGCCAACTAAGACTCGCAACGAGTGAGGAGAAGCCGGGCGGGCCAGCGGGTTCGCCCGGCTGCTTTTTGCGGGTGGGAGTCAGTCGGCCGCGATCTCCGCCAGATCGCGCTCCGCATGACACTGCCTGATGTAGAGGCTGAGCTCCGCATGACGCTGTGCCACTGCGGCATCGAACGCCAGCAAATGAGGGCCGGTCATGCGCCCGAAATGGTCGATGACGTCGACGCACAATCGCTCGATCACATGCCGCACCTTGAGCGCGCGCGGCCGGCCCGATCGGGCGCGATCCTCGGGGTCGGCGTCGATCTCGTCGGCGGCCTGGTCCAGCACCGCGCGCAGCGCCCACGCATCGGCTTCGAGCGCACCGAGATGGGCGAGCGAGTGCGGATCGCGTCGACCGACCCCGCGCGCAGCGTCGACCAGACCGATGGCGCCCCCGGCCCAGCAGGCGGCAGGCGCGAGGGCGCCGTGCCAGAAGCCCGGGCGCGTCAGGTACCAGTCCTGCGAACCGATGATCGACTCGCGCCCGATGCGCACCGCATCGAAGTGCACCGTCGACGTTGCCGTCGCAGCGAACGCCGGCGACCGCCAGGTGCCCGACTCGATGCGGATGCCGGGCTGGTGCAGGTCGATCGACACGAGCGTGCCCGACGCGTCGTGACGAGCCGTGATCAGCGCGTGGTCGAGGAACGGCGCACCGGAACAGAAGCGCTTGCTGCCTTCGACGATGAAACCGTCGCCGCGCGCGCACAGTGTCACCGGCGCGCCGGATTCGGCCGCCCACACGCCGTACAACGCGTCACGCTCCGGGCGGCGTTGCGCTTCGCACAGGATTGCGATGGCATCGGTATGTGCCTCGATCACCCGCGCCAGCGACAGGTCGCGCTCGCCGAACGCGCGCAAGGCGGCAAGCCGGGCGCGCGTGGCGCCCGCCGCCGGCAGTGGCAGGTCGAGGGTGCCCGAGGCCAGCTCGTGACGGAGCTGCGTCGCAAGGTCAGCCACAGGACGCCTGCAGCCGCTGACGTAGCGTGTCGGCGAAGCCACCGGCGGCGCGACCTTCGAGCCTGCCGCTGGTGTCGACGACGATCGAGGCAGCGCTCGCGCACGGCCAGTGCGTGCGCAGGCGCTGCCACAGGCAGTGGTCCTCGGCGAGCGCCTGGTCCCGCCAACCGCCCGCGGCGAGATAGGCATCGGCGCGAAAGCCGATGTTCGCGCCGTGCACGTGCGGGTGCGTGCCGTCGGCATGGATCGGGTAATCGCGCAGGAACGCGCGGAGCAGGCCCGGGGTCTGCGGGCCGCTGCCATCGATCGCAACGATGCCCGCGACGGCTCCGCAATCGCGATCGGCATACTCGAGTTGCCGCTCGATCCAGTCGGGACGAACGAACGTATCGGCATCCGTATTGGCGATCCACAGCGATGCCACGGCATCGTCTTCGAACCGCGTGATCAACCGGCTGGTGCCGAGCTTCCGCGCCGCACCCGCAGAGCGTGTCGCGCAAGTGATCACCTCGCCGTCGCCCTGCAACGCGTGCTGCGCGAGCGCCGCGGTGTCATCGTTGCAGCTGTCGCACACGACGACAATGCGGCCGCTGCGCGGGCGTGCCGCGTGCAGCGCGATGCGCGCCGCGCGCACGCAACGTTCGATGGTCTCCGCCTCGTCGCAAGCCGGAATGACGACGCCGACGTGCCAATGCGGATGCGGACGCTGCGTCATGGCCGCATCCAGCAGTCGATGCGGAAGAGGTCGTAACGCTGGGACCGCGTCGGTTGCAGCTGCAGCGAACCGTGCAGGATGGCGTGGACCTCGTCGCCATGCAGGCGATGGTCGGCGCTGTGCCCGAGCCAGTGACAGGCGACGAGCTCCCCGGCGGATGCGAGCATCGTCTCGAGCCGCTGGATGAGATTCACGAGCACGTCGGGCTCGAAGTAGTAGCCGATTTCCGCGAACACGATGAGGTCGAACGCTCCGGCCGGTGCGACGATCTCGCGCACGTCGCCGCGAGCGATCCGCACATGCGGAAGCGCCGCGCATCGCGTCCTGGCTCGTGCCACCGCCGTCGCCGAGAAATCCGTCGCCGTGAGCTGGTCGCAGAAACCTGCCAGTTTTTCGGTCAGCACGCCGATCGAGCAGCCCGGTTCGAATGCATGCGCATAGCGTGTCCGCCCGAGCGATTCGAGGATGGCCCTGTAACGACCCTGCTCGTAAGGGGACTGCGCGAAATCCCACGGGTCTTCGGTGCGGCGATATCGCCGTTCGAACGATCGAAGGCTCGAGCCGCTCATGACACGAAGATCTCGAAAGGCCGCTGGAAGTACTGCAGCACGTGCTCGGGCACGATGGGCGGAGCCCAGCTCGATGATGTGCGGAGCTGAGACTGAAAGCAGCGCGTCGCCTGCGCCTTGCGCGCCTGCTGCCACGCGTCGAGATCGACTCTCACCAGCGAGAGCCCCATCAGCTCGTCGATGCGCCGGTGATGCCACGCCCATACGGGATATCGATACGCGCGCACGTTGCAACGCGCAGCAGCAGCGAGACAGGCGGCTCCCGCGGCATCGTGATCGGGATGACCGTCGCGCTCGAATGGCCCGATCAGCACCGTATTCCGCTCGAGATGTGCCGCGATCGCGGTGGTGATGTCTTCGGTAAAGCCTTGGATGCGGCCGTCGGGAAGCTGCAGGCGTGTGAGCCTGATGCTTGCGTCGTCATGGCCGAGAACGCCCAGTGCGCGTTGCAGCTCGGCGATCCTGCGGGGGCCCATCGTGCGGTCATCGGGGTGCGACATCTCGCCATCGGTCAGCAGCAACACGTGGACCGTCTGCCGTGCGCGCAGCGCCGCAGCCATCACGCCGCCGGCGCCGAGCGTTTCATCGTCCGGATGCGGGCTGACGACGAGCAGCGATTCGCCATCGGGATGCCATGCAGGAACCGAGCGAAGCGCCGTGCGCCATTCGCCCTCGGACGTGCCCGGCGATTGCGGATCGAAGGGGGAGTCCTCCAGCATTTCGTTGGCGTCGGTATTCGGCGAGCGGGACAACATAGGTGATGGAGACTGTGACTGATGAGACTGCAGACCTTAAGTCGGCCAACGCGCCGTGATTTCATGGCCGGCGCCGGCATTGCGGCTGCGGCGGCGGTTCGGGAGCGCCTCAGGCCGAGAGCGCCGCCGCCGGACTAACCAGTGGCCACCTGCACCTGCCCCTCGATCCACTCGGCTACCCGTTGCACGTCGGCCCGTTGCTGTTCCGACGCACGCACCAGCCAGTACGCGTGCGCCGTCGGTGGACCCGGACGGGGCGGTGATAGCCATGCGAGCCGCCCGTCTTCGATCAGTGGTCTGATCAGGTCCAGTCGCCCGAGCGCCACGCCCTGTCCCGCGAGGGCTGCCTGCACGACGAGGTCGTACTGGTTGAAGCGCAGGTGATGCGCTGCCCTCGCCCCCGACCAGCCCAGCGAGTCGAGCCACGTTTGCCAGTGAAGCCACGGCGTACGTGGATCGTCGAACTCGAGCAGCGTGAGCCGCGCAAGCGCAGCGCGTGAGCGAATGGGCTTCAAGCGCAGGGAAGGCGACGCGACCGGGCCGAGCGTCTCGCCGAACAGGCGGCTCGAGCCGGGCGGTACACGTGAGGCGTCTGCATAGCGGATGGCGAGGTCGATGCCCTCATTCCGCAGGTCGACGAGCTGGTTGTTGGCCGAGATGCGAACGTCGATTCCGGGATGCAGCTGCTGCAGCTGGCCCAGCCGCGGCAGCAGCCAGAGTGCGGCAAAGCCGGTGGCCGCGCTGATGGTGACGGGGCGCAGCCTGCCGGTGACGCGCAGCTCGCCGAGGACGTCATGCAGCTGCTGAAGTGCGCCGTCAGCGCTGCGGAACAGGCGTTCGCCTTCAGTGGTGAACGCGATGCTGCGATGGCCGCGCACCAGCAGCCGCACCCCGAGCCACGCCTCGAGCGCATGAATCTGGCGACTCACCGCCGACTGCGTGAGGCAGAGGTCGGTAGCCGCCTGGGTGACGCTCATGCGCCGGCCTACCGCGACGAAGCCACGCAGGAGATCCAGAGGGGGCAGCCGGGAGAGGTCTGTTCGCATTCCTTACCCTCATGCGAAAGATCGAGGATATCGCTTGAGCATAGGGTCTCTGCCGAGTTCAGATCGAGCTTTGTTTCGGGGGTGCCATGAGCGCAGAGTCGAGCAGGGCGGGGCGATTCCGGGAGCTCCATCGCGGGCCGACGTTCATCCTGGCCAACGCATGGAACGAGACGAGCGCTCAGCGACTGGCGGCGATGGGGTTCCAGGCGATCGGCACGACGAGCGCGGGCGTTGCGCTCGACCTCGGGCTGCGTGACGGCGAGGTGAGCCGCGAGGAAACGCTGGCCGTGTCGGGACGCATCGCGCGCAGTGTGGATCAGCCGGTCTCGGCGGATCTCGGCAATGGCTTCGGGGAATCGCCCGAAGATTGTGCGTCGACCATCCGCGAGGCGATCGCGCGCGGGTCTTGCCGGTGGCTCCATCGAGGATGCGACGGCCAACCCGCGTCACCCGGTGTATCCGTTCGAGCTCGCCGTCGAGCGTGTGCGCGCCGCGATGGCTGCGATCCGCGCGTCGGGTCGTGACTTCGTACTCACCGCCCGCGCCGAGAACCACCTGCACGGCGTCCATGACCTCGAAGACACGCTCGCACGGCTGGCTGCATTCGCCGCCGAGGGTGCGGATGTCCTCTTCGCGCCGGGCCTTCCAGACCTCGCCGCCGTGCGGAAGGTTCGTGAGCGCATCGAGCGGCCCCTCAACGTCATCGTCGGCTACAAGGGTTGCCCGTACACCATCCCTGAGCTCATCGACCTCGGTGTGAACCGCATCAGCGTTGGAGCGGCGCTTGCGCGCGAGCCGGCCGATCAGTTGGAAAGCGCCGCACGCCGACTGCTCGAATGGGAGCAGGGGGCGCGCGCGTGATGGAGCGCGCACCGCTCAAGATCGTGGGCCGAAGCAGCTCGCACTACACGCGTGTCGTGCTGCTGCATGCAGAACTTCTCGGGCTGCAGTGGAGTCTCCAGCCCGTCGACGACCTGCAGGGTCAGGACCCTGAGAAGTACGCGGGCAACCCGGCGATGAAGATCCCGGTGCTGGTGGACGGGAGCACGACGCTGTTCGGCACGCAGAACATCTGCAGAGCCCTGTGCCAGCGCGCGCCGGCGCAGGCGAGGGCTCGCCTGCGGGATGAAAGTGAACTCCCCGTCTCCAGAACGCGCAGGAACTCGTCTGGCACTGCATGGCCGCCCAGGTTCAGCTGGTGATGGGCACCGTGCTCTCCGCGCTACCGGCGGAGAGTCCTTACTTCACGAAGATCCGGGCAGGGTTTGATGGTTCGCTCGACTGGCTCGACGGTCGCGTCGACGTCCTCTTGCCAGTTCGTCTCGCCCCGGCTGTGATCAGCCCATTCGAGATCACGCTGTTCTGCCTGATGGAGCACCTGGCGTTCCGTCCGACCGTCGAGATCGCGAAGTACGAGCGACTCGCGGATGTGACCCAGCGTTTTGGACAGCTCGAAGTCGCCAGACGGACGGCATACCGTTTCGATCAGGAGAAATCAGTTCATGAGTAAACGGATCGATGTCGCCTCGGTCGCCCCCATCATCGGGACGCTCTACCCCACACCCTACGAGCAGCCCTGTCTCGCGCGTGAACGCCGCAAGATCGGTGACGCTGCAGGGCTCACGCAGTACGGAGTCAACCTCTTGAGGCTTCCGCCCGGCGCGTGGTCGAGCCAGCGCCACTGGCACTCGCACCAGGATGAGTTCGTCTTCGTCGTCGAGGGCGAGGTGGTCCTCGTGACCGACGATGGCGAAGAGGTGCTGTGCGCGGGCGATGCTGCAGGCTTCAAGGCGGGGCAAGAGAACGGCCACTGCCTGCAGAACCGCTCGTCGAGTGCGGCGGTGGTGCTGGAGATCGGCAGCCGCGTCGCCGGCGACGCGACCGTCTATCCGGACATCGACATGCTGTCGCCGGCGGACGGCAAGCCGGCTCTGTACACGCACCGCGACGGCACGCCGTATCCGGACGTCGGGCGGCGGTCGGCGCGGGGTTAGCTAGAAGGTTCGACGGCCGTACTAGGCCGAGTCCTCGGCTGGGAGATCATGCTGGCGCCCGTGCCCGGTGGCGCCGTGCTGCGAACCTCGCACATCCACCTGAAGGTGTTCCACGAGAGCAAGATCGTGACGACGCAGCTCTACTTCCCCGACGTGTTCCTGGATGAACTGTATGCGTCGGTTGCCCCGTATCGCTCGCATGGCGAGATGACCGCACCCGGCGGGCCGAAGCCTTTCGTGCGCGTTCGCAACGTCGAGGACCGCCAGTTTCTCGGCGATGCCTCGACGCCGCTCGCCATCGAGCGCGTCGGCGCCGGCGTCACCGCGCAGGCGAGCATCGGGGTTGCGACGATCGGGCCACTCGGGGTGGCGTCGCGGTTCAGGTAGCGGCCGCGCCGCACGGTGACGTTCCATCGCATCGGCGGTACCGAGGACCACGAAGCTGGCTCGGCGAGTACAGTCTGACGGATGGCTAGCGCGGCCAGAGCTTCCGCCGCGCCGTTCCCGCATTGCCCAGCTGATACACCGCTGCCCCAGCCACACCGAAACGCAGCGGCGAAAAGCCTTCAGCCTCCAGCCGGCGCGCTTCATCGCGTGAGGTTCGCCCCACCGTGATGTGAGGTTCGAACCGTTCCCCCGTGCGGGCGGGTACGAAGTCCCTCACGTACTCGAGGGTCGATGATTCGATCGGCGGTTCGTCCGTGTCGCGCACGAATGCGGCGTCGTCGCCGTCGAGCGACGTGAACGGCGCAAGCGCTTCGACGAGCGTGGTCTGCAGACGATCCAGCGTGATATCCCGCTCGAGATTGATGCTTACGGTGGCGGCGCCCGTGCCTCCGGAGAAGTGATAGCCGGTGGCGAGAAGCGTTGTCGGCAGCCGTTCGCGCGTCAGGGTCTGCGCTATCACCTCGAGCGCAGCGGCGAGGCGGTCGCAGGAGAGATAGCGCTGCACGAGCGTCACGTGCGGGATGCGCCGCTCATCGAGTGCGTAGCCCTCCGGAAACGCTGCGCGCAGGCGAGCATTCAGCGCGCGCATGCGCTCGGACATCGCATTGTCAGGCTGCAGCAGCACATCGATCGCGATCGCGTTGCTTACGAAAGGAGTCACCGGGTTGCTCCCATGAAGTCGAGCCCACCTATACACGTGGGTCCAGACATGTATAGAAATATGGAATTATCTATATATGTGTGGCGCGATGACGATCTTGTCACCCTCGCGCGCCGGCTCCTACCGGTTCGATCAGGAGAAATCAGTTCATGAGTAAACGGATCGATGTCGCCTCGGTCGCCCCCATCATCGGGACGCTCTACCCCACGCCCTACGAGCAGCCCTGTCTCGCGCGTGAACGCCGCAAGATCGGTGACGCTGCAGGCCTCACGCAGTACGGGGTCAACCTCTTGAGGCTTCCGCCGGGCGCGTGGTCGAGCCAGCGCCACTGGCACTCGCACCAGGATGAGTTCGTCTTCGTCGTAGAGGGCGAGGTGGTCCTCGTGACCGACGATGGCGAAGAGGTGCTGTGCGCGGGCGATGCTGCAGGCTTCAAGGCGGGGGAAGAGAACGGCCACTGCCTGCAGAACCGCTCGTCGAGTGCGGCGGTGGTGCTGGAGATCGGCAGCCGCGTCGCCGGCGACGCGACCGTCTATCCGGACATCGACATGCTGTCGCCGGCGGACGGCAAGCCCGCTCTCTACACGCACCGCGACGGCACGCCGTATCCGGACGTCGGGCGTCGGTCGGCGCGGGGTAGCTAGAACGGGTCGTTTCGCGACCGGGCCTGTCTCTGCCGGGTGCTCGATGACTCTAGGTCGCTACAAATCAAGCTGCTTTGACGCGTCGATTTCGATGCCGCGGATCCACGCTCGAAACTGCTCCCTAAAGTGTTCCGGATCCCGAGCCCAAAGGACTTCTGCGCCTTGATTCGGCGATGTCGAAGAGGCCCAAGCCCTGCATTTTTCAGCCAATGCGCTCAGGAGCTGATCTGAGCGAAAGTCAGGGGCCGGCTCGCCTTCCGATTCCTCAACCCAAGCACGGAAACTGTCTTTGATTTCCTCAAGTTCTGGCTCCCGTTCTTGATCATGAAACGTGCGAAAACAGGCCGCCAGAGTCTCGCGGCGTCTGAGGAGTTCTGCTCCGAACTCTGTGGGTTCCAAGATTTCGTCGCCGCAAGACAGGCGAAGCATCTGGTGCTTGCACTCGTAAGGTTCGTCACAAATAGGACAGGGCTCGTCCATGACATAAATCGCCTATCGTTGGAACGCTTCTCTCAATCTATTCCACCAACGCCTTGAACACCGCGTCAGCAGCGTCCTTGTAGAACTCGATGTTGATCTTCGTCCACAGGTCGTCGGGCAGGTCGTTCAGCTGCCGGCGTGCAGACACCGGCATCAGCAGCGTCTGCGCCTGCTTGTCGACCGCGAGTTCGGCGATCCGCGACGGCATTCGGGATCATCTCGATCGATCCGCCGAGGTTGAGCGCGCCGACGACGATGGTGCCGCCGCGCGTGTTCCGGCCGAGCAGCGCGCCGCACAGCGCGACCAGCACCGGCACGCCCGAGCCCGGTGCCGGTCTTGTCGGCGTCGAACGCCCGCAGCTGGACCGAGAACTCGTGCTCGCGCGGATTGCGGTCGCCGACCAGCTCCTTGGCGCGCGTGTACAGGTTCTGCTCGGCGACCGCGACGCTCTCGCGGAACGCCGGCGGCGCCGGGCTGGTTCAGGATCTTGACGCCGCTGCCCGGGCCCCTCGGTCACCTCGATCCGGTACAGGCCCGGGCCGTCTCGTCCTGGCCGCCCGGGCTGATCGCCCAGACCTGGCCGGGCGGCAGCGGATCGCGCCGATCGCTGTCCTCGCTCTGCAGCTCCGGCGTCGACGACGAACTGCTCGACGCCGTCCGGCCCGAGCGTGTAGCTGAACTGCGTGTTGCGGAACTCGGCGCTGACCGATCCGCTTCTGCTGCTCCTTGACGCGCCGGCGGCACTCCAGCGC
This sequence comes from uncultured Pseudomonadota bacterium, assembly GCA_963769065.1. Lineage (GTDB taxonomy): Bacteria > Pseudomonadota > Gammaproteobacteria > Steroidobacterales > Steroidobacteraceae > ZC4RG30. The sequence goes on along the minus strand of CAVYKG010000012.1, from coordinate 7,676 downwards.
CAGCCGCACCGCCCACTCCAGGTCCTCGTCGGAGACCGGCATCTCGGGGTCGGGGTAGAGCAGCTTCAGCAGGCCGCTGACCGTCTTGTTGACGGCGTTCGATGTCGCGGCCGCTCAGCGCGCCGCCGAAGTGCACCCGGCCCTGCATGACGCGACACGCGGTTCTGGTCGCGCAGCTGGGTCCAGCACTCGGTCAGGAAGTCGCTGACCAGGCCGAAGTGGTCGGTGAAGCAGCTCGCTGGTTCAGCTTCGGGCACGTCCCAGCCCGGGCAGGTAGGCAGTGGATGCGGTCCATGAAGGCGGTGTCGTTGCGCATCTCCGGCGGCAGCGGGCCGAACAGGTGGCCGACCCGCTGCTGGTGCTCGCACGTCCACGTCGAAGTTGCCGACCATGCACGATGCTGCCGTCGGCGCGGATGCTCTCCTTGCCGCGGCTGAACTCGCCGGACTCCATGTAGCCCTTCATGATGTTGACGCCGTCCTTCTGGTCGAAGGAGACGCCGGACACCTCGTCGAAGCAGACGACGTCGTACTGGCAGACCAGGCCGCGCTGGCCGTTCGCGTTGTTGACGAACATGCTGGCGACGGTCGCCTTGCCGCCGGAGATCAGGTGCGCGTAGGGCGAGACCTGCTGGAACAGGTGGCTCTTGCCGGTGCCGCGCGGGCCCGAGCTCGACCAGGTTGTAGTTGCGCTCGACGAACGGCACCATGCGCAGCAGCAGCGACGTCGCTGCGCGCGCTCGCGTCAGCGCCGCCGGCTCGAGGCCGACGCTGCGGAGCAGGAAGTCGCTTCCACTCGGCGGTCGTGAACTGCCGCGCGGCCCTCGGCACAGCGCGTCCAGCACGTCGCGCTTCGAGAGCTGGATCGGGCGCAGCGACGTCGATCGCCGAATGGGCTGCCCGTTCTTCTCCTGGGCGATCGACGGCGTCGTAGCTCGAGCGTCGACCTCGGCGTAGAAGCCGCCGGTCAGCATCCGCTCGTTGTCGCGGACGAGCTCGTCGTCGATGCGCACGTCCTTCAGCTGCAGGCTCGGCAGCTCGGCGAGGTAGGAGTCGGTCTTGGCGTCGAGGCGGGCCGTGATGATGTCGATGAGCTTGACCGAGCCGCGTCTCCCGGGCGCGGGCCTTGAACAGCTCCTCCTCGCCGGCTGCGGACCGTGCGGTCGCGCAGCTGCCGCTCGACGATCTCCAGGCCCTCCTGCGATCTCCTCCTCGTCGGTGCTGGCGCAGTAGCGGCCGAGCAGGAACTCGCCGACGTAGGTCGGCACCGGGTACTGGCGCGCGAACTTGCGCACGAGGTCCTTGCGGACGATGTAGCCGTCGAAGGCCGACGCCGCCAGCTGGTCGAGATCGTCGAGTTCCATGCTCATGAGTCTTCTCCGACGGTTGTCGGCTTGCGATCGAGTACTCGTCCCGCGGCGTCGAAGACGACGACCGATCGCGGCCGCACCTTCGTGTTTGTCATCGGCGACAGCGAGGCTCGCTTCGCCGGCCGGTCCGACTTCCTTGGCGCGAGCCGCGATGCTCGATGCGTGCCTGCTTCCAGTTGAGCCGCAGATCGACGCGCAGCTGACGGATCGTTGGTGTGCACCGCGACCCGGCAACGCATGCCCGCGCCACGTGATCTCGGTGATCGCCGCGGTCGCGCCTCCTCGCCGCGCTCCACGATCGAGCTCCGGGATGACGCACTCCTGCAGGCTGACGCCGCCGTGCGCGTACTCGGTGTTCGGCGCGAAGCGCCGATGCCCGGCGGCGACGCGATGCGGACGTGCGGGTTCCAGTACCAGGGGTAGATCGGGACGCTCGGCGTCGAGTCGCCCTTCACCGTGGCGCAGCGCGACCACTTGGTCGCCACGAGATGCGGCGGAAGCTCGACCTTGCGGCAGGCCGCCGGGAAGCAGCAGCCAGCCGTGGTCGGTCACGACGCGAATGCGCGTCCAGCCCGCGCTCGAGCAGGCCGGTGACCTGATCGACGAGCGTCTCGAGCTCGGTGTCGATCTGCGCGGCGAGCCGCGCGCCGAGCTTGTGCCCCAGCTCGTCGAGCTTGCCGGTCTCGATCCAGCCACCCGTCGTGCCCTGCTTCGCGGGTCGGATGTCCTCGCCGAGGAGGTCGACGCCTGCGACTGCGCCATGTCATCCCGGAGCCGCTGCGCGGTGGCCGCCTGCGCGCTGTTCGTGCAATGCGCGGGTTGAAGTCGACGATGTCCTCGCCGCCTTCGAGGCGCGTCGTGCGCAGAGCGTCGCGACCGGCTTCGCGGTTGCGGTGACCGTCGGCAGCGGCGCGATGCGATGGTTCAGGCGCACCCGGAAGCCCTTCGCTTCGAGACGCTCCTGCAGCATCCCGGCGACGTCGAAGCGAAGGCCGTCGGCGAACACGAGGCATGCGTCCTTCTCGTGCTGCCGACCGCGATGACCTTCGCGCGAACGCCGCCTCGGCGCCGATCACGAGCTCCTGGAAGTGGCGCGCGGAGGCGTCGAGCCACGGCACGTAGAGCGCGCGCACGACGCTTGGACGAGAGTCACGTCCGCGGGCTGCTTGACCGAGGCGAGCGCTTCGAGCGCCGCGCGATCGCAGCGCCAGCCGCTCGTTCGCGTAGTCGGCGACCATCGCGTCGACGGTCGCGCCGCCGAGCGTCGTGTCGCGGCGGCCTTGGCGAGCCGGCGAGTGGTTCGAGCGCGACGGCCAGCGGGCTCTCGCCGAGCTGCGCCCAGACCCAGTCGCGTCGCTTGCCATGTGCTCGGCTTCGAGCGCGGCGACCTTGGCGAGCGCCTTCGCGTGCGGCAGCTCGCGACCGCGTCGAGCGCCTTGCGAAGCGTCCTGCTCGGCCTCGTCGTATGCCGGCCGGCGTCGCGATCGCTAGCCGCGATGAAGGCAGCGGCGTGGCGCGTCTGGCGAAGCAGCTGGCGAGACGCCGGGATAGAGCCGCGGCGCCTCCAGAAGCGCTGCCAGACGTCATCCCACTTTCCACCGCCCTCGACGAGCGCGTTCGCCGCGTCGCCGGCGTGCCGTCTTGTCCGGATCGAACCTGAACTCCGAGCTGCACACGCCGCGGAAGGCCCTCCAGCGGCGCATCGCCATCGGTCGTGCGAAAGCCTCGCCGACGCTCATCCAGCGCAGACAGGTCGCGGATCGGATCGCTCGACGGCGAGCCGATCGAAATCGTCGGCCTCGAGGCGACGGCCGCGCAGGCCGGCGAGCGGCTCTCGGCAAGCAGCGGCAGGCGCGCAGTGCGGCCTCGCGCGTGCGCGCGTCCTGGGCGATGTCGAGCCGAAGCCCGTCGTCCGAGACGAGGAAGGCTTCGACCGTCCAGTCGCGCCCGTTGCGCTGGTGCCAGACGCGCCTCGATACTGCAGCTCGACGAGCGGCTGGAGATCGCGCGGGCAATCGTCGCCGGCGCGCAGCGACTGCCGGCGACGCCGGGAAGGTAGAGGATCGGGACGACGCCCGGGCGAGCGTGACGTCTGCGCAGCGCGCGGTCGACGACGCAGCGCAGCCAGATCGCCGGGCCCGTGCGCTTCGTCGGCGTCGTAGGTGCCGAGCACGAAGAGGTGCGGCAGCGCCGTTCTGCAGAGCGCGCCACGAGGCCGCCCACTGCCTGTCCGCGTCGGTCCAGAGCAGCGCGGCCGGCTGCGGCCTCGCCCTCGGCGTGCGCAGCGCCTGAAGGAACGAGCGCTCGAGCGCATCGAGCAGCCCCTTCGCGTGCGGCGGCGGCGTGTCTGCGGCGTCGAGAGGCTGCGTCACGACTTGGCTCCGTTGGCGCGCTCACGCGCGGCGTGCTTCACGGCGCGCGTGTAGTGGAGGTCGTTCCAGCGGTTGCCGTCGAACTCGCTTCCCGCCGGCGAAGTCCGCGTGCTCTCGTCCCAGCCCCAGAACCACGGGAAGTCGGCCTTGTCGCGGGTCGGTTCCTTGCCGCGGTCCTTGTCCCATTTGATCTTCGGGGCCACGCGCAGGATGCCGGCGTTCTTCCCGCGCGCGTTCAAGGGCTTCGCGGCCATGAACGGACGGATGTTCATGCGCACGCCGTCGTTGATGTCGGGGTCCCAGCCGACGGCTTGCTGGTGCAGCGGCTTCCAGCGGACGAAGATGTCGTAGGGCGGCTCGCCCTCGAGGATCTTCTCCAGCTCGCGCTTGCAGGTGCTCGGCGGCGGCGAGGCGCCCGTCGGCGCCTTCGACGCCCGCCTTCTGGTCGGCGCGCTGGCGGTCGATCCAGTCGCCGAGGTAGGTGTAGGTCAGCTTCTCGAGCGTGCGCCGACCTTCGCCGTTCGGCGCGGCGAGCTGGTGGTAGTTCACCAGCGCGTTGAAGCCGTCCTTGCGACCGTCCCAGATCGTGCCAGATGAACGGGCGCTGGTGGAACAGCTCGCAGTGCTGCTCGAAGAAGCCGTCGCGAAGCCAGTCGTCGAGCGACTTGCCGGCGAAGCTCAGCGCTCGCGAGCAGCTCGTTCAGCTTCGCGCCGACCAGTCGGCGCCGAAGGCATCGGCGAGCAGCGCCCGCACACGCTGGGCAGCTGCGAGCCTCCCCGCGGAGCGCCGGCAAGCACACGATGCCATCATCATCGACGTGCGATGAGAGCCGTCGTTGTCGAGCGGGTGCCGTCCATGAACGCTGCGCCCGGTTTGCCGCGGCCAACGAAACCCAAGCAAGCCGGGCGACCGCGACCTGGAGCGATGCACTCGCCGCCAGGTCGCACCGGAGAAGTGCCACTGCGTTGGATTGGTCGAACCGGCACGAATGCTGCCTGGAAGCCAGTTCGGATTCGACTCGCGCGCTGCTCCAGCGATGCCAGATTCGAACGGAACCTTGCACCAGGCTGGTTCGTCGCTTTCAACGACTTGTCGATGCGTCCGACTGCGTCGCAGTACTCGTCCGATGAACAGAACGCCCACAGAGCTGTCAGGTCTTCGTCGCGTGGCACGATTGCTGACGCGTTGCTGTCGAAGAGGTCTCCCGACGTAGAGCGCACGGGCAGTCCCTCATCTGGCTGACGCTATGCACGCCCAGCTCGGCCCCATGCAGCCAACGCCCTTGTGCGTCCTCGCGCCAGCTCCGCAGCGTCCGTCTCTCGCTCCCAGTCGAACGACGCTATAGACCCACCGTACAATCGCGTCGACTCGACGGTGCTCTGAAAGGCTCGCCACCTATCTGACGGAGCTCGGCACCTCCCAAAACACGCGACGAAATCGCTAGTCGTCGCCATGTCTTGATGCCCTGGTAGGACGCTGCACGTAGCCGCGTAGCTGGACGCGACCCAGGCTCCTAGATCTGCGTGCTTCTGGATCCGCGAGCTGCGAGTCCTGAGCTTGCGCCAACTCGACTACGAGCTCGCCGCAGTGTGAGCGAGGCCTTCTCGTCGAACTCGCGTGTCCGCAACGAGACATCAAATCCAGCGAAGACCAGTCTCGTGCTCGTCGTGAGCGCTCGATCCAATGACCAGCATGCTTGACTGGCCCGCCGGATATCAGATCCCGAATGCGCCGGACCAAGTCGCAAGAAGACGAGCCGTCGAGATCGCAGGAGAGATTCTCGAAACTTCTTGTATGCCCGTCAGGAACAGCCAGTTCTGCGGCGTAACCAGCGCCGATGCCCCGCCGACCTTCAGCATGCCGCGGATGCGCTCCATGAACACGTCGGCGAGGTCCGCCTTGGCCTTGGGGTACTGCTGCTCAGCAGTACGCTCGCAAGGAGCGCGCTCTGCTTTCCGCGGCCGAGGTACGGGACGTTCGTGGCAACCAGCGTGTAGTCGTCGCGCGAGGATCGAGGCCGCCCGGGCAATCCCCTGCGCGATGACAGCGAGCTCAGCGTCCTCTGACTCGCTCCGTCGCGAGGGCCGCCGCAAGCAGCGAGCGGATCTTTGTCGAAGTCGCGCGACGAAGAGATCGCCACCGAGTGCGCGTCGGGTCGATGAGCGAGCCCAGCAGTCGGCGCCTGCCGGAACAGGTCGTAGAGCTGCTTCATCCCGTTCTCAGGCGGGCGCATCGCCGCCAGCGAGCGCAGTCCAGGCGCGCTACGGGCGCATTGATGGCGAGGCCGGAGCAGGCGAGGTTCAGCGCGGGCAGCGGCCGGTAGCCCGCGAGCTTCCACGCCGCGAGCGCGAGGTTGAACGCGGCGATCTGCGTGCAGCGCGGGTCGAGCTCGAGCCCGAACAGGTTGTCGCGCAGGACCGCGTCGACGGCTTCGGCGAGCGAGAGCTTCTCCTCCTCGCGCCGGAGCGCGACCAGCATCGGCAGCGCGAACGCGAGGAAGTGCCCGCTGCCCATGCACGGGTCGAGCACGGTGAGGTCCTTCGCGGCCGTGGGCCAGCCGGCGAACGTGCCGGCGGCGGGCCGCCACACGTCGCTCTCGCGCACGAAGCGCAGGTAGCTCCACTCGACGCCCGGCACGGCGCACGCGGCGCGGAGCTCGTCCTCCGACGCCGCGACCGGCGAGGTCGGGCTTCGCCGCGAGCACCTTGCCGGCCCACCACGCGCCGAGCGTGTTGTGCAGCAGGAAGAGCACCATGTAGTCCTCGGTGAAGAGCTGCGTGACGGCGGGCAGCTCGTCGGCGCCGATCTTGCTCCTCGGACTTGTTGACCTCGTCCTTCTTCTCCGCCTGCCAGAACTGGTAGACCCAGCCGAGGCTGTCGTCGGCGATGAAGACCTCGCGCGGCAAGCCCTTCGAGCATGCGCCTCCAGCTCCTGGCGCTTCTCCGGCGGCAGCGCGACCTCCAGCACCGGGTCGTCCCGCGCGGAAGATCTGCGGCAGCATCCGCTGCGCGAAGTCGCTCGCGAGCACGAGCCAGTCCTTGCCTCTGCTCGCGCGCGAGCTCGCGGCACTCGTCGAGCGAGAGCGCCATGCCCGACTCGGGCTCGACGAGCAGGTCGTTCTCCGCGAGGAAGCGCGCGAACAGCAGGCGATGCCAGTGCTCGTAGGCGCACTCGCCGGCGAGCCGGTCGATGCTCTGCGTGCCCTTCTTCTCGTCGAGCCGGTCGCCGAGCTGGCGGCCATGCGCGCGCAGGCGGTTGCGCAGCTTGCGCTGGTCGGGCGAGAGCGCGGACCACGGCTCGTGGTGGCCCACGGCGAGCTGCTCGACGGCCTGCCGCGCGCCGGCCTCGGCGACGCGGCGGGCCTTCTTCACGGCGTTCTCGAGATTCTCTGCGGAGGTTGCGATCGAGCGATGCCATCGGGGTTCCTCAGCTCACGAGAACGGGGCCATCCTTGATGGCCGCGACGAGGGTCTTCTTCTGCCGCTCGAGCCATGCGTCGACGTCGGCCGCGGTCGCGAGCGTGGAGCGCTCGATCGTGACGGACCGCACCTTCGGCTCCGAGCAGCCGCGCCGCCTGCTCCAGCGCCTTCTGCACGCGGCCGGGGACGGCGTCGGTCTCGGCGTTGCCGCGCGGAGATCGACCGCGCGTCGAGCGCGGAAAGGAGCGCGTCATCGGTCGACAGCTCCAAGCGGCGCAACGGGCGACAAGTCGACGGAGGCGAGGATGCTGCTGCGGTCCGCGTCGGACAGGCGCGGCCATAGCGAGCTGGTCTCGAGCGAGGCGACGCCCTTCACGTAGCCGCGCTTCCAGCGCGGCGTGGGCGTCGAGCACCGCCTTCCGCAGGGCATCCGCGAGGGTCGAGCGCAGCGGCGACACGGGGTCGGTCGCTTCGAGCAAGCAGCCGTTGCGTGCGCACGGCCTCGACCTGCTTC
>CAVYKG010000011.1:0-141282 GCA_963769065.1 uncultured Pseudomonadota bacterium | reverse complement strand
CCACTGGAACCTAAATCCAGCGCGTCTACCAGTTCCGCCACATTCGCAACCGGAATGGCGACTCCGGGTAGCCGACGATTATAGCTACTCGCCACGCGGAGCGCCCGGACGAAGGCAGGAAGGGAATGGTGGGCCGTGTAGGATTTGAACCTACGACCAATTGATTAAGAGTCAACTGCTCTACCAACTGAGCTAACGGCCCACCGGAAAAGTGGGGTGGACGACGGGACTCGAACCCGCGACAGCCGGAATCACAATCCGGGACTCTACCAGCTGAGCTACGTCCACCATCGTCACCCCGCAACGGTCCCCCGTGCGAACGACTCGGGCGGTGGCGCGCCCGGCAGGAATCGAACCTGCGACCCTCGGCTTAGAAGGCCGATGCTCTATCCGACTGAGCTACGGGCGCCCGGCCCGCGATGATACGTGCAGCCCGCCGCTTCAGCGCAGCGCGAAGCGCCGGCCCGTCGGATTTCGACCAGCTGTTCCCGTCCCTGCAGCGTGCTGGCCGGGGTCAGGCGTGCAACCGCGTGGCGGGGATCCGTCGGGCTGCGGCTTGTGCTTGATGCGCGTAGAGCTCGCCCATGTGGCGAGAAGGCTCATCGCGGGGTCGGGTCATCGGGCCACCCGGTGCGTGGGGTATCTTGGCGCATCCTGCCATGCGAACTCCCGCCCACATCTCGGATGACATGCAGGCCCTGCTGGACGCAGCGGTCGACGCGGTCATCGTCATCGACCATCGCGGGTTGATCCACGTGGCCAACCACTCCGCCGAGCGCCTGTTCGGGTACAGCGCCGACGAGCTGTCTGGCTGCAACGTGTCGCGCCTGATGCCCGAGCCCGACCGCGGCTCCCACGACGGCTACATCGACCGCTACATCGCCTCGCGCGTGCCCCGCGTCATCGGCCGCGGCCGCGAAGTGACCGCCCTGCGCCGCGATGGCAGCACGTTCCCCGTCGCGCTATCGGTGGGAGTCGTGCCGGGCGCGGATCCGCCGCGATTCGCCGGCTTCGTACGCGACCTGAGCGAGCAACGGGCCAAGGACGCAGAGGTCCGCCACGCGCACGAACGGCTCGCGCAGGTGGCGCGGTTCGCGTCGATGGGCGAGATGGCCGCGGGGCTGTCACACGAGCTGAACCAGCCCCTCGCGGCCATCGCGACGTACGCCCAGGCGAGCGAGCGGTTGCTCGCGCAGCCCGACGCGCAGCTCGAGGACGTGCAGGAAGCGCTGAGGCAAATCGCTTCGCAGGCACTGCGTGCCGGCGAAGTGATCCGCCGCCTGCGGCACCTCGTTGGTGACCGGAAGACCGAGCACCACTGCGAAGCAGTCAACGAGGTGGTGGAGGAAATCGCCTCGCTTGCCGCATGGGACCTGCGCCAGAGCGGCGTCACGCTGCACTTCCAGCTCGACCCCGCCCTGCCCGCCATCGCCATCGACCGCGTGCAGATCCAGCAGGTGCTGCTGAACCTCGTCCGCAACGGTATCGATGCGATGGAATCGCTGCCGCAGGCACAGCGTCGCATCAGCCTGTCCACAAGGCGCGATCGGACCGGCCGCATCGAAATCGCCGTACGCGATACAGGGCCGGGTGTCGCGCCCGACGCGGTCGGCCGGATGTTCGACCCGTTCTTCACGACCAAGCCCGAGGGCACAGGCCTCGGCCTTGCGATCAGTCGTACGATCGCGCGGGCTCATCACGGAACGCTCGGCTATCGCCCCTCCCCGCCCGAGTTCTTCTTGTCGCTGCCGGCGGCGCAGCCATGAGCGTGCTTGAGCTCGTCACCATCGTCGATGACGACGAGGCGGTGCGTTCGGCGTTGCGACTGCTGCTGCGCTCCGTCGGGCTCGCGGCGCGAACTTTCGGCTCCGCCGAGGAATTCCTGGCCCAGTTCGACCCTGCGCAGCCCGGCTGTCTCGTGCTCGATGTCCGCATGCCGGGTCTGAACGGGCTGGAGCTACAGGAGCGGCTGAACCTGCAAGGTGCCGTAACGCCGGTGATCTTCATCACGGGCCATGGCGACGTGCCGATGGCCGTCGAGGCCCTGCAGCACGGGGCGTTCGATTTCCTGCAGAAGCCATTCCGCGATCAGGACCTGCTGGACCGCATCCGTCGCGCGATCGCACGGGACGCGGAACTGCGCGCGAAGCTCGCACAGCGGGAACAGCTCGGGGCGCGAAGGGCGACGCTGACCCCCCGCGAGCGCGAGGTGCTGGCGTTGATGACTCGCGGTCGTCCGAACAAGCTGATGGCAGTGGACCTGAACCTCAGTCAGCGGACCATCGAGATCCATCGCGCGCGCGTGATGGAGAAGATGAATGCGGACTCGCTCGCGCAGCTCGTGCGGATGATGCTCATGCTGGAGCAGGACTCCGCGTGACCCGCTCGTGCCGGCGCCGGCCAGCGATGCGCCAGAGCAGCAGCGCCGCGAGCGCGCCTCCGACGCCCATCGCGAGGAAGAAATCCATCATCGGCAGATAGCCGGCCGGATTCGCGGCGCTCGCGCTAGCACGATCGTTCAGCCAGCCGGCGATGAAATTCGCGCTGGCCATGCCGAGGTTCTGCAGCACCCACATCAGTCCGAGTGCCGTGCCGAAGATGCGCTGCGGGACGAGCCGGCTGAGCAGCGGCCACATCACTGCGGGCACCATGCAGTAGCTCACGCCGATGAGCAGCGTGGCGAGGCCGATCTGGTCGGTGTGAACCATCATGAGCAGCGACACGGGCAACAGCACCGCCGCAAACGCGAGGAACGGCGAGTACCGACCCGTGCGGTCGCAGAGCCAGCCAAACAGCGGCGTCGCGAACATCGAGGCCAGGAACACATGCCCGTTGAGAGAGCTTGCGACGTCGAGCGCGAGGCCGTGCGCGTGCTGCAGATATTTCACCGCGAAGGTGCTGCGGAACGCGATGATCGTCGCGTACCACAGGATGCACAGCACCAGCATCAGCCAGTAGGCCGGGCCCAGCTGTCGGACCTCGGCCAGACGCATCGGCGCGTGTGTCGGCACCGACCCGTGCTCACGCTCGCGATCGATCAGATAGTAAGCGAGCGCGAACCCGACGCGTAGTTCGTGTAGCCGGCGAGCGCGACGAGCCAGAACACCAGCCAGGTATGGCGCGAGGTCGTGCTGGCTGCCGGTCCGATGCCTATCCGCTCCGTGGATGAATGGTCGGGGCGAGAGGATTTGAACCTCCGACCCTCTGCTCCCAAAGCAGATGCGCTACCAGACTGCGCCACGCCCCGACATCACGCGATGATACCCTACGCGCGCCCTTCGGGCACAGAAAGCATCGGGAGAGAACGATGACGGCACGCCTGATCGACGGCAAGGCCATTGCGCAGCCGCTGCGAGGACAGTATCAAGGACCAGGTGGAAGCGCTGCGAGCCGCCGGCCGGCGCGTGCCGGGCCTCGCGCGTCGTGATCGTCGGCCACGACCCGGCCTCGCAGATCTACGTGCGCAACAAGCGCCTGGCCTGCGAGGCGGCGGGCATGCACTCGGTGCGTGCACGAGCTGCCCGCGACGCGCACGCAGGACGAGGTGCTGGCGGTGGTCGAGGAGCTGAATGCGGACCCCTGCGATCGACGGCATCCTGGTGCAGCTGCCGGTGCCGAAGCAGATCGACAGCAAGGCCGTGATCGATGCGATCGCCGTCGAGCAAGGACGTCGACGGCTTCAACCCGCGAGAACCTCGGCCTGCTGGCGCAGCGCACGCCGCGCCTGCGCCCCTGCACGCCCTATGGCTGCATGAAGATGCTCGAGCGCGAGGGCATCGACCCGAAGGGCATGGATGCGGTGGTCATCGGCCAGTCGAACATCGTCGGGCGCCCGATGGCGCTCGAACTGCTGATGCGAGGGCGCGACGGTCACGATCTGCCACAGCCAGACGAGGGACCTGCCCGGCCACGTGCGGCGCGCGGACCTCGTCGTCGCCGGCATCGGCAAGCCCGAGTTCGTCAAGGGCGACTGGATCAAGCCCGGCGCCGTCGTGCTCGACGTCGGCATCAACCGCCTGCCGTCGCGGCAAGGTGGTCGGCGACGTCGAGTTCGAAGCCGCGCGGCGAAGCGCGCCGCGTGGATCACGCCGGTGCCGGGCGGCGTCGGCCCGATGACGATCGCGATGCTGATCCAGAACACCCTCGAGGCGTATCAGTTCCGCGAAGGACTGCGCTGCAAACGCGCATCGAGCGTCGCTAGCTAGCGCCGCCGCCAGTCGGTGGTGCCGTCGGGCCGGTCCTCGAGCACGATGCCGGCCTGCGCGAGCTGCGTCGCGGATCCGGTCGGCTTCGGCGAAGTCGCGCGCCGTGCGCGCCGCGAGCCGCGCCGCGATCTGCCGCTCGATCGCGCCGGTCGTCGAACTCCGCCGCCGCGGATCGTCGCCGGCGCCGAGTTCGCCAGGCTGGAACCATTGCGTCCGGCGTCGAGCGTCAGCAAGCCCAGCACGCCGGCCAGCTCGCGCAGCTCGGCGGCGAGCGCGCGCGGCCTCGGTCGCGCGCCTCCCGGCCTTGGCGTCGTTGATCTCGCGCGCCAGCGTCTGCAGCACGGCGAGTGCCTTCGGGCGTATTGAAGTCGTCGTCCATCGCCGCGCGGAACTCGCGCGCCAGCGTCGCGCCGGCGCGACCGCGGCGCCGGCGGCGAGCCCGCGCAGCGCGTGGTAGCAGCCGCCGAGCGTGGCATCGGCCTGCGCAGGCTGTCCTGCGTGTAGTTGAGCGGGCCGCGATAGTGGCTCGCGAGCAGGAAGTAGCGCAGCACCTCGGGATGCCGCAGATGCGGCAGCACTTCGCGCACGGTGAAGAAATTGCCGAGCGACTTCGACATCTTCTCGTTGTCGACGCTGCACGAAACCGTTGTGCATCCAGAGCTGCGCGAACGGCTGCGCCGCTGGCGCCGCAGCTCTGCGCAATCTCGTTCTCGTGATGCGGGAACTTGAGGTCCATGCCGCCGCCATGGATGTCGAAGTGTGTCGCCGAGCAGCGCCGTCGACATGGCCGAGCATTCGATGTGCCAGCCCGGCCGGCCCGTCGCCCCACGGCGAGGCCCAGCTCGGCTCGCCGGGCTTCGCGTGCTTCCACAGCACGAAGTCGAGCGGATCGCGCTTGGCTTCGTCGACGTCGACGCGCGCGCCGGCGCGCAGATCGGCCAGCTTCTTGCCGGACAGCTGGCCGTAACCCGGAAAGCTCGAGACCGAATACATCACGTCGCCATTGGCGGCGGCATAGGCATGGCCGCGCTCGATCAGCCTGCCGATCATCGCGACGATCTGCGGCACGTAGCGCCGTGGCGCGCGGCTCGTGGTCGGGCGCGTCGATGCCGAGCGCGCGCGAAGTCCTCGTCCATCGCGCGCGATGAAGCGTGCGGTGAGCGCCTCGATCGGCTCGCCGCTGCTCGCGCGGCGCGCCGGATGATCTTGTCGTCGATGTCGGTGATGTTGCGCACGTAAGTGACGCGCGTAGCCGCTGTAGCGCAGATAGCGCTGCACGACGTCGAACGCGACCATCATGCGCATGTGGCCGACGTGGCAGATAGTCGTAGACGGTGATGCCGCACACGTACATGCGCACCTGGCCGGGAACGAGCGGCTCGAACGTCTCGAGCTTCCCGGTCAGGGAATTGTGGATGCCGAGCATCGATGCAATGTTACGCGAATCGCGCGAGGCGCTGCTCGCACCAGCGACGGCGCGCATGAGCGTGCAGCAGCGCGGCGAGCTCGGGCCCGTCGAGCCGTGCCGGTCAGCGCCGCGCGCAGCGGCTTGAACAGTGCCGGTCCCTTGAGACCGGTCGCGGCTGCGGCGGCCGCCGACAGCGCGCGGAACGTGCGTCGGGCGCGGTGGCAGCGAGCGCCGCGCCGAACAGCGCCGCGGGCGCTGCGGCCAGCGCGGCGGCGGCCTCCGGCGGTCGGCTCGGGCAGCTCGCCGAAGGCGACCTGCAGCCAGGGCAACCGCATCCGCGGCAGCACGAGGTTCGGCAGCACGGCAGCGACGAACTGCGTGGCGCCAGGATCGCCGTCGAGACCGCAGGCAGCCGCCGGCCGAGCCATCGCTCGCGCGCATCCGGCAGCCAGCCCCGTGCCGCTCGCTTCTGCCAGCCATGCAGCTGCGCCGGATCGAACTGCGCCGGCGCGCCTGCAGGTGGGCGAGGTCGAATGCGGCCGCCATGGCCTGCAGGTCGAGCAGGCCCGCCGCGTCCGTATGGATGGCCGAGCCGGAACAGCTGGTTGCGGATCGCCTCCGGCAGATAGCCGCTGGCCCGCAGCTGCCGCAGGCTCGCGGCACCCCGGCGCTTCGACAGCGGCGTGCCATCGGCATCCAGTCAGCAACGCGAGGTGCCCGTAGCGCGGCGCTGGCAGACCCAGCGCCGCGAGCAGCAGCAGCTGGCGCGGCGTATTGCTCAGGTGATCGTCGCCGCGCAGCACGTGGGTCACGCCGCTCGCCGCGTCGTCGACGGCATTGGAGAAGAAGAACGCGGCCCGCCATCGGCCCGCCGCAGCACGAAATCGCCGATCGGCGCAGCGGAAACGCATCGGTCCGTGCACGACGTCATCGAAGCCGATCTCGCCCTCGCCGGCACGCGGAACCGGAACGCGGCCGGCTCGCCCGCAGCGAGGCGAGCGGCGCGGCCTCGTCGCGGGAGGTCGCGGCAGCGGCCGGAGTATCGCGGCGGCTTGCCGGCCGCGAGGTCCGCGTCGCGCGTCGCAGTTCGAGCTCGGCCGGGGTGCAGAAGCAGGGATAGGCCGAGCCCGACTCGATCAGCATGCCGAGCGCGCGCTCGTAGGCAGCGCCGCGTGCGACTGGTGCACCACCTCGCCATCCCAGTCGAGGCCCAGCCAGCGCAGATCGTCCAGGAGACCGGCGCTGAAAGCGGTGGTGCTGCGCTCCGCGTCGGTGTCTTCGATGCGCAGCAGGAAACGGCCCTGCGCGCCGGAACGGCGCGCCAGCAGCGCACTGAACAGTGCGGTGCGCGCGTTGCCGAGATGCAGCTCGCCGGTGGGACTCGGCGCAAAACGGGAGACGACGGGCTGCGGGACATCCCTACAATATTACGTCATCGATGGCGCCGCCCCGTACCTGTTTGTCTCCGACCTGCATCTGGCGCCGGAAGCACCGGAAGCGATCGCGCAGTTCGCGGACTTCCTGCGCAGCGAAGCGCTCGAAGCCGCCGGCCTCTACATCCTCGGCGACCTGTTCGAGACCTGGGTCGGCGACGACGATTACGAGCCCGTTCGCGCTCGAGGTCTGCCAGGCACTGCGCGCCTTCACTCGTTCGGTGCCGTGCTTCGTCATGCGTGGCAATCGCGATTTCCTCTACGGCGCCGTGCTTCGAAGGCGCGACCGGATGCACGCTGCTGCCCGATCCGCTGCTGCTCGAAGTCGGCGCGGTGCGGGCGCTGGTCACGCATGGCGATCTGCTCTGCACCGACGATCACCCCTACCAGGAACTGCGCACGATGGTGCGCGATCCGGACTGGCAGCGGCGCTTCCTGAAGCTGCCGTTGGCCACGCGCCGCGCAGTGGCGAACGCGGCGCGCAAAGGCAGTCAGCAGCACACCCGCACCGCGATGCGGACGATCATGGACGTGAACGAGGCGGCGGTGTTCGCTGCGTTCCGCGCGAGCGGACCTCGCTGATGATCCACGGGCACACGCATCGGCCGGGCGTGCACACGTACGAGCTGGACGGCAGCACCTGCACCCGCATCGTGCTCGGCGACTGGTACGACCAGGGCAGCGTGCTGCGCCTCGACGAAGACGGCACGTTCGAGCTGAAGGAACTCGCGCGGCGAACTCGCGCCTGACCCCGCAGCGCGCAGGCGGCTTCAGTCATGGGCGACCTCCTCGGCGCGATGGCAGGCGACCAGCGTTGCGCCGACCGGCCGCAGCAGCGGCCGCTCGCTGCGGCAACGATCGATCACGTACGGGCAGCGCGTCGCGTACGCACAGCCCAGCCCTTGCGCCGGCACGCCGGCCGCCACCGGTGCAGCGAGCCGGGCCCGCGCGATCGCGGGATCCGGTACCGGAACCGCCGCGAGCAACGCGCGCGTGTAGGGGTGCAGCGGCCGGGCGAACAGCGTCTCGCGGTCCGCCTGCTCCACGATGCGCCCGCGGAAGATCACGCGCACCTCGTCGCACAGGTAACGCACAGCGGCGAGATCGTGACTGATGAACAAGAGCGCGAGCCCGCGTTCGGACGCCTGCGCTTCGAGCAGTCGCAGCACCTGCCCCCGGGTGCTCAGATCGAGCGCGGAGACCGGCTCGTCGCACAGCAGGACCGCGGGGTCGCAGATCAGTGCGCGGGCGATTGCGATGCGCTGAGCCTGCCCGCCCGAGAATGCGCGCGGCAGCCGGGTGGTACTCGCGCGGACGATGCCGACCGATTCCAGCAACGCGAGCGCGCGCTCGCGGCGGACGGAAGCCGAGCGTTCCTGGCCGAGCAGTTCCAGCGGTTCGGCGACGATGTCCACGACGCGCATGCGCGGGTCGAGTGAGGCGAGCGGGTCCTGGAAGATCATCTGCAGGTCGCGCCGTCGCCGGCGCAACTCTTCGGCGCGGAGAATCGCGAGATCCTCGCCCCGCAGCAGCACCTGACCGCGTTCCAGCGGAACGAGCCGCAGCAGCGCGCGCGCGAGCGTCGACTTGCCGCTGCCCGACTCGCCGACGATCGCGATGCGCGCGCCGGGCTCGAGGACGAGATCGACATCGTCGACCGCAACCACGTCGGCACCGCGCGTGCGCCGAACAACCCGCGATCGGCTCGGAACACGACGCGCAGATCGCGCGCCTCGAGCAGCGGCGGCCGCGTCATTGCGGACGCACCGGCAACGCCATCTCGCGGGCCGCGTCGAGCAGCCCACGCGTCACGGCGTGCTGCGGCGAGGCGAACATCGCCACGGCCGACGATTCCTCGACGATTCGGCCCTCTGCCATCACCGCGACGCGGTCCGCGATGCTCGCAAGCACGCCGAGATCGTGGGTGACGAACACGATCGCGGTGCGCAGGCGTGCGGTGAGCTCGACCAGCAGCGCGAGCACCTGCGCCTGCACCGTCACATCGAGCGCGGTCGTCGGCTCGTCGGCGAGCAGCACGGCGGGCTCGCACAGCAGCGCCATCGCGATCATCACGCGCTGGCGCATGCCACCGGAGAGCTCGTGCGGATACTGGCCGAGCCGCCGCCGGGGCTCGACGATGTGCACGGCATCGAGCATCGCGACCGCTGTCTCGCGGGCGGCGCGCCGGGATTGCGACCGGTGCACCTCGAGTACCTCGGTGAGCTGCGTGCCGATCGAGAGATAAGGATTGAGCGCATTCATCGGGTCCTGGAAGACCATGCCGATGCGATTGCCGCGCAGCGCGGCAAGGTCGGGCTGCGGCAGCCCGACGAGTTCCCGCCCTTCGAGCACCGCCGAACCGCCGAGCCGTGCGCCGCGCGGAGACAATCCCATCAGGGCATACAGCAGCTGCGTCTTGCCCGACCCCGACGAGCCGGCGATGCCGAACACCTCGCCCGCCTCGATCGAGAAGCTCACCCCGTCGACGAGCCGGTGTTCGCCCAGTTGCACTGTGAGGTCGTGAACCGCGAGCACGCTCATCGCGATTCCCCATCGAGCGCGTCGCGCAGTGCATCGCCGATGCGGTTGCAGCAGGTAGACGATCGCGGCGAGCAGCGCGGCGGGGAAGATCAGCATCACCGGCCGCGCCTGCATCTGCGCCGCGCCGTCCGCGATCATCATGCCGAGCGAGGTGAGCGGCGCCTGCGCACCGAGACCGAGAAAGCTGAGGAACGCCTCGATCAGGATGACGGTCGGGATCGTCAGCGTCAGGTAAACGATCACGATGCCGAACAGGTTCGGCACGAGGTGACGGCGGACCAGCATCGCCGTGCCTGCGCCCATGACCCGCGCGGCGGTGACGAACTCGCGCTCGCGCAGCGAGAGCGTCTGGCCGCGCACGATGCGCGCGATGTCGAGCCAGGACACCGCGCCGATCGCGATGAACAGCAGCAGCAGGTTGCGACCGAACAGCACGGTGAGCACGATGACGAACGGGATGAACGGCACCGAATAGAGCACGTCGACGACGCGCATCATCAGCGTGTCGATGCGGCCGCCGAGGTAGCCGGCCGTCACGCCCCAGGTGACGCCGATGGACAGGCTGGTGAAGCTCGCGACCAGTGCCACCAGCAGCGAGATGCGGCAGCCCCACATCAGCCGCACCAGCACGTCGCGACCCGAGTGTCGTCCGTGCCGAGCAGATGCCCGCCGGCGAAGCCGGGCGGCAGATCGAGCTTGTCCCACGAAGGCGCGAAGTAATCGTAGGGCGACATGCAGCGGCAGCCCGAGCGCGCCGAGCAGGATCAGCGCGAGCAGCGCTGTCGGCACGCGCGGCAGATGGTGCAGCAGGCCGTTCATCGCAGCCGCACGCGCGGGTCGAGCAGCGCCTAGCAGAGTCGGCGAGCAAGTTCGCCAGCACGATCAGCGCGCCGTACAGCAGCGTCACGCCCATCACCAGCGTGTAGTCGCGGTTGAACGCGCCGATGACGAAGAACCGCCCGATGCCCGGCAGGCCGAACATCGTCTCGACGACGATCGAGCCGGTGATCGACACCGACGGCCGTGGGGCCGAGAAACGAGACGACCGGCAGCAGCGCCGGGCGCAATGCGTGCCGGACAGCACGATCGTCGGCCACGGAGCCCCTTCGCGCGCGCCGTGCGGATGAACGGCGACTCGAGCACCTCGACGAGGCTCGCACGCATGAGCCGCGTGACGATCGCGATGTAGGGCGCCGACAGCGCGACGACCGGCAGCACCAGGTGGCGCCACTGCGCCGCCCCCCCAGTCCCCGGCCGGCAGCCATTGCAGCGTCACGGCGAAGACGAGGATCAGCAGCGGCGCGATGACGTACACCGGGACCGAGATGCCGACCAGCGCGAGGCCGAGCGCGGCGTGGTCCCAGCCGGTGCCGCGCTTGATGCGCCGCGAGCGCACCGAGCGGCAGGCCGAGCAGCAATGCCAGCAGCAGCGCGAGTCCGCCGATCGTGAGATCGACCGGCAGCCCCTGCGCGATCAGCTCGTTCACGCTGCGGTCGCGGTACTGGAACGACGGGCCGAGATCGCCCCGCGCGAGTTGCGCGAGATAACGGACGTACTGTTTCCACACCGGCTCGTCGAGGTGGTACGCGCGCTCGATCGCCTCGCGCACCTCCGGCATCAGCTCCTTCTCGGAGTCGAACGGGCCGCCGGGCGCGGCATGCATCAGCGCGAACGCGAGCGTTGCGATCACCAGCAGGGTCGGTATCGCCGTCGCGAGACGTCGCAGCGCGAGCGTGAGCATCAGCCGAGGTCCAGCCACAGGTCGCGCGAGGAGTGTCGGTCCATCGCGTTGTCGGCAAAGCCCCGCACCCAGGGCTTCAGCAGGTGGCGCGACTGGTAGTAATAGATCGGCAGGCTGATCGCGCGGTCGGCCAGCAGTGCCTCGGCCTCGCGATAGCGCGCGTGCCGCGATGCCTCGTCGGGACTGAGCAGGGCCTGGTCGAGCAGCGCGTCGAGGCGCGGCTCGTCGAAGCCGCCGAAGTTCTGGCCGCTGTCGCGCCGCCACAGCTCGAGAAAGCTCAACGGGTCGGGGTAATCCCCGATCCACGCATGCCAGGCGAGCCGGTGCCTGCCGATGCGGCGGTTGTTCATCAGCACGCGGAACTCCTCGCGCGGCCAGCTGGATGTCGGCGCCGAGCACGCTGCGCCACATGGCCGAGAGCGCTTCCATGACGCGGCGGATGTCGGGATCGCCCATCGCATAGGCGATGTCGACGCGCAGCGGATTCGCAGCGGAAAAGCCCGCCGCTCGCGTACAGCTCGCGCGCGCGCGCATGCCGCTGCGCCGCGGGCCAGCTTCGCCCACTCGGGCAGCGCCGGCTCGTAGCCCGGCAACGGCGGGATCAGCGAATAAGCCGGCAGGAACAGCCCCTGCAGCAGCTTGTCGGTGATGATCTCGCGATCGATGGCCATCGACATCGCCTGCCGCAGGCCGACGTTGTCGAACGGTGCACGAGTCGAGTGAAAGCCGAACATCACGGTGCCGAAATACGGCGCGAGGCGCAGCTCGCCCGGAGCGAGCCGTGGGGCGAGCCAGCCGTAGTCGCTGATCTGGAAGCCGTTGGTGATGTCGAGATCGCCGGCGAGATAGCGCGAGGTGACCGAGCTGCGGTCGGTGACAGGGAAATACGTGACGGCGTCGAGCCGGATCGACGCCGTATCGGGATGGTGCGGATTGCGCTCGAGCCGCATCGGGCCGTTGATCACCTGCGAGGCGAGGACGAACGGGCCATTGCTCACCATCGCACCGGGGCGGGTCCAGCCCTCGTTCTGCCCCTCCACCGTTGCCCGGTGCACCGGCATCAGGAAATTGTTCGTCAGCAGGTACGTGAACCAGGGCGTGCGTGACCGCAGCCGCACCTCGAGCGCATGGTCGCCACGCGCGACGACGCCGAGCGAGTCGAGCGGCGCCTCGCCACTCGCGATTGCCAGCGCGCTCACGAGGCTCGCGACCTGCTGGACCGACTGCGAACGCGTGGCCGGATCGACCAGCCTGCGCCAGGCGTAGACGAAATCGTGCGCCGTGACCGCGTCGCCGTTCGACCAGCGCGCGTCGCGCCGCAGCTCGAAGTTCCAGGTGAGGCCGTCGTCGCTCTCGGTCCAGCGCGTCGCGACGGCCGGGATGACCTTGCCGGCAGCATCGAGGCGCGTGAGCCCCTCGAACAGGTCGTCGATGACGTTCTGCGTGGGAACGTCGGTGTTCAGCGCCGGGTCGAGCGTGCGCGGCGAATCCTCGACGTGACGCAGCAGATGACGCGAGTCGGCGCGCCGCGCCGTGCCCTCCGATGCGCCGCCGGGGGAACGCGAACAGGCCTCGAGACCGGCGGCGGCCAGCGCCGCGAGACCGCCGACGACGCTACGACGCTTCAGCACGGCGTTCCCGAATGGAAGCGGAACTCCGGATCGGCGGCGGTCGCGAGTTCAGCCTCGCGCGTCGCGATGCGGGCGAGCCCGCGCTCCACCGTCGCCGCCTCCGGCGAGCGTCGCCGCAAGCTCGAGATAGAGGCTCGCATGCCGGCGCTCGGCCTCGGCGAGCCCGCCGTAGAACTCGCCGAGCGGTCGGCGGCAGCCGGCGCCGAGCAGCTCGAAGCGTTCGCACGAACGCGCCTCGATCAGCGCGCCGCACAGCAGCAGGTCGAGCTTGCGCTGCGGTTCGGTGGTCGCGATGCAGCGACGCAGCTGCCCCGCGTAACGGCCCGGCGCGAGCCGCGTCGTGCGGCACGTCGAGCCGCTGCATCATGCTTCTGCACCTGCTCGAAGTGGCGCAGTTCCTCGCGCGCGAGCCGCGCCAGCGCCAGGGTCAGCGTGCGATCCTCGGGATAGGCGAACAGCAGCGCAAGCGCCGTGGAGGCGGCCTTCTTCTCGCAGTTGGCGTGATCGACCAGCAGCGTCTGCCAGTCGCTCGACCGCCGCATCGACCCAGGCTGCCGGATCGGTGGGCGCGCGCAGGATCACGCCGCCAGTGCCTTGAGCGTCGGCCAGCGGCGAGTCGCGCAGCGCGCTCTTCGGCCTGCGCTGCGGTGCTGTAACGGTCGGCCGGCAGCTTGGCCAGCAGCGCGTCGACCACGGTCTGCCAGGCCGCGCAACTGGCCGCGGCAGGCGCGGACATGGGCTGCATTGCGGTGCTTGTAGATGATCGCCATCGGGTTGCAGTCGGTGATACGGCTTCTCGCCCGCCAGCATCTCGTACAGGATCACGCCCGAGGCTGTAGAGATCGCTGCGCTCATCGACCGTTCTCGCCGTGGCCCTGCTCGGGGCTCATGTAGTGCGGCGTGCCGAAGATGAGGCCCGGATCGGTGATCTCGAGATCGACGGCCAGGTGCTTCGCGAGCCCGAAGTCCGTCAGCGCGATGCTGTCGCGTGGCCGCGCATCAGCACGTTGCCCGGCTTGAGATCACGATGCAGCGCGCCGGCCTCGTGCAGCGCCTGCAGCGCGCCGGCGATCTGGGCGGCAGATGCCGAGCGCGTCCGCCGGCGTGACGCCGGCGCGGATGCGCCGGCGCAGGTCGCCGTCCGGGAAGTACTCCATCGCGAGATAGGCATGATCGTCGGCGACGCCCAGCTCGTGGCAGCGCACGATGCTCGAATGATGCAGGCGGTGCGCGATCTCGTATTCCTGCAGGAAGCGCTCGAACGACTGGTCGACGCCCGAGTCATCGCGCATCGACGGCGTCACCTTGACCACCATCAGCTGCGCCGGCCTTCTCGCTCTCGGCGAGATACAGCTGCGAGACCGAGCCGCCCGCCAGCCGCCGCACGCAGCGATAGCCGGGAATGCGCACGGTGCCGAAGCGACGCGACGCCTCGGCCGCCGGCGACACGCGCCAGTCGGCCTGCGCGCGCTGCTGCACGCGCGCCGCCTCGCGCAGCACGCTCGATCAGGTCTCGTGCTGCGAAGCCCTGCGCGCGAGATCACGCCGAAGGCGCCGAACACGCGGGCGCGACGCGCGACGTCGTCGTCGACGCTGGTCGGCCAGGAACACGATCGGCGCAAAGCCGCGGCGACCGGCCAGATCCTGCAGCCAGGCGAGTCCCTCGCGCCGCCGCATGCCAGTCCTGCGTCGCACGACGCACGGCGTCGTAGCCCTGCGCGAGGAATTCCGGCGGCAGCGGACCGCGGCTCGGCGCGGCCGCGACTGACGAGCTCCGCCTCGGGCCATTCGCAGCTGACGTGATGGCGGAGCAGCGAGCGGTAACGCGCGTCCTGGACGATGAGCAGCAGTCGCATCGATGCCTGCTCCGGCGCTCGCAGCGCGTCAGCTCGACGGCCTTGAGCGGGCTGTCGCGGCGCTGCGCCTTGGCGCCGTCGGAGCGCTCCTGCTCCAGGCGCGCGAGGTACTCGGGCGTGACGTCGCCGGTCACGTAGTCGCCCGAGAAGCACGAGGTGTCGAACTCGGTGATGTCGGCATTGTCGTGCCGGCAGGCCGTGACCAGGTCTTCGAGGTCCTGGTAGATCAGCCAGTCGGCGCCGATCAGCGTCTGCCACTTCCTCGTCGTCTGCGGCCGTGCGCCACCAGTTCGATCGCCGCCGGCATGTCGATGCCGTAGACGTTCGGGTAGCGCACCGGCGGCGCGGCCGAGGCGAAGTACACCTTGCGGGCGCCGGCGTCGCGCGCCAGCTCGATGATCTGCTGCCGAGGTCGTGCCGCGCACGATCGAGTCGTCGACCAGCAGCACGTTGCTTGCCGCGGAACTCCAGGTCGATCGGCGTTCAGCTTGCGGCGCACCGACTTCACGCCGCTGCTCCTGCCCCGGCATGATGAAGGTGCGGCCGATGTAGCGGTTCTTGATGAAGCCCTCGCGGTACTTCACGCCGAGCGTCTGCGCGAGCTGCAGCGCGCAGCGTCGCGGGTGGTGTCGGGAATCGGGATGACGACGTCGATGTCGTGGTCGGGGCGCAGGCGCTGGATCTTCTCGGCCAGCTTCTCGCCCATGCGCATGCGCGCCTTGTGCACCGAGATGTTGTCGATGATCGAGTCCGGACGCGCGAAATAGACGTACTCGAAGATGCAGGGCGTGTGCTGCGCCGCTCGGCCGCACTGGCTGCGAGTGCAGCGCGCCGCGCTCGTCGATGAAGATCGCCTCGCCCGGCGCGCACGTCGCGCACGCAGCTCGAACGACAGCATGTCGAGCGCGACGCTCTCGGAGGCCAGCATGTATTCCGATGCCCGCGCGCGGTGCTCGCGCTGGCCGAGCACCAGCGGGCGGATGCCGTGCGGATCGCGGAAGCCGAGCAGGCCATGGCCGATGATCATGCGCCACCACCGCGTAGCCGCCCGCGGCAGCGGCGGTACACGCGCGTTGCAGCCGCGCGAAGATGTCGCCGCGGGCGTGACGCGCGGCGTGCCGACGCGCTGCAGCTCGTGCGCGAACACGTTCAGCAGCACTTCGGAGTCGGAACGCGTGTTGAGGTGGCGGCGGTCCTCGCGCGACCATCGCGCCGAGCAGCTCCGCGGCATTGGTCAGGTTGCCGTTGTGCGCCGAGGCGATGCCGTACGGCGAATTGACGTAGAACGGCTGCGCTTCGTCCGCGCCGTCGCAGCCGGCGGTCGGATAGCGCACGTGGCCGATGCCGACGTTGCCGCGCAGCTGCAGTCCATGTCGCGCTGGCCGAACACGTCGCGCACCAGGCCGTTGCCCTTGTGCACGAACAGCGCGCCGCCGTCGGCGGTCATGATGCCGGCGGCATCCTGGCCGCGGTGCTGCAGCACGGTCAGCGCGTCATAGAGCTGCTGGTTGACCGGACTGCGTCCGACGATGCCGACGATGCCGCACATGTGCAGGTCTCCGGATTCAGTCGCCTGTGTCGTACAGCGCGATGGCGCGCTCGACCGGTCGCCGCATGCAATGCTCGATCCAGTTCGCGACGCGCCTCGGCGGCCGGCATCGAGCCGCGACTTCTCGCCACCAGGCCTCGACGTCGAGGCGCACCGCACGGCCCGATCATGAGCAGCGACGCCGACGATCACAAGCCCGCGCACGCAGCCCGAGCAGGAAGCCGAGCATGCGGTCGAGCCCGCGAGAACATCGACACGCGCACCAGGTGATTCACGAGCGGCCCGATGCGGCGCCGACCATCAGCACGAGGATGAAGACGATCGCGCGCGCCGCCCATTCGCGCACGCCGGATCCGAGCGCGCCGCCGAGATGCGGCTCGAGCGATGGGCCGAAGTGCCAGGCCAGCCAGAGGCCGAGCAGCCAGGTGACGAGCGGAGCAGACTTCGCGGATGAAGCCGCGGAACGACGCCGACGACGGCGGAGAACAGCACGACGCCGAGGATGATGTAGTCGAGCACCGTCATTCGAAGCGGACGCGTCCATGGTCTGGCGGGCCGGGCCGCTGCGAATTCTACCGGAGTCGCCGTGCCAGGTCTGGCCCGATCGAGGTCAAGCCGTGATCGCACTCACGGTCCGGCTGGACCGCGCCCTTGGCCCGGCCGCGCCGAGCTGCGACGGCACTGCGCGCGGCCTCGCGACTGCGTGCCGGTCCCACGCGCACGCGGTACAGTGCCTTGCGGCTCGACGCGGCGCAGCACGATCACGTCGAAGCCCTGACCGCGCAACTGCTGCGCGTAGCGTTGCGCGTTCGCCGCCTGCGGAAAAGCTGCCGACCTGCACGAACCATTCGCCACCCGTTGCGGCCGGATGCGCCGCCGGCGTGGGCGTGGCGGGACCGCCTGGATCGGAGCAGCCACGCGCGGCGCCGGAGTAGCCGCGGGCGGCGTTGCTGACTGTCGGGGCTGGTGGCGCGAGGCGGCGCGGCAGATTCTGGCGGCACGGCGTCGGGCGACTGCACCAGCGGCGGTGCACGCGGCGTCGGGTTCGGCAGGTGTACGTGCGCAGCGGCGGCGCCATGCGTTCGCCGAGGCGCGATGCCGTCTGGCGGCTCTTTCACCGGCTGCTGGGATCGCGGCCGCCGGAGAAGATCTCCGGCACCAGCACGACCAGTGCTGCGACCAGGATCAGCGCACCGGTCAGACGTTCTTTGATCCGGCTTTCCACGCGATTGTAGCGTCACGTACTAGACGCAGGCCGAGCGGCTGCAGTGCCGGCGCGACGGTGAGGAACGAGCCGCACACGACGACGCGATCACCCGGGCGCGCGAGCGCTTGCGCGAGCGCAATGCCGGCCGCGAATGTCGCTCGCACTCGCGCGCACCGGCGAACACGGACGAGCGTGCGGCAAGCTGCGACGGCGTGAGGCCGCGCGGATCGTCGATGCCGCACAGGATCCACTCATCGGTGACCGGAGCCAGCGCGCGCGCGACCGCCTCGATGTCCTTGTCGCCGAGGATGCCGGAGACGCGCGAGCGTGCGGCCGGTCGCAGGCTCGTCGGCGAGGCTGCGCCGCCAGCACCTTCGCGGCCGGCTCGTTGTGCGCGACGTCGAGGATCCATTCGGCCTCGCCGGGCACGACCTGGAACCGGCCCGGGAGCGCAGCGCCCGTCAGCGCGGCGCGCGACGGCCTCGTCACGCGACCAGCAGCGCGGTTCGCATGCGCTGAGCAGCGGCGAGTGCGACGCGGCGCATTGGCGAGCTGCGCCTCGCCCGCGCAGCGCCGGCAGCGGCAAGTTGCGCCACTCGCGAGCCCGTGGCGCAGATGCCAGCCCCGGTCGTCCGCGTCGTCGACGGAGAGTCGATAGTCGCGCCCGTTCCACAACAGCCGGCGCGCCGACGCGCGCCGCCTGCGTCTGCGACGAGGCTCATCGCCGCATCGGCCAGCACGGCTGGGCGGCCGGCGCGGAAGATGCCGGCCTTCTCGCGACCGATCTGCTCCACCGATATCGCCGAGCCAGTCGCGATGGTCGAGGCCGATCGAGACGACGATCGCGACGTCCGCATCGACGATGTTCACGGCATCCAGCCGCCCGCCCAGCCCGACCTCGAGCACCGCGACATCGCTACCCGCGCGCGCGGAAGACCAGCAACGCGGCGAGCGCGTTGTACTCGAAGAAGGTGAGCGAGATGTCGCCGCGCGCTGCGTCGATCGCCTCGAACGCCGCGAGCAGCTCCGCGTCGGATGCCTCGACGCCGTCGATGCGGATGCGCTCGTTGTAGCGAACCAGGTGCGGCGAGGTGAAGGCGCCACAGCGCGTAGCCCGCCGCGGTGCAGCATCGCGTCGCAGGTACGCGACCGTCGAACCCTTGCCGTTGGTGCCGCCGACGGTGATGACGCGAACGGCCGGCGCCGAGCAGGCCGAGCCGGTCGGCCACCGCGCGCGACGCGCTCGAGCCCAGGTCGATGCCTCGCGGGTGCGACGACCTGCTGCCAGGCCAGCCAGTCGGCGACGGCGGAAGCGCACGCTCAGCTGCGGCCGAGGCGATCGGCCGGCGGCAGCTGCATCAGCGGCGCAGCATGGCGGCGATGCGGTCGCGCAGGTCGCGACGGTCCAGGATCATGTCGATCGCGCCGTGCTCGAGCAGGAACTCGCTGCGCTGGAAGCCTTCCGGCAGCGTCTCGCGCACCGTCTGCTGCGATCACGCGCGGGCCGGCGAAGCCGATCAGCGCCCGCGGCTCGGCGATGTTGACGTCGCCGAGCATCGCGAGGCTGGCCGACACGCCGCCGGTGGTCGGGTCGGTCAGCACCGAGACGATACGGCAGGCGCTCCTGCGCGAGCCGCGCCAGCGCCGCGCTGGTCTTGGCCATCTGCATCAGCGACAGCAGCGCCTCCTGCATGCGCGCGCCACCGGTCGCCGAGAAGCAGACCAGCGGCGTGCGGTCCGCGATGGCAGTGCTCGACCGCGCGCACGAAGCGCTCGCCGACCACCGAGCCCATCGAGCCGCCCAGGAAGCAGAACTCGAAAGCGCCGGCGACGATCTTGGCTGCCATGCAGCGCGCCCGCTCATGACGATCAGCGCGTCCTTCTCGCCGGTCGCCTTCTGCGCGGCGGCGAGCCGGTCCTTGTAGCGCTTGCTGTCGCGGAATCGCAGCGGATCCTCGGGCGTCACGTCCGCGCCGATCTCGACCGCCGAGCCGGGATCGAGGAAGCGCGTGCAGGCGCTCGCGCGCGCCGATGCGCATGTGGTGGCTGCACTTCGGGCAGACGTGCAGGTTGCGCTCGAGCTCGGCGCGATAGAGCACGGCATCGCAGGCCGGGCACTTGATCCACAGCCCCTCGGGCACCGAGCGCGTGCGCTTCTCGGTCTTGATGCGCGAGGGGATGGATCTTCTCGAACCAGGACATCGCTTCCTCACCCCATGAGATCGGCGGGGCATCCTGCCGGGGTCGGCATCATAGCGGAATCGTCCGGCAGCCCGAACACGGCTGGGTAGTGCACGCGCCAGAGGTACAGCCCGCTGGCCGGGGCGGTGCCGGCGCGAGCTCCGGTCGCGCGCGCCAGCATTTCGCCGGCCATGCCAGGCGCGAGGCGCCCCTGCCCCACCTCCATCAGCAGGCCCGCGATGTTGCGCACCATGTGGTGCAGGAAGGCGTTGGCGGTGACCTCGGCGACGACGAGCTCGCCGCGCTGCACGAGATCGATCGACTGCATGTCGCGCACCGGCGAGCGTCGACTGGCACTCGGCCGCGCGGAACGAGGTGAAATCGTGCTCGCCGACGAGCTGCGCGGCGGCCGCCTGCATCGGCTCGAGCGTCGAGCGGCGATGCGTGAAGCGCACGCGCGTCGCGCGAGCGCCGGGCGCGTGCGCGCGACTGAGGATGCACGTAGCGGTAGCTGCGCGCCCTGCGCCGTATAGCGCGCGTGGAAGTGGTCCGGCATCTCGCGCGCCCAGCGCAGCGCGATGTCCGGCGGGCAGGTGGCTGTTGGCGCCGAGCACCCAGGCGCGCATCCGGCGCTGCCGGTCGGTGTCGAAATGCGACGACCTGGCCGCAGGCATGCACGCCGGCATCGGTGCGGCCCGCGGCAACGACGCGGACGGGATGGTCGGCGACGCTCGCGAGCGCGCGCTTCGAGCGCCTGCTGGACGCTCGGCGCGTCCGTGCTGCAGCTGCCAGCCGGAGAACGACGTGCCGTCGTACTCGACGCCGACGGCGATCCGCGCCTGGCATGCGATCAGCCCGGGATCGGAATCCATCAGGCGCTGCGCTTCCTGCTTCTGCGTTGCTCGAGCCTTCCGGCCAGCACCTCCTGCAGGATGCTGCGCGCGCCGTCCGGATCGCCCATGTCCATGTAGGCGCGCGCGAGGTCGAGCTTGGTGCCGACTTCGCTCATCGTCACCGGCTCGAGGTCGGGCAGCGCGAGATCGGTGTGGTCGATGCGCTGCGTCGCCTGGAACGTGCCGGTTTCCGACGGCTCGGGCATGCCGACGTCGAGGTCGAGCAAGCCGCTGCTGCTCGTCACGAGCGACTCGTTGCGGCCGGTCGAGGCGAGCTGATCGACGTCGAAGTCGAGATTGCTCTCGATCGCACGCAGCTTCGCGGTGGGCGAGGCATCTTCGGCGGGATCGGGCAGCGAGGGCATCGACATGGTCGCGCCGTCGCCGCGACCGGCATCGCTGCCCGGATCGAGGAAGGCCTTGTCGTCGAAGAGCCACGTGCCGCTCTCACTGGCCGAGGCGCCCGGCGCCGGGGCGAGCATCGTGAGGGCGTCGGGATTGGAGCCGCGAGCCGCGTTGATGAGGTCGCGCGACTCCTCGTCGAGACCGGCGACGAGCGTCGGCGCTTCGGGCGATTCGAGACCGCCCGTGAAGCGCGGGTCGTCGAGGTCGTCCTTGCCCGTATCGGTATCGTCGAGCCCGCTCAGATCGAGACCGAGGTCGTCGAGCGCGAGCTCTGCGGTCTGGTCGGGTGCGCCGTATTTCGAGCCGGCACCGTCGAGCTTCTGGCGGATCGTCTCGCCGCCCTGCAGACCAGGCTGTTCGACGGTCGGGCCGTCGTTGCCCGGCGCGGCGCGATTGACCGTCGGCGAATCGTCGCCGCGCAGCGGCTGCGCCATCTGCCGCGTGGTCGCCGTGTGCTGCAGCGTTTCGTTGCCGCGGGACGGGTCGTCGAGCGGGAAGTCGAGCGTGCCCGGGTCGATCTGCAGCGCGTCGCCGGTCGGGTCGCGGTCACGCAGCGCCGCGCCGAGGTCGAGATCGATGCCGCCGTCGAGATTCATCTCGATCGAGGGTTCGCCGTGCAGGTCGAAGTCGACGCGGTTCTGTCCGCCTTCGAGATTGAGGTCGATGCCGCCGGCGCCGGCGCCCGCGCCGGCCTGCGAGAAGAGCGGGTCTTCAGGGGCAAGCTGCTTGCCCATGATGACGACCTTCTCCCATTCGCCCGGCTGCGACTGGTCGCGCGTGGTCGCGAGTTCACGGGCGGTCTGCAGGAACTGCTCGCGATTGCCCCAGACAAAGAAGACTTCGAGCAGCTTCAGGCGCAGGTCGCGGCGGGCCGGCTCGCGCTGGATGGCAAGGCGCACGAGGTCGGCCGCCTGGTCGTACAGGCCGTACGCCATGTGGAAATCGGCTTCGGCCAGCGGATCGCCCTGATCGAGCGATACGGTCTGCTCGACCAGCGGGATGTCGTCCGAGGCGGCCTCGTCGACGGCCACACGCTGCGTGGCACGGGCGGAGCCGCCGGTGAACGCGGGCCGCTCGTGCGTGCCCGACTCTTCGACGACGAAGCTGCGGCTGGCGTCCTCGCCGGTGATGTTCGGCTTGCGCAACGGCAGCGTGTCGGCCGACGTGTCGCGGAAGCCGTGCTCGAGCCCGCCGAGGCCGAGCGACGCGTCGAGATTCGACTCGCGACGGCGGCGGGCAGCGGCGAGACCGAGGAACGCGAGCAGCAGCGCCAGGAGCCCTACTGGCACGTACCAGTACGACTTCAGGAGGCCCATGAGGCCCTCGCCCTCGGGCTGCGAGGCAGTCGGAGTGGCGGCGGGCGTGACCGGCGCTGCCGGCGTAACGGGCGCTTCCGCGGCCGGAGGCGGCACGGGTGCGGGTTCGGGCGTGTTCGCGGCGGGCGGAGCTAGTGGCGTCGTGTTCACGGCGGGCGGAGCGGGCGGCGTCGCAGGCGTCGGCGGTGCGCCCTGCAGCCGGGCGAGTTCGGCATTGCGCAGGTCGAGCAGGCGGCGCGACTCGCTCAGCTGCCGCTCGAGGTCGTCGACTCGGCGCTGCAGCTCGGCATTGCCGCCGCCGGCTGCTGCACCGGTTCCAGTGCCAGCTGCGCCGGTACCGGGAGCGGCCGGCGCGTCGCCGGGGGGCACGAGCCGCAGGCGGTCCTGGCCAGCACCCGCCTCGGCCGGACCGTTGGCCCGGCTGGCCTGCCAGTTGGCGGACTGCCGCCGGACCTCGGCACCCGCTTCCGCGGCGCTGATGGCATCGATGGCGGCACCGTCCGGCAGTCGGAGGATCGAGCCCGACCGCAGCACGTTGATGTTGCCGTCGAAGGCTTCGGGGTTGCCGCGATAGATGGCGATCATGGTGCGGCGCTGCTGGCCCTGCTCCGGGCCGGCGACGTTCGCCGCAATGCGCGAGAGCGTATCCCCGCGACGTACCTCGTAGGTCCCACCGGCAGCGGCGGACGGCGCCGCGCTCGCCGCCGGACGGGGCGCTGCGGGCCGGGCGGCGGGTTGGGCGGCGGGGGCCGGCGACGCCGTCGGCGCTGCAGCGGCCGGTCGGGCTATGTCGCCACTGCGCTGGCCGTCGCCGACCACCGGGGCAGCGACGGGGGCCGCGGCGGCCTGCCCGCCCTGCTGGGGCGCGAAGACCGGCGGATCGAGCAGCACGGTGTACTCGCGCACCTGACGGCCGCGCGGGTAGTTCACCTCGACGAGCAGCGTCGCGAACGGCTCGGTCATCGGCGAGTTCGAGCGCAACTCGATGTACGGGCGTCCCGCATCGCGGATGAAGCGGACCTGGATGCCGCTCAGGAAAGCCGGGTAATCGAGCCCGTACCGCGTGAAGGTTTCGCGCGAGGCGATCTGGGCGCGCAGGCCGCCGAGTTCCTCGGCGGTAGCGCCGGTGAGCTCGATCTGCGCGTCGAGCGGCGCATTCAGCGTGGAGCGCAGCTGGATCTCGCCGAGACCGAGAGCGAACGAAGCACCGGGCAGGCCAACCATCAGCGATGCCGCTGCGGCCGTGAATTTGACGCGCATCAGAACTCCCCGAGAACGCCGTCGAAGGTTTTAGCGTTAATTTTCAACGACTTGAACCTGTAATTTCGACCATCGGCGCGGATCGCAATATAACTTATAAATACTCGCGGACCAAAATCTCGGCAATCTGCACACTGTTGGTGGCAGCACCCTTGCGGACGTTGTCGGAGACCACCCAGAGATTAAGTCCGCGTTCGTGGGAGATATCCTCACGAATCCGCCCGACGTAAACCGCGTCATGGTTCGCAGCTTCGGTGGCTGCCGTCGGGTATCCGCCTGGCTTGCGATCGTCCATGACCACGATGCCCGGCGCCTTCGAGAGCAGCCGGGTCGCCTCCTCCGCAGTCAGCTTGCGGCGCGTCTCGATATGGATGGCCTCGGAATGGCCGAAGAACACCGGCACGCGCACGGCCGTCGCGTTCACGCGAATGCCCGGATCCTCCATGATCTTCTGCGTCTCCCAGAACATCTTCATCTCTTCCTTGGTGTAGCCATTGTCCTGGAACTTGTCGATCTGCGGGACGCAGTTGAACGCGATCTGTTTCGCGATCACCTTCGCTTCGGCCGGCCGGCCGTTCAGCAGCTCACCGGTCTGCAGCGCCAGCTCGTCGACCGCTTCCTTGCCCGCGCCGGAGACCGACTGGTAGGTCGCGACGTTGATGCGCTCGATGCCCGCCGCATCGTGCAGCGGCTTGAGCGCGACCAGCATCTGGATGGTCGAGCAGTTCGGGTTCGCGATGATGCCGTGCTTGCGGTACTGCGCGATGGCGTGCGGGTTCACTTCCGGCACCACCAGCGGAATGTCGTCCTGATAGCGGAACTCGGAAGTGTTGTCGATGACGACGCAGCCTGCCGCGCCGGCGATGGGCGCGTACTTCTTCGACACCTCGGCGCCAGCCGAGAACAGGCCGATGTCGGCGCGCGAGAAATCGAACGTGTCGACGTCGAGGACCGGGTAGCTCTTGCCCTTGAAGCGGACGGTCTTGCCCACCGAACGACTGCTGGCCAGCGGAAAGAACTCGCTGACGGGGAAGTCGCGCTCTTCCAGGACGGTGATCATCGTGTCGCCCACGAGGCCGGTGGCCCCAAGGACAGCTACTCGCCAAGCCTTGCTCATCTCGCTCCTCGGAACAACTGAAGTCAGATTCGGGGAGTGGATGATCGCACATCCGCGTTCTGCGCCCGGTGACGCAGGGCGTGGTCGGCGAGCACCAGCGCGAGCATCGCCTCGCAGATCGGCGTCGCGCGCAGGCCGACGCAGGGGTCGTGGCGGCCGGTCGTCACGACTTCGGCCACCTCGCCGCGGACGTCCACCGTGCGCCCCGGCAGCGTGATACTCGAGGTGGGCTTGAAGGTAACGTGCGCCAGCACCTCCTGCCCGCTCGATATGCCACCGAGGACCCCGCCCGCATGGTTGCTGGCAAAACCCGCCGGCGTCAGCTCGTCGCGATGTTCGGAGCCGCGCTGAGCGGCTGCGGCCACGCCATCGCCGAGCTCGACCGC
Source organism: uncultured Pseudomonadota bacterium (assembly GCA_963769065.1). Classification (GTDB taxonomy): domain Bacteria; phylum Pseudomonadota; class Gammaproteobacteria; order Steroidobacterales; family Steroidobacteraceae; genus ZC4RG30. The sequence goes on along the minus strand of CAVYKG010000011.1, from coordinate 116,152 downwards.
CTTGACCGCGTTGATGCCCATCATCGCGTGCGCGATGTCGGCATCGAGGCGATCGAACACGGGTTCGCCCCACCCTGCCGGCACGCCGGCAGCGCGCACCGTCACGCGAGCGCCGACCGAATCGCCATCGGATCGCAGCTTCCAGATGTACTGCTCGAGCTCCTCGATGCGCGAGGGGTCGGGCGCGAAGAAGGCATTGTCGTAGGCCGCGGCCGGATCGACGGGTTCGAGCACGAGTGCGCCGACCTGACTCACATACCCCGAGATCGTCACGCCGAAGCGGCTCGCCAGCAGCTTGCGCGCGACGGCGCCGGCTGCAACGCGCATCACCGTCTCACGGGCGGACGAGCGCCCGCCCCCGCGATGATCGCGCCGACCGTATTTCTGCTGGTAGGTGTAGTCGGCATGGCCCGGCCGGAACACCTCGCGCAGCTTGTCGTAGTCGCGCGAGCGTGCGTCGGTGTTGTCGATGAGGAGACCGATCGGTGTACCGGTGGTTTCGCCCTCGAACACGCCGGAGAGGATGCGGACCGCATCGGACTCCTTCCGCTGGCTGACGAATTTCGAGTTGCCGGTGCGACGCCGGTCGATGTCCGGCATCAGGTCGGCGACGTCGAGCGGCAGCCCTGGCGGGCACCCGTCGATGATGCAGCCGAGCGCCGCGCCATGACTCTCGCCAAACGTCGTCACGACGAAGCTTCTGCCGATGCTGTTCCCGGACACTTGCGTTCACCCTCCGACGATCGAATCGAGCGCATCCGCGGTCAGCACGAACACGCCACCGCCGCCTCGCGCGAAACCGAGCCACGTGAACGGCACGCGCGGCCAGCGCCGCCGGACCGCAACCTCCGTGTTGCCCACCTCGACGACCAGAATGCCGCCGGGCCGCAGATGCTCGCGTGACTCGCCGAGCAGCACGCGGACAGCGTCCAGCCCGTCGCGACCCGAGCGCAGCCCGAGTGACGGCTCGTGCCCGTATTCCGGCGGAAGCGCATTGAACTCGGCGCTGCCCACATAGGGCGGATTGCTCACGATGATATCGTAGCGACGCTGGCCGAGCGCGCTGAAGTAGTTCGACTCGATCAGGCGCACGCGTCGCGAGAGACGATGGTCGCGGCGGTTCTCGCGCGCGAGCGACAGCGCATCGGCGCTGATGTCGACGCCATCCACGCGTGCCTGCGGAAACGCCACCGCGCAGGCGATGGCGATGCAGCCGGAGCCGGTGCCGACGTCGAGTACCGAACGCACGCTCGCCGGATCGACCCAGGGCTCGAAGCGCTGTTCGATGAGCTCGGCGATCGGCGACCGCGGCACCAGCGCACGCGCATCGGTGCGCATCCCGAGCCCGGCGAAGTACGTGCGTCCGGTCAGGTAGACGGCCGGGATGCGCTCGGCAATGCGGCGCTGGACCAGCGCGTCGAGATGACTGCGCGCCTTGAGGCCCGGACGACGCGCGAGCTGCGCACTCGTCAGTGGCCACCGCAACGCGCAGGCATGCACCACCAGCGCGGCGGCATCGTCGGCCGCGTTGCCGGTGCCGTGCCCGTAGTGCAGCCGGGCGCGCGCAAGCCTGCGACGCACCCGTTCGATCAGCTCGCCGACGGTCGGGGCTGAGCGGCTGCCGGTCGTGCTGTGGGATACTTCGTTCGTGGCCAACACTCGTTCCACCCTGTTGATCGGCGTGCTCGCGCTCGCCGCGGCCCTCGCCGGCGCGCTGGTCGCCCGCCAGCTCTCGCGTCCGTCGGTGACGATGACCAGCGGCACTTGGCTGCCAGAACCGCGGCCGCTCCGCCCGTTCGAGCTGACCGACCAGGACGGCAGCGCCTTCGACCTCGCGCGCCTGCGCGGGTCGCCCAGTCTACTGTTCTTCGGGTTCACGCATTGCCCGGACGTCTGTCCGACGACGCTCGCTCTGCTGGCGCAGCTCGACCGCGACGCACCGGTGCCGGGGCTCCGGACCGTGCTGGTCACTGTCGACCCGCAGCGCGATGACGCCGCGGCTCTGAAGCGCTACGTCGGCGCGTTCAGTCCGCGCATGATCGGCCTGACCGGCAGCGACGCACAGCTCGAAGGGCTCATGTCGCAGCTCGGTGCCGCACGGATTCGACAGCCTGGCGTCGGCGACGACTACCTGGTCGACCATTCGGCCACGGTGTACCTGCTCGATCGCGACGCGCGGTTCGTGGCGGTGTTCACCCCTCCCCTCAATCTGCCTGCGATCCGCACCGATCTTGCGTCGGCGGCGGGCGCGCTGGAGCGCTGACCGTGAGTTTCAACCGACTGTGGCAGACCGTGCTGCCGCATCATCCGCTGTCGCGCGTCGTGCTGCGGGCGACGCGCATCGAAGCACCCTGGTTCAAGAACGCGCTGATCGGCGCCTTCATGCGCGGGTTCGCTCCCGAGATGCGCGATGCGGTACGCACCGACCCACTGTCATACCGCAGCTTCAACGACTTCTTCACGCGCGAGCTCTCGGCCGGGGCGCGACCGCTCGATGCTGCTGCCGATACGCTGGTATCGCCGGTGGACGGCACCTGGAGCCAGGCCGGCCGCATCAGCGAGGGCCGGCTGCTGCAGGCCAAGGGCAGCTACTACGATCTGTCGGCGCTGCTGTCGGGTGCGTCTGCCGACTGGCATTCGCGGTTCGACGGCGGCGAATTCGCGACCATCTATCTCGCACCCTACAACTACCATCGCATCCACCTGCCGAACGACGGCACGCTGCGTGAAGCGTGGTACGTGCCGGGACGCCTGTTCAGCGTCAACACGCAGTCCGCCGCGTCGATCGCCGGGCTGTTCGTGCGAAACGAGCGCGTCGTGCTGCTGTTCGACTCGCCGCTCGGCCCGTTCGCCGTGATCCTCGTCGGCGCGCTGTTTGTCGGCAGCATGACGACGGTGTGGCACGGCGACATCGCACCGGGCAGGCATCGGCGGCCGACGCGCCTCGCCCCGACCACCGGCGTCGGCGCGACAGTGCCGCGCGGCGCGGAGATCGCGCGTTTCAACATGGGCTCGACGGTGATCCTGCTGTACGGTCGCGACCGCATCGCGTGGGACGCAGACTGCGGCCCGGGCTCGCGTGTCCGCATGGGCCAGCGCATCGGCAGGCCGCTCGGCGCAGCGCCGGGTCGATGATCGCGCGGCTGCGCGCCCGCGCCGACGCCCTGGCGCAGGTGCGCGCGTTCTTCGCCGCGCGCGATGTGCTCGAAGTGCAGACCGGGCTGCTGGTCGCGCACGCGATCACCGATCCGAACATCGAGTCGTTCGAAGTGCCGACGCAGGACGGGGTGCGCTACCTCCACACCTCGCCCGAGTTCGCCATGAAGCGGCTGCTGGCCGAAGGCAGCGGCGACATCTGGCAGCTCGCCCCGGTGTTCCGCGCCGGTGAACGCTCGGCGACCCACAGTCCCGAGTTCACGCTGCTCGAGTGGTACCGGCTCGGGTTCGACCTCGATGCGCTGATGCGCGAGACGACTGCGCTCGTGCATGCGCTGCTGTCGCGCAGGAAGCCGACCGCAGCCGAACCGGAACTGCTCACCTATCGGGATGCCTTCCAGCGCGAGCTGCGCATCGATGTCTTCGAGACATCCGATGTGGCGCTCGCCGAGGCAGCGCGAGCCGCGGGCCTCGCCGGCTCGAGCATCACCGACGCCTCGCGTGACGAGGTGCTCGACTTCCTCGTCGCGGTGGTCATCGGCCCGCGACTGGGCCGCGGCCGGCTGACCTGCCTGCACCACTACCCGGCGAGCCAGGCATCGCTCGCGCGGCTCGACGCGGCCGACCCGCGCACCGCGTTGCGTTTCGAGCTGTATTCGGAGGGGGTAGAGCTCGCGAACGGCTTTGTCGAACTCGGCGATGCGGAAGAGCAGCGACGGCGCTTCGAGGCGGACAACGCCAGGCGCGCGGTGCGACGCCAGCCAGTCAGGCCGCCCGATGAATGGCTGCTGCAGGCACTGCCGGCATTGCCGTCGTGCGCGGGCGTCGCGGTGGGGTTCGATCGCGTGCTGATGCTCGCGACGGGGGAAGCCCGCATCGAGGGTGTGCAGGCGTACGCCTTCGAGCGCGCCTGACGCTCGGTCGAACAGCTTCTAGGGCGCGAAATGTACTCGTGTCATTCACGGGCAAAAGCCGCCTGCGGCGCTTTTGCGGACACAGCCTGCGCTCACGCCGGCAAAAGGCGTGGCTTTTGCCGGCTGCGTCGGGCTGGCGCGTCAGCTCTTCGCGCGCGAAATGTACTCGTGTCATTCACGGGCAAAAGCCGCCTGCGGCGCTTTTGCGGACACAGCCTGCGCTCACGCCGGCAAAAGGCGTGGCTTTTGCCGGCTGCGTCGGCCTGGCGCGTCAGCTCTTCGCGCGCGAAATGTACTCGCCCGTACGCGTGTCGATGCGCAGCACTTCGCCTTCATTGATGAACAACGGCACGCGCACGACCGCGCCGGTCTCGAGCTTCGCCGGCTTCTGGCCCCCGGTGGCCGTGTCGCCACGAACGCCCGGGTCGGTCTCGACCACCTTCAGGTCGATGTGCGACGGCGGCGTGACCTGCAGCGGCACGCCGTTCCACAACGTCACGATGCAGGTGATGCCGTCCTTCAGCCACTTCGCGTTGTCGCCCACCGCGGCCGCGCCCGCGACGTACTGCTCGAAGTTGTCGGGCACCATGAAGTGGAAGAATTCACCGTCCGAATACAGGTACTGCATGTCGGTATCGACGACGTCCGCAGCCTCGACGCTGTCGCCCGACTTGAACGTGCGCTCGATCGTGCGGCCGTTCTTCAGGTTGCGGACCTTGACGCGGTTGAAGGCCTGGCCCTTGCCCGGCTTGACCATCTCGTTCTCGACGATGGCGTACGGATCGTTGTCGAGCAGGATCTTGAGTCCGGATTTGAACTCGCTGGTGTTGTAGCTCGCCATCGGAATCCTTGAGAATTCGGTCGGTCGCAGACAAGGCCGCGCATGATAACGACTCAGTCCATCGCCCGCCACCCGGCCTCGGCCGCAGGCTGGCAGCAAGAACTCGCCGCGGCCATCACGCGCCCCGACGAGCTGCTGCGGCGTCTCGAGCTCGACCCGGCATTGTTCGGCGACGCACTCGACGCCGCGGCGCAACGGGCCATCGCAGGCTTTCCGCTGCGCGTTCCGGAGAGCTACGTCCGCCGGATGCGCCCGCGCGATCCGCGGGACCCGCTGCTGTTGCAGGTGCTGCCGCTCGGACGCGAGCTTGCACGACCGGCCGGTTTCGTCGCCGACCCGCTCGGCGAGGCCGCCGCGCGCCGCGCGCCCGGCCTGCTGCAGAAATATGCCGGCCGGGCGCTGCTGATCGCGACCGGCGCGTGCGCGGTGCATTGCCGCTACTGCTTCCGCCGCGACTACGACTACGCCGCCGAAGCGGCGTTGCAACCCGCGCTCGCTGCGATCGCGGCCGATGCGTCGATCGAGGAAGTGATCCTGAGCGGTGGCGACCCGCTGGTGCTCTCCGACCGCCGGCTCGCGGCCCTGCTGCAACAGATCGGGCGGATGCCGCACGTGAAGCGCATCCGCATCCACTCGCGCACGCCCATCGTGCTGCCGAGCCGGGTCGACGCGGGGCTGATCGAAGCGCTGGCTTCAACTGCGGGCACATCGACACTCGTCATCGTCGTGCATACCAATCATGCCGCCGAGCTCGACGTCGAAACGCAGGCCGCGCTGCGGCGGCTGAACGAAACCGGCGCGATGCTGCTCAACCAGTCCGTGCTGCTGCGCGACATCAACGATTCGGTCGACGCGCTGCGTGCACTGTCGCAGCGGCTGATCGCGTCCAGCGTGCTGCCTTACTACCTGCACCTGCTCGATCCGGTCGAGGGCGTCGCGCACTTCGACGTGCCGGAACACGAGGCGCGAGCGCTGATGCAGCAACTCACCGCAGTGCTGCCCGGGTACCTCGTCCCGCGACTCGTGCGCGAGCGCGCCGGCGAGGCCAGCAAGACCCCGATCGACCTGCACCTCGAGTGTGTCCGACCTCACACCTGACGCCGGACGCGCAAGCTAAGCTGCAGAAATTCCATCGGAAGTCATCGTGGCCGAAAGCACCGCCGTTCCCCTCGTCGTCGTCAGTTCCGCCCGCGATCCGGTCGAGACGCTGAACAGCCTGCTCCGGCGCAAGGGCATTCCGGCGCACTGCACGTGGATCCCCGGGCTGCAGGACGTTCCCGATGCGCTCGCGCAGATCAATCCCGAGCTGCTGATCTGGGTTGCCGGCGACGATGAAGGCGCGCTGCCAACGCTGGTTGCCGCGCGTGACCGCGCGGCGCCCGACGTGCCCGTGGTCGTCGTGCGCGCAGAGACCGACGAGCCGACGATCGCGAAGGACATCGCGAGCGGCGCGCGTGACAGCGTCACGTTCGGCAACCCGGGCCGGCTGACCGCCGTGTTCGAACGCGAGCTGCGCGCATTCCGCCTCGAACGCGCGTTGCATGGCACGTTGCGTAGCGCGCAGGACTACCGCCGCCAGCTCGAGTCGGTGCTGCTGCGCTCGAACGATGCGATCGCGCAGGTGCAGGAAGGCATCCTGATCGACGTCAACGCTTCATGGCTCGAGCTGCTCGGCCTCGACAGCGCCGACTCGCTGGTCGGTCAGCCGATCATGGACCTGTTCGACGAGGCGACCCATCCGGCGCTGAAGGGCGCGCTGAACGCGTGCCTGCAGGGGCGCTGGAACGACCACACGCTGCGCGTCAATGTCATTGCCTCGGACGGCAGCTTCATTCCGGTCGAGCTCGTGCTCGCGCTCGGTGAGCACGATGGTGAGCCCTGCGTCCGGCTGGTGGTGCCGGCGCAGCGGCGTGACGAGCGGCAGCTCGAGACGGATCTCGCCGACGCCGTGAAGCGCAACCCACGCACTGGCCTGCTGTATCGCCAGCCGCTGCTCGAAGCGCTAGCGCTGCAGGTCGCTTCGGTGCTGCAGGGGGCGGGCGCTATCTCGCCGTGGTGCGGCCCGACCGTTTCGCCGAACTCGAGCGCGATCTCGGCCCGCGGGCGAGCGAAGATCTGCTCGTCAATCTGGCCACGTTCGTGCGCGCGCAATGCGGGCCGAACGACCTCGTCGGGCATCTGAGCGGCACCGCGCTCGCCGTGCTGTTCGAGCGCGGCAACGCGCGCGAGGCCGAGACCTGGACCGAGCAGGTCACCGACCAGGTCTCGCGTCACGTCTTCGCGGTCGGCGAAAAGTCGGTCCGCGTCACCGCCACGATCGGCCTGTCGGTCGTCCCTGCGACGGCCGACTCGATCGATGCGGCCGTGATCGATGCCGTCGACGCGACGCGCCGCGGGCGCCAGCGTGGCGGCAACCAGAGCTCGTTCGTGAATCGCGCCGATGCCGACACGCGGGTGCAGTCGTACGACGCAGTGTGGATCAAACACATTCGTGCCGCGCTGATGGAGAATCGCTTCCGTCTGGTGCAGCAGCCGGTCGCGACATTGATGGGCGGCGACAGCCAGATGTTCGACGTGCTCGTTCGCATGGTCGATGCACAAGGCAAGGACGTGCTGCCGTCGGAATTCATGCCGGCCGCCGAGCGCAACGATCTCGTCAAGAACATCGACCGCTGGGTCATCGGTGCCGCACTTGCCTTCGCCGTGAAGCGCAAGCCCGGGTGCCTGTTCGTGCGGCTCGCCCGCGCGAGCGCCGTCGATCCGACGCTGATCCCCTGGCTCGACCTGCAGCTGCAGGCGACCAAAGTCGACCCCCGGCGCATCTGCATCCAGGTCACCGAAGAGATCGCCTCGCATCACGTGCAGGAGATCGGCCGCCTCGCGAGCGCGCTGCGCGAGCGCAGCCTGCGCTTCGCGCTCGACCACTTCGGCACCGGCCGCGATTCGACCGGCCTCATCGCGACGCTGCCGCTCGACTACCTGAAGATCGACGGCTCGCTGATGCAGGGGTTGCCGTCGAACTCCGAGCAGCAGGCGCGCGTTCGGACATTGGTCGATGCGGCGAACAAGCGCTCGATCGAGACGATCGCCGAGCGCGTCGAGGACGCGAATACGATGGCCGTTCTGTGGCAGCTCGGCGTGCAGTACCTGCAGGGCTACTTCATCAACGCGCCCGAAGAGATTGTCATGGAAGCGCGCTGAGCGGTCGATTGGCGTGCATCGACGCGTAAGCTCACGCGCCTTCAAATCGCATCGGGAAACCGCCGTGAACCCGTCCATGGGGGCTTCGGCGCGGCCATCCATGGCCGCGACGATTTCCCGATGCGATTTGAAGACGCTTGCGCTCAAGCGTCATGCCAGTCGAACGCTCACCACGCTCCGGTGGCAACCCGCTTCGGGCGCGGAGGTACCGGTCTCCAGCCCCGCGCAGGCGACCCCAGGAAGCCGCCGCGGTAATGCTGCCTCCCGGCTCACCCGGACGCCGCGACGACGAACGCGGCTGAGGCGGTAACAGCGGGCCTGCTGACGCGGGCGCGCTCGCCGCGCTCCTCGTCGCGAGCACCTACGGCAGCGCCAGCGCGACCAGCTCGCCCGCATGTCCCCTCGCCCCGACCGCGACCACGATGTACTGCCGACCGTCGACCGCATAGGTCATCGGCACGCCGCTCTGGTTCGCGGGCAGCGTGAATTCGTGCAGCACCTCGCCGGTCTTCTTGTCATGCGCGCGCAGCTTGTTGCCACCGCCACCGGCGCGCCACAGGCCGCTGCCCTCGCCCGAGAACAGCAGCGATCGCGTGACGAGCAGGCCCGACTGGTCGAACGAGCCGGTCTTGCCGAGTATCGATGCCCGGCGAGCGCGGGGTTGTTCTTCGCCCAGTCGGGCGTGTCGGCGTTCGGCACCATCCAGGCGTGCTTGCCGGTGTTGAGATCGATCGCGGTGATGCGACCCCACGGCGGCCGGACCAGCGGCAGCCCCTGCGGACCGCCGAGCGAGCCTTGCGGAAAGCCTTCGCCGTAGGCGCCGATCCAGGGCAGCTCCGACACCTTCGCGTCGTTCTTCAGCCCCACCGGACCGACGGTCGACAGGCTGCTGACGTAGATGCAGGCCAGTCTCGGGATCGGCCGCCGCACCGGCCCAGTTCGCTCCGCCCGAAAGGTTCGGGCCGAAGCAGCGTGCCGAGATTCGTCGCGGTGACCACCGATGGCGGCGTATAGAGCGCGCCGTAGCGATAGCGGCGCACGATCTCGAGCGCTTCCTGCTTCAGCGCGGGCGTGAAGTCGATCAGGTCTTCGTCGCGCAGACCCTGCGGCTCGAACGGCGCGGGCAGCGTCGGGAACGGCTGCGTCGCGGCGGTGCGCTCGCCGGGCACGTCGGTCTGCGGCACCTTGCGCTCGACGATGGGCCACACCGGCTTGCCGGTGACGCGGTCGAACACGAAGGTGAAGCCCGTCTTGGTCACCTGCGCGACGGCGGGAATCTTCCGGCCCTTCACGGTGACGTCGAGCAGCACCGGCGGCGCCGGCAGGTCGTAGTCCCAGATGTCGTGATGGATCGGTCTGGAAATGCCAGATGCGTTTGCCGGTGTTCGCGTCGAGGCACACGAGCGCATCGGAGAACAGGTTGTCGCCGGGACGCTGGCCGCCGTAGAAGTCGCCGGTCGATGCTTCGACCGGCAGGTAGACGTAGCCGCGCTCGAGATCGGCCGTGAACGGTGACCACACGCCGGTGTTGCCGGAGTAGTCCCAGCTGCCGTCGAGCCACGTGTCGTTGCCGAACTCACCTGGCTGCGGAATCGTGCGGAACGTCCACTTCAGCGCGCCGGTGTGCAGGTCGTAGCCGCGCACATAACCGGGCACCGCCTCCTTGCGCCGCGGCGCGCCGCCGGCGGAGAACGCGACGCCGACGACCAGCGTGTCGCCGACGATCACCGGCGGCGAGCTCGAACCGGGCTGTGCACTCTGCGGATCGTCGACGCGCGGCAGACCGACCTTCAGATCGATGACGCCCTGTCCGGCCGAAGCCCGGCACTTCGCGCTCCCGATCTCGCATCGAGCGCGACGAGCTGGAAGCCCGGGCGAGATCGTGTAGATGCGCGACGGCTGGTTCGCCGACCGGATTGCGCCAGAACGCGACGCCGCGACCCGAATGCCGGCGCGGACCGCTGGTTCCGCGCTGCGCCTTCGTCGAGCCGGTACATCCACAGCGTCTCGCCGTTGACCGCGTCGATCGCGACGACGGTTCGCGCGCACGCCCGCGGTGACGTACAGCACCCCATCGGCCATCAGCGGCGTCACGCGATAGTAGAACTCGGGCGTCGGGCCGAAGTTGTCCGACTTCCAGCGCCACGCGATGCGCAGTTTCGAGACGTTGTCGCGGTTGATCTGCGTCAGCGGTGAATAGCTGGTGCTCGCGGCATCGGCGCGGTTGCTCAGCCACTCCTGCAGCTTCGGCGCGGGGGGCAGCGATGCGAGCGAACCGAGATCACTCGCCTCGACCGGCAGGCCGTTGACGCGGCGGATGCGTGCCACGGCGCCGGCGTAGTCGGAATTGCTGAGACCGCCCGGGTTCGTCGGCGGCATGCTGCCCTTGGTGTAGAGCTCGAGCACCTGCTGCGGCACCGCGCCCCACTTCTTCAGGAACGCGTCGCCGATCAGCGCCGGCCCGGCCTCACCGCCGCGAAGCTCCGGCCCGTGACAGGCGGCACAGGTGCGCAGATACGCATCGTCGGCGACCGGCGACGGCGCCTGCGCCTGCGCGGCAGCGACGCCGAGGACGAACGACCCCGCGATCAGGAGACCCTTGAGCATTCCGCGATCCATGGCGCCCACCTTCTTGTTCTTCTACGGTCGTCGCGCAGCTTATCGCCGCGGGCTACTCGATCTCCAGCCGATCCACTTTGCGATAGTTCCGCGACAGCAACGCTCCGCGCTGCGCGCGCTTGCCACGGTATTCCGCGAGCTGCGACGCGCCGAGCGTCATAGAGCGGTCGCCGCACCACACGACGAGCTTCTGGCCGGGTGCGAACACCGCCACTGCCACCAGGGTTTCCTCGCGCGCGGCGGCCCGCTTGGTCGGGATGTCGAACAGCTTGTTGCCCTTGCCGCGCGGCAGCTCCGGCACTTCCTTCAGCGGCAGCACGAGCAGCCGGCCTTCGTCGTTGACGAGGGCGATCAGTGCATCGTTGCCGGGCACGGGCTGCGGCGGCAGCACCTTCGCCTGGTCGCTGACGTTCAGGATCGCCTTGCCGGCGCGCCGGTCGGTGATGAGCTCGGAGAGCTTCACCGTGAAGCCGTACCCGGCATCGGTGACCAGCAGGCAGAGATCGGCGGGCTCGCCAAGTGCGACGCCCGCGAACTTCGCGCCATCGGGCGGATTCAGGCGGCCCGTCAGCGGTTCGCCCTGGCCGCGCGCCGACGGCAGCGTGTGCGCGGGCAGGCTGATAGCTGCGGCCGGTGCGAGTCGAGGAAGACGACCTGCTGCGTTGCTGCGTCCGCGCGCCGCGGCCTGGAAGCGCATCGCCGTCTTGTACGACAGGCCGGCGGCGTCGATCTCGTGGCCCTTGGCGGCGCGCACCCAGCCCTTCTCCGACAGCACGACGGTCACCGGCTCGCTCGGCGACCAGCTCGGTCTCCGTCGAGCGCCTGCGCGGCTTCGCGCTCGACCAGCGGCGAGCGGCGGGCGTCGCCGTACTTCTTCGCGTCGGCTATCAGCTCGTCGCGCACCAGCTTGCTGCAGCTTCGGCTTCGCTGCCGAGCATGCGCCTGCAGCTCGGTCGCGCTCGCTCGGCGAGCTTCGTCCTGCTCGCCGCGGATCTTCATCTCCTCGAGCTGCGCCAGCTGGCGCAGGCGTGGTCTCGAGGATGTAGTCGGCCTGGTCTTCGCTCAGCTCGAAGCGCGCGATCAGCGCCGGCTTGGGCTCGTCCTCGGTGCGGATGATGTGGATCACTTCGTCGAGGTTGAGGAAGGCGATCAGCAGGCCTTCGAGCAGGTGCAGGCGCGCGCTCGACCTTGTCCAGGCGGTAGCTGCAGGCGGCGCGTCACGGTGTCGGTGCGGAACTCCAGCCACTCGCGTCAGCAGCTGCCTGCAGGTTCTTCGACCTGCGGCCGGCCGTCCAGGCCGATGATGTTGAGGTTGACGCGGTAGCTGCTCTCGAGGTCGGTGGTGGCGAACAGGTGGCCCATCAGCTGCTCGACGTCGACCCGGTTCGAGCGCGGCGATGATGCACGATGCGGCATCGGGTTCTCGTGGTCGGACTCGTCGCGGATGTCCTCGACCATCGGCAGCTTCTTGGCGCGCATCTGCGCGGCGATCTGCTCGATGCACCTTGGCGGCCGGAGACCTGGTGCGGCAGCGCGGTGACGACGATGTCTGCCGTCTTCGCTTCGCGACAGACGGCGCGCGCGCGCACGCTGCCGTTGCCGGTCTCGTAGATCGCGCAGCAGGTCGGCGCGCGGCGTGATGATCTCGGCGCCGGTCGGGTAGTCCGGGCCGTGGATGTGCTCGCACAGCTCGCGCGACGGTGGCCTCGGGATCGTCGAGCAGGCGCACGCAGGCGCTGACGACTTCGCGCAGGTTGTGCGGCGGCACGTCGGTGGCCATGCCGACCGCGATGCCGGTGGTGCCGTTGAGCAGCAGGTGCGGCAGGCGCGCCGGCAGTACCAGTCGGCTCCTCGCAGCGTGCCGTCGAAGTTCGGCGCCCAGTCGACCGTGCCCTGGCCCAGCTCGCCGAGCAGCACTTCGGCGATAGCGCGTCAGCTTGCGACTCGGTGTAGCGCATGGCCGCGAACGACTTCGGATCGTCCGGTCGAGCCCCAGTTGCCCTGGCCGTCGATCAGCGGGTAGCGGTAGCGAGAACGGCTGCGCCATCAGCACCATGCGCTTCGTAGCAGGCGGTGTCGCCGTGCGGATGGAACTTGCCGATCACGTCGCCGACGGTGCGCGCCGATTTCTTGTGCTTGGCGGCGGCGTCGAGCCCCAGCTCGCTCATCGCGTAGATGATGCGCCGCTGCACCGGCTTCAGGCCGTCGCCGATGAGCGGGCAGGGCGCGGTCCAGGATGACGTACATCGAGTAGTCGAGGTACGCCTTCTCGGTGAACGTCGCGCAGCGGCTGCTGCTCGACGCCGTCGAAATTCAGCTCTTGGTCTTTCAGCGCGTTCACCAGGGCATGGGATCCGGCCCGTCAACTCGCACGAACCGGTGGCCGGGCGCGAACTGCCTGCCGCTTCGAGCACGTTGAGCGAGGCCGCGCAGCGCTGCTCAGCGATCCCGACCGGCGCGCTGCGGCCCGCCCATGTCGGTTCGCACCCAGCCCAGGATGCAGGCACAGCACGGCCTGCCGTCGTCTTCGCCGCGAGCGTCACCGCGAAGCTGCGCGCCAGCATGTTCAGCGCGACCTTGCTGACGCGGTAGCAGATCATGGCCGCCGGACGCGTTCTCCGCCGATCGAGCCGAGGATGCGACGACATGAACGCGACCGTGCCGCCCTCGACAACGCTGCGGCGCGAGCCGCTGCGCGACGTCGCAACGGGCCGATCGCGTTGCGTCCACAGCACCTGCAGCGACGTGCGTCGCGATCGGCGTTCGTCCAGGCTCGTGCCGCCTGGCGTGGCAATGCCGGCGTTGACGAACAGCAGGTCGAACCGGCGGCCGGCGAGACGCGCGGCGACGTGCGTCGATGGTCGCGTCGAGGTCGACATCGACGGTCTCGACCGTCGACCGACGCGGGGCGCCGCCAAGCGCCGCAAGGCCGGGCGTCCAGCGCCGGATCGCGCGACCGTCGGCGACGCACGCGCGCAGCCTCGACACGGCGAGTTCCGCCGCCAATCCTAGCACCGAGACCCGTCGCGATGCGCCGACGACCAGCGCGGTCGCGCGCGCTCACCAGGCGTTCACCTCGGCCAGATTGCCCTTCTGCTCGAGCCATTCCTTGCGGTCGCCGGGCGCGCTTCTTCGCGAGCAGCATGTCCATCATCTTGTCGGCCTCGTCGTGCGCGTCGATCGTCAGCTGCACCAGGCGGCGGGTCTCGCGGATCCATGGTGGTCTCGCGCAGCTGGAGCGGGTTCATCTCGCCGAGGCCCTTGAAGCGCTGTGACTATCGGCTTGCCGCGCTTCTTCTCCGCCGCGATGCGGTCGCAGGATGCCGCTCGCGCTCGGCTCGTCGAGGGCGTAGAAGACCTCCTTGCCGACGTCGATGCGGTACAGCGGCGGCATCGCGACGTAGACGTGGCCGGCCGCGACCAGCGGCCGGAAGTGCCGCAGGAACAGCGCGCACAGCAGCGTCGCGATGTGCGCGCCGTCGGAGTCGGCGTCGGCCAGGATGCAGATCTTGCCGTAGCGCAGGCCCGAGAGATCGGTCGAGCCCGGGATCGACGCCGATGGCGACCGCGATGTCGTGCACCTCCTGCGAGCGCGAGCACCTCGGCGGAGTCGACCTCCCAGGTGTTCAGGATCTTGCCGCGCAACGGCATGATCGCCTGGAACTCGCGGTCGCGCGCCTGCTTGGCCGAGCCGCCCGCGGAGTCGCCCTCGACCAGGAAGAGCTCGGTCCGCTTCGGATCCTGGCTGCTGCAGTCGGCGAGCTTGCCGGGCAGCGCCGGGCCGCGAGGTGCGCTTGCGCGTGACCTTGGCTTGCCGGCCTTGCAGGCGCGCCTGGGCGTTCGCGATGGCCAGCTGCGCGATGCCTTCGCCGGCCTCGGGATGCTGGTTGAGCCACAGGCGAGCGCGTCCTGCACGACGCCCGAGACGAAGGCCGCGGCCTCGCGCGACGACGAGCCGCTCCTTGGTCTGGCCGGTGAACTGCGGGTCCTTCATCTTCAGCGACAGCACGTAGCGACACGCCGCCCAGACGTCCTCGGGCGCGAGCTTGACGCCGCGCGGCAGCAGGTTGCGGAACTCGCAGAACTCGCGCATCGCGTCGGTCAGCGCCGGCGCGCAAGCCGTTGACGTGCGTGCCGCCCTGCGGCCGTCGGAATCAGGTTGACGTAGCTCTCGGCGATCGGCCTGCGGCAGTCGGGCGCCCAGGCCACCGCCCAGTCGACCGTCCTCCTGCGCGGCCCGGAACTTGCCGACGAACGGTTCCGCCGGCAGCCAGCTCGACGCGCGCCGAGCTGCTCGAGCAGATAGTCGCTGAGGCCGTCCTCGTAGAGCCACTCGTCCTTCTCGCCCGTCGCCTCGTTGATGAAGCGCACGCGCAGCCCCGGGCACAGCACGGCCTTGGCGCGCAGCGTGTGCTTGAAGCTCCGGGACGCAAGAACTTGGGCGAGTCGAAGTACTTCGGGTCCGGCCAGAAGCGCACGGTGGTGCCGGTGTTGCGCCTTGCCGACGGTGCCGATCTCCTCGAGCTTCGAGGCGAGACTTCGCCGTTGCGGAAGCCCATGTGGTATTCCTTGCCGCCGCGCACGCACCCGCACTCGAGCTGCTTCGACAGCGCGTTGACCACCGACACGCCGACGCCGTGCAGGCCGCCCGAGAACGCGGTAGCTCTTGTCGGAGAACTTGCCGCCCGCGTGCAGGCGGGTGAGGATCAGCTCGACGCCCGCTGACCTTCTCGCTCGGGTGGAGGTCGACCGGCATGCCGCGGCCGTCGTCGGCCACCGCGAGCGAGCCGTCCGTGAAGGCAGTGACGTCGATCTCGGTGCAGTGGCCGGCGAGCGCCTCGTCGACGCTGTTGTCGATGACCTCCTGGGCGAGATGGTTGGGCCGCGATGGTGTCGGTGTACATGCCCGGGCGCTTGCGCACCGGGTCGAGGCCGGAGAGGACCTCGATGTCGGAAGCGCTGTAGGAACGAGTCATCAGTGCCGCGAGATGCCCGGCGGGCTCAACGGGACGAATTCTGTGCGGGACACGATACGGGCACTCCATAAAACGGAAATGCCGGCGGAACGGAGCCGCCGGCATGCCACGAAAATGGTGACGGGTGACGTTCCGCGCGTCAACCGCCGTTGGACACGTCATCATGCTGCGGTTAACGTGCGCCGATGCCGAAGCCAGGCCCTGCCGCACCTCCCGACGATGCCACGCCCGATTTCGAGGCCGCGCTCGAAGAACTCGAAGCGCTCGTCGACAGACTCGAGCAGGGCGATCTGCCGCTCGAGGAATCGCTGCGCAGCTTCGAACGAGGTGTGTCACTGACCCGCCAGTGCCAGGGCGCGCTGGCCGAAGCGCAGCAGAAGGTCGAGATCCTGCTCGCGCAGGGCGGCGCCGCGGGCGGCGAGCGCCGCACCCGGGATTTCCGTGCAGACGACGCGGATGACGCCGACCAGCCCTGATTCGTTCGGCGCGCACGTCCGTGCGCTTCAGCAACGTGCCGAAGAGGTCCTCGATCGCGCGCTGTCGCACCTCGATGCGCCGACTGCGCGCCTGCGCGAAGCGATGCGCTACAGCGTGCTCGGCGGCGGCAAGCGCCTGCGCCCCCTGCTGGTCTACTGCACTGGCGAGGCATTCGGTGCGCCGCTCGCGGCGCTCGACGCGCCCGCCTGTCGCGGTCGAGCTCATCCACGCCTACAGCCTGGTGCACGACGACCTGCCGGCGATGGACGACGACGACCTGCGTCGCGGTCGCCCGACCTGCCACAAGGTCTATGGCGAAGGCACGGCAGTGCTGGTCGGCGATGCGCTGCAGGCCTACGCATTCGAGCTGCTGGCGGAGGACACCGTCGGCGGACTTGACGACAGTGCACGCCTCGCCTGCCTGCGGGTGCTCGCGCAAGGTATCGGCACGCTCGGCATGGCGGGCGGCCAGGCGATCGACCTCGACGCCGTCGGACGGCGCCTGACGCTCGACCAGCTCGAGACGATGCATCGCCGGAAGACCGGAGCGCTCATTCGCGCGAGCGTGCTGATGGGCGCCATTGCCGCCAAGGTCGGCGACGCCGCGACACTGCGCGCGCTGCACGAGTACGGCGGCGAGATGGGTCTCGCGTTCCAGATCCAGGACGACATCCTCGACGTCGAGGGCGACGCCGCCTCGCTCGGCAAGGCAACCGGCGCCGATGCGGCGCGCGACAAGCCGACCTATCCGAGCCTGCTCGGGCTCGATGCAGCACGGACCCGCGCGAATCTGC
This sequence comes from uncultured Pseudomonadota bacterium, assembly GCA_963769065.1. Taxonomy (GTDB): domain Bacteria; phylum Pseudomonadota; class Gammaproteobacteria; order Steroidobacterales; family Steroidobacteraceae; genus ZC4RG30. Next base: position 99,174 of record CAVYKG010000011.1, on the reverse strand, counting down.
ATCGTGACCGCGCGCTGGCCTGCCTCGGCAGCCTCGGCCAGCCCGCAGCGGGGCTCGAGGCGCTCGCCCGCTACGTGGTCGACCGCCGGACCTGACCGCCGCGCGTGCGAGTGTAGACTTGTCGCCCATGGTTCCCGGTCGGTATCCCCTGCTCGAGCGCGTCCAGTCTCCGGCTGCAATCCGGGACCTCACGCTCGCCGAGCTGACGCAGCTCGCTGCCGAGCTGCGCGAGTTCCTGATCCACACCGTCAGCACGCGCGGCGGGCACTTCGCTGCCGGCCTCGGCACGGTCGAGCTGACCATCGCCCTGCATCACGTTTTCGACACGCCCGCCGACCGCATCGTCTGGGACGTCGGGCATCAGGCCTATCCGCACAAGGTGCTGACCGGTCGCCGCGATCGCCTCGGCACGATCAAGCAGCGCGACGGCCTCGCACCGTTTCCGAGCCGCGCCGAAAGCGAATACGACACCTTCGGCGTCGGCCACTCGAGCACGTCGATCAGCGCCGCGCTCGGCATGGCCATCGCGGCGTCACTGCAAGGCGAGCAGCGGCGCGCAGTCGCGGTCATCGGCGATGGCGCCCTGTCCGGCGGCATGGCCTTCGAGGCGCTGAACCATGCCGGCTCGCTGCCCGCCGACCTGCTCGTCGTCCTGAACGACAACGACATGTCGATCTCCGAAGACGTCGGCGCGATGTCGCAGTACCTCGCGCGCGTGCTGTCCGGGCGCGCCTACTCGCAGCTGCGCGAACGCGGCAAGCGTGTGCTGCAGCAGATGCCGACGATGCGTGAGCTCGCCAAGCGATCCGAGGAACACGTCAAGGGCATGGTGCTGCCCGGCACGCTGTTCGAGGAAATGGGCTTCAACTACATCGGACCCATCGACGGCCACGACCTGCGCACGCTGGTGACGACGCTGCGCAACGTGCGCGAGCGCAAGGGACCGCAGCTCCTGCACGTCATCACGACCAAGGGCAAGGGCTACGCGCCGGCCGAGGCCGACCCGATCGCCTGGCACGGGCCCGGCCCGTTCGATCCGGTCAGCGGCACCATCTTCAAGGAAAAGGCCGCCGGTCCGAGCTATTCGAAGGTCTTCGGCGACTGGCTGTGCGACATGGCGGCCGCGCGACGAACGCATCGTCGCGATCACGCCGGCGATGCGCGAGGGCTCGGGCCTGGTCGAATTCTCGAAGCGGTTTCCGCAGCGCTATTTCGACGTCGCGATTGCCGAGCAGCATGCGGTGACGCTCGCGGCCGGCATGGCCTGCGACGGCCTGAAGCCGGTGGTCGCGATCTATTCGACCTTCCTGCAGCGCGGTTACGACCAGCTGATCCACGACGTCGCGCTGCAGAACCTCCCCGTCCTGTTCGCGCTCGACCGGGCCGGGCTCGTCGGCAGCGATGGTGCCACCCACCAGGGCGCGTACGACCTGAGCTTCCTGCGCTGCATTCCGAATCTCGTGCTGATGGCGCCGAGCGACGAGAACGAGTGCCGCCAGATGCTGTACACCGCGACGACGCTCGGCGGTCCGGCCGTGGTGCGCTATCCGCGCGGGCTCGGCTCGGGTGCCCACATCGAGGCCGAGATGACCGGCGCTGCCCGTGGGCAAGGCCGTCGTGCGCCGCGAGGGGCGCAGCGGCCTCGCGCTGCTGTGCTTCGGCACGCTGCTGGCGTCGCTCGCCGAGACCGCCGAGGCGCTCGACGCGACCGTGGTCGACATGCGCTTCGTCAAGCCGCTCGACGTCGCGACGCTGACGCGCGTCGCGCTGCGCTCGCGCGCGCTGATCACCGTCGAGGAAAACGCCGTCGCCGGCGGGGCCGGAAGCGCGGTGGCCGAAGCACTCGACGCGGCTGGTATCGCTATCCCGCGCCTCGCGATCGGCATTCCCGATCGATTCATCGAGCACGGCTCGCGCGAGGACTGCCTCGGAATGGCCGGGCTGTCGCGCGGCTGGCCTGCGCGACCAGATCACCCCCTGGTGGGACACCCACCGTGCCCAGGCCCGCTCCGCCGCCTCGAGGTAAGACGCCCGGCCGCTGTCCGGGCTCGGTAAAAAGGGACCCCCTCGAACGGGGGGGTTGAAGACCCCCCGCACCGCCACCACAATGCCTCGAATGAGCATCACTGCCGCGACCCGCCCTGCCCTCGCTTCCGTCACCGTCGAGGACGTCCAGGCCCGCGCCGACACGCGCGAGCTGCCCATCAACCGGGTCGGCATCAAGGACATCCGGCATCCGGTCAAGGTCCGTGACCGATCCGCCGGCGACCAGCACACCATCGCCACCTTCAACATGTACGTGCGCCTGCCGAAAGACTTCAAGGGCACGCACATGTCGCGCTTCGTCGAGATCCTGCACGTCGAGCGCGAGATCTCGGTCAACTCCTTCCGCCTGCATGCTGAACGAGATGGCCAAGCGGCTCGATGCGACGCTCGGGTCGCATCGAGATGAAGTTTCCGTACTTCGTGATGAAGAAGGCGCCGGTGTCGGGCGTCGAGAGCCTGCTCGACTACGAGTGCTCGCTCATCGGCGAGATCAAGGACGGCAAGATCGACCTGTGGGTCAAGGTCGTCGTTCCGGTCACGAGCCTCTGCCCCTGCTCGAAGAAGATCTCCGAGTACGGCGCGCACAACCAGCGCTCGCACATCACCATCAGCGCGAAGCTGCGCGATCACATGTGGATCGAGGAGCTGATCGACATCGCCGAATCCGAAGCCTCGTGCGAGCTGTACGGCATCCTCAAGCGGCCGGACGAGAAGTACGTGACCGAGCGTGCGTACGACAATCCGAAGTTCGTCGAGGACATCGTGCGCGACGTCGCCGCGCGGCTGAATGCCGACGAGCGCATCGGCGCGTACGTCGTCGAGAGCGAGAACTTCGAGTCGATCCACAATCACTCGGCGTATGCGTTGATCGAGCGGGACAAGGACGCCGAAACGACGGCGTGACCCGGGTCACCGCGTTCCCGCCGCTGGTCGGGCGGGAACCGCGGGTCCTGATTCTCGGCAGCCTGCCGGGCATCGCCTCGCTCGACGCGCGGCAGTACTACGCCCATCCACGCAATCTGTTCTGGTCGCTGATGGGCGACCTGTTCGGCGCACATCCCTCGCTGTCATATGACGAACGCTGCCGCGTGCTGACGTCGCGCGGCGTCGCGGTCTGGGACGTTGCCCGCGAAGCCCGTCGGCCCGGCAGCCTCGACGCGGACATCGAATCCGCCACACTCGTCGCCAACGATTTCGTCGGCCTGTTCGCTGCGCATTCCGACCTGCGCGCGATTGCGTTCAACGGACAGATGTCGGCAACGCTGTTCCGCCGCCACGTCGCACCGGTGTTGCCGCCCGAGATCGCGCTGCGCCGGATCACGCTGCCATCGACCAGTCCTGCTCACGCCGGCCGCACTCGCGACCAGAAGCTCACCGCGTGGCGCGTGCTGCTCGTGCTCGCCGGTCAGGCGAACTCGACGTAGCGCGCCCCGTCGAGCTCGACCAGCCGCGCGTCGACGTCGAACAGCCGGCCGATCAGCTCGGCGTCGAGGACATCCTGCGGCGTGCCGTCGACGATGAGCTGGCCGTCCCGCAGCGCCCACAGTCGCGTCGCGTGGCGAAGCGCGAGATTCAGGTCGTGGATCGCGGCGATCACGAGACGGCCCTCGTCGGCGAGCGTGCGCAGCCGGCGCGCCGTGTCGATCGCATGCCGGGGGTCGAGACCCGCCAGCGGCTCGTCGACCAGCACCAGCGCCGGATCGCCCACCAGCGCGCGCGCCAGCATGGCGCGGGCGAGCTCGCCACCCGACAGCGTCGTCGCAGCCTGTGAGCGTTGCGACTGCAGGTCCATGGCGGTCAGCACCCGATCGATGCGTTGCAGGTCGCCGGCCCCGAACTCGCCGAATGCCGGCAGCGTCGGGGTGAGGCCGAGCGCCACCAGCCGCTCGACCGGGATGGGCCAGTCGCACCGCGGGTTCTGGGGCAGGTAGGCGCGGCGACGCGCAAGCTCGGGCGCGGCCCACTCGCCGAGCGGGCGCCCGTCGAGGCGCAGACGCCCCGCAGTCGCACCCACCAGCCCGGCAAGCAGCAGCAGCAGCGACGACTTGCCGGCGCCATTCGGGCCGACCAGCGCGATGAACTCTCCCGCCCCGGCACTCACCGACACGCGATCGACGATGCGGCGACGGCCCCGGTACAGCAGCACGTCTTCGGTCTCGAGGCGGATCACGGCGCCGTCCGCTTGAGGCGCAGCACGAGCGCGATGAAGAACGGCGCACCCACCAGGCCCGTCAGCACGCCGAGCTTCAGCTCCTGGTCGAGCGGCAGCAGGCGCGTGCCGACGTCGGCGGCGAGCAGTACGGCTGCCCCGCACAGCATCGAGGGCACGAGGATGCGACGCGGCTCGTAACCCACCAGCGGCCGGACCAGATGCGGTGCGACCAGACCGATGAAGCCGATCGCGCCGGTGATCGAGGTGGCGGCCCCGACTGCGAGCGCGGTGCCGACGATGATCCGCAGCCGCAACCGGCCGAGATCGACACCGAGACTGCGTGCCTGCAGCTCGCCGAGCGCGAGCGCGTCGAGCGACCGACCGGTCCCGAGCAGCAGTGCGATGCCCGCGACGATGAACGGTCCGCCGAGCAGCACGTGATCCCAGCTCTTGTCGGCCAGCGAGCCGAGCAGCCACTGCGAGATCTCGTAGGCGGCGTAGGGGTTCGGCGCGAGGTTCAGTGCAAGCGCCGTCCCGGCGAGCATGAGGCCAGAGACCGCCGAGCCGGCGAGGATCAGCACGATCATGCCGCCGCCGCGGCCGAGCGCGAGCGTCAGCAGCGCCGTGAGGAAGGCGCCGGCGAGACCGAGCAGCGGCGTTGCCAGCGGCACGGCCAGCGCGAGGCCCGAATAGATTGCGATGACCGCGCCGAGCGCGGCACCCGAGGAGATGCCGAGCAGGCCGGGCTCCGCCAGCGGATTTCTCGTCAGGCCCTGCAGCACGGCGCCGCTCAATCCGAGTGCCGCCCCGATCAGGAGGCCGAGCGCCGCGCGCGGCAGCCGGAGCTCGAGGAAGATCAGTCGCGCGAGCGTCGTCGCGGCCTCGTCGCCTGCGCCGAAGAGCGCCGCTGGCCCGAGCCAGACGCGGCCTGCCGCCATCGCCATGACCAGCAGCACCAGCACGGCGATGGACAGAAGCGCGACGTGTCGCGACTGGATCGCGCGCGTCATCGCAGCGCGGCCTGCGTCGCGATCACACGCAACGAGGCCTGCAGCGCAGCGGCCGCGTCGGCGGCGCGTGGCACTCCGCATCCGAACAGCGATTCGGAATACGTCAGCTGGCCTTGCGGATACAGGCGCCGCAACAGGCGATGCCGCGCTGCCTCGTTGCGCATCGCCGGCGTCGCACCGTACGCCACGCCGCGCATCAGCACCTGCGGTCGCCGGCGGACTACGCGCTCGACGTCGAACCCGCCGCGCCCCGCCTCCATCGCGCCGACGTTCACGCCCCCGGCGGACTCGAGCAGCGTGTTGAACAGCGTGTCGGTGCCGGGCACGTCGTTGGCGCCGCCGGCCCAGCCGATGACGCGCACCGGATCGTGTGGCCGCGCCTTCGCCAGCGCGGCGAGGGTCGCATCCATCTCGCGCAGCATCGCCTCGGCGCGCGACCGTTCCTGCACCGCGTCGGCAATCGCTCGAGTGACGGCCCGCACGCCGGCCCAGTCCTGCGCGGGATCGACTTCGAGCAGCGGGATGCCGGCGCGTTTCAGCAGCCCGCGCGTGGTCGAGGTGGTGTAGCGGCCGGCGATGACGAGGTCCGGTCGCGCGGCCAAAACCTCTTCGGCGCCGCCGTGATTGATCGGCAACCGCTGCGCGAGCGGCAGCAGTCGTTCGTCGCCCTCGCTGCGCGAGAGCCAGGTGATCGATGCGATGCGACGTGGATCGACCAGTTCCATCAGCAACTGGTCGACACACAGGTTCAGCGAGACGATGCGCTGCGGCGCGACCGGCCCGGCCGCCGCCCCGACCCGAGCCGCCGCGAGGGCGAGCACCACTACGGCAGCCAACGTCGTGCGACGCATCGCCTCTCCCATGGACCGACATCCGTAAGCCGCCTCATCGGCAGCCGACACCTGTCGTCACACGGCAGAGCCGCTAGTCACCGGTTCACCCCGACCGCTGAGCAGGACGACGGCTTCGGGCAGGTTTCCTGGCTTCCGGCTGGTTTCGTTCGCGTCCGCCTTCCCAGGTCGCAGTGGACCCAGTGGCACGATGGACGCGGACTCGCCGGTTACAGTTGCGGGGGCAGCCGCGGCATCGAACCGCGTTCCCTGTTGGCTCCCTGACGGGAACCCGAGGCCTTGCCGGAAACGATACGGAACCGGTGGGATGCGGTCAACGACGGGCGTCGTCGCGCTCGCCGCCCTGCAGCCGGTCGATGATCGCGCGCAGGAACACGCGGTTGAACCGCAGCTGGCAACTCGCCGAGGCCTGTTCGAGCAGCGTCGCGCTGACGGTCAGCAGCGTCACGTTGTCGGCCGCGCGGACGCTGGCCGAACGCTTCGCCCCGGGCAGGTAACTGGTTTCGCCGAAGCAGTCGCCGCTCGCGAGCTGACCGACGCGGCGGCGGCCGCTCTCGACGGTGCACGAGCCGGAGACGACGATGTAGAACCGATCGTCCATCTCGCCTTCGCGGACGATCTCGTCCTGCGGAACGTAGTCGTGCCATGTGCTCGCACGCAGCACTTCCCAGATCTCCGCGTGCGAGAAATCGTGGAAGAACTTCAGTCGGCGCAAGGCCGCGAACTGTTCGCCCTGCTCGAGCTGCGGCGCCTGCGCGCGCAGCTTCTGGTGCACGCGCGTCAGCGCGGCGGCGAAATCCGCGCCATTCCGGTAGCGCTTGTCGGGATCCTTCTGCATCGCCATCGCGACGACCGCTTCGAGTTCTTCGGGGACGTCGGGCCGCGCGACGTGGATCGGCGCGGGCGTCGCGTAGACGATCTGGTGCAGCAGTTTCGCGAGGTTGCCGGCGCGGAACGGGCGCTTGCCGGTCAGCAGTTCGTACATCAGCGCGCCGAGCGAGTACAGATCCGAGCGCGGCGTGAGCTCGATGCTCTGCACCTGCTCGGGCGACATGTAGCTCGGACTGCCGGCGATACCCTCGATGCGCGAGATCTCCGAATCGGCAACCAGCGCAATGCCGAAGTCGATGATGCGGACATCACCTTCCTGCGTCAGCATGATGTTCGAGGGCTTGATGTCGCGATGGATGACGCCGCGCGAGTGCGCGTAGTGCAGTGCCTTCGCGCCCTTGAACAGGATCTCGACCACCTGGTCGATGCGCAGCAGGTTTTCGGGCCGGCAGAACGCCGCGAGCGTGCGCGCGCCGTGCACGTGCTCGGTGACGATGTAGCAGTGACCCTGCTCCTCGCCCGCGTCGTAGATCGGCAGGATGTTCGGATGCTGCAGCATGCCGACCATGTGCGCTTCCGACAGGAACATCTTGCGGGCGATGCGCGCCTTCTCGTCGCTCTGGGCATCGCCGTCGTTGTGATAGACCTTGATCGCGACGTCGCGGCCATAGAACGCATCGTGCGAGAGATAGACGATGCCGGTGCTGCCGCGACCGACCTCGTTGATGATCTCGTACTTGCCGATCCGCGCGGGGACACTGCGCTGACCGGTGGTCGGGTTCTTTGAGGCAGCTGTGGACATGCGGCCGATCGCAGCGGGGATGCGGCCAGAATAGGTTCCGCGCCGCGGGGAGGCTGTGATCTGCCTCCCGGATCGAACCTAGCCGCCGAAGTGGTCGTAACCGCCGGGACGGGCGGTCTCGCTGCGCCCGCCGCTGCGCAGGCGAAGGCCCGGTTCCTCGTCAAGCCGTCCGATGCGGGTCACCGCGACGCCACCGGCACGCGCCGCGGCGGCCAGTGCCGCTTCGCGGCCCACCGGAACGGCGAACAGCAGCTCGTAATCGTCCCCGCCCTGCAAGGCGAACTGCCGCACGCCAGCGGCGTCGCTCGCTGCCCGCAGTGCCGCCGAGAGGGGCAGATCGTCGACCTCGAGCGTGAGGCCGCAGCCGCTCGCGACGGCGAGCCGGGTGGCGTCTGCGGCGAGCCCGTCGGAGATGTCGATGCAGGCCGAAGCGACGCCGCGCAATGCCTGCCCGAGCGCAACACGTGGCCGTGGGTACTCGAGGCGTTCGACCAGTACCGCCGCCAGTTCGGCGGTCGCCCGCAGCCGGTGCTGCAGCAGCGCGAGGCCGGCCGCGCCATCGCCGACGGTACCGGACACGTACAGCGCATCACCCGCCCGGGCACCCGCACGACGCAACGCCGTTCCTGACGGCACGAGTCCGGTCAGCTGGACGCTGAGGCAGAGCGGGCCGCGCGTCGTGTCGCCACCGATCAGCGCGACGCCGTGTTCGCGTGCGAGCGCCGACCAGCCGCTCGCGAACCGCTCGAGGAACCGAGGGTCCGCATCGGGCAGGCTCAGGCCGAGCAAGGCCCAGGCCGGCTGTGCACCCATGGCGGCAAGGTCGCTGAGGTTGACCGCAAGCGCGCGATGCGCGATCGAATGCGGATCGGCTTCGGGGAGGAAGTGCCGACCGCTGACCAGCGTATCGAGCACCATCACGAGCTCCTGGCCCGGCGGTGGCGCGAGCACTGCGCCGTCATCGCCGATGTTGACGCTGACCGCATCGCGCGCGGGGCCCGCAGTGGCCGACAACGGCCTGAAGTAGCGGTCGATCAGATCGAACTCGCCGAGGGACATGGGATCAGCGTTCGTCGGGTCGCAGCGCGCGCGCAGCGCGGTCGAGCACCGCGTTGACGAACTTGTGGCCATCGGTCGCGCCGAACCGTCGCGCGAGCGATACGGCCTCGCTGATCGCGACCCGGAACGGCACCTCGGGCCGCGAACGCAGCTCGTAGACACCGACCAGCAGCGCCGCCTTCTCGATCGGGTCGAGCGGCCGGCCCGGCAGCTCGGCCCACTCGGCGAGGCGCGCGTCGAGCCCGCCCTCGTCGGTGCAGACCGCCTCGAGCAGTTCGCGCAGGTAGTCGCGGTCGACGCCCTCGGCCTCTTCGCCCGCTCCGAACTGCTGCAGCAGGTCTTGCCACGGCACCGGGTTGATCTGCCAGCTGTAGATCGCCTGCAGCGCGATCTTGCGCGCCAGTGACCGCGCCGCATTGCTGCGGCTGAAACGTCGGGAGGGTGCGTTCACGTCAGACCTGCCGCAGCAGCAGCGCCATTTCCAGCGCGCTCTCGAGTGCCTCGCCGCCCTTGTCGAGCCGCTGCAAAGACGAGCGCTCGCGCGCCTGCTCGACGGTCTCGACCGTGAGCACGCCGAAGGCGACCGGCACGCCGGAGTCGTAGGCGGCCTGCGCGATGCCGCGTGCGCTCTCGCCGGCGACGTAGTCGAAGTGCGGTGTGTCGCCACGGATCACGCAGCCCAGCGCGACGACGAAATCGTGTCGACCGCTCGTCGCGAACCGCTTCGCGGCGAGCGGCAGCTCGAACGCGCCCGGCACGCGCGCGACCGTCACACTCGTGGGATCACCGCCGTGACGTTCCCACGCGGACAGTGCGCCAGCGAGCAGCTCGTCGACGATGAATTCGTTGAAGCGCGCGCAGACGATCGCGACGCCGAGCCCACGGGCGCGATCGCTGCGCGCGCGCTTGCCCGTCACGACCGCCTCGGGCAGGCCCTCGACCAGACGGTACTGCGTCATGACAGGACGTAGCCCGCGATCTCGAGATCGAACGCGGACAGGCCCTGCAGATGCTTCGGCGCCGACAGCACCTGCATGCGGCGCACGCCGAGATCTTTCAGGATCTGCGCGCCGATGCCGTACGTACGCAGCACCGAGTCGTGCGGATGCGCCCCGGCTGGTGTGTCGGGACGTGGCAGGTCCTGGATGGCATCGACCAGCGCGCGCGGGGATTCGGGCTCGCGCAGCAGCACCAGCACGCCGGCCGGCGCCGCCGCGATCTTTTCCATTGCCGCGCGCAGCGTCCACGACTGCAGGTCGCCGCGGATGCCGACCAGGTCGCGCAGCGTGTCGGCAACATGCACGCGCACGAGCGGCGCATCGGTGCCGTCGAGCGTGCCGCGCGCGAGCGCGAGGTGCAGGCCGCGGTTCACGTGGTCTTCGTAGCAGTAGAGACGGAACTCGCCGAACTCCGTGTCGATCTGCCGCTCGGCGATACGCTCGACGGTGCGCTCGTTGCGCAGCCGGTAGCGGATCAGGTCGCGGATGGTGCCCATGCGCAGCCCGTGCAGTCGGGCGAACGCCTCGAGCTGCGGACGCCGCGCCATCGTGCCGTCGTCGTTCATGATCTCGACGATGACGGCCGCGGGCGTGAGGCCTGCCAGACGCGCGAGATCGCAGCCGGCCTCGGTATGTCCGGCGCGCGTCAGCACACCACCGGGCTGCGCCATGACCGGGAAGATGTGGCCCGGCTGGCGCAGGTGCTCGGGACGCGCATCGGCCGCCACCGCGGTACGGATGGTGTGCGCGCGATCGTAAGCCGAGATGCCGGTGGTGATGCCTTCGGCCGCCTCGATCGACAGCGTGAAGTTGGTGCGCCGCTCGCGGTCGGTATCGCTGACCATCAGCGGCAGCCGCAACTGTGCGCAGCGATCGCGCGTCAGCGTCAGGCAGATGAGGCCGCGTCCGAAGCGCGCCATGAAGTTCACGTCTTCAGGGCGAACCTTTTCGGCCGCCATGAGGATGTCGCCTTCGTTCTCGCGGTCCTCGTCGTCGACGATGACGACCATCTTGCCGGCCGCGAGGTCGGCGAGGATGTCTTCGACGGGATCGAACGGGGAGCGGGAATCGACGAGACGCGGGCCAGGGTTCATCGCCCCATTCTAGCAGTCAAACGTCGCGCCCCAGCATCCGGGCCACGTACCGGGCGATGGTGTCGATTTCGAGGTTCAGGCGGCGCCCGGCGGCAAGACCGGCAAATGTCGTGCATTCGACCGTGTGCGGGATGAGGTTGACGCCGAACACCGCGCCTTCCACCTCGTTGACGGTCAGGCTGACGCCATCGAGCGCGACCGACCCCTTGCCGGCGATGTAATGGGCCAGCTGTGGCGGTGCCTCGATGCGGACCCGCAGGGAACGCGCTTCCACCTCGGTCGATACGACGCGTGCGACACCGTCGACGTGGCCGGACACGATGTGCCCGCCGAGCGGGTCGCCGACGCACAGCGCCGCTTCCAGATTGACGCTGGCCCCTGCGGCGAGCTCGCCGAGGGTGGTGCGTTCGAGCGTCTCGCGCGACACGTCGAACGCCAGCAGCCCCGCGCGTGGCTGGAGCACCGTCAGGCACACGCCGTTGATCGCGACGCTCTCGCCGCTCGCGAGGCGCGCCGGCGCGACGCGGGTGGCCAGTGCGCCTGCATCGATGCGCAACCGCACGTCGCCGCTGCGCGGCTCGACGACCGTGACCCGGCCGACGGACTGGATGATGCCGGTGAACATCTAGCTGGCTCCACGAACCGGACGCGCGGTGAGCCGCAGGTCGGGCCCGATCAGGCGGAAATCGGTGAACTCGAACCGGTGTCGCAGATCCAGCGAAGCCGGTTCGGGCAACACCATCAGCGGCCGTGCGCCGCTGCCGAGCAGCGATGGCGCCGTATAGACGACGAGCTCGTCGACGAGCCCGCGCTCGATGAAACGCCCGGCGAGCACCGCGCCCGCCTCCACCCATATCTCGTTCATCTGCAGCTGCGCGAGCCGCCGCATGACAGCGTCGAGATCGAGCCCGTGCGCATCGCCCGGCAGGAACTCGACCGCCGCGCCCTGCAGTTCGAGGCTGCGCCGGCGCGCCGCAGCGTCGCGTGACGCGAGGATCAGCACGCGTCCCTCGCGATCGATGACGCGCGCATCGGATGGCGTGCGCAGATCGCTGTCGAGGATCACGCGCCACGGTTGCCGGTCGCTGTCGGGCAAGCGGACGTTCAAGGCCGGGTCGTCGGCGAGCACCGTGCCGATGCCGGTCAGCACCGCGGAGCTGCGCGCGCGGTAGCGCTGCGCGTCCTTGCGCGCGGTCTGGCTAGTGATCCAGCGGCTTTCGCCATTCGACAGCGCCGTGCGGCCATCGAGACTCATCGCAAGCTTCACGCGCACGAACGGACGACCACGCTGCAGGCGACTGACGAAGCCGACGTTGAGCTCCGCGGCGGCCTCGGCCATCAGCCCGCGCTGCACCTCGATGCCGGCCGCGCGCAGTCGTTCCTCACCGTTGCCGCAGACCCGCGGATCGGGATCCTGCAGCGCGAAGACGACGCGTTCGACGCCCGCCTCGATCAGCGCGAGCGTGCAGGGGGGCGTGCGTCCCTGGTGATCGCACGGTTCGAGACTGACATAGGCGGTCGCGCCTCGCGCCGATCCGCCGGCCGCCTCGAGCGCGATCGCTTCGGCATGCGGCCCGCCCGCGCGGGCATGGAACCCTTCGCCGACCACGCGCCCGTCCCGCATGATCACGCAGCCGACGCGGGGATTTGGATCGGTGCCGTAGAGGCCGCGCTCGGCCAGCATCAGCGCGCGCGACATGGCGGCGCGATCGGCGTCGGTCCACGCAGGCGCGTTCATTTGCGGCCCGGCCTGGCTGGCGCACCCGGCAGCAGCGGCAGCTGGTCATCGGGCGGAACGCCGCGGCGGTTGCGATGACGCAGGCGCTCGATTTCCTCGCGGAATGCTTCGACGTCCTGGAACGACCGATACACCGACGCGAACCGTACGTAGGCGACTTCGTCGAGGTGCCGCAGTTCTTCCATCACCAGCTCGCCCACGGCGCGCGCCGGCACCTCGCGTTCACCGAGCGTGCGCAGCTTGTGCATGATGCGGCTGACCGATTCCTCGATCGCCTCGCGGCTGACGGGGCGCTTTTCGAGCGCTTTCTGGATGCCGGCGGTGAGCTTCGCGACGTCAAACGGCTCGCGGCTGTGATCGGACTTGACCACTACCGGCATGACGAGCTCGGCCGTCTCGAAAGTGGTGAAGCGTTCGCCACACGAGAGGCACTCGCGACGGCGCCGGATCTGGCTGCCCTCGCCCGCCAGGCGCGAGTCGGTCACCTTGGTCTCGACATGGCCGCAGAAGGGGCAATGCATGAGGCGCCTCGCCCGTCCGCGAGCGGAAGATCAGGCCCTGGCGCCGTATACCGGGAAGCGACGGCACAGCGCCGACACTTCGTCCCGCACGCGCGCGACCACGCCGGCGTCGAGATTGCTGTCGACGATGTCGGCGATGAGCCCGGCCACCTGGTTCATCTCCGCCTCGCGGAAACCGCGCGTCGTCGATGCCGGCGTTCCGATACGCAGGCCGCTCGTGATGGCCGGCGGACGCGGGTCGTTCGGCACCGCGTTCTTGTTCACCGTGATGTGCGCCTGGCCGAGCGCGGCGTCGGCATCCTTGCCCGTGACGTTCTTCGAGACGAGATCGAGCAGGAAGAGATGGTTGTCCGTTCCGCCCGACACGACCTTGATGCCGCGCTGCTGGAAGGTCGCCGCCATCGAACGGGCGTTCGCGAGCACCTGCGCCTGGTAGGCCTTGAAGCCCGGCTGCAGCGCCTCGAGGAAGGCGACCGCCTTGGCCGCGATCACGTGCATCAGCGGGCCGCCCTGCGTGCCCGGGAACACCAGCGAGTTCAGTTTCTTCTCGATGTCGGGGTTGGCGCGCGCGAGGATCATGCCGCCGCGCGGTCCGCGCAGCGTCTTGTGCGTGGTCGTCGTGACGACGTCCGCATACGGGAGCGGATCGGGGTACAGGCCCACGGCGACGAGGCCGGCGACGTGCGCCATGTCGACCAGCAGATACGCGCCGACCGCATCGGCGATCGCGCGGAAACGCTTGAAGTCGAGCTGGCGCGAGTAGGCCGAGAACCCGGCGATGATCAGCTTCGGCTGCTCGGCGCGTGCCTGCGCTTCGAGCGCGTCGTAGTCGATCGCCCCGTCGCTGTCGCGGATGCCGTACTGGACGGCACGGAACAGCTTGCCGGAGAAGTTGACCGAAGCGCCGTGGGTCAGATGCCCGCCGTGGGCGAGGCTCATGCCGAGGATGGTGTCGCCCGGCTTCACCAGCGCGAGATAGGCCGCGGCGTTCGCCTGCGAGCCCGAGTGCGGCTGCACGTTCGCATAGGCGGCACCGAAGAGCTGCTTGGCGCGATCGATCGCGAGCTGCTCGGCGATATCGACGAACTCGCAGCCGCCGTAGTAGCGCTTGCCGGGATAGCCCTCGGCATACTTGTTCGTCAGCACCGAACCCTGCGCTTCGAGCACGCGCCGGCTGACGTAGTTCTCGGACGCGATGAGCTCGATGTGCTGCTCCTGTCGCGTCTGCTCCGACGCGATCGCCGCACCGAGCTTCGGGTCGAATTCCGCCAGCGTCGTCAGGTCATCCAGCATGCGATTGTCTCCGGGAATCCGGCAGTTTAACCGGCCGCGACCATCGCGGCGACCACCGCGCACCAGGCGTGCGCAAGGTTGTCGCGGTTGTAACCACCGCCGCCGAGGCCGAGCACGCGTCCATGGCCGAGACTCTCGGCCAGCGCGCAGAGGTCGCTCGCGGCACGGCCGTGACATTCGGCCGTGAGCTCAAGGTGCGCGAGCGGGTCGCCGCCGAGGCTGTCGGCTCCGCACTGCAGGACGATGAAGTCGGGTTCGAAGCGCGCGACGTGCGCGAGCGCCTCGCGCCACGCCGTGTCGAACTGTGCCGGGCCCGCGCCGGGCGCAAGCGGGATGTTGAGCTTCGTGCCGCGCGCCGCTCCGGTGCCGACGTCGTCCGCGGCGCCGGTGCCGGGATAGAGGAACCGGCCATCCTCGTGCGTGTCGGCGAAGACGACGAACGGATCGTCCTCGTAGGCGAAGTAGACGCCGTCGCCATGATGAACGTCGATGTCGACGTAGGCGACGCGGCGCAGCCCCGCTGCCCGCAGCGTCTCGATCACGACGCCGATGTCGTTGAACACGCAGAACCCCGCCGCACCGGTGCGCGTCGCGTGATGCAGCCCCGCGATCGGCACGAACGCGCGACGAGCGCGCCCTTCGAGCAGCGCCGCAGTCGCCTCGAGGCTCGCACCCACCACCTGCGCTGCGCAGTCGTAGATGCCCGCGCACGGCCGGTGTGTCGCCGGCGTCGAGATAGCCGCCGCCCGTCAACGAGCGCTCGCGGACGAGCGCGACGTGCCCGGGTGAATGGAAGCGCAGCAGCTCGGCGGCGGTCGCGGGCCGCGAGGCGCCGGCGAGCGTGCGCTCGGCCAGCCCGGCTGTACGGAATTCACGCAGGAACGCCGCCTGGCGATCGGTACCGAACGGGTGACCGTCCGGGAATCCGTAGCGGCCCAGGGGTTCGTCGGCAATGACCAGCACGGGCGCCACGTCGTTCGAGGCTAGCACCTTCCGCAACCGCTCCGCATCGCGCGGCGAATTGGCCGATAATGCGCGCCCCGCGCCGACCTCCCAGGACCTCTCCGATGGCCCAGTACATCTACACCATGAACCGCGTCTCGCAAGGTCGTGCCGCCGAAGCGCACGATCCTGCGCGACATCTCCCTGTCGTTTTTCCCGGGCGCGAAGATCGGCGTGCTCGGCCTGAACGGCTCGGGCAAGTCGACGCTGCTGCGCATCATGGCCGGCGTCGACACCGAACATCGATGGCGAGGCCCGCCCGCAGCCCGGCATCCGCGTCGGCTACCTGTCGCAGGAGCCGCAGCTCGACCCGACCACAGGACGTGCGCGGCAGTCGATGGAAGGCGTCGGCGAGATCGTTCGCCAGGTCGAGCGCTTCAACCAGATCAGCGAGCGGTTCGCCGAGCCGATGACGGACGACGAGATGAACGCGCTGCTCGAGGAGCAGGCGAACTGCAGGACGCGATCGACGCGGCCGCCGGCTGGGAACTCGAACGCAAGCTCGAGATCGCCGCCGACGCGCTGCGCCTGCCGCCGTGGGACGCGGATGATCGGCAAGCTCTCGGGCGGCGAGCAGCGCCGCGTCGCGCTGTGCCGGCTGCTGCTCTCGGAGCCCGACATGCTGCTGCTCGACGAGCCGACCAACCATCTCGACGCCGAATCGGTCGCGTGGCTCGAGCGCTACCTGCGACGAGTATCCGAGCACCGTCATCGCGGTCACGCACGATCGCTACTTCCTCGACAACGTCGCCGGCTGGATCCTCGAGCTCGACCGCGGCCACGGCATTCCGTGGCAGGGCAACTACTCGTCGTGGCTCGAGCAGAAGGAGGCGCGGCTCGCCAGGAAGAGCGACAGCAGGAAGGCCTGCAGCAAGATGCTCGAGAAGGAGCTCGAGTGGGTGCGCCAGAACCCGAAGGCGCGCCAGGCGAAGAGCAAGGCGCGCCTGCAGCGCTTCGAGGAGCTGCTCGTCGCAGGAATTCCAGAAGCGCAACGAGACCAACGAGATCTACATTCCGCCGGGCGAACGCCTCGGCGACCTGGTCATCGAGGCGAAGGGCCTCAGCAAGGGCTTCGGCGACCGGCTGCTGATCGACAACCTCTCCTTCAGCCTGCCGCGCGGCGGCATCGTCGGCATCATCGGCCCGAACGGCGCCGGCAAGACCACGCTGTTCCGCATGCTGATCGGCCAGGAGAAGCCCGATGCCGGCGAGATCCGCATCGGCGCGACGGTGAAGCTCGCGTACGTCGACCAGTCGCGACAGGCGCTCGAACGACAAGCAAGACCGTGTGGGAGGAGATCTCCGGCGGCCTCGACATGATCAAGGTCGGCAACTACGAGACGCCGTCGCGCGGCTACGTCGGGCGCTTCAACTTCAAGGGCACCGACGCAGCAGAAGCTCATCGGCGAGCTCTCCGGCGGCGAGCGCAACCGCGTGCACCTCGCCAAGGTGCTGAAGACGCGGCGGCAACGTGCTGCTGCTCGACGAGCCGACCAACGACCTCGACGTCGAGACGCTGCGCGCGCTCGAGGAAGGCGCTGCTCGCCTTCCCGGGCTGCGCCGTCGTCATCTCGCACGATCGCTGGTTCCTCGACCGCATCGCGACGCACATCCTCGCGTTCGAGGGCGACACGCAGCTGGTGTTGTTCGAAGGCAACTACCAGGAATACGTGGCCGACTACGAGCGCCGCAAGGGTGAGGGCGCCGACGCAGCCGCACCGGATCAAGTACAAGAAGCTCACGCGCTGAAGTCCGGGGATCAGGCTGCATGAACACGACCGCGGGCGCATTCAGCCCGTTCAGGTATTCGACCTTCAGCGTGCTGTGGACGCGCGGCGCTGCTGTCGAACATCGGCGGCTGGATGCACGACGTCGCCGCCGGCTGGCTGATGACGACGCTCGATTCCGTCACCGGCCTGGGTCGCGATGGTCCAGGCGGCGACGACGCTGCCGGTGTGCCTGCTCGCCATTCCCGCCGGGACGCTGGCCGACCGCATGGACCGGCGAACGCTGCTGATGATCGCGCAAGGGGCGATGCTCGCGCTCGCGCTCGCGCTGTTCTTCATCGTCCGCGCCGGGCTTGCGACGCCGCACCTGCTGCTCGCCGTCACCTTCCTGATCGGCGTCGGCACCGCAGTGACGTCACCCGCATGGCAGGCGATCCTGCCGGCGCTCGTGCCCCGCAGCGACCTGCCGCCAGCCGTCGCACTGCATGCCGTCGGCATGAACGTCGCGCGGGCGATCGGCCCGGCGGTGGGCGGCGTGCTGATCGTCGCGATCGGCATCGCCTGGCCGTTCTTCGTCAACGCGGTGAGCTTCCTCGCGATCCTCGGCGCCCTCTGGTGGTGGAAGTCGGCGCCGCGCGCGGTGACCGCGGCGCAGGGGTTCGGTGCGGCGATGAAGGCCGCTTTCACGCATGTCGGCGAGAATCTCGCGCTGCGTAACGCGTTGCTGCGCTCGGTGCTGTTCTACGTGTTCGGCAGCTGCTACTGGGCGCTGCTGCCGCTGATCGCGCGCGAGCTGCTGCACGGAACCGCGCGGCTCTACGGCGTGCTGGTCGGTGCGATCGGTGTCGGCGCGGTTTCCGGCGCGCTGGTGCTGCCGCGCCTGCGCAAGCGGCTCGGCCTCGGCGGTACCGTCGTCGCCGGCACCCTTGGCACCGCGCTCGCCATGGCGATGTACGCGACGTTGCGCGAACCCGCGTTCGGGCTCATCGCGAGCCTGCTCGCCGGACTCGCGTGGCTCGCCTCGCTCTCGTCGCTGAACGTCGCGGCGCAGCTCGCGGTTCCCGATGCGATGCGCGCGCGTGGCATGGCGCTGTACACCGCGGTGTTCTACGGCTGTCTCGCGCTCGGCAGCCTCGGCTGGGGCCAGGTCGCGACGCATCTCGGTGTCGCGACCACGTTGCTGCTCGCTTCGGCCGGGGCTGTGCTCGCGCTGGTACCGGCCTCGAAGCTGAAGCTCGGCGCCTGACGGTCAGGCCCGGCGCCCTACCCCACCCAGACGCGCGCGTTCCTGAACATCCGCATCCAGCCGCTGAACTCGCCACCGGCCGGCAGCCAGGAGTTCTGCGCGCGGCGGTAACTGCGTTCCGGGTGCGGCATGGTCAGCAGCACGCGTCCGTCGGCATTGCAGATCGCCGCAATGCCCGCCGGCGAGCCGTTCGGGTTCGCCGGATAGGCGGTCGCCGCGCGGCCATCGACGTCGACGAACCGCACTGCCGTCCGGCCGGCCGCATGGAATGCCGCCGCGTCCGCCTCGTCGGCGAACTCCGCGCGCCCCTCGCCGTGCGCCACGGCTACCGGGAAGCGCGAGCCGGCCATGCCGGCGAGCAGCACCGCTGGCGATTCGACCACCTCGATGAGGCTGAAGCGACCCTCGAACTGCTCGCCCCGGTTGCGCACGAAACGCGGCCAGTGCGTGGTGCCGGGAATGACGTCCTTCAGCGCCGCAAGCATCTGGCAACCGTTGCAGACACCGAGCGCGAACGCATCGGTGCGCGAGAAGAACCGGCTGAACTGCTCGCGCATGTCGGGATGGAACAGGATCGACTTCGCCCAGCCCTCGCCCGCGCCGAGCACGTCTCCATACGAGAAGCCGCCACAGGCGACCAGTCCGCGGAAGTCGGCGAGGCGACGCCGCCCCTCGAAGAGGTCGGTCATGTGCACGTCGTGCGGTTCGAAGCCGGCGCGCTCGAGCGCCGCGGCCATCTCGGTCTGGCTGTTGACGCCCTGCTCGCGCAATACGGCGACGCGCGGCCGCGAACCGGTTGCAATGTAGGGCGCCGCGACGTCGTGCTGCGGCTCGAACGTCAGCCGCTCGACCATCAGCGGTTCGCCGAACGCGAGCTGCTGCTCGAACTCCTCGCGCGCGCACTGCGGATCGTCGCGCAGCAGGCGCATGCGATGCGACGTCTCGCTCCACGCGCGTCGCAACGTGGTCCAGTCGGCGCGGTAGCGTTCATCGCCGCAGCGGAAGCAAAGGTTGCCCTCGGCACGCGGTGACCCGATGTCCGTCATGGCGGCGCCGAGCCCGTGGCTCTCGAACAGTGCCGTCACGCGTGCCACGTCGTCGGCGCGCACCTGCAGCACGGCACCGGCCTCCTCGGCGAAGAGCTGCGCGCTGAACTCGTCGGCCGGCAGCTCGATGTCGAGACCGCAGTGGCTCGCGAACGCCATCTCGACCAGTGTTGCGAACAGACCGCCGTCGGAACGGTCGTGATAGGCGAGCAGCAACCCGGCGGCACGTGCCTCGGCCATCGCCTTCGCGAACCCGACCAGTCGTGCGGGATCGTCCAGATCGGGCGCGATGTCGCCGAGCTCGCCCTGCACCTGCATCAGGATGGATCCGCCGAGCCGGTTGAGGCCGAAGCCGAGATCGACACGCAGCAGCCGCGTCGGTACGCCGAGCTCGAGCTGTGGCGTCAGCGTGCGGCGTACGTCGGCGACCGGCGCGAACGCCGAGACGATCAGCGACACCGGCGCAGTGACCGTTTTCTGCGTATCGCCGTCGGACCAGGCGGTGCGCATGGACAGCGAATCCTTGCCGACCGGGATGGCGATGCCGAGCGCCGGGCAGAGCTCCTCGCCGACCGCCCGTACTGCGTCGTACAGCGCGGCGTCCTCGCCGGGCTCGCCGCAGGCGGCCATCCAGTTGGCCGACAGCCTGACGTCGGCGAGCCGCGCCACGTCAGCCGCCAGCAGGTTCGTCACCGCCTCAGTCACCGCCATGCGCGCGGCGGCTGCGGAGTCGAGCAACGCGAGTGGCGTGCGCTCGCCCATCGCCATCGCCTCGCCCGCGTGATGCTCGTAGTCGGCGATCGTCACCGCGACGTCGGCGACCGGCACCTGCCACGGACCGACCATCTGGTCGCGACTGATCATGCCGCCGACGCTGCGGTCGCCGATCGTGATCAGGAACGTCTTGTCGGCGATGGCCGGATGCGCCAGCACCCGCAGTGCTGCCTCGGCGACCTTCAACGGCCTGCGCGGCAGCGTGCCGCTGAAGCGGCCGACGCGCTGCACATCGCGGCGCATTTTGCGGCACCTTTCCGAGCAGCGCATCGAGCGGCATGTCGACCGGTCGGTTGCCGAACGTCCGGTCGGTCGACCGCGAGACGCCCGTCGTCGGTCAGCGAGCCGATCACCGCATAGGGGCAGCGCTCACGCCGCGCGATCGCCTCGAACCGATCGAGACCGGTTTCGGAAACGATGAGCACGTAACGTTCCTGCGCCTCGTTGCACCAGATCTCCATCGGCGACATGCCGGGCTCTTCGTTCGGCACGGCGCGCAGCTCGATGCGTGCGCCGCGATCGCTGTGAGCCACCGCCTCGGGCACGGCGTTCGACAAGCCGCCGGCACCGACGTCGTGGATCAGGTGGATCGGATTGCGGTCGCCGAGCGCCCAGCAACGGTCGATGACTTCCTGAGCACGCCGCTGCATCTCCGGGTTGCCGCGCTGGACCGAAGCGAAATCGAGATCTGCGCCGACGACGTACCGCTGCCGACCGACGAAGCCGCGCCACCGCCCAGACCGATCAGCATCGCGGGCCCGCCGAGCACGACGACCTTCGCGCCGACCGGACAGTCGTCCTTCTCGACGTGCGCGCGGCGGATGTTGCCCATGCCGCCCGCGATCATGATCGGCTTGTGGTAGCCGCGGATGCGCGTGCCCTCGCCGTCGAGGGCATGCTCGAAGGTGCGGAAGTAGCCGCGCGATGCACGGTCGGCCGAATTCGTTGTTGAACGCAGCCGCGCCGAGCGGCCCGTCGAGCATGATGTCGAGCGCGCTCGCGATGCGCGCGGGCTTGCCGTGGTCCTGCTCCCACGGCTGCTCGAAATCGGGGATGCGCAGGTTCGACACCGAGAAACCGACGAGGCCGGCCTTCGGCTTCGCGCCGCGGCCGGTTGCGCCCTCGTCGCGGATCTCGCCGCCCGATCCGGTCGACGCGCCGGGAAACGGCGAGATGGCGGTCGGATGATTGTGGGTCTCGACCTTCATCAGGATGTCGACCGGCTTCGACACTGCCCGGTAGATGCCCGTGGCCGGATCGGGGAAATAGCGCCGCGCGCTGCTGCCCGCGATGACGGCAGCATTGTCACGGTACGCGGACAGCACGCCGTCGGGCGCTCTTCGCATGCGTGTTGCGGATCATCGCGAACAGCGACTTCGGCTGCGCCACGCCGTCGATGACGAAGTCGGCGTTGAAGATCTTGTGGCGGCAATGCTCGGAGTTCGCCTGCGCGAACATCATGAGCTCCGCATCGTGCGGGTCGCGGTTCAGGCGCGCGAACGTCGCGGCGAGATAGTCGACCTCCTCCGCGCTCAGCGCGAGACCCAGGCGCGCCGTTCGCTTCGCGCAGCGACGCGACATCGCGCGCAACGCTCCGCAAGGGGCGCGGCGACTGGCGGACGAAGAGCCGCGACGCCGCGTCACGTTCGAGCAGCACCGTTTCGGTCATGCGGTCGTGCAGCAGCGCGCCGAGCTGCTGCATCTCGATCTGGCTGAGCGACTGTCGCGATTCGAGCCGGAACTCGATGCCGCGCTCGATGCGCCGCACCGCGCCCAGCCCGCAGACGTGGGCGATGTCGGTGGCCTTGCTCGACCAGGGCGACGTCGTGCCGACGCGGGGCACGACCAGCATCGTCGCGCCGGTGCCGCCGAGTGCGGCGGCATAGCGGGGACCGTACGTGAGCAGCGCGCGCAGGACCGAGAATTCCTGCACGTTGAGCTCGCGCTCGGTGTCGACCAGGTGGATGAAGCGGGCGGCGAGCGCCGAAACCGACGGGTTCAGCGCCCGGAGGGCTTCGAGAAGTTTCGCGATGCGGAACGCGGAGTGAGCCGGTCCGCCAGGGAGTTGCAGCATTGTTGGGAAAAACGCCGCGGTGACGGCGATCGTGGCCGGCACCCATTATAAGCCACGCACCGGCTCAAGGCAGCGGAATGAACTCGTCGTGGTCGAGATCGGGCAGCTTCATGCGGCCTGCGCGCCAGTCGGCCTTCGCCTGCTCGATGCGCTCGCGCGAGGAGGAAACGAAATTCCAGTCGATGAATCGCGGCCCGACCGGGGCGCCCCCGAGCAACATCAGCGAGCTTCGCTGCAGCGCCCGAACCACCGCGCCCGTGCGCGGCACGAACTGCACCATTCGCCCGGCCTCGAATCGCGTGCCATCGATCTCGACGGCGCCGTCGGCGACGTAGACTGCGCGCTCTTCGTGCTCATCCGGAAGCGCGAGCTGCGCTTCTGTGGCGAGCATCGCATGTGCATAGAACAGCGGCGAGAACGTGCCGACGGGCGCGCGTTTGCCATAGGCCTCACCGGCGATCAGGTGCACCTCGACGCCGCGCTCGTCGAGCCGCGGCAGCTCGTGTCCCTTGCGATGCTCGAACGACGGCGCGGTCTCTTCGGTGCCATCGGGCAGCGCGACCCATGCCTGGATGCCATGCAGGGGCCCGCCGTGCTGGCGCGCCGCCTCGAAACGCTCCGAGTGTGTGATGCCGCTGCCGGCGGTCATCCAGTTGACCTCGCCGGGACGGATCGGCTGTTCGGACGCGACGCTGTCCCGATGCATGATCTCGCCGTCGAACAGCCACGTGATGGTGGCGAGACCGATGTGCGGATGCGGCCGCACGTCGGCCGACTGCGGCAGCCCCGGCGCGAACTGCACCGGCCCGATGTGATCGAAGAAGATGAAGGGGCCGACCATCCGGCCAGCGCCATGCGGCAGCACGCGACCGACCTCGAGGTTGCCGATGTCGCGACGGCGCTGCTCGATCACGCCGGCAATGACCGACGGCGTGTTCAGGGGCGGGACCCAGGATCGTTCGACGGCGTGTAGACGGGTGTCGGGAACGGCGTGACGTTGCCTTCGAACTGCGTGATCTTGCTCGCGCCCCGCGTCGTCACCTCGTCGATCCGCAGCACTGCGTGCATCGGCAGGAAGCTGCGTTTCACGCCCTCGAACTCGGACTTGATGCGCTCTTCGGATGGGTCGAGCACCAGCCCGGCGCGCTCGCCGAACACGAGCTCCTCGATCTCGACGAAACCGAACAGCCCGCCGTGCGAGACCTTGCGGGCATATACCTCGTAAACCTTGCCCTGGTTCACGAACAGGACCTTGAAGATGTGCTGGGATGCCATGTCGTATCGTATGCGTGGCGCCACAGATTGTGCGCCCCGCGCAGGCTATTATAGTTCCGCCACGAGTTCAGGAATTTCGCCGCCGCCATGGCCCTGCGCCTCGAGGTCCTCAGCGACCACAGCAAACTGCTCGGCGATGCGTCGATCATCGTCATCGGCGTCGGCGGTGGCAGCCTCGGCCGCGCGGCTGACAACGACTGGATCCTGCCCGATCCGCAGCGCTTCCTCTCTGGCCGGCATGCCCGTGTCCACTTCCGGCAGGGCACGTTCTACCTCGAAGACCTGAGCACCAACGGCACGTATGTCAATGGCAACACCGTGCCGGTGTCGCGCACGGGGCCGCACCCGTTGCGCGACGGCGACCTGCTCCGGTTCGGTGAGTACGAGGTGCGCGTCTCGATCGACCCGGTCGAGACACCCACCGGCGACACCAGCAGCCTCGAACGGCGCAACGGACTTGCAACGTCGGTCGATCGCGTGACGCCAGTGCGGGTCGGCGGTGCGGAAGAAGATCTCGGTGCATCGCTCAACTTCGATGCGCTGATCCACGCCGACGGCGGTGCCGATCTGCCGATGTCGGCCGAAGCGCGTGCCAGCGGCACCGCCGCGCGGTTGCGTCGATTGCGCGCCGCAGCCCGGGCGCGGCTCGAAGGTCAGCCGGTCGCGGGCTCGACGGCGGAAGCACGCTCGGGTCTGCAGGCCTTCTGCCGCGGGGCGGGCGTGGACCCGAAGAACCTGCGCGTCGACAGCGAGATGCGGCTGCTGCATGCGGCCGGGCAGCTCATGCGCGAGATGCTGCTCGGCCTGCAGGATCTCTCGCGCGCACGCGCGGAGTTCCAGAACCGCTACGGCGTCGACGCGACCGACGTCGTGACGCCGGCCGGCTCGCCGACGTTGTCGCGGCTCGGGGCAGATGATTTCCTGCAGCGCGCGCTCGAAGGGCACGACAAGCGCGAGCTCGATGCACTGGTCCTGATTCGCGATGAACTCAAGGCCGCGGTCGCGCATGAAACCGCGCTCGACCAGGCCCTGCCGCAGGCGTTCGAAACGTACCTGCGCCATCTCGCGCCGGAAGAAATCCAGTCGCGCTTCGACAACGCCGGCCCGCGCAGCATGCGTGGCTCGCCGTGGGAGCTGTACAGCGAGATCTTCCGCAATCTCACGCAGACCGGGTCGGCGCCGCTGCCGCACCTCTTCGCCGAGGCGCTCGCGCAGACTTACCTTTCGCTGCTGCGCCGTCCCGACGGCGACTGAGCCGCGCCGCCAGCTCGTCCAGCAGCAGCCGCACGCGATGCGGCGGCGGGCCTGCCGCGGGCAGCACGGCGTGGATCCCGAGCGGTGGCGGGGCGAAACGGGTCAGCAGCAGCTCGAGCCGGCCCGATTCGATCCATGGGTCGACGATGAAGTCCGGCAGCATCGCGATGCCGAGCCCCCGCGCAGCGGCATCGGCCAGCAGCTCGCCGTTGCTCGCGCAGAGCCGGGTGCGTACTGGCACGTTGTCGGTACGTCCGTCGATCGTGTACTGCCAGACGTGCCGCAGCGCTTCGCTCGCGTACGACAGGCAGTCGTGACGCATGAGCTGGTCGGGCCGCGCCGGGCGCCCTGCCTCGCGGAGATACGCGGGCGAAGCGACCGTCTTCATCGCGGCCGAGCCGAGACGCCGGACCACATCGCCGGGCGCGTGCCGCGACGTCACCCGGATGGCGAGATCGACGCCTTCTGCGGCCAGATCGACGCGCCGGTCGGTCAGGTCTATCTCGAGCGCGACCTCGCGATGGCGACGCGAGAAGTCGATCAGCCACGGCGACAAGCGCGACAACCCGAAACTGAGCGGCACGCTGAGACGGATGCGCCCCGCGACGACGCTGCCTTCGCGCGCGATGTCGTTCTCTGCGGAATCGAGCAACGCGAGCACTGCCTGCGCCTTGTCCGCGTACGCGAGGCCGGCCGGGGTGAGCGTGAGATGGCGCGTGCTGCGTGTGATGAGCCGGGCCTTCAACCGCTCCTCGAGCGCGGCCACCTGGCGCGTCACGACCGAGGGGGCCACGTTCGCCTCGCGAGCAGCGGCGGCGAAACTGCCCAGAACCGCCACCCGCAGGAACAGGCGCATTGCACGCAGCGTGTCCATTGTTGTCCGGCAAGCAAGGAAGGGTTGCAGATTGTGTGCTTTTTCGCACGACCGCGCCGGCGCATCATGGTTTCATCGACCTGACACGAGGGGAGCCACATGCAGTTGAGAACATCGGAACAGCGCGGCCGGGCACAGTTCGGCTGGCTCGATTCGCGCCATACGTTCTCGTTCGGCCAGTACTACGACCCAGAGCACCTGGGGTTCTCGGATCTGCGCGTGATCAACGAGGATCGCGTCCGGCCCGATCGCGGGTTCGACCCGCACGGCCATCGGGACATGGAGATCTTCTCCTACGTGCTCGCGGGGCAACTCGCGCATCGCGACTCGATGGGCACCGGTTCGGTCATACGGCCCGGGGACGTGCAGCTCATGAGCGCCGGCCGCGGCGTGCGCCACAGCGAGTTCAACGCCTCACCCGACACGGAGGTGCACTTCCTGCAGGTCTGGATCGAACCGGCTGCGAGCGGCACCGAGCCGAGCTACCAGCAGCGACACTACAGCGCGGCGGACAAGCGCGGGCGCCTGCGCCTGATCCTCTCGCCCGATGGCGCGGAAGAGTCGCTGCGCATCGGCCAGGATGCGCGCGTCTATGCGGGCCTGTTCGACGGTGCCGAGCGGCAGGACTTCGACCTGCCGGATCGTCGCTTCGGGTATGTCCACGTCGCGAAGGGCAGCGTCGAGATCAACGGTCGGCGTCTCGCTGCCGGCGATGGCGTCAAGCTGACCGAAGAGCGCCGCCTCGCGATCGGCGGGGGTGAGGAAGCCGAGGTGCTGGTGTTCGATCTGCGGGCAGAGGTGCGCTGACCGGCTTCGCCGCGTACGCCTCGCATGCGAGGCGACCGGCGCGGTGCGCCGTCGAACCCGCTGGTTCGATGACCGTGGGTTCGAACGGGCGGCGGCGCTGCGGAGAGGGCGGGATTGCTCGCGGCTATCGCCGCTCGTCCTCCGCTTCGCTGCGGATCGCCTCGCATGCGAGGCGACCGGCGCGGTGCGCCGTCGAACCCGCTGGTTCGATGACCGTGGGTTCGAATCCCACCGTGGGCTGGTGCTTGGTTCAAGTGGCGGAGAGGGTGGGATTCGAACCCACGGTAGGCTTGCACCTACGCCTGATTTCGAGTCAGGTACATTCGACCACTCTGCCACCTCTCCGGCGGGGGCGCATGGTAACAGACGCCCGGACGGCCTTGAAGCCACCGCAGCAGGTCCGCGAATGTGACCTGCTATCCTCTTCCCCGGTCGTCGCCACACGGGAATCCTGGATGCGCTCGATGCGCAGCGCGGCGCGCGCGGGCTGGCTGATGGCCGTGCTGGCCGCAGGCGTCGCTTGCTCCGACTCCTCTTCCGTGGCCCGGATCCGCGCCCGCGGGGTGCTGACCGTGGCGACCGTGAACGGCCCGACCACCTATTACCAGGGCGCACACGAAGCGCAGGGCGCCGAATACGAGCTCGCCCAGGCGTTCGCCCGCGACCTGGGTGTGCCACTGCGCATCTATACCGTGCCGGACGACGCGGCGCTGCGCGAAGAACTCGACCGCGGCCGGGCCGACATCGTTGCCGCCGGCATCACACCGAACGTCGCGTGGAACCGCGTCGCGCGCGCAGCGGATGCGTATCAGGAGATCGCGCAGCTCGTGGTCACGCGGCGCGGCACCGGTCGCATCGACAACATCGCGGCCATGCGCGATCGCCGCGTGGTCGTTCGTTCCGACAGCGCGCAGGAGCAGGTTCTCGAGCGCCTGCGTGACAACGGCGCGCCCTGGCTGCGCTGGCGCGAGGTCGCCATCGCCGATCACGAACCGCTTGCCCTCGTGGCCGACGGTGAGGCGGACTACGCTCTCGTCGATGCGAACGAGTTTCCGTTCCTCCAGCACGTGCATCCGGGTGTCGTCGTGGCGCTGACGCTGCCCGATCCGCGCGAGACGCACTGGATGGTCGCGCGACGCGCCGTCGATCTCGCGACGCGCATCGACAGCTTCGTCGCGGCCCGGAAGAACGACGGCAGTCTCGCCAAGCTGCTGCGCGGCGCCACACCCGAGCCACCGGATTTCGAATTTGTCTGGGCACAACGGCTGCGCCAGGACATGGCCACCCTGCTGCCCGGCCTCAAGCCACACTTCGAGACCGCCTCGGCCGAGACTGGTGTCGACTGGCGGCTGCTCGCCGCACTCGCCTACATCGAGTCGAAGTGGCAGAGCGATGCGGTATCGGGCGATGGCGCGCGCGGCATCATGATGCTGACGGGCGACACGGCGACCTCGCTCGGCGTCACCGATCGCAACGACCCGGCGCAGAGCATCGTCGGCGGTGCGCGCTATTTCGTCGAGGTCCGCGACAAGATTCCCGCGCGCGTGCCGGAGCCCGATCGCAGCTGGTTCGCGATGGCCGCGTACAACGTCGGCTACGGGCACCTCGAGGATGCGCGCGTGATCGCGCAGTCGATGGGTGGCAGCCCGGACCGATGGGCGGACGTGCGCAAGGCGCTGCCGCTGCTGACGCAGGAGGAGTATTACCTCACCGCGCGTCACGGCTACGCACGCGGTTGGGAGCCCGCACGGATGGTCGACCAGGTGCAGACCGTGCTGAAGCTGCTCGAGTGGCAGGAGCCCGGATTGCAGAGCCTCGACGACGCCCCCATATCGCCTGCAACAGGAGGCGCCCCGTGACCGACCCCGCAGATCCCCCCCGCATCACCTTTCCGTGCCCGCAGTACCCGATCAAGGTCGTCGCGCGCGCGACGCTCGATCTTCGCCCGCGCATCGATGCGGTGTTCGCGCGGCAGTTCGGCGAGTTCGCCGCTGACCGCGTGGTCGAGCGCCCGTCGGCTCAGCAGAACTTCATCGCCTACACGTACCGCATGGACGTGGACGACGCGGCGCAGCTCGGTGCGCTGCACGTCGAACTGATGAAAGAGCCCGGCGTCGTGATGGTGCTCTGATCAGGCCGCGGCGTCGGTAGCCCGCGCGAGCAGCGCCGCTTCCAGATGGTCGGCGAGCTCGTCGGCCAGCCGGGGCATCGTCGGCAGGTCCGCGACGAGATCCGCCAGTCGGGTCACCTCGAGCCCGGGCATGCCGCACGGATTGATCCGCGCGAACGGGCCGGCATCGAGGTCGACGTTCAGCGCGAGCCCGTGATAGCTCGCGCCACGCCGGATGCGCAGTCCCACGCTCGCGAGCTTGCGGCCCTGCACGTACACGCCGGGCGCATCGCGTCGCGCGGCGCTCGCGATGCCCCGCGCCGCTGCGAGGACGATGACCGAATCCTCCAGCGCCTGCACCAGTCCGTGCACGCTGATGTGTCGCCGCCGCAGGTCGATCAGCGGATAGGCGATGAGCTGGCCGGGCCCGTGATAGGTCACCTGGCCACCACGGTCGACGTTGACCACCGGAATGTCGCCCGGGGCAAGCAGATGTGCCGGGTCACCGGCGAGCCCCACCGTGAACACGGGCGGGTGTTCGAGCAGCCACAGCTCGTCGGGCGTGTCCGCCGTGCGCGTGGCGGTGAAATCCTGCATCGCCCGCCACGTGGGCTCGTAATCGGCCCGGCCGAGCCAGCGGCGGATCACGGCGGTGCCGCGGTGTCCGCGAGGCGGCCGAGGCCGACGTTGTTGCCGGCGAGCGCCTGCTCGGCGCGATAGCTGGAACGGACCATGGGGCCCGAGACGCATTCGCGGAAACCGCGCGCGAGCCCGTCTGCGCGGAACTGGTCGAATTCCGCCGGCGTGACGAAGCGCGCGACCGCCAGATGATTCGGCGTCGGCCGCAGGTACTGGCCGAGCGTCAGGATGTCGACCCCGGCGCCGCGCAGATCGTCCATCGCGACGAGCACTTCCTCGCGCGTCTCGCCAAGGCCGAGCATCAGGCTCGACTTGGTCAGCACCGCGGGACGATGGCGCTTCGCGTGCGCGAGAACGTCGAGCGTCTGGCGATAGCCGGCGCGCGGATCGCGCACGGGGTGCGTCAGCCGCTCGACCGTCTCGAGATTCTGCGCGAACACTTCGAGGCCGGAATCGACGACCGTCTCCACGTCGCGCAGCACGCCGCAGAAATCCGGGGTCAGCGCTTCGACCGCGGTGTGCGGCGAGCGCTGCTTGATCGCGCGGATGCAGGCGGCGTAATGCGCGGCGCCACCGTCCGCGAGGTCGTCGCGATTGACCGAGGTCAGCACGACGTAATTGAGCTTCATCAGCGCGACGCTTTCAGCAACGTGCAGGGGCTCTTCGGCATCGAGCCAGCCGCGCGGGTTGCCGGTGTCGACCGAACAGAAACGGCAGGCGCGCGTGCACACCGCGCCCATCAACATCAGCGTCGCGGTGCCGGCGTTCCAGCACTCGCCGATGTTCGGGCACTTCGCTTCCTCGCAGACGGTTGCCAGGCGATGCTCGTGCACGGTGCGGCGTACGAACCCGTAGCGCTCGCCCGATGCGGGCTGAGCGCGCAGCCAGCGCGGCTTGCCGCCGAGCGCGACCGCCTCGGGCGCACCGCGCATCTTCTGGCCGTCGCGAATGGCGGTGAAGCCTTGCGGCGTCACGTACTTCTCGCCGCTGCGCGCGTCGGTACCGAACGGAGCCGCGGGCTCGACGACCACCGCAATCGCTTTCAAATCAGGCATTTGCCCTATTTTCTCACGCTCGGACCCGCCGGTCGAGTTCAGCCAGACGCGCAGGCGTCCCGACGTCGAGCCAGTACCCCTCATGGCGCTGCCCGGTCAGCCGGCCGGCCGCGCGGGCCCGCAGCAGCCACGGCAACAGTGGGAAGCGCCCAGGCTCAGCCTCGGCAAGCAGCTGCGGATCGACCAGGGCGACACCCGAATAGGTCAGCCGCTCCCCTGCGGCCTCGACGATGTGACCGTCGACGAGATCGAAATCGCCGCGGCCGTGATGCGGCGGATTCGGCACGAGCACCAGATGCGCGAGCGACCCCTGCGGCAGCCGCAGCGTGCCGAAGTCGATGTCGGTGAAGACGTCGCCATTGACGAGCAGGAAAGGCGCCGGGCCGAGCAGAGGGAGCGCGCGTTCGATGCCGCCACCGGTCTCGAGCGGTGGCTCGCCCTCGTCGCTGTACGCGATGCGCACGCCATGTTCCTCGCCGGTGCCGAGCGCCGCGGCGATCTGCGCGCCGAGCCAGGACAAGTTGATCACGACGTCGCGGATTCCCGCCGCCGCAAGCGCGCGCAGGTGCCACACGATCAGCGGCCGACCGCCGACCGGCAACAGCGGCTTCGGACAGTCGTCGGTGAGCGGCCGCATGCGTTCGCCGCGTCCAGCCGCGAGCAACATCGCCTTCAAGCATGCCCCCGAGCGCGCGCGTTGGCGGCCGCCAGATGCGGAGCGGCGTGCTGCTGCAGGAACCGGCGCAGCTCCGCGAGTTCGGGAAACAACGCGCTGGCTTCGAGCACGTAGTCGAGCGTGCGTGGCAGGTCGTCGAGGTAGCCCGTCTTGCCGTCGCGCCAGTTGAGCCGCGCGAAGATGCCGAGCACCTTCAGGTGCCGCTGCAGCCCGATGAGGTCGAACCAGCGCAGGAACTCGGGAAAGTCGCGTCCCGCAAGCTCGGGGGCGCCCGCGACGAGCAGAGCTTCCCGGAAGCCTCGCACCCAGGCCTCGACGCGCGCACGCGGCCACACGACGTAGCAGTCCTTCAGCAGCGACACGAGGTCGTACGCGACCGGGCCGCGCAATGCGTCCTGGAAATCGATGATGCCCGGGCCGGCTTCCGGCAGGACCATGAGGTTGCGGGAGTGGTAGTCGCGGTGGACGAACACGGTCGGCTGCGCGAGATTCTGCTGCACCAGGAACTCGCACGCCTCGTCGATCGTCCGCCGCTGCGCGCCATCGAGGTCGAGCCCGAGATGGCGCGCGCAGAACCATTCGGGCATCAGCGCCATTTCCCGCCGCAACACCGCCGCGTCGTACGGTGCGAGCTGCGCCGCGCCGGCCTGGCCACGGAGCTGGATGCGCAGCAGCGCATCCAGCGCATCGCCATACAGCGCATCGACATCGCCGCCAGCCGCGAGCGCGGTCAGCACGTGCGTACCGCCGAGGTCCTCGAGCAGCACGAAGCCACGCGCCTTGTCGACCGCATGGATCGCCGGCACGTGCACACTGCACTGCTGCAGCAGTGCGGTGACCTCGAGGTAGGGCGTGAGGTCTTCCTTGTCGGGTGGCGCGTCCATCACGATCGCGGATGCCCCCCGCCCTCGTCAGCCGGAAGTAGCGCCGGAAACTCGCATCGGCGCTCGCGCTATCGAGCGTGTAATTCGTGACCGCGAGGTCGCTGCGGATCCAGGCGTGGATCGCCGCCAGCCGCGGGTCGTCATGCATGTCGGGGCGCGTCGAAGTCATCCGCCATTATAATCCGGTCGCTCATGACCTCTTCCCGCCCCCCTGCCGTTCGCGCGGCATTGCTCTCCCTGCTGGCTTGCGCCACCGGCTCCCCCACCCGCGCCGCCGACCTCGCCGATTCGCCCGGCCCGTACCTCTGTCCCGAAGAGCTGTTCCAGGACCAGGAAATTCCCCCCGCCCTCCGACGCAGCCCCGTGTCATCCACGATGCCCATCGAGGTATCGAGCGATTCGCTCGACCTGTCGCTGGAAGGCGAGCGCCGGCTGTCGGGCAACGTCGACGTCAAACAGGGCGACCGGCACATCAGCGCGGACGAAGTGCGGGTCGACGCGCGGGGCCGCTCGATCCACGTCGAGGGCAACGTCCGCTACCACGATCCCGAGCTGCGCGTCTCCGGGGAGACGGGTGAATACAACGCAGGCGTCGCGAGCATCGAGCAAGCGCAGTTCGAATTGCCGCGCCAGCCGGCCCGCGGCAGCGCGCGCTCGCTCAATCTGAACGCGCAGGGGCAGATCACTCTGAAGGGCGTCGCCTATACGACGTGCCCGAAGGACACGCGCGGCTGGCTCATCTCGGCCGACAGCGTCTCGCTCGACACCCGCCGCCAGGTCGGCACGGCGCGCGGCGCCAAGGTCGAGTTCCTCGGCGTGCCGATCTTCTACCTGCCCTGGATCACGTTCCCGGCTGGCCCGGCACGCAAGAGCGGCTTCCTGTTCCCGAGCATCGGCAGCAGTTCGCGCGGCGGTTTGCAGTTCTCGGCGCCGTACTACTTCAACCTCGCGCCGAACTACGATTTCACCGCGACGCCGACCTACTACAGCCGGCGCGGCCTCGACCTCCATGGCGAAGGCCGCTATCTCGGCGAGAGCAGCCGACTCAACCTCGACGGCAATTTCCTCCCCGACGACGATGCGTTCGGCGCCGACCGCAGCCGCGTCAGGCTCACCGGCCGCGACGAGCTGCCGGCGGGCTGGCTGCTGCGCGTGGCTGCCGAGAACGTCAGCGATGTCGCCTACTACGAGGACTTCACGCAGGGGGCCGACAGCACCAGCGTCGCATTCCTGCCGCGCACGCTGCAGTTGAGCTACCGCGACCAGACGTGGAATGCGGGCGCGCTGCTGCGCAATTTCCAGACGATCGATCCCGGACTCGACGCGCTCGATCGCCCCTATACCGAGCTGCCGCGACTTTACGCATCGGGTTGGTGGCGGCGCTCCGCGGGCCTGCCGCTCGAGTTCGGGTTCGATGCCGAGACCACCGGCTTCCAGCGCAACGTCGGCGTCACCGGCTGGCGCCTGGACGTGCAGCCACAGGCCGCGCTGCGTTTCGAGGGCGCCGGCTGGTACGTGACGCCGGCGGCGTCGTGGCGCAGCACCTCATACGAACTGAGCGACGCCGCCCCGGGCGCCGACGCGTCGCCGAGCCGCAACCTGCCGCTCCTCAGCCTCGATGCCGGCATGATCTTCGAACGCGCGGCCGGCAGCCGCGGCACGCGCCGCATGACGCTCGAGCCGCGGCTCATGTACCTGTACGTCCCCTACCGCAACCAGGACGACCTGCCGGTGTTCGACACCGGCGTGCCGGACCTGAACTGGGTCCAGCTGTTCCGCGACAACCGCTATGTGGGCGGTGACCGGGTCGGCGACGCGAACCAGATCACCGCCGGCGTGACCACGCGCCTCTTCGCGAGCAGCAGCGGCACACGCTTCCTCTCCGCGACGCTCGGCCAGACGTTCTATTTCGAGACGCCTCGCGTCACGTTGCCGGGCGAGACCCTCGCTGGCCGCAACAGCTCCGACTACATCGCGCAGCTCGAGCTGCGCGCGTTCCGCAACTGGAACGTCGACATGGGGGTCCAGTGGAACCCTGACGACAACCAGGCCCGTCGCTCCGAGGTGCGGGTGCAGTACCGGCCCGAGGGCTCGCAGGTCGTCAACGTCGGTTACCGTTTCCAGCGCGACCGGCTCGAGCAGGCCGATGTATCGGCCGCATGGCCGGTCACACGCGACTGGCGTCTTTACGGACGGCTTCTCTACTCGCTGCGC
This sequence comes from uncultured Pseudomonadota bacterium, assembly GCA_963769065.1. Lineage (GTDB taxonomy): Bacteria > Pseudomonadota > Gammaproteobacteria > Steroidobacterales > Steroidobacteraceae > ZC4RG30. Next base: position 65,122 of record CAVYKG010000011.1, on the reverse strand, counting down.
GACGACAACGCGATCGAGCAGTTTGCCGGCGTCGAGTACGGCAGCTGCTGCTGGGGACTGCGGGCGGTCGCTCGCCGCTATGTCAGCAATCGCACCGGCGCGCGCGATACCGGCGTGTTCCTGCAGCTGGAACTCAAGGGCCTCTCCAGTGTCGGAACGGCTGCGGATGCTTTCCTGGAACGGGCTATTCGCGGATACTCCGCGAGGCCCTGAATCCCTGGATTCCCGTCGAGGAACCCCCGTTTTGAAAATCCTGTCCCGCGCTCGTCCCGCCCTCGTGACCGCCCTGCTGCTCGCGTGGGGCGCCATCGCGCCTCAGCTCCCCGCGGCCGAATCGAGCCAGCGCGGCCAGGTGCTCGACCGCGTCGCAGCGGTCGTGAACGACGGCGTCGTGACCACCAGCGAGCTCGACGAACAGGTCGCGATGATTTCGGAACGCCTCGCCGAACAGCGCACGCAGCTGCCGCCTGCCGACGTGCTTCGCAGCCAGGTGCTCGATCGGCTGATCCTGCAGGAGATCCAGACGCAGCGCGCGACCAAGCTCGGCCTGAAGATCAGCGACGAGCAGGTCAACGGCGCGCTGAACGACGTCGCACGCCGCAACAACATGTCGCTCTCGCAGCTGCCGCAGGCGCTCGCGCAGCAGGGTGTCGACTACGCGGGCTATCGCGAGAACATGCGCAAGGAAATCTCCCTCACCGCGCTGCGCCAGCGCGACGTGCTGCAGCGGATCAACATCACCCCGCGCGAGCTCGAGCAATTCATCGAGCGGCAGAAGCGTCAGCCGTCCGAGCTGCAGGAATACAACGTCTCGCACATCCTCATCGCGGTGCCCGAAGACGCGAACGGCGCGAAGGTCGACGAGCTCGCCGCGCGCGCGAAGGACATCTACGACCGCGCGAACGGCACCGAAGACTTCGGCCGTCTCGCGGTCGCGTATTCGAACAGCCAGACCGCACTCGAGGGCGGCGCACTCGGCTGGCGCAAGGGCCCCGAGCTGCCGACGTTCCTCGCCGAGGCGATCGTCAAGCTGAAGGCCGGCGAAGTCAGTCAACCGGTCCGCACGCCGAGCGGGTTCCACCTGGTGAAGCTGAATGGCGTGCGCAGCACCGATAGCAAGTCGTCGGTGGTCGAGCAGACCCACGCGCGCCATATTCTGCTGAAGCCGAACCAGCTGCAGGACGATGCCACCGTGCGCCAGCGGCTCAGCACGCTGCGCGAGCGGGTGCTGAAGGGTGAGGACTTCGCGACCCTCGCGTCGTCGATCTCCGAGGATTCGGGTTCCGCCGTCAACGGCGGAGATCTCGACTGGATGGCGCCGGGAAGCTTCGTGCCGGAGTTCGAGACGCAGATGGGGCAGCTGAAGGACGGCGAGATCAGCGAGCCGTTCCGTACCAACTTCGGCTGGCACATCGTGCAGGTGCTCGGGCGCCGGCAGTTCGACACCACCGAAGAGAACGAGCGTCAGCGCGCCTACGTCCAGCTGCGCGAGAGCAAGGCCGACGAGGAGACCGAACTGTGGCTGCGCCGGCTGCGCGACGAGGCTTTCGTCGAGATCATCAGCTGACGGATTCGTGAGCCCGCGTCGTCCACGGCTTGCCCTCACCGCTGGCGAGCCCGCCGGCATCGGCCCCGACCTCTGCCTCGAACTCGCGCGGCGCTGCGCCGACGTCGACCCCGGTTGTGACATCGTCTGCCTGACCGACCGCTCGTTGCTCGATGAGCGCGCGACGCAGCTCGGCATTCCCCGTTTCGCCGACTCGGGGCGCTTCATGGTCGAACACGTGGCCGTCGCCGCGCCGGTCGTGACCGGCCGTCTGGACGTGCGGAACGCGCCGCACGTGCTCGCGATGCTCGACCGCGCGATCGCCGGCTGCCGCAGCGGCGAGTTCGACGGCATGGTCACCGCCCCGGTGCAGAAGAGCATCATCAACGACGCCGGCATCGCGTTCAGCGGTCATACCGAATATCTCGCCGACGCGTGCGGCGTCGCGCGCCCGGTGATGATGCTCGCCTGCCAGGCGATGAAGGTCGCGCTGGTGACGACACACCTGCCGCTCTCGGCCGTGCCTGCGGCCATCACCCCCGCGGCGCTCGACGAGACCTTGCGTATCGTCGACCACGACCTGCGCGAACTGTACGGAATCGCCTCGCCTCGCCTGCTGGTCTGCGGGCTGAATCCGCATGCTGGCGAGGGCGGGCATCTCGGGCACGAGGATGATGCCGTGATCGCGCCAGCGCTCGCGCGGGCGCGCGCAGCCGGCATCGCGTGCACGGGGCCGTTGCCGGCCGATACCGCGTTCCTGCCTCGCAACGTCGAGGCGCACGACGTGGTCATCGCGATGTACCACGACCAGGGTCTGCCGGTGCTGAAGTACGCAGGCTTCGGCCGGGCGATCAACATCACGCTGGGCCTGCCGCTGCTGCGCACGTCGGTCGACCACGGCACTGCGCTCGACCTCGCGGGCACGGGCCGCGCCGATGCGGGCAGCCTCGATGAAGCGCTGCAGCTCGCCGCGCGCATCGCGCGCCGCCGCGTCCACTGATGCCGATCCGCAAGCGCTTCGGCCAGCATTTCCTGCACGATCCTGGGGTGCGGCAGCGAATTGTCGCGGCGGTCGATCCGCAAGCCGGCGATCACGTCGTCGAGATCGGGCCCGGGCCCGGCGCCCTGACTGAAGGTCTGCTCGCCGCGGCCGGCCGCATCGATGCGATCGAGATCGATCGCGACCTTGCGGCTACGCTGCGGGCGCGACACGGCCCCGCCCTGACGCTGCACGAGGGCGACGCGCTGAAGTTCGACTTCGCGGCGCTCGCGCGCGAGCGCGGCGGACGACTGCGTATCGTCGGCAACCTGCCGTACAACATCTCGACGCCGCTGCTGTTCCATCTGCTCGAATCGGCTGACCACCTCACCGACCTGCACGTGATGCTGCAGAAGGAAGTCATCGACCGGATGGCTGCGACGCCGGGCAGCGATGCGTACGGTCGGCTCACCGTGATGCTCGCGCCACGCCTCGAGATAACGCACCTGTTCGACGTCGGCCCCGGCGCGTTCCACCCGCCACCGCGGGTGTGGTCATCGGTCGCGCGGCTCCAGGTGCTCGACCGCCCTCGGTTCGACGTCCCGCCGGCCTATGCCGCGGTCGTCGCCGCGGCGTTCATGCAGCGTCGCAAGACGCTGCGCAACTCGCTCCGGGCGCTGCTCGACATCGCCGCCTTCGAGGCAGCCGGGGTCGACCCGGGAGCGCGTCCCGAGTCGCTGGCGCCCGACCGGTTCGCCGCGCTGGCCGCGCTTGCGCCTGTCCCTTCGCTGTGATTCGCTAGCGGCGCTCCACGGCCCGCCCCGAGGCATCGCATGTCCATCTACCGCCGCATCCTCGCCGTCGTCGACCTGACCGAAGACAGCCGCGAAGTGGCGCGCCGAGCCATCGCCATCGCGCAGTCGTGCGGCGCGAGCGAGCTCGAGTTCCTGCACGTGGTCGAGTACGTGCCGGTCGAGCCGCTGAGCGACTCGCTGATGCCGGCAGTGCAGATCGAGAGCGAGCTGCTCGAACGCGCGCGCCGCAAGCTCGACGAGCTGCTGACGCAACTCGGCCAGCAGTCGCTCCCGAACCGCATCGAGGCAGGCAACGTGAAGACCGAGATCGTGCGGGTCGCGCGCGAGCGGCAGGTCGACCTCATCATCCTCGGCAGTCGCGAGCGACACGGCCTGTCGATCCTGGTCAACCTCACCGAAGACACGGTGCTGCACGCCGCGCCATGCGACGTGCTCGCAGTCCGGCTGACGCCATTGAAGCCGACTGCATGAACGGAATCCGCGTCGAAGTCGCGACTCAGTATCTCGCCGACCAGTCCGAACCGTCGGACGAACGGTTCGTGTTCTCGTACACGATCACGATCCGCAACGACGGCACGAATCCCGCGAAACTGCTGACGCGCCACTGGATCATCACCGATGCGAACGGCAAGACGCAGGAAGTGCGCGGTGAAGGGGTCGTCGGCGAGCAGCCGCATCTGAAGCCCGGCCAGGGCTTCCGTTATTCCAGTTACGCCGTCCTCGAAACGCCGGTCGGCGCGATGCAGGGCAGCTACCAGATGGTCACCGACGACGGGCTGCAGTTCGAAGCGCCCATCGCGCCGTTCCGGCTCGCGATGCCGGCGCTGCTGCACTAGCCGCGCGCGACAGCATGGCGCGTTACGCGATCGGCGACCTGCAGGGTTGCCACGACGACTTCCGTCAACTGCTCGACCGTCTGCACTTCTCGATCGATCGCGACGAGCTGTGGCTCACGGGCGACCTCGTCAATCGCGGCCCCGATTCGCTCGGTGCGCTCCGCTTCGTGAAGGCGCTCGGCGACAACGTCACCACCGTGCTCGGCAACCACGACCTGCACCTGCTCGCCGCGGCGTTCGGCGGGCGGGTGCGCAAGGGCGACACGCTCGCGCCCATACTGGCGGCGAATGACCGGCGCGAGCTGATCGACTGGCTCATTGCCCGACCGCTGGCCGTGCACGATGCGCGGCGAGGCGACCTGCTCGTGCACGCAGGCCTCGTGCCACCGTGGACGGTCGACACCGCGATGACCGAGGCAGGCTCGGTGGCGCAGGCGCTTCGCGCCGATCCGGAGCGGTTCTTCGCCTCGATGTACGGCAACGAGCCCGATCGCTGGCACGAGGATCTGGCCGGTGCGGACCGCCTCCGGTTCGCGGTGAACGTGCTGACCCGGCTGCGGTTCTGCACGGCGGACGGGCGCATCGACCTCAAGGCCAAGGGCTCGCCGGCCAGCGCGTCACCGCCGCTCGCGCCGTGGTTCGCCCACGCGCGGCGTGCCGCGCAGGGCACGCGCATCGTGTTCGGCCACTGGTCGACGCTCGGGCTGCATCGCACCCCGGAGTTCCTCGGGCTCGACACCGGCTGCGTCTGGGGCGGCGCGCTCACCGCGGTCGACCTCGACGACCCGGAATCGCCGGCCGTCTCGCTGCCCTGCCCGACGCACCAGCCCCCCGGCGGCGAATGACGCGAGAGCGAGAGTGCGCCTAGAATCCCCGCCGGCGCGCCAGCGCCCACAACAACAGGGGTTTTCATGAGCGTTTCCGTCTACGACGCGTCCGTCAGCGTCTACTCCACGATCCTCACCGGGCTCGACGCGATGCTGGACAAGGCGAACCACTGGAGCGCCGAGCGCAAGATCGATCCGTCCGCGCTGCTGCTCGCGCGCCTCGCGCCCGACATGTTCCACCTGACCCGACAGGTCCAGATCACCACCGACATGATCAAGGGCACCGTCGCGCGCCTCGCCGGCATCGAACCGCCTCGCTACGAGGACACCGAGACGACCTTCGCCGACCTGAAGGCGCGCGTGGCGAAGACGCGCGATTTTCTCGCGACCTTCAAGCCCGACCAGTTCGTCGGCGCCGAGACGCGCGCGATCAAGCTGCAGCTCGGACCGAACAGCTTCGACTATGTCGGCAAGGACTACCTGCTCACCTTCGGGACGCCGAACGTGTTCTTCCACTACTCGATGGTCTACGCGATCCTGCGCCACAACGGCCTCGCGATCGGCAAGCGAGATTTCCTCGTCGGCTGACGCCGGCGTCATCAACCGTACCGCCGCGGGCACCTCGATTGCCTGCCGGCCGATTTTTCGAGGAGTTCCGACATGGCAACGATCGTGGGTGGCATCGCCACCTCCCATACGCCGACCATCGGTTTCGCGCTCGACGCGAAAAAGCATAACGACCCGGTGTGGGCGCCGATCTTCAAGGGCTATGAGCCCGTCCAGCAGTGGCTGGCCGAGAAGAAGCCGGACGTGCTGTTCTACATATTCAACGACCACATCACGTCGTTCTTCTTCGACCACTACTCGCACTTCTCGCTCGGTGTCGGCGATCGCTACTGGCCCGCCGACGAAGGCGGCGGGCCGCGCAACCTGCCCGACATCAAGGGCCACCCGGGCCTCGCGCGTCACATCGCCACCGGCCTCACCGCCGATGAGTTCGACCTCGCGTACTTCCAGGCAAAGGGACTCGACCACGGCTGCTTCTCGCCGCTGTCGCTGCTGTGGGCGCCGCAGAATGGCCAGTGGCCGGGCGCCATCGTGCCGTTCCAGTGCGGCGTGCTCGAATACCCGATCCCCTCGGCCAAGCGCTGCTGGGATCTCGGCCGCGCGCTTCGCAAGGCCATCCTGAGCTATCCCGAGGACATCAAGGTCGCGATCGTCGGCACCGGCGGGCTCTCGCACCAGATCCACGGTGAGCGCTGCGGATTCAACAACACAGCGTGGGACATGGAATTCATGGACCGCCTCGCGAAGGATCCCGAGCCGCTGACGAAGATCACGATCGCCGAGTACGCCGAGAAGGGCGGCGCTGAAGGCTCCGAGGTCATCATGTGGCTGATGATGCGCGGCGCGCTGTCGGAGAAGGTCGACGTCCTGCACCAGGCGTACTACCTGCCGTCCATGACGCCGATCGCGACGATGATTCTCGAGGAAGCCTCGAACGAGAAGCCGGCCGAATCGAACGAGTCGTACCTCACGCGCATCAACCACGAATGGGCCGGCATGGAGAAGCTGCCTGGCACGTATCCGTTCACGCTCGAGCGAAGCGTGAAAGCGTACCGGATGAACAACTTCCTGCACGAACTGATCAAGCCCGAGTTCCGCCAGCAGTTCCTGGCCGATCCGCAGCCGCTGTTCGAGCAGCACCAGCTGACCGCGGAAGAGCGCCGCCTGATCAGCGAGCGCGACTGGATCGGCATGATCCGCTACGGCGTCATCTTCTTCCTGCTGGAGAAGATGGGCGCGGTGATCGGCACGACGAACCTGCACATCTACGCAGCGATGAAGGGGCTGTCGCTCGACGACTTCCAGAAGACGCGCAACGCGCAGGTGCTGTACTCGGTGGCCGGCACCGACCAGGGCAAGACGGACTGGGACAAGAAGCCCGCGACGACCTGATCGGTCACGGCCACTCCGCAGTGGCCGCGCCGGTTCCGCCCGTCAGTGGTCGCGGTGGTCGTCACGGCCCCGCGGCCCGCGGTCGTCATCGCGCGGCTCGACCTGGCCACGCACCTCGCCGCCGGGGAATTTGGAGCTGTGCACGTTCACATAAGTGACACCGTCCCGGATGGCCCGCACCAGTTCCTCGAACTCGTTGGTGTCGATGGAAGTCGGCGCGACGCCTTGAGCCGCGGGTCCGATGATGTTCGCCGGCGTGATCGTGCCGGTTACCGTGCCGGACTGCGGACAGGCGGGTGGCTGGGGTACGGTCGCGGCTGGCACCGTCGGCGCATTGCCGCACAGGAACACGCTGATGCCGCCGTTCACGCCCGACTGGCCGATGTGGATGTGGCCCTGCAGCGCGTTCCCTTCCAGATCCTGATACCTGAGCTCGTAGGTGATGATCTGGTTGAACTCGTCGATGCGCGCGCGGAACTCGCCGCGAGCCCGTGACGACAGTGCCGGTACCTCGTTCACCGGCTTCAGTTCCATGCGAAAGACGCGCTCGCGGCCCCTCTGGTCGTTCTGATCTGCGACCCCGACCATCGGCAAGAGCATTGCCAGCACCAGAATGCCGGATTTCCCGTCCATGTGAACCTCCCGGTTGTTCGCCTTACCGGTACGTTCCTCGCAATGCCGATCCGGTTCAATAGCAGCCGCGCGTTCGCCCAAAAAAAACCCGTGGAATCGCTTCCACGGGGCCATTTTTTTCAGCGGTCCGTGAAGGTCAGAACAGCCCTTCGACCTCGTGCTTCTCGTTCAGCCGGATCACATTCGCGCTCGGCACCTTCGGCAGGCCGGGCATCGTCATGATCTCGCCGCAGATGACCACGATGAATTCCGCGCCGGCCGACAGACGCACGTCGCGGATGTTCACCACATGCCCGACCGGCGCGCCCTTCAGCAAGGGGTCGGTGGAGAAGCTGTACTGCGTCTTCGCCATGCACACCGGGTAGTGGCCGAAGCCGCCGGCCTCGAAGTCCTTGATCAGGTCGCGCACCTTCTGGTCCGCGGTGATGTCCGACGCGCCATAGGTCTTCTGCGCGATCGTGCGCACCTTCTCGAGCAGCGGCATCTCGTCCGGATACAGCGGCGCGTACTTGGCCTTGCCGCTCTCGGCCATCGCGACCACTTCCTTCGCGAGTTCCGTCGTGCCCTTGCTGCCATCGGCCCAGTGCGAGCACAGGAACGCCTTGACGCCGATGCCGCGGCACAGCTCGTGGATCAGCTCGTGCTCGGCGGCGGTGTCGGCGATGAACTTGTTGATCGCGACGACTGCCGGCACGCCGAACTTGCCGACGTTCTCGACGTGGCGCGCGAGGTTCTCGAAGCCCTTCTTCAACGCTTCGAGGTCCTCGTTGCCGAGCTTGTCCTTGGCCACACCGCCGTGCATCTTCAGCGCGCGGACGGTCGCGACGATGACTGCCGCATCGGGCTTCAGACCGGCCTTGCGGCACTTGATGTCGAAGAACTTCTCGGCACCGAGGTCGGCGCCGAAGCCCGCTTCCGTCACGACGTACTCGCCGAGCCGCAGCGCGGTCTGCGTCGCCATGACGCTGTTGCAGCCGTGCGCGATGTTCGCAAACGGGCCACCGTGCACGAACGCGGGGCTGCCCTCGAGCGTCTGCACGAGGTTCGGCATCAACGCGTCCTTCAGCAGCACCGTCATCGCGCCGTCGGCCAGCAGCTCCTTTGCGCGGACCGGCTTCTTGTCGCGCGTGCGCGCGACGATGATGTTGCCGAGGCGGCGCGTCAGGTCGTCGAGGTCGGTCGCAAGGCAGAAGATCGCCATGACTTCCGAGGCAACGACGATGTCGAAGCCGTCTTCACGCGGGTAGCCGTTGCCGGCGCCGCCCAATGAATTAGTGATCTGTCTCAACGCGCGGTCGTTCATGTCGACGACGCGCTTCCAGCGTCACGCGACGGACGTCGATGCCGAGCTCGTTGCCCCAGTAGATGTGGTTGTCGAGCATCGCCGCCAGCAGGTTGTTGGCGGCAGCAATGGCGTGGAAGTCGCCGGTGAAGTGCAGGTTGATGTCTTCCATCGGGACGACCTGCGCATAGCCACCCCCGGCCGCGCCACCCTTCATGCCGAAGCAGGGGCCGAGCGACGGCTCGCGCAGGCAGATCACCGCCTTCTTGCCGATCGCGTTCAGGCCGTCGCCGAGACCCACCGTGGTCGTGGTCTTGCCCTCGCCCGCCGGCGTCGGGGTGATGGCCGTGACCAGCACGAGCTTGCCGGGCTTCTTCGACTGCAGGCTCTTCACAGCGTCGAGCGACAGCTTGGCCTTGTAGGGGCCGTACTGCAGCAGCTGGTCGCGCGAGATGCCGATCTTCGCCGCGACCTCTTCGATGGGCCGCATCTTCGCCTTGCGCGCGATCTCGATATCACTCAGGGGCATGGGCAATCCTGTGGTTCATGGGCCGGGCCGGCCGTCGGGAGGGCGGATGATGGCGCAAGGAGGGGCCGTTTTCCATGCCGCATGCGGCGCCGCCCCGCCTGCGGGGGCATAACGCGCCCCGCGGCGCGATATCATGGCGCCCTCGCCACCGCCATGGACCGCCGATGGGCCGCATGTTCGAAGTCCGCAAGCACACGATGTTCGCCCGGTGGAACCGCATGGCGAAACAGTTCGCCAAGATCGGCAAGGACATCACGATCGCGGTCAAGTCCGGTGGGCCCGATCCGCACGGCAACCCCGCGCTGCGCCGCGTGATCCAGAACGCCCGCGCGGTCAACATGCCGAAGGACAAGGTCGACGCCGCCATCAAGCGCGCCAGCGGCCGCGACGCGGCGAACTACGCCGAGGTCATCTACGAAGGCTATGCGCCGCACGGCATCGCGGTGCTGGTCGAGACCGCCACGGACAACCCCACCCGCACGGTGAGCGTCGTGCGCAACCTGTTGTCGAAGAATGGCGGCAACCTCGCCACCGCCGGCAGCGTCGCGTTCCAGTTCCGCAAGATGGGCGTCTTCCGCCTCTCGCCCGAGAACATCGACCAGGACGACCTCGAGCTGTACCTGATGGATCACGGGCTCGACGAGATGGGTGAGAGCACCGGCGAGAAGGGCGAGCCGCAGCTCGTCATCCGCTGCGATTTCGACCAGTTCGGTGCGCTGCAGAAGGCGCTCGAGGATCGGGGTCTGACCCCGATCTTCGCCGAACATGAATACATCTGCGTGACGCCGACCGAGCTGCCCGAGCCTCAAGCCACCGAAGTCATGGCGATGCTCGACAAGCTCGAGCAGGATGACGACGTGCAGAAGGTGTATCACAGCCTCGCGTAGCGCCCCGCAACGGAGAGCCCTCATGCAAGGACGCATCGTTCCGTTACTTCTCCTCTCCGGCCTTGGCTGCGCCAGCTGCGAGCGTGTCGAGGGCCCGGCCACGTCGCAGCCGCGAGGCGTCGATGCCTTCCACTCGATCGAGCTGCGCGGCACCGGCACGCTCGACGTGCTGGTGGGCGAGCGCCAGTCGCTCGTGGTCGAAGCCGGGGGCGACACACTCGACCAGCTGACTACCGAGGTGCGCAACGGCCGCCTGGTCATCGAGTCGCGCGGTCGGTGGTTCTGGCAGCGGGCCGGCGGCCGGTTGAAGGTGCGTGCCACGCTCCCGAAGCTGAACGCGCTCGATCTGAACGGTGCCGGCCAGATCACCATCAACGGGCTCGCCGGGGGTGAGACGACGCTGGTGCTGAGTGGCGCGGGGGGTCTCGAGGCCACCGGCCGGGTCGACGTGCTGACGATCCGGGTCAACGGTGCCGGCAGTATCGACGCGTCCCGCCTGCAGGCCGTCGACGTCGAGGCGACCGTGAACGGCGCCGGCTCGATCGAAGTGGACGTCGCCGGCAGGCTCGACGCGACCGTCAACGGCGTCGGCAGCATCAGCTACAGCGGGAAGCCGACCCAGCTCAATACCCGTCTGAACGGCGTAGGCAGCATCGGGCCGCGCTGACCCTGGCCGACGGTGCGCGCCAGCGTGGCCGCGCGTATTCTTGCCGTCCCAATTCGCTGCCACGACACGCACCATGCGCCACATCGCATTCCGCCGAGCCGGCCTGCCTCTCCTCGTGCTGCCCACCCTGGCCACGCTCGCAACCGCCGCGGGCACACCGGAGGGCGACACGCTCGACACGATCACCGTCAGCGCCACCCGTCTGCGCACGGTGGCGGATTTCGACGTACCGGCGTCGATCGCGACGATCAGCCTGAACCCCGACAACAGCCGTGCCGACGTGAGCGTCACCGAGGCGATGGCGGGCATCCCGGGGCTGGCTGCGCTCGACCGGCAGAATTTCGCGCAGGACACGCAGCTGTCGATCCGTGGATTCGGCGCCCGTTCGACCTTCGGCGTTCGCGGCGTGCGGCTGTATGCCGATGGCATCCCCGCGTCCATGCCGGATGGCCAGGGCCAGCTGTCGCACTTCAGCGCGATGGGCGGCGAGCGCATCGAGATCATGCGCGGTCCGTTCTCGGCGCTGTACGGCAACTCCTCCGGTGGCGTCGTGCAGTTGTGGAGCAAGGACGGCGAGGCGGGCGACCCCTCGCGCGTGAAGGCGACGTTCGGCAGCAACGATGCGTACTCGATCGGGGGCCAGCTGCTCGGCCGCACCGGCATCGTCGGCTACAACGCGGCCGTCTCGCGTTTCGAGACCGATGGCTACCGGGCGCACAGCGCCGCACGGCGTGACTCGGCCAACGCGCGCGCGACCCTCAACTTCGACGACGACCATCGCCTCAACGTCGTCTTCAACTACCTCGACCTCCCCGAAGCCCAGGATCCGCTCGGCCTCACGCGGGCGCAGTGGGACGCCGATCCGCGCTCGGTCGCCTCGGTGGCCGAGCAGTTCGACACGCGCAAGTCGGTCGAGCAGCTGCAGGGCGGCCTGATCTACGAGCAGATGCTCACCGATGCGCAGAGCCTGCGTCTGATGGGCTACACCGGCAACCGCAAGGTCGTGCAGTTCCTGGCCATTCCGATCGCGACGCAGTCGAACCCGACGCATGCCGGCGGCGTGGTCGATCTCGACAGCGACTACTACGGCGCCGATGGCCGCTGGTCGTGGAGCGGCGTGCTCGCCGGTCGTCCGCTCGAGTTCACCGCCGGTGCGAACTTCGACCGGCAGACCCAGCTTCGGCGCGGCTTCGAGAACTTCGTCGGTACCGTCGTCGGTGTGCGCGGCAACCTGCGTCGCGACGAGACCAACCGCGTGCAGAACGTCGACGAGTTCGCGCAGGCCTGGTGGCAGTTCGCGCCGCGCTGGTCGGTGCTGGCCGGCGTGCGCCATAGCCGTGTCGAGTTCGAGTCGACCGATCGCTACATCCGCCCCAGCAACCCGAACGACAGCGGCAGCGTCACGCATTCCGATACGACCCCGGTCGCCGGACTGATGTTCAGCCCGACCGACGAGCTACGTCTCTATGCATCCGCAGGTCGTGGTTTCGAGACGCCCACGTTCAACGAGCTGAGCTATCGCTCCGATGGCGGCGCGGGCCTCGCGCTGAATCTCAAACCGGCGACGAGCCAGAACTACGAGCTCGGCGCCAAGTGGCATCCCGCCTCGGGTCTGACCGCCGAGGCGGCCGTGTTCCGTGCCGAAACCGACGACGAGCTCGCGGTGGCCCGCAACGTCGGCGGCCGCAGCAGCTTCCAGAACGTCGCGAATGCCCGCCGCCAGGGCGCCGAGATCTCGCTCGAAGCGCCGCTCGATTCGAGCTTCACGGTAGGCCTCGCCTACACGTTCATCGATGCGACGTTCCAGTCGAGTTACCTGATCTGCAGTGCGCCGCCGTGTGCCACGCCGAACGTGCGGGTCGCGGCGGGCTCACGCATTCCGGGCGTCGCCCGTCAGCAGGGCTTCGCGCGCCTGCGCTGGCAATCGGGAGAATGGAGCGCGGCGGTCGAGGCACAGGGCATGAGTGGCCTGGTTGTCAACGATTCGGGGACCGAGCGCTCACCCGGCTTCGTTGTCGCGAACCTCGAGGCGGGCCGCAACTGGGACCTGCCGGCCGGCAAGCTGCGCACCTTCGCGCGTCTCGAGAACCTGTTCGACCGCGCCTACATCGGCTCGGTGATCGTCAACGAGGCGAACGGCCGCTACTACGAGACGGGTCTCGGCCGGAACGCGCTGCTCGGCCTGCAGTTCCAGTTCTAGAAGTCGCTCTTCGCGCCCCAACGCAGCTGCAGCGGCTGGCCGGCCGCGGGGTAGACCGTCGGCGAGAGCTCGACGGTCGCTGGCCCGGTCCGGGTTTCGGTCACCGGCACGACGATGCGCTGCGCACCGCGTGCCTCGACCGCCTCGAACCGGCCGGGCTGGAACCGCAAGGCCAGGCGCACCGGCCAGCGACCGGACTCGCGCGGACGCAGACCGACCCCGCCAGACGCGGCGACGCTGGTCAGGTCGATCACGAGCGTGTTCCGCTCCCAGAACTGCAGCACGATCGGCAGCTGCGAATCGGCCGGTAGCACCAGCTCGAGTTCGCGCACCGGCACCGGCGGCGGCTTCGGATGCCAGGCGCAGGGGTCGCGCACCGCGGCGCACGCAGCGAGGCTCAGGACCAGGGGCAGGACCAGCAGCAGGCGCATCCGGAAAGCTCCATGACCGCGCGGGGCGGCCCTTGACGCTCAACGATACGCGAACGCCCGCGGAGCCGGAAACCGTCGCCCGCGTACTACAATCCCGTGCCATGCCCGATTCCGCGCGTCCCGCCCCGCCCGCCTGCACGCCCGCTCACGGCGTTCAACTTCCGTCGCTGGATCGACGAACACCGCCACCTGCTGAAGCCGCCCGTCGGCAACAAGCTGGTGTTCCGCGACGCCGAGTTCATCGTCATGGTCGTCGGCGGTCCGAACTCCCGCAGCGACTTCCACGTCGATCCCGGCGAGGAGTTCTTCTACCAGCTCGAGGGCGACATGGTGCTGCGGACGGTGCAGCCCGACGCGGACGGTCGAGCCCGGCTGGTCGACATCGACATCCGCGAGGGCGACATCCTGCTGCTGCCCGCGAACGTGCCGCATTCGCCGCAGCGCCGTGCCGATACGGTCGGCCTCGTCATCGAACGGCGGCGACGTGAGGGCGAGGCGGACGGTCTGCAGTGGTACTGCGAGAACTGCAGCACGCTCCTGTACGCGGAGTTCTTCCCGCTGACCAATATCGAGACGCAGTTTCCGCCGGTGTTCGCCCGGTTCTACCAGAGCGTCGAACGGCGAACCTGCCGGCACTGCGGTACGGTTGCGCCGGTGCCGGTGCCGCCCGCTTCGGCTGCCGATGGTGATTGACGGGCGCAGCCCGCGTCGCGCATGGAGCCTCGCTCGCGTGCTCGACTTCGACGCGCCGCATCCGCGGGCGTTCGGCGCCCCGCCCGCGACGACGCAGCCCCTGCGCGTCGGCACGTTCACCGGCGACGTACTTCGCGGCGGCAGCTGCAACTGCCGCGCCGTCATGCTCGTGCCCCATTGCAACGGCACGCATACCGAAAGTGCCGCGCACCTGACGCGTCGAGCCACTGGCTCTGCTCGACCTCGTGCCGCTGGAGCCCTTGCCAGCACTGCTGCTCGACGTCGCCCCCGAGGCGCTGCCGGACGGTGATCGCCACGTGACCGTTCGCAGTCTTGCGTCCGCGTGGCCCCGTGCGGTGCCGACGGCACCGAGCGTGCTCGTGCTGCGCACCGGCACGCTGTCGCTGGATGATCCGAATCCGCCCTACCTTCCGGTCGAGGCGATGCAGTGGATCGTCGCCCGCGATATCCGTCACCTCGTCGTCGACCTGCCCTCGGTCGACCGCGCCGACGATGGCGGAGCGCTGGCCGCGCACCGGGTGTTCTTCGGTCTGCCCTCGGGCAGCACGCGGCTCGCCGATGCGACGCGCGCCGATGCAACCATCACCGAGCTCGCACAGGTCCCGGCGGACTGTCCTGCCGGACCGTGCGAGGTCCAGCTGCAGCTGACGGCATGGACCGGAGATGCAGTGCCGAGCCGGCCCGTGCTGTTCAGCGGAGCCGCACGATGAACGCCGACACGCTGCGCGCCGAAGCGGCCGCACTCGATGCAGCCGATCCGCTCGCCTCGTTCCGTTCGCGCTTCACGTTGCCCGGCGCGAGCGCGAACCCGGTGTACCTGTGCGGCCACTCGCTCGGCGCCGCGCCGCGCGATGCGCGACTGCGCGTGCTCGAGGAGCTCGACGACTGGGACACGCTCGGCGTCGCGGGGCATCACGCCGGCCGACGGCCCTGGATCGGCTACGCCGAGCGGCTGAAGGCGCCGCTGGCGCGACTGGTCGGTGCGCGAGCCGCGCGAGGTCGTCGCGATGAACGGCCTCACCGTCAATCTGCACCTGCTGCTCGCGAGCTTCTATCGTCCGGCTGGCCCGCGACGCTGCATCGTCGTCGAGGAAGGCGCGTTCTCCTCCGATCGCCATGCGGTCGAAACCTGTCTGCAGATGCACGGGTTGCACACCGACGCCCTGATCGAGATCGCGCCGGCCGCCGGCTCGGACCTCATCGACGAGACGCGCACTCGAGTCGTTGCTCGAGCGACGCGGAGCGGAAGTCGCGCTGGTCCTGTGGCCGGGCGTGCAGTACCGCACCGGGCAGGCATTCGATCTCGCCCGCGTCGTGCGAGCCGCGCACCGCGCCGGCGCGCGCTGCGGCCTCGATCTCGCGCATGCGGTCGGCAACCTGCCGCTGGCGCTGCATGACGAGTGGCGCCGACTTCGCCGTGTGGTGCGGCTACAAATATCTGAACGGCGGTCCGGGTGCGCTGGCCGGCGCGTTCGTGCACCAGCGGGCGCTGGCCGAGTCGCTGCCACGGCTCGGTGGCTGGTGGGGCCACGACCCCGCCAGCCGGTTCCGCATGGCCCCCGGGTTCGTTCCGGCCCATGGCGCCGATGGCTGGCAGCTCAGCAACCCGCCGATCCTGTCTGCCGCACCATTGCTCGCCGCGCTCGAGCTGTTCGACGAAGCCGGCACCGCGCGCCTGCGGGCCAAGTCGCTCGCGCTGGGCGACTACCTGCTCAGCGCGCTCGCCCGGGAGTTCGCCGGTCCGCTCCAGGTCGTCACGCCACTCGAGCCGCACCGTCGTGGCTGCCAGCTGTCGCTCCGCGTGCGCGCAGGCGCCGACGCGGGCCGGCGGCTGTTCGAGGCCCTCGCCTCGCAGGACATCGTCGCGGACTGGCGCGAGCCCGACATCATCCGCGTCGCACCCGTGCCGCTGTACAACTCCTTTGCCGATCTCGCAGGGCTCGTGCTCGCGCTCCGCCGGGCCCTGGCGTGACCGACTTCGACATCGTGGGCGGCGGGCCCGCGGGCCTGCTGATGGCGCTGCTGCTCGCACGGCGCGGGGCGACCGTTCGAGTGTACGAGCGCCGCCCCGATCCCCGCGGCCGCGCGCCCGAAGCGGGCCGCTCCATCAACCTGGCCCTCGCCGCGCGCGGCCTCGTCGCGCTCGAATCGGCCGGACTGCGGCATCTGCTCGACGATGAGCTCGTGCCGATGCGAGGTCGTCAGCTTCATGATCGCGACGGGGCACAGCAGTTCGTGCCGTACGGGCAGGCGCCGGACGAGCGCATCCATTCCATCTCGCGCGCGACGCTGACGCTCCGGCTGACCGAGGCGGCCGGCCGCACGGCTGGCGTCGAGCTGCATTTCGACCATCGCTGCATCGGCCTCGATGACGGCCTGCCACGCCTGCAACGCGCCGACGGCAGCGCCCTCACGGTCGATGCGCAGCGCTGCATCGCTGCCGACGGGGCCGGTTCAGCGGTGCGGTCCGCTCTCGCAGCGAGTGGCCAGCTCGACGAGCGCGATGACTTCCTTGCGCATGACTACAAGGAGCTGCATGTGCCGGCCGCCGCCGCACGAGGCTGGCTCGCGCGCGAAGCGCTGCACATCTGGCCCCGCGGCGGCTTCATGCTGATCGCGTTGCCCAACGCCGACGGCTCGTTCACGGCCACACTGTTCCTCGCGCGCGACGGTGACGACAGCTTCGCGCAGACCGGCACGCCGGAGCGGGTCACGTCGTTCTTCGCCCGTCACTTCCCCGATGTCGAAGCTGCCATTCCCGATCTCGCGGCGCAGTTCCTCGCGCATCCGCAAGGGCGGCTAGGCACCGTACACGCGTCGCCCTGGAGCCCGCACGAACGACTGCTGCTGATCGGCGACGCGGCGCACGCGATCGTGCCCTTCCACGGTCAGGGAATGAACTGCGCGTTCGAGGACTGCAGGCTGCTCGACCGCGAGCTCAGCCGCCACCCCGGCGATGCGTTTGCGCGCTTTGCCTCGCAGCGGCCGCGCGACACCGACGCGATCGCCGAGATGGCCCTCGAGAACTATGGCGAGATGCGCGACACCGTACGCGATCCGCGCTTCCTGCTGCAGAAGGCGCTGTCGCTCGAACTCGAGCGGCGGCATCCCGACCGCTTCGTGCCGCGCTACGCGATGGTGATGTTCCGTGCCGACGTGCCCTATTCGGTCGCGCTCGAGCGAGGACGCTTGCAGCAGCACATTCTCGACCAGCTGACGGCCGGGCACGACGCGCTGTCGTCGGTCGACCTCGCGCTCGCCGACCGGCTGATCAGCGCGGCGCTTGTGCCGCTGCCACGCGCTGAAGCGTGATGAAGCTCATCGCATACGCGTTGCGCTCGTTCGCCGGCTGAGTGGTCCGCCCGGTCTCGCGCCACTGCTTCGCGTCGAGCTCTGGAAACCACGTGTCGCCCTCGACGGCGGCGTGAACGCGCGTCAGATGGATGCGGTCGATCTGCGGCAGGGTGTCGCGCCACAGCCGCGCGCCGCCGATCACCGCGACCTCGGGCGCGTCGGCGACGAGCCGCAGCGCCGCGTCGAGCGAGTCCACGGTTTCGATGCCGGCGATGTCGAGCGGATGGCGGGTCAGCACGATGTTCCGACGGCCCGGCAGCGCCTTGCCGATCGACTCGAACGTGCGCCGCCCCATCAGCACGGGCCGGCCGAGCGTCATCGCCTTGAAGTGCTTCAGGTCGTCGGGCAGATGCCACGGCAGTCCGCCGTCGCGACCGATGACGTTGTTCTCAGCCACCGCGACCACGGCGGTCAGCAATGCCGGCGCCTTCACAGCTCGATCTGCGTGATCAATGCGATGGTCCGGCGCTCGGGCATGCGGAAGAACTCCGACGCCTGGGCGCTGCGTCGCTGCATCCACGCGAACAAGCGCAGCAGGATGCCTTCGTACCCGCCGCGCGGACGCGGCTGGACGAGGTGCCAGCCGACGAAAAACGACGAGTCGTCGGCAAACAGTTTCAGCCCGCGGGAGCGCGCCTGACGCAGCGCCTCGCCGACGTCAGGCGTCTCCATGTAGCCGAACCGTGCACGCAGGATGACGATCTCGGGCGTGAGGTCTTCGATCAGCACGCGATCGGCCGCGTCCCAGCGCGGACTGCGCTGGATGTCCACGTTCAGGATCACGACACGCTCGTGTACGACATGGTTGTGCTCGAGATTGCGCAGCAGTGCCGACGGCACCGACTCGGCGCTGCTCGCGAGGAACACGGCGGTGCCCGGCACGCGGGTAACGCCCTGCAGGATCGTCGGCAGTCGCGAGATTGGCTGCGCCTGGGCTGCAAGCTTGCGCCGCAGCCGCTCACGCCCGACGCGCCAGGTGCTGAACAGGCCGAACAGCACCGCCGAGAGCAGCACCGGCACCCACGCGCCTTCGGCGAGCTTGCCGAGATTGCCGACCACGAACGTGAGGTCGATGAGCAGCAGCGGGCCGAACACCGCGACGCGCAGCGCGCGTGACCACTTCCACTGCTTGCTCGCGAGCACCAGCGCGAACAGCGTGGTGATGAGCATCGTGCCCGCGACCGCGACCCCGTACGCACCGGCCAGCGCATCGGAGCTGCGGAAGCCGAGCACGAACAATGCGACCGCCACGGCCAGCATCCAGTTGATCACCGGCACGTAGATCTGCCCGGCGGAATGCGCCGAGGTCTGCAGCACGCGCATGCGCGGCAGGAAGTCGAGCTGGATCGCCTGGCGCGTGATCGAGAAGGCGCTCGTGATGACCGCCTGGGACGCGATCACGGTCGCGAGCGTCGCCAGCACCACCAAGGCGGGCAAAGTGCCCGCCGGTGCGAGGGCATACAGGGGCTGGTTCAGGTCCTCGGGATGAGCGAGCAGATGCGCCCCCTGGCCGAAGTAGTTCAGCATCAGCGCCGGCCAGACGATGCCGAACCACGCCATTCGCACCGGCTTGCGGCCGAAGTGACCCATGTCCGCGTATAGCGCCTCGCTGCCGGTCAGCGCGAGGAACGCGGCACCGATGACCGCGAGCGCGATGCCGGGGTGGGCGACCATCATCGCGATCGCGAACGTGGGTGACACCGCGGCGAGCACCGAGGGGTCCTTCGCGATCGAGAGCAGCCCGAGCGCGGCGAGCGTGGCGAACCACAGCAGCATCACCGGGCCGAACAGCGCTCCGACGCGATCGGCGCCACGGCTCTGCAGCAGGAACAGGATGACGAGGATGATGATCGTGACCGGAACGATCGAGCCCTCCGCAGCGGGGCTCAGCAGCGTCAGGCCCTCGACTGCGCTGAGCACCGACATGGCCGGCGTGATCAGCGCGTCGCAGTAATACAGCGCCGCGCCGAGCACCGCGAGCGCGATGAGCTTGCGGCCCCAGCGTTCGCTGCCCCGGGTGTTCTTCTGCACCAGTGCGAACAGCGACAGCACGCCGCCTTCACCATCGTTGTCGGCACGCAGGATCAGCACCACGTACTTCAGCGTGACCACGATCAGCACGCTCCAGAACACGAGCGACAGCACCCCGAACACCGACGCGCGGTCGATGTTCCCGCCGGTCGCCGCGTGCAGCGCCTTGTCGAGCGCGTACAGGGGACTCGTGCCGATGTCGCCGTACACGACACCGACCGCCCCCACGAGCAGCTTCAGCCTTCCTGGCGCTGCCTCATGGCCCGTGGAGGTGGTCATCGCGAATCAGCGCCGCTTGGCGGCCTTTTTCTTCGCCCGTTGCTGCTTCTTCTTCTTCGCGACCACGCGCTTCGACTTCTTCTTCGCGCGCTTGGCGACGACTTTCTTCTTCTTGCGTGGTTTCGGCCGCTTCGCCGGCCACAGCATGGTGCCGCGGCACTTGGGCGAGCCGCACCGGCACGCATAGATGACGTCGACGTCTTCCGGATCTTCCTTGGAGCGGCCGATCTGGTAGTCGTAGCCCAGCTCCTGCCCCTTCGGGATGTCCTTGATCGCCTCGATGTAGACGCGGCTCTTCTCGATCTCCGACTCGCAGTTGCCGTCACACGAGTGATTGATGAACCGCGCGTCGTTGCCTTCGACTCCGCCGTCGATCACGGTCTTGCGGTCGACGATGAACAGGAACGTGTGGTTGTCGTTCGGATCGTGGTCGGCGTAGCGCTCGTCCGATTCCTTGTGCGAGATGCGGTCGCCGACGTACTCGGTGATGCGCGTTCCCTTCGGAATGAACTTCTTCGCGAAGACGCCCTTCCCGTGGATCTTGGAGTTGCGCACGACGTACCAGGGGTTCGGCAACCCCGCCGGCGGCGCGACCTTGACGGGCTTCTGCTTGCGTGCGGCCATCAGACGGCCACCGCGGCCCTGATGGCCGCATGATGCTGGTAGTTCACGAACTCGAAGTCCTCCGCGGTGTAATCGAACAGGCTCGGCGCCCGGCGCCGGATCACGAGCTTCGGCAGAGGCAGCGGCTCACGCGCGAGCTGCAGTTCCGCCTGGGCGAGATGATTGAGATAGAGGTGGCAGTCGCCCCCGTCCAGATGAAGTCGCCGACTGCGAGGTCGGCCTGCTGCGCGATGAGGTGCGTCAGCAGCGCATACGAGGCCACGTTGAACGGCACGCCGAGAAACACGTCGGCGCTGCGCTGGTACAACTGGCAAGAAAGACGACCGTCGGCGACGTGCAGCTGGAACATCACGTGGCACGGCTGCAGCGCCATCGAGCCGAGCTCGCCCACGTTCCACGCGCTGACGATCAGCCGGCGCGAATCGGGATTGCGGCGCAGCTCGTCGAGCACGCTTGCGATCTGGTCGATCTCGACGCCGTCGGGGCCGCGCCACGCGCGCCACTGCCTGCCATAGACCGGGCCGAGCTCACCCTTCTCGTCGGCCCACTCGTCCCAGATCGTGACACCCCTGGCCTGCAACGAACGCACGTTCGTCTCACCACGAAGGAACCACAGCAGCTCTTCCACCACCGACTTCACGTGGATGCGCTTGGTCGTCAGCAGCGGGAAACCGGCCGCGAGATCGAGCCGCATCTGCCAACCGAACAGCGAACGCGTGCCCGTCCCGGTGCGGTCGCTCTTCAGCGTGCCACGGTCGTGCACCGCGCGCAGCAGCTCGAGGTAGGGCGTCATGGCGCCCTGCGTCGCGCAGCGAGGATCAGCAGCACCGCGCCCGCGATGACCATCGGCATCGACAGCTCCTGCCCGCGCGTCAGCCAGCCACCGGCGAGGTAGCCGATGTGCGCATCGGGCTCGCGCACGAACTCGATGCCGAGCCGGACGAGGCCGTACCAGAGCAGCCCCAGACCGACGACGGCGCCGCGCGGGCGGGGCTTCGACGAGAACCACCACAGCAGCAGGAACAGCGCGAGACCCTCGAGCGCTGCCTCGTAGAGCTGCGACGGGTGGCGTCCGACCAGGGGGCCGCCCTCGCCCGCCGGCACGCCAAATGCCCAGGGCAGATCGGTCGGACGCCCCCACAGCTCGCCATTGATGAAGTTGCCGAGACGCACGGCCATGATGCCGAGACCGACGATGGGGGCGGTGAAGTCCATCACGTCGAGCACGGCCTTGCCGCGGCGGCGTGCGAACAGCGCGAGTGCGACCAGCACGCCGATCAGGCCGCCATGGAACGACATGCCGCCGTCCCACACCCGGAACGGATAGAACGCATCGCCCTTCCAGAACGAGAGCCCGTAGAAGAGAACGTAACCGAGCCTTCCGCCGACGATGACGCCGAGCATCGACCAGAAGATCAGGTCGTCGACGTTCTGCGCCGACCATCCGCTGGCGGGCTTCGCGGCGCGTCGGCGCGCGAGCCACCACGCGGCGAGGAAACCGACGACGTACATGACCCCGTACCAGTGCACGCGCAGGGGACCGAGTCGGAGAGCGACCGGATCGATGTCGGGAGGCAGCAGCATGCGCGGATTCTAGCGGCTCGAGGTGGCGGTCACGCGTGCGATCACGGCCTTCAGGTAACGCGACTCGGGCAGCCCCGGATGCACCGGATGGTCGGCCGACTGACCGCGGAACTCGAGGATCTGCAGCCCGCGCGACTCGTGCCGCGCTGCTGTCTGCAGCAGCTCGGGCAGGCTCGCGACCGGCAGGTGGTACGAACAGGAGCAGCTCACCAGCAGTCCATCGGACCCGAGCAGCCGCATCGCCAGCTGGTTCAGCTTGCGGTAGGCCGCCTCGCCCTGTGGCAGGTCCTTGCGTCGCTTCACGAAAGCGGGCGGATCGACCACGACCACGTCGAAACGCTCGCCGGCCGCATGCATCGCCTGCAGCTGATCGAACGCGTCGCCCCGCCGCAGGTCGAGCGCGAGACCGTTGGCGGCCGCGTTCGCGGCGGCGGCATCGAGCGCGGGCTGTGACGAGTCGATGCAGGTTGCACTCGAGGCACCGGCCCGCAGCAGCGACAGGCCCCAGGCACCCGCGTAGCTGCACACGTCGAGCGCGCGGGCACCGGCGGGCACGTAGCGCGCCACGGCCGCGCGGTTGTCGGTCTGGTCGTAGAACCAGCCGGTCTTCTGCGCACCGGCGAGCGGCACCTCGAAGCGGAGCGTGCCCTCTTCGACCTGCAGTGACGTGACCGGCTCGCCGACCTGACGCTGCTCGTGCGGCAGCGCTTCGAGATCGCGCGCGCCGCCATCGTTCTTCCACACGAGCGAACGTGGCGCAAATTCGCTCATCACCAGCGACTCGAGCAGCTCGCGGATCGACTCCATGCCCTGAGTCGCGATCTGGCCGACGATGACATCGCCGAAGCGGTCGAGCACGAGACCCGGCAGCCCGTCGGATTCGCCGAACACGAGCCGACCGTAGCGCGCGGTACCGAACCGCAGCCGCAGCGCCAGCGCCGACTGCAGGCGCTCACGCAGCAGCGAGGCGAGATCGTCAGGTGGGGCACCGCGACCCAGCAGCCGCACGCAGATCAGCGCATGCGGGTTGGCCTGGCCCCAGCCGACCAGCTGGCCCCGCGCATCCTCGACAGCGACCAGGCTCGCAACTGCCACCGCGCTCAGCGGCGTCGCGGCGATGTCGACTTCGTTGGAGAAGACCCAGAGATGGCCCGCGCGCAGGCGGCGGTCCTCGCCGCGCTTGAGGCGCAGCACGGGCAGTTCGGCGGAAACAGACATGAAAAGCGCACCGTGGCCGGTTGCGTATAGTCCCGCCATTCTACTGCATGCGCCCGGACCCCTGATGAGCAACCGCCTCCGCGGCAGCCAGAGCCCGTATCTTCTGCGGCATGCCGACGACCCGGTCGACTGGTATCCGTGGGGCGCCGAAGCGTTCGAGGCGGCAGAGACCAGCGGCCGGCCGATACTGCTGTCGATCGGCTATGCGGCGTGCCACTGGTGCCAGGTCATGGCGCAGGAGTCGTTCGCCGACCCGGCCACCGCGGCGGTGATGAATGCCCGGTTCATCAACGTAAAGGTCGATCGGGACGAGCGCCCCGACCTCGACCGCGCCTATCAGCTCACTCACTGGCTGCTGACCCGGCACGCCGGAGGGTGGCCGCTGACGGCCTTCCTGACCGCCGACGACCGCACCCCGTTCTTCGCCGGTACTTACTTTCCGGTCGAGGCCCGCGGTGGCCTGCCCGCCTTTGCTGATCTGCTGGAACGCGTCGCCGCGTTCCATCGCGAACAGCAGCCGGCCCTGCGTGAGCAGGGCGTCGCGCTGCGCGCGACCCTCGCGCGAATCGAGGCGCCGCCTCCCCTCGCCGTCGAGCTGACGCCGGCGCTCGTCGACGAGCTGCGCGCGAACGCCCGTGCAGAGCTCGAGCGACGCTTCGATCGCGAGCATGGCGGGTTCGGTGCCGCACCGAAATTCCCGCTGCCCGGCGCGCTCGCACACCTGCTGCATCACTGGCAGCGCAGTGCCGCCACCGAGCGTCCCGATCTGCAGGCGTTGTACATGGCGACGTTGAGCCTGCAGCGGATGGCCGAAGGCGGCCTGCACGACCAGCTCGGCGGCGGCTTCGCCCGCTACAGCACCGATGCGGCGTGGGAGATTCCCCATTTCGAGAAGATGCTGTGCGACAACGCAGCGCTGCTCGAGCTGTATGCCGATGCGCACGCCGCGACCGGCGAACCGCACTTCGCCGCGGTGGCCGAATCGATCGCCGACTTCATGCTGCGCGACCTGCGCGCCGACGACGGCGCGTTCATCGCCGCGCTCGGTGCCGACTCCGCCGAGGGTGAAGGCCGACACTACCTCTGGACGCCGGAAGAGGTACGCGCGATCGCCGGCAACGCGGACGGCGCCCTCTTCAACACCTGTTACGGGCTCGACGATGCGCCGAACTTCGAGGACCGCTGGCTCCCGCACCTGGTGCGGCCGATCGACGAGCTCGATGTGGCCGCGCGGACGCGACTCGCAGCGGTGCGGGCGACGCTGCTCGCGCACCGTGCGCAGCGCCCGCTGCCCTGCCCGCGATGAGAACGTGCTGACCGCCTGGAACGCCCTCGCGATCCGTGCGCTCGCCCGCGCCTACCGCGCGCTCGGCCGCGCCGATCTGCTCGAGGCTGCTGTCACCGCGATGGGTTTCATCCAGCGCGAGCTGTGGCGCGACGCGCGGCTGTACACCGCGTGGCGCGGCCGTGCCGTACAGACCGCGTTCCTCGACGATCACGCCTTCCTCGCCGACGCTGCACTCGAGCTGCATTCGGTGACGGCAGATCCGACGCTGCTGGAATTCGCACTCGCTCTCGTCGAGCGGCTGCGCAGCGCTTTCGCCGCGCCAGGTGGCGGTTTCTACTTCACCGCCGACGATCAGGAAGCCACGCTCCACCGCAGTCTCCGCTTCGATGACGAGGCGACGCCGGCTGGCAATGCCATTGCCGCACGGGTGCTGCTCCGGCTCGACGCGTTGCTCGACCGGCGCGAATTCACGCACGCAGCAGAGGCCGCGCTGCGAGCCGCAGGCACTGCGCCCCTCGAGCAGCCGTTCGGTCACCTCGCTCTGATTGGCGCAGCGACACAGTGGGCCGACGCGCGGGGCTGACCCGCGTCAGCCATCGCGATCGAGCGCACGTCGCAGCTCGCGCAGCAGCGGCGCATCGCGCGCCGCATCGAACCGTGGCGCGGCGGCCCAGTCATGGCTCCACGGATGAGCCGTACGCAGCGCTTCGGGTTCGTCGGCAAAACGCGGCACGACGTGGACGTGCAGCGCCGGCTCGAGATTGCCGAACATCGCATAGTTGATGCGCAGCGCACCGGTCACCGCGAGGATCGCATCGCCCAGCCGGGCGGCGTCGGTCATCACGGCAGCACGCACGGCGGGGGTCAGTGCATTGAAGTGCGCAGCCACCGGGTCCGGCAGCAGCAGGCTGTAGCCGCGCAGGAACTGCTGCTCCCCGAGCACGGCCCACCCCGACGGCATACGGGCTATCAGCGTCGGATCGAGCCCGTCGCGAAGGCGCGCGACGCGGCGATGGATCGCGGTGTCCTGTGCGCTCACGCGAGCTTGCCCGCACCGCGGAACGTGAAGTACACCGCGCCCATCAGGCAGCACGCAGCCCACAGGTGATCGAGCTTCAGCGGCTCACGCATGTAGAACACCGCGAAAGGCACGAACACGCCGAGGGTGATCACCTCCTGCAGGAGCTTCAGCTGCGGCAACGTGAGCACTGTGTAGCCGAGGCGGTTCGCCGGCACCTGCAGCAGGTACTCGAACAGCGCGATGCCCCAGCTCGCAAGGGCCGCGACATGCCACGCGCGTCCCGAGAGGTTCTTCAGGTGCGCGTACCACGCGAACGTCATGAAGACGTTCGAGAGCACGAGCAGGCCGGTCGCGCTGACTACGGTCGATAGCGGCGTCATGTTGTCCTACAGCGGGGTGCCACGGCGGCGGTCCTCCGGTCCCGCGAATGGTAGCCGAGCCGATGGCTCGGCTTCGAAAGCCTGCGATAGACTGCGCCGGCCCTTTACAAGGACTCCTGATGCCGACCCCGACCCGCCGCGAAGTCGCTTCGTGAAGCACCGCGTCCTGCTGAGCCTGCTGCTCGTTCCCGCGCTCGCCTTCGCGCTCTGGTACTGGTGGCATGACGGCCAGCCGCGCGCGGTCGCCGACGCGCCCGGCGGCCAGCTCGACTGCGTCTCGTACTCGCCGGCCGTGCGCACGGGTGATCTCGAGTCGACCATCGACCGCAGCATCCTCGTCCATGACCTGACGCTGCTCGCCCAGCGCTTCCGCTGCGTGCGCATCTATTCGGTCAGCGAGGGGCTCGCCGAGGTGCCGGCCATCGCGCGCGAGCTGAACCTGAAGGTGCTGCTCGGACTCTGGATCAGCCGCGACAGCGTGACGAACCAGCGCGAGATCCGCGACGGGCTGAAGATCGCCGCGGAATACCGCGACGTCATCGAAGCGGTCATCGTCGGCAACGAGGTGCTGCTGCGCCGCGAGCTCAGCGCGGGCCGCCTGGCCGAGCTGATCGCGCAGGTCGATGAGGGCACCGACCTGCCGGTCACCTACGCCGACGTGTGGGACTTCTGGCGCGAGAATCCCGGCCTCGCGCCACTGGTCAGCTTCATCACGATCCACCTGCTGCCGTACTGGGAAGACAAGCCCACCGGCATCGACGCGGCGCTCAAGCACACCGCCGAGGTGCACGCCGAGGCGCACGCCATCTTCCCCGACAAGCCGATCTTCATCGGCGAGACCGGCTGGCCGAGCCAGGGTCGCCAGCGCGAGGACGCCTCGCCGAGCCTCGTGAACCAGGCGCGTTTCGTGCGCGAGTTCACCACCTGGGCGCACGATGCGGGCATCAAGTACAACCTCATCGAAGCGTTCGATCAGCCGTGGAAGCGCAACCAGGAAGGCACGGTGGGCGGTTACTGGGGCATCTACAACGCGACCGGCAACCCAAAGTTCGCGCTCACCGGGCCGGTCATCGAAGACACGCGCTGGCAGCGTGGCTTCATCGCTGCAGGCATCGGCGCCATCCTGTTCCTTGCGTCCGGTCTCGCGTCCAGCCGGCGACGTACGGTCAGCAGCGCGATCTGCCTGCTGCTCGCCGGCGCGCTCGCGGGTGCCGTCGCGATGCTGCAATGGCGCTATGCCGTGGCCGCGAATCGCAGCACCACCGAATGGGTCGCGAGCGGCGTGCTCGCGTTCATCGGCTGGAGCCTCTACGCGCGCGTCGTCGCGGCCGTCACCCGGCGGGACGAGGGCACTTTCCCGGTTCCCGCCGGCCTCGCCGAACTGCTCGGCAACCTCGGTGGCAACATCGCGCGGTTGAAGGGACGCGAGCGGGTACTCGGGCTGCTGCGCTTCTGCCTGCTGGTGGCGCTCGCGTATCACATGCTCGGGCTCGCGTTCGATGCGCGTTACCGCGACTTCCCGCTGGCACTGTTCGCGCTGCCGGCCGCGGCGCTCTTCGTGCAGGCCCTGCTCACGCCGCGTGAACGGGTGACGACGATGCGACTCACCGCCGAGGAATGCATGCTCGCCGGCTTCATCGCCGCCTGCACGATCGCGAGCGCCATCATCGAAGGTCCGCGCAATGTACCGGCAATGGCCTTCGCCCTGCTGTCAGGCGCTGCTGCGTTCAGCGTCTTCTGGACGGCCCGCCGCCTCCCGCGCGAGCACCAGGCCCGCGAGCAGCACGCCGATCACGGCTGAGTCGAAGCGGTACAGCACGAGCCCGACAGCGCCGAAGCTGAGCGCGGCGAATGCGAGCCAGCGTGAGCGGGTGATCGTCGTCCACACGCCGCAGACGATCGCCATCATGCCGGCGACGTTCTGCGCGAACAGGAACACAAAAGCGCGCCGGATCCAGCACCAAGCGGGCGCGTCGTCGCGCTCACACAGCGAGGCGACCGGCAGGGGCTCGATCAGGCGGTACTTCGCGATGACGGTGCCGACCAGCACGACGGCAACGACCAGCAGACCGCGCCACAGCCAGCCGGTACCGGATTTCTTCGCGGGGGTGTCGCTCATTCGCTCGCTCTCGACAGGATGACCGGACCATAACGCCGCGGGGTGGTCCGGCGGCGATCATCGCCTGCCATCCTACACGCGGGGGGCGCATCACCCGACCGGCCCGTGGTGATGACCGATGCTTCAGGCCATGCCTGAACCGAATACGCCGAAGCGCCGCGCCCGCAGCCGCAGCGCCTGCCCGCGCTCGAGCCCCGCACCGATCGCCCAGCGTGGCAATTCGATCTCGACCGGTGTGCCGTCGGCGAGCTGCACGTCTATGCGGGCGAGACCGCCGCGCAAGCCGAGCTCGGTGACGATGCCGGCGAAGCCCGCAGAGCCGGGGGCAGACGAGAGCTCGAGATCGTGGGCGCGGACATAGAGCAACGCCGACCGCGCATCGGGCATGGCTACTTCGCCCGCGAGGTCGTCGCCGACGAACACCCGCCCGCCGTCGATCCGGCACGCGATGCGATTCGCGCCGCCGAGGAAGTCGTAGACGAACGGGCTGCTCGGCTGGTCATAGACGTCCTGCGGCGAGCCCACCTGCACGAGCTGCCCGTGCTCCATGACCGCCACGCGGTCGGCGAGCTCGAGCGCCTCGTCCTGGTCGTGCGTGACGAACACGCTGGTGAGCCGGATCTTCTGCTGCAGCTCGCGCAGCCACTTGCGCATCTCCTTGCGCACGCGTGCATCGAGCGCGCCGAAGGGCTCGTCGAGCAACAGCACGCGCGGCTCGATCGCCAGTGCGCGGGCGAGCGCGACGCGCTGCCGCTGGCCGCCCGAGAGCTGGTCGGGGAAGCGCTGCCCGTACTCGCCGAGCTGCACGAGCTCGAGCAGCTCGCTGACGCGCCGACGGATCTCGGTCGCATCGGGCCGGGTCGAGCGCGGCCGGATGTTCAGGCCGAAGGCGATGTTGTCGTACACCGTCATGTGGCGGAACAGCGCGTAGTGCTGGAACACGAAGCCGACCTTGCGGTCGCGCGCGCTGCGGGCGACGACGTCCTCGCCATCGAACAGCACCGCCCCGGCGTCAGGGAAGTCGAGACCGGCGATGATCCGCAGCAGCGTCGTCTTGCCCGAGCCGGACGGGCCGAGCAGCGCGCACAGTTCGCCCTCGCGCACGTCCAGCGACACGTCCGCGAGGACGCGGGTCGCGCCGAACGATTTGCTCAGGGAGCGGATGTCGACTTGCATGGGCCGGTATTCTCGTCGTGGGATCAGTGCCGCGCCAGTTCGCGCGCGAACCGCCACTCGAACACCGCCTTCACCGCAAGCGTCAGCAGGGCTGACAGCGCGAGCAGGGAAGCCACCGCGAACGAGGGCTGGAAGTTGTAGTCCTGGTAGAGGATCTCGATGTGCAGCGGCAGCGTGTTGGTCTCGCCGCGGATGTGCCCCGAGACCACCGAGACCGCGCCGAACTCGCCCAGTGCGCGGGCCCCGCACAGCAGCGCGCCGTAAAGCAGCGCCCACTTGATGTTCGGCAGCGTGACACGCACGAACATCTGCCAGCCGCGTCGCCCCGAGCGTGCGCGGCCGCGAGTTCCTCGTCGCTGCCCTGCTGCTCCATCAGCGGGATCAGCTCGCGCGCGACGAACGGGAAGGTCACGAAGGTGGTCGCGAGCACGAGGCCGGGCAAGCTGTAGAGGATCTTGACGTCGTGCTCGCGCAGCCAGCCGCCGAAGAAGCCATTGGCGCCGAACAGCAGCACGAACACGAGGCCGGCGATCACCGGCGACACCGAGAACGGCAGGTCGATCAGCGAGGTCAGCAGACGCTCTGCCGGGGAACCGGTACTTGGCGATGGCCCACGCAGCGAACAGCCCGAACACGAGGTTCATCGGCACCGCGATGGCCACCACGCTCAGCGACAGCTTCAGCGCCGCCAGCGAGTCGGGCTCGCGGATGGCGTCGATCCACGCGCCGATGCCGAGCCGCAGTGCTTCGGTGAATACGACCAGCAGCGGCAGGCCGAGGAACAGCGCGATGAACAGCAACGCGACCGTCGTCAGCGTGACGCGCAGCCAGCGGCTCTCGGTCAGCGCAGAGGTCGCGCGGCTCATCGGTGACCCGCCTTGGTCCAGCGCTGCAACCCGTTCAGCACCAGCAGCACCAGCAGAGACACGAGCAGCATGCCGGTGCCGATGCCCGCGGCGCCGACGTAGTCGAACTCCTCGAGCTTGATGACGATCAGCACCGGCGCGATCTCGGAGATGAACGGGAAATTGCCGGCGATGAAGATCACCGAACCGTACTCGCCCACCGCACGCGCGAACGCGAGCGTGAACCCGGTCAGCAACGACGGCAGCAGCGCCGGCAGCATCACGCGACGCACCGTCTGCCAGCGCGTCGCGCCGAGCGAGGCCGCAGCCTCCTCGAACTCCCGGTCGAGGTCCTGCAGCACGGGCTGGACGGTGCGTACGATGAAGGGCAGACCGACGAAGATCAGCGCGATGAACACGCCCCAGCGCGTGTACGCGATCTGGATGCCGTGCGGCTCGAGAAACTGTCCGACCCAGCCGTTGCCCGCGTAGATCGCCGACAGCGTGATGCCCGCCACCGCGGTCGGCAGCGCGAACGGCAGGTCGATCAGCGCATCGACGATGCGGCGGCCCGGAAAGCGGTAGCGCACCAGCACCCAGGCGATGATCGTGCCGAACACCCCGTCGACCAGTGCCGCCGCGAACGAGACGCCGAAAGTGAGCTTGAACGTCGCGAGTGCCCGCTCGGAAGTGACCGTCTCCCACCAGGAGAGGAACCCATGATCGAACGCGCGCAGCACCAGCGCGCCGAGCGGCACCAGCACGATCAGGCTGAGGTAGGTCAGCGTGACACCGAGCGACAGGCCGAAGCCCGGCAGCGTGCGACGCTGCTGTGCGAGTACCGACACGGGTTCGGTCCTAGGTGACGGTCGCGCGGGTGCGCGCCGCCTCGGCGCGACCCCGGTCGGCCGCATCGAGCAGCCCCTTCTGCGCGAGCCAGCCGCGGTCGAACAGGCGCGACTGTACTTCGCGCCGCCGTCGCACAGGATGGTCACGACGGTGTGGCCCGGCCCGAGCTCGCGTGCCACGCTGCACGGCCGCGGCGACGTTGATGCCGCTGGTGCTGCCGACGAAGCAGGCCTTCCTCGCGCAGCAGCCGGTAGACCATCGCGACCGTGTCGGGATCCTCGACGTGGACGCGCCGATCGACCGGCGCATCCTTGAAGTTGTCGGTGACGCGGCCGATGCCGATGCCTTCGGTGATCGAGCCCTTGCCGGTCGCCTTGAGCTCGCCGTTGCGCACGAATTCGATACAGCGCGCTGCCCGGCGGGTCGGCCAGCACGGTCCGAATCGGAGGCACGCTTGCTCCTTCAGGTAACGCGGACGTTCCCGCGAGCGTGCCGCCGGTCCCGGTCGAGGTGACGAACGCATCGACGCGACCTTCGGTCTGCGCCCAGATCTCGGGGCCGGTGCGTCTGCTACGTGCGCGTCGGCGATTGGCGGTGTTGTCGAACTGGTTCGACCAGATCGCGTCCGGCAGCTCGCTCGCGAGACGCCCGGCCTGGTGCTGGTAGTGCGTCGGGTCGCTGTACGGCACCGTCCGGCACCTGCGCACCTCGGCGCCGAGCGTCTCGAGCAGCGGTACTTTTCCGGCGACTGGTTGTCCGGCATCAGCATGATGCAGCCGATAGCCGCGCGCATTGCAGACGTGCGCGAGGCCGATGCCGGTGTTGCCGGCGGTGCCTTCGACCACGGTGCCGCCGGGCTGCAGCTGTCCGCTGCGCTTCGGCATCGAGCATGATCCACTGCGCGGCGCGATCCTTCACCGAACCGCCGGGGTTCAGGAACTCGGCCTTGCCGAGGATCTCGCAGCCGGTCTCGGCGGACAGCCCGCCGAGCCGGATCAGCGGTGTGTTGCCCACCGCATCGATGAAGCCCTTGCGTACGCTCATCAACAACCTCGGCCGCCGGATGCTTCTGCTCCGGCGTTGTCTCGTTCCGCCGTGACGAGGCCCATCCGGGCCAACGACGTGACCTCGCCCACGATGAGCAAGGTCGGTGATTTCAGTTCTGCGGCTCGCGCCTCGCGCGCAAGCTCGCCAACGGTGGTCGTCAGCACGCGCTGGTCGGGCCAGGTCGCGCGTTCCACCAGTGCCACCGGGTAGTCCGGCGGCAACCCGCGCTGCTGCAGCTCACGCGCGATCAGCTCGCACTGGGCCGCGCTCATGTAGAAGACCACAGTCTGATTGCGTCGTGCCAGCGCCGTCCAGTCGATGTCGACCGCACCGGCGCCGGTCGCGGTGACGAACGTGACCGATTGCGCCAGACCCCGGTGCGTGAGCGGGATGCCGGCCGACGCAGCAGCACCGAGACCTGCGCTGATGCCGGGCACGACGGTCACCGGGATACCGGCCTCGCGCAACACCTGCAGCTCCTCGCCGCCACGGCCGAACACGAAGGGGTCGCCCCCTTTCAGCCGCGCGACGCGAAGGCCCGCCTGCGTATGTTCGAGCAGCAACGCGTTGATGTGCGACTGCGTGACGTCGTGGTGGCCGGGCAGCTTGCCGACATTGATCTGCAGCGAATCGCGCCGGGCGCGATCGAGTATCGCCGGCGGCACCAGCCGGTCGTACAGGACGACATCGGCCTGCTGCAGCAGCTGCTGCGCGCGCAGCGTCAGGAGGTCCGGGTCGCCCGGCCCGGCGCCGATCAGATAGGCCTCACCGCCGCCACGGCGCTCGGCTGAACCTTCCGCCAGAGCCGCCTCGACCGCTGCGTCCGCACCTTCCGCATCGCCCGCCAGCGCCCGCGTGGCCGCCGGACCAGACAGCACGCGCTCCCAGAAGCGCACCCGCTCCGACAGCCCTGGCAGCGCCTGCGAGGCCGCCTTGCGCCAGCGGGCGGCGACAGCGGCGAGCTCGCCGAGGCGGCTCGGCAACAGGGCTTCGATCTGCGCGCGCACGCGCCGTGCGAGCGTCGGCGACGTGCCCTCGCTGCCAATCGCGACGACGATCGGCGAGCGGTCGACGATGGCGGGAAAGATCACCGTCGAGTTGCGCAGGTCGTCGACGGAGTTGACCCACAGGCCACGCTCGCGCGCGGCGGTAGCGACCGCGGTGTTGACCGTGGCGTCGTCGGTCGCGGAGACGACCAGGCTCGCGCCGTCGAGCTGCGCGGGCGAGAACGGCACCGGGCGGACTTCGATGCGGCCGGCGTCGCGGTACGCGACCAGATCGGGATGCAGCGCGGGGGAAACGACGCGGACGCGCGCGTGGGCGCGCAGGATCAGCTCGATCTTGCGCGCGGCGATGCTGCCGCCGCCGACGACCACGACCAGTCGGTCACGCAGGTCGACGAAGAGCGGCAGGTAGTCCATGGGGCGTCTGGGCTCGGTCGCATGACGCGCTCAAGCCCTCAGGCCTGGGCTTTCGAGGCGCTGGGCACCGAACGGATGCGCGGATGCAGACCGCACTCCTTGACGTCCGAGTTCTCCCACCACCAGCGACCCGAGCGGCTGTCGGCGCCCGGCTCGACCGCGCGGGTGCACGGCGCGCAGCCGATGCTCGGGAAGCCCTGGTCGTGCAGCGGGTTGTACGGCAGCTTGTGGGCGCGGATGTAGGCCCAGATGTCGTCGTGCGTCCAGTCGAGCAGCGGACTGATCTTGTAGAGACCGTTCGGCGCGTCGAACTCCACCGCCTTCGCCTGCGCGCGCGTGGCCGACTGTTCCTTGCGGACGCCCGTGACCCAGGCACCCGCCCCGGCGATGGCACGCTTGAACGGCTCGATCTTGCGGATGCCGCAGCACGCCTGGCGCTGCTCGACGCTGTTGTAGAAGCCGTTGACGCCGTTCTCGGAGGTGTATGACTCGAGCGCCTCGGGGTTCGGGTAGACGAGCCGGATGCGGCGCTGGTAGCGGCGCTCCAGGCGCTCGAGCAGCGAATAGGTTTCCTCGTGCAGGCGACCGGTGTCGAGGCTGAAGATGTCGATCTGCGGAACCTGCGTCCAGATAAGGTCGGTGAGCACCATCGATTCGGCGCCCAGACTGTTGGAGTACACGACCTTGCCGTACTCGCGCACGGCCGAGCGCAGCTGCTCGACGGTCGCGCGGACCTTCGAATCCAGCGCCGACACGCTGTTTGAACCGATTGCTGCTGCCTGTGCTGCCATGACTGACTCCTGACCTGGAAGGCGATTCTGGGGACCCAGCTCATATCATTGGTGCATAACTAAAGGCCCCAAACCCACGGATGACGTTATTTCGGCAACCGTGGCACGATGCACCCCCAGCCCCGATGCGCCTGTTGCAGCGCAGCATCAAAAGGGCGCACCAGCGAGCGACCATGAGCGGAATCTCCCTTCGGCGATTGCGGCAGGACCCCCACATTCGGGGTCTCACGCGCGAGATACGCCCGTCCCCCGAACAGTTCATCCAGCCGCTGTTCGTGGTCGAGGGTCTCGCCCGGCCCGAGGGCGTCGCCGGGGCTCACCGGCGTCAACCGGGAGTCGCCCGACAGCCTGCTGCGCCAGGTCGAGGCCGATCTCTCGGCCGGCGTCACCAAGTTCCTGCTGTTCGGCGTGCCCGAGGGTCGGCAGACCCACGACATCGACTGGAGCTTCACTGCCGGCCAGATCGCTGCGCTCAAGAAGCGGTTCGGCCGCGATCTTTGGCTGACCGTCGACGTCTGCCTCTGCTCGTCCACCCCGCATGGCCATTGCGGCGTGCTGAACCCCGAAGGCGACCACCTCGACAACGACGCCAGCGTGCGCGAGCTGGCGCCGCCGCCGCTGCCTACGCCGGCGCGGGCGCCGACTGCGTCGCCCCGAGCGACATGATGGACGGACGCATCGGTGCCATCCGTTCGGCGCTCGCCGATGCGAAGCTCGATCGCACGCTGCTCATGAGCTACGCCGCCAAGTTCCACTCGCAGTTCTACGGACCGTTCCGTGTCGCCGCCGACTCGGCGCCGAAACAGGCCAGTGGACTGAAGGACCGTGCCAGCTACCAGATCGACCCGGCGCGTCCTGGCGATGCGCTGCCTCAGCGTCGAACGCGACGTGGTCGAAGGCGCCGACATCCTGATGGTGAAGCCCGGCCTGCCCTATCTCGACATCCTGGCGAGCCTGTCGCAGCAGTTCGCCCAGCCGTGGGCCGTGTACGAGGTGAGCGGCGAGTACGCCGCGATCGAGCTGCTGGCCCGCGAAGGGCTGACGCAGCGCGTGCCGGCCCATCTCGAAGCGTGGACGGCGCTGCGTGCGCGCGGGCGCATCGATGATCATCACCTACGGCGCGCGCGAAGCGCGCGCAATGGCTGCGTGCATGAGCCGCTCGGAAGGGTTGATCGAACGCGCCCGGCGCGTGTCGCCCGGCGGCGTGCATTCGCCCGTCCGTGCGTTTCAAGGGTGTCGGCGGCACGCCGAGGTTCATGACCGGCGGCCATGGCGCGACGATCTACCGACGTCGACGGCCGCGACCTCATCGACTTCTGCATGGCGTTCGGCCCGCTGATCCTCGGCCACGGCAACGCCGAAGTTCGCGCCGAAGCCATCGCGCGCGATCGACCGCGGCTGGAGCCTCGGCACCGCGGAGCCGTACTCGCTCGAGCTCGCCGAGCTGATCACCGCGCGCGTGCCGTGGGTGAGAACGTGCGGTTCGTGAACTCGGGCACCGAAGCGGTGATGTCGGCGCTGCGCGTGGCGCGCGGGGCGACGGCACGCGACAAGATCCTGAAGTTCGACGGCTGCTATCACGGCCACGCCGACGCGATGCTGATCCGCGCCGGCTCCGGTCTGGCCGAGGTGGCGACGCCCGACAGCGCCGGCCTCGACCATGCGACGCTCGGCGACACGATCGTCGCGCCGCTCGATGACGAAGCCGCGCTCGAGGCGGTGTTCGAGCGGATGGGCTCGCAGATCGCCGCGGTGATCATCGAGCCGCTGCCCGCGAACTACGGCCTGCTGCCGCAGCGGCACGAGTTCCTGGCAGCGTCTCGCCGAGCTGTGCCGCCGCCACGGCTCGCTCCTGATCTTCGACGAGGTCATCACCGGCTTCCGCCTCGGGTTCCAGGGGTTCGCGGGCTGCACGGCTTCGAGCCCGACCTCGTCACCTACGGCAAGGTCATCGGCGGCGGCTTCCCGGTCGGTGCCTACGGCGGCAAGCGCGAGTACATGGAGCTGGTCGCACCGGTTGGTCCGGTCTACCAGGCGGGCACGCTCAGCGCGAACCCGGTCGCCATGTGCGCGGGCCTCGCGACGCTGAACCAGCTTGCCGACGGCGCGGTGTACGCGCGCCTCGAAGCGCTCGGCCAACGGCTCGAGCGGGGTCTCGGCACGATTGCGGGCGTGCACGTGCAGCGCGCCGGCTCGCTGTTCTGGTTCCATCTCTCCCCGCAGGGGGAGGTCATCCGCAACCTCGGCGAGCTGCGCGCACGGGCTGGCAAACCGTTCGGCCCGCTGTTCCATCGCGTGCTCGATGACGGCATCTATCTCGCACCGAGCGCGTTCGAGGTGGGCTTCCTGTCGGCCGCGCACGGCGAGGCCCACGTCGACGCGCTGGTTGCCTCGATCGGCAAGGCGCTGGCGGAGGCAGCTTGAAGCTGCAACAGCTTCGCTACCTCGTCGCGGTCGCCGAGAACGGCCTCAACATCACCGCGGCGGCGCAGAAGCTGCACACCTCGCAGCCCGGCGTCAGCAAGCAGCTGAAGCTCCTCGAGGAGGAGCTCGGATTTCAGATCTTCCTGCGCGAAGGCCGATCGCTGACCCGCACCACGCCCGTGGGTGCGCAGATCGTCGAGCGCGCGCAGCGCATCCTGCACGAGCTGAAATCGATCCGTCGGCTCTCCGAGGACATGAAGAACGACTCGGGCGGCCAGCTCGCGATCGGGACGACGCATGCGCAGGCGCGCTACGTGCTGCCCGATGTCATCCGCGCGTTCCGTGCCAAGTACCCGGACGTGAAGCTGCATCTGCACCAGGGCACGTCGGAGCAGATCGCCGAGATGAAGGACGCGGACCATATCGACTTCGCGATCGCGACCGGGCCCAACCGGCTCTTCCCCGACCTCGTGAAGATCCCGTGCTATCGCTGGACGCGGTGCGTCGTCGTACCCCGCGACCACCCGCTGACGCGCGAGAAGAAGCTGACGCTGAAGCTGCTCGCGAAGCACCCGATCATCACCTACACCTACAGCTTCAGCGGCCCCTCATCGCTGAACGACACGTTCGCCACGGCCGGGCTCGAACCGAACGTCGCACTGACCGCGCGCGACGCCGACGTCATCAAGACGTATGTTCGGCTCGGCATGGGGGTCGGCATCATCGCGCCGATGGCGATCGATGCATCGGACGCGGACCTCGTCGTGATCGACGCCTCTCATCTGTTCGCCGCACACACCACGTGGATCGGCTTCCGCCGCGGACTGCTGCTCAGAAAATACATGCTCGAGTTCATCTCGCTGCTTGCGCCACACGCGGATCGCCGGACGCTCGACCGCGCCAAGGAGGCGGCCGACGATGCGGCGGTGGACGCTATTTTCGAGGGAGTGGAGCTGCCGGTCCGCTGACAGCCACGGCGTCCGCGTCTGCTTCAGCGAGTACCGGCGCGGCCTGACGGCCGGACAAGGACTTTTTCTAGCCGCCGTAGCGGTGGCGCGGCCGGACGAGCCCGTCGGGCGAGTCCTGGTAGGCCACGGTGAAGCGGTCGAGCTGTGCCAGCGCGGTGTCTACCCTTTCACCGGCGGCGAGCTCGAACGTGTCGAAGCCGCAGCGAGCGAAGAAGAACATCCGGTCGGCGCGCACGCCCGGACCGGACGCGCGCAGCTCGCCGCGAAAGCCGAACCGGGTTCGCAGCAGGCTCGCCTGCGTGAACCCGCGTCCGTCGCCGCTGGTCGGAAAATCGATGACGACCAGCGGCAGGCTGGCCGTGAACGGCGCGAGTGGCGCGACGTCGACATCAGTGGGCACGAGCCGCACCGCCGTGTTCGCCGGATCGACGCCGCTGTTACGCGCGGCGACATAGTCGGTGAGCGAGAGCGCGACCGGCCCGGCCGCGTCGCCTTCGTCGACGCCGGCATAGTGCCAGGCATCGTCGACCAGCCGGCGGTCTTTAATGAGCTGCCGCATAGACGTGCTCCTTGAACGGCGCAACGCCGATGCGGCGGACCGTGTGCAGGAACTCCTCGCCGTCCTCGCGACGCGCGAGGTAGACGTCGAGGATGCGGCCGATGGTGTTGGCGACCTCGCCCTTCGGCACCGAGGGGCCGATGACGTCGCCGAGCGTGACCTTGCCGCTGGCCGAGCCGCCGAGCGTGATCTGGTACCACTCCTCGCCATGCTTGTCGACGCCGAGGATGCCGATGTGGCCGACGTGATGGTGGCCGCACGCATTCATGCAGCCCGACATCTTGATCTCGATGTGGCCGAGGTCGTAGAGGAAGTCGAAATCGTCGAAGCGTTCGTGGATCTGCTTCGCGATCGGAATCGCTGCCGCATTCGCCAGGCTGCAGAAATCGAGCCCCGGGCAGCAGATCATGTCGGTCAGCGTGCCGATGTTCGGCGTCGCGAGCCCGAGCTCTTTCAATGCCAGCCACGTCGCACGCAGGTCCTGCTGTCGCACGTCACCGAGCACGAGGTTCTGGTCGTGGGTCACACGCACCTCACCGCCGCTCCACCGGTCGGCGATGTCGGCCAGCCGGTCGAGCTGTCCGGACGTCATGTCGCCCGGCGCCTCGCCATGCTTCTTCAGCGACACGACCACGATGCGATAGCCGCGCACCTTGTGGGCACGCGTGTTGTGCCGGTACCAGGCGATGAACTCGACCGGCGCGCCTTCGGTGACGTCGATGTCAGGCAGCGTTTCGTACGGCGGCGGCCGGAAGAAACGCTGGAAGCGCTCGAATTCCGCATCGGCGAGCGGCTCGCGCTCGGCGCGAATGCGTTCGTACTCGGCGTCCACCTCGGCGCGGAATGCTTCGACGCCCTTCGCCTTCACGAGGACCTTGATGCGTGCGCGATGGATGTTGTCGCGCCGCCCTTCCTGGTTGTACACGCGCAGGATGGCCTCGAGATACCCGAGCAGTTCGGCCCGCGGCAGGAAATCGCGGATGAGCTTGCCGATCATCGGCATGCGGCCGAGCCCGCCGCCGACCAGCACCTCGAAGCCCACCTCGCCCGCCGCATTGCGCTTCAGGTGCAGCCCGATGTCGTGCACTTCCGAGGCCGCCCGATCGGTGGGTGCGCCCGTGACGGCGATCTTGAACTTGCGCGGCAGGTAGCTGAACTCGGGGTGCAGCGTCGACCACTGCCGGATGATCTCGCAGTAGGGACGCGGATCTTCGATCTCGTCGGGCGAAATGCCGGCGAAGTGGTCGGAGGTCGATGTTGCGGATGCAGTTGCCGCTGGTCTGGATCGCATGCATCTCGACGCTGGCGAGATCGGCCAGCATGTCGGGCACGTCCTCGAGCTTCGGCCAGTTGTACTGGATGTTCTGTCGCGTCGTGAAATGGCCGTAGTCGCGATCGTACTTGCGCGCGAGGTGCGCGAGCATGCGCACCTGCCGCGGTAGACAGCAGCCCGTAGGGGATGGCGACGCGCAGCATTGGCGCGAAGCGCTGGATGTACAGGCCATTGCGCAGGCGCAGCGGCTTGAACTCATCCTCGGACAGCTCACCGGTGAGGAAACGGCGCGTCTGGTCGCGGAACTGCGCGACCCGCTCGGCCACCAGGGTCTGGTCTATGTCGTCGTA
This sequence comes from uncultured Pseudomonadota bacterium, assembly GCA_963769065.1. GTDB lineage: Bacteria > Pseudomonadota > Gammaproteobacteria > Steroidobacterales > Steroidobacteraceae > ZC4RG30. The sequence continues at coordinate 25,216 of CAVYKG010000011.1, read as the reverse complement.
TCTATACACGGCGCAATTGTAGGCTGCGGAGACGAAGCGCGCCGATGCGTTGGCGGCATGAGCCGCGCCGCCCCGGTTATAGGGGCGCGCGGGTTCAGCCGGTAGTCTGCAACCCGGCCGCGATGCCGCTGACACTCGCCAGCAGCCCATTGAACAGATCCTCGTCCTGCCTACCCGCGGCGCGCCACCGGCGCAGCAGGTCGACCTGCATTTCGTGCATGGGATCCACGTACGGATTGCGGAGCTGCACTGCCCGCTGCAGGGTCCGGTCGGTGTCCAGCAGCTCGGTGGCCTGCTTGATGGCGAGCACGTGACGGCACGCGCGGTCGTACTCGGCCGCGAGCGGTGCTTCGAACCGCCGCAGCCCTGCGCTCGCGAGGCCCGCATACGAACGCGCCACCTGGAGGTCGGTGCGGGCGAGGCCGGCCTCGAGATCGTCGATCAGGCCGGTGAAGAAGTGCCAGTCGGCATAGGCGGCGCGCAGCATGTCGATGCCGTGCTCACGTACCGCGGTCTCGAGTCCGATGCCGGCGCCATACCAGCCCGGCATGAACCAGCGCGACTGTGACCAGGCGAACACCCACGGTGTCGCGCGTACCGCCTGCACCGCGCAACCGGCGAGGCCCTCCCAGATCGTGCGTGAGCCGATCTGCATGCGTTCGATGACGTCGATCGGCGTGACTGCACGGAAGAAGTCGTAGAACTCCCGATCGTCGAGCACGAGGGCTCGCCAGGCCTCACGGCTGACGCGCGCGGCCGTGGCTGCGGCGGCGTGCTGCGCCGGTGCTTCGATGCGAGCCTCGCCCGACTGCGCCGCCCGTGTCGCGAGCGCGAGAGCGGAGAACCCGCGTTCCAGTGTGCGCATGGCATTCGGTTTCAGGCCGAAACCCTGGGTGATCGTTTCGCCCTGCTCGGTGAGCACCAGCGTGCCGTTGTGCGTCTCGGCCGGCGCGGAACGCAGCAGCGAGTCGATGCGCGAACCGCCGCGCACGATGCTGCCGCCGCGTGCATGCACCTGGACGCGCCGCACGTCGTTCGCCTTCAGCACCTCCGCGAGGTCACGCTGCGCGTCGTGGACCGCGAGCCGGGTGGCGAGGAAGCCGCTGTCGCGGCTGCCGTGCGAGTAACCGACCACGACGCTCTGTCCTCGACCGCGCGAGTTCAGATGCGCAAGATAGGCCGGCTCGGCCAGCAGCTCGCGCATCACTGCGCCGCAACCGTTCAGCACATCCACCGACTCGAACAGCGGTGCGACGTCGAGGCCGACCTGCCCCGTTCGCTTGTCGGTCGCCCCGGCCCAGCGCGCGAGCACGAGCGGCGTGAGCACGTCGTCGGCCCCTTCGACGCCGCTGACGATGTAGTTGCCGACGGCCGCCTCGCCGTAGCGGTGGCGACTCTGCAGCGCGGCGTCGAACACGGCGAGCGTGCGACGCCCCAGCGCGTCGAACGTGCCGCGTGGCCCGGTATCGCGCTCGAGCACCTGCAGCAGCCGGCGGGTTCGCTCGGACCGCGGCATCGTGCTCCAGCCGGCCTCGTCGAGCCCCTGTGCGACGACGGTGCGGTGGACGTCCGCATGCTGGCGCAGATCGAGCGTCGCCAGATGGAACCCGAAGGTGTCCACCCGCATCGTCAGCCGGCGCACCAGGTGATAGCCCGCATTGATGCCCTTGTTGGCAAGCAGGCTCGCGGCGAGCAACTCGAGATCGGCGCGAAATTGTTGCGGTCGCTCGTAGCGGTTCGAGCGGTTGTCCCAGGTGAGCCGCAGCCGCTCCGATACCTGGCCGAGAAACACGCGGTACGGCATACGGTCGTGGCGCGCGGGCGCGACCGACTGCGCGCCCGGCAGCAGCGTCATGTACTCGTCGATGCGACGCGCCAGCGCCGGCGAGATGGCCACGCGGCTCGCGCTCTGCGAGAGCAGCTGGCCGAGCTCCTGGCATTCGCGATGGTAGGTATTGACGATGACCTGCTGCTGTCGCGCCAGCGTCTCGCGGATCGATTTCGCGTGCACGTCGGGCGAGCCTTCCATGTCACCGCCGACCCAGGTGCCGAAGCGCAGGACGGAGGGGGGCGCGAGGTTGGCAACGCAGGCGCCGTACAGTTTCTCGAGCGCCGTGGCCACCTCTTCGTAGAACGCCGGCACGATGCGGTACAGCACCTCGGAGAAATAGAAGATCGAGTGCTCGCGCTCGTCGGCGACAGTCAGCCGCTGGCGTGGATGTTCCTCGGTCTGCCAGCCGGTCGTGATCTCGGTGCGCAGGCGGGCCTGCAGATGGCGCAATTCCTGCGGTTCGAGCTGCGGGTTCAGGCGATCGAGCAGGATGCTGGCCATGCGCTGCTGACGCCGCAGCTGGGTTCGCCGCGCCGACTCGGTCGGGTGCGCGATGAAGATCGGCTCGAGCCGCAGCGTCGCGAGTAGGTCGAGCACCTGCTCGAGGCTCAGCCCCTGGTTGCGCAACTGGGTCAGCGCATCCTCGATGCCACCCGGCTGGGGCCGCTCGCTGTCGGCGAGGAAATACTCGCGCCGGCGCCGGATGCGATGCACCCGCTCGGCGAGGTTGACCGCCTGGAACCAGGTCGAGAAGGCCCGCACCAGGTCGCGCGCTTCAGCGGGCGGACGTCCGCGTACGCGGGCACCGAGCTCGGCGCAGTCGGCATCGCCCCGTTCGCGCCATTGCAGCGCGGCCTGGCGATCGCCCTCGACGCGGTCGAACAGCGCATCGCCGCCCTGCTCCCGCAGCATTTCGCCGACCAGCACGCCGAGCTGATGGACGTCCTCGCGCAGGGCGAGGTGCTTGGTCGGGAATTTGATCTGGTCGCGGTGCACGGTCGTCGCCATTCTACGCGTTGACGATGGCATCCTGCCGCAATGCCCATCCCCTCCCCCGCTGCCGAGCGTTCAGTCCGCCGCTCGCTCGGTATCGGCGTCGCGATGGCCGCCGGTGGCGCGGTGCTGTTCGCGAGCAAGGGCCTGTTCGCCAAGGCGCTGTACCGTGAGGGGGTCGATTTCCAGACGCTGACGACGCTGCGGGCCCTGATCTCGCTGCCGCTGTTCGGGCTCCTCGCACTCGGGCGCGGCCCCGTGCTCAGAGGCCAGCCGCCCCGCGCCGTCGCGCTCGCGGCGCTGGCCGGTGCGCTGTGCTACGGCATCGGCGCGCTGGTCGACTTCTGGGCACTGACCCTGATCGACGTGAGCACCGAACGCGCACTGCTGTTCAGCTACCCGGCGCTGGTCGTCGCCTGGACGGCGGTGCGCAAGCGGCGCTGGCCCCGCCCGCTGGTCCTCCTCGCGATGGTGCTGACCTATGCCGGCATCCTCGCGGTGGTCGGCGGATTCGACGGCCATGCCTGGCGGCAGAACCTGACCGGGTCGCTGATGGTGCTGTTCTGTGCCGGCACGACCGCGAGCTACTGGCTGCTCGGCGAGCGCTGCCTCCCCGATCTCGGCAGCCGCGCGTTCACGATCATCGCGATGTCCGCTGCGGCCGTGCTGGTCGTGCTCGACTTCGTGCTGACGCATCCCCTGGGGGTCGTCGCGACGCTGTCGGGTCACGCGTGGCTGCTGCTGCTGTGCCTCGCGGTGCTGTGCATGTTCCTGCCGACGCTGATGCAGGCCGAAGGCATGCGGCGGATCGGCGCCGTGCGGGGCGCGCTGTCTGCGACGGTGGGGCCGCCTGCCGCCATGGTGCTAGGTGCAGCACTCCTCGACGAGAGACCCGGCTGGCTGCAGATCCTCGGCACCGCGATGATCGTTGGCGGAGTACTGCTGATCGCACGCCCAGGGGCCAGAACCGACCGCGGCTAACGGCTCGAGGTGAGGGTCTCGACCGCGCGCGCATGGGCGGCGAACGACGGCTTGGTAGCGCGCAGGATCGCGACGGCTTCGCGTCGCAGCGCAAGGTCCGAGGCCTCGTCGCCCTCCGCGGACACCGATGCCTCGATGCGCCGGAAGACGTAGTCGCGCAGGTACGCCGGCAGCGCGTCGAACGCTTCGGTGTAGAGCTGGTAGCTGAGCGGATAGCGGAACACTCGCGTGTTCAGGTCGAGCTGACGCAGGCTGCGGCCCTGCGCGTCCTTCGGCCCCTGCGATTCGAACCAGCGCTCGTAACCGGCGCTGCCGGTGACCGGCTCGTCGAGCCCGACCACGCCCTCCATCAGCATCGCCTGCGCGACCGGCTCCGCAAGCGGCTTGAACGATTTCTGGAGCGCGGGCGGCAGCTCGTCCCAGGTAGCGGGTTCCGGCGCATCACCGAGCGTGCGCTTGAAAGCCGTGCGCGCCTTGTACAGCGCGCGCGTCATCTGGTTCTGCACATTGGTCTGGTGCTCGAGCACCAGCAGCGCGACCACATCGCTCGTGTCGGTCAGATAAGTGCTGGTATCGAACAGCCCGGCCAGACTGCGCAGATTGCGCGGGGCTGTCGAAAGCTTGCCGCCGCGGTGGCGCGCATCGTCGAGCGGCAAGTTGCCGAGATGGGTCTGGTTGCCGGTGTCGCCCGTCAGGTACCAGCCACCCCACCGCTCGGAAAAAGGCGTGCGATCGGTCGAAACCGTCGAAGTCTCGAGCGGCGGCGTGCCGTCGGGGCGGATGACGGGCGCCGAAGTGACCACGACGCGTGGCGTGCCGCCGCCGAGCATCGAATAGGTGTCGTGACAGCTGAGGCAGCGCCCCGTCTCGCGCACGAATGCCGCGGGCTTGTTCGTATGAATGGGCAACGCGTAGAACAGCACGCCGAGCTTCGGATCGATCGTCGTGATCTCGATGAGCTTCGTGTCGTGCACGTAGCCGATGTAGGTATGGTCGTTGAAGTACACCGCGCGCGGCGTCTCGACGTCGATCAGGTCGGTCTGCAGGCTGGTCTTCGAATAGATCAGCATCTGCGAGCTCGCGTCGATGCCGAGTTCCTTCAGCAGCGCGTCGAGATAGCCGCGCACGGGATGCTCGGGCAGCGTGAGCTTGCCGGCATCGAGCCTTGCCTGGAGACGCGAGATGGCGTTGTCGGGCGGTGCAGCGGCGTAGCCGAGATCGGGGTAGTCGAAGTCATAACGAAGGTTCGAGCGCGGCGGCTCGGCCGCGGCGGACGCGAGGACGGTGCCGACACCCAGAAGCGCGGCGAGTGCTGCGGGCAGGATGCTCATGGGAGTGCGCATTCTGCTTGGATAGACCAGCCTCGAGGTGCGCAAGTTGCCTTCGCGCCCTGCGTGAAGTACCTACCCGGTCAGAAGCACCGCCTCGGCGTGCTCGAGATCGGCCGGCAGACCGTAGATGACCAGCACATCGCCTTCCCGTAGCGTGAGGTCCGAGGCCGGCTCTCGCCCGGTGATTCCCTGGCGCCGCACGGCCGTGAACGCGACCTCGGCCCCGCGCGCGCGTACCTCCTCGAGCGTGCGACCCACCGCCCACGCGGCTGGCGGCAGCACGACCGACGCGAGCCCCTCGGCCGGGCTGTCGTAAGCCTCGAGGTCGTCCTCGCCCTCGCGGTGCACGATGGTCCGCAGCGTGGTGTAGCGGCTGCGGCGGATGTCACCGATCGTCCGGACGACGCGCGACACCGGCACGTTCAGCAGCATCAGCACCTGCGACACCAGCATCAGGCTGGTCTCGAAGGTCTCGGGCACGATCTCGGTCGCGCCTGCCTCGGTCAGCTGCTGTATTCCGCCGTCGTCCTGCGTCCGTACCAGCACCGGCACGTCCCGACGCAGCGCGCGGACCGCTCGCACGATGCCTACCGAGACGGCCGGGTTGGCGAACGTGATGACCACTGCGCTCGCGGTATCGAGGCCGCACGCCACCAGCACGTCGTCGTCGGCGCTGTCACCGTAGACCACCGGATCGCCTGCCTGCCGGGCGGGCCGCACGCGTGCGAGATCGAGATCGACCGCGATGTACTCGAAGCCCTGGCCTTCGAGCACGCGCGCGATGTTCTGCCCGACGCGACCGAAACCGCACAGGATGACGTGCTCCCGCCGCGCGACGTCGTGGGTCGCATGCTCCTCGCGCTGGCGCGCAGTCTCGGGCGGCCCGCGCTCGCGCAGCAGAAAGCGCGCGATCGTCTTGTTGTAGCGGATGCCGAACGGCGTGATCAGCATCGTGACGACGAGCGCGACCAGCAGCGGCTGCGCGAACGCGTCGGGTATCGAGTCGCCCGCCAGCAGCAGCGTCAGCAGCGCAGCGCCGAATTCGCCGCCACCGGCGATGACGAGGCCGGTGCGCAGCGCCTTGAAATGCGTGCTGACGAAACCACGCGCGACCAGCGTCGCCACGCCCACCTTCACCACCGTGATGAAGACGACCAACAGCGCGATGGTCGGGAACTGGCGGAACAGCTCGCCGACATCGAGCAGCATGCCGAGGGAGATGAAGAACAGGCCGAGCAGCAGCTCGCGGAACGGCCGGATGACGGCCTCGACCTGGTGCCGGTACTCGGTCTCCGCCAGCATCATGCCGGCGAGGAAACCACCGAGCGCCATCGATAAACCGGCCGCCTGCGTGACCCACGCACCGGAAAGCACGACCAGCAGGACGGTCAGGGTGAACAGTTCCTTCAGCCGGCTGCGCGCGATCTCGACCATCACGGGGCGCAGCAGCCAGCGCCCGGCGGCGAGCACGACCAGCAGCGCGACGCCGCCGATGGCGAGCGACCGAAGCACCCCCTGCGTGCTGAAGGCGCCGTCCATCTCGCCGGTCGACAGGGCGGTCGCGAGCGCGAGCAATGGCACGAACGCAAGGTCCTGGAAGAGCAGCATCGCGAGCGCGAGCCGCCCATGCGTCCGGTTGACCTCGGCCTGATCGGTCAGCTGGCGGATCACGATCGCCGTGGAGGACATCGCGACCGCACCTCCCACTGTTATCGCAGCGAGCCACGACAAGCCGAGCAACCACCCCGCCACTGCGAACACCGGGGCGGTTCCGACCACCTGCAGCAGGCCGAGCCCGAACACCTCGCGGCGCATCGCGACCATGCGCGGCCACGAGAATTCGAGCCCGAGGGTGAACAGCAGGAACACGACCCCGATGTCGGCGAGCAGGTGAGTCGATTCCGATTCGGACACGAGGCCGAACGAATGCGGCCCGACCGCCATGCCGACGAACACATAGCCGAGAATCGCCGGCAGCCCCACGCGCCGAGCAACCGTGATGACGCACACGGAGGCAAGCAGCAGGATCAGCGCCTGCGTGAGAGGTTGATGGATCATCAACCAGAAAATAGGCGGACGGCACCGTGGCACGCAAGGCGGCCACGGTGCGAAGGTCGCTTCAGGCGGGGAAGAACTCGATCGGCTTCGTCGTCGTCGTCGGTTCGACGTCCTTCGCCGCGAAGCGGATCAATCGCACGCGAGCGACGATGCGGCGCTCGAGCTCCGGATCCTTCAGCTCGCTCGACAGCACGCGGCAGGCCGTCACCTCACCGGAAGGCGCGATGGTGAACTCGAGCACGAGCTTGCCCTGCAGGTCGGGCTTCTCCCGCAGCGCGCGCGCGTAGAGCGCATAGATCGCGCCCTTGTTGCGATCGAACTCGAGCTCGATCTCCTCGGGACTGCGCGAGGCCTTGCCGGAGGATCCGGTGCGCGTCGCGGTGCCCGGCGCACCGATCCCGGCCACGCGCGAGTTGACCGACGTCGTCTCGTGACCGGTCAGCGAGCCGGCACCACTGCCGAAGCCGCGGCTTGCCGCGCTGGTCGTCGTGATGCCCGAGCTGCTCGACCCGGCCTTCGAGGCGATGAGCGAGCGTTCTGCCTTGCTGTCCGCGCCGACGGCACCGCTGAGGTTGCGCGTCTGCTCGGGCGGCTTGTCCATCTGCTGACGGAGATCGGCGAGCTGATCCTGCATGCGCAACAGGCCGGCGTTCTCGGCTTCCCGGCGCGCCTGCTGCTGCCGGTCGACGGGGCGCGGCTGCGGGCGCACCTGCTCGACCGGACGCGGCTGCTCTACCGGCTTGGGCGGCGGAGGCGGCGGAGGCTTCGGCTGCTCCTCGATCATGATGCGCGCGAGGCGCGGCGGCACCGCTTCCTCGAGATTGGCCGGCTTCTCCGGCACCTTGATGATCGGGATGATGATTGCGCCGAGGACATACAGTCCGAGCGCGATGGCGAGATAGCGCCGGAAGCGGCGTGTGCCCTCTCCGTCACTTTCCCACGGCAGTTCGAACTTGCGATAGAACGGAGCGAGTTGCACGGATTGTCTCCTCCGCTACCGGGGACGGAAGACGCTCGGATCGAGCGCCTTGTCCTTCTGCGTGAGGGCCAGCGAGATGCGGCCGAAGTCGGCGTCCGTGCAGGTCGCCATCACCTTCTTCAGCACCTCGTACGGAAGGTTCTTGTCGCCCATCACGGTGACCTCGCGGCCGGCGAGATCACGCTCGGCCATGCGTTCGCCGATGAGGCGGGGGCGCTTCAACGCATCGCGCAGCGGTGCGATGATCGCCCCGTCCTGAGCGCGGATCTCGGCGATCGAGGCGATGCGTTCGCCCTGCACGTAGAGGTCGTCGGTCGTCAGCATGACGACGACGGTCTCGCGCGGCTTCGCCTCGACGATCGACTCGGGAATCTCGATGCCTTTCGAGTTCTGCACCACCTCGACTTCAGTCGAGTACACGAGCAGGAACGATACCAGCACCGAAAGGATGTCGATCATCGGGATGAGGTTCAGCTCACCATCGGCCTTGTGGCGCAGATGGCGCCTCGCCATGCGGTAGGCGCGACCGGACATTCTCATCGGCGTGCTCCCGCGGGCTGCGGTGCGGCCGCGTCGGTGACCGGCGCATCGCCGATCGACACGTTCGGGAACAGCTCACCCTGCACGAGCAGCGTGCCCTGGCGCTGCTCGACGATGCGGACCGAGTCCATCGCCTGCACCAGCAGGTCGTACGGTGTCTCGGGCTCGAGCAGCAGCGTCGCATCGGTCTTGTCGGGATAACGCGCCTTGACCTGCTGCAGGTACGCGCTCAGGCCGGCGAAGTTGTATTCGCCCCCGTTGTCCGCGTTGAGGAACGTCTGCAGCGGGCCGGTGCCGCGGTCGGCCGCGACCAGCCGGTCCTTGAGCAGCAGCACCTCGAGCTCGAGGCCCGGCGGCGGCTCGACGAACTCGGCGCTCTGGGTCGGCAGCTTCAGCTCGATGATGACCGTGCGGGAGAACACGGCCGTCATCAGCAGGAACGTCACCAGCACCGTGAAGATGTCGATCATCGGCACGAGCAGCAGCTCGGAGGGCTTTCGATTGCGCCTCGCGAGCCGACGAGCCTTGTAGGAGCTGCGCATGGGATCAGACCGCTGCGGCGGCTTCCGTACGACGCTCGGTGATCGAGTTCAGGAACTTCACCGACACCATCTCGAGGCTGTCGACCACCTCGTTGGTCTTCGTCTGGATCACGGCATGCAGCACCAGCAGCGGCACGGCCGTCATCAGGCCGAAGGCGGTGCAGTTCATCGCGACCGAGATACTCGCCGACAGCAGGTTGGCCTTCTCCGCCGGGTTGACCGTCGCCACCGCGCCGAACGCGGAGATCAGGCCGATGACGGTACCGAGCAGGCCGAGCAGCGTCGCGAGGTTCGCGAACGTGGCGAGGTAGTGCGTGCGCTTTTCGAGGCGAGGCGTGATTTCCATCATGCTCTCCTCCATCGCCTTTTCGATGTCGTCTCGACGGCGTGCGCTCTGAACGCGGGCGAGCCCGTAGTTCAGGATCTGGCCGATCGCCGAATCGCTGTTCTGAGTCAGCGCGACGGCCTGCTTGAAGTTGCCCTGGCCGAGCAGCGGCGCAAGGTCGCGCCATAGCGTCTTGTTACGCTGCGAGACAAGCGTCAGGTAGACCCAGCGCTCGATCGCGATGGCGAGACCCGCCACGGCGACCACCGCGATGGGGTACATGAACTCCCCGCCATCCTGGAAAAATTTGACGATCGTGTTGAAGAAACCCATTGCAAGACTCCCTTGCTTGAACAGCAAGACTCCCGAACCTTAAAGACACCGAATCAAAATTTCGCGACCTGCTTCTCAGTTGGCCGGCGCTGAAGCGGGTGACGCGGAGGCGTCCGGCTTCAATGCGTCGTAGTACCGGTTCTGCCGCTGGAACACGTCGCGGTCGACCGGCGTCAGCACCTCGTCAAGGAGGCTGTTGGCCGGTTTGCCACCGAGATCGCCCAGGTCGGCCTTCTTCCATGGCACGACGTACATCACGCGCGGCAGCTCACGATTGCCGGTGATCTGCGTCGTGTCGAGATCGACCCGGTCCCTGGCCCGTCCGCTCGGCGCTGCCGCTGCGCGCGTGCCTGGCTGCGCAGCAGCTGCAGGACGCGACGGCGTCGCCGCGGGGCGCGCGGGCGCCGCAGCGTTCGATGCGGGCGCCGAGGTATCGACCGCGGGCTCGAGCGTCGCAGGATCCGGCTGGGCCGCGTACGTCGCGGCAGAGAGCGACGCGCTTGCGAACAGCAGCAGGGAACGGATCATCGGTCCTCCTCGGCAGGGGCCGCAGGCTCGGTCGGCGTGTCGGCGGTTGCGGGCATCGTCGCGGGCCTGACGCCGGTGCGTTGACGAAGCTCCGCGATCCAGCTGGCCAAGGGCTTCTCGTCCCCGCCCAGCTGCTGGTACTGCTCGAAGTCACGCAGCGCCGCCTCGGGCGAATTCAGATACAGATCCTGCAGCACACCGCGGTTGCGGTAGGGCGCGCCTACCTGCGGGGCCAGCTCGATCGCCTTGTCGTACGCGTTGCGGGCCGCGACGAAGTTGCCGCGCGCGCGCAGCACGACGCCCAGCTCGTTCCAGAGCGCCGCGTTCTGCGGCTCGCGCCCGACGGCTTCCTGCAGGGTCTTCTCCGCCTCCTCGGCGGACGCGGTGGAACGCGGCGGCGCCGGCAGCTCGACCTTGCCATAGCGCGCGGGGACGAGCTCGGCCAGTGCCGTGAAGCTGCCGCGGACGCCATCGTCGTACAGCCCGTCGAATGCCCGAGCCGCATTCGCCTGGTGCAGCTTGATCGACTGCTCCTCGAACGGGAACGCCTGCTCCTCGAGCAGCAGGTCGTACTGCTCGCGCGCGTCGGCCGACAGGCGTGCCGGGCGTTCGGAGGCCATCAGGTCCTTCGCCAGCTGCCGGTACAGCTCGGCAGTCTCGAAGCTCGCCGCGGTGGTGACCTCGGCAACATCGTAGTCGCTCGCCTGCTTGTAGCCGGCCAGCGCCGATTCGAGTGCCTTGCGCTTCGCGGTCAGCGACCGGTTGAGCGGCGCGGCGAGCTTCGTCGCGCGGAAAGCGTCGCGGGCGGGCTGGGCCAGTGCGAGTGATGCGCGCGCCGCGAGCGTTCGGGTACGACTGCTGCGCGCCGCGCCCGCATTCGCGTCGGCCTTGACGATCTCGCGCTGCCAGTAGCGTTCGCGATCGGGCTTGCCGGCCTGTTTCGCGAGGTCGGCGAGGGCCTGACGGTTCTCGATCCGCTCGGCGACCGGCATCGGATGTTCGGCCACCAGCTTCTCGAGCAACTGGACCGTCTTCGGCGTGTTGCCGGCCTTTTCGTACAGCGTCGCTGCCGTCGCCAGTGCCTCGACACGCACGTCGTCAGACTCGCCCGGGCGTGTCGCGATGCGCTCGAACTCGACCGCCGCATCGCCCGAGCGTCCGCTCTGCTGGTACGCGACCGCGAGCTTCTGCGAGACGTCGTTCTGGAAATCGTTCTTTGGAAAATCGCGACGCAGCCCTTCGAGCACTTCGATCGCGCGCGGCCACTGCTGCAGATTGATCAGCGCCGCGGCGGCGTCGTACTGCGCCGTCGCACGGATGCTCGCGCCCGGCGCGGCGGCCGCGACGCGCAGGAAATCATCGACCGCGCCGGCCTCATCGCCCGCCTTGCGGCGCGCTTCGGCCTGCCGGTAAACCGACGCGGCAATCTGCTCGTTCAGCGCGTTGCGTTCGGGCTCGGCCGCACCGGCGACCGCGCGTGCGTCGGCGAGCGCCGTTTCAGCTCCGCTGAAGTCGCCGGCATCGAAGCGGACCTGGCCGATGATGGTGCTCGCGATGCGGCGCCTGGCGGGTTCGGCCGGCGGATCGCGCGCGAGCAGCAGCTGCGCGACTTCGGCGGCGCGCGGGCCTTCCTTCGCCGCGAACAGGTCCTGCGCCGCGCGGGTGAGCACGCCGGCCGCGTCGGCATGCGTCGGGAACGTCTGCGCGAAGCGGATCCCGGCATCGACACCCTGCCGGTGCCATGCGGCCTTCTCTCCCGCAGGAAGCCGCTCTTCCTGCTTCGCGTAAGCGGCGAGACCGGCATACGCGGCGCGCGCCGAATCCTCGTTCTGCGGGTAGTCGTACGCGGTCCGTGCGTATTCGGTCACCGCCTCTGCGTAGTCGCCGCCCTCGAACAGCGCGTCGGCCAGCAGGTAGTTCGTGTGGACGGTGTCCGCCTCCTGCGGGAACGAGGCGAGCATCTGGCGGTACGAGCGCGCGGCCTGCTGGAAATCCTCGGCCTTGCGCGACTTCTGCGCGCTCGAGTGATACCAGGCGGCCACGTCGGCCAGGCTGGTTTTCAGTTCGCCGACGACCTGCGGGTAGTCGGCCCGCTGGCGCCCTTTCCAGAACGAGGCATCGAAGTTGTAGTGCTCGACGTACTCGCGCTTGCCGTCGAGGACGAGCTGCGCGAAGCCGCCCTTCCGATACGCCTCGATCGTTTGCATCGCGAGGCCTGGCGATGCCTCCTCATCGGGCTGGCGCGCGACGTATGCGCGATAGGTGGCGGCGGCGTCCTGGAAACGCTGCTTCTCGACGTACAGGTCGCCGAGCCTCGAATAGAGCAGCCACGCGTACGGCGGATTGCCGATCTTCGCGACGAACGCGTCGAGTGGCTGGACGCCTTCGGTGTACGAGAAGGTCACCGCCATGACCCGCAACGTGTCGTCGACCAGCTCGCGATCTGCGCGTGGCAGCGAATCGAGTGACCGGAAACCATCGCGGGAACCGGGCTGCAACAGCTTCAGATCGAGCAGGCGCGCGAACACGGGCAGACTCTCGTCGTTCAGCGACTGCTTGAACAGCGCCCAGCCCTGCTTGTACAGCGCCTGCTGGTAGAACGTGCCGCTCGGACCCGCGTTGACGACGGCCGCGTAGGCGGCCTCGGCGTCGCGGTAGCGCTGAGCGGAGAACAGCAGCTCGCCACGGCGGAACTGCACCTCGGCCAGATCGCGCGAATTCGGGTGGCGGCGCACGACCTCGTCGAGCGTCGCGAGCGCCTTTTCGGGCTGCCCGGTAGTCTCGTAGGCGCGCGCGAGCTGGTAGAGCACCTGGTCGTTGCGCGGGTAGTCGGGATGCGCCGCGAGCAGCGTCGTGTACAGCTTGATCGCCTCGGCACCGCCGAGGTCGATGCGGTTGACCTCACTCTCCATGCGCTCGAGTTCGCCGCTCTCGAGCGACAGGTCGCCGAGCCGGCGCAGCGCATCGGCGCGCATCTTCGGATCGGTGCGCTGCAGATCCAGGAAACGCCGGTAGTTGTCCATGGCGCGAGAGGCACTCGCAGGCGTCGCCGGCCCGTCCTTGCGAACCTCGACCGGCCGCTGCTTCAGGTCACCGATCGTCGCCGGCGCGGCCCTCTTCTCGGCGGCCAGGGCCGGTGCGGCGGCGAGTATTGCCGTGACGGCCAGCATCACACCGGTCGAGCGCCTCATCTGGGCGGCTCCGCGGCGCGGTCGTAGATGGAGGCGAGCGAGAAGCGGGCCTGCAGCTCGTACTCGGCCAGGCGTTCCTTCTGCGCCTCGAGCTCGGCGGTGGCGAGCGTCGCGAGCTGCTCGCTCTGCGCGACCTGCGACTCGCCGAGGCGGCCGCGCATCGCGGTGAGCCGCTGCTGCAGCACCGCGATACGGTTGGCGAAATCGCCGGTGCTGCGTGGGGCCGATTCGTTCGCACGCTCGACTCGCAGCCAGCGAGTGCGCATTTCGGCCAGCGCGCCGTCGAGTGACTTCATCTCGCGACGTTCCGTATACAGGCGACCGCGGAAGTCGGCCGCGAGCTGCCACTGCAACACGCCACGGACCAGCCGGATTCGCTCGCGCAGCGCGGCGGTTTCGTCATTGTCGGGCGCGCCGATGAGGTTCGCCTCGAGCGCATCGATGCGGCGCCACTGGTCGCGCTGCTGCGGCGTGCCGAGTTCGGCGATGGCGCCGCGTGCGACGACGTCGTTGTATCGCGCCTCGACCGCGGCGCGCGCGGCATCCTGCCTGGACGCCAGATCGCTGCCGAGCAGTGCAGCGACGCGCGGCGTGCGTTCGGCAAACGCGCGCTCGCGGGCGTCGATCATGTCGGTGTAGACGACCATGTCATCGTCCCACTTGCCGAGCGTCGTCGACAGGAAGCCGAGGTCACGGTAGTTCTTCAGGCCTTCCTGGAAGTCGTTGCCGGCGAGGATCGGATAGAGGTACCGCGACTCGGGCGCGTCGGGCAGCTGCTGCACCTGCCAGTACCAGCCGCGACGGGGACCTTCCTCCTCCGTGGCGAGCAGATCGTTCAGCAGCGAGCCTTCGCGGATGCGCGCGATCGAATCGTCGATGCGACCTCGCTCGGCGGCAAACGATGCGAGTGCCTGTTCGTAGTAGTCGGCCGCCTGACCGTTCGCGCCGAGCTGGCCGAAGGCATAGGGAACGGCGAGATAGGATTCCTGCACGGCCGCATCGAGCAGATTGCGGTCGCGCAGTTCGAGCCAGGGAGTCAGCGCCTCGCGATACTGTCCGAGCGCCGCGTCCGCCCAGCCGACCGCGAGCAGCGCCCGACTGGACTGCGGACCATCGAGTCGCACGCGTTCCAGAGCCGTTTTGGCCGCCGCCGGCTGCTCCGCCTGCAGCAGCGCGAAGCCGAGCGCGAGGTTCGCCTTGTCGCGCAGCGCCAGCACTTCCTCGCGCGTCGACTGGACCGTTCCCGCTGCGGTAAGGAAGCGGCTGGCTTCCGGCAGGCGATTGGCCCGCACCAGCGCGACGCCGACGTTGAACTGCGCATAGGCGGCCCATTCGGGCGAGCCGCCGAACCCGTCGAGCAGCTTCACCGCCTCGTCGTAGCGCTGCTGGTGGATCAGCGCGTTCGCCCACAGATGCAGCTTCTCGGCTTCGGTTTCCGGACCGAGCCGCGAGTCGATGCGCGCGAACGACTGCGCGGCGCGGTCGTAGTAACCGCGCGCGTACCAGACGCGACCGAGATGGAACCAGGCGCGGCTGCGCACCGATGCCGGCACGTCCGCGCCGAGCAGCGTCTCGAAACGACGACCAGCCTCGTTGTGGATGCCGAGCTCGAGGTAGAGGCCACCAGCGAGCAGATCGGACTCACCGACGTGGTGCGGCATCAGGCCCCAGTGGCGGTACGCTTCGAGCCGCGTCAGCGCCTCGAAATCCTCACCGATGTAGAACTGGAACAACACGTCGCCGTAGTGCAGATCCTGGATGCGCGTCTTCGCGAGCGACTGCGGAGCCGGCGCCTCGCGCGCGGGCGCGAGCGCGCCGCACAGCGCGAGCGCGGCACCGGCGAGCAGCACGGAACGACGCATCGTCCGGGTTACTCCCAGTCCTTGATCTCGAACTCCGGCTGCAGCTTGCGTTGCCGGTCAGTGATCTTCAGCTCGAGGTACTTGGCCCCGACCGCCTTCTCGAACTTGAGGTTGGCGCCGCGGCTGTAGTCGAGCCCGTTCGGCCCCTTGCCGTTGAACAGTGCCACGAGCTCGTGACCCCCGAGCCGCAGGTTGCCGAGATACAGGCGCTGCACGCCGCCCTTCAGCAGCGCTTCGGCCTCGCGCGGGGTGTACAGATATTTCGCGACCTGCTTGTCGTCGACGCGCAGCTCGACGGTGTCGAGCGCGAAGAACGTGCCGACGTCCATCGACAGGAACACCGCGACCTGCGTGTTGGCCGGAAAGAGCAGCTCTTCCTCGAGCACGAAGAGGTCGCGGTTGAGCTCGACGACGTCTTTCTTGAGCGACTGGATGTCCTCGTCGAGGCTGCGCGTCGCCTGGGCCTCGGCCGGAGCCGCAACCGCCGCGGCATCCTGGGCGGGCGCGGACGACGCCATCGCAGCGAACAGCAGCGCGGCAGCGAACCGCGTGGCGAAGCGTTGCAGGTACGACGAGTCGGTCATGGGCACTCTCACCTCATTCATCGAGCAGCACCTTGACCCGCGCAAGGTAGTCTTCTTCCGCGCCGGTACGGAAATCACGCAACACTTCGCGCACGACGCCCGCGCGGTCGATCAGCAGCACGGTCGGCAGTCCGTCGATTCGATAGCTGCGCGCGACCGACTTCGCCGGGTCGAGCAACAGCGCGAAACCGACGTGACGCGCGGTGGCGAACTCGCGCGCCGCGGCCTGATCGTCATCGACGTTGACACCGAGCGTCACCAGCCCGGCCGAGCCGTAGGTCGACTGCAGCCGGTCGAGCGCCGCCAGCTGCGGCTGGCACTGGCCGCAGCGGCTACCCCAGAACGACACCAGCACCACTTCGCCGCGGTACTCGGACAGCCGGACGTTGACCCCGGCGACCGAACGCAGCGCGAAATCGATGGCGGGCATGCCCTGCAGCGGGTGGCGCGCCGCGGTCGCCGGCAGCACTGCCGACGGCGCGAGCAGGGCCGCGGCCAAAACCAGGAACTTCAGGGCGTCGCGGCGCATAAGACCAATTTGACAATGTTAGCCGGAAGGATAGCGTGCCCGCCGCCCGCACGACACTGCGACTCCGTCACACGACAGGTGCAAAGGCCATCAGCGAGTCGCGCTGGGTGGTTCCACCCAGGCCCTGCATCGGGAAACGGGTGGCGAACTGCCCTTCTTCGCCGTGCAGTGCCATGTAATTAAGGACCACGAGCTCGACCAGCAGATTAACCGCGTTCGCGCCCGGCACGGACGACGTCACGACCGAACCGTCGCCGCTGAACCAGCCGAGCTGGTTGCGGGTGGCCGCGCGCAGCGTCGGCTGCGCGGTGGGACGGAACACGAGGAAGAACGACGCGGCGGTTGCCTGGTTGTCGCCGGTCCATACACCCTTGCCACGGCCATTGACCGAGTTGTCGATCATGCCGTTCGAGGACAGCGAGCCGTCGCTGAACACGTAGATCATCAGGGGTTTGCCGCGGCGCGCCGCGTATTCGAGGCACGCGCCGATGCACTGGCCGGCGCGCAGGTCGCGCATCTCGCCGGTCGACCGGTCGCCGGTGTGATAGTCGAAGCCGCCCATCTGGATAGTGCCGGCGCCGGCATTGCCGTCGACGACCATCTTCATCACTGCCGCGGTCTTGCGGAACTCCGC
This sequence comes from uncultured Pseudomonadota bacterium, assembly GCA_963769065.1. Lineage (GTDB taxonomy): Bacteria > Pseudomonadota > Gammaproteobacteria > Steroidobacterales > Steroidobacteraceae > ZC4RG30. The sequence continues at coordinate 7,975 of CAVYKG010000011.1, read as the reverse complement.
ATCGCCATCGTACTCGGCCTGCGTGAAGATGCCGCCCGGTCCGACGATGCGCGTGTCGAGGGCGGGGTTCAGCGCCGAAGGATCGCTGAACTGCTCGGCGAGGTACGCGGACTTCACGTACCCGCACTTGTTGAACGTCTTGATGCCGGCATCGGTAGGCACCGCGGTCGTCACGTGACCGTGCTTCCGGTGGCTCAGCACCGCCATCGACTCGAGCACCGACACCGACGCCTGGGCCGCCTGCGGTCCGGTGCCGAACATCGTGCCGAGTTCACCCGTGTCGACGAGACCGGTGACATCGCTCGCGCGATCGACCTTCGTGGGCCGTACCGACAGATCGATCATCGACGCCGGCGCCATCGAGTTGCCGCCGGATTCCGAGCTGACCGACCCGATGAGCGACAGCAGCTCGCCGTCGGCGCCGGCTTTGTAGATGCCGTACATCGGGTTGTGCGGGTTGTTGCCGGTGTCGTTCTCCGACCGCGCGGCGATGATGGTGCCGTTGGTGTTCGCGGCGGTAGTGGTCACGGCGCGCAGCTTCATGCCACGCAGGAACGCGCTGTCGGAATGGAAGGCGAGACCGAACGTCTGGTCGACGAAGGTCGGCAGGTTCGGCGTCATGTTGCCGGGGATGCCGAGCTTCGAGTAACCGGCCGTGGTCAGGAAGTCGAGTTGCCCGCCCTCCTTGCCGATGAGCACGTTCGAGCCGGCGATGTTCGCGCCGCCCGACAGGTCGAAGCAGATGAATGGCACCTTGCCGGCGCCGCCGGAAATGCCGCAACCGGTCGCGTCGAGGCCTGCGCCGTCCAGGTTGGTGATGACGTTGGCGTTGGCCTTGCCGCTCATCAGGGCACCGAGGAGGCCGGGCACCAGCACCGTCGCGGAGCCGCCGATGAGGCCCGCGGACAACAACTGACGCCGGGTCACGGGAGCGGAGTGGTCGGGATGCCGCAGCGGCGCGTCCAGTGCGAGACCGCGGGGAGGCTTGCGAAGCAGGTACATCGTGGTGTCCTTGACGTTCTGGCGCGTTACTGGAGGGTCAGGGCGCCGCTGCCGAGCACCGCGGCACAGGACGCCTTGGCGATCGTCGCGGAGTTCGCGCCGTTGCCGATCAGCTTGTCGATCAGCAGAGCGACCTCGGTGCGCACCTCGGCGTCGGCGGGCTGGCTGTCGAGGTTCGAGCCGACGACGTTCAGCAGCAGCGGCACGATGATCTGGTCCTTGCCGCTCGGCGAGCCGAACTGCGACGCCGGCAGGCTGACGTTCAGCGCGCCGTAGAACGCGGTGCGCGCGGCGGTGTCGTCGACCATGGCGGCGCAGTACTTGATCGCGAGCTGGGCGATGCCGGTCTGGTGCGAGGCGAGGAACGCCTCGATGCTCGGCACCGGCGGCAGCTGCTGCTTCACCTGCAGGAACGTCGCACGCACGCCGGCCTGGGTGGTCGGGATGCCGGTGATGCGCGACATGCTCTCGTTCAGCTGGTCGAAGGTCCGCACGCCGATGTCGGACTGGGGGGCGAGATCGGCTGCCGCCTGGGCGATGCCTGCGGCTTCGGTATGAACATGCGTCTGCGAGCCGATGCGGTCGAAGCTCAGGAAGAACATGTCCGCCGCCGGCCCCTTCTCGAGCGCGATGACCGTGCCGACGTTCGCGAGCCGCTGGCCCGACGCCGCCGTGTAATTCGACGGGCTGATGCTCGTGTCGAGCATCGCGTAGGCCTGGCCGACGTGCGCCTCCGAACCGTTGACGCCGATGCGCATGCCCTTCAGCGGCAGCGACGGCACGGTCGCGTTCGCATCGAGGCTGATGAACGTCGGCTTGTCGAAGAGGTACGCGTAGCTGTCGTACTGGCTTCCCTCGAACATGATGTAGCTCTGCGGCACACCAGTCAGTGCAGTGACGTTGAAGAGCAGGAAGTAGCGTTCGCCGACACCCACGTCGAAGTTCTGCTTCACCTGCGCCGCAGTCAGCGCCCGGTTGTGGACCGCCGCGAGCTTGATGACGCCAGTCCACTGCCGGTTGTTCGACGTCTCGTTGCCGAGCACCAGCGCGAACGTGTCGTCCCAGTCGGCGAGCGTGCCGCCGCCCCGCGGGTCGACATCGCCGGTCGCGACGCCGTTCACGTAGAGGCGCCGGCCATTGACCGGGTCGTACGTCAGTACGACGTGCTGCAGCGAGGCCTGCGCGTCACGGTCGGTGTCCTTCGTCAGCAGGGCCGGAGCGCCGTTCGCACCGGTGGTGCTCGCGCGGCCAAGCGCCTCGTACTGGTAGGCGCGCTGGCCGATGGTCGCGTTGCGCGACTGCGTGCCGCCGGAATAGCTCATCAGGTACGCATCTTCCTGCGTCACGTTGCCCGGTGCCGCCCACAGCTCGAAGCTGTACTCGCCGGTTGCCTTGATGCGGTCGGAGAGCTTCTTCGATGCGGTCGTGGTGCCCTGTGCCTTGCCGCCCGACTTGATCTCGATGCCCCAGCCGCCGACCCACGAGGCCGCGCCCGACAGGCTGAGATTCAGTGCCGGCTCGACGCCGCTGGTGTCGAACACCGTCGTGCCGCTGCCGGTCTTGAACTCGTACAGCGCGATGAGGCTGGTATCGAACCGGTTGCCGCCCGCGGCGACGGTGCCGTCGTACAGCTTCAGCGCCTTGCTGATCACGAGCGCCGGGTCGACCTGCGTCGGTGCGATGCCGTTCGCGAAGGCCGACACCGCGGCCAGCATCGCGTTCGCATCATTCGCGCACGAGGTGCTCCAGCAGTTGTGCGATTCGTCGCGCAGTCGCACGACCAGCCGCGAGATGGCCGGGTTGTCGAGGTTGATCTTGGCGCGCGCCGCGGCGTATGCCTCGTCGACATCGGCGCTCGCGAAGAACGGCGACTGCGGCGTCGCCGCGCTCGAGGCGTGGCAGCGCACGCAGTTGCCCTGGCCACGCACCAGCGGCCAGATGGTGCTCGCGAACAGGCCCGATGCGGTGGGAAAGCTCTTGCTGTTGCCGACTTCCTGCACCGCCGGCGCGACCAGCTGGATCTTCTTGCCGCCGGTCGCGACCGAGCCGGCCCAGTTGCGGATCCAGGTGGTCAGGATGTCGCCGCAGGCCTGGTTGCTGGTCAGCCAGCAGTTGTGACCGCCAGCCACCTTGAGGACCATGCGCGACTGGTCGGGCTGGGTCAGGTTGACGATGCCGGTCGCGTCGGCATACGCGAGGTTGACATCGTCGTTGCGCGCGAACTTCGGCGTCTGGCCGGTCGCATTGTGACAGCCGCCGCAGCGGTTGTTCGCCTTGACGTTGTCCCAGAGGTTGATGCGGAAGGCCTGCACGTCGGCGGTGCCCGGCGCGGGACCAGTGTAGTCGGCCACCGTCGGCGGCGTCGTCGTCGGGTTCACGGTGGTGGGCGCACCGCTGCCGCCGCAGGCAGCGAGGCCGATCAGCGCAGCGAGGACCGTCAGGGAGTGGCGCATGTCCATTTCGTTCAGCTCCCCATGCAGTAGACGGCCGCCTGCGCGAACACGTCCTTCATCTTGTAACCACTCGCCTTGAACGCGGCGGTGATCGAATCGACCTTGGAGCGATCGGCGGAATTCGCCGGCGGGCGCAGGCACACCGTCTTGAAGACCTTCTCGACCTGGCACCGGGCGAACTGGTTGCTCGCGCCGATCTCCTCGCCGAAGCTCTTCGCGCCGTTGCCGCTGCCCGGCAGCGATGCGCTCCAGCCGAGCACTTCGTTCGGACCAGCGCGCCAGCGATTGTCCCAGTGGTCGTCGGGCGTCACGTGCCCCGGCTTGAAGTTGTCGGAGTTGATCAGGTACTTCGGCTGCACGGCGGCGGGCGAGTACTCGATGCGCGTGGTGGTCTCGTTCCAGTTGTAGAAAGCGAACGCCTGCGCGAGCGGATCCATGCCGCTGTGACAGCCGATGCAGTTGTTGAGGAAGATGCGGCTGTCACCACCCGGTGAGCGGCTGACGTCCTGCCGGATGCGGTCCGGCGCGCGGCTCGTGTCGGCCAGCTGCTCCATGTCCTTGCACAGATGATTGACCATCGTGAAGCGGAACATCGCGCGGTTGGTGCCCGCGACGAAGAACGCCTGGGCCGCGGCACGCGACGTGATGACCCCCGCAGTAGCCGCGGCGGGCAGGCCCGACACCTGCGACTGCGTCGAGCGTACGAGCACGCTGGTGTCGCCGAGGTTCGCGCCGCTGTTCTCGAGCTGCTCGTACAGGTCGTTGTTCGCGGGTGAGTACGCCGGCCGGCCGCTGCCGCCGACGTAGACGATGTCGGCCGAGAGCACGGTGTTGAACGGCACGTCGTCGCGGACCATGCCGATGACCGTTGCGGTGTAGTCGTTCAGCGGCGCGAACACCGTCTGGTCACGGTTGGTCCACGGCGTCGCGAAGTTCTTCAACGTCGCGTTGTAGAACGAGGGGGCCTGCATCGCGATGGAAGCCGCCTGCAGCGCACCGCTTGCACCGCCGCCGATCAGCGTCTCCATCTGGGTCAGTACGGCAGCCGATGGCGGAACGCCTGCGAGTCGGTCATGCAGACGCTTGGCCTTCTCGCGGTCCCCAGCGTGCGCGACGCTGGCCAGGACGAACATTCCGACGACGCCCGCGAGCAGTGACTGACATCCGTTGCGATGTTTCATGGCCATTCCCTGTGTACTTGCGGCGCGACTATACGGAGCGTTCGAAGGCCGTCGAAATGTCTCATTCCACCGACGTCTCTGCGCGCAGACATCGCACGAAGTTACGTCGCGAAGGTATGATTTCAGCCGTGAAATGCGAGCCAGTTCACAGCCGGCAACAACCCGTTGCGAATAACTGCGAAGGTTCACTGCCGCGCACAGTGACGTCACGACGGAGCGCCAATCGGATGAACTCGAGCGAGCAAGCCAACTTTCCCACCGCACGCGCTGCACAGTTCGTGCGCCGCTGCGTCGCCTTGTGCGCGAGCGCTGCGTTGCTCGCCGGCTGCAGTGGCGGCGGCACCATCAATCTCGGCAGTGGCCAGTCGACCGATCCGGCAACCGTCGATTTCCCGATCGCGTACGTGAAGCGCACCATTCCGATGACGCAGGACGATCTGCGCCAGCAACGCGACGCCGCTGCTGATGCCGACCTCTACGTGCGCGATCGCGCGTCGCCCTCCGCGGTCGAGCGCAACGTCACCGAACGCATCACCAAGACCGACCGCTACGACATCCGCGACGTCGACGTCTCGTACGACGGCCTGAAGTTCATCTTCGCCATGCGCGGTCCGCTCGCCATGAACCAGGACGAGGAAGATCCGCCGACCTGGGGTTTGTGGGAGTACGAGGTCAAGACCGACACGCTGCGCCGGGTCATCCGCTCCGACACCATCGCCGCAGAAGGCAACGACGTCGGGCCGCACTACCTGCCGGACGGCCGCATCGTCTTCAGCTCCACGCGTCAGCGTCAGTCACAGGCCATCCTGCGCGACGAAGGCAAGCCGGGCTTCGAATCGCAGAACGAGGCAGGCGACGAAAGCTCGTTCGTTCTGCACGTGATGAAGGCCGATGGCACCGACCTGCATCAGATCTCGTTCAACCAGAGCCACGACCTCGACCCCGCCGTGCTCGCGAACGGCCGGATCGTGTGGAGCCGATGGGATGGCGCGTCGGGTCGCGGCATTCACCTCTATACGTCGAACCCCGACGGCACCGACGTCGAGCTGCTGTACGGTGCGCGCAGCCACGCCACCGGCACCGACACGCCGCCGGTGCAGTTCGTCCGCCCACGCGAGATGCAGGACGGCAAGCTGCTCACACTGGTGCGACCGTTCACCGGCACCGACTTCGGCGGCGATCTCGCCATCATCGACACACGTACCTACGTCGAGAACACGCAGCCGGTGCTCACGAGCGCCGGGCTCGCCGGTCCCGCGCAGCAGAAGGCGACGCGCAACGACGTGCGCACTATCCCGGGTCCCTCCCCCGGCGGCCGCTTCAACTCGGGTTTCCCGCTGTGGGACGGCACCAACCGCATTCTCGTCACGTGGTCACAGTGCCGCCTCGCCGAAGGCGCCACCATCGTCCCGTGCACCGAGTCGCGCCTCGCCGCGGCCACCCCGGTACCCGCGCCGGTGCTGTACAGCGCCTTCCTCTTCAACCCCGGCGACAACACGCTGAAGCCGCTGTTCGAGCCGGTGGAAGGCGTGATGATCACCGACCTCGTCGCCGCCCAGCCCCGCACGCTGCCGGTCGTCATCCTCGACAAGACACCGGGGCTCGATTTCGATCCGTCGCTGCAGGCCGATGGCATCGGCATCCTCGACATCCGCAGCGTCTACGATTTCGACGGCGTCGACGGCGCTTCGCCCGACGCGCCAGGCATCGCCGCGCTCGCGAATCCCGCCCTTCGCACGGCCGACCAGCGCCGCGCACGCTTCCTGCGCATCGAGAAGGCGGTCTCGCAGCCCGACGACGACGTGCGCGACGTCGACAATTCGGCCTTTGGTGCCTCGTCGTTCATGCGCGAGATACTCGGCTACATTCCGGTCGAACCGGACGGCTCGGTGCGCGCGCGCATCCCGGCGAACGTCGCCTTCCGCATCTCGGTGCTCGATCGCAATGGCCGGCGGCTCTTCCCGGCGCATCGCAACTGGCTGCAGCTGCGGCCCGGCGAAACCAGGACGTGCAACGGCTGCCACGTGGCGACCGCCACCTCGGACAAGTCGCACGGGCGCAGCGGCCTGTTCGCTTCCGCCTGGGCCGGGGCAACCACGACCGGCGCTCCCTTCCCGGCGACGCAGGCCCGCTTCTCGCCCAACGCGGGTGAGACGATGGCGCAGACCCGCGGTCGCTGGAGCTGCACCAACGAGCAGTGCCGATCGTCGAAGCTGTCGGTCGACATCGCGTACACCGACGAATGGACCGACCCCGTCGCGGCAGGACGCGCACCGACGCCGTCCTTCACGTACGGCTATGGCGCCCTCGTGACGCCGCTGCCGACCGCCGCGAGCTGCGTCACCGCCTGGTCGAGCACGTGCCGCATCGTCATCAACTACGCCGCGCACATCCACCCGCTGTGGTCGCTGCCGCGGACGACGCTGGCCGCTGACGGCGTCACCGTCGTCGCCGACAACACCTGCATCCGCTGCCACAGTGCGCGCGATGCGGGCAACGCGGTGCGCGTGCCGGCCGGACAACTCGACCTCGCCGACGGCGACTCGGACGAGGTGCCCACGCAGAAACGCGCTTACCGGGAGTTGTTGTTCCCGGATAACGCGCAGGAAGTTAACATGGGCGCCGTCGCGGACATCCAGGTGACCACCATCGATCCGGCCACCGGGCAGCCGACGACCAATGCGGTGGGCGTGACGCCGACCCTCGTCGCCGGCAATGCGCGTGGCTCGACGCGATTCTTCGACCGCTTCGCCGCGGGCGCGGACCACGCGGGGTTCCTGTCACCCGCCGAGCTGCGGCTGCTGTCGGAGTGGGTCGATATTGGGGCACAGTATTTCAACAATCCTTTCGATCCACTTGTCCCGCTCAACTGACGTTGCCACGTTGACTCACGCCAACGGCCTGCTGCGTTGGCTCGCCGCGGCGTTGCTCGCGGCCGCTGCGCTGGTCGGCTCGCCGGTTCGCGCCGACGAGCCGCTGCAGCTCTTCGTCACCGACCCCTATCTCGAGCTGCACCTCGGGCCCGGCCGAGGCTATCCGGTCGTGCAGGTGATTCCGCGCGGCGAGGAATTCGACGTGCTGTACCGGCGCACCGAATGGTTCCGCGTGCGTACGCGGCGCGGTATCGAGGGGTGGGCGTACCAGGGCGAGATGGTGAAGACGACGCTCGCCGACGGCTCGCCGTTCCGCTTCACGCTCGGCGATCGAGCGGGGTTCACCTCGCACCGGTTCGAGTCCGGCGTGTTCGCCGGCGACTTCGGCGGCGCGACCCTGATCTCGGCCTACCTGGCGCGCTCGTTCAACGAGCAGCTCTCGATCGAGCTCACGGCCTCGCAGTTC
>CAVYKG010000010.1:0-287453 GCA_963769065.1 uncultured Pseudomonadota bacterium | reverse complement strand
CTCAGCCGCAATGGCAAGGAGTTCACCTTCGAGAGCGAGACCAACGTGCGCGCGGGCAGCGAGTACAAGGTGTCGACCGAACGGCCTTCGCTCGACATCAACGTGAAGGAGCTGGATGCGGGCTCGTGGGTGATGTTCGAGCTGCCCGGGTTCGCCACGGCCAACACCGGCAAGGCGCAGGCGAGTCTCGATGCCCTCCGCAAGTCGAACGAAACCTCGTACTACAAGAGCAAGGGCTCGCTGTGGGTCAAGGTCGTGTCGAGCGGTGACGTCATGGGCACCGGTCCGACCCAGGGCAAGGGCCCCGGCGACACGGTGAAAGTCAGCCGATAACGTCGAAAGACGGTCGGCCAGGAGCCCCCGGGCATCAGCTCGGGGGCTTTTTTTTGGCCGCACGGTATAGTCCGTCTCCCAGGCAGGGAGAGCACGTCATGGGTCTCATTCAAGCGGTGTCGGGTTCGATCGGCGGCATGCTGGCCGACCAGTGGAAGGACTTTCTACACGGTGCCGGCGGGGTCTGCCGAGCACGGCGGCGCTGTTCGCGGCGGTGCCGCAGGGCACGAATGCCGGGCGCGGTTCGAACACCCACGGCTCCTCGAACATCATCACCAACGGTTCGAAGATCGTCGTGCCGGAAGGCTACGGGCTGCTGCTGTTCCAGGACGGCGCGATCACCGGCTTCGCCGCCGAGCCGGGCGGCTACATCTGGCAGTCCGACGACATCAATTCGAAGTCGATCTTCGCGGGCGACGGCATCGTCAGCCCGCTGATCATGCAGAGCTGGGAGCGCTTCAAGTTCGGCGGCCAGCCGGGTTCGCAGCAGGCGGCGTTCTTCGTCTCGCTGAAGGAGCTGCCGGACAACCGCTTCGGCACGCAGTCGGAGATCTACTGGGACGACGGCTTCCTCAACACGCAGGTCGGCGCGATGACGCGCGGCTCCTACACGCTGAAGATCGTCGACCCGATCCTGTTCGTGAAGAACTTCGTGCCGGCCACGTACCTGCAGCCCGGCCAGGTGTTCGACTTCACCGACATGGACAACGCCGCCGCCGGCCAGCTCTTCAACGAAGTGGTCGGTTCGCTCGCGCCGGCGTTCAGCCTCTACACGAACGACCCGGCCAAGGGCAATCGCATCACCAAGCTGCAGCAGGATTCGATCGGCTTCGCGAAGAGCCTGTCGCAGGCGGTGGAGAACGCCTACCAGTGGCGCTCCGACCGCGGCCTGGCGATCGTCAAGGTCGCCATCGTCTCGATCGAGTACGACGCGAACACGCGCGAGCTGCTGAAGACCGTGCAGCGCGCCGATGCGCTGGCCGGCTCGCGCGGCAACTCCAACCTGCAGGCCAGCGTCGCGCAGGGCATCCAGTCGGCGGGCGAGAACGGCGGTGCGGCGGGCCTCGTCGGCATCGGCATGGCGAGCGGCATGATGGGCGTGGGCGGCCTGCAGCAGCCCGCGGCGCCGGCGGCCGATGACTCCGGTCGCGAAGCTCAAGAAGGCCAAGGAGATGCTCGACCTCGGCCTGATCACGCAGGCCGACTACGACGCGCGTCAAGGCCAAGGCGCTGGGTCTCTAGGCATCGACGATGTCCGGACGCGCCCACGCGCCCGAGCTCACCGGTCCCGGATCGCCGCAGGACGTGCCGCCGCTGCCGGGCGATTCCGGGCTCGATCCGTCGACGCTGCCGCCGCCGATCCGCGACGAGCTGGAGCGCCCGATCCGGTCGCCCTCGACACCGGAGTCCGCGGAGCTCAAGGACGGCCTCAACCGCTGCCCGAAGTGCGGCGCCACCGACATCCGCCACAAGGCGGGCACGGACCTGCTGGTCTGCGCGTACTGCCGCAACGAGTGGCAGGGCGAGCGCGTCGAGGAGGAGTTCGGGTTCGGCGAAGGGCTCGATCAGCTCGCGGGCACGATCATCGCCTCCGGCGCGCGCGACATCGCGGCCGACGCCGCGGTGCTGCGCAGCTTCAAGTGCACCGGCTGCGGCGCCGAGGTGACGATCAACACGCAGAGCGAGATGACGGCGCGCTGCCACTGGTGCCGGCACGTGTTCGGCGTCAACGAGCAGGTGCCCAACGGCGCGGTGCCCGACGCCGTGCTGCCGTTCCACATCAGCAAGGACGACGCGGTGGCGCGCATCCGCCAGTTCGTGCACAAGCGCCGGCTGTTCGCGCTGAAGGAGTTCAAGGAAGAGTTCACGCCCGAGAACGTCATCGCCGTCTACCTGCCCTACATGATCGTCGACGCGCGGGCGAGCGTCGACGTGACGGGCAAGGGCGAAATCGAGACGCGCCGCTACACCCGTGGCAGCGGCAAGAACAAGAAGACCTACTACGACGCCGACGTGTACCAGGTCGAGCGCCACGTGGACTTCACGGTGGACGACCTGCCGCTCGAATCCTCGCGCGAGCGCGGCAACCTCGACACGAACGCCAACACCAACAACATCATCAACACCATCCTGCCGTTCGACACGAAGAACGCGGTGAAGTGGAACGCGTCCTACCTGCGGGGCTGCACCTCCGAGAAGCGCGACCTCGACGTCTCGCACCTGCAGCCGCGCGTCGCGGAACAGTTGCTGTCGATCGCGCGCGCGCAGGTCGAAGGTTCGGTGCGCCGCTACGACCGCGGCGTGCGCTGGGAACAGGAGGGCATCGACGTGCACGGCACGCGCTGGGTGTCGATGTACCTGCCGGTGTGGCTGTATTCCTACCTCCAGCCCGGACGGCCGCAGCGGCATGCTGCACTACATCGCCGTCAACGGCCGCACGGGCGAGACCATGGGCAGCGTGCCGGTGCAGCAGTGGAAGCTGCTGCTCACGGCGCTGACCGTCGGCACGATTCTCGAAGCGATCGCCCTCTGGATCGTGGCGCACAGCTGATGGAAGGCGACGGCACACTCTGGCTGCTCGCGCTCGGGCCCGCTGGCGCCACCGGGCTGTACTGGGGCGCTGTACCGCTACTACCGCAACACGGACAAGTCGCATGCCTTCGAGCACGAGACGACCGTCAACGCGCAGCCCGTGACCGGCTCCGATCGACCAGGTGGGTACCAACAACGGCACGCGTGAGAGTCGCATCCGGGGCGACAACGTGCGCAACTACCGGCAGCGCGTGAAACGGATCGACTAGAGCTTGCTGCCGGGCACCTCGATGCGCCTCGCAGTCCGCCGAAGTGCCGGCGAATGGCTTGGCGGGGGCACTCAAGCTATCCTCCGTCGCACAAGAAAGCTTGCGGGAACCGGGGGCTACTTCCGTGAAAGAACACAATCGGCCGTATCTGTTCGCGTTGCTGGTTGTCGCCCTCTCGCTCGGCGGCCTTTCCGCCGCCGCCGGGGCGGCCGAGCAGGCGGCCGCGAAGGCCACTCGCTGGTCCGATCGCGCCACCTGGCCCGGCAGGAAGGTACCCAAGGCCGGCGACTCGGTGACGATCGCCGCGGGGAAGACCGTGCTGCTCGACGTCAGCCCGCCGGCGCTGAACGGCCTGACGATCATGGGCAAGCTTGCGTTCGCCGACGACAGGGACCTCGAGCTCACGACCGAATGGATCATGCTGCACGGCGAGCTCGAGATCGGCACGGAGGCCAGGCCGCACACGCGCAAGGCGACGATCACGCTCACCGATACCGTCAAGGGCGAAGCCATGATGGGCATGGGCGATCGCGGGATCATGATCTCCGGTGGCACGCTCAACCTGCATGGCGACCGCCACAACGCCTGGACCAAGCTCGCCCGGACGGCCAACGCTGGCAGCAATGCGATCGAAGTGCTGAACGCGGCCGAGTGGCGCAGTCGGCGACGAGATCGTCCTCGCGTCGACGGATTTCAATCCGCGCCAGGCCGAGCGTCGCAACATCACGGCGGTCAGCGGCAACACGATCACGCTCGACAAGAGCCTCGAGTACATGCACTTCGGCGAGATCACCTTCGACGTGGACGAGCGCGGCGAAGTCGGCCTGCTGACGCGCAACATCAAGATGCAGGCCTCCACCGACTCGGAGCAGTCGTACATCGGCGGCCACATCATGGCGATGGTGACCAGCAAGATGTTCGTCGAGGGCGTCGAGCTCACCCGCATGGGACAGCACCTCACGCTCGCCCGCTACCCGATCCACTGGCATCTGAACGGCGATGGCGCGGGACAGTACATCCGGAACTCCGCGATCCACGACACGTTCAGCCGCTGCGTGACGGTGCACGGCACGAACAACGTCGTCGTCCAGAACAACGTGACCTACAACACCGTGGGCCACTGTTTCTTCCTGGAGGACGGCATCGAGACCGGCAACCAGTACGTCCGCAACCTCGCGATCCAGACCAAGTGCCACCCCACCAAGCCCTGCGTGCCGACGAATCTCGCGGCGAGCGGCATCGCGGGCGGGTCGCCGAGCGGCCAGGCGCGTGCGAATGGCCAGCTCTCGAAGGACGTGCTGATCCCTTCGGACAACACTGCTGCGTCGTTCTGGATCACGAACCCCGACAACGTCTACCGTGACAACGTGGCCGCGGGGTCGGACCAGATCGGCTTCTGGGTCTCGCTGGCCGAGCACCCGACCGGCGCCTTCCAGGGCACGGATGCGAGCAAGGCGGTGTGGCCTCGTCGCACAGCGTTCCGCGAGTTCAAGGGCAACACGGCCCACTCGAACTTCGACTCGCTGATGATCGACCGGAACGCCGGCCCGGATGGCACGGTTCATCGTCACCGGCAGCTCGCACATCGCCCGTGAAAACCCCGCCGACGCGAAGAGCAGGTCGGTCGAGACGGTGATCGAGGACTTCACGGCGTACAAGAACCGCAACGGCGGTATCTGGGGCCGCGGCGAGATGCACGTCTTCAGGAACGTGAAGCTCGCCGACAACGCGATTGGCTACACGCACGCGTCGGGCTCCATCGCGCGCGACCATGCGTTCACGTCGAAGGTGATCGACTCGCTGTTCGTGGGCGAAACGGCGAACGTCGGCAACCCGCGCGCGCCGGGGGAAGTGGCTTACGGCCGCAGCCTGCCGTACCCCGAGATGCCGGATTACCCCATTCACGGCTACGAGTACTACGACTACGTGCACGACGTGGACAACGTCACGTTCATGAACTACCAGGACAACGCCACGCGCAAGTCCGGCGCGCTCTCGTACCTGCTGTACACGAGCTTCGGCATCAGCACGAACAATGCCGTCGACCGGGTGAAGTTCGTCAACGCGAAGCCGGTCTACTTCCCGAAGATGGAGCCGAAGTGGGGCAACGACAACGGCAGTAGCGCCGCGTACAAGACCGCCGTGATCCGCGACAAGCAGGGCGCGATCACCGGCCTGACCGATGCGTCCATCCTCATTCACGACGGAGTGAACGACAGCATCGCCGTCGACGCGCAGGCATGCGAAGTGAAGGCCGAGTGGAACGCGGCCGTGTGCAAGGGCGACATCGGCCGCATGCTGTTCCGCGCGGGCGGTCCCGGCATGGGTGCAGGTCCTGGTCCGGGTGCGCCGCCGGCTGCGATCGCCGCGGGCGCAACTGCGCCACCGATTGCTGTTGCGCCCCGCGTCCGGCTCCTGCGGCTCCGCCGGCGCCGGTCGTGCTCGGTCGCAACGGCAAGCAGTACACCGTGCCCGGCAACGGCAGCACCGTGCGTGCCGGCACCGAGATGAAGGTGACCACCGAGCGGCCGTCCGTCGGTCTCACGCTCGCGGAAATGGATCGCGGGTCGTGGGTCATTCTCGAGATGCCCGGCTTCACCACGGCGACGGGCGGCGCGCCGCAGAAGAGCCTCGATGCGCTGCGTAAGGCGAACGAGACCTCGTACTTCAAGAGCAAGGACTCGCTCTGGGTGAAGGTGGTTTCGGACGGAGATACCGGTCCGATCTCGGGCGCGAACCTGCAGGTGAGCCGGTAGGCGTCGCTCGGGCTACTGCGTCCGGCTGACCTGGATGAAACCCGGTCGGCCGTCGACGGCCAGACGATGCGAGCGGCCCCAGCCGCTGCCGGCGATGCGAACCGCATCGTCGGTGCGTCGTGATAGCAACAACGAGTCCGCATGCGTGTCTTCGAAGAGACAGCGTGACGTTTCTGCTTCACGACATCTGGACGTCCGTGCACGAGCGGTTCGTGCGAGGCTAAGTTAGTCGACCCGCAGCCACGAGGACCCACATGTACAACCGGCTTTCGCTCCGCCGATCCGCCCTGCTACTCGTCGCGGTGGCCGCCACCGCCCACGCGCAGCAACCTCCCATCGGCGTACCGGTGCAGCCGCTCGGGGCAGGGCCCTGGATCATCGACACAGCCGAGCAGCCGAAGATTCGCCTGAGCGTGGTGGCGAAAGGGCTCTCGCATCCGTGGGCGATCGCATTCCTGCCCAACGGCGACATGCTGGTCACCGAGCGGGCCGGGCGCCTGCGGCTGGTCAGCGGCGGCGTGCTCGATCCGCGCCCCATCGCCGGCGTGCCGCAGGCGCGAACCGACGGCAATGGCGGCCTGATGGACGTCGCGCTTCACCCGCAGTTCGAGCGAAATCGCCTCGTCTACCTCACCTACACGAAGCCGGTCGGCAACGGCATGGGTGCACCGTCGCTCGCCCGGGGCCGTCTCGAAGGGCATGCGCTGGTCGATGTGAAAGACCTGCTGGTGCCCGACTCCTATGCGGGCAACTCGGGGCTGAACGGCCGCGTGGCGTTTGGGCGCGACGGAAAGGTGTATTTCTCGACCGGCGGCCGGTCGGAGGGCGACGTCGCCAACGTCGCGCAGGACACGAAGAGCCTGCGGGGCAAGGTCCTGCGTCTCAACGACGACGGCTCCGTGCCAGCCGACAACCCATTCGTCGGGCGCGCCGGCTACCGCGCCGAGATCTTCACGCTAGGGCACCGCAATACGCTCGGGCTCGTCGTCCACCCGACCACTGGCCAGATGTGGCAGCACGAGAACGGTCCGAACGGCGGGGACGAGCTGAACATCCTGCTGCCGGGCCGCGACTACGGATGGCCGCAGGTGAGCTTCGGCCGCGACTACTCCGGCCGGCCCATCTCCCCGCATCCCACGCGCGACGGCATAGAACCGCCGCTGGTCTACTGGGTACCGGCGATCGCGATCGCCGGCCTCGCCGTGTACACCGGCGACCGGTTTCCGGCGTGGAAGGGCAACGTATTCGTCGGCGGCCTGATGGAGGGGCGCATCCCGGGAACGGGGCACCTGCAGCGCGTCGTGTTCAATGGAAACATGGAGGAGATCCGGCGCGAGTCGCTGCTGCGGGAGCTGCACCAGCGCATCCGCGAAGTGCGTCAGGGACCCGACGGGCTGCTCTACCTGCTGACGGACGAGGAGGACGGCGCCCTGCTGCGTATCGAGCCCGCGTCCGTGCCCGCGTCACGCGGGTGAGATCCTTCCGACTTGCGGGCGCCTGCCGCAAGCGTCAGGCTCGTTGTGACCCCCGTCGGGCGATTGCAGCAGCAGGACAGACTATGAACACCCGCAAACTCATGATCGTCGCCGCCGTGATGGCTCTCGCCGGAGCAACCGCGGAAAGCGCCGACCGGAAGCAGACCCGGGCGGAGAAGAACGAGGCGCGGCTCGCCAAGCTGATCGAGGGCCGCACCGCCGGCACCCCGGTGAGCTGCATCCCGGCGTTCAAGTCGGACAAGCTCGAGGTGATCGACGGTGTCGCAATGGTGTACGGCGATGGCGACACGATCTACGTCGGCAAGCCGAGCGACCCGCGATCATTGCGCCGCGACGACGTCATCGTGATCAATCGATTCGGTGGACAGCTCTGTCACACCGACATCATCCGCACCGTCGACCGCATGAGCGGCTTCACGACGGGCGCGTTGTTCCTCGAACAGTTCGTGCCCTACAAGAAGCAGGACTGACGGCTCGACGTCAGTTGTTGATGCTCATCGGATCGTATCCCGGCTTGCACACATCGACGATGCACAGCGATTCGAGCGTGCGGCCTTCGGGCGGCGCCTTGAGGCCGGCCTTCAGCATCAACTCGCGCAGCACCTTGGCGGTTTCCGGATGCGGAATCGCCGACTGCACGCCGACGCGCACGAGGCCGTCGGCGTAATCGATCGGCAACCAGGTGCGGGTCGACAGCTCGGGGCTGCCGCGATTGTCGGTGTTGCCGAAATCGCGCACATCCAGCTTCGCGCCCGCTGCCACCAGCACTTTCACCACTTCCGTCGCGCCCTTGTGCGCGGCGCCGTGCAGTGCGACGCGGCCGGTGTCGGCCTGGAAGTTCGGGATCGATGCCCGAGCGACAGCAGATACTTCACGGCCTCCACCGTCTCCGCGGTGGAGTGCTCCCTGGTAACGCCTTCCACCCAGCCGATGCCGGCAGCCACCGCCAGCGGCGTCACGCCGAGCTTGGTATTGATCTTCGGATCAGCGCCACGCGCGACCAGCAGCTTCAGCAACTCGAGATCACCGGACTGCGCGGCACGCAGGAACGCCGTGGCGCCGTCTTCGTTCAACCATTGATTGGTGAACACCGTGCGCGTTTCCGTGCTCTCGGTGACACGCGCATTGACGTCGGCGCCCTTGTCGAGCAGATACGTGATGAACGCGAGGCTGTCCATGTCGGCGGTGCGCGTCGGGTAGTCGCCGCCTTCGATATTGCGGTTGTCGGTGGCCAGATACAGCGGCGTCCAGCCGCCCTTGTTGGCCAGATTCACATTGGCGCCGCGCTCGATGAGGAACTTCGCCATCTGGTAGTTCTGGTTCTGCGTGGCAGCCAGCAGCGGACTCCAGCCGTAGCGCGTCGTCTGGTTCACATCGGCGCCACCTTCCAGCAGCACGCGCGCGGCATCGATGCTGCCGGAACGCGCGGCATAGACCAGCGCGGTCAACGCGCCACCATCGGGTTCACGCGGCGGCGGCGGCGCCACGACCGGTGGCTGGCCGGAACCGGATCGCCATTCTCATCCAGGACCGGATTGCCTTCCGCGTCCAGCTCGAACGTCCACCTCTCCACCCACACCGCGCCGGCGTTGCCGCCGGCGCCGTCGATGGTGACGAAGCCCAGACCGCTGCGTCGTATGCCTTTGCACAGATCGGCGGCCGGCAAGATCCTTCTGGCTGGCGCCCATCAACAGCTCGCGCTGGCATTCTCACCTGCGCCAGATCGGGCTTCTTCGCTTCGCACAGCACCGCGATGGCCTGCTGACGAACGGCGCGGCGGGGATCATTGGCGTTGCCCAGTGCTGCCGAACGCCCATCGCGCATCACCGGCTTCGACACGGCCGCCACGTTGGCGCCGCGCCTTGATCAACACCTTCAACACGTCGGCATGGCCCTGGTCGGCCGCCTGCATCAACGCGGTGGTACCCCGTTCGGTTTCACTGGCATTCACATCGGCGCCGTGTTCGAGCAGTGCATGCACGGCATCGACCTGGCCCGAGCGTGCGGCCAGCATCAGCGGGCGGCGGCCGAGCGGCAGCTGTTCGTTGGCATCGGCGCCGCCCTTGAGCAATGCCTGGATCACGGCGGCATCGCCGCGCGTCGCCGCCAGCCACAGCGGCGTTGCGCCATTGTGATTGGCCACGCCCGGCCTGGCGCCGGCCTTCAGCAGCAGCTCGGCGAGCTTCGCGTCGCCGCGATAGGCGGCCCAATGCAGCGCAGTGGCGCCATCGCCCTGCTGTGCATTCACGTCGGCACCGCTCTTCAGCAGACGCTCGATTTCGGCTTTGTCGCCCTTGGCTTGCGGCATCGGCAATGTCGGCTTGCGCGAACGCAGACGCCCGCCATCGCCGACAGCAACACGGCAGAGAGACTCTTCAATACGAAGCTGCGCATGCTGCTTGATCACCGGGTCCGTCACACCAGGCCGGACAGATGTCCGGTGCTGTCGCCAAGACTTGTCACGGGGGATGTCGAACTGGTCGAGAATGCTCAACAGCAGGTTGCCGGTGGGCACCTGCTTGGTCGGGTACGCCAGATGGCGGCCGCCTTTCAGCTTGCCGTTGTTGCCGCCGATCAGGATGTGCGGCACGTCGTAGTGCACGTGCTGGTTCGGGTTGCCCATGTTGCTGCCGTACAGCAGCAGCGAATGATCGAGCAGCGAGCCGTCGCCATCGGTGGTGTTGGCCAGCTTCTCGACGAAGTAGGCCAGCATCTTCACGTGATACTGGTTGATCTTCGACAACTGGCTGATCAGGTTCGGATCTTCACCATGGTGCGAGAGGCCATGGAATCCCGCCGTCGGCGCTGCGCTTTCCGGATAGACGCGGCCGGTGAGATCGCGCGCGAACAGCATGGTGCCGACGCGGGTGATGTCGGCCTGGAAGCCGAGCACCAGCAGGTCGAACATGATCTTGATGTGCTGATCGAACGACTGCGGAATGCCCGGGGGCACTGCGAAATCCTCCGGCGCGGCAGTCGTCGCCTTGGCGGCGATCTGCAGACGACGCTCGATCTCGCGCACGTTGTCGGTGAAGGCATCCAGACGTGCGCGATCGGGCGCACTGATCTCGTTGCGCACACCCTTGATCTTGTCATTGACCGAATCGAGGATGCTCTGGTTGCGCTCGCGGCGCAGCGCGCGCTGCTCGGCGGTGCTGCCGCTGCCGAACATGCGCTCGAACACAACCTGCGGATTCAGCTCCATCGGCAACGGCGTGGTCGGCGATGCCCAGGCGATCGTGTTCGTATAGACGCAGCTGTAACCTTCGCCGCAGTTGCTCGAACCCGAACCCGGGTCTTCCACCGAAATCTCCACCGACGGCAGCAGCGTTTCCTGCCCGTACTTGGCGGCGATGATCTGGTCGATGGTCTGGCCGGCGTAGACGTCGGCGCCGGCGGTCTTGCGCGGCTTCTCCGCGCACAGGAACGCGGCAGCGACCCAGTGGTCGGCGCCGGTTTCACCCGGAGGCGGCTCGGCCGAGCGCGAATGCAGGCCGGTCAGGATGTTCAGGTGCTGGCGGAACGGCTCCATCGGCTTCCAGATGAACGGCAGTTCGTCCGGCAATGCGCCGACCTTCTCGGGAATCCAGTAGCCCGGCGCCGCGCCATGTGGCACGAAGCCGCCGAAGAAGCGCGGCGGCGTCTTTGCCGCCGTCTTCGCCTCTGCCGTGAACGCGGGGATCATGGCATCGAGCAAGGGAAGAGCGAGCGCGGTGCCGGCACCGCGCAACAAGGTGCGTCGGCTGATGTGCTTCTTGGTGATGAACATGGGTTCAGTCCCCTCTCTTCGAAACGGCGGCGGCTTCACGTCCGCGGCTGATTTCATGTTCATGGTGAAGGCCGGACTCTGGACCACCCCCATGATCAGCGACGAGAACCGGTAGTCGTCCTTCGCCGCGTCGTGCCTCAGCGAACGCACCAGCGGCATGTCGTTGTGATCGAGGCCGCGGCCGATGGCATAGGTCAGCAGGTTCTCGATCACCACTTCCGTGAACATCTCGCGCTTGCGCACCGACAGGTCGCGCAGGCCCTTGATGCCGTCGATGCGGGTGCCGTCGGTGATGATGCCGACCGAATCGATCGGGTTGCCGACCTCGGTCGTGCGCCACTGGCCCACGGCGTCGAAGTTCTCCATCGCGAGGCCCATCGGCTCGAACATCTTGTGACAGCTCGCGCAGCTCGGGTTGGTGCTGTGCACCACCAGGCGCTCGCGCATGGTCTTCGGCGGCTTCGCCGGGCTTGTCTCTCCAGCTTGGTTTCCACGCCAGGCGGCGGATTCGGCGGGCTCACGCCGAAGAAGGTCTGCAGGAACCATTTGCCGCGTTTCACCGGCGACGTGCGCTCGGCATCGGACGTGATGGTCAGCAGTGCGCCCTTGCCCAGCAGGCCCTTGCGCATGTCCTGATCGGGCCCGAGCTTGACCCGGCGGAACTGCGGGCCGTAGATGCCGGGAATGCCGTAGTGCCTGGCGAGACGCTCGTTGACGAAGGTGTAATCCGCCGTCAGCAGCTCCTGCACGCTGCGGTCTTCCTGGATCATGCTGGCGAAGAACAGTTCGACCTCGCGCCTGAATGCCTCGCGCAGCGTGCTGTCGAAATCGGGGAACAGGTTCACCACCGGCTCGCTGGCGGCGATGCCGCGGATATTCAGCCACTGGCCGGTGAAGTTCCGCACCAGCGCCTGCGAACGCGGATCGGCGATCATGCGATCGACCTGCTGCTTCAGCACCTTCGGCATCATGCAGCTTGTTGGCGGCGGCGAGCTTGATCAGCTCCAGGTCGGGGATGCTGCTCCACAGGAAGAACGACAGGCGCGACGCCAGTTCCAGATCGCTGATCCGGTAGGCGGTGCCCGCCGCCGCCTTGGCCGGCTCGATCTCGGCGCGGTAGATGAAATCCGGATCGGTCAGCAGGCGCTGGATCACCGCTTCGATGCCGGTGTCGAACTTGCCGCCCTGCTCACGTCCGCTGCGGTAGAAGGCGGTCATCGTCTTGATGTCGGCGTCGCTGGCCGGACGGCGGAAGGCCTTCGTGGTCAGCGTGGTGATGATCCTGCGTGGCGCAGCCGGCTTCCTCGGCGGCGCTCTTCGGGTAGCACTCGAAGATCCTGCGACGGCTCTGCGTATCGGTGGCCGCCGTGCCCTTGAACGGACCTTCGATGAACACCTGGCCCACGTGCGGGTAGAACGTGTAGCCGGAAATCGAGCCCGGCGAGTTCATCGTGCGCTGGAACGACCGGTTGAGTCCGGTGTCGGGCAGATCGCTGGTGGCGATGAACGCCACGCCGATGCGGTGGAAGCCGGCCTTGATCGGCAGCGGCGGCGTCTTGCCGCCATCGCCGCGCTTGGTCGCGATCTCCTTGTCCCAGTCGTACAGGTACACGCGCTTGCCATCGACGGTGACTTCGAGCTTCTCGCCCTTGACGTTGCCGAGCACGGCGGTGAAGTAGCCGGTCATGCCCTTCACGGTGAGCGTGTACTCGCCGTCGGCGGGGAATTCGTGCTCGATCAGCATGCCGCCGCGGGTGCCGAACGGCAGGCCTTCGACGTACTCGTTCTGGCTGGTGTCGTGCGGCGCGTCGAACACGGCCAGCGTCGGCGCCGTTTCGGTGCCGATGGCCAGACGGCTGATGTTGCCGGCCGCCGACAGATACGCCTCCATCAACGCGGGCGACGTGGTCAGCGTGCCCGCCATGTTGTCGAAGCCGTGACTGGAATCGTCGGACGGCAGGAACCTGGCGGCGTCGATATTGAGCGCCAGCAGATCGCGGATCGCGTTGGTGTATTCGGTGCGGTTCAGGCGGTGCAGGCCCGGCGCCGGCAGATGGGCACCCTTGGTGGCGGCGCGCTTGTCGATGCTCTGCTCCAGGCTCTGCGCCAGCTTCTGCACCGTCTCGTAGTGCGGGCGCTCCTCACCCACCGGCGGCATCATGCCGGCGCGCAGGCGCTTGATCAGCTTTCTCGCCGACGTCCGGCGTCGTCGGCGATGGTGGTGGCGCTGGCGCTTTCGCAGATCGAGGCCGCCCGCCCAGTCAGTGGTGTTGTGACAGCTGGTGCAGTACTTCTCGATCAGCGCGCCGCTGTCCACGCTGCTCGCCCTTGGCAGCGAGCGGCCTGGGTGAACAGCGTCACGCCCGCGAGCATGAAGGCTCCACGGGAAACGGGGCTCAACAGGTTCATCAACCGCATTACGTTCCTGCCTTGCATCGATGAAGGGTTCAAACCGCCGCCGCCCGCAGCCGTGTTTACACGGTCAGCGTTCTGGGCGTTGAGGAGACACCCCGTCTTGTTCAGTGTCATGCTCAAGTCCTTGGCGAACGGATAATAATTTCAATTCGTCTACAGGTCTTTCGACCGAACTCCGCCCCGGCAGTTCGATTGCCACGATCAACTATGTTGAGCCGGTTAACCAGCTTCGCAGAAGTGCGACCATTAGCAATGCTGGTATTGGAAGTCCCTGGTTATACGTGCCGGCAACGTCCGGCCCTGGGCTGTTATCTTCGGCTCCAGAAGCCGTAACTCAAGCGGCCAGGAGGGTTCCATGCGCACCATGCTCGCCCGGCTCTGCGCTTCCGGCCTGTATGCGCTGTCCGCTGCGGCAGCCGCGGCAAATTCCTGCGAGGGATTGGCCGCCGTTCCACTCGAGCACGCCGTGGTGACAGATGCCCGACTCGTGGCCGAAGGGCCCGGCGATGCATCGCCCGCGCCAGGGGCACCGCCCCCACCGGTGTTGCCGCCGCATTGCCGGGTGCAGCTCGACCTGAAGCCAACGCCCGACTCCCTGATCAGGATGGAAGTGTGGCTACCACCCGCGGGAGGCTGGAACGGCAAGTTCCTGGCCGCGGGCAATGGTGGCTTCGCGGGCTCGATCCAGGGCACGCGGAGCGGCATGCCCGAGGCGCTGAAGTCCGGCTACGCGACTGCCGGCACGGATACCGGCCACCAGGAGCCGGGGGGCAAATGGGCGGTCGGGCATCCCGAGAAGATGATCGATTTCGCTTACCGCGCGACGCATGAGATGACGCTGAAGGCGAAGCAACTCGTGGGTGCGTATTACGACAGGCCGCCGCAGCGTTCGTATTACTCGAGCTGCTCGACCGGCGGGCGCATGGGCGTGATGGAAGCGCAGCGTTATCCGGAGGACTACGACGGCATCGTCGCCGGCGCGCTGGCCAATCGCCATATCCGCATGTGGGCCGCCGGTATCGCGTCGAGCGTCGACCTGCTCAAGCGTCCCGAGGGCGCGCTTGTCGAAGGAACACGCCGCACTGGTCAACGATCTCGTGACACGGAACTGCGATACGCGGAACGAGGGGTTCCTGAACGATCCGCGCCAGTGCAAGGTCGACTTCACGGCATTGCGTTGCGCAGCCGGGCAATCCGGCAGTTCGTGCCTCACGGAACCGCAGTTGAAGACGGTTGCGACGTTCTACGAGGGCGTGAAGAATTCGAAAGGCGAGCTGATCTTCTCGGGCGCACCACTGAGCAGACCCATCGCGGCGTCCTCGACCAATCCTGACGGACCGGACGGCCTCTTCGACCTGGTCCGCATCGCGCGCAACGACGCCTCGCTCGACTGGAAGACCTTCGATGTCGATCGCGACGTGCCACTGCTCGATCAGAAGCTCGGCTTCGTCGATGCGGTGAATCCCGACCTCACGAAGTTCAAGGCGCGCGGTGGCAAGCTGCTGCTCTATCACGGCTGGGCAGACCCGGGCATCACCGCGCAGAACACGATCCGTTACTACGAATCCGTGCTCGACCGTATGGGGCCGCAGCAGGGTGACTGGGTCCGGCTGTTCATGGTGCCGGGCATGGGCCATTGCCGGGGCGGTCCGGGCATCAACGGGTTCGATTCGACGCGTGCGCTCGAACAGTGGGTAGAGCAGGGCGTCGCGCCGGCACGGCTCGAAGGCCGAGGAGCGAACGGCCTCACGCGGCCGCTGTGCCCGTACCCGCAGGCCGCGGAGTACTCCGGCTCGGGCGACGCGAAGGACGCACGCAACTGGTCGTGCACCGGCGCAGCGCCGAAGGGAACGCGGTAGTGGCAGCTGGTGTGCTCGCTACAAGGAAGATCCACGGAGGGAAGATGACTCGACTCGATCTGTTCGCGGCGTGTGGTGTGCTCGTCATGATCGCCGGCTGCAATCAGGCGCCGGCGCCGAGTGCGCGGAACGACTGCGACCGCAGTTGCCTGAAGGATGCGCTCGATGGCTACCTCGCCGCGGTCGTCGCGCACGATCCCGGCAAGGCGCCGGTCGCACTCGGCTTTCGCCAGACCGAGAACGCGCTGAACGTCGCGCCCGGCAAGGGCGTGTGGCAGAGCATGACGGCGCTGGGCGAAGTGCAGCGGAGGTACTACGACGCCGTGACCGGCGAAACCGGTTACTACGGCACGATGATGGAAGGTACGGAGCCGGCCATCGTCACCGTACGGCTGCGGGTCGATAACAGACGGGTGACCGAGGCAGAGTGGTACATCGCCCGCGCGAACGATCCGGGTCTTGCAGGCCCGCGCCAGCCGGGCCAGGCGCCGGCCAACCTGCACAATCCCGAATACCTCGCGCAGAACCCGCCGCCGCAGCGCGTGGTGCCGGCCGGCGAACGCGTCGATCGCGCGACACTCGGCCGTATCGTCGACAGCTACTTCGACGCGATCACCTCGCACGACGGGTCGATCGCGCTCACGCACAAGGGGTGCGGACGCGCCGAGAACGGCCATCCGGCGCCGGGCGGAGACTTCCTGCCGCCAGCGGCACCTCGCGGCAACGCGCCGACAACACAGGGTCCGCAGCAGCCGGGGGTGGGAAGCCGCGACTGCGTGACCGGGCTCGAGAACTTCAACCTCTCGATGGTCGCCGCTCGGCGCATGCCGCTGATCGACGAGGAAGCGCAGATGGTCCTCGCGACGGGCGTGTTCATCCGGCGGCCGGGTTCTCCCACCCCGCGCAACGTCGCGAGCTGGTGGTTCGTGATCGACGGCGGAAAGATCCGCACGACATACACCGCGATGTTCTATCCGCCGGCTGGCCTGGCTGTGCCGAACTGGCCGCCCTACGACGGCAACTGGCCCCTCCCGGAATCGATCATCCCGACGCCGGCGCAACCGAAATAGCCGTAGCCGGCGAGGGCCTGCCGAAAGGTGATCGCCGCCACCGGGTTCTGGGGTGGCTCTGCACTCGCGCTGCTGGCTTTCGGCATCTATTCGGTCAAGCGTCACCGGCTGCGCAATCACGGACGCACGATGGCGATGCTGATGATCGCCCTCGTGCTGATGACGCTGTTGTCAGTGCTGCCGGGTCGAATGATGCACGGCGTGGTATTCGGCGGCTGACTAGCTGCCCTTCAACTGGCGCAGCTCGCGGAACATCTCGCCGTACTTCTTGAAGACACCCTCGGAGTAATAGGCGAGCAACGGAAGCGTTGCCGGCGAAACGCCGCTTTGCTTCGCGAAGTGTCCGATCAGGTGGTCCGTGCCGGTCGTGAGCTTGCCCGGCTCGAGCTCGGCTGCGGGAAAGCTCGGTTCCTGACCCGCGGCCTGCAGGCGCGAACGCAACGACTCGTGAGTCGCGTCGCCGTCGGCGAAGGTGATGAACTCCGCGCGGTCAGCAAGGCCTGCTTCGGTGAGGAAGATGCGCAGTTTCAGGCAGAACGGGCAGGTGTTCTTGAGATAGATCCTGACCGGAGCATTGGCGTTCATGGCGCTGTCCTCGGCGTTTACGACAGCCCGCATGCTAGCTGGCGGCCACCGGGTCGCGGTAGTGCGCACTTCGTGCCCGCGCGAACTCGAGCGCGCAGAGCGTCACGCCGACCGCGGCGACGACGATCACGAGCCCCGTGCTGAAATGCGTCACCGCCCAGCCGACAGCGGTGACGCCGGCGGCCTGTCCAAGGAAATAGCACAACGCGAAGGTTGCGACCGCGGCGCCGCGGCGCGCGGGATCCATCTGCGTCGCGTGCGTCTGCAGCGTGCTGTGGAGCATGTAGAAGCCGATGCCCAGCACGAAGCAGGCGAGCGCGACGACGATGACATTCGGGGCGAGCGCGACCAGCGACATCATCGCCAGCAGCGTGAGCGCGCCGACGCGAATGAGGCCGGGCTCGCCGAGACGCGCGAGCAGCCGCCGTGCGCTGGTGGCGAACACGAGGCCGCCGAATCCGAACAGCATCGCGGCCGAGCCGGCGAGCGTGAACGAGATGCCGAGCTTTGCATGCAGATGCGTCGCGAAGAAGGCGAAGGCACCGAGCACCAGCGCGCCTTCGAGGAACACGGTAACGACGACGCGGCGCGCCCAGGGCTGGCGCAGCACGTGGCCGAACTCCCGCAGCAGGTCGGCGAGGGTGGTACGTCGTGCGGACGGCAGGGCGGGCGTGTCGAGGCCGTGCCGCAGTCGCTGCAGCATCGCCGTGCTGAGCGCGAACAGCACCGTCAGCAGCACGAACGGCGCCGCGCGCCCGAAGTAGTCTGCGGACAGCCCGCCGAGCAGCTGTCCGGCCGCCACCCCGAGAATCTGGCCGATGGAGAAGCGGGCCAGCACGGGCTGTCGATGTTCGTACGGTACCGCGTCGCCGATGAAGGCCATTGCCAGCGGGATCAGCGACGCGCTCATGGCCCCGGCGACAACGCGCGCGGCAACGAGACTCTGCAACCCGGGAGCGAAGGCACAGAACGCCGAGGCGAGGCTGCAGGCGCCACAGCCCCAGGTGATGACGCGCAGCTTGCCGTAGCGATCGCCGAGCGGGCCGAAGAACAGCTGGCTGAGCGCATAGCCGAGCGAGAACCCGGTGATCACCCACGACACCTGGGCGAGCGGCCGGCCGAAGTCCTGCTCGAGCCGGGGCAGCAGCGGATCGAGCACGCGCTGCGAGACGCCACTGCCGAAGCCGGCCACCGACAGCACCGTGACGGCGCGCAACAGGCGCGCTTCGAGCGAGATCATCGGCGCATGCTAACGCCTCGCGCCGCCGCGAACCCCGGCGATCAGCTCTTCGAGCTGCGTGAACGTCTCGGCCATCGCCTCGGCCGCGCCGGTGCCGGCGGCGTCGAGCGCTTCCTTCGAGGCATGCAGCTCGTGCACCACGACGTGCGTCCGTCCGTCGCGCTCTTCCAGCGTCACGGTGGTGACGGGGCCGCCGTCGCCGTTCTCGTCGTTGGTCCAGGTGATGCGCGAATGGGGCGTCACCTCGACATATCGGCCGAAGAACGCCATGGGCTGCGGGGCGGCCGGGTGACTGATCTCGAGGCGGTAGCTGCCCCCCGTCCGGACATCCATCTCGCAGGACAGCACTGTCATGCCCATCGACTTCGGCAGCCACCATCGCTGGAACAGTTCGGGCCGTGTCCACGCCTCGAACACGAGACGGGCCGGGGCGTCGACGGTGCGCCGGACCACCAGCTCGCGGTCGGAGGTGCGCTCGACGGTGGTGCCGTGCGCCGACACTTCACTTTCGCTTCGGGACGACACTGGCCTTCTCCTTTCGTTTGAGTTGTTCGACCAGCTCGTCGAGCGCGTCGAACCGCGCCGTCCACAGCCGGCGATAGTCCTCGATCCAGCCGACTTCCTCATCGAGTCGTCGCGGGCCGAGCCTGCAGGTGCGCACGCGCCCGAGCTTCTGGGTGGTGACGAGCCCGGCCCGCTCCAGCACGTGCACGTGTTTCTTCATGCCCGTGAGGGTCATGCGGAAGCGGCCGGCGAGGTCGGTGATCGACGCGTCGCCCTGGCCGAGCTGATGCAGGACGCCCCGGCGCGTGCCATCGGACAGGGCAGCGAAGGAGGCATCGAAGCGGGCGCTCGAATACTGAACCATGAAGTTCAGTATTCCAGTTCGCGGCTGCGCGAGGCAAGCGGAATTGCTACCGTGGCGCCCCCGAAACGACCCGGATCCGCCATGACCACCACTGCCTCAGGCCTGCAGTACGAAGACACCGTCGTCGGCACCGGCGAAACCGCCCAGGCGGGCAGCCACGTGACCGTGCATTACACCGGCTGGCTCCACGATGCCGCCGCGCCCCTGAACCGGGGCCGCAAGTTCGACTCGAGCAAGGACCGCAACGACCCCTTCGACTTCCCGCTCGGCGGTGGGCAGGTCATCAGGGGGTGGGACGAGGGCGTGCAGGGAATGCAGGTCGGCGGCACCCGCGTGCTGACCATCCCCCCGGATCTCGGCTACGGCGCGCGCGGCGCAGGCGGGGTGATCCCGGGCAATGCGACGCTCGTGTTCGAAGTGGAGCTGCTGGCGGTCTGAAGCGTCCCGCACGCCCCTTGAATGCGGGGCCGGATCGTGCAATAAGTCCAGAGCCGAGGCGACTTTGGCGAGCGGTTCAAAAGGGAACCTCTGCCGAAACAACGACTCTTATACTTATCAGGTCATTAGCGCACGGTTGCGGCCGCGGGCGGCCGACCACGGGGGATCCGGATGAGTTCGAAGCGAACGATGGCGGTTGTGACGGGGCTGTGTACGGCGGCGGCCGCTGCGAGCCTGCAGCTTGCGGGTGCCGCGGCGCCGGGCGCGGTGGCGCCGGCTGACGCGCACGCCGCGCAGTGGCAGAACGTCGAGACGTACTGCGTCGGTTGCCACAATGCCACCGACTGGGCTGGCAGCATCGCGTTCGACACGATGTCCGCCGATGACGTGCCCAAGGACTCGAAGGTCTGGGAAGCCGCGATCAAGAAACTGCGCAGCGGCCTGATGCCGCCGCCGACCGAAAAGAACCAGCCCGACCGCGCGACCGTCCAGAACATGATGAGCTGGCTCGAGAGCACGCTCGACCACGCGCAGGAGGCGACCCCCTACGTCGGTTACGTGCCGCTGCGCCGCCTCAACCGCCGCGAATACACGAACGCGGTGCGCGACCTGCTCGGGCTCGCAGATCGATGCGGCCACCTGGCTGCCGCAGGACCCGCTGAAGGACGACTTCGACAACAACGCCGAAGCGCTGCAGATGACTGCGACGTTCACCGACCAGGCGGTCACCGCCTCGCGTTCGATCGCGCTGCTGGCGGTGGGTGATCCGAAGTCGGTGCCGCTCGAGACCACCTATGGCCTCGTGCCGAACATGATCCTGTCGCTGGCCGCGGCCCCCGCCGCGGGCTCGGGCAACCAGCGCCGTTACAAGGACGGCATGCCGTTCGGCACGCGCGGTGGCATGAGCGCGCTCCACAACTTCCCGGCCGACGGCGAGTACGTGCTGACCATCGGTGACATGGCCCTTGCCCGCACCGTGCCGAACATGGAATTCGACGCGACCGTGATCGCGCTGCTGGACGGCAAGGAATTCTGGCGCACCAACCTCGGTGGCGAGGAAGACCACGCCGCCATCGACCAGCGGCTCGATGACGCCGTCGCGCAGATCAACGGCCGCCTGAAGGACATCCGCTTCACTGCCACCGCCGGTCAGCACACGATCGCGGTGACGTTCCTGCGCCGCAGCTACGCCGAGAGCGATTCGCGCACGTTGCAGTACTCGGCCGGCGACGACCGCCGGCCGGCGAATGCGCTCGAGGGCGGACAGCATCGCGTTCCCGCGGTGCACGCCTTCCAGGTGAAGGGCCCGGTCAAGATCACCGGGGTCAGCGACTCCGCGAGCCCGCAAGAAGATCTTCACGTGCAAGCCGACCGGCGCTGCCGATGAACGTGCCTGCGCCCAGAAGATCATCGCGCGGATCGCGCGCCAGGCTTTCCGCGGTCCGGTGACCGACGAAGATCTTGCGCCCCTGATGCGCTTCTACGACAACGGCCAGAAGGTGGACGGTTTCGAAGGCGGCGTGCGCGAGTCGATCGCGGCGATCCTCGTCAGCCCGCACTTCCTGTATCGCGCCGAAGCGTCGGTCGAAGCAGGGTTCGCGTCCGCTGAACGACCTCGAGCTCGCCTCGCGGCTGTCGTTCTTCCTGTGGAGCAGCCTGCCCGACGAAGAGCTGCTGTCTCTGGCCGAGAAGAACGAGCTGTCGAAACCGGACGTGCTGAAAGCCCAGGTGCGGCGCATGATGGCCGACCCGCGCGGCATCTCGCTGACGCGCGACTTCGCCTTCCAGTGGCTCAACGTCGCGAAGATGGACACCATCGTCCCGTCGGCGGCGCTGTTCCAGCACGCGAGCGGCGTGTACGACCCGCGTCCCGGCGCTGAAGAAGGAGCTCGAGCTGTTCATGGACAGCATCCTGCGCGCCGATCGCCCGGTCACCGACCTGCTGACCGCCGACGAGACCTACATCAACGAGCAGGTCGCGCTGATCTACGGCTACACCGACATCCGCGGCAACGGCTTTCACAAGGTGAAGCTGACCGACGCGAACCGGTTCGGCCTGCTGGGCAAGGGCGCGGTGCTGATGGTGACGGCGAACCCGAACCGCACGGCCCCGGTGCTGCGCGGCGCGTGGATCATGGAGCGCATCCTCGGCACGCCGCCGGCGGTTCCGCCGCCGAACGTGCCCGATCTCGGCGAAGCCGTGAAGGGCAAGCCGGCGACGGTGCGCGAGCAGACCGAGATCCATCGCCGCAACCCGGCGTGCGCGAGCTGCCATGCCGTGATGGATCCGCTCGGGTTCGCGCTCGAGAACTTCGACACCGTCGGTGCGTACCGCACGATCGACCCGGTGTCGCGCCAGGTGATCGACTCGTCGGGCACCATGCCGGACGGTACGGCCGATGTCCGGCCCCACCGACCTCCACAAGGCGCTCGCCTCGCGCAGCGATCAGTTCGCGCGAGATCATCACCGAGAAGCTGATGACCTACGCGGTCGGTCGCCACATCGACCACAACGACATGCCGGCCGTGCGCGGCATCGTGCGCGAGGCGAAGACTGACAGAGCTCACGTTCGAGTCACTGGTGATGGGCGTCGTCGAGAGCGATGCCTTCCGTCGACGCGCGGCGCCGCCCGACGCTGCCGAAGGCGACCACCGCGCAAGTCGTTTCGACCGTTCAGTAGCTGCGCTGGAGACACGCACACCATGTTCCTGACGAAAAAGCATCTTTCCCGCCGCACGGTGCTGCAAGGGCGCCGGCGCCGCGATTGCGCTGCCGCTGCTGGACGCGATGATTCCCGCCGGCACCGCGCTCGCGCAGACTGCCGCGGTCGTGAAGCCGCGCGTCGGCTTCGTGTACGTGCCGCACGGCGCGGTCGAGAAGTTCTGGGTGCCGAAGGGCACCGGCAAGGGCTTCGAGTTCTCGCCCATCCTCAAGCCGATGGAGTCGGTGCGCGACTACGTCACGCTGTTCACCAACATCCGCAACAAGGCGGGCGAGCGTCAGAACCCGCCGCACGGCATCACCGAGCAGACCTGGCTGACGGTACAGGATCCGCAGATGGGAACCTGGGGCCCGCAGGCCGGCATCTCGGTCGACCAGGTGATCGCGAAGGCGATCGGTGCGGACACGCCGCTCGCTTCGCTCGAGCTGTGCGCCGAACCGGGTGGTGCCACCTCGTTCGCGGGGCTGAACCGCAGCCTTCCGCTCGAGGGCAACCCCCGCAAGGTGTTCAATACGATGTTCGGCCCCGGCGACTCGAACGTCGACCGCGTCTCGCGGCTCAAGGCCACCGACAGCCTGCTCGACTACGTGCTCGAGTCCAGCAAGAGTCTCGATCGCAAGCTCGGCGCCGCCGATCGTGTGCTGGTGAAGCAATTACCTCGAGTCGGTGCGCGAGGTGGAAGGCCGCGTCTCGAAGCTGATGGCCAAGGCCGACTCGCCTCGGCGAGCTGCCTGACGCGCCGCGCGGCACGCCGGACGATTTCACCGAGCTGGTCGACGTGCAGTTCGAGATGGTCGCGCTCGCGTTCCAGACGGGCCAGACCCGCGTCGCCTCGCTGCGCATGATCAAGGAAGCCTCGATGCGCACGTTCCCGTCGATCAACGTCGACGAGGCGTACCACCCGCTGTCGCACCACGGCGAGGATCCGGGCAAGCAGGACAAGCTCGTCCGCGTGCAGACCTGGCAGATGGAGCGTTTCGCGAAGTTCGCGCAGAAGCTGCAGAGCATCAAGGAAGGCGACCGCAACCTGCTCGACTCCGTCGATGATTCTGTACGGGTCGAACCTCGGTAACTCCGACCTGCACAACTGCAGCCAGCTTGCCCGCGCTCGTCTCGGCAAGGGCGGCAATTTCAAGGGGAACCAGCACATCTCGGCTCCGAAGGACACGCCGCTCGCCAACGTGCTGCTGACCATGTCGCATCGCGCCGGCGTGCAGATGGAAAAGTTCGGCGACGCGACTGGCACGTTCAGCGAGGCGTGAGGCGCATGTCACGAGGGGGAATCGCGGTGGCTGCCGTCGCGCTTGCGCTGCTGTTGGGCGCGGGCGGCGCGCTGGCCAGCAACGTCGATGCGCCGATCCGTGCCGACGGCACGACGCCGCTGCTGATGGCGGCGTTCGAGGGCGACGTCGACGAGGCGAAGCGGCTGATCAAGGCCGGCGCAGACGTACGCGCGCTGAACGACTATGGCGTCAATGCGATGCAGCTTGCTGCCGACAGCGGCAACACCGAGCTGATCGCGCTGTTGCTCAAGGCTGGTGCCGATCCGGAGTCGCCGAATGCCGATGGCGAGACGGCGCTCCATCTCGTGGCCCGCGCCGGCAACCTCGAAGCGGCCAGGACTGCTGCTGAAGGCGGGCGCGAAAGTCGATCCGCGCGAGACCTTCGGCGGCCAGACGCCGCTGATGTGGGCGGTCGCTCGCCGCCACCCTGAAATGGCTCGAGTTGCTCGCCTCGAAGGGCGCGAACGTCAACGCGCGCAGCGCGATCCGCGACTATCAGCGCGTCGCGCACGGCCGAGAGCCGCGCGAAGTCGCTCGACCGCGGCGGGCTCACGCCGCTGCTTTACGCCGCGCGCGAGAACTGCCGCGAGTGCGTCGACATCCTGCTGAAGCACAAGGCCGACGTGAATCTCGGCGACCCGTCCGAGGTGTCACCGCTGTCGGTGGCCATGCTGAATGCGAACTGGGACGTCGCGAAGCGCCTGGTCGAGGCCGGTGCCGACGTCAACCAGTGGGACTGGTACGGCCGCTCGCCGCTGCACGTCGCCATCTCCAACATGCAGACGCCGAGCAACCGCAACCCGCTCGACATCGACCAACCGAACAAGGCGACCGGTCGCGATCTCGTGAACCTGCTGGTCGAGCGCGGCGCGAACCCGAACCAGCAACAACATTTCGGTGCCTCCGGGTTCGGCGGAGCGGGGGATCGCGGTCTGACACCGTTCCTGGCGGCCGCGGGCAGCGGCAACATCGAGGTCGTGAAGCTGCTGCTGGCGCACGGCGCCAACGTGAAGCTGGCGACGGCCGACGGTCGCGGTCCGATCATCATGGCAGTGAGCTCTCGCGGTGGTCGCCCGGGCCGGTCACCGTTCGCCGCGCCCGAGGCGCCCGATGCGTCGGAGGGCGAAGGGGCTGCCGCGCCGGGCGCGCCGCGCTCCAACCCGCAGGTCGAGCTGGTCAAGCTGCTGGCCGCGGCCGGCGCGGACATCAATCTGATGTCGAAGCGGCACTTCCTCGCGCGCACGCGCGGTGGCTCGGCCCTGCACTACGTGGTGCGCAATGGCGGCAATCCGCAGCTGATCCAGGCGCTGCTCGATCTCGGGCTCGACATCAACGCGAAGGACGAGGACGGCCTGACCGCGCTCGACTATGCGATGGGGCGCGGCTACGTGGCGTTCCTCGCGATGCCGCAGCCGCCGAACAACGCGCTGGCAGCAAACCTGCGCAAGCTCGGCGCGAAGGTCGAGCTCGACAAGACACCCGACTGGCCTCCTCAGGGGCCCCCGATCGCGACGGCCGTGTACGACGCCGTGCTGTGGCCGGTCGAATCGGTCGTCACGCCCTAAGGGATCTTCCATGACCATCTCCCGTCGTCTCTTCCTGCGCGGCAGCGCGCAGTGGACCCTCGCTGCGCCGCTGTTGGGCGTTGCCGCGCCGTTGCTCGCCGCGCCGCCGCCCGCCGGCATCGACTATTCGCTGATCACGAAGCCGTTCGTCGGCCAGAAGGTCTCGGCGAAGGACATCGTCCAGACCGACGTCGCCGGTCTCTCGATGTTCTCAGGCGGCGGGCTGCAACGTCATCGCCCTCGCCGGCACGGACGGAGCGCTGCTGGTGGATGGTGGCCAGGCGGTCAACTCAGCACTGCTGCTGAAGGCCGTGCACGGCAAGCTCGGCACGCGGCGCATCCAGACGCTGGTCAACACGCACTGGCACCCCGATCAGACCGGTCTGAACGACGCGGCGGGCAAGGACCATGCGACCATCATCGCGCACGAAGTCACGCGCCTGTACGCCGGCCGCAAGGTGCGCTCACCGCTGTTCGACGGCACCATCGGGCCGCTGGCCGAGGCCGCGCGGCCGACCAGGACGACCTACGACCAGCACACCTTCGAGTTCGCCGGCGAAGAGGTGAAGGTCCGCCATCTGCCGGGCGCGCACACCGACGGTGACGTCTGTGTGTACTTCCCCGAAGCGCAACGTGCTCGTTGCGGGCGGCCCGGTGACCTCGGATCGCTGGCCGGTGATGGACTATCTCAACGGCGGCTTCATGCATGGCTTCGTGCGCTCGTACGAGATCCTCACCGAGCTCGTGAAGCCCGACACCATCGTCGTGCCGGCCAACGGCCCGGTGATGACCGGCGCCGACGTCGCGAAGATGAAGGACCTCTACTGGCAGCTGTTCAAGCAGTTCTTCGTGCTGTTCAACAAGGGCTTCGGTCCGAAGGACGTGGCCGAGTTCAACGCCGGCAAGGAATTTGCAACCGCGACGCCCGTGGTGGCGGAGCGCCCGTTGATCGGCAACCCGGTGCTGAAGCAGCTCGGCGATCCGAGCCAGTTTCTCGAATTCGCATACCGCGGACTTCAGCTGGCAACGCTGCCGTTCTGACGCCTTGTCAGGGGCGCGCGGCTTGCGCTGAATCAGTCTCAATCGGGAACACGCGCCAACGCCTCTCGAAGTTCGCGCAGCTTTGGCGGCTTCGCAAGGACCACGTCGACAAACGCGGGGGTTTCGGCTTCAGACATGATCCGCTGACCCCATCCGGTGAGCATGATCAGCAAAGTCCGAGGAGTTTGCGACTTGACTGCGGTCGCAACCTTGCGTCCGTCGACATAGGGCATGCCGAGATCGGTGATCACGACCGAAAAGTCCGTACCTTGCCTGCGTGCCTCCGTGAACGCGGCGATACCCGCCTCACCGCCGTCGGCAATGACGACCTCGTGTCCGTCCCCTTCGAGCCTGTCCTGCAACGCCTTAAGTACGAGCGGATCGTCATCGACGAGCAATATGCGTTGCGGTGCAACCCTGCGGTGCGAGACCGAAGTGGGATCCGTAGTTGCTTTGCCTTCCGGCCAGGGAAACTCCAGCCGTATTTTAGTGCCTTCACCAGCAGCACTCTCGATCTCGATGTCTCCTCCGTGACGCTGGATGGTGCCGTAGGTCGTTGCAAGTCCGAGGCCTGATCCGCGGGCACCTTTGGTGGTGAAGAACGGTTCCAGGCACTTGCGCCGCGTGCTCTCGTCCATGCCGACGCCGGAATCGATGACTTCAAGCTTCACTCTGCGCGGATCTGCCGAATCTTCGGAGCCAGATCCCTTTGCGTATGTCCCCGTTCGAAGGAGCAGTGTCCCTCCTTCAGGCATCGCGTCGACTGCGTTGAACACGAGATTGGTGATTGCATCGCGGAGCTCGTTTTCCACTCCCTCGATCATCGGCAAATCATTCTGCAGTTCGGTGCTCACGTCGATGTCGGAGCCGCGGCTCTGGGCCATGTCGCTCCATCGGGCCCGGGTCAATTGCACGACCTGCAATACAAGTGCGTTCAGGTCGATGCGGCGCATTGGTCGCTGCTGATCACGCTCGCGATAAAACTCGCGCATGCGTGCCACAGTCTGTGCGACATCGTCTATGGCTCTCTGGATGGTCTCGAGATTTCGGCGGCCCTCTGGACTGAGCCCGGACTCCCTTTCCAGCAACGACTCGGTATAGATGACCACGGGCGAGATGGCATTGTTGATATCGTGCGCGATCCCGCTTGCCATCTGGCCAAGCGCCAGAAGGCGTTCCTGCTGGGTACGCGCTTTCTGCGTCTGTCGAAGGTCGTCATAGGCCCGTTGCAGGGCGCTGTAGAGCTGCGCCTGATTGGCCGCCAGCGCGACATGTTCAGAGACCTGCTGCAGAAATTCGCAGTCGCCGCTGCTGAAGGAGGAGGTTTCGCGGCGGGCAGCGACCAGGACGCCGAAGACGGCACTCTCGACCAGCAGCGGCGCTGCCACCATGGCGCGCAGGCCACCCTGAGCCAGTCTTGTCGGGAAGGCGAACGGAACCTTGCTGAGATCTGGCTCGTAGACCAGACGCCCTTTCATGCTCTCGGACAGACCGTTTTCGTCGGCCCGGATGCGAGCGTGCTGTGGCATTGCCAGTTCCGCGGCGAGCTGAGTGCTTCGAGCGCCGGCGCTCGAGACGACAAGGACGTCCTCGCCGGGCTCGTAGAGGCAGATGATGCACAGATCCATCGGCATCTGCTCCTCGAGCGTGCGAGTTACCACCTCGAAGATGCTGTTGAGATCCTGGCGCTCGCCGATTGACCTCGTGACCTGCTGCAGCAGGTTGAGCCGCGCGAGTTGCCTGTACAGCCTGCTGTCGGCGTGCTTGCGCTCGGTGATGTCGCGAGCAATCTTCGATGCGCCCACGATGGTTCCCGTGCGGTCGCGAATCGGGGATATCGTGACCGACACGTCGATGCGCCTGCCGTCCTTGGCTAGCCTGACCGTTTCGAAGTGCTGGGTCATCTCTCCGCGCGCAATGCGCGTGAGAATTATCGGCTCTTCCGACAGGCGGTCCGGTGGTATCAGTATCGTGATCGACTTGCCCAACGCTTCTTCTGCAGCGTAGCCGAACAGACGCGTCGCGCCGGGGTTCCAGCTCGTGATGATTCCTTGCAGGTCCTTGCCAATGATGCCGTCGTCGGAAAATTCGATGATGGCCGCCTGCCGACGAAGTTCCACAGTGCGCTCGTGGACCTGCTCTTCCAGTTCGTCCCGTGCCTGTCGCAACGACCGCTCTGCGCGCATCCGGGCAGAGAATCCCTGACGTATCGCGAGCACGGCGAGCCCGATGACTCCGAGAGTCAGCGCGGCGCCAGCGATTGCAATCGTCTTTGCGAGTTCGAAACTGCGTTCAACGGCCTGCTTCCGGCGCGCAAGCTTCGCTATTTCAACCGAACTCAACGCTTCGACCGCATCGCGGAGCGGTTGCTGGAAGTCGGCCCCGTTCCGACCGCTGATCAAATCAGCCGCCGCCTCCATTCCCGCATTCCTTCGCAGCTGCAGCACCCGATCCAGCTCCGCAACTTGATTGCGGGTTTCGCGTTCCAACGACGCAAGCGGCTCATCCGGGATGCTTGTGTTCACGCCGGCCACGTGCAACTGCTCCAGCTGCTCGTCCACTCGGCGAGCGAACTCGCGGAATGAGTCGACGTATGCCTCGTCGCCGGTGATCACGTATCCACGCTCGGCGGCGATCGCCTCGCCGACGGCCGTGCGAACCAGATCCACACCGTGGAGCACTTCGTAGCTCTGTCGCACCCAGTCGACGCTGTGGTTCAGTCGGACGACGCTCCATACGAGTGCGCCGAAGATGACGGCAAGAGAGACAACGGCGCCGACGAATGCTGCTGCAACCCAGCGCTGGAGCGTACGCAACGCATCGACTTCACCGCTTCCATCCGTCGACTTCGCAGTCGGAGAGTGTCGGGTCGAGAACGGCATCAAGCCCCCGATGAGGGCGGTACACCAGCAAGCGCGTACCGAATCAACTTTCACATTGCGCGCTGTAAGCGCGATTGGCTATAGGCGTTCGTCCTCAAGTATTTCGAGTGTGATGTTCCCGGAGGGGCGCGGCGGGAAGGGCGTAGTAGTGCCCGAGGCAGACCTCACACAGAACGTGGGTCACATTGGGCGGCGGGTTGCTGACCCATTCGGCAACCCAGCGCCAGACTCCAGGGGTGGTAGCGCTACGCACCTGCCTGCAGTGCATGCACTGGCTGATCATGTCCGTGCGGTCCGTATATTCCTCAGCAACGGGTGCCGGAGTGTTCGGTGAGCAATGCGAACGTTCGACCGCAAGGCAATGGCGGATCACGAAGCCGGCGCGAGGCGTAGCGGGTAATGGGTACACCAGCATCGCGAATTCGCGATGGACCGACGCGCTGGAACATCGATAGGTGTGTTGGCTCGGGTGCAGTTCGTCGGCGGTGGCGGCGGCTTTCCGCAGGAAGTTGCGATACCAGGAACTGAGTGGAGCGGGCATGGCTTCAAGCACGCTCCTTCCCAGAGGCCATTGAATCATTGCGCCGCCACCGTTGCGCTGCGCAAACGCAAACCACGCCGGATTCATATACGCCAGCGACAGGTCGTCCTGCCACAGACCGAATGTGATATCCGGCAGCACCTCCATCGCCTGGAGGTAACTCGGTTCGAGCAAACGTGCAAATTGCCGATCGAGTCTTTCTTGCAGGGGAACGTGGCTCACGACTGTTGCGCTGGCTCCATGCGAAAGAACACCGGGTTCAATCACGGTAGCGGAAGGATCGCTCTGCTAGTTTGCGCAAACTAATCTTCCCTCGTCGTTGCCGCAATGGATCGAGGCCAGGGTCGTAGGCGTCCCGGTATGAGCCAGTGCTTGAGGAAATGCCAGTGAAAAGCCTGAAATATTTGCGGCCAAGATATACATCGTGGGCTCGATGAGTGCGGCATGCATGACGCTCGACCCGTCCTCGCGCCTTCGGGGGCGAGCTCGGTCGCGTTCTGATCTTCGACGATGACGCGGTCATAGGCGAAGCGCTGCAGATCACCTCGACGCATGCCGGCTTCGAGGCGCGTTTCGTGACGCACTGTGAAGACTTCCTTCGCCTGCTGGAGGACTGGGCGCCGTCCCACATCGTCATCGACCTGGTCATGCCC
Source organism: uncultured Pseudomonadota bacterium (assembly GCA_963769065.1). Taxonomy (GTDB): domain Bacteria; phylum Pseudomonadota; class Gammaproteobacteria; order Steroidobacterales; family Steroidobacteraceae; genus ZC4RG30. The sequence goes on along the minus strand of CAVYKG010000010.1, from coordinate 257,135 downwards.
GGAATGGATGGCGTTACAGTTCTGCGATCGCTGGCCGCCCGCCGATGCGACTGTCAGGACGATCGTGATGAGCGGAGTTGGCGGCCGCATCCTCGACGCCGCTGCCCGTGTTGCGAAAGAGCGGGGTGTCAACATCGTCGGCGTCCTGTCAAAGCCGTTTTCACCCAGCGTATTCCGCGATGCTTTGTCCGGCGCCCCGAAGCTCGAGACGATCCGCGTTAACCGCACCCACTTGGGCTGCGGCAACACGCGACTTGACTGCGACCGACCTTCGCGGTGCCCTCGCGCGCGGTGACATCGGCGTGTTCTATCAGCCGCAGATCGAATTGCGCGAGCGGGGAACTGGCCGGATTCGAAGCCCTGGCAAGATGGCATCACCCTGAACGGGGTATTGTCGGTCCGGACGAGTTCATCCCGCTTGCCGAACGTATGCGGCCTCATCGACGAGCTGACGTTTTCCGTTCTGGAAGAACTCCTGCCGGTGGCTGGCCACGGGGTTCGGCGATTCCGGTTTGACCCTGTCAGTCAATCTATCGGCGCGCTGTCTGGGAGCGTCACAACCTCGAGGCTCGAAGTCGAGCGTAGTGTCGAGTGACGTGCCGTTGCAGCGTCGGGTCACAATCGCTTTGTTCGGAGCATGGGCTGGATCCAGGTCGTGTGATTTTCGAGCTGACCGAATCCAGTGCGATGGATGACCCGGACCATTCGCTCGAACTGCTGACGCGCCTGCGCATGGACGGTTTCCAGTTGTCCATCGACGATTTCGGCACCGGTTACTCTTCGATGCTGCAGCTGGCGCGACTTCCTTTCTCCGAGATCAAGATCGACAAGTCGTTCGTCCTGACTTCGCGCAGCTCGGAGGAGTCACGCGCATTGATACGATCGATCATCGAATTCGGACACAGCCTCTCGCTCCGGGTCCTTGCCGAAGGCGTGGAGGATGCGGAAACGCTCGACTACCTCCGACACATGGGCTGCGACTTGGCGCAGGGCTATTTCATCGCGCAGACCCATGCGACCCGAGCAGGCGAGCTGCGTGGGGTGAGCGTAGGCTTCGCGACTTTCGCACTATCGCCATGCAGGGCTCGTTGTTCTAGCCCATGGCCATGATGTCTGTGGCGTGTTTCTGGCGATCGGCTCGGCTGTCATTGATCCGTTGCGCGCGATGAATGACCATTCCCCAGCCTCGGTCAAAGTATTGGTGGTTGCCGACAACCCCGCCGAGTCGACGCAGCTGGTCGAGAAGCTTCTGCAACATTTCACTCACGTGGAGAGCGCGACCCGTCTTGAATCGGTCACCCTTGATTTCCAGTGCGGCGTCCCGACGGTGATCGTGCTGGCGTTCCGCGAACTTCAGTTGGCGGAGCGGTTCTTCCTCGGATTGCCACGATCCGACAGCGTTGGTCCGGGCCGTCGTGCTGTGTGGGAAAGAAGACACCTCGAGAGCTTTCGAACTATGCCGGCAAGGTAATTTCGACGACTACGTCCTGCAATGGCCGAATCCACAGGATGGCCTGCGCCTGACCATGAGTGTCTGGTGCGCGGCGAGGGCACTGAGCGCCGCGCAGTCGCCAACGGCTGTCGATGAGCAAGCTGTAGCCGCTGAGCAGCCAGCCGCACCGGACGGCGCGGACGATGCCTCGATGCTCAACGTTGCGGCGGAGACGAAAGATACTCGCCGTCGATGACGACGTGAACATCGGCATGGCACTCAGCCATATCCTCGCGGACAGCGATTACGATCTTTGTCTTGCCAACGGCAGGATTCAGGCGCTGCAGAAGCTGGAACAGGGCACGCCTGAAGTGATCCTCATGGACATCCATCTCGACAGGGCTGATGGAATCGCGCTGATGCGCGAGATGAAACTGCTGCCCTCGCTTTCGGCGCGTTCCGGTCATCATGTTGACGGGCGATGCGCGTCGCGAAACACTGCTCGACTGCATCGCTGCGGGCTGCGCCGACTTCCTCGCGAAGCCGTTTACCCGATTCCGCGCTGCGGCAGAAAATCGAAAAGGCGGTGTTGGACGCATCCGCGACCAAGCCGATGACGGTTTGAAGGTTGCCCTTGCCAGATCGTCGAGCGCGGCGCCATGACCCCCGCTGCCTCTAGAATGGCCTGACAACCAGGATCCTGAGGCATTTCGATGACGCGCTCTTCTCGCGGGGCCGATTTCTTCGATCCGATGCGCTTCGAAGCCGAAGTGCTCGACTGCGAAGTCGAGGGCCGCCTGCCCGCGGCGCTCGAGGGCACGTTCTATCGCAGCTGCGCCGACCGCCGCTTCGCGCCGCTGTATGCGGACGACACGCCCTACAACTCCGACGGTGCGGTCGACTGCTTCCGCTTCTACGACGGTCACGTCGACTTCCGTTCGCGGTACGTCAGGACGCAACGCTTCCTCGCCGAGCGAGCTGCGCACCGCGCGCTCTTCGGCCGATATCGCAATCGCTCGACGTCCGATCCGAGCGTCCGGCACCTGAGCCACACCACCGCCAACACGACTCCGATCGTGCACGCGGGCATGCTCTTCAGCCTGAAGGAGGAGAGGCCGCCCACGCGCCTCGATCCGGACTCGCTCGACGACGCTCGGCGACTGGGACTTCGGCGGCAAGCTGGAAGCGACGTCGTTCACCGCGCACCCGAAGCAGATCCGCGCACCGGTGAGCTCATCGCCTTCTCGTACGAGGCGCAGGGGCGACTGCAGCGACGACTCGCCGTGCACGTGATCGACGCGGCTGGCGCCATCACCAACCAGATCTGGTTCAAGGTCGCCGGTCGTCTCGATGATGCACGACATGGCCATCACCGACCGGCACGTCATCCTGCCGACCACCGGTATGGTCACTTCACCGGAACGCCTGCGAAGTGGCGCACTGCACTGGGCCTACGATCCCTCGGTGCCGGCGCACGTGGCCATCGTGCCGCGCGATGGCACCGCGAAGGACGTGCGCTGGTTCCACGGCACACCCGACCAGGCCATGCTGGTCCACACCACCAATGCCTGGAGCGAAGGCAACAAGGTCATCCTCGAAGCGCCGGTGGCGGCGGAGAATTTCCATCCCTATTTCCCGCGCGTCGATGGCCAGCCGAACGATCCCGTCGCGCTACGTGCCGACGATGCGCCGCTGGACGTTCGATCTCGACTCCGACAGCGACACCTGGCAGGAGGAGATCCTGTTCGGCGGCATGAAGGTGACCAGTTTCACCCGCATCGACGACCGCTATCCTCACTCGCAGGAACCGCTACAGCTTCATGATGCTCAGCGACCCTTCGCTGCCCGTGAATCGGGATTTCGCCGACATGCTGGCAGTGCGCGTGTCGAATGCGTGGTACCGGCTCGATCATCGGAGCGGTGGCATCGACAAGTTCTCCGCCGGCGACAGCCACGGCGTCTCGGAGCCGCAGTTCGTGCCGCGCTCTCCCGATGCGCCCGAAGGCGACGGTTACCTCATCGGCGTCGTCAACGATTTCCGCTCGATGCGCTCGGAGCTGGTCGTCGTCGATGCCATGGACCTCGCCGCCGGCGCCGTAGCCCGCGTCAAGCTGCCGTTCCGCCTGCACATGCAGGTGCATGGCTGGTGGGTGCCGCGGTCGGTGCTGGCGTTCGAGCCAGGCTGACCCCGTCGGCGCTACGCCACCCGAACGGCTGCCGGAACCGAGTGCCGGATCACGAGGCAGAGGATCGTCGCCGCGCCGATGGCCGCGGCGAACAGGATGAAGAAGCCCACCGCGCCGCCGGCATCCACGGCCGATGCGCCGACGTACGCGCTGGCAACGGCGCCCAGTCGACCGATGCCGAGCACTGCGCCGAACCCGGTGGCCCGCAGCTCGGTGGGGTACAGATAGGCCCCGATCGCGTACAGCGTGGTCTGCGTGCCGGCCGCGCCGACGCCGACGAACGGAATCAGCAGGCTGACCACAGCCGGCGTGGCAAGCCCCGCCTTGAACAGGACGAGCAGCAGCACTCCGGCCACGACGCCCGTGCCGCCGATGACGATCTGCGCGATGCGTGAGCCGAACCGTGTCACCAGTAACCCGCAACCGAGACTGCCGACGATGCCGCCGATGCTGAAGATCGCGATCGCGGTGCCGGTGAACGACGAGCGGCATCTTCTCTGCGGCGAGCATGGCCGGCATCCAGCTCAGCACGCTGTAGAGGGCGAGCAGCGACACGAAGCAGGCGAACCAGGCGATGCAGCGTGTCGCGCCGGAGCTCCGGGCGTCAGCAGGTCGCGCAGCGAGGCGCGCGGCCGGTCCGCGCGGGCGCATTCCCCTGCTCGCGATGAAGCTCGGCGATTCCGGCAGCCGCCACAGGAACAGCAGCGCGAGCGCGATCGGCGCGACGCTGCCGATGTAGAACAGGCCGCGCCAGCCGCTGGCGTCGAGCAGCGCTGCCGCGATGAGCCCCGCGCTCATCGAACCGACCGGCTGGCTCAGCATCGCGATGGACATGCCGATGCTGCGATGACGCGGCGGCGTGAACTCGGCGATCAGCGAGCTCGCGTTGGGCAACGTTGCGCCGAGCCCGAGGCCGGCGAGGGCGCGCAATGCGCCGAAGCTGCCGACGCCGTGGGTCGTCGTCGCGAGGCCGGTTGCGACGCCGAACAGCGCCATGCTGGCGATCAGCGCTGCACGGCGGCCGATGCGGTCGCCGACCAGGCCACCGAATGTCGCGCCGATAGCCATGCCGATGAGGCTGCCGGCGGCGACCGGCGAGAAGTCCGCGCGCGTCAGGTCCCATTCCTTCATCAGCGCGGGGATGGCGAGGCCGAGCGCCTGTGCGTCCAGCCCGTCGAGCACCAGCGCGAAGGCGATCATCGCGACGACGATCATCGCGGGCCGCGTCCATGCGGGTTTCGGGAATGGTCATGGTTGCTCCAGCACCGCTTCGATGAGCATCGGTCCGCGCGTTCGCATCGACGCGGCCAGCACCTCGTCGAACGCCTCGGCGGTCGTGACTCTGGTCGCCTCGACGCCGAGGCCTCTGCGCAAGCGAGACCCAGTCGATGTCGGGTCTGTCGATGTCGAGCAGGGCGCCCGCCATCGCCTCATCGACACTGGCACCGACCCGGTCGATCTCGAAGCGCAGGACGGCATAGCTGCGGTTCGCGAGAATGATGGTGACCACGTCGAGCTTCTCGCGCGCCTGGGTCCACAACGCCTGCAGCGTGAAGAGCCCGCTGCCATCGGCCTGCACGTTGACCACCTTGCGGTCCGGCGCTGCGATGGCGGCACCCGTTGCGAGCGGGAATGCCCTGGCCGAGCGCGCCACCGGTGTTCGTCATGTGCCAGTGCGGGCGCGGCGAGCGCGGTGCCGGCCGCGACGGGCGGGCCGTTGCTGATGGCCTCTTCCGACAGGATGGCGCCTTCAGGCAGGTGACGCGCGATCGACCGACCGATCGAGGCTGCATCGAGGCGGCCGCGGGGCGCATCGGCAGCGGGCGTCGGTGCGTCGATGCGGCGCGTCTCCGCCGCCGGCGCGCCGAGCGCATCGGCGAGCGCTTCGAGCGCCTGCACCTCGTCCTCGTGTTCGTGTGCGAGCCACGTGTGCGTCACGCCGTCGGGCGTGAGCCAGCTGGGGAACTGCGGATAGGCGAAGGGTGCGATGGGCGGGTGCGAGCCGACCAGTACGACGTCGCTCAGTCCGGTGAGCGACGCCACCGCGTCCTCGGCGCGATAGGCCACCCGCGTGATGGCGAACTGTCCCGCGCCCCGCAGCACGCGGGGTGCCATCAGGTCGTGCAGGACGCGCGCGCCGGTGGCCGCCGGATGCGCTCGAAGCGCCGCATGGCCGCGCGTCTCGCCGGCGGCGGCGCGCACGATCAGCGCACTGGTTCGCCCGCGTTCGCGCAGCAGCCGTCGCGACCCGGTCGATCGCCGCTGCATCGCGGAGGCATGGGCGAGGAAGCCGGCAACGGGAGCCGCATGCCCCTGCGTCGTTCCCCAGGCGATGTCCGCCGGCAGGATCAGCGTTGCGATCTGTCCCGGCCTCGCGCGCGCGGCAGCGACGGCGGCGGCCGCATCGGCGGACAGCGTCTGCGTCGATTGCGCCATGCGCAGCCAGTCCGACATCGGGCCGCGCGATTGCTTCGATGTCGGACTTCAGCGGGCTGTCCCAGCGCTTGTGCGTGGTCGCGTGGTCGCCGACCACGTTGACGACGGGACTCTTCGCGCGTCGCGCGTTGTGCAGGTTGGCCGCGGCGTTGGTGAAGCCCGTGCCGAGGTGATAGAGCGTCAGCGCGGGCTTGCCCGTGACGCGCGCATAGCCGTCGGCCATTCCGCTGACGGCCCCTTCGAACAGCCCGAGCACGGGGCGGATCTGCGGCAGCGAGCCGAGGGCCGCCACGAAGTGCATCTCGGAGGTGCCGGGGTTCGCGAAGCAGACGTCGATGCCGGCAGTCGGCCATCGTCCGCAGCAGGCTGGTGGCGCCGGTGATCGGCGCGGGGAGGTCGGTCGGCGACATGCCGCACGCTAACCCGGCCATCGGCGAAAAGTCACGCCGGCGGTGTGCGGCGCTCGTCGCTGACGATCGCGCCGTCGACCAGCGTGATGGTGCGGTCACAGACCTCCGACAGCCGCGGATCGTGCGTCACCACCAGCACGGCGCAGCCGTGCTCGCGGTTGAAGCGGCGGAACAGCTCGAACACGCCGGCGGCTGTCTTCGTATCGAGATTGCCGGTGGGCTCGTCGGCGAGCAGCAGGGCAGGCCGCGTGATCAGCGCGCGCGCGATGGCGACGCGCTGCTGCTGACCGCCCGAGAGCGCCTGCGGTTTGCGATCGGCAAAGCCGGTGAGTCCGGTCTCCTCGAGCAGCCCGTTCGCCCGCGCGATCGTGTCGGCCGACGGGCGCCCGTGCATCACCAGCAACGGCATCATGACGTTCTCGAGCGCGGTGAATGCGGGGATCAGGTGATGGAACTGGAACACGAAACCGATCGACCGGGCGCGCAGCGCCGTGCGCTGCTCGTCATCGAGGGTGCGGGTCGACTGGCCGAGCAGATACAGGTCGCCCGACGTCGGTGCGTCGAGCAGCCCGAGCAGGTTCAGCAGCGTGCTCTTGCCCGATCCGGACGGACCGATCAACGAAGCGAAGTCGTTCGACTCGAGCGTGAGGTCGAGCCCGTGCAGTACCTCGAGTTCGGTCGGCAGTCCTTCGTTGTACGACTTCCGCAATGCTTCCAGTCGCAGCACTTCATCGGCATCAGACATGGCGTATGGCGACGACCGGGTCGAGCCGCGCCGCCCGGCGCGCCGGCACGGCCGCGGCGAGGGTTCCCGTGAGCGTGGCAAGGGCCATTGCCATCGGCGCGAGCGCGGACGACACGGGGATGTAGAACAGCTTCGGGCCGAACGTGTTGAAAACCCACACGAGGCCATGTCCTGCCAGTGCGCCGAGAGCCGACCCCGCAAGGCCGAGCACCGCGCCCTGAACCAGGAACACCTTCAGCATCTGCTGCTGCCGCGCGCCCATCGCGCGCAGGATGCCGATCTCGCGAGTGCGCTGCACGACGCTCACCGACAGCACGCTCGCGATGCCGAACGCCACCGAGATGGCGACGAAGAACGAGATCATGCCGGTCGACATGCTCTGCGAACGCAGCGCGTTCACCAGCTGGCCATTGGTGTCGAGCCAGCTTTCCGCCTTCAGCCCGGTGAGCGCACCGATGCGGCGCGGCGGCATCCTGGCGCAGCGAACAGATCGTCGACGGTCAGGTCGATCACTGTCACGCCACCGGGCAGGTCGAGCAGCGACTGCGTCTGCTTCAGATCGAGGTACACGTAACGCTGGTCGAGTTCGCGCACACCGAGCTCGAAGATGCCGGCGATGTTGACCTGCGCTTCGCGCCCCTCACCGGCCACCACGCGGAACTTGTCGCCGACGCGAAGGCCGAGGTCGTCGGCGAGCAGCCGGCCGATCACCGCATCGCCGGCACCCACCCGCAGCTGGCCGGCGACGATGTCCTCGCCGAGCGGAATGATGCGCTGGTAGCGCTCCGGCTCGATGCCGACGAGGGCCACCGACTCGATGGCGTTGCCGCGCCGGGCGAAGGCTGGCCCCGACACCACCGGCGACACGGCCTTCACGCCCGGGATGCGGTCGAGCACCTGCATCACCTGCTGCCAGTTGTTGATCGACCGCAGACGCTGGGCGCGGCGGGTCTCGAGCACCAGCCGCACGGTGCCATCGGCCAGCGGCGCAAGACGGTTGATCTCGTCCGGCGCCTCGACCCTGATGTGCGCCTGGGTCCCGAGCGTGCGGTCGATGATGTTTCCCTGCAGACCGCGGATGAGCGCGACGACGAACACGATGACGGACACGCCGACGCCGATGCCGATCAGGATCAGCGTGGTCTGGGCGCGGCCCTCACGCAGGAAACGCAGGGCGATGGTGGATTCGATCCACATGTTTCGATCAGTCGAGCTTCACCGGCAGTTCGCGCCGCGTCGCGTCGTCACCGGCGGGCGGGGCCTGCCGACCGACGCGGACGCGGTCGCCCTCGCCGACGTCGCTCACGCGCGCTGCACCGGCCAGCACTTCATCGCCGGCCGCGAGGCCATCGAGCACTTCGCTCATGACCAGGCTCGACAGCCCGAGCCGTACCCGTGTCTGCCTCACTCGCCCGTCGCGCACGGCCAGCACCGCACGCGAGCCGTCCGGCAGCGACAGCAGCGCATCGTTCGGTACGGCCAGCGCGCGATCGCGGCGGCCGGTCTCGATGTTCACCGTCACGGTCATGTCCTGGCGAAGGTGGTCCGGAACCGGGTCGACGCGCAGGCGCATCGTGACCGTCCCGCGCGTCGCGTCGATGACCGGCGCGAGATAGTTCACCGTGGCGGTGAAGGTGCGGTCAGGCCACGCATCGGCAATGCATTGCGCCATCTGCCCCGCCGACAGGACCGAGAGGTTCTTCTCGTCCACCGGCACTTCGATCTCGGTGTCGCCCCCGTGCGCGATCTCGAACAGCACGCGGCCGGGCTGCACCAGATCGCCGGGTTCCACATTGCGCGTGAGCACGGTGCCAGCCACCGTCGCGCGAACGATCGCCTTCTCGCGTTGCGCACGCGCGGCAGTGACCTGCTCGAGCAGCTGTCGCTCGGCGGTGCCGCGGGAACCCGCTGCCCCCGCCGCAAGCCGCGCCCGATCGGCCGCGGCCCGCGCCACGGCTTCGGCTTCCTGTGCCTGTTCCAGTGCTTCGCGTGCGATCAGTTGCCGCGCGAACAGGCTGGCGCGACGCTCGGTTTCCCGGCGGGCCTGGGCGAGCTGCGCGTCGGCCTGACGACGGCTCGCCTCGGCCTGCGGGCGCGCCGAGGTCCGCAGTTCGTTCAGCGCGGCCTCTGCCTCACGCACCCGGGCCTCGAGGTCGTCGGCCCGCAGCACCACCAGCACATCGCCTGCGCCGACCGTGTCGCCTTCCTTGACCCGACGTTCCGTGACGATACCGGTGACCTCGCTGCCGACCTGCACACGCGAGGTGCTGATGACGCGGCCCGTTGCGACCACAACCTGCACGAGCGGTGCGGCTTCTACCCGGTACCCCGGCAGCTGCGGCCCTCGCAACCGGATGACGAGGAAGACCAGCAGGACCAGCACGAGCAGGACCGGTGCGAGGAACCCGATGCGTCGCCAGCGCGATGGGGTCGGGTCCGTCCGGGTCGTCGATCCGTCCATGGGTGTCGTGAGCAGCAAGTGCGTTCGGTCGCCACGATAGCACTCGCCGCCCGCGGCGAGGGCGTGACGCGACTTGTGCGGTGGCCGCCGACGGGCGATGCTTTCGCGCCGGAAGCGCGCTCGCGGCGCTCGGAAATCAACAACAATCGAAGGGGTGCCGATGTCACATTCCACACGACTGGCGTTCGCCGCAGCCGCGCTCGTCGCAACGTTCGCGCTGCCTGCCGCGGCCCAGACGCCGGCGGCTGCGTCGGCACCGAAGGCCGGCATGTCGGGCATCCACGTCGGCACTGCCGAAGATCGCGCCGCCATCGAGAAGCTGATGTGGACCTATGACCGCATGCTCGACACCTACAACGCCGCCGCGTACGCGAAGCTGTTCACGGTGGACGGCGCGTTCGGCCAGACGAAGGGGCGCGAGGCGCTGCAGAAGATGGTCGCGGACATCGGCAAGGGTCATGACGAGCGGCGCGCCAAGGGCGAGAAGATCTCCATGCGCCACTTCACGATGAACCAGTACCTCGAGTTCACCGGCCCGACCACCGCGCGCTACCACTACTACCACCAGACGGTCTTCGGCACCGGTGGCGAGAAGTCGCCCGAACCGGCTCGCATCGCGGCAGCGGGCAACGGCGTCGACGATCTGGTGAAGGTCGACGGCCAGTGGCTGATCAAGTTCCGCAACGTCGCTGCGACCGACGACAAATAACCGCCAACGCCGGACCAGGAGTTCTCCATGCACCGCATCGTCCCGCTGCTGCTGCTCGGCTGCCTGCCGCTGCACGCCGCGTTTGCCGACGTCTCGTCCGCCAGAGTGACGGGCGGCTCCGTCAGCGGCGTCGTGGAGAACGGCGTCGCGGCCTTCAAGGGTGTGCCGTTCGCGGCGCCTCCCGTGGGCGATCGGCGCTGGAAGGCGCCGGCCCCGGTGCAGCCGTGGTCCGGCGTCCGCAGGGCCGACGCATTCGCGAACGCCTGCATGCAGGCCCCGAACACGCAGGGCAACACGGCGCCGGTCAGTGAGGACTGCCTGTACCTGAACGTGTGGACGCCGGCGAAGTCGGCCGACGCGAAGCTGCCCGTCATCGTCTGGATCCATGGCGGCGGTTACGTCGGCGGCTCCACCAGCATCGGCATGTACGACGGCGCAGGCTTCGCGAAGAAGGGCGTCGTGCTCGTGAGTCTGGCGTACCGCCTCGGTCCTTACGGGTTCATGGCGCATCCCGAGCTCTCGCGTGAGAGCGGCAAGGGCTCCGGCACTTACGGCATCCAGGATCTCGTGGTCGGCCTGCAGTGGGTCCGAGCGAACGCTGCCGCCTTCGGTGGCGATGCGGGCAACGTCACGATCTTCGGGCATTCGGCCGGCGCCGGTGCGGTCAGCTTCCTCGCAGCCTCACCGCTCGCGAAGGGGTTGTTCCAGAAGGCCATCGCCATGAGCGGCGGGTCGTTCGCCCCGCTGCAGACGTCGGAGCCGGGCGGGTTCGGCCTGAGCGTCCCGGAGCTTGCAGTGGCCGAATCCACCGGCAGCGCATACCTCGCGAAGCTCGGCGCGCGCAGCATCACCGAAGCCCGCGGGCTCGACGCCAACGCGCTGCAGGCAGCAGCGGGCGCGGGCTTCGCCTGGCGACCGGCGGCCGACGGGTACGTATTGTCGAACGATCTCAGCACGCTCTACGCGCAGGGCAGGTTCAACGACACCCCGGTGCTGCTCGGCCACACCTCGGACGAAACGCTGGTCTTCGGTGGTCCGAAAACGCTGACGCCGGGCGACTTCGAGAAGCAGACCCGCTCGCAGCTCGGGCCGCAGGCAGCGGCGGTGCTGAAGGCGTACCCGCATGCGACCGAGGCAGAGGCGCTGAAGGCCGCGCGGCACGTGCGCAACGACTCGTCGTTCGCGTGGAGCGCGTGGACCTGGGCGCGGCAGCAGTCGACGCACGGCAAGGGCAAGGTGTACGGCTACTACTTCGACACGCACGCACCGACCGCCGACGGAGCGGGGCACGGCAGCGACGTGCCATTCGCCTTCCAGACCCTGGCCGGGCGCAGGACGCCGAGTGCGGAAGACCTGCGGCTCTCCGACCAGATCAGCTCCTACTTCGTGAACTTCGCGGCGAAGGGTGACCCGAACGGCAAGGGCCTCCCCGAGTGGCCGCCGTTCGACGAGCGGAACTCGCGCGTGATGGTGTTCGAAGGCACCCCGGACGCGCGGGTCTATCCGGTGCTCGACCAGGTGAAGCTGTTCGACCCGTACTTCACGGCACGCTCGAACCGGTAGCCGCAAACCGATCGTTCGCGGTCGGTGCTCACAACCCCTTGTGACGCACCGTCCAGTTTGCATCCCGGCACAGCGAGCAGTCGGTGCCAGTGAACACCTTCGCCGACCGCGCGTCGCCCTTCAGCTGCCAGTTCAGCCAGGCCACGGCCAGGTTGGCGAACTCTCCGCCGTTCGCGTGCGAGTACGTTCCCGAGTGTCCCGAGCCATGGCGCGACCCGAAGAACACCGGCACGTGGCCGATGCGCTCGAAATCATCGGCCGCATTCACGCTCGCCGGGTCGAGCTTGTCGCCGTTGATGTAGAGCGTGGGGCCGTGGATGCGCGCGAGATCCGCCTTCGTCGTTGCGACCAGCAGCTGGCCGTCGGCGGTCCGCATCTCGCCGCTGATCCAGACGCCCGAGTTCCAGACGGCGAGCGTCTTCACGCGCGGGTCGCGCGCCGCCTCGATCGCGAGGTTGCCGCCGCACGACATGCCCATCGCGGCGATGCCGTCGGTCCTGATCCGGCCGACGAGCGCCGATCCGGCTCGCGAGCCCTCCGCCTGCGCCCACTCGATCGCCTTGATGAGCGTGGCCGAGGTCGCGCGTGCCTGCGGCTGGTCCGGCACGCTCGCGGAGGTGACGATGAGGAAGCCGTGTGAGGCGATCGTCGAGAGATAGCCGGCGAACTGGCTGCTGTCAGCGAGACATGAGCCGTTGCCCCAGACGACGACGGGCAGCGCGTTCGTACCGGTGAACGGCGCGAGGTCGCGCGGTCGATAGACCTGCAGCGCCGGCGTTCCGGCCGTTCGTTCGGTGACGACCGCGTGCGCGCCGACTACCGCACGCGGCGCACCTGCCTCCGGCAGGCCGATCTTCAGTTGTTCGAGCGAGAAGGGCAGTGCCGGCTGCGCGGCGTGCAGCAGGCCCGCACAAAGCAGAGCGAGAGCGGCACTCGCGAGGATCCCTGCAGTTCTCATGTCGATTCCTTCGATGGGTCGCGTCCAGCTGCAGCCGAGTCTACTGGGCCGGTGCGCGCCTCAACACTCTGGCGAGCCATCCGATCAGCACCGCGCAGAACACCATCGGCACCATCAGCGTGCCCAGCACGTAGGAGGGCGACAGCTGCTGGTTCATCAGCGCTGCGAGCGCGAGTGGACCGAACAGCGATCCGAAGCGTCCGATGCCGTTCGCGAAGCCGACGCCGGTGGCGCGCAGATCGGGCGGATAGTGTGCCGATGCGAGGGGGCCGAGCGTCAGCGCCGTGCCCATCGAGCAGCCGATGAGAATCAGCAGCACGACCCACGCGAACGTCGACTGCGGATTGGTGGCGCACAACGCGAGCCCGGTCGCGGCGATCAGGTACGCGCCGCCGAGCCCGAGCCCGATGCGACCCCGGTCGGCCATGCCGGAGGCGAGAAAGCTGCCGGAGAGGCCGCCGATGGCGAGCAGGCTGGTGGCGCGCGAGGCGGCTGCCAGCGACCAGCCGTTCTGCACCAGCAAGGTCGGCAGCCAGCTGGCGAGCCCGTAGTTCGCAAACAGATTCACCACGTTCAGCGCACACAGCAGCAGGGTGCGCGAACGCAGCAGCGGCGTGAACAACGCGCCGATGCGGCGCCACACCGGCTTCTCGCTGGTCAGCGACCGTGGCGGTTCGCGCACGCTCGCGGCGATGAGCGCCGCGATGATCAGCGGTCCGACACCGCCGTAGACGAACAGGCCTTCCCAGCCCCAGCGCGACGTGAGCAGCGGTGCGATCAGACCGGCGGACGACGCACCGATGGGGAAACCCATCGCCATCAGGGTGACGATGCGCACGCGTTTCGCGGTCGGCGCCCACTCCGACACCATCGCGATCGTGACTGGCACGGCGGCGCCGAGGCCGCAGCCCGCCAGCAGGCGCCAGCCGGCGAGCTCGCCGGGACTGCGGAGGGTAAGGGCGGCGAGGGTGCCACCGCCGAAGAGCAGCAGGCTGAGGAGCAGCATGGGCTTACGACCGAGACGGTCCGACAGCGGCCCGAGCACGAGGGCGCCGATGGCCATTCCGGCAAGCGAGGCGGAGGCGGCGAGCGCGAACGCGGTCGGCGGCACGTCGAGGTGCTTCGCCAGCAGCGGAATGGCCATCGCGAGCATCTGCGCTTCGTAGCCGTCGAAGAACACTGCCAGCGCGCACAGCAGGATGGGCCACAGCGGCAGTCGTTCGGGCATGGGTACCAATCCTGCAGTCCCTTGCGAGGCGATCACGCCCGAAGCGTAGGCGAGCGGGCCGGAAGTCACCAGCCTCGGGGGTGCCGGTACGGCAAACCACTATTGACGCCCCTCCCGGCGACACGAAAAGTGGCTGTATGGAAAACGGCTTGCTTCCCGTCCTGCCCCGCTTCCGTGACGTGTTGCCGCTGCTGCTCCTGGCGTCGGTGCCGGGCACGGCGCAGGCCGCGGAGCCCGCACTCGGCGCGCTCGACGTCGCCCAGCCCGTCGGCTGGGATCGCGAGCTCGCCCTGCCGCAGCCGCAAGACCTGAACCCCGACCCGCACATCCTCGAGATCGCGCTCGAGGCCAGGATCGTCGAGCTCGAGCTGACGCCGGGCGTCAAGACCAAGGTGTGGACGTACAACGGCCTCCTGCCGGGGCCGTACATCCGCGCCGCGAAGGGCGACCGCCTGATCGTCCACTTCCGCAACTCGCTGCCCGACCCCACCACGATCCACTGGCACGGCGTGCGCGTGCCGAACGACATGGATGGCACACCGGGGCTGACGCAGCCACTGGTGCAGCCCGGCGGGGAGTTCACCTATGACTTCCAGCTGCGCGACGCGGGTACCTACTGGTACCACCCGCATGCCGACTCGGCGGCGCAGGTGGGTTTCGGCCTGTACGGGCCGATCGTCGTCACCGATCCCGCCGATCCGAAGGAGTTCGGCGACGACCTGGTGCTGATGCTGTCGGACATGAGTCTCGATCCGTCACGACAGCTGTTGGCCAAGGACGAGGGCGGCAATTTCGGTGACCTGTTCGGTCGCGAAGGCGGCGTGCTGCTGATCAACGGGCGCGTGATGCCGACGCTCAAGGTGCGGCAAGGCAAGCAGCAGCGCTGGCGCATCATCAACGCCGCGCGCTCGCGCTACTGGACGTTTGCCTTGCGCAACAACGTCTTCACCCGCCTCGGCGGGGACAACGGCCTCGCGGCCCGTTCCGAGCAACTGCCGCGCATCTCCATCGTGCCCGGCGAGCGGATGGATCTCGTCTACACGCCGACGCTCGAGCCGGGCTCGAGCACCAATCTGCGCTGGCTCGCCTACGATCGCGGCTACGGCACGACCGTGGCACGGCCGCCGGAGAACGTCATGGCGATCGTGAGCGTCGCCGACGCACCGGTGCAGCCCGCGGTCATCCCGGAGAAGCTCCGCAACATCGCGCCCGTCGACACCGCGAAGGTGGTCGAGCACACGATGGACCTGACCATCAACCTCGACGGCGAACGCGTGGAAATGGGCATCAACGGTGTACCGTACTGGCGGGCGAAGCCACTCGTGGCGCGAGTGGGCGAGCGGCACGTGTGGACGCTGGTCAACAACTCCGCCTTCGATCATCCTTTCCATCTGCACGGCTATTTCTTCCAGGTGCTGGACGACAAGCGTGTGCCGGAATGGAAGGACACCATCAATGTGCCGGTGAAATCGAAGGTCCGCATTGCCATCGACTTCGACGAGCGACCCGGCATCTGGATGTACCACTGTCACATCCTCGACCACGCCGAGGTCGGCATGATGGCGCACCTGCAGGTGCTGCCCGCGAAAGGCGCCGCGCCGGCCGCCTCCGTGCAGCACGACCGGCACTGATCGAACGGACGGTGGCCACGCGCCGCATCGCGCACCTCGACATGGACGCGTTCTTCGCGTCAGTCGAGCTGCTGCGCTATCCACAGCTGAAAGGGCTGCCGGTCGTGATCGGCGGACGCCGTCGGCGCGAAGACGAATGGCGCGAATCGTCACACGCATCGACCGATCGCATACCGGTCGATGATTTCCCGCGCCTCGCCGACTACGTCGGGCGCGGCGTCATCACCACGGCGACCTATCCGGCGCGGCAGTTCGGCGTCGGCTCGGCCATGGGGTTGATGAAGGCCGCGCGGCTCTGTCCGCACGCCATCCTGCTGCCGGTCGACTTCGACGAGGTGCGCCGGCTCTCGCGTCTCTTCAAGGACACCATCCGCGAGATCGCGCCGATCATCCAGGACCGCGGCATCGACGAGGTCTACATCGATCTCACCGAAGTGCCGGAGGCGGAGATCGAAGGCGGCCGGCGGATCGCGGAGCTCATCCAGCAGCGCGTCTTCGCTGCGACGCGGCTCACCTGCTCGATCGGTGTCGCGCCGAACAAGCTGCTCGCAAAGCTCGCAAGCGAGTTCCAGAAGCCGAACGGCATCACGGTGCTCACCGAGGCGGACCTCGAGTCGCGCATCTGGCCGCTCGCCTGCCGCAAGGTCAACGGGATCGGACCGAAGTCCGACGCGAAGCTGGCAGCGCTCGGGATCCACACGATCGGCGACCTTGCGGCCCGCGAACCGCAGTGGCTCATCGAAACCTTCGGCAGGAGTTACGGCGCCTGGCTGCACGAGGTGGCCTTCGGCCGCGACGACCGGCCCGTGGTGATCGAGTCGCGAGCCGGTGAGCATGAGCCGCGAGACGACCTTCAGCGCGACCTGCACGCCGTGCGCGACCGTGCCGAGCTCGGCCGCATCTTCACCGGCCTGTGCGAACACGTGGCCGCAGACCTTGCGCGCAAGGGCTACGTCGGGAGAACGATCGGCATCAAGCTGCGATTCGATGACTTCGCGACGGTCACGCGCGACACGACGATGCCCGCATTCACGGCCGATGCGGCCACCATCCGGCGTTTCGCCGGGCAGGGCCTGAAGCGCATCGACCTGTCGCGACGAATTCGCCTGCTCGGGGTGCGAGTCGGCAAGCTCGCCAAGGCATCAAGCGGCGAGACCCCTCCCGATGCCTCGACGACATCGGGAGGGGTCAGGGAACCCGAAGGTCAGGCTGCCGATTTCGGCCAGGTGAAATCCGGGCGAAGACCGGCGTAGACGGGGAGGCCGTCGGACGGCTTCGCGTAACCCTTCGACTCGTCCCAGAAAGCGTGGTAGGTCGCCTTGGGGAACCCGTCGCCATAGCCCATGACGTTCGGCACACCGACGCGGATGCGCTTCTCCTTGTCATCGAGCATGAGCACGGCATTGCACTCGGTGCACAGGCAGATCTCGAGGGGGCCGTTCGGGTTCTGGCCGTTGAATGGCACCCGCTTGATCTTCTCCGGGTGATCGACCTTCACGTCGGCGTAGTTGAAGAACGCAACGTGGGTGGTGTGCTGCCCCGTCACCGTCTTGCAGACGTTGCAGTGACATTCGTGGTTGTCGATCGGTTCAGCGTCGATGGTGACGTGAACGTGCTCGCAACCCGCATTGTATTTCGCCATTTCTTCTTCTCCTTTCAAAAGGCCTGCCCGATGGCGGTCATCGCGCAGGCAGATTCGGATTCCCGTCGGTTCCGGGCTTCAGGTCTTCGGGTGCATCGGGGCGCCCGCTGTTCGTCTGCGTCTTCGGATCCTCGACGTCGGCCTGGCCCGCCGGCCGGCCCGTGGTGGCGCCAGGAACCGTCGCGCCCGCGTTGATCTTCGAGTCGGCAGGCGTCGCCGCCGGTTCGGAGCGCTGACCGCACGCTGCCAGCGCGACGAGGACGGCGAGACCGCAAACCAGGTTTGTCTTGTTCATGGAACGCTCCAGTCGGTGTGGCTACTGACCCGTCGGCAGGTTCGTCCAGCCACCTCGGCCGGGCCCGAACCACGGAGTATCCCACCCCATGGGCTCCGCATCACTGCGGTCTAGCATCACCGCCTGGATTTCCTGGATCTTGCCCGACTTCACGGTGAAGAATTCACCGACCAGCCGGTCGATCGAGGCGACGGAGGCTGCGTTCTGAGCCCCGTCCACCTTGCCGAAGCGCAGCAGCGTCAAGACGATGCCCCGCTCCTCGTCGATGACCGCGTAACGCCGATCCCACAGGTTGCGTCCGATGAAACGGCCTGCCTCGAACCCGGAGGCGGCGGTGGTGTACACGCCATTGCGCACGAGGCCGGTGAAGTTCACGCCGTTCTCGAACCGGCGCGTGTCAGGCAGCAGGTCGGCCGGGTGGTAGTCGGGCGAGCCATTGGTCTGGAAGGCGCGGAAGTAGCCATCGGCGACGGCGGCGAGCCCGTAGTACGAGTCGCGCTCGGAGGGCGGGATCGGCAGCTTCAGGAACGCCGACGGTTCCTTGTCGAGCTGCTCGGGTCCCCACCACTGCGCACCGGAGCAGCCCTTGGAGCAGCGCAGGATCTCCATTTCGGCAATGGCCCCGCGGACCACCTTCAGTCGCACGATCTCCATCGTTTCGGAGCCGTCGTCGTTCACCACCACGACCTGGGTGCCGGTGTCGCCGAGCTGCTCGTTGACCGCGTCGAATCGCCAGCGCACGGTCCTGGCCGCCGGCCAGAACGCGTTGGCGAGCGCCGTCTGGGTGCCGTTCAGGGTAATGCGGGCGGCGGCAGCCTGCGGCAAGGCGCGCGGGTCGTTGGCGAGCAGCGCGGCGTAGTACGCGTCGATGAAGCCGGTGAGACAGGCGCGGTCGCAGGCGCTTGCCGCAAGGCCGCCGCGCGTCGGGCCGTAGTCGGCCGGCCAGGCGGACGGCAGCTTTTCGTCGCGGTTGACCATCACCGCCTGGATGTCCGCGATGATCCCCTTGCGGACCGCGAAGAATTCGGCGACCAGCCGCTCCGACGCCTGGGCCGGACGCGACGGTTTCACGCCCGATTTCAGGCCGAACCGGGCAAAGCTCATGACGACGCCGTATTCCTGGTCGACGACCGGGTAGCGAAGGTCCCAGACGTTGCGGCCGGCGTGGAAGCCGCGATCGAACTGTTCCGCGGCGCTCATGGGCGCTGCCCCGGCCACCGCAACGTCGGTGGTCCTGAAGCCGTTCTCCAGTCGCGTGACGTTCGGCCAGAATTCGGCGCGGCGATAGGCGGGCGTGCCGTTCGTGTTGAACGCACGCCAGTAGCCCTCGGCGGCGGCCACGAGGTCGTAGTACGAGTCCTGCTCGGCCGGCCGGATGCGCGTGCCGAATGCAGGGTTCGCCCGCTGGATCGTCGAGACGTCGTAGAGGCCGCCTTCCTGCGCGTTGCGCACCAGGATGGCCTCGACCTCGGTGATGCGGTTCGCCTTGATCTTGAGCCGGAACGCGTAGATGACCTGCGAACCGTCGGCATTCGTGATGACCGCCTGCGTGCCGGTGTCGCCCCAGCGCGGGTTGGCGATGTCCACACGAGCCTGCACGCGTGCGGCCGCGTCCCAGAACAACCGGGCCGGCGTGACGATGTCGTCGTTCAGCGTGAGCTTCGCGCCGGGTGCCAGCGGCAACCGCGCCGGATCGTTGGCGATGAGGCCCGCGATGTAGGTGTCGACCACGCGGGTGAGGCAGGCGCGATCGCAGGGGAAGGTGACGTCGCTCTGCGTCTGCGCCAGCACCGGCGATGCGAGGAGCCACGACGAAACCAATGCGAGCGGCATGAACCCCGAGCGGATACCCGTCATGAAATGCCCCTGTGATGTGCAGGGGTAGATAGCACGAAACGCCGCGACGCGACGAGGTCGTGCGCGCGCCGCTCAGTCGGGATGCGCGGCGAGCCAGTTCTGCAAGCGGTCCACGGTCGAGTTCCAGCCGTAGGAATGGTTCGCGACGCTGCGCTCGTCCTTGAGGCCCTCCTGGCTGAACGACATGTCGGTGCGGCCGTCGGCGGCCTCCCGCAGCTCGACGGTGACCAGCGTGTCGACCGGTGTGCCGTCTTCGTGGTTGCCGCCTTCCCAGAGCTCGTCGCGAGTGTCGGGTGACCTGAGCCGTCAGACCAGCGAGCCGGGCGCGCGTGGTGCATCAGCACCGCAGCGCAGCTCACGGTTTGCGGAGGAGCTCGTTGAGCTGCCCGGCGACCGTGCCCCAGCCTTCGTGGAAGCCCATCTGCTCGTGCTGCTTCATCGAGGCTTCGCTCCAGTGGCTCGCGGTGGCGGTATAGCGCGTCTTGCCGTCGTCGGTGGGCTCGAGCTCGATCCGCGAGACCATGAACGGCGCACCGGCCGGTTTCCATTCCCGCGTCAGCGCATCGGTCGAGATGAGCCTGCGGTTCGGGATGACTTCGAGGAAGATGCCCGAGTTCGGGAACCGCTCGCCGTTCGGCCCGTGCATGACGAAGTTGAAGCGGCCCCCGGCGCGAGGCTCCACCACCGCGTCGCTGATGCTCCACGGCTTCGGCGCAAACCACTGCGCGAGGATCTTCGGGTCGGTATAGGCGCGATAGACCTTCTCCGGCGGCGCATCGATGATGCGATGGAGCACCAGGTCGAAGGGGTGTGCCACGCCGTCGGTGTCGCACGGGTTGTCGTCAATTTCGTTCGCCACTGTCATCTCCCTTCTGGACTTTGCGCAGGTAGTCGTCGAGGCGGTCGAAGCTTGCGTCGAAGTACCGCCGGTGGTGCTCGACCCAGTCGGCCACGTCTTTCAGCGCCATCGGCTTGAGTCGCGCCGGTCGCCACTGGGCTTCCCTGCTGCGACTGATCAAGCCGGCGTTCTCGAGCACCTTCAGATGCTTCGACACCGCAGGCACGCTCATGTCGAACGGCTCCGCGAGCTCGTTGACCCCGGCCTCGCCCTTGATCAGGCGCGCAAGGATCGCCCTGCGGGTGGGGTCGGCGAGGGCGGCGAACTGGGCGGAAAGACGATCGGTTGGCATCGGCAGCAGTAATTAACCTTGCGGTTAAATTCGCTCGGGTGCGGTCGACTGTCAAGCGCGGAGCCAGAAACGGAATTCGTGAACGGTTTCCCGCAAGCCGGCATGATTGATTCACGGAACGGGAGGCGCGACGTTCTATGATCGCCGCGCGATGGAAACCCTGGCGTTGCAACGAGACCCTCTGCTGGTCGCCCACCTCGAGCAGCGGGCGCTCGAGAGGATGGCGCACGTACTCTGCGAGCATTCGCGGCAGCTGCTCGCGACGGCTCGTGCCCGGGGTGCGTTGGGCACGCGCGAAGCCGGCTTCCAGGTCGAGGTGTTCGCCGAACGCTGCGCCCAGGCGGGCGAGCTGCTGCAGGCGACCGCCTCGCCGGTGCAGGAGTCGCGCATCGCGCGGCTCGAGAAGCTGATCAATGCGCTCGAATGCTCGCGTGGCTATTTCAAGGGCCTTCAGTAGCACGACCGCTAGGGCACGAACCGCCCTGCGACGACGAACGCGCCGACGGCCTCGATCTGCTCGGGGGTCAGCGCGGCATTGAAGGGCGGCATGTTCTTGCGCCCTTCGCGGATGACGAGCAGCACACTCGCGATGTCCTTTGCCTGGTCGAGCGGGGCGCCTCCGCCATGCCCCCCCTTGCCGTCCGGCCCATGGCAGGGCAGGCAGGCCTGGCGATAGATGTCGGCCCCTGCGCTGCCGAGCGTATTGGCGGCCGCCGCCGAAGGCGGCGCGGCCACCGGTGCCGGTTGCGTGTCGCGCTCCTTGGCCTGCGGCAGCGTGCCGTCGAGCGCGAACAGCCAGACGCTGTCGCCCTTGGCTGGTGCCGGCCAGCACGTTGCCGGCCGAATACGCCACGACGTATTGCTTGCCGTCACGCTCGAAGGTGCTGACGGTCGCGTTCATCCCCGCGCCGGTCTGGAACTCCCACAGCTTGCTGCCCGTGTCGGAATCGAGCGCCGTCAGTCGGCCGTCGTTGCGGCCGACGAACAGCAGCCCGCCCGCGGTCGCGACCGACGCCGCTGTAGCACTGGTCCAGCCAGCGCTGGCGCCACACGAGCTTGTTGGTGGTCACGTCGAGCGCGGCGAAGATGCCGCTGCGGGGCAGGGGCGCGAACCCCACCTTGCCGCCGAGGTATTCCTTGCCGAGCCGGCGGGCTCCGCGTCGTCACCACCGCCGATGAAGTTGCCGGGCACGTCCGACGCGCAGACGAAGAGGTGCTGGCGCAGCGGGATCGTAGGCAGCTCGGCGGCCAGTTGGCGCCGCCGTACAGGCTCGGGCTCGCGATCAGGCCGGCATTGCCGAAGAACGGCGTGAAGATGCGGCCGCCGTTGACGAGCGCATAGCCCTCGGGCGCGATGTCGACGTGCTGCGGAACGATCGCGTCGCCGCGCGGATAGGGCTGCGTCGCCGCGGTGGCCTGGCGCGGCTCCTGCGGCACGGCGCGTTCGTCGATGCCGATCAGCGGCTCGCCGGTCTCGCGGTCGAGGATGTACGCCCAGCCGGTCTTGCCGACCTCCACCAGGCCCTTGCGCAGCCGGCCGTCGACGCGCGCGTCGAACAGGATGACGGGGTTCGGCGCGTCGTAGTCCCAGATGTCGTGGTGCACCTGCTGGAAGTGCCAGCGGTACTTGCCGGTCTTCGCTTCGATGGCGACGATCGACGACGGTGAACAGGTTGTCGCCGGGGCGCACGGCGCCGTTGAAATCGGGGCCCGCATTGCCGGTCGAGAAGTAGATCAGGCCGAGTTCGGGATCGACGGCCGGCGTCTGCCAGACCGTGCCGCCGCCGCGCTGCCAGGCATTCGATGTCCTTCGGCCATGTGTCGTGACCCGGCTCGCCCGGCCCGGGAATCGTGTAGAACGTCCACAGCAGCTTGCCGTTCCTCGCATCGAACGCCTTGACGCGTCCGCGCACGCCGTACTCGGCGCCGGCAAAGCCGGTGATGACGACGCCGTCGAGATACAGCGGCGCGCTGGTGATCGAGAAGCCGTCCTGCGCATCGCTCGGCCTGCACCGACCAGGCCTCCTTGCCGGTCTGCCGGTCGAGCGCGATCAGACGGCCATCGAGCTGTGCCGAAGAACAACTTGTCGTCGCCGATGCCGACGCCGCGATTGGTCCAGCCGCAGCAGACCGTCGAGATCTTCGGGTCGAGCTGCGCGGAGTACTGCCAGAGGATGGCGCCGCTGTCGGCGTCGAGCGCGAAGACGTCGTTGGCGCCGGTGGCGAGATAGATGCGGCCGTCGTGCACGATCGGCTGTGCCGCGCCCGAGATACTGCGGCCCGAGCCCGAGCCATTCAGGTGCGTCCGCCAGACGCCCTTCAGCTTTCCGACGTTGTCGCGATTGATGGCGTCGAGCGGCGAAAACCGCTGGTTCGCGAGGTTGCCGCCGTTCGTCAGCCACCCGGCGCGAGGCAACGCGGACAGCGCCTGGGAGGAGAATTCCTCCCGCGGCTGAGCGGCGGGAGCAACCGCCGCCGACACGACCAGGGCGCACGCCAGCAGCGTGCTCGAGACGGCGCGAATCGTCATGAGGAAGCCCGTATCCCTTCGTTTCCTCGAGGGTGGATTCGACAGGATGACAGGTCAAGAGGCCTGCAGCGGTTGCCCGCGCCGCCCGAGCGGGAGAAGCTCGATGCTCAAGCAGCGGGGGCGTCATGAAGATCATCACGGTGATGGGCTGGATAGCAGCCCTGGTGCTGGCGGGTCCGGTCGCGGCCGCGCTGCCAGGCGTGCCGGAAACACAGCTGGCGCAGGCCCCGGTGCCCGCTCCGGCGGCGCCCCTTTATCGCGCGACCGGCGAGCAGTACCGCGTCTACGAATTCCCCGGCACGGGCGAGCCGATTCCGTATCGGCTGTTCGTGCCCGAGACGTGGCGGCCGGGCGCACGGTTGCCGGTACTCGTGACGCTGCGCGCCGGCACCAGCATCAACAACAACCACCGGGGCGGCAACGAGCTCGTGAAGCTCGCGCGCGAGCGCGGCTACATCCTGATCTCACCGCTCGGCTACCGCGGCTATGCACAGCCGTACTACGGCAGCCGGTATCCCGTCGATCGGGAGGGCGGCCCCTCGACGCCGGCCGAAGGCTGGTCCGCGCAGGACGATCAGCGTGCCGAACTCGACGTGCTGTTCGTGCTCAACCTCGTCGCCGCCGAGTACGGCGCCGATACGTCACGCCTGTTCCTTCACGGGCAGAATCCGTCGGGTTCCGGCGCGTTCCATTTCGCCGCCAAGTATCCGGGCCTCTTCGGCAGGATCGTCGTCAGTGCGGGCCCGATCGTGACCGCGGGCTACCCATTCGAGAACCTCGCGGGCAGGACGGGGGTACTGCTGCTGGCGGGCGACAAGGACGCGGCCTGGACCATCACGGCGTCGGAGCGCCTCGCGGGCGAGTTGCGGTCGAAAGGCGTCGAAGCGGAGTTCCAGCGTGTTGCGGGCGGCGAGCATCTGAACGCCTACCTCGTGCACGCGCCGGGGCTCTTCGACTTCCTCGACCGTCCGATGCTCGGTCCGACCCGCGTATGGTAGAAGGCTATCGAATGAGGGCGGCCTGGGCGAAGCTGGAAACGCACACGGTAAACGGCGCGTTTCCACTGCAGCGCTGTGTCGGAAGCACCGAGCACAGCGGTGTATTCCTGACGCAGTCCACCCCGCATGCCCCGTCCGCGGCAGCCCTGAAGGTCGTGCCCTTCGACCCGCGCACCGCGGAGGCGCAGCTGTCTCGGTGGCGAGCGGCCATCGAACTCTCGCATCCACATCTGCTGCGGATATTCGAGGCGGGCGAGTGCAGGCTCGACGGCCAGCCCTGGCTGTACGCGCGCATGGAGTTCGCCGAGCAGACGCTCGCGGAGGTGCTCGAGCAACGCGCGCTGACCGAAGACGAAGTCGGCGAAATGGTCGACCAGACGCTCGGCGCGCTCGAATATCTGCACCAGAACGGCTTTGCGCACGGGGCCTTGAAGCCCTCCAATCTGCTGGTGGTCGGCGACCGCCTGAAACTCGCCAGCGATACCGTCGGGCCGATCGGGAATCCGGACGAGGCAAGCGACGACATCCGCGCGCTCGGGCTCACGATCTGCGAGGCGCTCACGCGCGTCCGACCTGCGGCAGGCGATTTCGTGCCGCCGCCCGGGTTGCCGGTGCGTTTCGCCGGGTTCGTCGCGCGGTGTCTCAGCCGTGATCCGCGCGATCGACCGGAGGTGGCGGAGCTGCACTCGCTGCTCCCGGTCGATACCGTGGTCGCCGAAGAACCAGCCCAGGCCGCGGCGACGCGGCTCGTGATACGCGTCGAGCTTCCGGGCGAAGAACGCCCGAGGGTTACGCCGCCACCGCCGCGCAGGTCCGTCGGGGTGCTGCCCTGGGCCGTCGGCGCCGTGGTGGTGCTGGCGCTGGGCTTCATGGCTTACCGCCTGTCTTCGTCCAGCCGGCCGGTGGACGACTCGCCGCCGCCCGCGGAGGTTGCCACCGCCGTGAGTCCTGTGCCGCCGGCGCCCACACCCGTCGCACCGCCACGCGCTGCGCCGGCCGTATCGCCCGAAACCGCGACCAACGAGGTGATGCCGAACGTCTCCCGTAGCGCGCTCGACACGGTCCGCGGCACCCTTCGGGTAACGGTACGCGTGGGCGTCGACTCGAGCGGCAGCGTCGTTTCCGCCACCGCAGTGGACCCCGGTCCGAGTCGTTATTTCGAACGACGTTCACTCGAGGCGGCGAGACAGTGGACGTTCGCGCCGACGGATGCGCCCGCGCAGCGATCGATGCGGCTGCGATTCGCCTTCACGCGCGGGGGCGTCGAAGCCAGCGCGGAGCCGCTGCCGTAGCGGCGGGCCGGCGGCCTAAACTCGTTCCACGACAACAAGGGTCACCCATGCGCACGATTCGCAGCATTGCCGCCGGGTTCTCCGCGCTGATCGGCGTCGCCGCCGTCGCGAACGCGCACCACAGTTTCGCGCCGCACTTCGACATCAAGAAGCCGGTCAGCATCAGCGGGCGGATCACCGAGTTCGAGGCGCGCAATCCCCACAGCTACCTGCACATCCGCGCAGTCGACGAGAACGGCCGGTCGGAGGAGTACATCTGCGAGTCGCACGGGTTCACGCAGCTGAGCCGCAACGGCATCACCCCCGCGGCGCTGAAGGCGGGCACGGAAGTGCGAATCGAAGGTTCGCGCTCGCGCAACGATCCGCATCGCTGCTTCTTCACCGATGTCTATTTCCCGGACGGCCGAGCGCTGAACGTCAATGGGCCAAAGGACGCGCAGCAGGCGCCCGCGGTCAGGACGGCCCGGCGCGACATCACCGGCACCTGGCTGCTGGCACCGATGCCGAACCGGAGCACCAGCGGGCCGCAGGCGATGATCGAACACATGACCGAGGCCGGGAAGGCTGCGGTCGCGAAGTACGACCCGTTCAAGGACGATCCCGCTTTTCGGTGTGACCCTGTCGCGGTGCGCCGCGTGTGGGGCGCGCCGGGCACGCCGCTCTCCATCACGCGTGAGGCCAATCGCGTCATCCTTCGGCACGAGTGGATGGACGTCAGGCGCACCGTCTTCCTCGACCAGCGCGAGCATCCGAAGAACGGACCACGCACGTCCCTCGGCCATTCCATCGGCCACTTCGAAGGCGACACGCTCGTCATCGAGACCGGGAACTACTCGGCCGGCGTGCTCAACCAGTACGTCGAGATGCCCGGGCAGCCGACGCGCGGGCTGCTGCATTCGGCCGCCCTGACGTCGGTCGAGCGCGTGCGGCTCGATGCTGCGCGCCAGCGTCTCGTGGTCGAGACGACCCTGAAGGACCCTGAGTTCTTCAGCCGCGATTTCGATCCCGCGGTGCTCGAGTTCCAGCCCTCGGAGCTGAAGCTGGAACCGTTCGACTGCTCGCCGGAAGGCGTGGACGGCACGATCAGGAAGTAGTCCGGTCGGAAACTGCGTCGACCCCGTCGAGGTACATCCAGCGGCCGTCCACGCGCTCGAAACGGCTCAGCTCGTGCAGGCGCGTGGCGCGGCCCGCGTGACGGTAGCGCGCCACGAACTCGACCGTTGCGTGGTCGTCATCCAGTGCGACGTGCTTGCGCACTTCCAGCCCGAGCCAGCGAAGCTCGGGCGGGTCGGGGTCGAGCCTCGACGGCCTGGTGCGCTGGTGCCAGGTCTCGAGCACGTAGTCGAGATCGCCGAGCACATAGGCACTGTAACGCGACCGCATCAGCGCCTCCGCGTCGGGCGCCATCAACCGCTGTGCGCCACCGTGCCAGCGCCCGCAGCAGTGATCGAAAGTTGCCGGAGTTCCGCAAGGGCAGGCGACGGATCCGGAGTGGTCGGCGTATTTCATGCGCTACCGGGTCGGGGCGCCGGAACGCGCGACGCGAATATTGGCAATGAGTCCGTCCCGCAGCGTGTAGTACACGAACACCGGCACGCGTATCGACTGGCCCTTCTTCAGCGGGGCGACGACGAAGTCGGGCGCGTCTTCCACCGCGGTGAAGACACTGACGAAGTCGCCGACGATCGCGCCCTCGTCGTAGACGATCTGGTTCACGACCAGGTCCTCGCGGACGGTGCGGAACATCTTCGTATAGAAGTCGACGATCGCCTTCTTGCCCTTGAGCTCGCCG
Organism: uncultured Pseudomonadota bacterium; assembly: GCA_963769065.1. Taxonomy (GTDB): domain Bacteria; phylum Pseudomonadota; class Gammaproteobacteria; order Steroidobacterales; family Steroidobacteraceae; genus ZC4RG30. Next base: position 229,780 of record CAVYKG010000010.1, on the reverse strand, counting down.
ACGGAGCTCAGCTGCAACGTCACGTCGTCGGTGTAGAACGCGGAGTACTTCTCTGGCAGTGCGCTCGAAAAGGCACGCGTGTAGGCGAGGAAGGAGGCGCGCTGTCCGGCCTCATCGCCGAGGCGCGGTGCCTTGGTGACGCCGGTCTCGGGCTTCCACGTCATCGTCTTCAGCGTCTTGATCTTGCCGTTGACGACCGTGTAATGCGCAAAGAACTTCACCGTCAATATGTCGCCCGGCAGCAGCGCGCCGAACGTGAAGTCCGGTCGCGGCTTGGATGCGACGAAGTCCATGTCGACCTCGGCGAAAATGTGGTCCTTGTCCCACATGACGACTTGCGGTCGGATGATCTCGCGCACACCGTCATGGGCCCACGCGAGGAATTCGTTCATTCCCTTGTGGCCCGTGCGTACGCCGCTGCCGCTGATCATCTGGGTATCGGCAGCGAAATACTTCTCGACCAGGCCTCGATCGTCGCCGGTGTTGAAATCGCGGACGTAGGCGCGGTAATCGAGCGGCATTTCCCCCGTGCCCTGCCAGCTTTCGGCGGATGCAACCGCGCTGCCTGAAAGTGCTGCCAGCAGCAGAACCAGCCGGAGCCGGTGATTTCGCGTCATCGTCGTTCTCCCAGCCGCCCGGTAGGCCCCGCGCAAGCTTAGCCCTCCCGGCCGGTCTGCTCCATCCCGTTGAACCGGGCGCGGTGCGAGGCTAATTTCATTGCCATGAGCAAACCGCCGGCTGACGGCTCGATCTTCACGGTCGGGCATTCGACCCTGCCGATCGAACGGTTCGTAGCGCTGCTGCAGGCGTATGGAATCGAGCGGCTCGCCGATGTCCGGACCGTGCCTCGGTCGCGGCACAATCCGCAGTTCAACGCCGCCGAACTCGCGAGCAGCCTCGCGGCCTGCCGCATCGAGTACGTGCCGATGCCGCTGCTCGGCGGGTTGCGGCATTCCCGCAAGGATTCGCCGAACGGCGGGTGGCGCAACCAGAGCTTTCGTGGCTACGCCGACTACATGCAGAGCGCCGACTTTCAGACCGGCCTTTCAGCGCTGGTCGAGCTCGCTTCCGGCGCTCGCGTCGCGATCATGTGTGCCGAAGCGGTGCCGTGGCGCTGCCATCGCTCGCTGATCGCCGATGCTCTGAACGCCAGGGGCGTTCCAGTGGAGGAAATCTTGTCCGGGACAAGTCATCGGCCCCACAAGCTGACGCCCTTCGCGAAGGTGCAGGACGGGTCGATCACCTATCCGCCGATACAGCCTGATCTGCTGGCCGACGAAGCGCCGTCGCCGTCCTGACGGCGCTTCCCGTGCATGCGATGATGCGCCGCATTCCGCCGGAGCGACGCCGATGACCGAGAGCTTGCCAGACCGCCTGAGCGTGGATCCCGACAGCCCGTACTACGACGAGCAGTTGCTCGCGCGCGGAGTCGGCATCCGCCTGAATGGCGTCGAACGCACGACCGTAGAGGAATACTGCGTTTCCGGAGGCTGGATCCGGGCGACGGTCGGCAAGGCGCTCGACCGCAAGGGCAGGCCGCTGACGATCACGCTGAAGGGCGTCGTCGAGCCCTACCTCAAGGGTTAGCACGCACCGCGTAGATTCCCCGCTCGTGCGAGAACGCCCTGAAGCCGAACACGCCGTGATAGCTGCCGGTGCCGCTCTGGTTGACGCCGCCGAACGGCAGCTGGTTCTCGAGGTAGTGCGAGAAGAACCCGTTGATCGTGACGCCACCCGATGAGGTCCGCTGCAGGATGCGGTCGACGTTCGCGGGCGTGTTGCTGTAGATGTACAGCGCCAGCGGCTTGTCGCGCGCTCGGTGATGAAGTTGATGACCGCGTCGAGCGTCGTCGTAGGTCATCACCGGCACGATCGGCCCGAAGATCTCCTCCTGCATGATCGTCATGTCGGGCGTCACGTCGGTCAGCAGCGTCGGGTGAATGGTGCGGTCGGCCGCTTCGAGCGTTCCGCCGAACGCAACGTTCGCGCCCTTTGCGACCGCATCGTCCAGCAGCTTGCGGATGCGCGCGAAATTCGCCTCGTTGACGATCTGCGCGATGCTGTCTTTCTTCAAGCTGCCGTCATCGCGGTACAGGTTCTGCTTCACGCGCGCGCCGAACGCGTCGATCAGCGTGGCCTTCTGCTGCTCGGTCACGAACACGTAGTCGGGCGAGATGCAGGCCTGGCCACCGTTGAACTGCTTCGCGGCGGCGAGGTCGGCGGCGACCTTGCCAATGTCCGCGTCGCGATCGACGATGACCGGTGACTTGCCGCCGAGCTCGAGCGTGACGCTCGCGAGGTGCTTCGCCGCTGCGGCCATCACCAGCTTGCCGACGCGCGTGCTGCCGGTGAAGAAGATGTGGTTGAACGGCAGCTCGAGCAGCGCCGTCGCCACGGACACGTCTCCTTCGAACACCGTGACTTCGTTCGCCTCGAAAGCGTCGCGCGACGATTCTTGCGGCAACGTTCGCCGTCGCCGGGCACAGATCGGTGAGCTTGACGATGCAGCAGTTGCCAGCCGCGATGGCGGCCGCCAGCGGCCCCATGACGCAGGCCGAGCGGAAAGTTCCACGGCCCGAGAATCAGGCACACGCCGCGCGCCTCGTACATGATCCGCGCGCTGTCGTCCTTGTTCAGCGAGGGCGAGACCTCGACCGGCTTCATCCAGTCGTCGAGGTTCGTCGATGTTGCGATCGATGTTGCCGAGCACGTTCAGCACTTCGGTGACGCGGATCTCGTGCTCGGGTTTGCGCGTGTCGCGCCGGACTGCCGCGATGATGTCGTCGGCATGGGCTTCGACTGCCGCCCGGAGCCTGCGCAGTTTCGCCTTGCGCTGTTCAGCCGTCGAGGCCTTCACTTCCCACTGATGCGCTTTCTGCAGCGCGAAGACGCGCTCGATGTCGGATGCGGAATCGGGCACGTCTGGTCTCCGGGTTTGGCGGCGCGGATCGTAGCACCGGCTTGCCGCGGCGACTGCAGGACGTCACCGCAGGCGTTATCCTCCGTGCCGGGGGCAACCTAATGATCGTCGAGAACGCGTGGTACCTGGCGGCCTGGTCGAGCGAAGTCGGCTCGAAGCCGCTGGCGCGCCGGATCTGCAACCGGCCGATCGTACTGTTCCGCACTCTGGCGGGTCGCGCCGCGGCGCTGATCGACAGCTGCGCCCATCGGGGCGCGCCGCTGAGCCTCGGCACGGTCGTCGAGGAGGGCATCCGCTGCAACTACCATGGCGTCGTCTTTGCGGCCTCCGGTGTCTGCGCGAGGATTCCGAATCAGGATGTCATTCCACCCCAGGCGCGCGTCACGGGTTTCCCGCTGGTCGAGAAGGACCAGATGCTGTGGATCTGGATCGGCGATGTGTCGGCGGCCGACGAATCGTTGATCGTCGACTACCCGTTCCATGGCGACCCACGCTGGCCCTGCCGACAACTGATGGCTCCGGTGAGAAGCGACTTCCAGCTCATCGCCGACAACCTGCTCGATGCGACCCATCTCGCCTACGTACACGGCGCCACGGTCGGCGGCGCGAATCCGGACGTGCACATGACCGCGCAGAATTCGTTGCGCCCGACGACAGCCGGCCTGCGCTTCGAGCGGTTGATGCGCGATGCGCCCGCGCCACCCGCCTATTCCGCGTGTGTCGCCTTCGACGGTCATATCGATCGCTGGCAGGAGTTCGACTTCATCGCGCCGAGCACGGTGCTGCAATACTCCGGCGGCGTCCCCGCGGGTGAAGATCGTGCCACCGCGCGGGCGCCGCGGTTCGACATGCGCATCTTCCATTCCGCCACCCCGGCCACCGACAACACCTGCTACTACTTCTACTCGGTCGCAAACGGTCACGGCGCTCGACGATCCGCACGCGACCCGCATCATCGTCGAGCAGGTCGAGGCGGCTATCGCCGAGGACAAGCTGTTCATCGAGGCGCAACAGCAGCGTGTCGAGGAACTCGGCGAGGAACGTCTGTACGCGAATGCTGCCGATGCCGCGCGAATCATGGCGCGGCGAGCCGTGGCGAAGTACCGGCGGCAGCATGGCGAGGAGCCGCCGCGAGCGGGTTAGCGCGCAGCTTCAGGGTCGCCGTGCGGCGAGTTCGCGCCGTGCATCGGCGCGCAGGCCCGGTGGCAGCACGTCCGAGTCGGCGACCCGCTGCAGCACGTCCTCATCAAGCCCGCGCGTGTACAGGAAGTCGAGCAGGTCTTCGAAGGGAAAGTCGGGGCGAGGGCGTTCGAGCAGGTGGATATCGTCGCCATTGCGAAGCGCACCCGGTTCGATCACCCGGTAGTACCAGCCCGAGCGACCGGTCCGCACCATCGCCTTGCCGAGCCGCGCTTCGCCGAAATGCAGTGCGAGCTTGAAACAGGGTTGGCGTGGCTGGCACACCTGCAGTCGGGCGCTGCCAATACCGTGGACATCACCGACACACAGGTCGGTTTCGGTCAGCCCGTCGATCGTGAGGTTCTCGCCGAAACCGCCACTCGCGAACTGGCTCGCGTGCTCGGGCCATTCGGCGGCCCAGGCGGGGAAATGTGCGGCCGCATAACCGTACACGGCCTTGTGTGGTCCGCCGTGAACGCGGCGATCGGCCTGCGTGTCGCCCGTGAGGCCACCAGCACGAACGTCCACGACGCCGTCGACCGGCTGTTTCACGAACGCGCTCGGAACCCCTCGAGGGCCGAGCGCCGCTACCCGCCCGACCTGGACGGAGACGAGCCGGCCTGCCTTCATGAGTGCAGGCAGGCGCCGGCCGGCGGACTGCACCCCTCGATGCAGTCCGCCTCGCTCATCAGCGCGCGGCCGGAGCCGGCAGCGTCGCCGGGTCCCAATGCTCGTCGGCCTTGCCGTCGACGAAGCGCCAGGTGTCGAACCACGTCGTCGTATACGACTTGCTCGGGTCGTCCGCGTACTTCATCTCGCGCACGGCCAGCACCGTGACGTAGTCGCCTTCGGCCTGCACCGCGACGACCGGGCTCGTCAGCTTGGTGCACGTCGGGGTCGGGGTGCGCTTCGCGACTTCGATGAAGTACTTCTTCACGCCCGCGAGGCCCGAGGCCGCCATCGGGTTGTGCTGGATGTACTTGTCGGTCAGCCACTCACCGGCGCGATCCCACTGATTGCACTGCAGGAGCTCGCGCATGATGCGCAGCGACGCCTGCTTGTTCTTGTTGAGCTTCGCGTCCTTGCTGGTGAAGAGCGATTCGGGATCGGGGTGGGCCTTCACGGGATCCGCCAGCGAACGCATGGGCGTCTGGGCGAAGGCAGGTCCGGCGATGGCGATTGCCGCGACGGTCAGTGCGATGGGTAGCTTCACTCTTTAACCCTCCGGTTGGTTCTCAGGCTTCGGGCCGCGGCTAGCTTACCAGCGCCGTCAGGCGATCTGGTCGAACGTGCACTGGTGCGGCGCCTTGTCAGGGCGCCAGCGCAACAGCCTCGTCCCGTGCCTGAAGCGGCCACCGGTGACATGGTCGAAACTGACCTCGACGACGAGTTCCGGTGCCAGCGGCTCCCATTGCGCCGACCGTTCGGTCGACCAGCGACTCGGACCGCCTGGCGCGTCGCCCGTGAATCCAGGCGGACTGCGCAGCGCCTCGAGGCGGGTCGTGAGGGCCGCCCGCTGAGCCGCCGGGATCGACGAGGTGAAGCCGACGTGGTTCAGCTTGCCCTCGTCGTCGTACAGGCCGAGCAGCAGCGACCCGACGACGCGCTTGCCCGTCGCATACCGGAACCCGCCCACGACGCAATCGGCCGTGCGCACCGGCTTGAACTTGAACATCGCCCGCTCGCCACTCACGTACGGGCCATCGAGCGACTTCGCTATCAGCCCGTCGAGCGTACCGCCCGACGACGCGAGCCATCGACGAGCCTCGGCCATGCGGGTCGTCGCGGCGGAAATGCGCAGGCCCGGCGCACCCGCCGCCTTGCGCTTCAGGGCGGATGGCAGGAACCCGCGCGAGGCACCTCCGGCGAGATTCGCCGCGGCGAATTGTTCGAGTGCTGTTCGCCGCTCGCGCAGCGGACGTTCGAGCCAGCGCGTCCGGCCCTCGACCAGCAGGTCGAACAGCACATACAGCGCCGGCGTTTCAGCCGAGAGTCGGGCGATGCGGGAGGCAGCCGGATGCAGCCGCATCTGCAGCGCGTCGAACGACAGCCCCGTTCCCTGCGGAAGTACCAGTTCGCCGTCGAGGACGAATCGCTTCGGGGACAGCTCGCGGACGGCGGCGACGATCTCGGGGAAGTAGCGGTCGAGCGGCTTGCCCGATTTCGCATACAGCCGCACATCCGGACCCTCTTTCACGGCGAGGCAACGGAAGCCGTCCCATTTCGGCTCGAACTGCCAGTGTCCCTGGGCAGGCAGGTCATCGACGCGCTTCGCCTCCATGGGCGGGATGAACTGAAGCGGGCCACTGCTGTTCGGCTTCATCGCCGGAAGCATCGCATACGGGCGCAAGTTGGCGCTAAGCTCGTGAGGTCGCTGCGCCGGGGGAACGAAATGAAAGCACTGATTACAGTTGCGCTGCTGTCGGCTTCGGTCGGCTTCGCGCAGAGTCCGGCCTCGTCGTTCGACCGGGGCTCGAGCAAGCAGGCCTGGCAGGATCCGGCCACCGCGGCGATCCAGTCGAAGTGCAAGTCGCCGCCGGCGCCGTTCTCGCTGGGCGGTAATCGGGGCGCTGGCGCCAACGCCGCGGCGCCGCCGAATCCGCCGCCCGAGCCCGCCATGCCCGCGCCTTCGAGCGCCATTCCCGGCGTCATCGCCGCGGAGCAGACGTGGAAGGTGGTGTGGCAGTGGGAGGGCAACAACGCCGACGGCCCGATCGCCGACCGTGACGGAACACTGCTGTTCGCGAACAACGACGCGAGCAACGTCATGCGTCTCGACCTCGCCACGGGCCTCGCGCGCATCGTCCACGCCGACACCAACACGAGCGGCGCGGTGTCCCGCGGCAAGAACGGGCAGCTGTTCATGGTTTCCCGCGGCGTGGGTGGCGGCATCGTGCAGCTCGAGCCGCAGCGGAAGCCGTTCGCGAGCACGTTCCAGGGCGAGCCGCTCGAGTGCCTCAGCGGTTCGTTGAACGATCTCGCGGTCGATGCGCGCGGCGGTGTCTACGCGACGCTGTCGGGTGGCGTTGCTGGAGTGCTGTACGCGAATCCGAAAGGCGAGGTGTCGGCGTTCGGGCGCGATCTGAAATCGACCAACGGCATCGTGCTCAGCCGCGACGAGAAGACGCTGTACGTCACGAATGGTGGCGACGTCGTGGCGTTCGATGTCCGCGCCGATGGCGCGCTCGCCAATCCGCGCGAATTCGGCAAGCTGCGGGGCGGGCAGGGCGGCGACGGGACGGCGATCGATTCCGAGGGGCGCCTGTATGTCTCGACCGGCCGCAGCGTCGATGTGTTTTCGCAGAAGGGCGAATTCCTCGGCAGCATCCCCGGCCCGCAGGGACTGCACGGCGTCGCCTTCGCCGGCCGCGACAAGAAGACGCTCGTCGGTGTGGTCTTCTACGGCGGCTGGGGTACGCCCAGCGCGCGGAACCGCATCATCACGATTCCGACGCTGGCGCAGGGATACCTCGACCGCGCGAAATAGCGCGACCGTTCGCTAGATGTGACGGTCGCGCAGCCGGCTCAGTTCGTGTCGCACGGCTTTCTGCAGCTTCGTGGTCGCGCCGTCGATGGCGAGCGGCAGTTCATCGGCAAAATGCGTAACCGCGATGGGGCCGACCCCTTCGATCCGTGCCTCCATCAGGCAACGCTTGTCGTCGGCACCACGCTTGCCGCGGTTCTCGTCGCTCAGGTGGATCTCGACCCGGCCGATGTCGTCGGCAAACTGGGACAGCGCCGCCTCGACGTCGCCCTGGATGCGGCTCGCGACGTCCTGCTGAACGCGCACGCCGTTGCCGGCGTTCACTTGTATCTGCATGTCGACTCCTCGCTTGTCTGTGCCGACAGCTTCCGGCACACCGTCGGGCGTGAGAAGTCGGCGAATGCGTACGCAGCCGTCCGCCTCAGGGCCGCCTCCTGTCGGCCAATGCCGCACCCGACTTCTCAGGCTTAGAATCGCCGCATGAAGGGCGAGATCCCGATCCGGCTTGGGCGGTCGAGCGACATCGATGCCATCGCGACGCTGTCGCGCCAGGTCATCGAGCACGGGCTGCCGTGGCGATGGACGCCGCGTCGCGTCCGGCTCGCGCTGCAGTCGCCGGACACGAACGTCGCGGTTGCGCGCAGGGGGGCGAGCCTGCTCGGCTTCGGCATCATGCGTTACGCCGACGAGGAGGCGCATCTGCTGCTGTTCGCGGTTCATCCGGCTCATCGACGTCAGGGAGTGGGTGCCGCGATAGTCGCCTGGCTGGAAGCGGTGGCTCGCGCCGCGTCGCTCGAGCGTGTCGTCCTCGAGTGCCGGCGAGAGAACGAACCGGCGCGCAATTTCTACGGCTCGCTGGGCTACCACGAGCAGGTGATCGTCAAGCGCATGTATTCGGGCGTCGAAGATGGCATCACGTTCGAGAAGCGGCTGACGTGAGCCGCAATCCGCTGAACGAGTTCCTGCCAGACGTACGTGACGGGCTGACGCGCCGCGAACGCATCGTGCTCCACGTGCTGCACGAGACGCAGAAAGAGCGTGGGGGCCGCAACGTGCCCACTGCGATGCTGTGGGGACGGGTGTGCGAACATTTCGACATCAGCCCCGAAGACCTGTCGGCCATGCTCGCTCGCCTCGGGGCGATGAAGTAGCAGCGTTACCTGCGCCGGCTGAGCACGCTGCGGGCACCGAGTGCCACGAACCCGACGATCAGGCCCCAGAACGCGGAACCGAGGCCGTAAAGGGCAAGTCCCGAGCCGGTAGCGAGGAATGTCAGCAACGCCGCATCGCGGTCTTCGGTCCGCACCAGCATGTTCTCGAGCGAGCTGAGCAATGCCGGGATAAGCGCAAGCCCGGCCAGCGCGCCGATGACCGCGTGCGGCAGCGCCAGGAAGAATCGCACCAGTGCGGGCGAGAACACGCCAAGGGCCGCGTACAGAAGGGCGTAGATCACGCCGACCACCCAGCGCCGTCCGCGGTCGGGATGCGCCTCGTCGTTGGTGCACAGCGCCGCGGTGATCGCCGCGAGGTTGACGCCGGGCGCGCCGAACGGCGCCGCCAGCACCGATGCGATGCCGGTGCCGACCAGCAGGCCGCCGGGGCTTGGCGCATAGCCAGCCGTGCGCAGCACGACTATTCCAGCCAGGTTCTGCGAGATGAGTGTGACCAGGAAGAACGGTATCGCGAGGCTGACCACCGCGCCGACCTCGAAGCGGGGCAGCACCGGTACCAGCGTGCCGAAAGTCGAGCCGGTCGGCAGCTCGCCCACCTGCCGTCGCAGCAGCGTCAGCGCCATGGCGGCGACGAGCACGAGCAGCAGCGCATAGAGTGGCGCGCGCTGACGCGCGAGGATGAAGACACCGAGGAGTGTGCCGATCAGCAGCGGATCGGTCGCGCCGAGACGGAACGCATCGAGGCAGAACGGCAGCAGCACACCGGCGAGCATCGCGGCGGCGATCGACATGGGGATGCGTTCGGCGAGTCGACCGAGTGCCGGTACCAGCCCCACGAGCGCCATCATCACGCCCGCCGCGATGAACACGCCGATGGCGACCGGCCAGGCGAGTCCGGGAGTCGAGGCGACCAGCAGGGCGGCACCGGGGACCGACCACGCGAGCACGATGGGCATGCGCATACGCACCGACAGCACTGCGCTGCCGAGCGCGATGCCGAAGCACAAGGCGGTGACCGCCGATGCCGTCTGCTCGACCGAAGCACCGAGCGTGCGCAGCGCCGAGATGACCAGCGGGATGGTGCCGCCGAAGCCGATCACGATCGCGATGAAGGCCGACGTCCACGAATGCAGCGGCGGGAGGCGTGAGCTCATGTGGCGATCGATCGTACGCGATCGCGGCGCGGGCGGAAGCCGTCCGTCGAGTGGCCGGATTTGTCCGGTGGTTGTCCTTGGCGGCCGGAAGGAGGCGACCTACGCTCTGCGCCATGAACAGCCGCCGTAACGTCGCGTCGAAGCGTGTGGTGATCGTGGCGCCGCCGCGCGTGACGTTGCAGGACCTCACCGGGCCCTATGAAGTGTTCGCGCGGGCGGCTCGTCGCGTGCCGGGCTCCTACCGGATCGAGGTCGCCTCGTTCGGTCCGGGCACCCGCGTGACGACCAAGTTCGGTCTCGAGATCCGGTGCGATCTGCTGGAACTGATCGCCACGCAGGTGGCGTCCGGCCGCGTGCTGTTCTCGGTCTGCACTGGCGCACTGCTGTGCGGCGCGGCTGGCGTGCTCCGCGGCCGCCGCGCGACGACGCACTGGGCCTCGTTCGCGCTACTGCCGTACTTCGGCGCCGTCGCGGTGAATGAGCGTGTCGTGGTCGACGGCAACATCGTCAGCGCGGCGGGTATCACAGCCGGAATCGACGGTGCGTTGAAGCTTGCGGCGCTGCTGCGTGGCGACGAGGCGGCGGAGCGCATCCAGCTCGATATCCAGTACGCGCCGGAACCGCCGTTCCACAGCGGTACACCCGATACCGCGACGCCTGCGGTGTTGCACAGCCTGCGCAGTGCGTATGCACCCATGACCGAGGCGCGGACGCGCACGGCGCAGGACGCTGCGCGGCGGCTCGGCATCACGATGCAGTAATGCCGCCACGACCCGGTCCGGCTTGTGCGGCAGGTTCCTCGGGTGCATCGTCGCGGTCATGAAAACCCGGCAACTCGGCCGCAGCGGCCTGTCTGTTTCAACACTCGGGCTCGGCTGCATGGGGCTCAGCTTCGGCTACGGTCCGCCGCTCGAGCGCACCGAGGCTATCGCCCTGATCCGGAGTGCCTACGAGCGCGGTGTGACGTTCTTCGACACCGCCGAGGTGTACGGTGCGGGAGCCAATGAAGAATTGCTGGGCGAGGCAGTTCAGCCATTTCGGGACGGCGTGGTGCTCGCGACCAAGTTCGGCTTTGCCGAAGCGAAGGTCGGCAGCGCACTCGACAGCCGTCCGGAGCGCATCCGCCGCGTCGTCGACGAGCAGCTGAAGCGGCTGCGCACCGATCGCATCGATCTGCTGTACCAGCATCGGGTCGACCCGAACGTGCCGATGGAGGAGGTCGCGGGGACGGTTCGCGACCTGATCGGCGAGGGAAAGGTGAAGCACTTCGGTCTGTCGGAAGCCGGCGCGCGCTCGATCCGGCGTGCGCACGCGGTGCAGCCGGTGACCGCGCTGCAGAGTGAATACTCGCTGTGGTGGCGCGATCCCGAGCGCGAGGTGCTGCCGGTCTGCGAGGAGCTCGGAATCGGCTTCGTGCCCTTCAGTCCGCTCGGCCGCGGGTTCCTGACCGGTCGCATCGACGAGTCGACGCGTTTCGACGAGAGCGACATGCGCAGCCTCGTGCCGCGCTTCAGGCCCGAGGTGCGCAGCGCGAACCTCGCGCTGGTCGAGCGCGTACGGGTCATCGCGACCCGACGCGGCGCAACACCGGCCCAGATCGCGCTGGCGTGGCTGCTGTCGCGCAAGCCGTGGATCGTGCCGATTCCCGGCACGTCGAAGCTGTCGCGCCTCGACGAAAACCTCGGCGCCGCCGAGGTCCAGCTGAACGCCGACGAGCTGCGCGCGATCGAGCAGGTGCTGGCGGAGGTGCAGGTCGAAGGCGACCGCTACCCTCCGGCACTCGCCCGCGCGGTCGACCGTTGAGCACCCGGGCCGGCGAGCCGCATCGCTGCAGATGGGCCGGCAACGATCCGCTCATGGTCGCCTATCACGACGAGGAGTGGGGTGTTCCCGCAGCGCGACGGCGCGCATGCTGTGGGAAATGTTGATGCTGGAGGGATTCCAGGCCGGGTCTCGCGTGGATCACCGTGCTGCGCAAGCGCGAGGCGTTTCGCAAGGCTTTCGCGGGCTTCGCTCCGGCCAGCGTTGCCCGTTTCGGCGAACGCGACGTCCAGCGCCTGATGGGCGATGCCGGCATCATCCGCAGCCGCGCGAAGATCGAGGCGACGATTCGCGGCGCGCAGATCTACGGCGAGATGCAGGCGAGCGGCGAGCCGTTCGGCGAATACTGCTGGTCGTTCACCGACGGCAAGACGCTGCGTGGCGACGGCGCGTTGCTGCCGGTGAGCACCGCGCTGTCGGAACGGATCTCGAAGGACCTGAAGCGGCGCGGCTTCAAGTTCGTCGGACCGACCATCGTCTATGCGTGGATGCAGGCCGTCGGCATCGTCGACGATCACGCGAAAGACTGTTTCCGGCGCGTCATTACTCGAACTTGAACAGGCTTTCGTCTGCCGCCGGGCCGCTCATGCCCTGCTCGAAGTACTTCTGCCAGATCGTGTCCCACGGGCGGCCGTACATGTCGGGCACTTCGTACTGGATCGTCTCGCCGGGCGCGACGGCGGCCGCGTTGCCCTTGATCGGGAACAGCGTCGGAATGCACTCGATGAAGGCAAGCGGCGTCTCGCTCGCGTCGGTGAACGCGTGCGTCTTGTGGAGATTGCGGACGATGCGCACTGGCACCGCGAGCGCCTCCGCGTCATAGAACACGGCCTCGTGATTCAGGCCGACGAACTTTCCCGCGCCGTCCCGGATCGGCGTATAGATCTCGATCGACTGCATCTTTCCTGAAAACTCGAAGAACGAGTGTGACTTCCAGCCCTGGATGTTGCTGGTCCACGTGATCAGCACGTCGCCATCCCAGAACCCGATCGTCTCGCCGTACCAGCGCGGCACCGCCGCGCCGAGCCTCGGCACGCCGCCCTTCGGCACGTCTTCCATGTTGAAGTCGCGCCCGATGTAGATGTTCGTGACGAAGTTGTCGGCGACGCCGGCCGCGATCTGCACGAGGTTGGGGGTTGCGATGACGTGCTGTTCCCACACCGCGAACGGGTACCAGCGCCGCATGAAGCCTTCAGGCCAGCAGAACGACGACGGCCACAGCGCGTTGCCGCGGACCTGGTGGTACGCCTCCTGCACCGTTCGCTGCTGGTATTCAGGCGTCAGCACCGAGACCAGTGTCGAGATCTGACCGTGCGCACCCCAGGCCCAGCTCTGCTGACGCGCCGCCGACGTCGACGGGCGCTCGTACACGCCGTTCCATTCCTCGGCGGGGAAATTCTTGAAGGTCGGCTTCGCCGGTCCGCCGCGCGCGGCGGTTTCCTTCTTCAGCGCCTCGAAATGCTCCTGCGCGGTCTTGAACCCGTACGGACTGACGATCGAGTCGCGGGGGTAGTCGACGTCGCAGTGGCCCCAGGGGCCGTTGACCGGGTCGAGCGTCTTGTTGACCGGGTTCGACGTGAGGATGCCGCGCTGGAACTCGGTCGCCATCGGGCTGTTGCAGCGGAAGTAGCGTGGGTCGCTCCACAGCTTCCGGTCCGCGTAGAAATCCTTGCTGGTGAAGAGGTCGACCGGCAGCGGCTTGATGTTCTTGGGCAGCGCATTCGGCGCGAACCCGTCGAGGGTCTGCTTGTCGCGCGGGCCCGTCCAGGACGGGCCGACGGTCTTGCCATCGTGCACGTTCGCAACGGGCGCCCCGCGTCCGACGCTCTTGAAGCCGATTGGCGGCATCACCTGCGCCGCTGCGGTGGTGGCAAGCAGCACGGCCGCGAGCAGCGACCAGCAGGCAGGTCTGTTGTTCTTGTTCATCGACCCTCCGATATCGGACTGAATCTACACGGGCAGCGAACGCCGATCCATCGACGGCGACGCCGGCCCGAACGCCGGTTTACGATCGCGGGCATGATTCGTCGCCTCGCCGGCCTGCTGTTGGCCCTGATTCTCACGCTGCCCGCCGGCGCGCAGTCGGCAGCGCCGACGATCGTCGTGCTGCAGACTTCGCTCGGCGAGATCCGCATCGCCCTCGAGACCGGGCGTGCACCGCTCACGTCGGCCAATTTCCTGCGGTACGTCGACGCCGGCCGGTTCGACGGCACGACCTTCTACCGCGCGCTGAATTACGACCGGTCGGGAACCGAAGGCCTGGTGCAGGGCGGGTTGCAGGGTAACAACCGGCTCGCGTTTCCGCCGGTCGCGCACGAGTCGACGGTCGAGACCGGGCTGAGCCACGTCGACGGTGCGGTCTCCATGGCGCGTGGCAAACCCGGCTCGGCGCGTGCCGAATTCTTCATCGTGGTCGGCGGCATGATCCCCTACGACGGCGTGCCGAATGGCGGCGACCCGGGCTTCGCAGTGTTCGGACGCGTCGTCTCGGGCATGCCGCTGGTGCGGCGGATGATGCGGCTGCCGCGCTCGAAGGAAGCACGCAGCGAGACCATGCAGGGCCAGATGCTCGCCGAGCCGGTGAGGATCGTCGCCGTCAAAAGAGTCCCCTGAACGAGCGGCCGCGCGAACGAGGCGGTCACAGGACTCCCCATGAATGTCTCAAGGGTTGCGTGCGTTGCGGAGCAGGAAGCGCCACGCGCCGTTTTCGCGGATCAGCACGTCCTCATAGCGTCCGGCGACGGTCGCCTCCGGAACGGACTTGTTCATCCGGTAGAAGATGAACATCGAGTTCGCGGTCGCGCGATCGCCGTCGACCTCGATGATGAAGTTCGACATGACGTGGAAGTTGGCGCCTTTGGGAATGTCGCCCGCTGCGTCGGCGAAGATCTTCTCCATCGCGGTCTTGATGGCGTCCTGCCCCTCGAGAAGCCCCGCGGCGCGGGCTCTCGCAGCGCAGGATCGGCTTGGACCGCCGCCCGCTGACCGCTCAGTGCGGACCGTCCTACAGGGCCGGTCAGCCGATCCCGCCATCATCGGTCCTAACAGACTTGGGAGACGCCCATGGCCGCAGCCGCCCGTTCGATCGCATCGATCACCCTGACGTTCGGTCTGGTCAGCATCCCGATCGACGTCTACTCGGCCGCCATCGCGTCGAGCCGGCTGTCGTTCAACCTGTTGCACAAGAAGGATGGCTCGCGCCTGAAGCAGCAGTATGTCTGCGCGCTCGACGGCAAGATCGTGCCGCGCGAGGAGATGGTCAAGGGCTACGAGGTGCAGAAGGACCAGTACGTGCTGTTCGAGCCGGAGGAGATCAAGGCGCTGGAAGAGGCAGGCTCGGATTCGATCGACATCTCGCAGTTCGTGCCACTGGAGACGGTCGATCCGGCCTATTTCGACAAGACGTACCTGCTGGCGCCCGCGCGTCACGGCGAGCGGCCCTATGCGTTGCTGGTCGCCGCGCTCGCGGAATCGAAGCGCTGCGCGGTCGGGCGCTGGGCCGCGCGTGGCCGCGAGCACATCGTGATCGTCCGGCCGATGGGCGAAGGCCTTGCAATGCACCAGCTGTATTTCAAGGACGAAGTGCGGACCATCAAGGACATTGCGCTCGGCGATCTCCCGCCGGTCGCCGACGCTGAACTGAAGCTCGCACGACTGCTGATCGACCAGCGCACCGAGAAGCGTTTCGACGCGAACCAGTTCCACGACGAATTCCGCGAGCGCGTCGACGCCGCGATCCAGAAGAAGCTGAAGAGCGGCAAGAGCATCTCGCGCATCGAGGCGCCGGAAGCGCCGGTGTCGAGCTCGGGCAACGTCGTCGACCTCATGGAAGTGCTCCAGCGCAGCCTGAACCAGAAAGGCGCGGCGAAGGCGGCGCCGTCGCGCAAGCCGCCGAAGCGTGTCGCCTCGACCCTGACGAAGACCGGCACGACCAAGCGGGCCGGCCGCGGCGCCTGATGCCGGCGTCCTTCGCGACAGCCGAGGTCGCAAGGCTCGCGGGCGTCACGGTGGCCGCGGTCCGCTCCATGGTGCGGGCGCGATACGTGTCACCGGCGAAAGATGCGCGCGGCGCGCTGCGCTTCTCCTTCCGCGACGTGGTCGTGCTGCGGGCCGCTCGCGGACTCAAGGATGCGAAGGTTCCGGCGCGACGCGTCGGCCATGCCTTGCGCGCGTTGCAGGCCCAGCTGCCCAATGATGCGCCGCTCGGCGGCCTGAGTGTCGCGGCGGTAGGAGACGAGGTGATCGTGCGGGAGGCCGGCATCGCGAGAGAGCCTCACAGCGGCCAGCTGCTGCTCGGTTTCGAAGTGCGCGTCAGCGAAGGGCGCGTCCGGGTCGTCGACTTCGTGCAGGCCTCACCGGATGATTGCGAAGCCGCCTTCCAGCAGGCGCTCGAACTCGAGGAGGGCGATCCGCAGGCCGCGATCGAGGCCTACCGGCGCTGTGCGAAGCGGCACCCCCATCCCGCGGTGCACGCGAACCTCGGCCGGCTGCTGCACCTGTCGGGTCGACCCGCCGACGCAGTCGCGCACTATCGCAGCGTCACCGACCCCGACGCCGTCGTGCTCTTCAACCTGGGCGTTGCGCTGGAAGATCTCGGCGAGTCGGCCGAGGCGATGAAGGCCTACGAGCAGGCGCTCGCGCGCGACGACGAACTGGCCGACGCGCACCACAATCTTGGGCAGCTCCTGCTCGCGATCGGCGAGCGGCAGCGGGCGCTGCGGCACCTCAGCCGCTATCGGCAGCTCACCTGAGCTTGCCGCCGGCGTCCTCGCGCGTGAGTTCGTATGCGCAGAGATTGACCGCCGACGCGACATTCAGCGATTCGAGCGTGCCGCTGCCGGCGATCGTGTAGGCCAGCGCACCGACGTCGCGACAGCTGGTCGTGCGGCAGTCCGCGCGCCTCGTTGCCGAACACATAGCAATCAAATTCGCGGAACGAGCGGGCGACGATGGACTCGCCACGCATGTCCAGCGATGCGATGCGCGGGAACCGTTCGGTTCAGCGTCTGGATGCGGACGTCCGGTTCGATCGGCACGTGGAAGATGGCGCCCGCGCTCGCCCGCACCACCTTCGGATTCCAGGGGTCGACGCTGCCCGGCCCGAGCACGCAGCGGAATCCGCCGAACCACGCGAGCGTGCGCAGGATGGTGCCGAGATTGCCGGGATCCTGGATCTCGCTCAGGTAGATGGCGCGCTCGCCGGCACGCATCGGCGGCGTCGGCAGCATCGGCACCAGCGCGACGATGCCTTGCGGCGTCTTGGTGTCCGCGACCGCCGCCATGTGCGAACCGCTGATGAGGTGCTTGCGGAACGGGCTCGGCCAGTGCTCGTGCTCGTGCGTCACGTACAGCTCGCAGTCGCGCAGCAGGGGCTGTGACCTTCGCCGCCTTCTCGAGTTCGAGCACGAGGTGTTCGCCTTCGACGAGAAAGTGGCCAAGTTCCTCGCGATAGCGCTTCAGGTGCAGCTTCTTGACGTCGTCGAGCTTCATGCCGCCAGCATCGACCGCGTGACCGCTTCGGCGAGGCGGATGCCGTCCACACCCGCCGACAGAATCCCGCCCGCGTAACCTGCGCCTTCACCGCCGGGAAACAGCCCGTCACGTTCAGGCTCTGCATCGACTCGCTCACGGGTAATGCGCAGCGGTGACGAGGTGCGCGTCTCGATCCCGGTCAACACCGCGTCGTGCAGCGAGTCAACCGCGAATCTGCTTCCCGAACGCCGGCAGGGCTTCGCGAATCGCTTCGATGGCGAAGGCCGGCAAGGCCAGCGCCAGATCACCCAGCGCACGCCCGGCTTGTACGAGGGTTCGACGTCGCCCAGCTCGGTGGACGGCTTGCCGCGCATGAAGTCGCCGACCAGTTGCGCCGGCGCTTCGTAGTTGCTGCCGCCGAGCACGAAGGCGTGGGATTCGAGACGCTCCTGCAGTTCGATTCCGGCCAGCGGGCCGCCCGGGTAATCGCTTCCGGGGTGATGCCGACGACGATGCCCGGCAGTTGGCATTGCGCTCGTTACGCGAGTACTGGCTCATGCCGTTGGTGACGACGCGATTCGGTTCGGACGTCGCCGCGACCACGGTGCCGCCCGGGCACATGCAGAAGCTGTAGACCGAACGTCCGTTCTTGGCGTGGTGCACCAGTTTGTAGTCGGCGGCCCCAAGTTTCGGGTGGCCGGCGTACTTGCCCAGGCGCGCGCGGTCGATCAGCGACTGCGGGTGCTCGATGCGGAAACCCACCGAGAACGGCTTGGCTTCCATGAACACGCCACGGCCGTGGAGCATGCGGAAGGTGTCGCGGGCGCTGTGGCCGAGGGCCAGCACCACGTGTTTCGACTGCAGCTGTCTCGCCACCGTTGAGCTGCACGCCGACCAATTGGCCGTCGTCGATCAGCACGTCGGTGACGCGCTGCTCGAAGCGCACTTCGCCGCCCAGCGCGATGATCTGCTCACGCATGTTTTCGACGACGCCGGTCAGGCGGAACGTACCGATGTGCGGCTTGCTGACGTAGAGGATTTCCTCCGGCGCGCCGGCCTTGACGAACTCGTGCAGGACCTTGCGGCCGTAGAATTTCGGGTCCTTGATCTGGCTGTAGAGCTTGCCGTCGGAGAAGAGGCCCGCACCGCCTTCTCCGAACTGCACGTTCGATTCGGGCGTGAGCATGCTTTTGCGCCACAGGCCCCAGGTGTCCTTGGTGCGCTGGCGAACTTCGTTGCCGCGTTCGAGGACGATCGGCTTGAAGCCCATCTGCGCGAGCAGCAGCCCGGCGAACATCCCGCACGGACCGAAACCGACGACGACCGGGCGGGGCAGCGTGCGGTCCACGGGTGCCTGCCCAACCGGACGGTAGGTGGTATCCGGCGCGACGGACGTTCACGTCGGTCGCGAACCGGCGCAGCACGGGTATCTCGTCGCGCAGCGTGACATCGACGATGTAGACGAACGTGATGACGCTGCTCTTGCGTCGCGCGTCATAGCTGCGCTTGAACACGGCGAAATCGAGCAGGTCGGCGTCTTCGATGCCAGCCGGCGGACGATCGCCCGACGCAGGGCATCCGCCGACGATTGGAGCGGGACGGAGAGTTCGGTCAGGCGGATCATCTTCGGCGCACCTGGACGGTTATCCCGACAGAGGAGCATTGCGGCGCTAGAATCGGCCGCAATTGTAGCGGTTCCCGATCCCTCCATGGCCCGATCGAAAAGCAGCGGCGAGTGGCTGCAGCGGCACGTCAGCGATCCCTTCGTCAAGCAGGCGCAGAAGGAGGGCTACCGCTCGCGTGCGGCGTACAAGCTCATCCAGCTGAACGAGAAGGACCGCTTCCTGCATCCGAACGCGCTGGTGGTCGACCTGGGGTCTGCGCCGGGCGGCTGGTGCCAGGTGGCCGGCCGGCTGATCGGCCGCCGCGGGCGCGTCGTCG
The DNA here is from genome assembly GCA_963769065.1 of uncultured Pseudomonadota bacterium. Classification (GTDB taxonomy): domain Bacteria; phylum Pseudomonadota; class Gammaproteobacteria; order Steroidobacterales; family Steroidobacteraceae; genus ZC4RG30. The sequence goes on along the minus strand of CAVYKG010000010.1, from coordinate 210,637 downwards.
CGACCGACATCCTGCCGATGGACGCGCTGCCCAACGTCGACTTCATCCAGGGCGACTTCACCGACGATGCCGTCCTCGAACAGGTCATCGCGGCGCTCGGTGACAAGAAGCCCGAGGTGATCATCTGCGACATTTCGCCGAACCTCAGCGGCATCGACTCCTCCGACCAGGCGAAATCCATGTACCTCGTCGAGCTCGCACTCGACATGGTGCGCAAGACGCTGAAGTCGGGCGGCACGTTCGTCGTCAAGGTGTTCCAGGGTGTCGGTTCGGAACAGTTCCTGAAGGACGTGCGCAGATCGTTCGGCAAGGTGTCGATCCGCAAGCCCGATGCGTCGCGGTCAGAGTCGCGCGAGGTCTATTTCGTCGCGAAAGAATTCAAACCCGGAGCGTCCTGATGAATGCCGATCCCGATCGTGAGAAGGTCGAACGCGCCGATGCGGTGGTGCGCGAGTCGGAAGAGTCGGTGATCGAAGACCCGACCGTGTTCGTCAAGGGCGCGGCGCTCGGCGCCCTGACGCTCGTGGCATTGGCAAAGCTCGCGCGGAGCCGCTCGCAGAGCGCGGGAGTGCAGTCTTTCGCCGACCACATCGTTGCGAACCAGCAGGCGCTGCGCAAGGGTTTGCAGACGGTTGCCGGCCGGAAGCGGCTCGACGTCCCCGCGACGATGGTGTTCAGCGATGAGCAGATGCTCGCGACTGCTCCGGCTGATCCGGGCGCGGAATTCGACGGCTGGTTCGCATTGCACGCGCATACCGAGCACGTGCGGGCCATCGCGTTGTTCGAGGCCGCAACCCGGATGAAGGATGCCGATCTGGCTGCATTCGCGAAACGAACGCTGCCGGTTCTCGAGGCGGACCGGAAGCTGGCCTCCGCGCTGACGGGAGCCTGATCATCGCTGGCCTGAAAATCGTCGTCACGGCCCCGACGGGCGCGATCGGTCGTCAGGTGCTGCAGCGGCTCGTCGCAGCAGGTGCCGACGTCCGTGCCATCGCGCGCAAGCCCGCGTCGATCGTGCCGACGCTGCGCGAGCGCATCGAAGTGGTGGAAGGGTCTCATGGCGACGCGGACGTCATCGACCGGGCGCTCGTCGGTGCCGATGCGCTCTTCTGGCTCCCGCCGCCGAACTTCCGCGCCGCGCGCCTCGAGGAGGTCTACCAGGACTTCACGCGGCCTGCCTGCGAGGCGATCGTCCGGCATTCGGTCGGGCGCGTGGTCAGCATCTCGGCGCTGGGACGTGGAACGGCGGTCGCCGATCGCGCCGGCTTCGTCACGGCGTCGCTTGCGATGGACGACCTGCTGGCGGAAACCGGCACCGCGTTTCGCGCGCTGACGATGCCCTCCTTCATGGACAACCTGTTGCGGCAGCTCGAACCCCTGCGCACGCAAGGGGTCTTCTTCGGTCAGATCGACGGGAGTCGCAAGCTGCCGCTGTGCGCGAGCCGCGACATCGCCGATGCGGCGGCTCGCCTCCTGCTCGACGACACGTGGACTGGCGCCGGGCACGACGCGGTGCTCGGTCCCGACGACCTCTCGCACGACGACATGGCGCACATCCTGTCGGACACGCTCGGCGTTCCGGTGCGGTATCAGCAGTTGCCGCTCGAATTGTCGAAAGCCGGCTTCATCAAGGCCGGCATGTCCGAGGCGATGGCGACCGGTCGAATCGACATGATGTGGGCCAAGAACAGCGGGCTCGACAATGGCGAGGCGCGCTCTCCGCAGAACAGCACGCCCACGTCCTTTCGGGAATGGTGCGTGAGCGTGCTGAAGCCGGCGTTGCTTGCGCCGCGCGTTACTTGAGCTTCATGCAGCTCGCGTAATAGCTGACCGTACCCGGCCAGTCCGAGAACAGCCCGATCACCTTCACGTCGCGCGCAAGCGTGTGCAGCGCCTTGTACAGGTCGGCGTCCTTGCGGATTGCCGTGCCGGCGGGATCGAAGTCGTAGTACGAGCCCGCGGTGGCAGCGCCCTTGCGCAGGTCCGAGCGCTCGAACGACCAGGAGATCAGGTCGAAGCCCATGTCCTTCAGTTCTTTCGCGAGCAACGAGGGCACGACATTCGATCCCTCGACCTCGAGCAATGCCGGGATCGACGGCGCGATGATGCGTACTCCAGCCTTGCGCAGGGTCTTGAAGAATGCGAGCTGCTCGGCGCGCGCCACGAGCTGCCGCCCCGTCGTGTCGAACAGCACGATGTTGTTCGCGGTCGCGTCGTAGTCGACGAGGAACACGGCCTGCTGGCCGAACGCGGTGTTGCGGACCCAGTACAGCACGTCGTTCGGGTTGAACGACTGCGGCCACGCGTCCTTCGGGCGGACGCCGCCAGCGATCAGCTCGTCGACCAGCCGTTGCGCGTAACGGTCCTGGCTGCCGAACACCGCGGTGATCGTCGCCGGGTCGCCGGCCTTCAGCTCCGGCGTGTGCTTTACGCCGAGCTTCCGGTTCAGTTCGATGCTCTCGCGGAGCGTCATCACCGTGCCGCGGCCGGTGTACAGGTCGGTGCGCCAGGTGGCGGTGCCGATCTGGTAGTCGGCCGGGGTCGCAGCGCCGGGATTGAATGCGTCCATCTTGCCGCGCAGCGTGCGGAACTGCTCCAGCGTCAGCTCCGACGTCCGGCACTCCACCGCTGCCGGTGTCAGCACCTTGCCCGCGGGGTCGCGCGTCGCCGCGGTGAACGGCACCTTGCACGAGCTGGCGAGCGCGGTCGACAGGATATCGGTGGTCGTGTGCAGATCGTTCTGCGCATGCCGGCAGACGAGCGAGCCATCACTCGTGAAGGTGACGTCGCACTCCACGATGCCGGCGCCCATGCGTGCGGCCGCCTCGTACGATTCGCGGGTGTGTTCCGGGAACATCAGCGGCGCGCCGCGATGGCCGATCGAGAAATCGGTGCGCCGCACCGGCTCGTCCTTGCATTTCTCCAGTCGGGCCTTCAGCGCGCCGTCGTCGAGTCCGTCCACGAGGTAATAGGGGCGCGGTCCGACCTGGACGTTGTCGTCCTGCCAGGGGTCACCGTTCCAGCGACGATCACGCTCCTCAGCGTGGCTCGACGATGCGGCGATGACGGCGGCGACGGCGATGGTGACGCGGGCGGCGGCGTGCAGGGCGGTGGGCATATCGACTCTCCGAACGTTGACGACGTTCAGACGGTACGGAGCCGATGCGGCGTCGAGTTGACGGCCATGCGACGCTTTGGTGACGGATCAGTCGTCGTGCGCCTCTCGCTCCCGCGCTTCGAGCGCCACCTCCCGCTTCTTCACGCGATCGAGCACTTCGGGCGGCGGCAGCTGCACCCGATTGCGCCGCAATGCCATCAGCGCGCCGAGCAGAACCGCGACCACGATGAGGATGGCGAGGATGAGGCGGGTCATGCCCGCCATTGTGCGCCTTCCGGCAGGCGCGCGAGCTGGCGATCGTGCCAGCGCGAGAGCAGCAGCTGGGCGGCGATGGCGCCGAGCAACGCACAGAACATGTCCCACTGCGTGTCCCAGGGATCGCCCTGTGTCCCGAGGAAATCATCCGCCGCCTGTCCGAGCAGAAGCGCAGAGAGCCATTCGACCAGTTCGTACGACGCGCTGATGGCAAGCGCGACGCAGACGACCAGCACCGGTCGCACCGGAGTGCGGCGCACGAAATCGCCGCGGATCAGGATCTCGCGCACCAGCATCGCCGGTACGAACCCCTGCATCAGATGGCCGATGCGATCGTAGGGATTACGGTCGAGATGCATCCAGTCCTGCAGCACGAAGCCGAACGGGACGCGCGCATAGGTGTAGGCGCCGCCGAGCATGAGTACACAGGCAAGCGCGAACAGGCACGCGCTGACGAGTGGCGTCAATGGAAAGGGGCGATGCAGCGTGACGGCGAGCGGCAGCCCGACGATGACCGGCGCGACTTCCATCAGCCAGGTGAGGCGGTCGTAGGGGTGGATACCGGAGATCGCGAGCAGTGCGATCAGCGTGACGACGACAGCAGTGCGCATCAGCGCGAGCTTGACCGGGCGCGGCACGGGCGGCAACCTGCCGACGACGTCAACTCGCGCCCGGCACAGACCCCGGCCCGGATGGTGCGCGCGGCCGTGGTGGCAACGGGTTACGCTCGGGAAAGTCAGATCGACCCCGCACAAATGGCCGTTGCAGGAGAGCCATATGAGTACGCCGGCAAACCAGACGTTTCCGCTGCCGAGCTCGCTGAAGGTCGTGCCCGGCACCGAGCGCGCGCAGGCGGCCTATCCCGTACTACATCCAGTTCGCGCCGGAGGACGACGAGCGCTTCTGGTTCTACAACTCGATGCACTTCCCCGAGCCGATGCAGCACTTCGACATGGTCACGGCCGAGGCCGCCTACTGCGCGCTGGGCGCCGCCAACACCCGCGTCCACGTGCCTGCCGACCACCAAGGGCATCGACCACCGCATCATCAACGGCCGCGTCTACATCGGCGGCGTACGCGGTGACCGACCCGGCCGAGATCGGCGAGCGCACCGGCGAGTTCCAGCAGCGCGCGTTCTACTACTACGAGCACTGGGAGACGGCTCTACGACCAGTGGAAGGTCAAGATGAAGGCGCTGATCGCGGACGCGCAGGCGCTGCCGAAGCTCGACGCTGCCCGAGTTACGAGCCGCTCGAGACACGTGCACGCCGGCACGCGGCATCGCCTCCAACCACGAGCTGCTCGAGACCTACCAGCAAGCACGCTCGAAGGCTACTTCCGGATGTGGCACCACCACTTCGAGTTCCTGCTGCTCGGCTACGGCGCGTACATGACCTTCTTCGACTTCTGCAAGAAGGCCTTCCCGGAGATCAGCGACCAGACGATCAGCGCGCATGGTCGCCGGCATGGAGGCCGAGATCTTCCGCCCCGACGACGAGCTGAAGCGCCTCGCGCGCTGCGCCGTCGAGCTCGGCGTCGACGCACCACTTCATCGATGGCGCGACAGTGCCGAGCAGGTGCTCGGCATCGCTCGACAGGCGTGGGCGCGCCGGGCACGAAGTGGCTCGAGGAGCTCGAGACCGTCGCGCGACCCGTGGTTCAACGTCAACGTCGGCGACGGCTTCTACCACTACCACCGCAGCTGGAACGACGACCTGACCATGCCGTTCGCCGGCGCTGCCCGGACTACATCGAGCAGATGCAAGGCCGGCGAGAACCTCGAGCGGCCGATGGAGCGGCTGCAGGCCGAGCGCAAGCAGCTCGCTCGAGGACTACCGCGAGCTGCTCGACACCGGACGAGGAGCGCGCGGCCTACGACCAGATGATCGACGCTCGCGCACCGCGTGTTCCCCTACGTCGAGGGCCACAAGTTCTACTGCGAGCACTGGTACACCAACCTGTTCTTCAACAAGATCCGCGAGTTCGGCGCGCTGCTGGCCGAGCACGGCTTCTTCGCCGACGGAAGACGACGTGTTCCACCTGACGCACTACGAGCTCGAAGCGGCGATCATCGACCTGATGCTCGCTGGGCCTCGGGCGGCGCCGCCGCGCGGGCCGCAGCACTGGCCGGCCGATCGTCGCCGAGCGCAAGGCGGCGATCTGAAGGCATGGGCCAGGCACGACGACGCCGCCGGCGCTCGGCCCGGTGCCCGACGTCATCGACGATCCCGGCGATCGTCATGCTGTGGGGCATCACCCGCGAGAACCTCGATGCCTGGCTCGACGTCGAGCAGCGATGCGACCGAGCAACGAGCTGAAGGGCTTCGCCGCCTCGCGCGGCGTGGTCGAAGGCACCGCGCGCGTGCGTCAAGTCGGTGGAGGAGATCGGCCGCACTCCAGCAGGGCGACATCCTCGTCTGCCAGGTGACCAATCCGACCTGGGCGCCGATGTTCCAGAAGATCGCGCGCCGCGGTGTCCGACATCGGCGGCTCGATGAGCCACGCGGCGATCGTCGCGCGCGAATACGGCCTGCCGGCCGTCGTCGGCACCGGGCAACGCCACGTCGCGGATCCGGACGGCCAGCGCATCCGCGTCGACGGCGGGCGCGGCATCGTGACGATCCTGGACTGAGAGCCGTGCTGAGACGCTGATGCCGATCGCGCTGGTTCGCCGGACGTCGGCATCGGCGACCGGCCGACCGTGCCGGCGGCAAGGGCGCGAGCCTCGGCGAACTGACGCGCGCCGGCATCGCCGGTGCCGCCGGGGTTCGTCGTGACGCACCGCGGCGTTCGAGCGTTCCTCGCAGCGCTCGGAGCGCGCTGAGCCGGTGCGCGCAGCCGGTCGAGGCGCTCGACCCGGACGACCTCGATGCCGTCGACGGAGCGCGTGCGCGAAGTCCTGCGCGCGCGCATCGAGGCGGCGCCGCTGCCGGACGATGCTCGCACGCGGACATCGCGCGCGGCGTACGCGCGAGCTCTGCGCGCAACGGCGAGCCCGGTCGCGGTGCGCTCCTCCGCGACGACCGAGGACGCCGCCGACGCGAGCTTCGCCGGCCTGCAGGACACCTTCCTGTGGGTGACCGATCGCGCGCAGACCGTGCTCGCACGTGCGCCGGTGCTGGGCGAGCCTCTATTCGGTCGAGTCGATGACCTATCGCCGCAAGCGCGGCCTGCCCGAAGAGCGGCGTGGCGATGGCGGTCGTCGTCCAGCGCATGGTCGACGCGCGCATGCGCCGGCGTGATGTTCACCCGCAGCCCGCTGACCGGGCGACCGGTCGGTGATCACGATCGAAGGCGCTGGGGGCTCGGCTCGGCCGTCGTCGGCGGCGAAGTCACCCCGGACCGCTGGGTGGTCGGCAAGATCACCGGCGAGATCACGCGTGCGCGACATCTCGGACAAGCACGTCCGGCATCGTCCCGAGCCCGGGCGGCGGCATCGGAGTCGGTCGAGACGCCGGCGGACCTGCGCACCGCGCCGTGCCTCAGCGACGAGGAGCTGCAGCAGTTGCGCGCGGTCGGGCCGCGCAGGTCGAGCGCCACTACGGCACGCCGCAGGACATCGAGTGGGCGGTCGAGCGCGGCAGGCAAGCGCTGCTGCTGCTGCAGAGCCGCCCCGAGACGGTGTGGGCAACGACGCGAGGCGGCGCCGCGTCGCGAAGCCCGCTGCCGATCCACGCGCAGCATGTGATGTCGATCTTCGGAGGCACGACGGTGAGTCTGACTGCGACGGAAGTGGCGGAGATCCTCGCGCCTGCTCGAGAGCTCGCAGCTTCGATCGAACTGGAACTGCAGATCGGCGATGTGAAGCTGAACCTGCGACGCGCGGGTGCGGCAGCACCGGCTCGAAACCGCGCCCGCTGCCGCGGCGCCAGTACGCCGCGGCTGCGCGACCGCGGCTGCCGCCGGACGCGCTGCGCGGCGACGAGGTGGTCGTCGCCGATCCTGGGCACGTTCTACCGCGCGCCGAAGCCTGGCGCGCCGCCGTTCGTCGAGGTCGGCGTCCGAGGTCGAGCGAAGAGACCGTCATCGGCATCATCGAGGTGATGAAGCTGATGAACACGCGTCCGCGCCGGGCGCAGCGGGACGGGTGGTCGAGCTGCTGGTCACCGACGGCGAGTCTGGTCGAGCATGGCCAGCCGCTGTTGCGGGTCGGCCGCGAAGTCGTGATCCGGCGCGTCTTCATCGCCAACCGCGGCGAGATCGCGCTGCGCATCATGCGCACGTGCCGACGGCTCGGAATCGAGCACGGTGCTCGGCGCATCCGAGGCCGATCTGCGACTCGCTGCCGGCGCGGCTGGCGGACCGACGCTGTGCATCGGTCCGGCGCGTCCTGCCGACAGCTACCTGTCGGCGCCGAACCGTCGTGCAGGCGGCGGAGGCGAGCGGCTGCGACGCGATCCATCCCGGCTACGGCTTCCTCTCCGAACGCGCGGTACTGGCCGAACTGCGCGGAAGAAGCCGGGCTCATCTTCATCGGGCCCGACGGCGGCGCAGATCGCGGCTGTCGGCGACAAGCTGCGCGCACGCGAGGCCGCCGAGGCGGCCGGTGTCCCGGTGGTGCCAGGCGGAGCGGCCGACTCGCGCGAAGCGGCGCTCGCACTCGGCGCCCGGGTCGGTGCGCCATTGCTGGTCAAGGCGGTGGGCGGCGGCGGCGGGCGCGGCATGAAGCGGTCGAACGTCTGGAGGACCTGCCCGAAGCACTCGACCTCGCCGAGCGCGGAAGCCGGCGCCGCGTTCGGCGATGCGCGCGTGTACCTCGAGCGGTACGTCGCGCAGCGGCCGGCACGTCGAGGTGCAGGTGCTCGGCGACGGGCGCGGCGCCGTCATGCATCTCGGTGAGCGCGACTGCTCGGTGCAGCGCCGCTACCAGAAGCTGATCGAGGAGACGCCCGCCCCCGCGCTGCCTGCGCCGCTGCGGTCCGCACTGCATGCGGCCGCGGTCGCGTTCGCCGAAGCGTCTCGACTATCGGGGCGCTGGCACCGTCGAGTTCCTCGTCGACGTCGCGCGCGGGAGTTCTACTTCCTCGAGATGAACGCGCGCATCCAGGTCGAGCATCCGGTCACCGAGGCGGTGACGGGCGTCGACCTCGTCGCCGAACAGATCGCCATCGCATCGGGCGAGGGCCTGCGGCTGGCGCAGGCCGCACCGTCGAGCTCGCGTGGCTGCGGCAATCGAATGCCGCATCAACGCCGAGGATCCGGCCGACGGCTTTCCGGCCGAGTCCCGGGCACGCTGACCGCACGTCGCGTGGCCGGGCGGCGAAGGCATTCGCGTCGACTACCCACATCGTCAGCGGGGCGCGGCGTGCCGCCGTACTACGACTCGCTGCTCGCGAAGATCATCGCGCACGGCGACGATCGCGATACCGCACTCGCACGGTTGCGTGCCGCGCTCGCGGCGACGCGCCTCGAAGGCATCGCTACGAATCTCGCATTCCAGTCCTCGCTGGTCGACGATCCGGCCTTTGCGGCCGGTGGTGTCGACACCGGCTGGCTCGCGCGAGGAAGGAACCCTGATGGCTCAGCTGCAGATCGTCGAGACGTCGCTGCGCGACGGCAACCAGAGCCTGTGGGCTGCACTCGGAGTCGACACCGCGCGCACGCTGGCGATCGCGCCGGTGATGGACTCGGTCGGCTATCGCGCCATCGATTTCACCACTTCGACGCACATGGGCGTCGCCGTGCGTTACAAGCGCGAGGATCCGTGGGAGCGCATCCGGTTGATGGCCGAGGCGACGCCGCGCACGCCGCTGCAGTTCATGTCGACCGGGTTCCGTTTCATTTCCTGGGAAACGGCCAGCCCCGAGTTCATGTCGCTCGCCTTCGCTACGCTCGCCCGCAACGGCATCCGGCGTTTCTGCCTCGCAGACCCCTCCAACGATGCGGATGCGAACATCGCCTGCGCGAGGATGGTCAAGCAGGCCGGCGGCGACTACGTGATCGCGGCGCTGGTCTACACGCTGAGCCCCGTGCACGACGATGCCCACTACGTCGCCTGCGCGCGCAAGCTGGCCGCCTGTCCCGATGTGGATGCCTTGTACGTCAAGGATCCGGGCGGACTGCTGACGCCTGCGCGAGCGCGCCGCCTGCTGCCCGCAATTCGCGCGGTGGTTGGCGACAAGCCGCTCGAGCTGCACGCGCACAGCACGATCGGCCAGGCCGAAGACGTCTATCTCGATGCCGTCGACTACGGCATCGCCGCACTCCAGTGCGCTTCCGGCGCGGCAGGGGACGGCACGTCCAACCCGCCGGCCGAGCGCGTCGTCACGAACCTGCGCGCGCTCGGTCAGGCCGTCGACATCGACCTCGATGCCCAGAGGCGGGTGAGCGCGTATTTCGATGCGCTGGCGGCGGCCGAGGGCTTGCCGGTCGGTCGGCCGCAGGCGTTCGACGCGGCCTATCTGCACCACCAGCTGCCCGGCGGCATGATCGGCACGATGCGACGACAGCTGGCCGAGAACCGCCTCGGTCATCTCGAGAGCGCGGTGATCGACGAACTCGGCCGCGTGCGGCAGGAACTCGGCTGGCCCATCGTCATGACGCCGTTCGCGCAGATGCTGCTGACCCAGGCGGTGATGAACGTGACGGGCAAGGAACGCTACGCGATGTTCCCCGACGAGATCATCCGCTACGCGCTCGGACGCTTCGGTCGCCCCAACGTGCCGATCGACCCGGCCGTGCTCGACCGTCTGCACTCGCTGCCGCGCACGCGCGAGCTTGCCGCGGAGCCCGACATGGCGCCGCTGGCCGAATTGCGTCGGCGCATCGGCCTGCAGTACTCGGACGAGGAGTTCCTGCTGCGCGCGACCATGCCCGCAGGGCAGGTCGACGCGATGCGCGCGGCGGGGCCCGCGCCTCGCAGCTACGATCCGCGGCTGCGCCCGGCGCTGCAGTTGCTGCGTGGCCTCGTGGACCGGCGCGACATCGACGAGATCTCGGTGCAGAAGCCGGGCTTCCGGCTGACCCTGCGCCGCCATTCGAACTGAAGAGACAAAGGAATCGCATGTCCGCCGTCCGGCTGCCGCCCATCAAGGGCTTCATGTTCGATCTCGATGGAACGCTGTTGCTCAGCGACAAGTCGCTCGGTGGTTACCAGGTACTGCCGGGCGCGATCGACGTCCTGAAGCGGCTGCGCGAGCGCGGCGTTCCGTACGTCGTACTGACCAACGGCAGTGCCTACCCGCCTGCGCAGCAGGCAGCGAAGCTGCGCGACATCGGTCTCGATGTGGCCGACACCGAGATGCTCACGCCCTCCAGCGTGACGGCGGAAGTCATGAGTCGCGGTGGCATCGAGCGGACACTGATACTCGGTGAGCGAGGCGTCGGCTACGCGCTCGAGCAGGCCGGCATCGACATCGTGTTCCCGGGCGACAAGGACGCAGCCCGCGTCGACGCGGTCTACGTCGGCTGGCACCCCGACTGCCACATGCGCGATATCGAGGCGGCTTGCCAGGCCGTCTGGGCCGGCGCGCGACTGTACGTCGCATCGAACGTGCCGTTCTTCGCGACGCGGCACGGGCGGACGATGGGTTACTCGAGCGCGATCGTCGGCGCGATCCGGCACATGACCAGGGCACCGATGATCCTCACCGGCAAGCCCTCGCTGCATGCGCTGCGTTTCGTCGCGCGCCGGCTCGGCGTGCGTCCGCGCGAGGTCGGCGTGGTGGGCGATGACCCGGGCGTCGAGACGGTGATGGCTCGGCGCCTCGGCGCCACGGCGTTCGGGGTGACGACCGGCGTGCTCGATGCGAAAGGCTGGGCCAAAGAGCGCGGCCTGCGAAGGCCGCACCGCATTCTAGGCAACATCGCCGAGCTGCTCAGCATCGTCCGGTGAATCAACGCAGGCGCGCGGCGTGCCACGCGATGTGGTCCGCCATGAACGTCGAGATGAAGTGGTACGAGTGGTCGTATCCCTCGCGCATGTTCAGCGTCAGCGCGATGCCGGCCTTCGCGCATGCGTCGGTCAGCAGCCAGGGCCGCAGACCACTGTCGAGGAACGAGTCGGCAGTGCCCTGATCGACCAGCAGCTCGTTCACGCGATGACCGTCCTCGATCAGGCTGACGGCGTCGTAGGCACGCCATGCCTGTTCGTTGGTCCCGAGGTATTTCGTCAGCGCGGGTTTCGACCAGTCCGCGGTCGACGGGTGCACGATCGGTGCGAACGCGGACACGGAACCGAAGCGGCCCGGGTTCTTCAACGCGAGCGTGAGGGCGCCGTGCCCACCCATCGAGTGACCGAAGATGCCCTGCCGGTCGAGATCGATCGGCGCCATTGCGGCCACCAGCGACGGCAGCTCGTTCAGCACGTAATGCTGCATGCGGTAGTTGCGTGCGAAGGGTGCCTCGGTCGCGTCGACGTAGAACCCGGCGCCCTGGCCGAACTGCCAGTTGTCCTTTTCGTCGGGAACCTCGGCGCCGCGCGGGCTGGTGTCGGGACAGACGATCGCGACGCCGAGCTCCGCTGCCGCGCGCCGATATTCGCCCTTGTCCATGACGTTCTGATGCGTGCAGGTGAGGCCGGACAGGTACCACAGCACCGGTACCTTGCCGGCCTCGGCCTGGGGGGGCAGGAAGACCGCGAAGGTCATGTCACAGGCGCAGGCCTCGGAGGCATGCGTGTGGACCGACTGCATTCCGCCGAAGGACTTGCTGGTTGCTAGCGTTTTCATGCCGCCAGTGTAACGCCGGTGACGGTATGCTGTTGCGCGGAGGGACCGATGGAAATCTCACGCCGATCGATGCTTCGCGCCGCACTCGGCGTGGCTGCCGCAGCCCGCGCTGCGCGGTTGCCGGCGGCGACCGACGACGCGGGCGAACCCTTGCTGCGCACCGTGCCATCGACCGGCGAGAAATTACCCGTGGTCGGCATCGGCACGAATGCGTTCGATGTCGAAGCACCCCAAGCGCTCGCGCCGCTGCGCGAGGTGCTGCGCGCAATGCCGGCTCTCGGTGGCAGTGTCGTCGACTCGGCGCGGGGCTACGGACGGTCCGAGAAGGTCATCGGCCAGCTGGTCGCCGAGCTCGGCAACCGCCAGCGCTTCTTCCTCGCGACCAAGCCCGTCTCGGCGCCGCAGGCCGATGCGGCCATCACGCGCCAGCTCATCGACCAGTCGTTCGCCGACCTTCGCGTCCCCGTCATAGACCTCGCGCAGGTCCACAGTCTCGTGCGCTTCGACGACGTCATGCCGCTGCTGCGCGAATACCAGCAGGACACGCGCATCCGGTACATCGGCGCAACCACCGCCTCGCCCCGGCAGCACCAGCAGTTCCTCGAGGTGATGCGGCGTCACCGGCTCGACTTCGTGCAGGTCGACTACTCGATCGCGAACCGCGCCGCCGCGGCAGACCTGCTGCCGCTCGCGGCTGAACGGGGCATCGCAGTGCTGAACAACATGCCGCTCGGCGGGCGCAATGCAAGCCTGTTCCCGCGCGTCGCGAATGTGCCGCTGCCCGATTTCGCAGCCGACTTCGGGGCGCGCTCCTGGGCGCAGTTCCTGCTGAAGTACAACCTGTCCCACCCGGCCATCACCGCGGTGATCCCGGGTACGACGAACGTCGATCACCTGCGCGACAACCAGGCGGCCGGGCGCGGCCGGCTGCCGGATGCCGCGATGCGCGGGCGGATGGAGCGGTTCTGGGACGCGCTGCCGGCCCGTTGATGCACGCGACCGCACTGTTCGAACTGCTGATCGCGATGCTGTTCGCGGTCATCGCGCTGCACTACCTCGCCCACCGGCTGCGTCTGCCGCCGGCGGTCGCGCTGATCATCGGCGGCGCGGCGCTCGCCTTCATGCCGGGTCTGCCGCTCATCTCGCTCGATCCGGAGCTGGTGCTCGTCATCTTCCTGCCGCCGCTGCTGATGGATGGCGCCTGGTTCATCCCACTGCGCCACCTGCGCCGGCACCTCATCGGCATCCTGTCGCTGGCGATCGGCGCGGTGGTGTTCACCACCGTGGTGGTCGCGGTGGTGACGCACTGGCTGTTGCCGTCGCTGCCGTGGGCGGCGTGCGCGGCGCTGGGCGCCATCGTCTCGCCGCCCGATGCGATCGTCGGCGCGCGCCGTGCTGCAGCGGGTGCACCTGCCGCAGCGGCTGTCCATCCTGCTCGAAGGCGAGAGCCTGCTGAACGATGCCACCGGCCTGGTGCTGTTCCGCTTCGCGGTGGCCGCGGCGGTCACCGGCACCTTCAGCGTCGCGGACGCGCTCGGCAGCTTCGCGCTGCTCGCGCTGGGCGGCGCGGCTGGTCGGCGTCGCCACGCGGCGCAGCCTGGGTCTTCGTCGTCGCGACGGCTGCGCGACGAATACCTCGTCATCGCCTCCTCGGTGCTGCTGTGCTGGGCCGCCTACATCTTGGCCGAGATGCTGCACGTGTCGGGCGTCATCGCCACGGTGGTCGCGGGCCTCATCTGCGGCTGGTACCAGCACGTCGGTGTTCTCGGCGGCCATCCGGCTGCGCGGCACGTCGTTCTGGAACGTGCTGATCTTCCTGCTCGAAGCCAGCGTGTTCATGCTGATCGGCTCGTCGCTGCGCGACGTCATCGATCGCGTCGGCGGCTTCGGCGTGGTGGTCGAGCAGATGACCGTGCCCATCCTGTGGATCCTGCTGGCGCTGACGCTGGCGCGCTTCGCCTGGATCTTCGCCTGCGACGGCGATCATCGCGCTGCGTCGCGCCCTCGGCTGGCGACGCTTCGAGACCGATGGGCTGGCGTGCGTCGACGGTGCTCAGCTGGGCCGGCATGCGCGGCGTCGTCACGCTGGCCGTCGCGCTGAGCGTGCCCGCCGACGCTGCCGGGCCGCGACTTCATGCTGGTCGCGGCGTTCGCGGTGATCCTGGTCACCGTGCTCATCCAGGGCACGACGCTCGGCCGCGGTCATCCGCTGGGTGCGACCGCCCGAGGCGCGGCGCACGCCGCGCGCGTCTGAGCATGTCGCAGGCAGAGGCCGCGATGGCGCAGGCGCAGGTGCAAGGTCATCGAGCGGCGGGCCTACGCGGCCGACGGCACGCTGATCCATCCGCAACTGCTCGAGCGCTATCGCCGGCGCGCGCAGGCATCGGCGAACTACGCCGGCAACGAAGGCGCAGTACCAGCCGCGGCTGCAGGCACATTTCGACCTGGTGCTGGAGGCCGTCGCGGCCGGCCGCGCGGAGCTGCTGCGGCTGCATCGCGCCGGGCGAGATCGACGACCGCACGCTGCACGAGCTGGAGCGCGACCTCGATCTCGAGGAACTCGCGGCGCTCTCCGCGAAAGCGACCTGAACGCGCGATCAGCGCCCGAGCCGCAGCCGGAGCAGGCTGATCATCGCGGCGATTGCGGCCGCGGCGGCGGCGATCCGCAGCAGCATCGGCGACGAGCCCACGCCCATCCAGTGGAAGCCCACCGCCACGGTCACCGCGCCGGTCGTCTGACCGAGCAGTCGCGCGGTCGCGAGCATCCCGCCGGCCGCACCCGATCGTTCGCGCGGCGCCGAACTGACCAGCACGCGATTGTTGGGTGACTGGAAGAACCCGAACCCCGCCCCGCACAGGGCCATCGGCCACAGCAGATGGACGGTATCCGGGTGCTCGCCGAGCAGCGACAGCGACAGCAGCCCGACCGAGAAGGTCGCAAGCCCGATGCCTCCGAGTAGCCCGGCCGGATAGCGGTCCGACAGTCGTCCCGCGACCGGCGCCGCCACGGCGATCGAGATCGGCCACAGGCTCATCAGCAGCCCGGTCTCGAGCACGTTGCGGCCGAGCACGCTCTGCAACAGGAAAGGCAGCGTGACGAACGCGAGCATCTGCGCCGCGAACGACGTGATGGACGTGCCGATCGACAGCGCGAAGACCGGAATGCGCAGCAGGTCGAGCGGCAGCAGCGGCGCGGGTCGGGTGCGCTCGCGGCGGACCAGCACCGTTCCCGCGACCGCCGCGAGGGCGAGCAGTGGCGCGCCGATGCTCGGATCACCCCGCGCCATCGACTCCGCCCCGTAGACGAGGCTGCCGAGCGTCACCGCGCTGAGCGCCGCCGAGGGGTAGTTGGCCTTCCGACCATGACCGGCGACGCGAGGCAGCGCACGCACGCCGATGGCGAAGGCGGCGAGACCGACCGGCACGTTGATCGCGAACAGCCACGGCCACGGCGCGACCTGCAGGATGCCGGCGGCAATCGTCGGACCGGCGGCCGCCGACAGCGACAGCACGAGTGCGTTGTAGCCGATACCTCGCCCGAGCATCGTCAGCGGGTAAGTAGCCCGCACCATCGCCGCGTTCATGCTCATGACGGCCGCCGCGCCAATGCCCTGGAACATGCGGGCGGCGATCAGCAGGGTGAGGCTGCCCGCCAGCGCGCAGGCCAGCGAGCCCAGGACGAACAGCAGGAGACCGGGCAAATACACGCGGCGATAGCCGATGCGGTCGCCGAGCGCCGCGAGCGGCAGCAGCAGCATCGTGATCGCGAGCTGGTAGGCGTTGATGATCCAGATCGACGTCGACGGCTCGGCATTCAGCTTCTGCGCGATGGTCGGCAACGCGACGTTCGCAATCGAACTGTCGAGCACCGACATCGAGATGGCGAGCCATATCGCGATCGCCGACCAGTAGCGCTGCGGTTTCGGAAGCCCGTCCAATACAGCGGTCAGCTTGCGGGCGCGTCGAAGTCCCGTGCGTCATGCCGCTCGGCGAGCTGTTCGGCCGGATCACCCATCACGCGGTTGACCCGACGCCCGCGTTGCACCGCCGGGCGAGCCGCGAGTTCCGTGGCCCAGCGCAGGACGTTCGAGTACTCATGCACGGCGAGATATTCGGCCGCGCCGTACACCTGGCCGAGAACCAGGGTGCCGTACCAGGGCCACACTGCCATGTCGGCGATGGAGTACTCGCTGCCCGCGAGATACCGATGCTCCGCGAGGTGCCGGTCGAGCACATCGAGCTGCCGCTTCGCTTCCATCGCGAAGCGGTCGATGGCGTATTCGATCTTGATCGGCGCATAGACGTAGAAGTGGCCGAAACCGCCGCCGAGGTACGGCGCGCTGCCTACCTGCCAGAAGAGCCACGCGAGGCATTCGGCGCGGCCGGCCGCATCGTTCGGCAGGAAGGCGCCGAACTTTTCCGCAAGGTGGAGCAAAATCGCGCCCGACTCGAATACGCGCAGGGGCGATGCGCCGCTGCGGTCCATCAGCGCGGGGATCTTCGAGTTCGGATTGACGGCGACGAAGCCGCTGCCGAACTGGTCGCCCTCGTTGATCCGGATGAGCCACGCGTCGTACTCGGCGCCGGTGTGACCGAGCGCGAGCAGCTCTTCGAGCAGGATCGTCACCTTGACACCGTTCGGCGTCGCGAGGGAGTAGAGCTGCATCGGATGCTTGCCGACCGGCAGCTCCTTCTCGCGGGTAGCGCCGGCGACGGGCCGGTTGATGCTCGCGAACGTGCCGCCGCTCGGCTGTTTCCAGCGCCAGACCTTCTCGGGTTCGTAGCCGGGCGGAAAATTGTCCTGGACGTCTGACATCGGGATGTCCTTGTTGCGGCAGAGTCTCGCAGCGGGGTGGTGGCAGTATGTCTGATGGGCCCGCGATGGCGTAGCCTCCGGCGCATGCAACCGGATTTCTGGCACGAACGCTGGGCGACCAACCAGATCGCCTTCCACGAAGCCGCGGTGCATCCGCTGCTCGAGCGCCACTTCGGCGAGCTCTGTGTTCCGTCAGGCGGCCGGGTCTTCCTGCCGATGTGCGGCAAGACGGTCGACATCGACTGGCTGCGCGATCGCGGCTGTCGCGTCGCCGGCGCCGAATTGAGCCCCCTCGCGGTCGGGCAGCTGTTCGAGCGCCTGCGACTCGAACCGACGATCACGCGGGCGGGCAAGCTCGAGTGCTGGAGCGCCGAAGGCATCGACGTGTTCGTCGGCGACCTGTTCGGACTGACCCCGGCGCAGCTCGGTCACGTCGATGCCGTCTACGATCGTGCGGCGCTCATTGCGTTGCCGAGCACCATGCGGCGAGCCTATGCGGTGCATCTGCACGCGCTGGCGACGGGGGCACGACAGCTGCTCATCACGCTCACCTACGACGCCGGGGCAGCGAGCGGCCCGCCGTTTTCCGTCGAGGACGCGGAGGTGCCGTTGCTGTACCCGCAGGCGTCGGCCGCGGTTCTCGAGCGTCGCGACGTGCCCGGCGGTCTGCGTGGTCGCATCCCCGCCGTCGAGACCGCCTGGCAACTCGGCGACTGATCAGTAGTGCGGCGGCTTCTCGTCGTCGGCCGTGTAGGCAGTCGGCGCGCTCTGTGCCGTCTCGAAACGGTCGACCAGTGCCGCAATGCGCGCCCGCAGCGCGTCGAGTTCCTGCTGCTGCCGGTAGACGACGTCGCTGAGCTGCGCGTTCGCCTGTTCGAGGAACGCGATCTTCGTCTCGATATCGTCGAGCCGGTCGCTCATGCGGCGATCACCAGCGGAGCGACGAGAATCATCTGGGACATGGGCGTCTCCTTGCATCGAGGCGGGTCGATCGTACCGCGACGGTGGAACGGGCATATGATTCCGCGATGCAGACCGAACCCCGAGCGCGCTGGTTGCCCGTCGTCGCCATCGCCGCGATCGTCATCGCGGTGGCGTTCGCCTTCGCCTATGCGGCGGGTGCAGTCGGCGGGCGGGTGACCGCGAGACAGGTCGTCGATGCGATCGAGGCCAACAACGCGACGTCGTGGCCGGGTTATCGCCGCGCGCACAGCAAGGGCCTCTGTTTCGCGGGCTCGTTCCGGCCGACCGGCGATGCGGTCCCGCTGTCGTCGGCGCGCGTGTTTGCGCAGACCGAGACGCCGGTGCTCGGGCGCATCTCGATCGCCGGCGGCGACCCTCACAGCGGCGACGACTCGGCCCGGGTGCGCAGCATCGCGATGCTGCTGCGGACCGACGACGGGCAGGAGTGGCGCACGGCGATGAACAGCTTTCCGTTCTTCGCCGTGGCGACGCCCGAAGCGTTCTACGAGCAGGTGGCCGCGCAGCGCCCCGACCCGGTCACCGGCAAGCCCGATCCGGCGCGCATGGCCGACGTCGTCGAGCGGCATCCCGAGCTCCGCGCGTTCCAGCAGTGGGCGGGCAGCGCGCCGTGGTCCGACAGCTGGGCCAGCACCGAATACAACGGCATCCACGCCTTCCGTTTCACCGCCACCGACGGCAGCGAACGGTTCGTGCGCTGGACGCTCCGGCCGACGGTGCCGGTCGTCGAGATGACCGCCGAGCAACGCAAGTCCGCCGGCCCCGAGTTCCTGTCGCGGGAACTGGCCGAGCGTCTTGCGCGTGGCCCGGTGACATGGGATCTGGTGCTGACGATCGCCGAGCCGGACGACGCCGTCGAAGACCCCTCGCGACCGTGGCCGGCCGGCCGCGCGCAGGTGATCGCGGGCACCGTCTCGCTCGCCAGCGCGAGCGAGCAGGCGACGGGTGCCTGTCGCGACGTCAATTTCGACCCGTTGATCGTGCCGACCGGCATGGCGCCATCGCGCGATCCGGTGCTCGCTGCGCGGGGCTCGGTGTATGCCGAGTCGTTCAACCGGCGGCAGCGCGAGATCGCCCAGGGCGGCGCGGCCGAGGCCACCGGGGCGGCGCAGTGAGAGCCGGCCACTTCAACGGCCTCGCCCGCACGTTGCACTGGACCATGGCAGCGATGATCCTTGCGATGCTCTTCATCGGCGTCGTGATGGTCTCATCGCTGACCGAGCGGCCCTGGCTCATTTCCCTGCACCGGCCGCTCGGCATCGCCATCGGGCTGCTCGCGATCGTGCGGCTGGTCAACCGGCTGAAGCACAGTCCGCCGCCTCTGCCTGCCGATCTGCCTCCGCTGCAGGTCATCGCGGCCAAGGCCTCACATTGGGCGCTGTACGCGCTGATGCTGACGCTGCCCGTCATCGGCTGGGCGATGCTGTCGGCCAGCGGTTTCCCGGTCACGCTGTTCGCCGGCATGACCCTGCCGGCCATCGCACCCCACGACGCCGCCCTGTACGCGACGCTCCGCCAGGCTCACGGCCTGCTCGCCGGCCTGCTGTTTCTCATCGTGCTCGCGCACCTGGCGGCAGCGCTCTACCACGCCTGGGTGCGCCGTGACGGAGTCTTTGCCGCGATGGCACGGGGCCGCGACGCCCCCTGAACCCATCGCCGCCGACCGGTGGCAAGATGGGGAATTCTTTCGCGGCAGCGTGGTCTTTCCGTCCGATGTCTCGCAGAACAATACTGATTGCCGGGGTCGCCGCCGTCCTGCTCGGTGGCGGCTGGTATCTGATCACACGCCAGGACCCTCGCCAGGGGCCGGGCGGCCCGGGGTTCAACCCGTGGAACATGCCCACCCCGGTGCGCACGGTGCCGGCCAAGCAGGAAGACCTGTCGCTCCAGGTGCGCAGCATCGGCACCGTCACGCCGTTCAATACGGTGGTCGTCCGCAGCCGCGTCGACGGCACGCTGCTGCGGCTGCGGTTCCAGGAAGGCCAGTTCGTCAAGGAAGGCGAGGTGCTCGCCGAGATCGACCCCGAGCCGTACCGCATCCGCCTCGCGCAGGCCGAGGGTTCGCAGCAGCAGAATGTCGCGCAGCTGCGCAACGCCGAGCTCGAGCTCGCGCAGTACACGCGCGTGATCGATGCCGGCACGATCCCGCGCCAGACGCTCGACCGGCAGCAGGCGCTCGTCAACCAGCTGCGCGGCACCATCAAGTCCGACCAGGCACAGGTGGACGAGGCGCGCCTGCAGCTCAGCTACACGCGCATCGTCGCGCCGATCTCCGGCCGCGTCGGCCTGCGCCGGGTAGACGCGGGCAACCTCGTCAGCGCGAACTCGACCGAGGGTCTGGCGACGATCACGCAGACGCAGCCGATCTCGGTGCTGCTGACGGTGTCGGAGGTCGACCTGCCAGCGGTGCGCGAAGGGCTCGCGTCGAAGGGGGCGCTGCCGGTGCAGGCGTGGGACCGCAACGGCCGCGAGCGCATCGCCGAGGGCATGCTCAAGACGCTCGACAACCAGATCGACGCGACCACCGGCACGCTGCGGCTGAAAGCCGAATTCGCGAACCAGAACGACGCGTTGTTCCCGAACCAGTTCGTCAACACCGTGCTCGAGGTCGGGCGGCTGCAGAACGCCGTCACCGTGCCGGCCGACGCCGTTCAGCATGGTTCGCGCGGCACCTACGTCTACGTCATCGCGGACGAGAAGGCCCAGCTGCGCGACGTGAAGCTCGGTCCCACCGTCGATGGCCGAACGGCAGTCACCGAAGGCCTCGCTGCAGGCGAGCCGGTGGTACTCGAGGGGCTCGATCGCCTGCGCGAGGGCAGCCCGGTGACGCTGATGCCGGAGGCAGGCTTCGCGCCGCCACCGAAGGCCGTGCCGGCGCAGGGTGGGCCGGGCGGTTTCAACGGGCCGCCGGGACAGCGGCCGGGCGGCGGACGCCCCAATGGCCAGGGGGGCGGTGGTGGTGGCGGTGGTCGGCCTCAGGGCGGCCCGCCGCGGTAGGCGAGACGCGTCATGTCCATCTCACGCCCGTTCATCGAGCGACCAGTCGCCACCACGCTGCTGATGCTGGCGGTGCTGGTCGCGGGCATCCTGTCGTACCGCCTGCTGCCGGTGGCCGCACTGCCGCAGGTCGACTACCCGATCATCCAGGTGTTCACGTTCTACCCGGGCGCGAGTCCGGACGTCGTCACGCGCGCGATCAGCGCGCCGCTCGAACGCAGCCTGGGCCAGATTCCGGGCCTGAAGCAGATGTCGTCGACGAGTTCGGGCGGCGCGTCGGTGGTGACGCTGCAGTTCTCCCTCGAGGTCGACCTCGGCGTCGCCGAGCAGGAGGTGCAGGCGGGCCTGAACGCGGCCGGCAATCTGCTGCCCAACGACCTGCCAGCCCCGCCGGTGTATCGCAAGGTCAATCCGGCCGATGCGCCGATCCTCACGCTTGCAGTGACTTCGAAGACGCTGCCGCTGCCGCGCGTGCACGACCTGGTCGACACCCGCATCGCGCAGCGGCTCGCGCAGCTGCCGGGTGTCGGCATGGTCAGCCTCGCCGGCGGCCAGCGGCCCGCGATCCGGGTGCAGGTGAATCCCGCCGCGATCGCCGCATACGATCTCAGCCTCGAGGATGTGCGGACGGCGATCTCCGCCGCAAACGTCAACCAGCCGAAGGGGAGCTTCGATGGCCCGTACCGGTTCACGATGCTCGATGCCAACGACCAGATCCGCTCGGTCGAGGAATACCGCCAGCTGATCGTCGCCTGGCGCAATGGCGCGCCGCTGCGGCTGGGTGACGTGGCCGACATCGAGGATGGCGCGGAGAACCGCTATCTCGCCGCCTGGGCCAACCAGTTACCGGCGGTTCTGATCAACATCCAGCGCCAGCCCGGCGCGAACGTCATCGACGTCGCGGACCGCGTTCGCGAGCTGCTGCCGCGGCTTACTGCCACGATGCCGGCGGCAACCGAGCTCTCGGTGCTGACCGATCGCACGGGCAGCATCCGCGCTTCCGTGCGCGACGTGCAGAAGGAGCTCGCATTCGCGGTCGGGCTGGTCGTGCTGGTCACGTTGCTGTTCCTGCGCAGCGTGTCGGCGACACTGATTCCGAGCGTGGTCGTGCCGCTCTCGCTGGTCGGAACGTTCGGCGCGATGTACCTGCTCGACTTCTCGATCAACAACCTGTCGCTGATGGCCCTGACCATCGCGACCGGCTTCGTCGTGGACGATGCGATCGTCATGCTCGAGAACATCGCGCGGCATCGCGAGGCAGGACTCTCGCCGATGCAGGCCGCGCTCGCCGGCGCGCGCGAGATCGGCTTCACGCTGATCTCGCTGACCATCTCGCTGATCGCCGTGCTCATACCGCTGCTGTTCATGGGGGACGTGGTCGGGCGCCTGTTCCACGAGTTCGCGGTCACCCTCGCGGTCGCCATCGCCATCTCGCTGCTGGTATCGCTGACGCTCACGCCGATGATGGCGGCGCGCATGCTGAAGACCGGCGGAGCGTCGCACGACAAGCCCGACTTCCTCACGCGCGTCATCGAGCGTTACATGGTCGGCCTCGACTGGGTGCTCGACCGGCAGCGCGCGACCCTGCTGGTGATGATCGCGACGCTGGCGCTGACCGCAGTGCTGTACGTCGCGGTGCCGAAGGGCTTCTTCCCGTCGCAGGACAGCGGCGTGCTGCAGATCGTCACCGAGGCGCCGCAGGATGTGTCGTTTGCGGCGATGTCGACGCGGCAGCAGCAGCTGGCCGCCCGCCTCCTCGAGGACGACGCGGTGCAGAGCCTGACTTCGTTCATCGGCGTGGACGGCAGCAACACGACGCTGAACAGCGGCCGCATGCTGGTCAACCTGAAGCCGCATGCCGACCGGGATCACAGCGCGCAGGAGATCATCCAGCGCCTGCAGGCGCGTCTGGACGACCCGGCGTCAGGCGTGCTCGGCATCCGCGGCTGGTTCCAGCCGGTGCAGGAGCTCAGCATCGAGGATCGCGTCAGCCGCACGCAGTACCAGCTGACGCTGACCTCGCCCGACATGGCCGAGCTCGCGCTGTGGAACGGGCGGCTGCTCGACCGGCTGCAGACCGAGCCTGCGCTCGCGGACGTCGCGAGCGACCTGCAGAACGAGGGCCTGCAGGCGTACGTCGAGATCAACCGCGACCAGGCAGCGCGCCTCGGCGTCAGCGTGTCGGACATCGCCAACGCGTTGTACAGCGCGTTCGGCCAGCGCCAGATCGCGACGCTGTTCACGCAGGCGAACCAGTATCGCATCGTGCTCGAGGTCGATCCCTCGCGCAGCGAAGGGCTCGATGCACTCGACACGACGTTCGTGCCGACTCGGGACGGCGGGCCGGTGCCGCTGTCGAACGTCGCGACCGTGACGCAGCGCCCGACGCCGCTCGTGATCAACCACCAGGGCCAGTTCCCCTCGGCCACGGTGTCGTTCAATCTCGCGCCGGGCGCGTCGCTCGGTGAGGCGGTCGAAGCGATCGAGCGGTCGCAGCGCGAGATCGGGTTGCCGCTGTCGGTCGAGAGCCGCTTCCAGGGCGCGTCGGAAGCGTTCCGGTCATCGCTCTCGAACACGTTGTGGCTGATCCTCGCCGCCATCGTGACGATGTATATCGTCCTCGGCGTGCTGTACGAGAGCTACATCCATCCGGTCACTATCCTTTCGACGCTGCCCTCCGCGACGGTCGGTGCGCTGCTCGCGTTGTTCGTCGCGCGCGAGCCGCTCGATCTCATCGCGGTCATCGGCATCGTGCTGCTGATCGGTCTCGTCAAGAAGAACGGCATCATGATGGTCGACTTCGCGCTCGAGGCGCAGCGCGAGGGCGCGACCCCCCGCGAGGCGATCCGCCGCGCGGCGCAGCTCCGCTTCCGCCCGATCCTGATGACCACGCTCGCCGCGCTGGTCGGGGCTCTGCCGCTGATGCTCGCGGGCGGCTCGGGCGCCGAGCTCCGTGCGCCGCTCGGCATCGTGATGGTCGGCGGTCTGCTCGTCAGCCAGGTGCTGACGGTGTTCACGACGCCGGTCGTCTATCTCTTCTTCGACGGCCTGACGCGCAGGCGGGCAGCCACCGTGCCGGTCCTGCGGAGCGATCCGTGAACCTCGCGCGACCGTTCATCCGTCGACCGGTCGCAACGCTGTTGCTCGCGGTGGCTCTCGTGCTGTGCGGTCTGCTGTCGTGGCGCGTGCTGCCGGTGGCGCCACTGCCGCAGGTCGAGTTCCCGAACATCGTGGTCATCGCGAACCTGCCCGGCGCCAGCCCCGAGAGCATGGCGGCAACGGTGTCGACGCCGCTCGAGCGCTCGCTCGGCGCAATCGCCGGCGTGCAGTCGATCACCTCCGACAACCGCCAGGGCCGCACGCAGGTGCGCATGGAGTTCGTGCTCGACCGCAACATCGACGATGCCGCGCGCGATGTGCAGGCGGCGATCAATGCGGCCCGCAGCCAGCTGCCCGGCCGGCATGCCGGGCAATCCGAGCTTCCGCAAGGTAAACCCGTCGCAGTCGCCCATCATGGCGCTCGCGCTGTCGTCGAAGAACCTCTCGCAGGGTGCGTTGTACGATCTCGCGTCGACCGTGATCGCGCAGAAGATCGCGCAGATCACCGGCGTCGGCGAGGTGAGCGTCGGCGGCAGCTCGCTGCCGGCGGTGCGCGTGCAGCTCAATCCCGGTGCGCTCGCGCATCACGGCATCTCCCTCGACGATGTCCGTAACGCAATCTCGAGCGCGAACGCGCTGCGGCCGATGGGCGCGCTCGAGAACGACGAACGGCGCTGGGCTGTCCGGTTGTCCGAGCCGCTGCGCCATGCGTCCGACTACCTGCCGCTGATCGTCCGCTATCGCGACGGCTCGCCGGTACGGCTCGGCGACGTCGCGACGGTCACCGACTCGGTCGAGAACCGCTACACGACCGGCTTCCACAACAACGATCTGGCCGTGATCCTGCAGGTGAGCCGGCAGCCTGGCGCCAACATGGTGAAGACGCTCGACGCCATCGCCGAGCAGCTGCCGTCGCTGCGCACGCTGCTGCCGGCCGATGCACAGCTGTCGGTCGTGATGGATCGCTCGCCCGGCATCCGCACGACGCTGCGCGAGGGCCAGACGACTTTGATCGCCTCGATGACGCTGGTCGTGCTGGTCGTATGGGTGTTCCTCGGCAGCTGGCGCGCGGCCCTGATTCCGGCCACCGCGGTGGCCGCCTCGCTGATCGGCAGCTTCGCGGCGATGTACCTGATGGGCTTCTCGCTGAACAACCTGTCGATGATGGCGCTGATCCTCGGCACCGCGCTGGTCGTCGACGATGCGATGGTCGTGCTCGAGAACGCGAAGCGGCACGTCGAGCGCGGGCTCTCGCCCTATCGCGCGGCACTGCGAGGCTCGGCCGAAGTCGGCTTCACGCTGGTCGCGATGAACGCCTCGCTCCTCGTCATCTTCGTGTCGATCCTGTTCATGGGCGGCGTGGTCGAGCGCCTGTTCCGCGAGTTCTCGCTCACCCTTGCCGCGGCGATGCTCATTTCGCTGGCCGTGTCACTGACGCTGACGCCGAGCCTGTGCGCGCGACTGCTGAAGGCGAAGGGCGACGCGCCGGCTTCGACCGGATCGACGTTCGGCACACTGCGTGACGGCTACGCGCGCGCGCTCGGCTGGGCGCTGCGCCATCGGGCCGTGGTGATGATCGCGTTCCTGGCCGTGGTGGGCCTGAACGTGTACCTGTACATCAGCATCCCGAAGACCGCTCTTCCGCAGCAGGACACCGGGCAGCTGCGCGGGTTCGTGCGCGGCGATGACGGCTTCTCGTTCCAGGTGATGCAGCCGAAGATCGAAGTGTTCCGCCAGGCGCTGCTGAAAGACCCGGCCGTGCAGGATGTCACCGGCACGTCGGGCGGCAATGGTGGGGCGGGCAATGCGCAGATCAGCGTACGCCTGAAGCCGCTGGCCGAACGCAAGCTGCCGGCGCGTGCGGTCGCCGACCGCATCCGGCGCAACAACCCGCAGGTCGCCGGCTCGATGCTGAACCTGTTCCCCGACCAGGACATCCAGTTCGGCGGCAACTGGGGCCAGAGCGCGAACGAGGTGCTGCTGCTGTCCGACGACGTCGCCGTGCTGCGCGAATGGGCCCCGAAGGTCAGCGAGAAGCTGAAGACGCTGCCCGAGCTCGCCGATGTCAGCGCGTTCGGCAACGAGGGCACGCAGCAGGTGCACGTCGAGATCGACCGCGAGGCCGCGCGCCGGCTCGGGGTCGACATGCGGATGATCTCCTCGGTGCTGAACAACTCGTTCTCGCAGCGGCAGGTCGCGACGCTGTACGACGACCTGAACCAGTATCGCGTCGTCATGGAGCTCGAACCGGGCTACACCAGCAGCCCGACCGTGCTCGACCAGGTGCAGGTCGTCGCATCCGATGGCCGGCGCGTGCCGCTCTCGACGTTCACGACCTACAAGTTCGGGTCGGCGCCTGACCGCGTCTATCACCAGAACCAGTTCGCCTCGACCGGCGTCGGCTATTCGATCGTCGAAGGGGTGACCGAGCAGCAGGCGCTCGCCGCGATCGACCTCGCGATCGCCGAGCTGTTCCTGCCGCAGAACGTCATCGCAACGCCGGGCGGGTCCACCGGCGGCATCGCGCAGACGCTCGCCCGTCAGCCGATCTTGTTGCTCGGTGTGCTCATCGCGGTGTATTTCGTGCTGGGCATCCTCTACGAAAGCACGCTGCAGCCACTGACGATCCTGTCGACGCTGCCGCCGGCCGGCATCGGCGCGCTGCTCGCGCTGCGTGCGAGCGACACCGAGTTCAGCCTCATCGCGCTGCTCGGCCTGTTCCTGCTCATCGGGCTGGCGATGAAGAACGCCATCATCATGGTGGACTTCGCGCTCGATGCGCAGCGGCGCAGGGGCATGACCCCGCGCGAGGCGATTCACCACGCGGCCGTGCTGCGGTTGCGGCCCATCCTGATGGTGACGCTTGCGGCTTTGCTCAGCGCGCTGCCGCTGCTGCTCGGCGCAGGCGAGGGTTCGGAGCTGCGGCGGCCGCTCGGCATCGCGATGCTCGGCGGACTGCTGACCAGTCCGTTCCTCGTGCTGTTCTCGACCCCGGTCGTCTATCTGCTGGTCGAGCGACTGCGCGCGAAGCTGGCGCGCAGCCCGCGCACCGATGCCATCGCGGCGTCGCCCCCAGCGCGGCCCTGAAGCTGGAATCGCCCTCATGAGCCTGCGCGTACTCGTCACGGCCGGAGCATCCGGCATCGGCCTCGCCATCGTGCGGGCGTTTCACGGCACCGGCGCACGGGTGTTCACCTGCGACATCGACGCCCCGGGGCTCGCGCGAGCCGAGGCCGAAATGCCCGGTCTTGCGTCACGACGCTGCGACGTCGGTGACCGTGGAGCCGTCACGACGATGGTTGCCGATGCGGTCGAACGCCTCGGCGGGCTGGACGTACTGGTCAACAACGCCGGCATCGGTGGCCCCACCAGGCCGGTCAAGGATCTCGATCCGGCCGACTGGGACGCGGTGCTGCGCATCAACCTGACCGGTGCGTTCGACGTCGCACGGCTCGCCATTCCGCATCTCATCGCCGCCGGCGGCGGAACCCTCATCAACATGTCTTCGGCGGCAGGCCGGTTCGGCTATGCCAACCGCAGTCCTTATGCGGCATCGAAGTGGGCCCTTATCGGGCTCACGAAGACGCTGGCACTCGAGCTCGGCGAGCATCGCATCCGCGTCAATGCGATTGCGCCGGGCGCCGTCGCCGGCGAGCGCGCTGAACGCGTGTTCCTCGGTCGCGTCGAGGCGACCGGACAGTCACTCGAGGACGTGCGGCGACTGGCCATGGCGAACCAGTCGCTGAAACAGCTGGTCGATCCGCGCGACATCGCCTCACTGGCGCTGTTCCTCGCCTCCGATGCGGCGAAGTCGATCTCGGGTCAGGTGCTGCCGATCGACGGGGACATGCAGCGCGCCTGAGCGGGCGCGCGCATCGATCGTCCGTCAGTGCGCCACGGAGCGGTCGCCGGGGGTGCGCGCTTTGGCCTCCGTCCGCGCCGCACCGTGCGGACCTTCGGCGAACTCCTCGATCATCCGGCGGTTGAAGGCGGGGATGTCATCCGGTTTGCGGCTGGTGACGAGCCCCTGGTCGACCACGACCTCCTGGTCGGACCATCGCGCGCCGGCGTTGGTGAGGTCGGTCTTCAGCGATGGCCACGAGGTCACGTTGCGGTTCTCGACCACGCCTGCCTCGATCAGCGTCCACGGACCATGGCAGATGGCGGCGATCGGCTTGCCGGCCTCGAACATCGCGCGAACGAACCGCACGGCTTCGGGCAGCAGGCGCAGCTGATCAGGGTTCGCAACGCCGCCCGGCAACAGCAGCGCGTCGTAGTCGGCGGGGTCGGCGTCGGCGAGCGGCACATCGACGTCCACGTGCTCGCCCTTGTCGAAGTGTTTCCAGCCCTGCACCCGGCCCTCGGCAGGGGAGATGACGAACGTCGCGGCCCCGGCCTCCTGGAGGGCCTTGCGCGGCTCGAGCAGCTCGGATTGCTCGAACCCTTCCGCAGTCAGGATCGCGACATTCTTGCCTTCCAGGGGTTTTGCCATCGGAGACTCCACGGGTCGTGAGGGCAGCCACGCTAACGCCCCGGCGGACACGCCGTGCACAGGCATCGGTCGCGAACCGCACTGCGCGTGCTCCTACGCGCCGTACGCCTCAATCAGGTCGGGTCTGCCGCTCGAGGCTGCCGAGCGCGCGCATCGCCTGATCGCGTGTGTCTCCGCACATCGCGGGCATCGGACGCAGCGAGGCACAGACGGCGGGCCGATCGGGATGGCCGAAGAGGCGGCAACGTTCGTGCTCGTCGAGCTGCACGCAGCGCGAGCCCGCCGGTTTGCCGGCGGGCATGCCGGGGATCGGACTCGAGATCGAGGGCGCCGTACAGCACGCGCCGCAGTGGCTTCGGCAGTTCACGCCGGAGACTCGAGCGGCGGGGCAGGCGAGCGGCCTGCCGCCGGGAACGCGAGCGCCATCGCCGCCGCCGTGAGGCCGACCGCTGCCGCGGCGACATACATTCCGCCATAGCCGTGCGTGCGGTCGAAGATCCAGCCGCCGCCAAGCGGGCCGAGCGCCATGCCGAGGCTCGAAGCCATCGTCGCCGCGCCGAACACGGTGCCCATGATCCGCTGGCCGAAGTACTCGCGCGCCAGGACCGCATACAGCGGCATCACTCCGCCGTAGGCGAGGCCGAATACCGCGGCGACCGCGTAGAAGCCGGTGAGGGTCGCGATCGCGGGATAGAGTGAGATAGCGATGGCTTGCGTCAGCAGACCGATCACGAGTATCCGGCGTGTGCCGAACCGGTCGGCCGCCGCGCCGCAGAACAGGCGGCCGAACAGGCCCGCGAAGCCTTCCATGCTGTAGACGCTGACCGCCGCGAGCGTCGAAAGGCCGCACAGCTGCGCATAGCTCACGGTGTGGAAGATCGGGCCGGAGTGCGCCGCGCAGCAGAGGAAGAACGTCAGCGCGAGGGTGATGAACTGAGGGGACGTCAGTGCCGCGGCCACGGTCGGGCCGGAATCGACGCTCGCCGTGGCGCCACCCGTGCCGCGCGGTCGGGCGCGCACGAACAGCGCGGCGGGGATCAGCACCAGCCACGCGAGCAGCGCGATCGCGCCCATGGACGTCCGCCAGTCGTAGTGGGTGATGAGCCAGGCGGCAAACGGCGAGACCGTCAGCGGCGCCGTGCCCACGCCCACCGACACGAGCGACACGGCCAGCGCGCGCCGCGTGTCGAACCAGCTCGTGACGGTCGCGATCATCGGCGCGAAGAACGCGCCGGCGGCCAACCCCACGAAGACGCCGAAGCCGAGCTGGAACGCGAGCGGTGTGGTTGCCCGGCTCGCGATCCAAAGCCCGAGCCCGAGCAGCACCGCCCCGCACGCAACGACCGGTCGCGGGCCGATGCGGTCAGTGAGCGCGCCCCAGCCGAAGCCGGCCACCCCCATCACCAGGAAGTCCACCGTCATCGCGCTCGAAATCGTCGCCCGGCTCCAGCCGGTGTCACGCGCCATCGGATCGAGGAAGACGGCCAGCGAGAACATCGAGCCGACCGCCATGCATCCCATCAGGGCGCCGAGGCCGACGATGACCCACCGGTAACCCGGACTATAGGGCACTGATTTTTCTGACAAGCTCACCGGACTCCCCGCCATTGGCGCGCTGCAGTCGCCGGGCTATCGTCTGACGACTGCGCATCATAGGGAAGGGGACATGCTCAGAATCGGTCTTGCCGGTCTGCACCTGCTCGCACTCGCCATCGGCTTGATGGCCGTGGTGCTGCGGGGCAGCCTGCTGCGCGATCCGGTGACGGCCGCGTCGCTGCGTCGCGTCTTCCGCATGGATACGTTCTGGGCCGTCGCCGCGGCGTTGTGGCTCGTGACCGGGCTGTGGCGACTGTTCGGCGCCACCGAGAAGGCCACCGCGTACTACTTCGCGAACCACGTTTTCCTGCTGAAGATGGGGCTGTTCGTCGTGGTCTTCGCGCTCGAGACCGGGCCGATGCTGACGATGATGCGTTGGCGCAAGGGGTTGCGCGCAGGCGCCGCGCCCGAGACCTTCGTCACCCCGGCCGCCGTGCGGCGCATCGCGCTTATCGGGCACGTCGAGGCGACGTTGCTGCTCGTGATGCTGTTCGCGGCGGTCATCATGGCTCGCGGCTACGGGCTCGCGTCGTGAGCGAGGCCGCGCTGGAGGCCGAACGGGAGACGGGCGAGCTCGAGGTCGCGAACCAGCGGCGCCTGTACGAGGCGATCCTCAGCAACACCCCCGACCTCGCCTACGTGTGGAACCTCGATCACAAGTTCATCTACGCGAACGAAGGTCTGCTCGCGATGTGGGGGCGGACCTGGCAGCAGGCGATCGGCAAGCATTGCCTCGAGCTCGGCTACGAACCCTGGCACGCCGCGATGCATGACCGCGAGATCGATCAGGTGGTTGCGACACGCCAGCCGGTGCGCGGCCAGGTGCCTTTCAGCGGCACGTTCGGCCGGCGCATCTACGACTACCTGCTGGTGCCCGTGTTCGGTCCGGACGGCTCGGTGGAGGCCGTGGCAGGCACCACGCGCGACGTCACCGAGATCTACGAGCTGCAGACCTCGCTGCGCGATGCCGACCGGCGCAAGGACGAGTTTCTCGCGACCCTTGCCCACGAGCTGCGCAATCCGCTGGCCCCCATCCGTACCGCGATGGAGCTGCTCGACCGCGACGGGGTCGCCCCGGCGGAAACGAGGCGCCTGCGCGATATCGTGACCCGGCAGGTGCTGCACATGGTGCGGCTGGTCGACGACCTGCTCGACGTGTCGCGCATCACGCGCGGCGAGATCCAGCTGCAGCAGCAACCGACGCGGCTGCGTCCGGTGATCGAGGATGCGCTCGAAGGAATTGCAACGACACTGAAGCTGCGCGAGCACCGTCTGCAGGTGGCCGTGCCCGACGATCTGCCGCCGGTGCTCGCCGACGGCACGCGCCTCATGCAGATCTTCCAGAATTTGCTCGAGAACGCAGCCAAGTACACGCCCTCCGGCGGCCACATCTGGCTGACCGCGACGGCCAGCGACGATACCGTGCGCATCGCGGTACGCGATGACGGGGTGGGCATCCCGCGCGAGCTGCAGGGCCGCGTCTTCGACCTGTTCACGCGCCTTCAACCGGGCGAAGGCATCAAGACGTCGGGTCTCGGTATCGGGCTTGCGCTCGCCCGCCGGCTCGCCGAACTGCACGGTGGGCAGCTGGAAGTCTTCAGCGACGGCACCGACCGCGGCAGCGAGTTCGTGCTGACCTTGCCCGCCG
The DNA here is from genome assembly GCA_963769065.1 of uncultured Pseudomonadota bacterium. Taxonomy (GTDB): domain Bacteria; phylum Pseudomonadota; class Gammaproteobacteria; order Steroidobacterales; family Steroidobacteraceae; genus ZC4RG30. The sequence goes on along the minus strand of CAVYKG010000010.1, from coordinate 178,966 downwards.
CGAGCGAGCGCGCCGTTCCCGCTCCGGCGAATTCTGTGGATCGACCGGCGCCGACCGTCCTGCAGCGGCGCGTGCTGATCGTCGACGACAACCAGGATGCTGCGCTCAGTCTTGCCATGCTGCTCGAGGCCAGCGGCCTGGTCGTGCGCTCGGCCTTCGACGGCGCGACGGCGCTCGCCCTGATCGACGACTTCCGCCCCGACGTCGCCATCCTCGACATCGGCATGCCGGGCATGGACGGCTACGAGGTCGCGCGTGCCATCCGCGAGCGCTGCGGCGACCACTGCCCGCGCCTCGTCGCGCTGACCGGGTGGGGCCAGGAGTCGGACCGGCAGCTGGCGCGCGAGGCCGGGTTCGACGAGCACCTGACGAAGCCGGTCGACCCGGCGCTGATCCAGCAGCTCGTGAGTCTCTAGCGGCGACGACATTCCACGTGCACTCCCGTGGCGCCGATCGCTTAGGATCGGCACATGGGTTGGGCACGAAACGCGTTCGCGGCAATTCTCGTGGCAGTGGCTGCAACGTCATCGGGCGCCGAGGCGCCCGCGACCACCGAAGTCGTCATGCAGACCTCGGTGGGTGACATCCGCATCGCGCTCGAAACGCAGCGCGCGCCGGTCACCGCTTACAACTTCCTGCGCTATGTCGATGGCAAGCGTTTCGACGACACGACGCTGTATCGCGCGGTGAAGATCGGCGACGACGGTGTCTATGGCCTGGTGCAGGGCGGCCTGCAGGGCGATCGGAAGCGCGTGTTCCCGCCCATCGCGCACGAGCCCGTCGCGACGACCGGAGTTGGTCACGTCAACGGCACGATCTCGATGGCGCGCGGCGACCCCGGCACCGCGACGGCCGACTTCTTCTTCGTGCTCGGCGACCTGCGTGCGCTCGATGGCGCCCCGGACAGCAGCGACCTCGGTTACGCCGCGTTCGGTCACGTGGTCGAAGGTCTCGATGTGGTGCGGTCGATCCTCGACCTGCCCCGTGCCGAGACCGCAGACCAGGCCGTCATGCAGGGACAGATGCTGGCGCAGCCGGTCAGGATCATCACCGTCCGGCGGGCGACTTCGCCCTGACCGATCGACGTTCAACGCAAGTGACGAGGTAGCCCGTGCAACGCATCGCCCGTCTTCTGCTGATTCTGGCCGCGGCCTGCGTTGCACCCGCGCATTCGCATCACGGCATCTCCAACTGGGACCTGAACCAGGACGTGACGCTGACCGGCACGATCTCGCGCCTCGACTTCATCAATCCCCATTCGTGGCTGCACGTCGAGGTCGAGAGTCCCGACGGGAAGTTGCAGTCTTGGCAGTGCGAGATGCGGTCGGCCAATGCGCTGCGACGTTCGGGCTGGACAGTCGAGATGTTCCGCATCGGCGGTCCGATCACGGTCACGGGCTCGCCCGAGCGGACGAAGCCGCGGCAGTGCTATCTGTCCACGATCACGTTCGCCGACGGCAGCCAGATGGACCGCTATGGCCAGCGACAGCTCGCCGCCGCCGCCAAGGCACGCGTTGCGACCCGCGCGGCGCGCACCGCCGACGGGCGCCCGAACTTGGCCGGTGACTGGGCCGCCGAGCAGCGCGTGATGAGCGACCCGCGTGGCCAGCTCGGCACGCTCGTGCCGCTGAGTGCCGCGAAGACGATGAAGCCGGGCGACCTGCCGGCAGGCCAGCGCGCGTTCCCCGGTGCGCGCGGCTCACCCGAATCGCTCGCTGCCGACCCGATCAAGGCGGCCTGGGACCGGCCCGTACCGGTGCGGCTCACCGCGGCCGGCCGCAAGGCGCTCGAGTCGTTCGACCCCGCGTCGACCGACAACCCGCGGCTTCGCTGCGAGCCGACCAACTTCCTGTTCGACTGGTCGTTCGACAGCGTCGTCAATCGCATCGAGCAGACGCCGACCCGCATCACGATGCGCATCGGTCACATGGATCTCACGCGTACTATTCACCTCGATCGCACCACTGTGCCGGCCGACGCCAAGCCCTCGCGCGCCGGGTACTCGATCGGCCGCTTCGAAGGCGACACCCTCGTGGTCGAGACGACGAAGTTCCTGCCCGGCGTGCTGAACGCCGACGCCCGCATTCTCCACGGCTCGAAACTGCGCATCACCGAGCGCTACGTGCTCGATCCGGCCGCAACGCAGCTGACGCGCAGCTACGAGGCCGTCGATCCGGAGTTTTTCGAAGACGTCTGGCGCGGCACCGACGTGGTCACGCCGTCCGATGTCGCCTACGCGCCGTATCGATGCACCGATCCGGGCGGCGCGCCGCGTGCGCGCGTCAAGCCTCAGGGATAGAGGCCGCGTTCGGCGCGAGCCTGCAGCACCCGTCGACACGCGACGATGTAGGCCGCGGTGCGCAGCGTCTCGTCGTGCTCGCGGTGCATGTCCCAGATGTGGCCAAAGCAGCTGGTGAGGATGCGCTCGAGCCGCTGGTCGATCTCCTCCTCGCTCCAGAAGAACGAACTGAAGTCCTGAACCCATTCGAAATACGAGACGGTGACGCCACCGGCGTTCGCGATGACGTCGGGCACGACGACGATGCCGCGGTCGGCGAGCAGGCGGTCCGCTTCCTGGGTGGTCGGGCCGTTGGCGCCTTCGAGCACGATGCGCGCCTTGATCCGCGCGGCGCGCGCCACCGTCAGCTGACCCTCGAGCGCCGCCGGGATCAGGATGTCCGAGTCGACGTCCCAGAAATCCTCCGGCGCGACCGCATCGCCCGAAGCGAAACCGGCCACGCCGCCGGCTTCACGCACGTGCGCCACCAGTCGCGCGACATCGAGGCCGCCGGGGTTGACGATGCAGCCGGTGTGATCCTGCACGGCGACCAGTGGTGCACCGGCCGCCGCAAAATTCTCCGCGGCTGCGGAACCGACGTTGCCGAACCCCTGCACCGCGACCCTGGCGCCGGCAAGCGGATGTCCCAGTCGGCGCAGCGCTTCGCGACCGACGAGGTACACGCCGCGCCCGGTCGCCTTGGTCCGGCCGAGCGAGCCGCCGAGCGTGATCGGCTTGCCCGTCACGACGCCCGTCGCCGTGTGGCCGACGTTGGCGGAGTAGGTGTCCATCATCCACGCCATGATGCCGGCGTCGGTGTTGACGTCGGGCGCGGGGATGTCCTGCTGCGGGCCGATGATCAGCCCGATCTCGCTGGTATAGCGTCGCGTCAGTCGCTCGAGCTCGGCGCGCGACAGCTGCTTCGGATCGACGCGGATGCCGCCCTTGGCGCCGCCGAAGGGCAGGTTCACCGCGGCGTTCTTGATCGTCATCCATCCCGCGAGGGCCATGACTTCCTCGAGGCAGACATCCGGGTGATAGCGGATGCCGCCCTTGCCCGGCCCGCGTGACAGGCTGTGCTGCACGCGATAGCCCTCGAAGTGGGCGATCGTGCCGTCGTCCATCTCGATCGGAACGTCGACGATCAAGGACCGCTTGGGATGGGTCAGCGTGCCGATCCAGCGACCCAGCTCGCCGAGGTAGGGCGCGACGCGCTCGACCTGCGCGAGGTAGGTCGACCAGGGGCTGCCGCGTGTCGGCGTGACGTAGCTGAGATGAGTGGCTGCGGGCGTGACCATGGCTATCTCCTTCGCCGACCCTAGCACTGGCCGGTGAGGACCGACGACGTGCAGCCGTTCGCCCTCAGATGATCGGCGGCTACGATCGACCCATCGCCGCACATGCGGGAACGCGTCGAGATCGAAGCCGCCCTCCGGAGCGAGCCGCGTGTACGGCAGGAGGCAGAGGTCAGCCGCGCTGAATTCCTCTCCCACGAGCCATGCGGAGTGCGTCAGCTGCGTTTCGAGGCGGGCGAGCGCGGCATTGCCACGCTCGAGCAGCTTCGGGTCGGTATCGGCCGCCGCCTTGCCGAGGTAAGCCACCTGGAAGCGACGCACCGCGACGTAGGGCTCGTGGCTGTACTGCTCCCAGAACAGCCATTCGTGAACGCGGGCGCGTTCGTACCGGTCGGTCGGCACGAGCGAAGTGCCGTCGGCGAAATACAGCACGATCGCGTTCGACTGCGCGAGCATGCGTCCGTCCTCGAGGGTCACGCTCGGCACTTGTCCGGCGGGGTTCATCGCGAGAAATTTTGTCGTCCGCGATTCACCGCGCAGGATGTCGACGGCATTCCAGTGGAAAGGGCGCCGCGTCAGCTCGAGAATCCATTTCACCTTGAGGCAGTTGCCCGAACGCTCGTCGCCATAGACCTCGATCACCTGTCTTTCTCCTTCAGAGGCCGCCCGCTGCTCGCACGACCGTGCCGGTGACGTACGAGGCCTCGTCGGACAGCAACCACAGTACCGTCGCCGCTATCTCCTCGGGCTGCGCGATGCGCTGCATCGGCACCTTGCCGACGACGCGCGCAGGCCGGTCCGGCGCGCCACCGGCCGCATGAATGTCGGTGTGCACCGTGCCGGCGGCCACCGCATTGACCCGGATACCCTGCGCGGCCAGTTCCTTCCCGAGCCCGATCGTGAAAGAGTCGATGGCGCCCTTGCTCGCAGCGTAATGCACGTACTCACCCGGCGAGCCGAGCGTCGCCGCCGCCGATGACAGGTTCACGATCCGACCCGGAACACCGCTTGCAAGCCAGCGCTGCACGAAACTTTGCGCCGTGAGCAGGGCGCCGATGACATTGACGTCGAACGTCCGTCGCAACACGTCGGGCGCGAGGTCGGCGAATGCGCCGTAGCGGCCGGTGATGCCGGCATTGTTGACGAGCGCCGTGGGCGGGCCGAGCACGGCCGATACCGTGTCGAAACATCGCGCGGCGAAATCGGCGTCGGCGACGTCACCCTGCACGGCAACGATCGAAGTGCCGGTCTCGGCGAGCGAGCGCTGCAGCGCCTCGGCCGCGGCCCGATCCACTCGATAGCTGAAGGCGACCGCGTGCCCGGCGACCGCCGCCCGTCGAACGATTGCGGCCCCGATGCCGCGGCTGCCACCGGTGACGAAGACGACCATCGTTACCGGGGCACACGCGGAAACAGCATCAGGAAACGCCGGCCATCGGGCATCAGGTCGAACTGCCGACGCCGATAGCCCTGCTGGAATCCGCGGATGGGCAGCGGGCGCGGGGGTGCGGCCCGCGGCGTCGGTCCGGTCAGATCAACGTTCGAGATGAAGATCTGCCCGTCACGATCGAAGTAGAGCCGGGTGCCATCGCCGGACCACACCGGATGGCTGCCACCGTCGGGCGTGATGCGCAGACGCTGGCCCGAGCTCGGCAGCGATTCGATCCAGACCTCGTGACGGCCGGTCTCGTTCGACGCATAGGCGATCCAGCGCCCGTCCTGCGTCATGTGGCTGCTGTGCTGCTCGGAGCCCGGCCGGTCGATTGCCGACACGGCGAGCTTCGACGGCAGGTACAGCAGCGAGATGCCGTAGTCGCGATCGCCGGTCAGCGTGATGAACGCGAGCTTGCGCCCGTCGGCGCTCATCGCTTCGGCCGACAACCCGTCGACCAGGTGCTCGGCGTGACCGGTGCCGTCGGCAAACTGCCAGTGCAGCTCGTCGCGCTGTTCGCCGGAGACGAGGAACACGACGCGCCGCCCGTCGGGGGTCCAGAGCGGTGCCCAGTTCCGTCCCTTGCCCACCGCCGGCAGGGGCTGGCGCCGCTCGAGATGATCGAGGTCCGCGATCCAGATGCGTTCGCGGGCGGGGCCGTTCGGACCGGCAGCCTCTCGCAGTTCGAATGCCAGCCGCTTGCCATCGGGCGACACGCGTGGCGCGAACACCGAGCCGGGCAGCAGGCCGAGCGCGGTGCGCTCGCCAGTGACGCTGACCAGCGCCGCTTCATAGGCCGCGCCTTCCTGCGACCGTGCCGCGGTACTTCGCAGTGCGGCGAACGGGGCCCACAACAGCGCCAGCGCGGCGCGCGTCACCTCACGTCGATCCATGGTCATCCCGTTCGACCCCCGGACTGGCGCGCTCTGGGTGGCGCTCCTCGCGATGATGGCAGATCTGGGGGATCCATCCGGTTGGATCGCACCAGGTCGAGCATCGCATTCGCCGCGCTCGACAGCAGCGCTCCCCGCCGCCACATCATCGCCATCGCCCATTCCGTTCCCGGCTCACGAAGCAGCACTGCATTCACACCGGGCTCGGACCGCGCGCGCTCCTGCGCAATCACGCGCGGAAGGAACGCGACGCCCAATGCCGCCGCGACGAGCTCGATCATGAAGTCGATCTGCGTGCTGCGTGCGACGACATCGGGCTCGAAGCCGGCGCGGCGACTGGCCTCGAGCAGGATGCGGTGCAGCGAGAAGCCGGTCTCGAAGAGGATGAACGGCGTCGTGCGGAGCTCGACCAGCGTGAGGGTCTTGCGGCGGGCGAGGGGATGGTTGACGGGCAGGACCGCGCACAGCGGCTCCCTGCGCAGCAGCAGCGAGTCGAGGTCGGCCGGTGTGGGCAGCAGCGCTCCGGCGAGATCGATGTCGCCTGCGCGCAGTATCGATTCGAGCTGGTCGCTGCCGTGCTCGACCAGCCGCACCTCGATGCCCGGGTAGCGCAGCCGGTAGGCCGCGAACAGCGGCGCGAACAACAGGCTGCTGCCGACCGGCGGCACGCCGAGCCGCAACGTGCCGCGCTGCAGGCCGCGCACCTCGGCCACTTCGGCGAGCAGGTGATCGCGATCGGCCAGCAACGCGAGGCCTCGCCGGTAGACGACGTCGCCGGCCGCGGTGAGCACGCTGCGATGGCCGATGCGATCGAGCAGCGGCGTGCCCAGCTCTTCTTCGAGCTGCTTGACCGCCTTGCTGACCGTCGACTGCGTCGCGAACACCGTCCGCGCCGCATTCGAGAACCCGCCCTGGCGCACCACCTCGACGAATGCCCGCAGTGCCTTCAGTTCCATTCGTATTCCATTGTCGACTGATGTTCAGTCTATCAATTCACTGGGAGAATGGTGGCGAAATGCTTAAGGTGGCCAGCATGAAAGCGGTTCCACTTCAGCTCGGAGGCATGGCGGCCTTGTGGCTCGGCGGCGAGCTTCTCGTTCGTTGGCTGCACCTGCCCGTTCCGGGCGCCGTAGCGGGTCTCGCTGCATTGCTCACGCTGCTGTGGAGCGGGGCAATACCAGTCCAGGCGGTGAGCGGCGGCGCCCGCTGGCTGCACGCGCGCATGCTGGTGCTGTTCGTCCCGGCGTTGTTGACCGTCGTGCAGCATCGGGAGTTCTTCGGGCTGCTCGGCCTGAAACTGCTGCTGGTGATCGGTGCGAGCACGCTCGCGGTGATGGTCGTCACGTCGCTGGTGGTCGAATATGGCTCACGTGCTGCGGTCCTCGCGCATGAGTGAGGCGCCCATCGGCATCTTCGTATGGTCCGCGCTGACCTTCGCGGCATTTGCGGCCGCGCGTCTGCTGCATCGGCGCTGGCCGTATCGGTGGTTGACGCCGATCCTCGTGACGCCGGTGCTGATCGGCGCGGTACTGGCGCTGGTCGGCGCGCGCTACGACGACTATCTGGACGGCACGCACTGGCTCGTGCTGCTGCTCGGCCCGGTCACCGTCGCGTTCGCGGTGCCCATCTACGAGCAGCGTCAGCTGATCCGCCGTTCGTGGCGGGTGCTGCTCGCCGGCATGATCGCCGGCAACGTCACCGCCGTGGTTACCGGCTGGGCGCTCGCCACCTGGCTGGGTCTCGACGATGAACTGATGCGCAGTCTGCTGCCGCGCTCGATCACGACACCGTTCGCGATGAGCTTATCCGGCGCCATTGGCGGCGTGCCCGCACTGACCGCGGCGTTCACCGTGGCCACCGGCCTGCTGGGCGCGTTGCTGGGCGACGTGCTGCTCGTGCGTATGCCCCTCAAGTCGGAGCTCGCGCGTGGCGCGCTGTTCGGTGTGGGTGCGCACGGCATCGGCACCGCGCGGGCGCACCAGTTGGGACGCGCGGAGGGCGCGGTCGCCGGCCTCTGCATGGTGCTTACGGGGCTGATGAGCGTGCTGGTCGCGCCGCTCATCGCCCTGGCCCTCTGAATCGACCCTCTCGACGTCTTGTCAGGCGGCCGCTTCCAGTGCCGGCGCGCTGGTGCGGATCAGGTGGTCGAACGCCGACAGTGCTGCGGTCGAGCCCGCACCCATCGCGATGATGATCTGCTTGTACGGCACCGTGGTCGCGTCGCCGGCAGCGAATACACCCGGCACCGATGTCTGGCCGCGGTGGTCGATGACGATCTCGCCGCGGGGCGACAGCTCGACGGTGCCCTTCAGCCATTCGCTGTTCGGCAGCAGGCCGATCTGGACGAAGATGCCCTCGAGATCGACGCGGTGGATCTGGCCCGACGCCGCGGTCCTTGAAGCTCAGCGCGACCACCTTCTGTCCGTCGCCGAGCACCTCGCTCGTCTGCGAATTCAGCTGCACCGTGACATTCGCGAGACTGCGCAGCTTCCGCTGCAGCACCTCGTCCGCACGCAGCTTCGTGTCGAACTCGATCAGCGTAACGTGACTGACGATGCCGGCCAGGTCGATCGCCGCTTCGACGCCCGAGTTGCCGCCACCGATCACGGCGACCCGCTTGCCCTTGAACAACGGGCCATCGCAGTGCGGGCAGTAGGCAACGCCACGATTGCGATACTCGGCCTCGCCGGGCACGTTCATCGTGCGCCAGCGCGCACCCGTCGAGAGGATGACCGTACGCGCCGAGAGGCTCGCGCCGCTCGACAGCTGCACTTCGATCGGACCGCCCGGTACGGTGGCCGGGATGAGCTTTTCGGCGCGCTGCAGGTTCATCACGTCGACTTCGTACTCACGTACGTGCTGCTCGAGTGCAGCCGCGAGCTGCGGGCCTTCCGTCTCCTTCACGGAGATGAAGTTCTCGATGCCCATCGTGTCCAGTACCTGGCCACCGAAGCGCTCCGAAGCGACGCCAGTGCGGATGCCCTTGCGGGCGGCGTAGATGGCCGCTGCGGCGCCGGCCGGGCCGCCACCGACGACGAGCACGTCGAACGGCGCCTTGCCCTTGATCTTCTCGGCCGCGCGGGCGACCGCGTTCGTATCGAGCTTCGCAAGGATCTGCTCCGCGTCCATGCGTCCCTGGGCGAAGGGCTGGCCATTCAGGTACACGCTCGGCACGGCCATGACCTTGCGCGACTCGACTTCCTGCTGGAACAGCGCGCCGTCGATGGCGACGTGGCGGATGCGCGGGTTGACCACGCTCATCAGGTTCAGCGCCTGCACCACGTCGGGGCAGTTCTGGCACGACAGCGAAAAATAGGTTTCGAAGGTGAAATCGCCTTCGAGGCCCCGGATCTGGTCGAGCACTTCCTGCTCCACCTTCGGGGGATAGCCGCTCACCTGCAGCAACGCGAGCACCAGCGAGGTGAACTCGTGACCGAGCGGAATGCCGGCGAACGCGACCGAGATGTCGCTGCCCACGCGCCGGATGGCAAAGGAGGGACGTCGGTCGTCGTCGCCGTCACGGTTGACGGTGATCTTGTCGGACAGCGAAGCGATTTCCTCGAGCAGTTCGCCGAGCTCGCGCGACGCGTCGGTCTGGTCGAGCGACGCGACCAGCTCGATCGGCTGGACCAGGCGTTCGAGATAGGACTTCAGCTGGGTCTTGAGATCGGCTTCGAGCATGTCGGGCTCCAGGAAAAATCAGGCTTTCAGAGAAGGCCGCCGTCACTGCGACGGCGGCCTCCGTTCAGGTCAGCGGGTCAGATCTTGCCGACCAGGGACAGCGACGGGGCAATGGTCTTCGCGCCATCGTTCCACTTGGCCGGGCAGACTTCGCCCGGGTGCGAGGCGACGTACTGCGCGGCCTTCAGCTTGCGCAGCGTCTCCTTCATGTCGCGCGCGATCGCGTTGTCATGGATCTCGAGCGTCTTGATCTTGCCCGACGGATCGACGATAAACGTGCCGCGCAGTGCAAGGCCTTCCTCGTCGATGTGCACGCCGAAGGCGCGCGTCAGTGCGTGCGTCGGATCACCGACGAGCGGGAACTTCGCCTTGCCGACGGCCGGCGAGGTTTCGTGCCACACCTTGTGCGAGAACTGCGTGTCGGTCGTGACGATGTAGATCTCGGCACCGATCTTCTGGAACTCCGCGTAGTTCTCAGCCGCGTCTTCCACCTCGGTCGGACAGTTGAACGTGAACGCTGCGGGCATGAAGACGATGACCGACCACTTGCCCTTGAGGCTGGCTTCGGTGACTTCGACGAACTTGCCGTTGTGAAACGCGTTGGCCTTGAAAGGCTTCACTTCAGTGTTGATCAGGGACATGGCTGGACCTCATCTGGATGACGGAACGGGTAGTGCAGGAGCCGTAATATAGGCCGCTGCTCAGGCAATAGGAAATCGATCGAAACGATAGCAGCGATAGATAGCGATCTATCGCAACTGGAGCTGGCTGAGCGGACTGCTCGGGCCCTGGCCCCGCTAGTCGAAGTCGGTTGGAAGGTCGGGGTTCGCGGCATGCGCGAACAGCCGCTCGATCTGCCGCGGCAGCACCCGCCCCAGCGACAGGTCGGCCGGCACTTCGCCGCGGGCGAACCAGCCCACCTCCGAGGTCTCGATGCTGGTGCGTGCTTCGCCGCCGATCAGCTCGCAGATGAAGAACAGCTTGCAGCACGCCCACATCGAGGGCGGATGCCCCTGGCTCTGGCGATCCCACGCGCCGGCGAGCTTGACGACGCGCACGTCGTAACCCGCTTCCTCGCGCACTTCCTTCACGGTGTTCGCGGCCGGGCTGATACCGACGTCGGCCCAACCCCCTGGCAACGTCCAGCGATGATGGTCCTGGACTTCGCGCACCATCAGGATGCGGCCGCTTGCGTCGAACACCGCCGCACGCACCTCGAGTTTCGGCGTCGCGTAACCCGCGTCGTGGCGGAGCAGGTCGACGATGGCGGACCGGGGCGCATCGGTGTGCGCCGCGAGCATGTCGGCGGCGAGCCCGCGCAGCGTCTCGTAGCGCTGCCGGTCGTACGGGTCGCGCGAGAACGCGAAGCCTGTCTGTGCGAGTGCCTGCAGCTCGCGCGCCCACTGAAGCCAGCGTGGTTCTTCCATCGTTCCGCTATCCTCGGACGCCATGCGCACGCAGTTCAAGGACCTTTTCTGACGCCCCGGCTGCTGGTGCTCGCCATCGCGTATTTCGCGCTTGGTACCGGGTCCCTGGCGGTCGTGGGGCTGCTGCAGCCGATGGCGACCTCGCTCGGCGCAAGCCCCACCCAGGTCGCTCAGCTGGTGACCGTGTTCGCGCTCACCTTCGCGCTGATGGCGCCGACCCTGCAGGTGCTGTTCAGTCACTGGCCGCGCCGTACGCTGCTGGTGGCCGGACTGTTCGTCTCGGCGGCCGGCGCGCTCGGCGCCGCGTTCGCCCCGACGCTCGGCGTCGCCATGATCGCCCGCGTGGTCATGGCGCTCGGCGCTGCCGCAGTAGGGCCCATGGCTTCGGCGCTCGCGGCACACGGCGTTCCCGCCGGTCAGCAGGTGCGTGCGCTGTCCTTCGTGTTCGGCGGTCTGATCTTTTCGACCGTGCTCGGCGTGCCGCTCGCCACGTGGGTCGGCCAGGCGCTGTCGTGGCCGGGCGTGTTCATCGTGCTGGCGATGATCTCGCTCGCCTGCGTCCCGGCCGTGCTGCGCACCGTGCATGAACGCAGCGCGGGCCAGAGCCTCGGAGTCGCGGCGCTGTTCGGCACACTGCGAGAGCCGCGCACTGCAGCCAGTGTCGTCGCGACGCTGCTGCAGACGGCCGGTCAGTTCTCGAGCTACACGCTGATCGCGCCGCTGCTGATCGAGCGCTACGGTCTCGGCGCGAATCACGTGTCGCTCGCGCTGCTTGCGTTCGGCGTCGGCGGTGTGGGTGGCAACGCACTCGGCGGGCGGCTCGGTGATCGCGGCAATCCCACCCGGCTCGTGTGGATCTCGCTGGTCGGCATGGTGCTCGTGTTCGCGGCCATGAGCCTCGTTCCGCGGCAGCCGGCAGTCGGCCTCGCGCTGTTCGTGGCCTGGGCGGTGCTGTCGATGCTGTTCCAGGCTCCACAGCAGAAGCGCATGCTGGGGTTCGCGCCGCAGGCGGCAGGACTCGTGCTCGCGCTCAACTCGTCCGCGATCTATCTGGGCATGTCGATCGGCGCGTTCGCGAGCGCGCTCGCGCTGCATGCGTTCGGGACGGGCGGACTGCCGGTCGTCTCGATGTGCTTCGTGGCGGCTGCGGCGTTGTCCCATGCGCGATCTCAGCGGCTCGACCGGCTTGCGCGATGACCTCTGCAGACCGCAACTTCGCCAGCGACAACGTCGAGGGCGCATCGCCTGAGGTGATGACGGCCCTGTTGCGCGCCAATGTGGGGCAGGCCCGTCCGTACGGCGCGGACGAGGTGACCGAGCGCGTGCAGCAGCGCCTGCGCGAGGTGTTCGAGCACGAAGCGCTCACCGTGCTGCTGGTGTCGAGCGGGACGGCCGCCAACGCGCTGTGCCTGTCGGTACTCTGCCCGCCTTGGGGCAGCGTGCTGTGCCATCGCGACGCGCACGTGCTCACCGATGAATGCGGCGCCCCCGAGTTCTTCGGCCACGGCCTCAGGCTCACACCGGTCGATGGCGACGCGTCCCGGCTCGATCCCGACGAGGTCCGTCGCATCGCGGCTCGCGACCGCGGCGACGTCCACTCGCAGCAGGCAAGTTGCGTCACCGTCACGCAGGCGACCGAAGGTGGCACGGTCTACGACGTCGACCGGCTTGCGCGCATCGGCGCGGCGTGCCGTGAGCAGCGACTGCGGTTCCACATGGACGGCGCCCGGTTCGCCAACGCCTTGGTCCACGCGGGCTGCACGCCGGCCGACATGACCTGGCGTTGCGGAGTCGACCTCCTGTCGTTCGGCGCGACCAAGAACGGGACGCTCGGCGCAGAGGCGATCGTCTGTTTCGATCCGGCACTGACCGAAGAGCTGGCTTTCCGCCGCAAACGCGGTGGTCAGCTGTCGTCGAAGATGCGGTTCCTAGCGGCGCAGCTCGATGCCTATCTCGAGGACGACCTGTGGCTCCGCAACGCGCGTCATGCGAACCGGATGGCGCAGCGGCTCGCGGCCGGCCTCCGCGCGCTGCCCGGCGTCTCGATGGTCGACGAGGTGGAGGCGAACCTCGTCTTCGTCCGGCTGCCCCGTGCCCTCGACCAGGCGTTGCGAGCGCTGGGCTTCTGGTACTACCCCGACCGTCGTGACGCGGCGGCTGTTCGCCTCGCGACCTCGTTTGCAACGTCAGTCGAATCGGTCGATGCGCTGATCACAGCGGCGGTCGAGCAAGGGGCAGCTCGATGAGTTGCAGTCGTGATTCAGGTGCCGCAGAAGGTCTGGAGCACACGCTCATCGCTCGCGGGTGGTAGCGAATACGCCTCGTCTTCCAGACGCTCGTCGAAAGGCCGTTGCAGCGCCGTGAGCAACCGGTTGAACGGCGCGAGGTCACCCCTCTCACTCGCCGCCCGGAGCGCCGCATCCACCCGATGGTTGCGCGGAATGTAGAGCGGGTTCACCAGGTCCATCGCGGCCCCCCGCGACGGATGCCGGCCGCCCTCGCGTTCAAGGCGCGCGACGTAAGCCGCGAGCCACTCGTCGATCGACGACTCCGCGGGAAACAGCGCACGAAACCGCTGCGGGTCGCCGCCCGCTGCCACGTCCGATAGCCGGCGGAACGACAGCGTGAAGTCGGCGCCGCCGATACGCATCGTGTCGAGCAGCTGCTTGATCAGCGCGACGTCGCCGTCGTCCGCCTGGTCGAGCCCGGTCTTGCGTCGCAGGACGTCGAGATATCGGACATCGAACGATTCGACCACGGGCGCGACGACTTCGGTCGCGAGCCGCACGGCCTCGTCGGCATTCGCGGCGATGTGTGGCACCAGCGTCTCGGCCAGACGAGCGAGATTCCATTGCGCGATCGCCGGCTGTCGGCCGAACGCGTACCGACCGCGCTGGTCGATCGAGCTGAAGACGGTGGCCGGGTCGTAGGCATCGAGAAAGGCGCAGGGGCCGTAGTCTATCGTCTCGCCGGAGAGCGTCATGTTGTCCGTGTTCATCACGCCGTGGATGAAGCCGACGCTCATCCACCGCGCGATCAACGCAACCTGCCGCTCGGTAACGAGGCGCAGCAGTTCGAGCGCGGGGTTGTCACAGGCGCGGGCGGCGGGGTAGTGCCGGTCGATCACGTAGTCGAGCAGCATCGCGGACTGCGTCGTCATCGCCCTGCGAAGCGAAGTATTCGAACGTGCCGACGCGCACGTGGCTCGCCGCGACGCGCGTGAGCACCGCGCCGGGCAGAGATTCCTCACGGCGTACGCGTTCACCGGTCGCAACCACCGCGAGCGAACGCGTCGTCGGGATGCCGAATGCGTGCATCGCCTCGCTCACCACGTATTCACGCAGCATGGGCCCGATCGCGGCGCGACCATCGGCCGTGCGTGAAAACGGCGTCAGACCCGAACCCTTCAGCTGCACGTCGCGCAGCGCGCCGGTGCGATCGCGCAGCTCGCCGAGCAAAATCGCGCGGCCATCGCCGAGCCGGGGAGAGAAGTGGCCGAACTGATGACCCGCATAGACCATCGCGAGCGGCAACGCGTCTTCCGGCAGGCGATTGCCCGAGAACAGCTCTGCTGCGACCGGCTCGAGCTGCCGCGGATCGAGATTCAGCTCGCGTGCGAGCGGCTCGTTGAAGACGAGCAGCGAAGGGCTTGCGACCCGTGTCGGTGGAAGCTTTGCATGGAACGTGTCGGGCAAACGCGCATAGGTGTGTTCGAAGCCGAGCTGCATGCAGGCGACTATACGCGCGCTATGCTCGAACACATGGGCAGGCGCAAACCGGGCAGGATTTTCAGCGGCGTCGGCGGCTGGAATTTCGCGCCGTGGCGCGGAACGTTCTATCCCGAAGCACTGGCACAGCGCCTGGAGCTCTCGCACGCGAGCCGTCGACTGACCTCGATCGAGATCAACTCGACGTTCTACGGGCCGCAGAAGCCCTCGACGTTCCAGCGCTGGCACGACGAGACGCCCGCCGGCTTCATGTTCGCCGTCAAGGCGCCGAGGTTCGTGACGAACCGCAGGCGTCTCGCGGAGGGGCGCGCGGGCATCGATCGATTCCTCGAGGGCGGCGTCACCCGGCTGGCGCGCAAGCTCGGCCCGATCAACTGGCAGCTCGCGCCGACCAAGCGTTTCGACGCCGCCGACATCGAGGCGTTTCTCGAACTGCTTCCGGATCGGATCGACGGGTTGCCATTGCGGCATGCGCTCGAAGTGCGGCACGAGAGTTTCGCGACTCCCGCGCTGGTCGCCAGCGCGCGTCGCAGGCACGTGGCGATCGTGCTGGCGGCCGATTCACCCTACCCGCAGATCGCCGACGCGACGGCTGACTTCGCCTACCTGCGCATCATGGGTACGGTGACGAAACACGCGGCGGGCTATTCGCCGGCTGCGCTGACTGCCTGGGCACGACGCGCGAAGGCGCTGGCCGCGGGCGAGGCGATCAGCGGGTTCGAGACGGTCGATAAAGGGCCGAAGCCGCAACCTCGCGACGTGTTCCTGTATTTCATCAGCGGAGCGAAGGTGCGCAACCCGCTCGCGGCGGAGGGCCTGATCGAGCGACTGGCGCGCCCCGTCAACCGTCGACGATGAGGCTGGTGCGCCGCGTGTCGCGCATCGTGACGTAGACGACGAGCGACACGCCGATCATCGCGGTGACGTACCAGTAGAACCGGCTCTCGTGGCCGTTGCCTTGAACCACAGCGCGACGTACTCCGCCGTGCCGCCGAAGAGCGTGTTGGCGATCGCGTACGGCAGCGCGACGCCGAGCGCGCGGATCTCCGCCGGAAACAGCTCCGCCTTCACGACCGCGTTGATCGCGGTGTAGCCGGTGACGATGACGAGCGCCGCGAGGACGAGCACGAACGCGACGACCGCGCTCGCGCGTGCCGGCCGATGGCGCGTGAACAGCGGCAAGGTGAACAGCACGCCGAGCACGCCGAAGGCGATCATGAGCGGGCGTCGCCCGATGCGGTCCGAGAGCGCGCCCGACGGCGGGCTGCAGCAGCATGAAGACGAGCAGCGCCGCGGCCGTGATGCGCGTCGCGGCCTCGCGGCTGAAGCCGGCGGTGTTGACGAGGAACTTCTGCATGTACGTCGTGTACGTGTAGAACGCGAGCGTGCCGCCGGCGGTCAGCCCGACGACGGTGACCGCCGCGCGCGGATGCTCGCGGAACAGGCGCCAGTGCCGATCGACGCGGTGCGCGCCCGGTCGCGCGGCGCCGCAGGAAGCTGTCGTCTCGGACGAGCCGCCGCCGCAGCCAGAAGACGCACCCAGGCGAGACCGCCCGCCGAGCGCGAACGGGATGCGCCAGCCCCAGGTCTCGAGCTGCGTCTCGTCGAGGGTCGCTGCAGCACCAGCAGCACCGCGAGCGCGAGCAGCTGGCCGGCGATCAGCGTGACGTACTGGAAGCTCGACCAGAAGCCGCGCTGGCGCGCGCCGGCCATCTCGCTCAGGTACGTCGCGCTCGCGCCGTACTCGCCGCCGACGCTGAGCCCCTGGAGCAGCCGCGCGAGGACGAGCACGGTCGGCGCGGCGACGCCGATCGGTCGCATAGCCGGGCGTGACCGCGATGAGCAGCGAGCCGGCGCACATCAGGAAGACCGAGAGCGTGAGCGCCGGCCTTGCGCCCGTGCCGGTCGGCGTAGATGCCCATCAGCCACGCGCCGAGCGGCCGCATGAGGAAGCCGACCGCGAACACGGCGGCCGCGTTCAGCAGCTCGGCGTCGGTGTCGCCGGCGGGAAAGAAGCGCGGCGCGAAGTAGAGCGAGAACGCGGAGTAGACGTACCAGTCGTACCACTCGACGAGGTTGCCGAGGCTGCCGCCGAGGATGTTCCTGGCCCGGCTCATCGCTCGCGTGGTGTTCAGTCGAAGCGGTAGCCGCTGACGACCATGCCGAGCACGCGCTCGTGATAGACGCGCTCGCCCCGTCCGTCACCCGCACCGGCGGCGACCATCAGCGGGAGCAGATGCTCGTGGCGCGGATGCGCGATCCGCGCCGACGGTGCTTCGTGCCATCGCTCGAGCCGCGTGGCACGTTCGGCGGGCATTTGCGTCACGGCATCGGTGAGCCATGCATCGAACGCCATGGACGGCACGAGCGCGCGCGGGTCGTTCATCGCGCGCAGGTTGTGGAAGCTCATGCCGGCGCAGAGCAACAGCACATCCTGCTCGCGCAGCGAGCGCAATGCCCGGCCGAGTTGCAGATGCAGCGCCGGATCGAGACCGCGGTCCATCGAGACTTCGATGACCGGTATGCGCGCGTCCGGATAGATGACCTTCAACGGCACGAAGACGCCGTGGTCGTAACCGCGGTTCGCATCGGTGGCAGCGCGCAGACCTACCGCCTCGATGAGCGCGACGATGTTGCGCGCGAGCGCCGGGTCGCCCGGAGCGGGGTAGGTGAGCTGGTAGGTATGGGGCGGAAAGCCGTAGTAGTCGAACACCAGCGGCGGCGCAGGGCTCGCGGTGGCAGCGAAGCCGTCGGTCTCCCAGTGACCGGAAACACAGACGATCGCGCGGGGCACGCGCGGCAGCGTCGCGGGCAATCCGCGCAGGAATGCCGCCATGCCGGTCCACGTGCCGGCCGGGTCATCCATGAAGAAGCACGGCCCGCCGCCATGCGGCACATAGAACGAGGGGAGTAATTCCGACATGTCGTCATCGTACCGCGGCTTTGCAGTTCTGCCGTCCCGGGCGTAGCCTCATTTCCACAACGATCAACCGCGCCAGGGAAACGGCGCATCTGAGGGGTTCAATGATGCATGCCTCATCACCCGTGGTCGTGCGCCGCGCAGTCCGACGCTCGTTGATGGCGGCGGGGCTCGCGGCAATGCTGCTGCCTGCTGCGTTCGCAGAGGAAAGCCGACCCGCGGACGACTCGGAGCTCGACACCGTCATCGTCTCCGGCTCGCGGCTGATGCAGAGCGGGTTCACCACTCCCACTCCCGTGACGGTGCTCGGCGCCGACGCGATCGAAGAGCTGGGCATCACCAACATCGGCGCGGGCGCACAGCAGCTGCCGGCCTTCCGCGCGACGACGACGCCCGACCACCAACGGCTGGGGCAGCTTCAACGTCGGTGCACAGATCGTGAACCTGCGCGGCCTCGGTGTGACGCGCAACCTGGTGCTCGTCGATGGTCGGCGCTTCGCGCCGGTCACGCGCGAAGGCACTGTCGACCTGAACCTCATCCCGAGCGGCCTGGTCGAACGACTCGACGTGGTGACGGGCGGCGCATCGGCTGCCTACGGTTCCGACGCCATCGCCGGCGCGGTCAACGTCATCCTCAACAAGACCCTCACCGGCATCAAGGCGCAGCTCGACTACGGCGTGACGGCGCGAGGGCGACGGCGACAACTACCACGCGGCGCTGGCGGGCGGTGCCGACTTCGCCGGCGGTCGCGGCCACTTCGTGCTCGGCGGCGAATACGCACAAGCAGGACGGCATCGGCGACTGCTTCACGCGCAGCTACTGCAAGCCGGGCGTCGTCGTGAACAACAGCGGTGCCGGGCGCGGTGGCGGGATTGCCGAACCTCTATCGCGTCGCACGATGCGCGGTGGCTTCATCGCGAATCCGCGCGGCGTGATCGAACGCACTGAACAACACCACGGCCTGCCACGCTGCGCCCATCCGCAACCTGTTCGGCACCGGTGGCGATCACCTTCAACGACGCCGGCGACGCCGATTCGCGTACACGCTCGGCGCTGCCCGCATCGCGGCAGCACGGCGGCGGCGGCGACACCACGCCGTCGTTCACGACCGCGCAGCTGCTCGTCCCGGTCGAGCGCTATGCGACCTTCGGCCATGCCTACTTCGACTTCACCGACACGTTGCAGCGGCTTCGTCGAAGGCTCGTACGGGCACGTCGACGGTTCGACGCTGCAGTCGCGCTACTTCGGCGCGCCGGTGCCGATCTACCACGGACAACCCGTTCGTTCCGGCGTCGATCCGCGCGCTGTTGCCGCCGGCCTCCGCCACGCCGAGCGGCACGCGCCCGACAGCTGCCGCCTTCAACCTGGCGGTGCTCGGCCAGCGCCGCGGCGAGTCGAGCTTCGACGGCCGACTCCTGGCGCGCGACCACCGGTCTCAACGGCAAGCTCAACGACAACTGGAGCTGCGACACGCTACTACCAGTACGCGCACACCGACCGTACCCAGACCGGTCGCACAACAACCTCGTGACCGGCGCATCGCGCGTGATCAATCGTCCGGGCAGCGGCGGTGTCAGCAACGCCGGGTCGTTCGCGTACTGGAGCTGGGCCACCGACGCCGTCTACAACCCGGCCGACGCCGCGCTTGCCCGCGGCACAGCGCCGCATCGTCTGCCGCGCGACGATCAGTCCCGACGCCGCGCTGCGCGCTGCGGCGGCGGGCTGCGTTCCGTTCAATCCGTTCGGTCTGCACGCGCAAGCACGGCAGCGCTCGACTACGTCTACCGCACGCTGGTCGAGGAGATCAACATCTCGCAGCACGTCGTGGCCGCGAACGTGCAGGCGCAGTGTTCCGAGCTGTGGGCCGGCCCGCTCGCGGTCGCCGCCGGCGTGGAGTACCGGCGCGACACCACGTCGATGGTCCACGATCCGCTGTCGAACGTGTTCGCGTACTTCCAGAACTTCGGCGCCGACTACAACGGCGAAGCAGGATGTGATCGAAGGCTACCTCGAGGCCGATCTGCCCTCTGCTGAAGGACGCGCCGTTCGCGAATGCGCTGAACCTCAACGCCGCGGTGCGCCGCAGCGCATTACGACATCGAGCGGTTTCGGCAGCTTCAACCAGGCGCGCCGCGGACAACACCATCGACGCCACCACCTGGAAGCTGGGCCTCGTGTGGGAGCCGCTCGACTGGATGCGCGTTCGCGCCACGCAGTCGCGCGACATCCGCGCGCCGAACTTCAACGAGCTGTTCCTGGCGAGCGCAAGCACGTTCGGTTCGGTCGTCAACCGTTTCGTCACCGGCACGCCGTCGCAGTTCCCGGTGACGCTCGCCGGAGGCAACCCCGACCTGCGCCCCGAGACGGGGCGAACGACTACCGTCGGCCTGGTCGTGCAGCCGCCGTTCATCGAGGGCCTGAGCCTCTCGCTCGACTAGTACAACATCAAGGTCAACGACTACATCGTCGACGCCGGGTGGCGCGCAGAACATCGTCGACCGCTGCTCGCAGTTCAACGATCCGCTCGACCTGTCCGCTGATCACCTTCGGGCCGGGCCAGTCGCTGGCGGAAGTGCGCAACGTCAACGTGAACCTGCAGTGGCTGCGCACCAGCGGCCTCGACGTCGAGGCGGCGTATCGGGCTGCCGCTTGTCGAACTTCAGCAGCTTGCCGGGGGCGTTCAACTTCCGCCTGCTCGGCAGTCGTACCTACGACACCTCCATCGAACCTGTTCGGGATCATCACCGACCGCGCGGGTGAAACCGGCGGCTTCGGGCGGCGCACCCTCGTGGCTCGCGAACCTGTACACCGGCTACAGCCTGGGCGGGTTCACGACCACGCTGTCCACGCGCTACATCCGTGGCGGCGTGCTCAATGCGCTGTACACCGGCCCCGACCAGCCGGACTACAACCCGGCCGCGATCAACTCGATCAACGACAATCACGTCGGCGGCGCGGTGTACTTCAACCTCAACGGCAGCTTGAACCTCGACCGGCGCGGCGCGCCCGAGGTGTTCGTGTCAGGTCAACAACGTGCTCGACCGCTCACCGCCCTCGGCGCCGCAGTTGCAGTACCCGAGCAACCCGGTCTACTTCGACCTGATCGGCACGTCCTATCGGGTCGGGCTGCGCGCGAAATTCTGAGGGTGGGCCCGGTCTCGCATGAACGTGAAACTTCCGCCTACAATTGGGCTCCAACAGTCCGAGCGACGGCGAAGCGCGGAATCCCGCGTTCGACCGCACCTCCCGGGGGAACGAGAATTATGTCGAAGTCTTCGAGTGTGACGCTGCGGATAGTCGCCGCGCTCGCGTCGGTCGCCAGCTTTGCGGCTTTTGCCGCGCCCCCCGATCTGACCGGCGTGTGGACCAATGCCGGGCGGCCGGGCATCGGTGGCGCAACCGGCGCCGCGCCAGCCCCGCTGCCGTTGAAGCCCGAAGCCAAGAAGCGCGTCGACGCCTACCAGGCGCTGGTCGCCAAGTCCGGCGACACGCCCGGCGGCGTGTGCCTCGGCACCGGCATGCCCGGTTCGATGCTCGGCTCCGGCGGCTATCCGATGGAGATCATCCAGCGGCCCGAGCAGATCACCATCGTCTACGAAGCGCACAGCGAGATGCGCCGCGATCTACTTCGGCGCGCGCAATGCAGAGCAGCAGGACCGGGTGCCGGGCCGCAACGGCTACTCGTCAGGTCGCTGGGAAGGCGACACGCTGGTCGTCGAGACCGACAACCTGGTCGATCAGGTCGACCAGCGGTACCCGCATTCCGACGAGGCGAAGATCGTCGAACGCTACACGCTCGCCGGCAAGGACGACCAGGGCCGCGCGGATGCTCAAGGCCGAGATGACCATGACCGACCCGATGTTCTACACGCAGCCGGTCAAGATGGAGAAGCAGTGGGCGCAGGTGCCGAACGGTCGCGTGCTGCCGTACGAGTGCAACGAAGAGAACTGGACTGCGCGTCTGGAAGAGCTGGCCCAGAAAGGCCGGCGTCGAACTGCCCTGAACGCGTTGACAAGTCAGGGACTCCACATGAAAACTCTCCGTCTGCTCGCGCGCTCGCTGCTCTGGCCATTGCGCCCCTCGCGCTGGCCCACCACTCCGCGGTGCAGTACGACTTCACGCAAGCTCGGTCGAGATCAAGGGCACGGTAAAGCAGTTCTCGGCAGTGAACCCGCACATGCGCATGACCCTCGAGGTCAAGGATGCCAAGGGCACGCACGAGATGAAGCTCGAGGGCCACAGCACCAACAACATGTATCGCAACGGCTATCGCAAGGGCATGGTCAACGTCGGCGACACGATCACCGTCAATGTCGCGCCCCTGCGTAACGGTGACGAAGGCGGCTACGTGCTCGGTGCCACGGCGGCCAACGGCGACTACTTCGGCGTGCGCTCGACGCGGTCGCTCGATGCGGCGAAGGCGAAGGAACAGGCCGAGAGCAAGTAAGCCCCGGCCTCGGCGGCGGCGAAACTCACGTTTTCGTCGCCGCTTTCATCCGGCCGAATGCGCCGCCGTTGAAGTCGTCGATGGCCTGCCGGATCTCTTCACGCGAATTCATCACGAAGGGGCCGTAGCCCACGATCGGCTCGTCGATCGGCTCCCCCGCCAGCACCAGCAACCGTGCAGCGCCGTCGACGGCCTGCAGTTCCAGGTCGCGCCCTTCACTGCTGAGCACGGCCATCTGCGACGGGCCACCGGCTTCGGTGTCGTTGATCTTCACCGCGTCCCTTCAGCAGTGCGACCAGCAGCGACCACCCCTCGGGCACCGGCAGTAAAACCGGCGCCGCAGCGGTCAGCTCGACGTCCCAGACGGAGAGCGGCGAGTGGGTGGATGCGGGACCGCGCTGACCCGCGTACTCACCGGCGATGACGCGCAGCGTCCCTGCGTCATCGGGCAGCGCGACGCGCGGGATCTGCCCATCGGTGATGGCCTGGTAACCCGGCGCAGTCATCTTCGAACGAGCCGGCAGGTTGACCCACAGCTGCGCCATCTCGAGTGCGCCGCCGGTCGACGTGAAGGCAGGCGAATGAAATTCCTCGTGCAGGATGCCGCTGCCGGCGGTCATCCATTGCACGTCGCCGGGACCGATCGTGCCGCCGCGGCCGGTCGAATCCCGGTGCGACGACTTCGCCCGAGTAGACGATCGTCACCGTCTCGAAACCCCGATGCGGATGCTCGCCGACGCCGCGCGGGCGTTCGGCCGGCGTGAAATCGGCCGGGCCCGCATGGTCGAGCAGCAGGAACGGGCTCGCATGTCGCCCGAGCGAGTCGTACGAGAACAGCGAGCGGACCGGGAAGCCGTCACCGACCCAGTGCGGGGCGGGGGAGTGGTGTGAAACCGAGCAGCGTCTTCATCCGCAGATGATGGGGGCGGTGATGGCTCGGCTCAAGGGACGCCGGTTCGCACCCGGGTCCACCAGCGCGTGCGTCGCCGTTCGTACGCTTGGCCATGATCGATCTCGGCGAACAGCTGCGATGCCGCTGCGCGACCGGGTACAGCGTCTCGTTGCGCAGCTCCGGCGGCATAGCCGCCTGCGCCGCGAGGTTGGCGTTGGCGAAGCCGATCGACTGGCTGTTCGCGGCCGCGACGTCCGCCTCGAGCAGGAAATCGATGAACTGCAGGGCGTGATCGGGGTTCGGCGCATCGGCGGGAATGGCTGCGACGTCGAACCACAGCGTTGCGCCTTCGCGCGGCAGGACGAAGCGCAGGTCGGCGTCTCGCCCGGCCGCGTGCGCGCGCGCTTTTGCCTGGCGCAGGTCGCCGTCGCTCGCGATGACCATGCACAGCTCGCCATTCGCGAGGTCTTCGACCAGCGAACCCTGCGTGAACTTGCGGACGTACTGGCGGACGGCGAACAGCGCTTCACCGGCCTGGTCGAGCAGCGCCGCATCGTCGCTGGTCGGATCGAGACCGAGCCACGCGAGCACGCTCGGGAACAGCGTCGTCGGGGAGTCGTACAGGCCGACGCCGCATTGCGCGATCCGCGACACCTGCGCAGGGTCGAGCAGCAGCGACCAGCCGTCGAGCGGCGCATCCGGCAACAGCCGGCGGATGCGGTCGATGTCGATCGCAAGGCCGGTGATACCCCACGCATAGGGAATCGAGAAGCGATTGTCAGGGTCGTAGGCGGTGAGGCGCTGCAGGAACAGCGGGTCGAGGTTCGCATGGTGCGAGAGGCGGGGGCGGTCGAGCGGCTGGAAGACGTTCGCCGCGTTTAGCCTTCGCAACGTCGCAGCCGACGGAAACACCACGTCGTAACCGGCATGGCCTGCGAGCAGCTTGGCCTCGAGAGTCTGGTTCGAGTCGAAGGTGTCGTAACGCGGAACGATACCGGTGCGCGCCTGGAAGTCCTGCAGCAATTTCGGCGACAGGTAGTCGTACCAGTTGTACAGGTTGACGACGCGTTCGGCCGGGGTGCCACGGCGCGAGCAGGCGGTGAGGACACTCGCGCCCATCAGCCCGAGTGACCGGCGGCGCGAGATGCCCGGCCGTGATGCGCTGTTATCCTGCCGCATCACGCAAGCCTAACCGAGGCGACGCATGTCGACGCTCCATCATCTCGAAGACCTGCCGACGGGGATGCGGTTCACGACCGCCAGCGCCACGATCACCGAGGAAGACATCTACGCGTTCGCGCGCCTATATGACCCGCAGCCGTTCCATCTCGAGCGTGCCGCCGCGGAGGCACATCCGGTTTTCCAGGGGCTGTCGGCGAGCGGCTGGCACACGGCAGCGATCACCATGCGCCTGCTGACCACGACCGGACCGCGCCTTGCGGGAGGCGTCATCGGTCTCGGCGGTGATGTCTCGTGGCCTCGACCGGTGCGACCCGGCGACGTACTTACGGTTCACGGCGAAGTCGTCGGGCAACGACTCTCGCGGTCCCGACCGGATCGCGGCGTGGTGACGCTGCGCTGTGAAACCCGCACCGGTGCGGGCGACGTGGTGCAGAAGCTCACGGCGAACCTGCTGGTGTTCGCCCGGCCCGACGAGGGAGCGCAGGCATGACGCTGCAGCCGATCGACTTCGACGCGACACTCACCGATGCCGAGCCGTACCGGCCCGCGGCAGACCGCGTACTGGCGGGCGACCCGGTCCAGCGCGCCTGGAACCTCTACAGCAGCGCCGACGGGCGTTTCCACAGCGGCATCTGGGCCTGCGAGCCGGGGCGATGGCGCGTCGTGTTCACCGAGAGCGAGTTCTGCCAGCTCATCGAGGGCGTCATCGTCGTGACGTCGGAGGACGGGACGGTACGTCGCTACGTTGCCGGCGATGCGTTTCTCTCGCCGGCTGGCTTCACCGGCATCTGGGAAGTCGTCGAGCGAGCGCGCAAGCACTACGCCATCTACGAGTGAGGCGTGCCAATTCTGGTAATTTGCTGCCCCGATGCCCCCGCCGACCGACATCGACTTCATGGCGCGAGCGATCGCGCTCGCAGCGGATGCCGCGCGCGCAGGGGAGGTGCCGGTAGGGGCGGTGCTGGTCCGTCGCGGCGAGATCGTCGCTGAAGGCGCGAACCGGCCGGTCGCAACGCATGACCCGACCGCACATGCGGAGATCGTCGCGCTGAGGGCGGGCGGGGCCGCGCTCGGCAGCTACCGGCTCGTAGGCACCACGCTGTACGTGACGCTCGAACCGTGCGTGATGTGTGCCAGCGCGATCGTGCACGCCCGCGTGGACCGCGTGGTGTTCGGCGCGTTCGATCCCAAGGCGGGCGCCGCGGGCAGCATCACGGATGTGTTCGCGCTGCCACAGCTGAACCATCGCGTCGATGCCTTCGGCGGCGTGCTCGAGCGCGAGTGCGGTGCGCTGCTGTCGGAATTCTTCTCCGCCCGACGCACATGAGGGGCCCAATCCGCTCGTGGTTCGCCGCGCTGCGGCCCGCGGCGCTGTCGGCGCCGCCGAAGGAACGCGTACGTGCCGCGCTCGGTGGGTTCGCGGGCATCGTGGTCACCGCAATCGCCGGGCGGGCGATGTCGCTCCCGCTCGCACTCGATCCCTGGCTCTTCGCGCCGGTGGGCGCGAGCGCCGTGCTGGTCTTCGCGGTGCCGGCGAGTCCGCTTGCGCAGCCGTGGGCCGTGGTCGGCGGCAACACCGTCTCGGCACTCATCGGCATCACGTGTGCGCTGTTCATCCCCGATCTGCCGCTCGCCGCGGCGGTCGCGGTCGGTGCCGCGATCCTCTCGATGTTCATGCTCCGGTGCCTGCACCCGCCCGGCGGGGCAACGGCGCTGCTCGCCGTACTCTCGGCCTGGCCGCTGTATCGCTACGCGCTTGTGCCGGTCGCACTCGATTCGCTGCTGCTCGTGTTCGCCGGCATGGTCTTCAACGCGCTCACCGGGCGCAGCTATCCGCACGCGCAGTTCCTGCCGCCGCAGCCGGCAGGCTCGCGCTTCAGTGCCGCGGACCTGGATGCGGCGCTCGCGCATTACCAGCAGGTCATCGACGTCAGCCGCGAGGATCTCGCCGGACTCCTGAACCAGGCCGAGGCTGCAGCCTACCGACGCACCCTCGGCGAGCTGCGCTGTCGCGACGTGATGTCGACCGTGCTCGTGACCGCCGACTACGCGATGCCGCTCGGCGAGGCCTGGCACCTGATGCGCGGGCGTCGCATCAAGGCGCTGCCCGTGATCGATCGGGCGGGGCGCATCCTCGGCATCGTCACGCTCGCCGACTACATGCGCCACGCCGACATCGACGGCGCGGAGAAGCTCGGCGATCGCTTGCGTTCGTTGATCCGCGGTAGCGGGCTCTCTCACACGGACCGCCCGGAAGTGGTCGGCCAGATCATGACGCGCCGGGTTCGCATCGGACGGGCGGACTGGAACGTCATCGAGCTGGTCCCGATGTTCTCGGAGGGCGGGCACCACCACCTGCCCATCCTCGACCAGGACGACCGGCTCGTCGGCATCGTCACCGAATCTGACCTGATGCGTGCGCTCTACGCGACGGTGCGCTTGAACGCCTGATAGGCGGCGTGCACACGTCGCCACAGCGGGCCCGGTCGTCCCGTGCCGACGGGGTTGCCATCGAGCCGCGTGACCGGCTGCACCTCGCGCGTCGCGGCGCTCAGCCAGATCTCGTCCGCGCCGCGCAGAGCGGCTTCGGGGACCTCGCTGCTGTTCCACGGGATGTCCAGAGTCTGCAGCAGCTCCTCGACGACACCGCGCGTGGTTCCGGGGAGGATGCGGCTCGATTGCGGCGGTGTGACCACCACGCCGTCGACGACGACATGCACCGTCGATGCGCTGCCTTCGGTCAGGCGGCCGTCACGCAGCAGCAGTGCTTCGGTGCAGCCCGCTTCTACGGCGGCCTGCCGCAGCAGCACGCTGCCCAGCAGCGATACCGACTTGATGTCGCAGCGTGCCCAGCGGATGTCGTCGGCGGTGATGCACGAGACCCCGTCGGTGAGCGTGGCGCTCAGCGTTTCGGGCCAGCCGGCGCAGTACGCGAAGACGGTAGGTGCAATGACGGCCGGTGGCGCGTGATTGCGGCCAAACTCCGCGCCCCGCGACACCTGCAGATAGACATACAGGTCGCCGCCGCCATTCGCATCGATCAGCGACTGCAGCAGCGTGTGCCAGCCGTCTGCGTCATGCGGGTCGGCGATGCGCAGGGCGGCGAGGCTGCGGGCGAGACGCTCGCGGTGCGTGCCGAACCGGAACATCCGCCCGCCATAGACGGGAATGACCTCGTAGACGCCATCGCCGAACAGGAAGCTGCGGTCGAGCGGCGAGATGCGTGCCTCACGCAGCGGCAGCTCGCGACCGTCGAGGTGGCAGAGGGGCAGGGGCCCGGCCATCAGCGCGGACCCCTGCGGAAGGTCATTCGAACCAGAGTCGGACGGTGTCGGAGTACCGACGCCAGAGGCCGCCTTCCTCGAGCTTCTCGAGTGCGACCAGCGGCGCACGCACCACGGTCTGGTCGCCCGAGCGGACTTCGTACTGACCTACGGTCGCGCCCTTGTCGATCGGCGCCGTCAGCATGCCGTCGACCTTGGCCTCCTTCGAGAGCTTCTCGCCTTCACCGCGCGGCACGGTGACGAACAGGTCGCCGCGGACGCCGACCGGCACGAACTCTTCCTCGCCCTTGTATGCGCGCGGCTTCAGCAGCGGCTTGCCACCTTCGACGACGCGAAGCGTTTCGTAGAACGTGAAGCCGTAGTTCAGCAGCGCCGCGCTCGCGTCCTCGCGTGCCTTGATCGTCGGCGAACCGAGCACGACCGAGATCAGGCGCATGTCGTTGCGCTTGGCCGAGCTGACGAGGCAGTACTTCGCGCTGTCGGTGTGACCGGTCTTGATGCCGTCGACCGACGGGTCGCGTTCGAGCAGGCCGTTGCGATTCTGCTGCGTGTGCTTGTTCCAGGTGAACTCGCGCATCGAATAGAAGCGGTAGTACTCGGGGAAATCGTGGATCAGCGCCTTCGACAGCTCGGCGAGGTCGCGCGCCGTGGTGTAGTGCTCGGGGTTCGGTCCGCCCCAGCTGTTCGTGTAGTGCGTGCCGGTGAGCTTCAGACGCTTCGCGTACTCGTTCATGATCTGCACGAAGCCGTCTTCGGTGCCGCCGAGCTTCTCGGCCAGCGCGATCGTTGCGTCGTTGCCCGACTGCACGATCATGCCCTTGATCAGCACCTCGACCGAAACCCGCGAGTTCACCTCGAGGAAGGTGGTGGAACCGCCCGAGGCCGAACCGCCGGTGCGCCACGCGTAGACGCTGACCGGCACTTCCTCGTTCATGGTCAGACGCTTTTCCTTCAGCGCCTGGAACACGATGTACGCGGACATCAGCTTGGTGATGCTCGCCGGCTCCATGCGGTCGTCGGGTCGCTGCGAGGCGAGCACGCGTCCGCTGTCGTAGTCGAGCAGGATGTAGCCCGATGTCGCCACGTTCGGCGGCGCGGGAACGACGGCGGAGGAATCCATCGCGCCCGAGCGCGCAGGCGCGGGTGCCGGGGCAGGCGCATCGGCGGCACGCAGCGCTCCCGTGGCGAGCAGGGCGGTGGCGGTCAACAGCAGGACTTGTTTCATGTTTGGCGATTCCGGGAATGCAATGTTCAGGTCAGTCGGTGGCCAGCCGGCCTTCGATGCCAAGCGTGGCGAGCCGCGCGACGATGCGGTCGAATTCGGCCACGGCCGACACGGGCCCGATGCGGACGCGATGCAGCGGTGTGGAGGCGGTCGGTGCGACCAGCGCCGTGTTGCCGAAGCCCGCTTCGCGCAACCGCGTGAGCAGCCGCTGCGCATTGGGCTCGACCCCGAACGCACCGGCTTGCACGTACAGCGCCGGCGGTGTGGCGGCGGGGATGTTCTGCCGCGACTGCACGCTCTGTGCGACTTGGGGCAACGAACCCGGCGTGAGCACCTCGACGTCGACGAACGCGGTGCCGGCGCGGATCATATCGAGCTTCCACGCGGCGGTGTACGACAGATCGATGATGCGGTTGCCGACGAAGGGGCCGCGGTCGTTGATGCGCACGACGACCGAGCGGCCGTTGGCGAGGTTGGTCACGCGCGCGTAGGCGGGCAGCGGCAGAGTCTTGTGCGCGGCTGACATCGCGTACATGTCGTACGGGTCGCCCATCGACGTGTCCTTCTCGTGGAAGGTCGGGCCGTACCACGACGCGACGCCGCGTTCGCGGAAACCCTCGGCGGTGCCGAGCACCTGATAGCGCTTGCCGAGCACGGTGTAGAACGGCGGATTGCCGCGCAGGCTGCGCGACTCGGCCCGCGGCACGGCATCGGGAATTGCGGCGAGCTCGGCGTCGGTCGGCTTGCGGCCGCGGAACGAAGGTGTCGGCTGGGTGCCCGAGACATCGGGCGCCGGCAGTTCAGTCACCTCCGGCATCACCGGCGGTGGCCTCGGGCGGGCGGGCCGCGACGGGGCGGTGCTGCAGGCGCCGAGCGTCGCGAAGATCAGCAGGGCAGGGACGATTCTCACGATTCGCGCGCCGCGAGTTGGCCGACCCGGGCGCGCAAAGCGACGGCCAGGTCGTTCACCGCCATCGCGTAGCGCGAGCTGCGGTTGTAGCGCGTGATCACGTAGAAGTTGTTGAAGCCGACGCGCCAGGCCGGCCCGTCCGCGCGCTCGGCCGGAACGAGCCATGCCGGCGCATCGGCCGGTTGCGTCGTGTCGAAGCGGTAGCCGCGCTCGCGGATGGCGCCGACCGTATCGGCCCGGTCGAAGCGGAACGCGGCCGGATCGTCGGCCGGGTTGATGCCGACGCTGTCGACCAGCACCGGCTCGCCGGTCGCCAGCCGTGCTCGACGAAGTAGTTGGCGATGCTCGCGAACACGTCCGACCAGTTGGACCACAGGTCGCGCCTGCCGTTGCCCGTCTCGTCGACCGCGAACCGGCGATAGCTCGACGGCATGAACTGCGGTGCACCCATTGCGCCCGCGTACGAGCCGGTGGTCGTTCAGCGGATCGACCTCGCGGTCGCGCGCGAGCAGCAGGAACTGTTCGAGCTCCTGGCGGAAGTATGCGGCGCGCGGCGGGTAGTCGAAGCTCAGCGTCGCGAGCGCGTCGAGCACGCGATAGCGGCCGGTCGACCGGCCGTACACGGTTTCGACCCCGAGGATCGCGACGAGATACTCGGCCGGCACGCCGCGTTCAGTGGACACGCGCTCGAGCTCGGCCCGATGCTCGCGCCAGAACTTCGCGCCCGCCTCGATGCGCTGCGTCGGTGAGGAACCGCTCGCGGTACTCGTACCACGGCGAGCGTCCGCTCGGCCGGCCGTTCCATCGCCTCGAGGATCGCGTTCAGGGGTTTCGCCTGGCCGAGCAAGGCGATGATCTCCCCGCTCTGCATGCCGTTGCGTTCGGCGACGTCGCGCGCGAACTCACGAATGTCATCACGCGTGACGTCGAAGACCTCGCTCGGGCGGGCGATCGGCGGCGACGACCAGAGCGGGCAGCAGCGTCGACAGCAGGATGAGGATCAGTCGTTTCGGCAATTCGCCTCCGGTGAACGTTGTGGAGTCGTTGCGGGCCGGTTGCTTGCGGTTTCAGGAACCGACGAGTTTCCGGTGCGAATTGAGGGCCATGAGAATACCGAACCCGGCCAGCAGGGTCACCATCGAAGTGCCGCCGTAACTGACGAGCGGCAACGGCACGCCGACCACCGGCAGCAGTCCGCTGACCATGCCGGTGTTGACGAACACGTACACGAAGAACGTCAGCGCGAGGCTCGCCGCGAGCAGGCGCGCGAACGTGTCCTGCATCTGCGTCGCGAGATACATGGCCCGGCCGACGATGAACAGGTACAGCAGCACGCAGCACAGCGAGGCCGAGCATGCCGAACTCCTCGCCGATGACGGCGAAGATGAAGTCGGTGTGGCGCTCCGGCAGGAACTCGAGCTGTGCCTGGCTGCCCTGCATCCAGCCCTTGCCGAACACGCCGCCCGAGCCGATCGCGATCTTCGACTGGATGATGTGGTAGCCCGCGCCGAGCGGGTCGGTCTCGGGATCGATGAACGTCAGCACGCGCTGTCGCTGGTAGTCGTGCAGCATGGACCAGCCGAACCACGCGCCGACGCCGGCGAGCAGCGCGGCGCTGCCGATGAGCCACATCTGCAGGCCCGCCATCAGCACGACCAGCCCGCCGCCGATCGCGATCAGCACCGCCGTGCCGAGATCGGGCTGCGCGGCGATGAGCCCGGCCGGGACCGCGATCATCGCCGCCGCGACGCCCAGCGGTCGGCGAAGCTCGGCGGCAGCGGGCGCTCGTGCAGGTACCACGCGCACAGCATCGGCACCGCGAGCTTCATGATCTCGGACGGCTGGAAGCGGATGAAGCCGAGGTCGAGCCAGCGCTGCGCGCCCTTGCCGATGTAGCCGGTCACGTCGACGATGATCAGCAGCACGATGCCGAGCGCATAGATCGGCAGCGCGGCCTGCCGCAGGATGCGCGGGTTCACCTGCGCGAGCGCCATCATCGCGACGGTGCCGAGACCGAGGCGCATGACTGCGCGCACGACGGTGTCCCAGTCCTGGCCGGACGCGCTGTACAGCACGACGAGGCCGTAGGCGGCGACCAGCGCGAGACCGACGAGCAGCGGCCCGTCGAGCTTCAGCGCGAGCAGGATGCGCGCAGCGCCGCTGAGCGTGCGTCGCGCGGTCTGCTCGCCGAACTGGTCAAAGGGCATCCTTGACCTCCAGCGTGTGGTCGCCTTCGGGTTCGACCGGCTCGCTGCCGCTCGTGTCGACGATCGTCGTCGTCACCGGCTTCGCCGGCGCTCGCCGCGCTCGCCTGCAGCATCGGCAGCAGATAGGCGTCCATCACCTTGCGCGCGATCGGCGCCGCGGCGCTAGCGCCGAAGCCGCCGTTCTCGACCAGCACGGCAACTGCGATCTTCGGATCTTCCGCCGGCGCGAAGGCGGTGAACCACGAGTGGTCGCGCAGCCGCTCGGCGACGTTCTTCTCGACGTAGCGTTCGTTCTGGCCGACGCTGAACACCTGCGCGGTGCCGGTCTTGCCGGCGATCGTGTACGCGACGTCGCGCGTGATGCCGCGCGCAGTACCGACCGTCATCGTCTTGACCATGCCGTTGAACACCGTCTGCCATTGCTCGGGCGTGCCGCCCTTGACCGACGGCAGCGGCACCGGCGCGATCGCTTCGAGCTTGCCTGTCTCGGAATCGCGCAGCCCGGTGACCAGGCGCGGCTGGAACACCTTGCCGCGCGCAGCCAGCACGGCCGTCACCTGCGCGAGCTGGATCGGCGTCACCGTCATGTAGCCCTGGCCGATGCCGAAGTTGATCGTCTCGCCCGGGAACCAGACCTGATCTTCCGGACGCTTGAAGACCTTCTTCTTCCATTCCTTCGACGGCAGGATGCCGGTGCTCTCGCCGGAGATGTCGATGCCGGTGCGCTTGCCATAGCCGAACGGCGCCATGAACTCGTGCAGACGGTCGACGCCGAGCTCGTTCGACAGCGCGTAGAAGTACACGTCGCACGACTTGCCGATCGCGGCCTCGATGTCGACCCAGCCGTGCGTGCCGCCACGGCCTTCGCGCGCGACGCGACGGCTGTTCGGCAGGTGGTACTGGCCGGGGCAGTACTTCGTCTCGTGCTCGTGGATCACGCCGTACGACAGGCCCGCCATCGCGATGACCGGCTTCACCGTCGAACCCGGCGGATAGGTGCCGCGGATGGCGCGGTTGAGCAGCGGGCGATCGATGCTCTCGCTGAGCTCGCGGTACTCGGGCGCGCGTCACGCCGCGGCCGAAGATGCCCGGATCGAAGCCGGGACGGCTCGCCATGACCAGCACGTCGCCGTTGCTCGGATCGATCGCGACCACTGCACCGCGGCGACCGAGCAGGCCGTCCTCGGCCGCCTTCTGCGCGGCGAGATCGAGGCTCAGCATCACGTCGGCGCCGGCCCGCGGCGCCCGCGAACGCAGCTCGGGCTCGAGCGAGCCGAGCCGTTGCACCGAGCGGCCCTGCGCATTGACGAGGATCTCGCGGAACCCGTTCGTGCCGTGCAGCTCCGACTCGCGTGCCGACTCGACACCGAGCTTGCCGATCAGCGACGTGCCGGCGTACGTCGCCGCGTCGATGCGTTTCAGGTCCGCCTCGCTGATCGCGCCGACATAGCCGAGCGCATGCACGCCGAGCTCGCCTTCGGGATAGAAGCGGGTGAGACGCGTGCGGATGTCGACGCCGGGGAAACGGTGACGGTTGCACGGCGAACCGCGCGATCTCGTCCTCGGACATGCGCAGGCGGATCGGCACGCCCTCGAAGCCGCGTGCTCGAGTAGACCTGGCGACGGATCTCGGGCAGCTCGGCCACGTCGAGCAGGTCGAGCGCCGCGAGCGCACGCAGCGTCGCATCGAGGTCCTTGACCTGCTCGCGCACGAGCTCGAGCTGGTAGGCGGGCTGGTTCTCGGCCAGCACCTTGCCGGTGCGGTCGAGGATCAGGCCGCGGTTCGCCGGGATGGGTTCGATGCGCGCCCGGTTGCCCTGCGAGAGCTCGAGGTAGTAGTCGTGACGGACGATCTGCAGCAGCGACAGGCGGGCAGCGAGCGCGCCGACGCTGATCAGGATGAGCAGCGCCGCCCACGCCATGCGCGTCTGGAAAGAGCGCTGTTCGAGGTGCGAATCCTTGATGCGTACTGCGGCCATGATTTTGAACAGGCCCTCAGCGCGTCCCGTGCGTGCGTCCGAGGATGCCGGCAATGACTGGCCACAGCATCGCGCCGGTGACCGCATGGGCCCACCGGGTGGGGCTCGACATGGGCCGGCCGCTCCAGCCATCGATGGCCCACAGCAGCGTCTCGTACAGCGCCATCGCGATCAGCACGAACAGGCATTGCTGGAACAGCGGCTTCGCGCGCGTCAGCAGGTGCAGCCGGATCGCGAGATAGGCGAGGAACGACATGGCGAGCGCGTGCTGACCGAGTTGCACGCCCTTGATGGTGTCGAGCAGCAGGCCGAACACGAAGCCGAGCAGGATGCCACCGGCCTGCGGCGTCATCGTCGACCAGTACAGGATGACGATGGCGAGGAACGAGGGACGCAGCACCGCCGCGTAGCTCGGCAGCGGCACGACCGTCAGCATCAGGGCGATGATGGCGGTCGAGTAGATGAGCAGCAGCGGCTCGCGCGGGGCGCCAAGTGCGCTCATGGGCGGGGTCCTGGGCGAGTGGCGGGGCGGGCAGGTGTGGCGGCCGGCGCCGGCGGCGGGGCGGCCGTCGTTGGTGCGGGCGCCGGTGGCGTCGCGGCGGGAGGCCTTGCCGGTGCCGCCGCTGCCGGCTTGGGCGCGGGAGGCTGCTCCTCGGCTGCGGTCTTCAGCACCGGCAGCGTGTCGAGCTGTTCGCGTCGCGCCGGTGCGGCGGGATGATCGGGATCGAACCACAGCAGCATGACTTCGCGATCGCGCGTCAGCGTCGCGAGCGGGCGGGCCCGCACCTGCGCGAGCAGCAGCACCGGGTCGCGCTTGATGCCGGTCACGACCGCGACCGGATAGCCGGCCGGAAACACGCCACCGAGACCCGAGGTGACCAGCAGGTCGCCCGGCTTCACGTCCGAGTTGACCGCGAGATAGGGCAGCAGCAGCTCGTTGGTGGCGCCGGAGCCGACCGCGATCGAGCGCAGGCCGTTGCGCACCAGCTCGACCGGCGTCGCATGCTCGGGGTCGGTGATGAGGATGATCTCCGAGCTCCACGGCCCGACGCGGACCAGCTGGCCGAGCAGACCGCGGGCATCGACGACCGGCTGCGCCCGATAGGCTTCGGCATTGCGTTCGCCGCGGTTGATCAGCAGCCGCTGCCGCAACGGCGTCAGCTCGTTGCTGATGACCTCGGCGACCTGCGAGCGCTTGACCAGCGGCGGCAGCGCTTCGCGCAGAGCACGCAGCCGGGCGTTCTCCTTCTCGAGTGCGTCGAGCCGCACGACGTCGAGCGCGAGCTGGCGCTCACGCTCGCGCAACGAGGCGTTCTCGTCGCGCAGCGCATCGCGGGACTGCAGCATGTCGCTGCTCCACCGCCACAGCGCCTGCGGCGAACTGACCGCGACCTGGATGGGGTAGGCCGCGGCCTGCATGTAGTAGCGGGCGCGGTTCAGCCAGCCGTCGCGCTGGTCGTAGTACATCAGCACCAGCGACACGATCGCGAACAGCGTGAAGCGGAACCCGGGGGAGCTGTCCCGGTTCGACTGGCGATTGATGCCACCGCCGACAAAAGCCATTGGCTGTTCCTGGGGGAGCGGGAAGCCCCGGCTTTATTCGAGTCCGAAGTGGCCCGGGCCCAGTTCGTCCATCAGCTCGAGGATGCGGCCGCCGCCGCGCGCGACGCAGGTGAGCGGATCGTCGGCGATGACCACCGGCAGACCCGTCTCCTCCATCAGCAGCTTGTCGATGTCGCGCAGCAGGGCGCCACCGCCCGTGAGCACGATGCCGCGCTCGGCGACGTCTGCGCCGAGCTCTGGCGGCGTCTGCTCGAGCGCCTGTTTCACGGCGCTGACGATGCCCTGCAGCGGTTCCTGCAGCGCCTCGAGGATCTCGTTGCTGTTCAGCGTGAAGCTGCGCGGCACGCCTTCCGACAGGTTGCGGCCCTTCACCGACAGCTCGCGCACCTGCTGGCCAGGGTAGGCCGAGCCGATCTCGATCTTGATGCGCTCTGCAGTCGCCTCGCCGATGAGGATGCCGTAGTTGCGACGGACGTAGTTCATGATCGCGTCGTCGAAGCGATCGCCGCCGATGCGGGCGCTGTTCGCGTAGACGATGCCGTTCAGCGACAGCACCGCGACCTCGCTCGTGCCGCCACCGATGTCGAGCACCATGCTGCCGCGCGCCTCGTGCGTCGGCAGGCCGGCACCGACCGCAGCGGCCATGGGCTCGCTGACGATCGCGACATTGCGTGCGCCGGCCCCTTCGGCCGACTCGCGGATGGCGCGGCGCTCGACCTGCGTCGAGCCGAACGGCACGCAGACCAGCACGCGCGGACTCGGCTTCAGGAAGCGGTTGCCGTGCACTTTGTTGATGAAGTGCTGCAGCATCTTCTCGGTGTAGGTGAAGTCGGCGATGACGCCGTCCTTCATCGGGCGCACCGCGGTGATGTGCCCCGGCGTGCGGCCCAGCATGTTCTTGGCGTCCGAGCCGACCGCGACGATGAGCTTGCCACCACGCGTGGGCTCATCCTGAACCGCCACGACCGACGGCTCGTTCAGCACGATGCCCTTGCCACGGACGTAGATCAGGGTGTTCGCGGTTCCCAGATCGATGGAGAGATCGCTGGAGAAATAACCGCGCAGGCGTTTGAACATGAAGCGGTTTGCCTTTGATGCGCGACGTGGAAAAAAGTGGTCGCTAACATAACAACGGCAACGACAGCCCGCAAGGCGAGGTGTATGATTTCGTGCTTATTTTTCCGCGTCTTATTCGTCTAACCTGATGCGCGTCACATCTCGATGAGTCTCACACCGACCGAAATCCAGAACATCGCTCACCTCGCGCGCCTCGAGCTGCGCGAGGCCGAGATCCCCGTCTATGCGAAGTCGCTCGGCAGCATCCTCGGGCTCGTCGGCGAGCTCGATCGCGTTGACACCGCCGGTGTCGATCCGATGGCTCACCCGCTGACCGGGCAGGTGCAGCGGCTGCGTGCCGATGAAGTCACCGCACCAAGCGCGCGCGACCTCTACCAGCGCAACGCACCACAGGTCGAAGACGGCCTGTACCTCGTCCCGCGGGTCATCGAGTAACCCACCGTGACCGACTTCACACTGGCCCAGCTTTCCGCGGGGCTCGCCGCCCGCCGTTATTCGAGCGTCGAGCTGACGCGCGAGAGTCTCGCACGCGTCGAACGCGCCCAGCCCACGCTCAACGCACTGGTCACGGTCACCGCCGATGCCGCGCTCGAGGCGGCCGCCGCGGCCGACCGCGTCCGCGCATCGGGCGAGGCGGGGCCGCTGACTGGCATCCCGCTCATCCACAAGGACATCTTCTGCACCGCCGGGGTCCGCACCACGTGCGGCTCGCGCATGCTCGGCAACTTCATCTCGCCCTACGACGCGACGCTCGTGCGGCAGCTGAAGGCCGCCGGCACCGTGATGATCGGCAAGGCGAACATGGACGAGTTCGCGATGGGTTCGTCGAACGAGACGAGCTGGTTCGGTCCCGTGCGCAACCCGTGGGACGTCAGCAAGGTTCCCGGCGGCTCTTCGGGCGGCTCGGCCGCGGCGGTTGCCGCCCGCCTGGCGAGCGTCGCGACGGCGACCGACACCGGTGGCTCGATCCGTCAGCCGGCCGCGCTGTGTGGCGTGACCGGCATCAAGCCGACGTACGGGCGCGTCTCCCGCTACGGAATGATCGCGTTCGCCTCGAGTCTCGACCAGGCCGGCGTCATCACCGTGTCGGCCGAAGATTCAGCGATGGTGCTGCAGGCGATGGCGGGTTTCGATCCGCGCGACTCGACCAGCGTCGACGTACCCGTGCCCGACTATGCCGCCGCGCTCGCCGGGCCCTTGAAGGGCCTGCGCGTCGGCGTGCTGAAGGAATTCTTCGCCGCAGGCCTTGCCCCGGAAATCGAGGCGCCGGTGCGCGCCGCGCTCGAGGTGCTGCGGGCGGAAGGCGCCCTGATCCACGAGGTCAGCCTGCCGAACCTGCCGTTGTCGGTGCCGACGTACTACGTCGTCGCCCCGGCAGAGTGCTCGTCGAACCTCGCCGCGTTTCGACGGCGTGCGCTTCGGCCATCGCTGCGAGAACCCGAAGGACCTGATGGACCTCTACAAGCGCTCGCGCGCGGAAGGTTTCGGGGCCGAGGTGAAACGCCGCATCATGACCGGCACGTACGTCCTTTCGGCGGGCTACTACGACGCCTACTACCTGAAGGCGCAGCGCGTGCGCGCCCTGATCACCGCCGACTTCCGTCGCGCGTTCGAAGAGGTCGACCTGCTGCTCGGGCCGACCACCCCGACGACGGCGTTCGGCCTCGGTGACAAGACCGACGATCCGATCACCATGTACCTGAACGACATCTACACGATCGGTGCGAACCTCGCCGGGCTGCCGGCGCTGTCGATGCCGTGCGGTTTCGCGAGCGGTCTGCCGGTCGGCGTGCAGCTCATCGGCCCGCACTTCAGCGAGGAGCGGCTGCTGAACGCCGCTCACCAGTACCAGCTGCGCACCGACTGGCATCTGAAGGCCCCGCACGGCTACCAGGCGGGGTTCGCGCCATGACCTGGGAAACCGTCATCGGCCTCGAGATCCATGCGCAGCTCGCGACCCAATCGAAGATCTTCTCGCCGGCCGCCACCGCTTACGGCGCCGAACCGAACACGCAGGCCGACCTGATCGACCTCGGCTATCCCGGCGTGCTCCCGGTGCTGAACGCGGAGGTCGTGCGTTTCGCGGTGAAGTTCGGCCTCGCGATCGACGCCGGGATCACGCGCCGCTCCGTGTTCGCGCGCAAGAACTACTTCTACCCCGACCTTCCGAAGGGCTACCAGATCAGCCAGTACGAGCTGCCGATCGTGTCGACCGGCCACCTCGACGTCGCTGCAGGAAGACGGCTCGATCAAACGCGTCGGCATCACTCGCGCGCACCTCGAGGAAGATGCCGGCAAGTCCCTGCACGAAGGGCACGCCGGCGTTTCGGCGATCGACCTGAACCGCGCCGGCACGCCGCTGATCGAGATCGTCAGCGAGCCCGACATGCGCTCGGCGAAGGAAGCGGTCGCGTACATGAAGAAGGTGCACACGCTGGTGCGCTATCTCGGCATCTGCGACGGCAACATGCAGGAAGGCTCGTTCCGCTGCGACGCGAACGTTTCGGTGCGTCGCGTCGGTGCCGCGAAATTCGGCACGCGCGCGGAGCTCAAGAACCTGAACTCGTTCCGCTTCGTCGAGAAGGCGATCAATCACGAGGTCGAGCGGCAGATCGAGATCCTCGAGGCGGGCGGCACGATCGTGCAGGAGACGCGGCTCTACGACTCGGACAAGGACGAGACCCGCTCGATGCGTTCGAAGGAAGAAGCGAACGACTACCGCTACTTCCCCGACCCCGACCTGCTGCCGGTGGTGCTGGAAGAATCGTTCATCGAGTCGGTGCGTGCGACGCTGCCCGAGCTGCCGGATGCGAAGGCCACGCGGTTCCAGCAGCAATATGGCCTGTCCGCGTACGACGCGCAGGTGCTGACCGCCAGCGCCGAGATGGCCGACTACTACGAGACGGTGGCTGCCAGGGTGGGCAAGGATCCGAAGCTCGTCGCCAACTGGGTCATGGGCGAGCTGTCCGGCGCCCTGAACCGGGACGGCATCGAGATCGGTCAGAGCCGGTTGTCGGCCGATCGGCTTGCGGGCCTCGTTGCCGCGCATCGCCGACGACACGATCTCCGGCAAGATCGCGAAGGAAGTCTTCGAGACGATGTGGACCGACGGCAGCGATGCCGACGCGGTCATCGAGGCGAAGGGCCTGCGTCAGATCACCGACGCCGGGGCGATCGGCAAGCTCATCGACGACATCATGGCAGCGAACCCGAAGCAGCTCGCCGACTACCGGCACCGGCAAGGACAAGCTGTTCGGCTTCTTCGTCGGCCAGGCGATGAAGGTCAGCGGCGGCAAGGCGAATCCGGCTCTGCTGAACGAGCTGCTGAAGAAGAAGCTCGCGCCTTAGGATGCACGACGCGGCACCGACCGACGGCCTGCGCCGGTTCCTGTTCGAGGAGCATCCGGTGCGTGGCTTCTGGCTGCGACTCGAGCGCACGTGGACAGACGCGCTCGAGCACCAGTCCTACGCGCCCGAAGTGCGGCAGCTGCTCGGCGAGGCGCTGGCCGCCGCCGCGCTGCTGGCTGCATCGCTGAAGTTCGAGGGCACGCTCGCGCTGCAGATCAACGGTGGCGGGCCGGTGAGATTGCTGCTCGCGCAGGCGACGCATTCCCTCGGGCTGCGCGCGGTCGCGCGGCTGGCGCCGGACACCGATGTCACGGGGCTCGATTTCCGCGGTCTGGTCGGTACGGCCCAGCTCACGGTGACGCTCGAGGGTGAACGGGGCGTTGCCTGGCAAGGCATCGTGCCGCTCTCGGGACCGACACTCGCGATGAGCATCGAGGCGTACTTCGCGACGTCCGAGCAGCTGCCGACACGGGTCGTGCTCGGGGCCGAAGGTCAGCGCGCTGGTGGCGTCCTGCTGCAGAAGCTGCCGGATGCACCCGGCGCTGGCGAGGCGGCCCTCGGCCGCGAGCGCGAAGTGTGGGACGAGGCCGGACTGCTGCTGCAGACGGTGTCGGGTGCCGAGCTGCTCGCTGTCGCGCCCGAGCAGCTGCTGCCGCGCGTCTTCACTGGCCACGACGTCCGGCTGTTCGAGACCGAGGCCGTGCGCTTCGAGTGTCGTTGCAATCCGCGTCGTGTCGGCTCGATGCTGCGATCACTCGGCGAAGCCGAAGTGCGCGACGTGCTGGCAGAGCAGGGCGCCGTCACGGTCACCTGCGAGTTCTGCCAGCGTCCGTATCGCTTCGATGCGATCGACGTCGAGCAGCTGTTCGCGAACGCGCCCGATGCGGGCGACCGTCCGGTGAGCCTCAACTAGGGCAGGATGCCACGCAGCCACGCGCGGCCGCCCAGCGTACGGATCTGCCGGACGATGTCGTCGCGGCGCGAGAGCACGTACGGCCCGGGTCTCGAGACGCTGTAACGAGTCGGGCTCGGCAACACGGCCGCGAGCAGCGCGGCTTCGGCCGTATCGAGCCGCGAGGCCGGCTTGCGGAAATACGCCTGCGATGCCGCCTCGACCCCGTAGATGCCACGTCCGAACTCGGCGAGATTCAGGTACAGCTCGAGGATTCGCCGCTTCGGGCAGATGCCCTCGAGCAGCAGCGTGAACCAGGCTTCGAGACCCTTGCGGAACCAGCTGCGGCCGGGCCACAGGAACAGGTTCTTCGCCACCTGCTGACTGATCGTGCTCGCCCCGCGCGTGCGGTTGCCGTCCTCGTTCGACTGGATGGCGCGGCGGATCGACTTCAAGTCGAAGCCGCGGTGATAGGGGAACTGCTGGTCTTCCGCGGCGACCACTGCAATGGCCGCCTCGGAAGAGATGTCGCTCAGCGGACGCCAGCGATAGCGGAGTTCGAAGCGCTCGGATCCGAACAGCGCGGCTGCACGCGACTGCATCATGAAGCTGCTGGTCGGCGGATCGACGTAGCGCACCGCGAGAACCGCGACGACGCTGAGCAGCACGAACACCGCGATGGTTCCGGCCGTCCAGCGCGCAAGCCGCAGCCACACGCGTGAGAGTGCGCCGCGGCCCGCCATCGGTCGACGTCAGATGCGCTTCGCGCTCTGGATCACGACGTCCTCGGCCGGCACGTCGTCGTGGCCGC
This sequence comes from uncultured Pseudomonadota bacterium, assembly GCA_963769065.1. Classification (GTDB taxonomy): domain Bacteria; phylum Pseudomonadota; class Gammaproteobacteria; order Steroidobacterales; family Steroidobacteraceae; genus ZC4RG30. The sequence continues at coordinate 137,493 of CAVYKG010000010.1, read as the reverse complement.
GACGGCGCGTCGTCTTGACCTTGGCGATGGCATCGATCGTGTCCATGCCGTCGACGACCTTGCCGAACACGGCATAGCCGAAGTTGCCCGGCGAGTTGTCGAGGAAGGCGTTGTCGACCAGGTTGACGAAGAACTGCGAGGTGGCGCTGTTGATCTCGTTCGTGCGTGCCATGGCGAGCGTGCCGCGCAGATTCTTCAGGCCGTTCTTTGCCTCGTTCCTGATCGGCGCGCGATTCTTCTTCTGGTTCATCTCGGCATCCATGCCGCCGCCCTGGATCATGAAGCCGGGAATGACGCGGTGGAACACGAGGCCGTCGAAGAAGCCGTCATCGACGTACTGCAGGAAGTTCGCGGCGGATTCCGGCGCCTTCTCGGCATCGACTTCGACGGTGAAACCGCCGTGATTGGTTTCGAATCGGACCATGGTTGTCACCTTGCGTTAGCGTGTGGCGGCCACTGCGCGCAGGTGACGCGATCGTGGCCGGCGAGATCGGGCACGCAGACTACGCGAGTGAAGCCGCGCGTCACAAGCGCGGCGGCCAGTCGCGGGGCCTGGGTCGATCCGTGCTCGAGCGCGAGCCAGCCGCCGGCGCGGAGGAAGGCGGGCGCATCACGCACGAGCGTCAGCAGGTCGGCGAAGCCGTGGTCGTCGGCGACGAGCGCTGCCTGCGGTTCGTGCGCGAGCGCCGGCAGCGCCGGGTCGTTGCCGGCAATGTAGGGTGGGTTGCTGACCAGCGCGTCGAAACGGCGACCCTGCAGCGGTTCGTACCAGCGTCCGGCCAGAAACTCGATACGGCCGAGCCCAAGCCGTGAGGCGTTGTCGGTCGCCATCTGCAGTGCGGCGGGTGATGCGTCGGTTGCGACGATCTGCCACTGCGGACGCTCGTGCGCAAGGGCGAGCGCAATTGCGCCGGAACCGGTGCCGAGATCGGCGATCGCCTGCGGACCGACCGGCAGGCGGTCGAGCACCGTCTCGACGAGGAGCTCGGTTTCGGGACGCGGCACCAGCACGGCCGGCCCGACGCGCAGATCGAGCGACCAGAATTCGCGGCGGCCCTCGATGTAGGCGAGCGGCTCGCCTGCAGCCCGGCGCGCGCAGTGCTCGCGGAATCGGACGGCGGCGGAGGCGGATAGCCGGCGCTCGTCGTGGGCGATGACGGCGCCTCGAGTGAGACCCGCCGCCGCGGCGAGCAGCAGCTCCGCGTCGAGCCGCGGAACGCCGGCGGCGGCCGCGTCGGCCAGCAAGCTCCCGAAGTCGGGGCCGTCTGCTACATTTCCGCCCCCTATGTCGCCGGCCACTTCAGCTCCTCTCGCAGCACGTCCGTTGCTGGCTGCAGCGTGGCCATTATTTCAGGTCTCGTGGCCGACCTGTCTGCCGCTCGCGATCGTCGGCGTTGCCGCAAGCGGCTCGCCACAGGCCGCGGCCATCGCCGCCGGCGAGCCGCGCGGCCTTGTCCACAGTCCGGACTGGTGGGCGTTGTACGTCGCCAGTGCGGCCCTGATGCTGGTCTGCCAGGGCGCGATGCTGATCCGCCAGCACTCGCTTGCCATGGGAATGCCCCTGCCGCTGATCGACGCGTTGCGGCGAGCAGTGTTCCGCCTGCCGACGCATGGCACCACCGCGCTGATCGTCGTGCTGCCCCTCGCGCTGTCGATGGCGCTGGCGCCGGTCGAAGGCGTCGCGTCGCTGGTTCTGCTGCCGGTCGGCCTCGCCCTGCTCGTGTGGCAGGCATTCGCGTGGCCGGCCGCCGTGCTCGACGGAGCGATGCCGATCGAGGCTCTGCGCATCGGCGCGCGGGTCGCGCGCGGTCGCTGGCGCGAGCTCCTCGGACTGGTCGCGACCGCTTACGCGGGCGTGCTGGTGTTCGTGCTGCTGGCCGGCATCGGGGTCGGCATCGTGATGGGCATCGCCGGCATGAGCCCGAACCCGGGCGGTCTCATGGTCGGGTTCTCGCGCATCCTGCTCGCCGCCGTGATCGCCGTACCGGTCGTGTGGCTCGGCGCGGTCTGGACGACGGCCTACCTCGCGGTGCGCGCCGCCCAGCCGTGACGCCCGACTGCTTCGCCCGCGCGAAGCATCTCGTCGGCGTCGACATACGCCTGGCCGCAGAGGCGTAGCAGCAGCTTGTCGCCAACCACCGCACACCGGATCTGGATCCGCTCGCGCTGCCATAGCGTACGCGTGACGTCGGTCGCGTCGGTGGCGGTGGCGGCACGAGTCTGCGGCAACACGAACGCCCGCATGGCTGCGCACGACTCGCGTGGAACGACTGGCACGGCGCCGATCTCCTCGAGCGCGTCAGTGGCAGAGTCGACTAGCGCCGCGAGGTGGCCGGCCAGTCCAGCCGCCTGGAGTTCGCGATGGAAAGCGAGCGCCGCGGGCAGCGTCAACCACGCGGTGTAGTCGCGCGTGCCGACGTAGTCGAACGCGCGTGGAAATCCGAGACCGACCGGATGGCTGATGACCCGGGGCCGCGTCCGGGCAGCCACCCGGTCGGCTGCGACCAGCAGCGCCGTGCCGCGTGGCGCGTACAGCCACTTGTGCGCATTGGTTGCATACCAGTCGGCATCGAGTGACGCGAGATCGAGCGGCAGCTGCCCGAACGCATGGGCACCGTCGACGATGACCGGAATCTCGCGGCGGCGGAACTCGGGCAGCAGGCGTTCCAGCGGAAAGACGATCGCCGAGGGTGACGTCACGTGATCGAGCACGGCGAGCCGCGTACGTGAAGTCACCGCGCCCAGAACGCGCTCGACGATGTCGTCCGCATGGGTGGGCACCGGCACCGTGACGACCCGCGGCAGTGCGCCCGCGGCATGACAGCGCTCTTCCACCGCGAGACGCACCGCGTTGTACTGGTGCGTCGTGACGAGCACCTCGTCGCCCGGTTCGAGGGTCGCTGCAGCCAGCGCCGACTGCACGCCCTGCGTTGCGTTCTCGATCAACGCGAGCAACTCGGGGACGATGCCGATCGCTGGCGCCACGGCCGACGCGACAGCTCGTACGGCCGCGTACGCCGAGGTCGGGTCGATGCGCGCCATGAACGCATCGGGATGCGACTCGAGTTCGTCGCGCAGTGACTGCTGCGCGGCCTGCACCACGCGCGGCACCGCGCCGTACGAGCCGTGGTTGAGGAACGACGCATCGGGAGCGAGCGACCACAGCGGGCGGGCAGCGCGACCGAATGCTGCGAAGGTCGGCATCAGTTCGTCCGGAGCATGAGAACGGCGGAAGCGGCCACCAGCACCGCCATGGCGATGTTGAACGTGCGCCTGGCTCCCGGTTGCTGCAGCCAGCCGTGGAGGGCGGCGCCCCAGACGGCCCAGACACCCATCGACGGCACGCCGATGCAGACGAGCGTGGCCATGACAGCGATCAGCGCGATGACGCTGAGCGAACCGGCCGTGCTGAAGGCCGTGACCGCAGTGATGACCATGCCCCAGGCCTTCGGGTTGACCAGCTGGAACGCGGCCGCGCCGGGTGCACTCATGGGCTCGTCGCGACCGCGCTGTTCGGTGCCCGGAAGCGGCCCCGCATCGCGCAGCACACGCCATGCGAGCCACAGCAGATAGGCGAAGCAGGCCCAGCGAAGCAGGGCGAGCGCGCCGGGTACCGCCAGCACGAGCGCGGCGACCCCGAGGTGCGCGAGCAGTGCGAGGCCCACCATGCCGATGGCGATTCCGGCGATGTGGGGACCGGTCGGCGCAAAACCGAACCGCGCACCCGAGCGCATCAGCAGCAGGTTGTTCGGCCCCGGCGTGATGGACGATGCGAAGACGAACATCGCGAGTGACGAGAGGTGCAGTTCGAGGGCCATGCACCGAGCCTGCGCGCGGTCGGCCGGGAAATACAGATACACATCGGCAGACATTGATGCAGTACAGTTCGGGAATGCGAACCGAGCTCGCTCCGACCTACCTGCGCATCGCGTCCGATCTCGCCTCGCTGATCGACGGTGGCCAGCTCGCACCGACGCAGCGCCTCCCGTCCGTGCGCGAGCTGGCGCGGCAGCGCGGCGTCAGCCCGACCACCGCGGTGGCCTCGCTGCGCCATCTCGAGCAGCGCGGGCTCATCGTGGCGAGACCTCAGTCAGGTTTCTTCGTCGCGCGCCGGGCACCGCGCTTGCCCGAACCGCGCGCGACGCCGCTGCCGCGCGTCGCGAGGCACGTCGGTCTGCAGGCCACGATCGAGCGCATGGCCGAAGCAAGTCTCGATCCGCAGGTCGCGCGGCTCGGACAGGCGATTCCCGATGCGGCGCTGTTTCCGCAGCGCCATCTGCAGCGGGCGTTGCAGCGCGGCCTGCGCGAGAGCCGCCGCGTGTTGACCGAATATCCGTTGCGTCCGGCCGGGGTGCCGTTGCTGCGCGAGGAGATCGTGCGCCACTACGCGCGGGCTGGGGCGGCGCTCGAACTCGACGACATCACCATCACCAATGGCTGCACCGATGCGGTCAGTCTCGCGTTGCGCACGCTGCTGCAGAAGGGCGACACGCTTGCGGTCGAGTCACCGACGTATTACGGCTTCCTGCGGCTCATCGAGAACCTGGGCCTCAAGGTGGTCGAAATTCCCTCGCGCCCCGGCGAGGGTCTCGACATCGACGCGTTGCGGCGCGCCGTCGGCGGGCCGGGCGGTCGTTCCATCCGCGCGTGCCTGATCGTCAGCAGCTTCAACAATCCTTCGGGTGGCCTGCTGCCTGCCGGTGACCGGCGCTCGCTCGTGCGCCTGTGCGACGAGTTCGATCTCACGCTGATCGAGGACGACGTCTACGGCGACCTGCAGTTCGAAGGGCCGCGTCCGCTGCCGTGCAAGCAGTTCGATCGCGAAGGCCGCGTCGTGCTGTGCTCTTCGTTCTCGAAGACGCTTGCGCCGGGTGCGCGCGTCGGCTTCATCGCCGGCGGCCGTCACGCCGATACGCTTCGCGCCGCGAAGTACCTCGACTCGATGGCGACCGCGCCGCTGCAGCAGGAGATGATCGCGAACTACCTGCGTTCCGGTCACTACCCTCGACATCTCGCGCGGTTGCGGCGCGCACTGGCGGAGCGCGTCGAGCGGATGACCGCGCTGGTCGAACGACATTTCCCGGCGGGCACGCGCGTCTCGCGGCCGCGTGGCGGCCTGGTGCTGTGGGTCGAGCTCGCGCCCGGCATCGACACGCTCGAGCTGTACGAGCACGCGCGGCGCGAGCGCCTCGACTTCGTGCCCGGTGCGCTGTTCTCGGCGTCGGGCCGGTATCGCAACTGCCTGCGACTGAACTGCGGGCAGCTCATGTCGCCAGCGGTCGAGTCTGCGGTACGCAGGCTCGGCGCGCTGGTGGCGTCGCGCTGAAACTGTTTCAGCGCCTCGGCGGTTCGGCGATCGGCTGGGTGCCGTCGGCCAGGCGGCCGACCTTCAGCGATGCCGCCTGCTCCGGCGTGCCCGGCGGCGCGGTGTAGGCGCCGACCTCGCCGACGTCGGGCATGAACGCCTTGCCGGTCACCGGGTTCGGGATAGTGGAACGGCACGATGTAGTAGGCCGGATAGGTCAGGTAGACCGATCGACGGCGGCAGGTCCGGCGGCGGGTCGAACTTGTCGGGCCAGGTGTTGTTGAGCGCGTTCTTGCCCCAGCCGTCCCAGCTGGTGTACATCGTGAACGGGCCGGTCAGGCGGCTGATGCTTCCAGACGCCGTCTCTCCTTGCGGTACTCGTTCTCGTACAGCGGCAGGCCCCAGCCGCCGTTGCTCATCACGTAGGCGCGGCTGCGGATCCAGCCGGTCTTGCCGTCGGCCGAGACGTCGGGGATCGGCTGGAACTGCATGTGGTTGGCGAGCACGCCTTCCTTGGCGCCGTCCGGGCCGAACGCGGTCTGCATGTATTCGAGCACGCGCGTCTTGCCGAGGAACAGGCCCTTGCCGCCGATCTCGAGCGTCGCGTCGTCGGTGAACAGCTCGGCGAGCTGGCGTCCACTGGCTCTTGTCGACGAAATAGCCGTAGGTGCGCTGCACCCGCTCGATCGCGTTCAGGTCCTCGAGCCGGGTGATGCGCGGGTCGAGCGCGTCGAGCTTGTCGCTCGGCCGATCTGCGCGGCGGCCGGCATGGCGAGCGACAGCGTGCGCCGCGGCAGCGCGGCAGCGCAGAAGCAGGTGCGCGTCTCATCGCACGGCTCCCGTCACGTTGTCGCGCGGCCTGCGGCAGGTCGGTCAGCGGCTTGCCGGTCACCGGATGGTCGAAGCTGAACGGCGGGATGTAGTTGCCGGGAAGCGTGCGATAGACCTCGGTCGGCGGCCGGTCGGGCGGGAACAGCGCGCTCGGGCCCTTCCATCGGCAGCGCGAGCGCGTGCAGCCGCGGTCGTAGTCGGTCATGGCGGTGGGGTAGAAGTGCAGCTTGGCGATCTTCCACACGCCGCCTTCCTTGACGTACTCGTTCTCGTAGATGCCGACGCCCCAGATGCCGTTGGCGCCCGGCTCGGCGAGCATGCACCAGGCCCTGCCAGCGGCCCGTCGCGGTGCGGCCGTCCTCGGCGACCGTCGATGATCGGCTGCAGCATCATGTGGTTGTTGAGGTAGCCCGGCGCGAGGCCCTGCGGGCCCGAACAGCAGCATCGCGCGGCGGATGCGCTCCTGCCCGACATAGACCCCGCGCTGCCCGTATTCGAACGTGCCGCTGCGCGCGAACAGGTCGGCGGCCTCGGTCCCACAGGCCCTTGTCGAAGTAGTAGCCGAACGTCGCCTGCAGGTTCTCGATCGCGTCCTGGTCCTCGAGCCGCTCGACCCGCTCGCGATAGGCGGCGAGGCGTGCGTCGGGCGCGACTGCTGTGCCGTCGCGGGCGTCGGCGCGCGAGCAGCGGCGTCGCAGCGCGAGCAGCATGCAGCACAGCGCGCAGCGCTGTCTTGCGAGGCGTGCATCACTGGGCTCCCTTGCACCGGCTTGCCGGTGACCGGGTTGGGCGCCTGGAACGGCGGCACCTGCGTGTCGGGGAACGGCTGGTAGCCGACGCTCGGCGCGCGATCGGGCGGGAACGCCTTCGAAGCCTCGCTCGGCGTCAGGCCTTCGCCCGGCTTCAGCCGCGCCCAGCCCTTCTCGTACGGCGCGACGAAGTTGACGTACAGGTGCAGCGACTTGATCTTCCACACGCCGCCGTCGCCTTCACGTAGCGTGTTCTCGTAGATGCCGTCGCGCCACTCGGCGTGCTTCTTGTACTGGCCGAGCATGCCCTGATCGCGCCAGCGCGCGGTGGCGCTGCGGCCGTCCGTCGCGACGAAGACCGCGGGCTGCAGCGTGATCCATTCGTTGAGCTGGCCGTAGATCAGCCCTTCCTGCCCGCCGTGCAGGCGCTGCAGGTATTCGCGGATGCGGGCCCTGCCGGCGTAGACGCCGTCGAGCGCCGATCTCGATCGTGCCGTCATCGGCGAACAGGTCGGCCGCATCGCCCCACAAGCCGCGGTCGACGTAGTAGCCGAACGCGCGCTGCAGTTTCTTGACGGCGCGCGTGCCTTCGAGCTTCTCGACCCGGGCGGTCAGCGCTTCGATCTGCGCGTCGACGCTCTGCGCGCGCGACACGCTGGAGCCGAGCGTGCCGACTATCGCGCCGGCGATGGCGGTGAGGATCAGGCGTTTCACGGTATCTCCGGTTACTTCGTCTTCGGGCGCGGGGCGGGGAGGTTGCCATGCACCACGCGGGACTGGAATTTCCACTGGCCATCGCGCATCACGTACGCGTCTTCATAACGCGCGAGGATGGCCATCAACGGTGCGCCGGTCGGACCGGGCGTCACGAAGGTAGACATGCCGGTGGCGCGCGCGGCGTCGCCCGTGACTTCGATCTCATCGTTGAAGAACACGTGGAAGTTCGGCATCGCTGCCCGTCGGGATGTTTCGCGATATGCCATCTGCGCCCTCTATCCCGGTTTCGCGCATCCTAACATCAGCGGTCCTCTACACCGCCGCTTCGCGCGGACGGTCCGGGAGAGAATGCGAGCTCGAACCGTCGACTTGCCGAGACTGCTGTCGCTCGCCGCAGTCGCGGCGTCATCGTGCGGTGGCAGGCGCGCGGATGAGCCGACCGCATCGCCGCCGCAATGGAAGTAGGGCAGGTGCGTCGCTAGAAGGCGCTCTTGACGACACCACCGTCGACGCGCAGCGCGGCGCCGGTGGTCGCCGATGCCGGACCGCTCGCGGTGTAGACGATCAGCGCGGCCACTTCGTCCGGGCTTCCGAACCGCTTCAGGATCGAGGTGGGGCGCCGCTGTTCGAGAAAGGTCTTCTCCATCTCCTCGAACGTCTTAGCGCCGCTTCGTTCGAGCGAAGCCTTGGCGCGCGCGCCTTCGCGATCCCACGTCGGGCCCGGCAGCACGCTGTTGACCGTGACGTTGGTGCCGGCATTGATCTCGGCCAGTCCGCGCGCGGTCGCGATGACCGCGGCCTTCACCGCGCCGTAGGCGATGCTCTCGGTCGGGATCTGCAGCCCGCTCTCGCTCGAGATGAAGACGATGCGACCCCAGTTCCGCTGTCGCATGCCGGGCAGGTAGTGACGCGACAGCCGCACGCCCGACATGACGTTCAGCTGCCAGCTGTCGTCCCACTGCCTGTCGGTCGACTGCAGGAAGTCGGACGCGATCATGCCGCCGACATTGTTCACGAGCACATCGACGCGCGGATGCGCCGCGACCAGACGGGCAATGTCGTCGGGCTTCGTCACGTCGGCGGTGAAGGCGAGCGGCTTGCGCCCGGTCTCCCGCTCGAGCTTCGCGACGGCCTCGTCGACGGATGCCTGCTGGTTGCTGTTGACGATGACTGTCGCGCCTTCTTTCAGGAACAGCCGCGCGGTCGCGTAGCCGATGTTGGACGTGCTGCCGGTCACCAGCACGATCTTGTCCTTCAGCTGCAGATCCATCGCCTCGACCAGGTCGGTCGCGAGCACTGCGACGACCGACAGCAGCGCCAGCCGGCGCATCGAAAGCTTCCTGCTCATGAACCTTCTCCCGTCTGGGCGGCGAGTTCTTCCGCCTGGTATTCGTGTTGTAGTGCGTCGAGCAGTTCGTCGAGCCGGCCGTCCATGACGTCGGCGAGCTTGTACAGCGTGAGGTTGATCCGGTGGTCGGTCACGCGCCCCTGCGGGAAATTGTACGTCCGGATGCGCTCGGAGCGATCACCGCTGCCGACCTGCAGCTTGCGTGACCGGGCCTGCGCGCTCTGCTGCTTCTCCTGCTCGGCGGCGAGCAGCCGCGCCTTCAACAATGACATGGCGCGGGAACGGTTCTTGTGCTGCGACCGCTCGTCCTGGCATTCGACCACGATGCCACTCGGCAAGTGGGTGATGCGGATGGCCGAGTCGGTCTTGTTGACGTGCTGGCCACCGGCGCCCGACGCGCGGAACGTATCGACGCGGATCTCCGCCGGGTTGACCGTCACGCTCTCGACTTCCTCGAGCTCGGGCAGGATGGCGACCGTGCAGGCCGACGTGTGGATGCGCCCCTGTGCTTCGGTCTCCGGCACCCGCTGCACGCGATGCGTGCCCGATTCGAACTTGAAGCGGGAGTACGCGCCGCGCCCGACCACCCGGCTGATCACTTCGCGGAAGCCCCCGTGCTCGCCGGCGCTCTCGCTCATCAGTTCGATCTGCCAGCCACGCGCTTCGGCGTAACGCGCGTACATGCGATAGAGATCGCCAGCGAAGATCGCGGCTTCGTCGCCGCCGGTGCCGGCCCGCACTTCAAGGAAGATGTTCCGATCGTCGTTCGGGTCCTGCGGCAGCAGCAGCAGCCCGAGCCGCTCGGTACGGTCGGCGAGCTCGCCTTTCAGCCGGCGGTCTTCCTCCTCGCCGAGCGCGCGCATGTCGGGATCGGTATCCGACGACAGCGTCCGCGCTGCAACCGATTCGGCCTCGAGGTCGACATATTCCCGGTACAGCGTCGCGAGCGGCTGGAGCCGTGCATATTCCACGGACAGTTCGCGGAACGCCTGGGAACCACCGGTGGTGGACGCGTCCGACAGGAGTCGGCCAACCTCTTCGAAACGGTCGATCGTGCGGTCGAGTTTGCTGCGTATCGAGGCTTTCATGAGCCTTTGCGGGAAGAGCGGCGTTATAGTGACGCGATGATGCCTGAACCGCTTCCCGGGCCGACAGTCCGGCTGATGTTGCCGATCGTTGCCTCCCTGTGGCTCGCGCTCGCGGGCTGCGCGGCGGCGCCCGCCGCGGGTTCTGCGGCAGCGCCTGCCGAGAAGCCGATGGTGACGACGTCCACGGATGTCGCGTCGCGCATGATGGTCGCGGAAGTGGCGCTCGAGCGCGGCGACTGCCGCACCGCCGCCGACCAGTACGTCGGCATCGCCGGGACAAGCACGGAAGGCCGAGTGGCTGCACGCGCGACACAGGTCGCGCTCGCCTGCGCCAATCTCGATGCGGGCCGCCGCTCGGCAGCGCGTTGGCGGCAGCTCGAGCCGCGTTCGGGCGAGGCGGCGCTGGCGGCGGGCATCATCGCGTTGCAGCTCTACCGGCTCGACGAGGCGCGTGGCGCGCTTGGCGCGTGGCGCGACGTCGGCTCGGCCGGCACGCAGGATCCCGGCCAGTTCGCCGAACTGCTCGCGCGCGAGTCGGATGCGACCGCTGCGTACCGCGTGTTCTCGGACACGCTCGCCGGCAGTGATCCCACCGCCGAAGTGCTGCTCGCGCAGGCGCAGCTCGCGCAGCAGTCGTTCGATCTCGTCGCCGCGATCAAGTTTGCCGAACGAGCGCTCGAGGCCGAATCGCGGCTGACCGCGGCGCGCGTGCTGATCGTCCGCAGCAAGGCGATGCTCGGCGATGTCGACGGCGCACTCGTTCTCGCGCGCGAGCTGCAACCCGAGCTGACCGGGGATGAGGTTTTCCTCGTCGCCGATATCCTGACTGCGGCCGATCGCGACGACGCGGCGCGCGCGGAGCTGAAGCGGCTGCGCGAGAAGCCCGAGCTCGCAGGCTCGGTCGATCGCCGTCTCGGTGCCATGTCGCTAGCCGATGGCGATCTGGGCGCGGCCGAGCAGCAGTTCTCGGCGCTCATGGGTGAACGCGGCACCACCGCGCTGGCGTTGTTCTATCTCGCGCAGATCGCCGAGCGTCGCGGCGACGACGATCGCGCGCTGCAGAGCTACGAGCTGCTGGCCGACTCACCGCTCGGCCTGACGGCCCGCTCGGCCGCCGCACGGCTGCTGCTGAAGAAGGGTGACAGCGCAAAGGCGATGAAGCTGCTCGAGGACTTCGCGCAGGCCAATCCGGAGCAGGTCGTCGAGGTGGTCGCGGCTCGCGGTCACCTGCTCGCGAATCAGGGGCTGTTCGATGCCGCACTCGCCGACCTGGACGCGGCGCTCGAACGCTTTCCCGCACATCCGACCCTCGAATACCAGCGTGCGACGGTGCTCGAGCGCGCCGGCCGCAAGCGCGAGTCGGTAGCCGCCTTCAAGGCGCTGGCGCGCAAGCGGCCCGACGATCCGGGCATCGCGAACGCGCTCGGATTCACGCTCGCCGATCACAACGCCGAGCTCGGGCGTGCCGAAAAGCTGGTGCAGCAGGCGCTCGCGGTGTCGCCCGACAACCCGGCGATACAGGACAGCCATGGCTGGGTGCTGTTCCGTCGCGGCAAGACACGCGATGCGGCGCAAGTACTCGAGCGTGCCTATCGCAACCTTCGCGATCCGGAGATCGGTGCGCACTACGGCGAAGTGCTGTGGTCGCTCGGTGACAAGGGCCGCGCGCACTACGTCTGGCAGCAGGCGCTGAACACCGATCCGGACAACACGGTGCTGCGCGGAACCATCTCCCGGCTGACGGGCGAAGAGCCGCCGGGCGGCCGACGCTGATCCAGCGCATGGCATGCCGCTGGCTCGTCGCGGTTGCGGTGTTCGCATTGTCGGCCTGTTCGACGATGGGTCCCCGACCCCCCGGTGCAGTGCTCGACGGGTCGGCGGCCACGCGCGTGCTGCAGAAGCTGGAGCGTTTCGAGCTGAAGGGGCGCGTTGCCGGCGCCGTGGGCTCGGAAGGTTTCAATGCGCAGCTCGACTGGCAGCAGCGCGATTCGCAGTCGCGCCTGTCGCTGCGCTCACCGCTCGGCTTTGGTTCGGCCACCGTCGAGACCGACGGCAGCACGCTGCGGTTCGAATCGAGCCGGGGCGAGAAAGCGAGCGGGGACGCCGCGATGCAGGCGCTGCAGTCGAGGCTCGGTTTCGAGCCGCCGCTCGCGAGCCTCAGATACTGGCTGCGCGGCGTTGCCGACCCGTCGGGGCCGGCGGTCGAGGAAGTCCGGACCGCGGGTGAGGCATCACGCTTCACGCAGTTCGGCTGGCAGGTCACCGTGACGGAGCGGCAGCCGCTCGCGACACCCGACGGCGTGGTGCTCGCGCCGAAGCGCGTGACCATCGAGCGCCCGCCGGTCCGGCTGCGCGTCATCGTCGAGGCCTGGAACCTCGAGTGAACGGGGTGGCGACCGGCCTGGCACCTGCCAAGCTGAATCTGTTCCTGCACATCCTCGGCCGCCGCGCCGACGGTTACCACGAGTTGCAGACCGTGTTCCAGCTCGTCGACCTGTGCGACATCGTTCGCATCCGCGTGACGCCTGATGCGGCCATCGTCCGCGAGCCGATGGCTGCGACCGACCCGCTTGCAGGCGTGACTGCGGATCTCGACCTGACGGTGCGGGCGGCCCGGCTGCTGCAGCAACGGACCGGGTGCTCGCTCGGCGCCCGCATCGCGGTCGACAAGCGCATCCCGCTCGGCGGTGGCCTCGGCGGCGGCAGCTCTGACGCCGCCTGCGTACTGACGATGTTGAACCGGTTGTGGAGCACGCGCCTCGACGAGGATGCGCTCGCGGCGCTCGGGCTCGAACTCGGCGCCGACGTGCCGTTCTTCGTTCGCGGGCGCAACGCCTGGGGCGAGGGGCGGGGCGAGCGGCTGACTCCGATCGAGACGCCCCCGCGCTGGTTCGTCATCGTGCATCCCGGCGTCGCGGTCGGGACGGCCGAAGTGTTTGGCGACCCCGAATTGACCCGTGATACCCCGCCGCTGACAATGCACCGCCTCGATTCCCCCGGTCTGCGCAACGATTGCGAGGGGGTCGTCCGGCGCCGGTATCCGGTCGTGGGGTCGGCGCTCGATTTCCTGTCGCAGTTCGCGCCGGCCCGGCTCTCGGGCACCGGTGCCTGCGTGTTCACGTCGTTCATCGCGCGTGAGCAGGCGATCGAGGTGGCGGACCGGGTGCCGTCGCGCTGGTCGGCGTATGTCGCCGAGGGGCTGACGCGAATCGGCCATTGATCTGCTGGGGTGTCGCCAAGTGGTAAGGCAGCGGGTTTTGATCCCGCCATTCGGAGGTTCGAATCCTTCCACCCCAGCCAACTTTTCCCGCCGCCCGCATCGCTCGACAACCCGTCGGGTCTTTACAGACAGGGTTGTTGTTGTCAACGCAACACCACTTGCGTGTGCCCGGCTTGCTGTGGGCATACTCCCGCGCGTCTCGAGCCGGCCGCGCCGGTAATGCATCACATACGTCCTTGGGGGAGAACACAGTGAACACATCCGCCGTCCGGCCCGATCGGGTGCGCGCCTGCGTGGCCGCAATCCTCGCGAGTTCCGTCATCCTGACCGCGACACCAGCCTTCGCGCAGGAAGAGACACTCGACGAGGTGCAGGTCACCGGTTCGCGCATCCGGCGCACGACCGACTTCGACACCGCGAACCCGACCACGGTCATCGACGCCGACTATTTCAAGAACCTCGGCATCGTCAACGTCGGCGACGCCGTGCGGCAGCTGCCGTCGAACGTCTCGAACAACTCGCCGACGACGACCGGCAACGCGAACTTCTTCGCCGGCTCGACCATCGCGAACCTGCGCGGCCTGAACCCGTTCTTCGGCAGCCGCACGCTGAACCTCGTCAACGGTCGCCGCCACGTGCCGACCAACCAGGGCGACGGTGTCGATCTCAACTTCATCCCGACCGTCCTGATCCAGCGCATGGACGTCGTGACCGGCGGCGCGTCGGCGGCATACGGTTCCGGCGCGATCTCCGGCGTGAACAACGTGTTCCTCAACACGAAGATGCAGGGCGCGCGGGTCGACATCGACTACGGCACCTCGACGCACGGCGATGCCGACGACAAGCACGTCGGGGCGGCACTCGGTTCGAGCTTTGCCGATGGCCGCGGCAGCTTCATCTTCGGTGTCGAGTGGCAGGATTCCGATGCGCTCGGCTGCGTCGCGGTGCGTGACTGGTGCGCGCGCGGCAACGGGTTCGTGCAGAACGCCGCCGCCGTCGCGAACGGCGGCACCAGCGCCACCGCGCCGAATTTCATCCTTGCCAGCAATGTGCACGCGGCACAGATTTCGCCGGCGGGCGTGTTCCAGAACTTCGCCGCGCCGTTCGTGCCGACGCTCGGCATCAACGCCGCGGGCACCGGCACGGTGCCATTCAACGTCGGCACCGGCGCAGTGGGCTCGCCGTTCAACAATGTGGTCGGCGGCGATGCGCGCTCGGTCTACGCAGTACACGAACCTGCGCGCGCCGGTCGAACGCAAGATCGGCATGCTGGCCGATCAACTTCGCGCTGACCGATTCGGTCAACGTGTCGACCGAACTGTCGCACGGCAACGTCGAGACGGTGAACCGCACTGGCGGACTCGATGCGCAGTTCGTCACGGTCGCGCCCGACAACGTCTACATGACCCCGGCGATCCGCGCGGCGCAGGCCGCCTATGCGCTGTTTCCCGGTGGCCCTGCATTCTTCAACAAGGACTGGACCTCGCAGATCAACTCGTTCTCGCGTTTCACGACCGAGGTCAGCCGTTTTGCGATCGGCCTCGATGGTCGCTTCGGTGACAGCTCGTGGACGTGGGACGGCTACTACCAGTTCGGTCAGACCGACCGCACCCAGTTCGTCAACGACAATCGCCACCTGAATGCCTACAACTTCGCGATCGACGCGGTTGCAGGTCCGGGCGGCACACCCATCTGCCGCGTGACGCAGCAGATCGCGACCGGTGCGCCGGGTGCACCGGCTCCGGGCAGCGCGCTGTACCAGATCGCGCAGGGATGCGTGCCGCTGAACCAGTTCGGCACGGGTGGGCTCAGCCCGACCGCGAAGGCGTATGCATTCGGCTTCCTCGAAGAGAAGCTGAACTACAAGCAGCAGGTCATCTCGGCCAACGCGAGCGGCGACCTGTTCGAGGGCTTCGGTGCCGGCGCGATCAAGGGCGCGTTCGGTGTCGAGTACCGCACGGAGAAGGGACAGAATCTCGGCCTGCAGGGCGATCGGCCCGACGTCGTCCGCACCGACTACCTGATCCAGTACGGCGAATCGTTCGCCGGTGACGTCGATGTCATCGAAGGCTACGGCGAGGTGGATCTGCCGCTGCTGCGTGACATGTCGTTCGCGAAGAGCCTCGACCTGAACCTCGCGGCGCGCTATTCGAAGTACGACAACCAGGGCGGCTTCGGCACGACTGGCGACAGCCGCAGCAACAACCTGACGACGTGGAAGGCGGCGCTGACCTGGGATCCGATCGACTGGCTGAAGGTGCGCGCGACGCAGTCGCGTGACGCCCGCGCGGCCAACTTCCGCGAGCTGTACTACGGCCAGAAGATCCAGGCCGGCGGCGTGTTCGGCTTCTGCGGACCGAACGGCTCGAGCATGGTCGACTCGTGCGACTGGAGCCTCGAGGGCAACACGGCGCTGAAGCCGGAGAAGTCGGACACGACGACGGTCGGCCTCGTGTTCACGCCGAGCAGCCTGGTGGAGAACTTCCAGTTCGCGGTCGACTACTTCCGCATCGAGATCACCGATGCGATCCAGCAGGCGAACGTGCGGCGCGTGCTCGACGGTTGCCAGATCTCGCGCATCGCGGAGTTCTGCAGCCTGCTGACGCCCGATGGCACGACGTACACCTATCCGGGTTACGCCGCGCCCATCGCCGGCGTGTCGCAGCTGCGGGCACTGGCGTTCAACGGCAGCGCGTACCTGTATCGCGGCGTCGACTTCACCTCGACGTACAGCCTCGCGCTGCCGGCGAGCTCGCTCAACTTCCGGCTGATCGCGACGCGGATGCTCGAGCAGAGCTTCCAGCCGACGCCGGGCCAGCCGTTCGTCGACATCGTCGGCCAGACCGGCACGGCCAACGCGTTCCTGTCCGACAACCAGCCGTCGGCGAAGTGGCTCGCGAACCTGTCGGCGACCTGGGTGGCTGGCGGGTTCTCGCTGACGGGGCAGATGCGGTACATCGGCTCGGGCGTTCACAACTACCTCGGCGCGACGCCGGACAGCCCGAACTACAACAACCCGCTGTACACACGCATGGACACGAACTCGGTGCCGAGCTACGAGGTCTTCGGCCTGAATGCGTCGTATACGTTCGCCGACGTCGGCATGGCGAAGTCGATCCGCGTCTGGGGCTCGGTCGACAACGTGCTCGACAAGGATCCCCCCATCGCGACCGGCACCGGCTTCGGTGGTGCGGCGACCGGCGGCACCAACCCGGTGTTCTTCGACACGGTGGGGCGGTACTTCAGGGTCGGGCTCAGCGCCAACTTCTGAGGCCTTCTCAAAGGGTGTGACGATTCAGGGCCGCGAGCGATCGCGGCCCTTTCCATTCGTGGGGTTGTGTAGCCAATTCGATACGGGCTCAAGTTGCTGCCCGCGCAGCGATATCCACGGACTCTTATGTGGGGTTGATGTTGCAATCGATTTATCCGCGTGGTTCCATCACGCCGGTCAGCGACCTAGAAGAACAGCAGGCGCTGAAGGGGGATTCCGGTCTGGGAGCTCGGTTCGTTGCATAAACGCAACGGCCATACGCGCAAGTGGCGCGGATGCACCGAACTCCGAGGTTTCTTTCTTCGGCCCGAAGGTCGCTGGCGAATTGAAGGATTCGCGCGCAACTCTCGAGGGAAGTCGAATGAAGAACAGTTTCTTTAGGAACACGTCGGTCCGTGCTTCCGTCGCCGCCATTCTTGGTGCCGCGGCGTTTGCGGGCTACTCACAAGCCACGATCGCCGCCGACGCGAGCGCCGATGGCCTCGACGAAGTGACCGTCACCGGTTCTCGCATCCGCCGTCCCGATCTCGAAGCGAACAGCCCGCTGGTCAGCGTCGACAGCGCGGTGCTCGAGAACAAGTCGGGTCTGAACATCGAGAACTATCTCAACCAGCTGCCGTCGTACAACCCGGCGGCCTCGCCGAACGTCGAAGGCACGAACTCCGACGTGCAGATCTCGTCGGTGAACTCGGTCGGTATCGCCTCCATCTCGCTGCGCGGCTTCGGCGCGAACCGCAGCCTCGTGCTGATCGACGGCCGCCGCGCCGTGCCGACCAACGCGTTGATGGTCGTCGACCTGAACAGCATTCCCTCGTCGATGATCAAGCGCGTCGAGATCATCTCGGGCGGCGCATCGGCCACCTACGGCGCCGACGCGATCGGCGGCGTTTCGAACTTCCTGCTTCGCCGCGACTTCCAGGGCCTCGAAGTGGACGCCCAGTACGGCGTTGCCGAGGTCGGTGACAACGAAGAGCTGCGCGCTTCGGCCATCATGGGCAGCGCGATCGCGGAAGGCCGCGGAAACATCGTGTTCGCCGCCGAGTACTACGACCGCAAGGGCGCGTTCGACAAGAACCGCGACTTCTACAAGCTCGGCTATGCCGACCCGCAGGTGCCGGGCAACTTCCTCGGCTTCGTGTTCGGTGCGAACGGCTACAACTTCACGACGCCGGGCACGCCGGTCGGTTCTGCCCCGATCACGCCGCTGGCAGCCACGAACTACTACCCGAACCTGCAGGCGCTCGCGACCATCTTCGGCAAGGGCGCCGCGAACCCGGCACAGACCCGGGGCGTCGTCGGTTTCCCGGGCCTGACCGGTACCGCCGTCGGCGCCAACGGCAGCGTCCGGTTCAATCCGGATGGCTCGCTGTTCGACCCGAACGGCGACAACCAGGCGTCGTGGCGCGGCGCGGCGATCGACAATTTCCAGTACGGCAATGTGCTCGCCTACAACAACTCAGCGTGCAACAGCACGAGCGTTGCGGCGTGCGCCGCCGGCCCGCAGCTCATCCAGCAGCTGAAGTACAACGAGGTCGAGGGCTACACCAGCTCGCCGCAGACTCGTTACTCGTTCTTCGGGTCGGGCACGTACGACATCACCGACGATCTGCAATTCATGGCGAGCGGTCGCTTTGCGCAGAGCGTCACGAAGACCTTCCTCGCCGGCACGAACGCGAGCTTCGGCTGGGAAGTCTCGGTGCCTTACAACGCGGCGACGGACAGCCCTGTCAATCCGACCCTCGACTACACGAATCCGACGGTGGTCGCCGCGGTCCTCGCGAACCCCTCGGCGTTCGCGAACCCGACGTTCACCCCGCACGGGTCGGCTGCCGCGCTGACCGCGAACGCGCATCCGGTTCCGGTGCAGATGGCCATCCTGCTGAACAGCCGTCCGGTCGCCGGTCGCGCCGCCCCGTGGGTCATGGAAACCTATCCGCTCAACAGTTTTGGTCGGCGTGCCACGGAGAACACCAACCAGGCGTGGCAGGTCGAGACGGGGCTGACCTACAAGCTGCCGTTCAAGGACTGGACCAGCGAGCTCTACTACTCGCGCGGCGAGACCTCGACCTACAACATCGCCTCGGGCAACAACTCGCTCGCCCGCTGGCGCGCGGTGGTCAGCGCTCCCGACTACGGTCGCAACTCGAACCTGCAGAGCAACCGTCAGCTGAACGGTCCCGGCGCGAATCCGGGCTTCGGCTCGAACGCCGTGCCTTGCACCACGGGCTTCTACGAGACGATCTTCAACGGCGACGCAGTGCCGTCGGCGGACTGCCAGTACGCCGTCCAGGCGCAGCTGCAGACCCGCACCGAGAACCAGCAGGACATCGGCGAGCTGAACTTCCAGGGCGGCCTGTTCGAGCTGCCGGCCGGCGAGGTGCGGACCGCGCTCGGCTACCAGTACCGTCGCAACGCCGCGCAGTTCATTCCGGACATCCTGCAGTCGACCGCGTCGCTGAACGACCAGGTCATCGGTGTGTACCCGACCGGCTACCTCGACAACTCGACTACCGCGAAGGACATCTTCGCCGAGCTGCTGGTGCCGGTGATGAAAGACTTCGTCGTGCAGAAGTTCGAGCTCGAGATCGGCGGCCGCCATTCGAGCTACGACAAGACCGACAGCACCACGACTTACAAGATCAACGGCAACATCGTCCTGAACGACTACCTGCGCCTCCGCGGCGGGTACAACCGTGCGACGCGCGCGCCGAACCTCGGCGAGTTGTTCCTCCCGCTGCAGCAGATCTTCACCGGTGGTGGTGTGTACGGCGACCCCTGCGGTGTCGCGTCGAACTCGCCGTTCGGTGCGGGCGGCGCTGCGCCGAACCCGACGCCCGGTGGCGTGTCGCAGCTGGCGGCTGGCCAGACCGTGGCCGGCCAGCAGAGCGCGTACCTCATCTGCCGCGCGCAGATGGGCGCAACCGGCGCAAGCTTCTTCTATGCGAACCCCCAGCCGGCAGCGGGCGGCGGCGGCTTCGCCTGGGTGAACCAGATCGGCAACTCGAACCTCGACTCCGAGAAGGCCGACACCTGGACGGCGGGCATCGTGATGCGCGCGCCGTTCGAGAGCGCGCTGCTGAGCAACATCACCGCGACGGTCGACTGGTACCAGATCGCGATCAACGACGCGATCCTGCCGTACTCGATCGACTACGCGCGCTTCCTCTGCTACGGAGCGGTGCAGGTGGCGGACGCGGCGGCGGCGCAGGCGCAGGCCAACTCGACGGCCTGCACCAACCTGCCGCGCAGCACGGTGAACGGCGGCTCGCTGACGACGCTGGTGTCGTATGACAACCAGGCGATCGTGCGGACGTCGGGCATCGACTTCACGTTGAACTGGCAGGCGGCGCTTGCCGACATGGGTCTTGCCAGCCTCCCGGGCGGCCTCAACTTCAACATCACGGGCACCTGGCTCGACTACTACAAGACGAAGCAGTCGCCTGCGGTGTATGACCCGATCGTCGACTGGAAGGGCTCGCTCGGTCCGAGCCTCCAGGGGTTCAACGCCGGCGCGTACGACTATCGTCTGCTCACCTCGCTGAGCTACAACCTGCCGTCGATGGGAGTCAGCCTGCGCTGGCGCCATCTGCCGAAGGTCGATGTGGCCGGTGTGGCGAACGAGAACGCGATCAAGAAGAACAATGCGGCGGTGGTGGCCGGCGCGCCGGGCATCGTGCTGAGCTACACGCCGACGACGGCGGTGCAGGTTGCTTCGTACGACGTGTTCGACCTGTCGGGCTACTGGACGCTGAACGACACGCTGTCACTGCGCTTCGGCGTCGACAACGTGCTGGACCGCGGCCCGGCCGTGACGGCGAAGTCGCTGGGTCGTCCGTACGACTCGAGCCTGACGCCGGCGCAGAACTCGGCGCTGGTCGGTACGCCGGGCAGCAACGCCGGTGGCGTGTGCAACGGCGCGCCGGGTTGCACGAACCCGGGTGCGTACAGCCTCGCGAACAGCGGCCAGGGTACGTCGAGCGGCGGTTACTACGACGTGCTCGGACGTCGGTACTACGTCGGTCTGAAGGCGCGGTTCTGACCGACCGCCCAACGGGCTGAGAGACAGGCGGCGGGTCGAAAGACCCGCCGCTTTTTTTGCGCTGCCGTCGGGCGGTTCAGCGCACGCGCGTGGCGCGGATCCAGTTCTTGTCGTCGCCTTCGTCACGGGTCAGGCGGTACGAGCCGAGCGTGCCCTTGCGAATGGTGACCGCGTCGCCGACGCGCAGGTAGCTGCCGAGGACCGAGTCCTCGTGCTTCCAGATCTGGCCGTTGTCGAGCGTCACGCTCGACGTGCCGCCCTCGACCTGGCGCAGCGCGGTGATGTGCGCGCGCAGATCGACGTTCTCGGTGCTGGGAGGGCGTGCCTTCCCTTTGAGCTGTTCCTCGCCGAGCTCGGCCGCGCGCGGGGCGGGGGCCTGAACGATCGGAGCCGGGGGCGCCGCCGGCCGCTGCACGGCGGGTGCCGGGGGTGCTGGCGGCGAAGCCGCCCCCTGGGCTGGCGCAACCGGCGACGGCGGTGCCGGGGTGCGGAAGGGGGCGATCTCGCGGTCGAAACAGGCGAGGCGACGGGCCTGGTCAGTCTCGGCGCCGCAGGCGACGAGGCGGTCGCGCCCCGCATCGGGGGACGCCGCCAGGGCCGAAAGCGACTGGCAGGCAAGCGCCACGGCGAGCGTCAGACAGCTTTTCTTCACTCGGGAATCCTCTCGCTGGGATATGATTGTAAGTTCCCCTGAACCTTCGTAGGTTGGCAACGTGGACGCGCAATCGATGGCGCTTTTCACGGGCAACGCGAACCCCGCGCTCGCCCAGGATATCGCCAGGCACCTGACAGTGCCGCTCGGCCGGGCCGCGGTCGGCCGTTTCAGCGACGGCGAGATCAAGGTCGAGATCATCGAGAACGTCCGCGGCCACGACGTGTTCATCATCCAGCCGACCTGCGCGCCGACCAACGACAACCTGATGGAACTGCTGGTGATGGTCGACGCGCTGCCAGCGCGCGTCGGCCGCGCGCATCACCGCGGTCGTCCCCTACTTCGGCTACGCCCGCCAGGATCGCCGCCCGCGCTCGCGCGCGCGTCGCCGATCACGGCCAAGCTCGTCGCGAACATGATCGCCGAGCGCGGGCGTCGACCGCGTGCTCACGGTCGACCTGCACGCCGACCAGATCCAGGGCTTCTTCGACATCCCGGTGGACAACGTCTACGCGCTCGCCGGTGCTGCTCGGCGACGTCTGGCGGCAGAAGTACGAGAACCTGATCGTGGTGTCGCCCGACGTCGGCGGCGTGGTGCGCGCCCGCGCGCTCGCCAAGCGGCTCGACGACGCCGACCTCGCGATCATCGACAAGCGCCGTCCGCGCGCCAACGAAGCCAAGGTGATGAACATCATCGGTGACGTGCGACGGCCGCACCTGCGTGCTGATCGACGACCTCGTCGACACCGCCGGCACGCTCTGCCAGGCGGCCGAGCGCGCTGAAGGACGCAGGCGCGATCAAGGTCGTGGCCTACGTCACGCACCCGGTGCTGTCCGGCACGGCGATCGAGCACATCACGAACTCGCGGCTCGACGAGCTCGTCGTCACCGACACGATTCCGCTCAGCGCGGCAGCCGAAAGCGCTGCCCGAAGATCCGCCAGCTGTCGATCGCGGCGCTGCTGGCGGAGACGATCCGTCGCGATGCGCGACGAAGAATCGGTCAGCTCGCTCTACATCGACTGACGATAGCTTTTTCCGGTGGTCGCGCCGGACAGGTCGCGGTCGCGGCGCACCGTGTTTTGAAGCAACTCGGAGAATAACGACAATGCGTACGAGTTTCGAAGTCGCCGCCGACTCCCGCAGCACGCAGGGCAAAGGTGCGAGCCGCCGCCTGCGTCGCGAGCGGGCAAGGTCCCGGCCATCATCTATGGACGGATCGGGCGAAGCCGGAACCTCACCCTCGAACAGCAGAACGCTGCTGACCCTGCGTCGACAAAGCGAGAAGTTCTATTCCACCATCATCTCGCTGAAGATCGACGGCAAGCCGCAGCCCGTGCTGCTGCGCGACGTGCAGATTCATCCGGCGAAGCACGCATGGTGCTGCACGTCGACCTGCAGCGCGTGGTCCGAAGACCAGCCGCTGCGCCTGCAGCTGCCGATCCACTTCCTGAACGAGGCGAGCGCCCCGGGCGTCAAGCTGCAGGGCGGCACGGTGTCGCACCTGCGCACCGACATCGAGATCGCAGTGCCTGCCGAAGGATCTGCCGGAAGCGCATCGAGCTCGACCTCGGCGCCATGAACATCGGCGACTCCATCACGCTGTCGGAGCTGAAGCTGCCGCCGGGCGTCACGATCCCCGAGCTTGCCCATGGTCACGATGCCCCGGTGGTCGCGATCCACGCGCCGCGCGCGTCAGGAAGAGGCTGCGCCTGCGGTCGAGACCGCGGCGGCGGGTGCGGCTGCACCGGCTGCGGCTGCGGCCGATGCGAAGAAGGACGCCGGTGCAGCGCCGAAGAAGGATGCGGCCAAGAAGTAATCCGCTCAGGCACGGCGCGAAGCGCGTGACCGAGCTGGCGTTGAGCTGTGTCGTGGGCCTGGGTAATCCGGGCCCCGACTATGCGCGCACCCGGCACAACGCCGGTTTCTGGCTCGTCGAGGAGCTGGCCCGGCGTCATGGCGGCTCGCTTCCGCCGCGAATCGCGCTTCGACGCGGAGGTTGCGCGCGTGCTCGTCGGCGCGCGCGAGCTCTGGCTGCTGAAGCCGATGGACTTCATGAACAACAGCGGACGCGCGGTCGGTGCGTTCGCGAACTTCTACGCTTCCGACCGAGTCGACTGCTGGTGGCGCACGACGAGCTCGACCTGCCGGTCGGCGCGGTGCGGCTGAAGTCGGCGGCGGCGCTGGCGGCACAACGGTCTGAAAGACCTCATCGCCGCGCTGCGGCGAAGGCTTTCTGGCGGCTGCGGATCGGTATCGGCCATCCGCGGATCTCGCCGCGAGCGGCGTGATCGTCGATTACGTGCTCAACCGCGCGCGCAGCGCCGAAGCAGTCGCTAGCTCGATCGATGCCGTGCTCGATGGCGCCGACGGCGTGGCCGCACTGTCGTCGCTCCGAATGCACAGAGCGTGATGCAGAGGCTGCACACGCGCGGCAAGGAAACGTCCTGATGGGCATCAAGTGCGGCATCGTCGGCCTGCCGAACGTCGGCAAGTCCACGCTCTTCAACGCGCTGACGAAGGCGCAGATCGCGGCGGAGAACTATCCGTTCTGCACGATCGAGCCGAACGTCGGCGTCGTCGGCGTGCCGGATCCGCGGCTCGAGGCGCTCGCCGCGCATCGCGAAGCCCGAGAAGATCATGCCGGCGGCGATGGAGTTCGTCGACATCGCCGGGCCTCGTCGCGGGCGCGTCGCAAGGGCGAAGGCCTCGGCAACCAGTTCCTCGCGCACATCCGCGAGACCGACGCGATCGCGCACGTCGTGCGCTGCTTCGAGAACGACGACATCGTGCACGTCGCCGGACGGCGTCGATCCCGTCGCCGACATCGAGGTCATCGACACCGAGCTCGCGCTCGCCGATCTGCAGACGCGTCGAGAAGGCGCCGATCGCGCGGCGAAGCTCGCGAAGTCGGGCGACAAGGAAGCGGCGCGCAAGCGCGACCTGCTGGAAGTGCCTGCGCGAGCACCTGAACGAGGGCAAGCCGGCGCGCTCGCTCGAGCATGACCGACGACGACGCAGGCGACCTGCGCGAGCTGCTCCTGCTGACGATCAAGCCGGTGATGTACGTCGCGAACGTCGAACGAGACCGGCTTCGAGAACAATCCCGCACCTCGACGCGGTGCGTCGCACGCGCGCAGACCGAAGGCGCGCCGGTCGTGCCGGTCTGCGCGGCGATCGAGGCGGAGATCGCGCAGCTCGAGGATGCCGAGAAGGCCGACTTCCTCGAGGACCTCGGGCTCGACGAGCCCGGGCTCGAACCGCGTCATCCGCGCGGGCTACCAGCTGCTGGGCCTGCAGACCTACTTCACCGCCGGGCCGAAGGAAGTCCGCGCGTGGACGGTGAAGAGCGGCTCGACCGCGCCGCAGGCCGCGGGCGTCATCCACACCGACTTCGAGCGCGGCTTCATCCGCGCCGAGGTGATCGCGCTACGACGACTTCATCGCCGGCAAGGGCGAGGCGGGCGCGAAGGAAGCCGGCAAGCTGCGCCTCGAAGGCAAGGAGTACGTCGTGCAGGAAGGCGACGTCATGCACTTCCGGTTCAACGTCTAGCGCCGAGCCCACCTCGCCGCGCGGACAGGACTGGTGGCTGTCGCGCGTGACGGCGATCTCGCGCGCGGTGCGTGCACTCGCAGACAGTCAGCCGTAGTCGCAGCCTCGGCGCGAGGATTGATGTCGTCCGCGCGCGAAATCACCGCCACACCACCAGATCAGCCGTCAGCCCGCGTGACGAGGCGGCCTCGACGCTGTGCTGGAGTATTACCTCCGCGGTCATCGGGAGCTCCGGCCGGCGGTGACGAGGGCAACTCGTCGATCTGGTGTGCGTGGCGGCGATCTTGCGCGTGCACCCACGTCCGGTTTCGCTGCTCCGCGAATCAATATCTGCGTCTGCAGGTTCGCGAGGCACGCGCGAGATCGTCGCCACGCGCGACAGCCACGGGTTCCGAACCTCGTCACCGCCGCCCGAAGCTCAACCTCGTACTACGTACCAGCTCCCGCTGCTCCGCGCCGACTCGCAGCGCGCGTACTGACCCGACCACCATGCCGCGTCGCGCTCCGGCGCATCGCGCAGTTCCCACATCCGCTCGGCGATGCGGCTGAGCGTGCGCGGTCCGACGGGCCGCGCCTTCAGCAGGCGGTCGATCTGCGTTGCGGTGGCTTCCGCATAGCCAACCTGGGATGGACTGCTGCGCGCGATCTGCAGGAACAAACGAGCCGACTCGATCTGGGCCATGCATTCGCGTCGCGCGTTCGACGGCGTGATGACCGGGGCACCGGTCGAGGCGGTCGAGGCGGTCGGCGGAGTCTCCTCCACGGGTGCCGGGTCGGGCGGCGGGGGGGCGACCGATTCGGGTTCCGGCATCACCGGCAGCGCTGCGGCAGCCACCGTGACTTCGCTCGCGTCGGCGGCCGCGAGCGCTGCGGGTTGCTTGCTGCCTTCGAGCCAGTACAACGTCGCGAGCACGAACAGCGCGACGGCCGCAACGCCGCCGATCATCAGCCCGCGCAACGGCGCCGGCTTCGGCAGTGCCGGTAACGAGCGCGTCTCTGCGAGTTGCAGCTCCACGGTGTCGTCGGCATCACTGTCGCGGACGGTGCGGGCGGGGCTGCGAGGCAAGGGCGGCGTGATGCGGCCGGCAGCGAAACCGCAGGCGGCGAGGCCGGCGATGGCGAGGGTGCCCTGCAGGCCCGCGGGCAGGGGTCCGTCGGGCAGCACGCCGAACGTGTACAGCGCGATCGCATGAGCGGCGAACAGCAGCATCGCAACGGTCAACTGGCGGCGCATACCCGACGCGGCGTCGGGCGCGCGCAATGCGAGGGCCGCGCCCACTGCGGCACCGACGCAGGCTGCCAACAGGCCGGCCGGTGCGCCGGCGTGATAGCCGATGGCAAGGCTAGCCACGCCGGCGAGTCCGGTGGCGCCAAGGGCAGCGGTGAGGAAGCGGGAGGCCATGCGCCGGATCTTACGGCGCGCGACGAAGCTGCGGCGTGACGGCTTACGCGCGCGCGGCGACGAGTCGGCCAGCGCCGGTGGCGCCGCTGCTGCGCAGACCGGTGCGACCGTACACGGACGCGCTAGCAGGCGAGTCGGACAGCATGCCGAGCATGTTGGAAATACGCGCCATGCGGGCGCCGACGAGTGCGCCATTGCGGTCGTTCTGCTCGCGACAGGAAGTCGATCGCTGCGTGTGCTCCTGCAGCACGGGGCCCAGAGTGCCGCGCGGGTCGCACCAGGAGAGCAGTGCAGCCTGGCCGGCGAGGTCGCTGCTGCGACCGAGCATGCGACACAGGTCGCGGCGCTCGTCACCGAGCTTCAGGAGCCCGGCGACGCAATCCTGACGCGTCGCGCTGGCCGCTTCCAGACCGTCGATGTCGTTCGAGCTCAGGAAGCCGTGTTCGTTCTGCAGCAGCGTTTCGAGCCGCTTCAGGGCCGACATCTCGTCGGCCAGGATGCGGGCCAGCGTCTCGCGGCAGCCATCTGGCGAAATTCCGTTCATTTGCGCGCGGGACCTTTCAGTTCGCTTTCGAGACGCAGCAGCCCGTCAGCGACACGCTGGCTGTCGATCCGGTACTGGCCGCTCTCGATGCGGCGCTGGATTTCCTCGACCCGCTTCTGGTCGATCGCCGGCAGGTCGCGGATCGACTGTTCGAGCGAGGCGAGGCCGCGCGCGGTCGAGGTGATCTGCACTTCTTCCGAAGACGGCTGCGCGTCGGAGCCGGGCTTGCCGGCCGTGGCGTCTGCGGGCTTGCGTACGGCGCTACCGGCCGACACCCGGACCGGCCTGACTTCGAGCCCATCGATCTTGTTGGACACCACGGTAACTCCTTCTCGTTCCAGACCCTGTTACGGCAGCCCGGGCGAGAACTTTAGAGTGACATAACGTTTCAAGGCCCCACCCTGACGCTGTCCGCACTTTCCGCCACGCCTTCGACGACTCGTCGAGAGGCGAGGTTCTGGACCCGGACCCGTCCGTCGGGCAGCGCGTCCGACATCGCCTCGCCGGGCGCGCGGACCTCGATAGATCCCGCGGCGCTCAGCAAGGTCACCCGTTGACCACGCTTGATGAGCGTATCGGCAGCGAGCATCTCGACCTTGAGGGCGGTGCCCGGCGAAGAGGGCATGCGCAGGTGCCGACCTTTCAGGAACTCGACTTCGGTCACATAGCTCTGCGGGAAGCCTGCGACCCGGCGGGGCTGGGAGTCGACATCGGCCGGCGTCAGCGGTGTCAGCCGCGGGGCCGCACGCTTCAGCACCAGCACCTTCATCTGCGTCTCGACCGTCACCGGAACGTAGACGGTCCAGAAGGGGTTCGCGCAGCGTACGCCAACCGTCGTTCGGGCCGCGGGTTCGACGCCCGAGGGCAGGAAGGCTTCGAGCGGCTGCGTGCACGGCAGCGAGTCGCAGTCGCGGATCGAGCCCCGTCGCGGTGACGAACAGCTCCGCCGGACGCTGTGCCGACGCGAGCGCGCAGGAAGGCTTCGGCCGCCTGCTGCAGGTCTTTGGGCGGCGTCTGCGCGGCAGCCGTGAGCGCGACGAACAGCGGGAGGATCGAGAAGACGCGTCGGAAATCGGTCATGGCCGATGAGAGAGCAAGCGGCATGCCACGCAATCAGGCCCTAAAGTTGAGGACCGTCCGCGCCGATACAGTGTTCGCCGCCGGCAATCCGTGCGGCAAGCGATTGCCGGTGCCGCGTGACGCTCGTCACGGGTTCGAGCGTGTCTCGGACCTCCGGGGCGCCCGCTGGCGTCGATCGAAGCCCTTTGGCACATGCCTTGCTCTCCTTCACCCGCAGGACGGGAAATTGACGGAGACGACCGTGCCGATGGACATCAATGCCTATCTCGGTGTGCACACCGCGGCCTTGAAGCTGCGTGAGCAGCGCACCGAGCTGCTGGCGAACAATCTCGCCAACGCGGACACGCCCGGCTTCAAGGCGCGTGACCTCGATTTCCGGGGCGCGCTTGCGGCAGCGACGACGACGAGCACGCCCGGCACGCTGACCACGACTGCGCACGGCACCAATATCGGCACGGCGAATGCGCCCGATGGCGCTGGCGATGCATTCACTGAAGTACCGCACGCCGCTCGCGCCTTCGCTCGATGGCAACACCGTCGATACGCAGCTCGAGCAGGCCGCGTTCGCCGACAACTCGGTTCGCTACCAGGCGACGCTGAACTTCCTGTCGGGCCGGTTCCGCTCACTGATGACGGCGATCACTGGTCAGTAAGACCGCAGCACGGAGAACAGCATGTCGTCCTTCAAGATCTTCGACATCGCCGGCTCGGGCATGAGCGCGCAGTCCGTGCGACTCAACACCGTGGCGAGCAACCTCGCGAACGCCGAGAGCGTCAGCGGCGATCCGAACACCGTCTACAAGGCGCGCCACCCGGTGTTCGAGGCGATGCGCGCATCGGTCGCCGGCAAGGGAGACCCGGGCGCAGCGGTGCGGATCAAGAGCATCACCGAGAACACGGCCCCCGCCGAAGCGCGCTACGAGCCGGGCAATCCGCTCGCGAACGCGGACGGCTACGTGTTCGCGCCTAACGTCAACGCGGTCGAGGAAATGGTCGACATGATCTCGGCCTCGCGCTCCTACCAGAACAACGTCGAAGTGATGAACACCGCGAAGGAACTGATGCTGGCGACGCTGCGCCTCGGCCAGTAAGCGATCAGGATAGCAGATATGGCAACCGATGCAGTGAATGCGACCTCGAACGTGGGCCTGACCGGTGCGGCCGCCGCGGCCGCGAAGAAGAAGTCCGAGATCGGCAGCGAGCAGTTCCTGACGCTGATGATCACGCAGCTGCAGAACCAGGACCCGATGAAGCCGGTGGATCCGACCGAGTTCCTCGGCCAGCTCGCGCAGTTCAGCACCGTGTCGGGCATCCAGGAGATGAAGGATTCGGTGGTGTCGCTGTCGGATTCGCTGCGCTCGTCGCAGGTTCTCGGCGGCTCGACCATGGTCGGTCACGACGTGCTCGCCGACGCGTCGCAGGTTGCGCTCGCGCGAGACCGGCAGCATCCGCGGCGCAGTCACGATGCCGGAAGGCACGTCGAGCGCGCATGCTCGTGGTGACCGATTCGAGCGGCGCCGCTGGTGCGTCGCGTCGCGCTGTCGAGCCAGCAGGGCGAACAGGACTTCACCTGGGACGGCACGACCGATCTCGGCACGCGCGCCGTTCCCGGCAACTACGAGATCGAGGCGATCGCCAACGTGGGCGGCGCCGCGGAGCAGCTTTCGACGCAGCCTCCTCAGCAAGGTCGGCAGCGTCACGATCGATCCGTCGACCAACAAGCTCACGCTCAACACCCAGATGGGCCCCATCGCGCTCGCCGACGTCCGGCGCGTGATGTAACCCCAGGAGATCCACAGAATGACTTTTCGTCTCGCATTGAGCGGCCTCAACGCGGCCCAGACCGACCTCAAGGTCACGGCCAACAACATCGCCAACGGCTCGACCACCGGCTTCAAGAGCTCGCGCGCCGAGTTCGCCGAGCTGTTCGCCGTGTCGCCGCAGGGTGTCTCGAACCTCGCGGTCGGCAACGGCGTCCGCGTGTCGGACGTGTCGCAGCAGTTCACTCAGGGCAGCGTCGACTTCACCGAGAACAGCCTCGACCTCGCGCTGAGCGGTGACGGCTTCTTCACGCTGAGCAACAACGGCGCGCTGAGCTACACGCGCGCCGGCGCGTTCCACAAGGATGCGGAAGGCTTCGTCGTGAACGCGCAGAGCCAGCGCCTGCAGGTGTATCCGCCGTCGGCGACCGGCGGCTTCAACACCGGCACGCTGACGGACCTGCGGCTCTCGGTCAGCGAGAGCGCGCCCGCGGCGACCACTGCGGTCGAGGTCATCATGAACCTGCCGGCGGCCGATGCCGCACCGACCACGGCGACGTTCGACCCGGCCGACACGTCGAGCTACAACCGCGCGACGTCGATGACGATGTACGACTCGCTCGGCTCGGCGCACACGGCCACGCATGTACTTCACGCACACGGCCACGGCGAACCAGTGGAACGCCCGGCTGTACGTCGACGGCACCGCGGTCGGCACGCCCGCAGGCGCTGCGACTTCAGCAACACCGGCGCCATGGTGAACCCGGCTTCCGGCCAGATCAGCTTTGCCGCCTACACGCCGACGACCGGCGCGGCGCCGATGAACATGACGTTCGACGTCGGCGGCGCGACGCAGTACGGCGCGACCTTCGGCGTCAATTCGGTCACGCAGGACGGTTACACGACCGGCCGGCTGATCGGCATGGACATCGACAAGAGCGGTGTCGTGCAGGCGCGCTACACCAACGGTCGGTCGACCACGCTCGGCCAGGTTGCGCTGTCGAACTTCTCCAACCCGAACGGCCTGCAGCAGCTGGCCGACACGACCTGGGCGGAGACGTTCGCGTTCGGGCCAGGCGCTGAACGGCCAGGCCGGCAACTCGGGCTTCGGCCTGATCCAGTCCGGCGCGCTCGAAGCATCGAACGTCGACGTCACGACGCAGCTCGTCAACATGATCACCGCGCAGCGCAACTTCCAGGCGAACGCGCAGATGATCTCGACGTCCGACCAGATCACCCAGACGATCATCAACATCCGTTGATCGCCGACTGAACCGGAGCATCTGAAGCCATGGATCGTCTGCTGTACGTCGCGATGTCGGGTGCCAAGGAGACCCTGCGTGCGCAGGCGACCAACAACCACAACCTCGCGAACGCCAGCACCAACGGCTTTCGCGCCGATCTCGCTGCATTCCAGGCGCGCGCGGTGCACGGCTCGGGTTACGAGTCGCGGGTCTACGCGACCTCGTCCTCGACCGGCTTCGATGCGACCACGGGTGCATTGATGCAGACCGGCCGCGACCTCGACGTCTCGGTGCGGGGCGACGGTTTCCTCGCGGTGCAGGGGCGTGACGGCCGCGAAGCCTATACGCGCGCAGGCGACCTCCGCATCGAGGCCGATGGCTCGCTGCGGACGGGTACGGGCCTGCAGGTGATGGGCGACGACGGGCCGATCAGCGTTCCGCCGGCGGCGTCGATCGTCGTCGGCAGCGACGGCGGCATCTCGATCGTGCCGCTGGGGCAAGGTCCGGAAACCCGCGCGATCGTGGGCCGGATCAAGCTCGTGCGGCCGGAGACGACGGCGCTCGAACGCGGGACGGATGGCCTGTTCCGCCTGAAGGATGGCACCGACGCCGTGGCCGACGCGGGCGTGTCGGTGGTGGCGGGAGCACTCGAGTCGAGCAACGTCAACGTTGCCGACGCGATGGTCAAGATGATCGAACTCGCGCGTCACTTCGACCTGCAGGTCAAGGCGATGCGCACGGCCGAAGACGGCGGCGCGGCTTCCGCGAAGCTGCTCGGCCTTACCTGATAAAGACGGAGTCGAACCATGGATTCAGCATTGTGGGCAGCGAAGACGGGACTGGATGCGCAGCAGACGCGCATGACCGTCGTGTCGAACAACCTCGCCAACGTCAACACGACCGGCTTCAAGAAGGACCGGGCGATCTTCGAGGACCTGCTGTACCAGAACGACAGGCAGGTGGGTGGCGCGACGTCGCAGGACACCGTGGCGCCGACCGGTCTCAACATCGGTACCGGCGTGCGCGTCGTCGCGACCGAGAAGAACCACACGCAGGGCGGCATCAACACGACCGGCAATGCGCTCGACGTCGCGATCAACGGCCGTGGCTTCTTCCAGGTGCTGATGCCCGACGGCAGCTTCGGCTACACGCGTGACGGCGTCGTTCAAGATGAGCGCCGAAGGCGAGCTCGTGACCTCGAGCGGCTATCGCGTGCAGCCCGGCATCACCATTCCGCAGGGCGCGCAGAGCATCACCATCGGCAACGACGGCACGGTCAGCGCGCAGATCGCCGGCCAGAGCTCGCCGACCACGGTCGGGACAGCTGCAGCTCACCGACTTCGTCAACCCCGCGGGCCTGCAGCCGCGCGGCGAGAACCTCTTCTCCGAAACCGTCTGCCAGCGGCCCGGCGCAGACGAGCACGGCGGGCCTGAACGGTCTCGGCTTCACGCAGCAGGGCGCGCTCGAGGGCTCGAACGTCAACGTGGTCGAGGAGCTGGTCAACATGATCGAGACCCAGCGCGCCTACGAGATGAACTCCAAGGCGATCTCGACCACCGACCAGATGCTTCAGTACGTGAGCCAGAACCTGTGATGACCCTGAAGCGCATCTCGCTTCGTCGTCGTCGCAGCCGTCGGACTCGCGCTTGCGGCCTGCGCGACGCCGCGCCCGCCCTCGGATCACGACTACGAAGCGACGCCGCCCGACGACAGCTGGGCCGCTGCGCCGGCCAACGGCGCCATCTACCAGAGCGGCCGCGACATCGCGCTGTTCGAGAACGCCGTGGCGCGCCGGGTCGGCGACACCATCACGATCAACCTGATCGAGAGCACCGCCGCGCAGAAGAGCTCGAGCACGACGACCAGCAAGGCGACCAGCGCCGAGCTGCCCGGGCCGAAGCTGCTCGGCCGGCCCGTCACCGTGAACGGCACGCCCATCCTCGACATGGGGCTCGACGGCAAGTCGAGCTTCGACGGCAGCGGCGACAGTGCCCAGAGCAACAAGCTGCAGGGCAACGTCACCGTGACGGTCGCGAAGCGGCTCTCGAACGGCAACCTCGTCGTGCGCGGGCAGAAATGGATCGGCATCAACCAGGGGCGCGAGTTCGTGCGCATCCAGGGCGTCATCCGCCCGATCGACATCCAGCCCGACAACACGATCCCTTCGTACAAGGTCGCCGACGCGGCCATCTCCTACGGCGGGCAGGGCGCACTCGCCGACGCGAACCGCATGGGCTGGCTCGCGCGCTTCTTCAACTCCAAGTGGGCGCCGTTCTGATGAAACAGCTCAATCGTCTGCTGAGCGTGGTCGCGCTCACCGCGGCCGCGTCGATCGCCTCGGTGCCTGCCAGCGCCGAGCGCGTCAAGGATCTGGCCTCGGTCGCGGGTGTTCGCGGCAACCAGCTGGTCGGCTACGGCCTGGTCGTCGGTCTCGACGGCACCGGCGACCAGACCAGCCAGGCGCCGTTCACGATCCAGAGCATCAAGAACATGCTCGCCAAGTTCGGCGTGACCATTCCGCCGAACGTGAACCCGCAGCTCAAGAACGTCGCCGCCGTCACGGTTACCGCCGACCTGCCGCCGTTCGCGAAGCCCGGCCAGACGATCGACGTCACCGTCGCGTCCATCGGCAACGCGGCCAGCCTGCGCGGCGGCACGCTGCTGATGGCGCCGCTGCGCGGCGTCGACGGAGAGGTCTACGCCATTGCCCAGGGCTCGCTCATTGTCAGCGGCTTCGGCATCGCCGCGCAAGGATGGCTCGAAGATCTCGATCAACGTGCCGTCGAGCGGCCGCGTGCCGAACGGCGCGACGGTCGAGCGCGCGGTGCCGAACGGCTTCACCGACCAGCCGTTCGTCATGCTCAACCTGAACACCCCGGACTTCACCACCGCCACGCGCCTCACCGAAGGCATCAACGGCCTGCTCGGTGCCGGCACTGCCGAGACGGTCGACTCGGTGTCGGTGCGCGTGCAGGCGCCGGCGGCTTCGGCCCAGCGCGTGGCGTACGTCTCGACGCTCGAGAACATCGAGATCGAGCCCGGCGATGCACCGGCGCGCGTCATCGTCAATTCGCGCACCGGCACGGTCGTCATCGGCTCGCGCGTGCGCGTGAAGCCGGCGGCGGTCGCGCATGGCTCGCTGTCGGTGACGATCACCGAGCGCAACGACGTCAGCCAGCCGGCGCCGTTCTCGGACGGGCAGACCGTGGTGACGCCGCGCAGCGAGATCTCGGTCAACCAGCAGGACGCGCGCATGTTCCTGTTCAACGCCGGCGTGGATCTGAACGACATCGTGCGCGCGGTGAACCAGGTGGGCGCCGCGCCGGGCGACCTGGTCGCGATCCTCGAAGCGCTGAAGGCCGCCGGCGCGCTGCGCGCCGAGCTGATCGTGATCTGAGCGGCCGGTGACTGCGCCCATCGACAACTCGTTCTACGCGGATCCGCAGGGCCTTACCGCCCTGAAGCGGGAGGCGAAGGCGCAGACGCCGGAGGCGCTGCGCGAGAGCGCGCGCCAGTTCGAGAGCCTCTTCACGCAGATGATGCTGAAGAGCATGCGCTCGGCGACGCCGCAGGATTCGCTGTTCGGCAGCGATCAGCAGCAGTTCTACCAGGACATGTTCGACACGCAGATGTCGCAGCAACTGTCGAAGGGCCGTGGCCTCGGCCTCGCCGACATGCTGGTGACGCAGCTGATGCAGGCCGGCGTCGCGCCGGAAACGGCCGCGAAGGCGGTCTCGAAGGGCCAGCAGCAGGGTGGATTCGCACTCGACCGGGACGTGTCGGCTGCGCCCCGGACGATCGCACCGGCCGCATCGCCGAAGACCACGATGTCGAAGCAGGACTTCATCGACGCGGTGCGCCCCGCGGCCGAGCGCGTTGCAGCGCAGCTCGGCATCGACCCCGACACGCTCGTCGCGCATGCCGCGCTCGAGACGGGCTGGGGCCGCTCGCTGCCGAAGACGGCGGATGGCGCGAGCAGTTTCAACCTGTTCGGCCTGAAGGCCGGCCAGAGCTGGAACGGGCGGGTCGCGAGCGCGGCGACGCACGAATTCGAAGGGGGCACGCGGGTCGGCCGGGTGGCGGAGTTCCGTGCCTACGGTTCCGCGGACGCATGCCTCGAGGATTACGCGCGCGTGATCGGCGGGAACCCGCGCTACGCCGGCGCGCTGAACACGGGCAGCGATACCGCCGCTTTTGCGACGGCGCTGCAGCGCGGCGGGTATGCGACCGATCCCGATTATGTCAACAAGCTGGTCGGCGTGGCCCGCCAGCTCAAGTCTGCCGCGCCCGTGCCGATAACCGGTCCGGACACCGTGTAAGGGGTTATTGATCCATGTCAGACATGCTCCGCGTCGCGGTATCCGGCCTCAAGGCGTTCCAGACCGCGCTCGACACGACGAGCCACAACATCGCGAACTCGACCACGCCTGGCTACAGCCGCCAGCGTGTGAACATCGTCACGCAGGAGCCGCAGCGGATCGGCAACGCCAACGTCGGCAACGGCGCGCAGGTCGGCAGCATCGCGCGCAATGTCGACGACATCCTCATCGACCAGTCTCGGTACTCCGCGAGCAGCGTGACGCGTCTCGAGACCTACGCTGGCAAGGCCGGCGCGCTCAACAACCTGTTTGCCGATTCGACCACCGGGCTCTCGGCCACGCTGCAGAAGTTCACCAACGCGCTGCAGGGCGTCGCCTCGACACCGAACTCGGTGTCCGCGCGCCAGGTGCTGCTGAGCGAGGCGCAGGGTGTCAGCGAGCGGCTCAAGAGCTACGAGCGCCGGCTCGACGAACTCGATGTCGGCATCGACTCACAGCTGCGGGCCGAAGCGGCATCGATCACGACGTCAGCGCAGAACATCGCGCGGCTCAACGACCAGATCGTCGCCGCCTCCAAGTCCTCGGGCTCGCCGCCGAACGATCTGCTCGACGCCCGCGATCGCGAGCTCGACGAGCTGGCGAAGCACGTCAACGTCAACTCGGTGGTGCAGGACAACGGCGCGGTCAACGTGTCGATCGGCAACGGCCAGGCGCTCGTGACCGGCAACGTGGCGGGCACCATCGTCGCGCAGCAGGACGCGTACGATCCGACCCGCATGACGCTCGCCTACAAGACCGCGGGCAGCAGTGTCGACCTGCGCAACGTGCTCAGCGGCGGCAGCGTCGGCGGCCTGCTCGATTTCCGGCGCGAGATGCTCGACCCGGCGCGCAACGAACTCGGCCAGATGACGCTCGCGCTGACCTCGACCGTCAACGCGCAGCATCACGAGGGCATGGACCTCGGCGGCGGCGCTGGGCGGCGACCTGTTCTCGGTCGGCGGCGTGCGCGTGCTGCCCGCGCAGTTGAATGGCGGAACGGCGAACATCTCGGCCGCCCGGACCAACGCAGCGGCGATCGGCACCAGCGACTACGTGCTGCAGTACTCGAACAATGCCTGGAGCCTGCGTCGCAACGATTCGGGTACGCCGGTGGCCATGACGGGCACGGGCACCGCGCTCGACCCGTTCGTCGCGGAGGGGCTGTCGATCTCGATCGGCGCCGGGGCGTCGAATGGCGACACGTTCATCGTGAAGCCGACCGCTGGCGCGATCGACGGGCTCGGCGTGCTGATCAACGATCCGTCGAAGGTGGCCGCTGCAGCGCCGATCCGCACCAGCGCGAGCACCGCCAACACGGGCACCGCGACGATTTCCGCCGGCGAGGTGCTGAGCGTCGCGAATCCCGCGACACTGACGGCCACCGCGACGATTCAGTTCACCGACGCGACGCACTATTCGATCAACGGCGCCGGCAGCTTCACCTACACGGCCGGCGGCAACATCGACGCGAACGGCTGGCGCGTGCAGATCGCCGGGGCGCCGAAGGCGGGCGACACGTTCACCGTGGGTGCCAACACCGGCGGAACCGGCGACAACCGCAACGCGCTCGAGCTGGCCTCGGTGCTCGGCAAGGGCGTGCTGGCCGGCGGCACGGTCAGCCTGAACCAGGCGACCTCCTCGCTCGTGGGCCGCATCGGCGTCGCCACCGGGCAGGCGCAGGCGAGTCTCGATGCCCAGCAGATCATCTACGACGACGCGATGGCGCAGCGTGACGCAGTCAGCGGCGTCAACCTCGACGAGGAGGCGGCCAACATGCTGCGATACCAGCAGGCCTACCAGGCGGCAGCGCAGGTGATCCGCGCGACGCAGGAAATGTTCGACGCGCTGCTGGCGGCGACGCGCCGATGAGCACGCGCATCTCGACCAGCGGCATGCACACCTCCGTGCTGAGCCAGCTGATGAAGCAGCAGTCGACGCTCGCGCGCACGCAGGCGCAGGTTGCCTCCGGCAAGCGCTTCCAGACGCCTGCCGAAGATCCGATCGCGGCCACGCGCGTGGTCGACCTCGAACGCAGCCAGGCGCAGCTCACGCAGTACGGCAAGAACGCGAACATCCTCAGCAGCCGCCTGACCATCACCGAGCAGGCGTTCGCCGATGTCGGCACGTCGCTGCAGCGGGTACGCGAGCTGGCGCTGCAGGCGAACAGCGGTGCGCTGGACGAGGCATCGCTCAAGTCGATTGCAACCGAGCTGCAACAGCGCGTGCTCGAGCTGCAGGACGTCGGCAACCGCCGCGACACGAACGGAGAGTACCTGTTCTCAGGTTACTCCAGCAACACGCAGCCGTTCGCCCGCACGACGACCGGCGTGTCCTTCGCGGGTGACCGCAACAGTCGTCAGTTGCAGATCGGTCCTTCGCAGAGTCTCGCCGATTCGATCGACGGCTATCGTGCCTTCGTCGGGATCCCCGAGGGCAACGGCGTCTTCACCGTCGCCAACGGCACGCACACGGGAACCGCGGTGGTCGACACCGGCCAGGTGATCAACCCGGCTGCGTGGGTGCCGGGCAATTACACGATCTCGTTCGACGCGGCCGGCACCTGGACGGTGACCGATTTCGGCGAACGCACCGGTCGCGACGGGCACGTATGTCGACGGCGGGGTCATCGCTTTCAACGGCGTTCAGGTCAAGGTCGCCGGACAGCCCGTCGCCGGGCGACACGATCGCCATCGCGCCGGCCGGGACGAAGAGCCTGTTCTCGACAGTCGACGACCTGGTCGCCTCGCTGCGGGCGGGGGCAGCCGACCCCAGCGCGCGCGCCGCGCTCAGTTCGAACATCAACCGGGCCCTGACGCAGATCGACCAGGGACTCGACGCGGTGGAAACCTCGCGGGCGGAAGTGGGTGCGCGGCTGGTGGCGGTCGACAGTGCGGCATCGGCCCGTGCCGATCTCGACCTCGAGCTCTCGACGTCGCTCGGCGATCTGCGCGACCTCGACTATGCCGAGGCGATCTCGCGGATGAACCAGCAGCTCACCGGGCTGCAGGCCGCCCAGCAGGCCTATTCGCGCATCGCGCAGCTCTCGCTCTTCAACTTCCTGTGATCCGCGTCACGTCGCGTGCGCCGCAACGTGAACCGGAACGCACTTTTCAAACGCTGCCGGGCGATGCCCTCAAGAACCCCTGCAGCGGGACGTTAACGGTAGTGAACACGCACTGGCGGGGCATCCTCCAGCAGCCCCGCCCGGTCGGATTGCCGGATCTTTGAGAACTTCCAATCAGGAGCACTTTCAATGGCACTTACCATCAACACGAACGTGATGTCGCTGAACGCTCAGCGCAACCTCACGACTTCCGGCAGCCAGCTGGCCACCTCGCTCCAGCGCCTGTCGTCGGGCCTGCGCATCAACAGCGCGAAGGACGACGCTGCCGGCCTCGCCATCTCGAATCGCTTGACGACTCAGATCAGCGGCCTGAACCAGGCGGTCCGCAACGCGAACGACGGCATCTCGCTCGCGCAGACGACCGAAGGCGCCCTGCAGGAAGTGACCAACAACCTGCAGCGCATCCGCGAGCTGGCCGTGCAGTCGGCGAACGCGACGAACTCCGACAGCGACCGCGCGGCGCTCGACCAGGAAGTGCAGCAGCGTCTGCAGGAAATCGACCGCATCGCGAGCCAGACGTCGTTCAACGGCCGGAAGGTCCTCGACGGCACGTTCGGCAGCGCGCTGTTCCAGGTCGGCGCGAACGTCGGCGAGACGATCTCGGTCGGCCTCAGCACCAGCATGAAGACGGCTGACATCGGCAAGGTCGCCTCGACCGCGTCGTCGGCCTCGATTGGCGATGCGTCGGTAGACGTGAGCAAGCTGAATCCGGTGACGGATGCGGACTTCGCGGCGCTCGGCACGAAGACGTACTTCGGCACGGACCTGAACTGGGACACGGGCTACACTGCCGCCGCCGGCGACACGTTCGACTCGGTGGCGACCAAGATGGCTGCGGCGCTGAACACGGCGGCCGGCGCGGGCGGCGGCACGTTCGCGGTGACCAACAGCGGCGGCGTGATGAAGGTCAGCTACACGCTGGCTTCGGGCGAGCTCACCGTCGCCTCGGGCACGGGCGCGGCGGTCAACATCACCGGCACGTTCACGTCGGTGCAGGAAATGGCCGATGCGATCACCAGCCAGACGGGTGGTTCGGTCGCCGCGTATGTCGACAGCTCGGGCAAGCTCAACCTCGCCTCGGGCGACCGCTTCGTGGTGGGCGGCACGGCCGCTGCGGACCTGAAGCTTACGGCCGGCACGTACAGCCTCGCCGGCTCGCTGCAGCTGCAGGACGTCAAGTCGGCGGGTAACGCCAACAAGGCGCTGATCTCGGTCGACGCGGCGTTGACCGCGGTGAGCGAGTTCCGCGGCACGCTCGGCGCGATCCAGAATCGCTTCGAGTCGACGATCAACAGCCTGCAGACGGTGTCCGAGAACCTGTCCGCTTCGCGCAGCCGCATCCTGGATACGGACTTCGCGCAGGAAACGGCGGCGATGACCCGCGCGCAGATCCTGCAGCAGGCCGGTACCGCGATGGTCGCGCAGGCGAACTCGGTCCCGCAGAACGTCCTGACGCTGCTGCGCTGATCGGTTACCTGATGTAAATCGGCTCGGCGGCGGGGGCTCTTCAGCCCCCGTCGCTGCGCCACGAGAGGCCCCATGGTGATACCAGGCGTAAAGCCCTTAACCCCGTTTGCGACAGCACCGGTCAATGCCGGTGCCACCCACAGCAGCACTCCAGCGCCGGCCTTGCCGGCTTTGCCAGGCGCGCATGCGGCACCCCCGCAAGCGGCTCCGGAAACGAAGCGCGCACTCGAGCCGGCCGAGCCAGTGATGTCGCGTGTGGCCAAGCGGCTGGAACAGTTCCTGAACGCTTCGCGCCGGGACATCGAGTTCCGCGTCGACCAGGACGCGGATGCGACGGTGGTTACGGTGCGCAACGCCAACACCGGCGATGTCGTGCGCCAGTTTCCGAACGAGGAGGCGCTGCGCATGATGCGCAGGCTGAATGAGGGGTCGGCCACGCTTCTCGACACGACGGCGTGACATCCTAGGATTCATGGCGACCCTATCCTCAACCGGCGTTGGCTCGGGCCTCGACGTCAACAGCCTCGTGAGGCAGCTCGTCGCTGCCGAACGCGGTGCCGCCGACAAGCGGCTGACGAAGATCGACGAGAAGACGACGACGGAGCTGACGGCCCTGTCGAAGCTGAAGGCGGTCCTTGCCGCCTTCCAGTCGTCGGTCGGCACGATGACGACGTCGGCCGCATTCGAGCCGCGCTCGGTCAGTGCCGGCAGCGACGGCAAGGTGTTCACGGCGACCGCGCTCGGCAACTCCGTTCCCGGCCGCTATGACGTGGAAGTGGAGCAGGTGGCGCTCGCCGCGCGGCTCGGCTCCCAGCCCTTCGCGAGCGGGCAGACCGAGGTGGTCGGCACCGGCACCTTGACGCTGTCGATGGGCAGCAAGTCATTCAGCGTCGTGATCGACTCCGACAGGAACACGGTGGCTGGCATCCGTGACGCGATCAACAATGCGCCTGGCAACACGGGCGTGCGTGCGGCGATCATCCGCGACCAGGACGGCGCGCATCTCGTGCTCACCGGTTCGGCCACCGGTGTGGCGAATGCGCTGAAGGTCAGCGCGAGCGGCGGCGACGGCGGCCTTGCGAAGCTGGTCTACGATGCCGCCGGCCACCCGCAATCTCACCGAGATCGCTCCGGCACAGGACGCGATCGTCCGTCTGTCGGGCTACGAGATCCACAGCGCGAGCAACACGGTCGACGGGGCAATCGACGGCGTGACGCTGTCGCTGGCCGACGCCGCGCCGGGCGAGACGTTTCCGCTCGATATTGCGCGTGATGACGCCGCGATCAAAAAGCAGGTCGAGACGTTCGTCACTGCGTTCAACACGATGGCGACGCAGTTCAGGAGCCTGGGTGGTTACGATGCCGCGACCAAGGCCGGCGGTCCGATGCTCGGGGATCCACTGTTGCGCACCGTCGAGACGACGATGCGGCGTTTCCTCACTGATCCGGTAGCCGGCGCGAACGGCTCGCCGATGCTGGCAAACCTGGGCATCACCACCAATGCGGACGGCACGCTGAAGCTCGACGCGGCCAAGCTCGGCTCCGCGCTCGCCGCGGACCCATCAGCCGCGAGCAAGGTGTTCGCCGGCGCCGGCGGGATCGCGCAGAAGATGAATGCGTTCCTCGCGACGAAGCTGTCCGCAACCGGTGACATCGCCTCGCGCAACACGACGATCACGTCGCGACGCGAGGATCTGGACAAGCAGAAAGCCGCGCTCGACGCGCGCATGGAAGTGATCCAGTCGCGCTATCTCAAACAGTTCACCGCGCTCGACAGCATGCTGACGCAACTGCAGACGCACTTCGACCTACCTCGCGCAGCAGTTCAGCGGCGGCTCCTCGAAGTAAGACGGAAGTCCGCCGCCGGAGGCTCAAGTCCCCGCCTGGTCGGCCGTTAAGACTCCTGACGCACACGGAGTCTCGACGCACATGCCGGCCTACGTTTCTTCCCGCAGCCC
Organism: uncultured Pseudomonadota bacterium; assembly: GCA_963769065.1. GTDB lineage: Bacteria > Pseudomonadota > Gammaproteobacteria > Steroidobacterales > Steroidobacteraceae > ZC4RG30. Next base: position 95,783 of record CAVYKG010000010.1, on the reverse strand, counting down.
CCTGGGCGCCTATCAGTCGGTTGCCGCTCACGGCGGCGTTGCCGCCGCCGACCCGCACCGCCTGATCGTCATGCTGCTCGATGGCGCGCTCGAGCGCATTGCCGGAGCGCGTGGCGCGATCAAGCACGGCCAGCTCGACATGCAGGCTGGCCTCGTGCATCGCGCGGTCGCCATTCTCGACGAGCTGCGCTCGAGCCTGAACCTCGACGCCGGCGGCGAGATCGCGGCGAACCTCGGCGCGCTGTACGAATACGGCGCGAAGCAGCTCATGAAGGGCAGCCTCGAGAACCGCGTCGAGCCGCTCGAGGAGGTCGCGCGCCTGCTCGGCGAGGTGCGGGCGGCCTGGATCGCGATGCCGATGGCCGCGCGCCGCGGCGGAATCTGATGAACGGTGCGGCGCTTGCGCTGCAGGCGCGGCCGATACAGCGCTTGCGCGTACAGGGCGTGCTGGCCGCCGGTGCGCAGCTGGTGCGCGATGTCGCGGGCCAGATCGAATCACGCAGCATCGACCGGCTGATGAGCGAACGTCGCCGGTTGCTGCGCGAGCTGCGTATGGGCATAGACTGTGCACGGGAGCTGGGGTGCTTCGAGGCGATACAGGCGGCGGTGGACGAATCCGATCGCGCGCTGCGCCGGATCATCGAGGAAGAGACCGGATGTTCGAAGGCGTCGATACCGTAGTACTGCACGACGAGCTCGCCTACGAAGACGTGCTCTCGGTTGCGTTCAGGCCGCTGCGCGAGCCGCTCGACCCGGTCGCCATCGCAGCGATGACCGATCGCAACGTCCGGACGCTGCAGGTGTGCGCCGCCATCGAGGAGCAGGGCCCGGTCGACAAGCAGGACGAGAAGTCGCCGCATGCGGCCGACCTGCAGCGACTCGAGGTGAAGATGAACCTCGTGCTCGACCTCATGGGCCAGCTGCTCGCGGCGAGCAGCCCACGACCGGTCCCGACCCCGATCCGGTTCAACGCGCTGGGCGCCACCTGGCGCTCGGCCGAGCCCCGGCCCCTGGCGAATTCACAGGGTCTGCTCGACATATTCCTGCGCGAGTGCGTCGCGCAGCCGCTGACGCTGATCGCTCGCATCACGTCCGTTTCGGCCGAGGGCATCGTCAAGGCCGGCATCGTCCCGCCGGGCGAGGCGACCGCGGACCTGATCGAAAAGCTCGCTTTCCGGCGTCACCGGCGTCAAGTCGCTGGCGTTCGACAGCCGCGGCGAGGCTGAACCGGGAGTCACGTCACACGCGGGCGCCGTCAAGTCGCCGCCTGCGTCACCTTTCTGGCGCTCGTGCCCTGAGCATAATTCCGCCTGGAATCTGTCAGGCGGAGTGCTCTACATGGCGACGGTCGAAAGCGAAGTGTTCGGTGAAGTGGCTCGGTTCGAGCGGTACTACACCGGCCCGTCCGGCCCCTCGGGCAGCTCGCGTTCGATCCGGGATGTCTGCCGCCTGATCTCGCAGGTTGCCGCGCACGAGTCCAGCGTGCTGGTCCTCGGCGAGTCGGGCACCGGCAAGGAAGTGGTCGCGCGCGCGATCCACGAGGCCAGCCCGCGCCGCAAGCGCCCCTTCGTCGCCGTCAACTGCGGCGCGATTCCCGCCGAGCTGCTCGAGAGCGAGCTGTTCGGCCACGAGAAGGGCGCGTTCACCGGCGCGGTCGCGACCCGCAAGGGCCGCTTCGAGCTGGCCGAGGGCGGCACGCTCTTCCTCGACGAGATCGGCGACATGAGCCTCGCCGATGCAGGTGAAGCTGCTGCGCGTGCTGCAGGAGCGCGTGTTCGAGCGCGTCGGCAGCGCGCGCAGACCGCTGCGACGTGCGCATCATCGCCGCGACGCACCGCAACCTCGAAGACGCCGATCGCTGAAGGGCGGCTTCCGCGAGGACCTGTTCTATCGCCTGAACGTGTTCCCGATCGAGATGCCGGCGCTGCGCGCGCGCATCGAGGACCTGCCGCTGCTGGTGCGCGAGTTCTCCGATGCGCAACGTCGCCGCAGGCCGTTCGCCGCGTCGTGCTGAGCGATCGCGGCGCACGGACGTGCTCGCTGCACTACCCCTGGCCCGGCAACGTGCGCGAGCTCGGCAACCTGGTCGAGCGCCTGTCGATCCTGTGCTCGGGCCGCCGCGTCGACCGTCGCCGATCTGCCGCCGCGCTATCGGCCGGCCGACTGGTCGGAGGCGCTGGACGGCGAGGGCGACGCTGTCGGCCGACCTGGTCGAGCGACGCATCCGACCGCTCGAGCTGAGCGAGCGGACGAGAGCAGAAGCATGGTGCTGCTCGAGGAGCCGGCGCCGCCCGCAGCCGAAAGCGGCACGATCTTGCCGGCCGCGGGCATCGACCTGCGCGCGCACGTGGCGGCGATCGAGGAAACCTGATCCGCCAGGCGCTGTCGCGCGCCAATGGCACCGTGGCCCACGCCGCGCGGCTGTTGGGGCTGCGCCGGACGACGCTGGTCGAGAAGCTGCGCAAGTTCGGCATCAACGACGCCGACGACGCGTCGGAATCCTGACGCGCGAAGTGAGAGCGGCTCCACAGTCCGGAGTCGCGGGACGTGACGCCTGTCACGCGCATGGGCACGGCACGGATCTTGCTCCCCTAGATCGGCAATGAGCTTCCAAACGTTACCAACCAGCAGCGTGCGCGTCCGTGACGCGATGGACCGGGATCCGGCCTATCGCGAGCCGGTCGTGGTCTCCGCCCGTACGCGCGAGTTGTTCGAACTCGCGCGGCGCGTGGCGCAGACCGACTGCACGGTGCTGATCGCGGGCGAGTCGGGCACCGGCAAGGAAGTGCTGGCGCGATTCATCCATGAACGCATCCGAGCGCGCACAACCAGGCCTTCATCGCGGTCAACTGCGCGGCGATTCCGGAGAACATGCTCGAAGCCACTGCTGTTCGGCTACGAGAAGGGCTCCTTCACCGGCGCGCAGGCGGGTCACCCCGGCAAGTTCGAGCAGGCGCAGGGCGGCACGCTGCTGCTCGACGAAATCACCGAGATGCCGCTGTCGCTTGCAGGCCAAGCTGCTGCGCGTGCTGCAGGAGCGCGAGGTCGAGCGGCTCGGCGGCCGCCAGCCCGATCGCGCTCGACGTGCGCGTGCTCGCGACGACCAATCGCCATCTGCGCGCCGAAGTGGCTGACGGGCGCTTCCGCGAAGATCTGTTCTATCGGCTGTGCGTGTTCCCCCTGACGATCGCCGCCGCTGCGCGATCGTCGCGACGACGTGCTGCCGCTCGCGATGCAGCTGCTGGCGTCGCGCTGCCGCGCGGGCTCAGCGCATGCCGGCGCTGAGCGCCGATGCGGCCACATGCTGCTGCTGACCTATCCGTGGCCCGGCAACATCCGCGAGCTCGACAACCTGCTGCAGCGTGCGCTGATCCTCGCGCAGGCGCGGTGAGCTCGGCTCGGTGATACGACCCGAGCATCTGCGGTTCGAATCGGGTCACGGATGTCGAGTTGCCCCGCGGCGGCGATGCAGTCGACGGTCGACGCGTCGGCGTCGGCGCCGCTGCGCGCTGCGCGATTCGCTGCGCGAGGCCGAGCGCGACCTGATCCTCGACGGCGCTCGAGCAACGGCGCATCGCGTCGTGAAGTGGCCGAGCGGCTCGGCATCAGCCCGCGAACGTTGCGTTACAAGCTCGCGCGCCTGAAGGCCGATGGCGTCGCGGTGCCCGCATGAGGTCCCGATGAGCAACCTCCAGATCGATGGCGTGCTGGCGCAGATCCGCCAGCTGCAGCAGCAGACGAAACTCAACGCCCCCGCGGTTCGTCCGGACGGAATCGCGCCGGGCGCGAAACCGGGTGGCGTCAACGGCGCCGCGCCCGCCGACTTCGGCAAGCTGCTGCGTCAGGGCCTCGACGGCGTCAACGCCGCGCAGACGCAGGCCGGCAATGTCGCGACCGCCTTCGAGAAGGGCGTGCCCGGCGTCGAGCTGTCGACCGTGATGATCGAGTCGCAGAAGGCCACGGTCGCCTTCCGCGCAGCGACGGAAGTCCGAAATCGCCTGGTGAGCGCGTACCAGGAAATCATGAACATGCCCATCTGAAGTGACACCCCATGGCAAATGAATCCGCTCCACGTGCCCTCGCCGGCATTCCCGCTGGCCTGAAGCCGCTGCTGCTGCTGCTCGGAGTTGCCGCCGCGGTGGCTGCCGGCGTGGCCGTGGTGATGTGGTCGCAAGGTCCGAGCTACAGCCTGCTGTTCGGCAACCTCGCGAACGGTGATGCCGCGCAGATCGTGACCTCGCTCGAACAGGCCGGCATTCCGTATCGCGTCGACACCAACGGCGGCGGCATCTCGGTGCCTTCGGATCGGGTCAGCGATGCGCGACTGAAGCTCGCGGCGAAGGGGCTGCCGGAAAGCGGTGGCTTCTCGCTGATCGACAAGGATCCCGGCTTCGGCGTCAGCCAGTTCATGGAAACCGCGCGCTACCAGCACGCGCTCGAGACCGAACTGTCACGCACCATCGCGAGCCTGAAGCAGATCGAGGGCGCGCGCGTGCATCTCGCCGTACCGCAGCAGTCCGCATTCGTGCGCGACCGCCGTCCCGCCAGTGCGTCGGTGTTCCTGCAGCTGAAGTCGGGCCGTCGGCTCGACCGCGAGCAGGTCACCTCGATCGTCAACCTGGTCGCATCGAGCATTCCCGGTCTCGAGACGACCGAAGTGACCGTCGTCGACAGCCAGGGACGTCTGCTGTCGGCGCCCGAGCGCGATGGCGAGAGCGCCATGCGCGAACAGCAGCTCGAGATCGCGCGTCGCATGGAAGAGGATTACGGCCAGCGCATCGAGTCGCTGCTGACGCCGCTGCTCGGCGCGGGACGCGTGCGGGCGCAGGTGGTCGCACAGATCGAGATGTCGGCGACCGAAGAGGCGCGCGAGCAGTACGGCAAGGACACCCAGATCATCCGCAGCGAGCAGACTTCCGAGGAGCAGAATCGCAATGGCGGCGGCGCCGGCGGCGTGCCGGGCGCGCTGACCAACCAGCCCCCGGCGGGCGGCACGGTCGCTGCGCTGGCGCCGCCACCGGCTGCCACCGCGGCGCCGGCTCAGCCGGGCGCGGGCGCTTCGGCCGCCGCCGTCGCTGCGGCGGCGGTTGCAGCGGCGGCGACCCAGTCGGCCAGCGCAGGGCCCGACTCGAGTTCCCGCCAGGCGACCCGCAACTACGAGATCGACCGCACCGTCGCATACACGCGCCAGCCCGCCGGCCGGCTGCAACGCCTCTCGGTTGCAGTAGTGGTCGACAACCTGCGCAGCACGGACAAGGACGGCAAGGTCACCGAGGCGCCGCTGTCGGAAGACCAGATCGCGCGCGTGACGACACTGGTGCGCGACGCCGTAGGCTTCGACGAGAAGCGTGGCGACAGCATCACGGTCGTCAACCAGGGCTTCCAGGTCGAAGCGGTTCCGGGCGCACCCGAACTCGACCAGGTGCCGTTGTGGGAACAGCCGCTGGCACGCGATCTCGCGAAGCTGCTGGCCGGTCTCATCATCGTCGTGCTGCTGCTGCTGTTCATCGTGCGGCCGCTGATCAGGAACCTGACGTCGGGCCCGCGCCTCGTGACGGCGGGTGGAGGAGGTGGTGGCGACGCCGCCGCACCGGCAATCCTCGCGCAGCAGCAGGCGCTGGCTGTGGCACCGCCGAGTGCCCTGCAGTACGAACAGCAGGTCGCGACCGCGCGCAACATCGTGCAGAAGGATCCCGCGCGAGTGGCCCAGGTCGTCAAGGACTGGGTGAATGCGAGCGAGAAGTCCTGATCCCATGAACACGTTGCTACGCGCCGAACAGGTCGAGACGGTCCAGGCGTGGAGTGCGCCGCAGGTCGATGGCATAGCGCCGCCCGGACGTCGTCCGCGCACCGTGCGCGAGATGCAGGCCGCGGAAGAGGCGGTGTGGCAGGCCGTGCGCGAAGAGGCGCGACAGGAAGGCCTGGCGGCGGCGCGAGCGGAAATGGCGCCGCTCGAGGCGCACGTCGAGGAGCAGAGCCGGCGACTCGCGGCGCTGCTCGATCTGCAGACGCGTCCGCTCGCGCGGCTCGATGCCGAGATGGAGACGCAGCTCGCCGAGCTGTCGATTGCCATCGCGCGCCAGCTGCTGCGACGTGAGCTGCGCATCGATCCCTCGCAGGTGATCGCCGTGGTGCGCGAGACGGTCGGGTTGATGCCGGTCTCGGCGCGCGATGTGCGCGTCATCGTGCATCCGGACGATGCCGCGCTGATCCGCGAGCGGCTGGTGACACCGCATGAACAGGTGGCGTGGCGCCTGGTCGAGGATCCGATGCTGGGGCGTGGCGACTGCCGCGTCATCACCGACACCGCGCAGATCGACGCGCGGGTCGAGAATCGGCTGAACGCAGCCATCGCTGCGCTGCTCGGTGACGAACGCTCGCAGGAGCGCCAGCGGCAGCGTGATGCGTCGGCCGCGGCCAAGGACATCGAGCCGTGAACGCCACGGCCGGGAAGCACACCGAGGCCTGGACGAATTTCCTGAAGCAGGGCAGGCGTGCCGTGCGCAACCTTGCCCCGCCGATCGTCGAGGGCCAGCTGACGCGCATGGTCGGCCTGACGCTCGAAGCCACGGGCTGCCAGGCCGCGGTGGGTGATCGCTGCGAGGTGACGACCGGCGAGGGCTCGAGCGTCGAGGCGGAGGTCGTCGGTTTTGCCGGCGATCGGCTGTACCTCATGCCTACCGGAGACATCCACGGCGTGAAGCCGAACGCGCGCGTCATTCCGCTGCCCGGCGCGAGCAGCGTCAAGGTCGGCCCCGAACTGCTCGGCCGCATCATCGACGGTGCCGGAGAGCCCCTCGATGGGCGCGGGCCGCTGCGCTGCGAGGACCGCACGCGCCTGACCGGCGTGCCGATCAATCCGCTCGCGCGCACACCGATCACCGAACACCTCGACGTCGGCGTGCGCGCCATCAATTCACTGCTGACCGTCGGGCGCGGGCAGCGCATCGGCCTCTTCGCCGGCAGCGGCGTCGGCAAGAGCGTGCTGCTCGGCATGATGGCGCGCTACACCAGCGCGGACATCGTCGTCGTCGGCCTGATCGGCGAGCGCGGTCGCGAGGTGAAGGAATTCGTCGAACGCATTCTCGGTGAAGACGGCCTGCGCCGCTCGATCGTGGTCGCATCCCCGGCCGATCACACGCCGCTGATGCGGCTGCACGGCGCGTGGCTCGCGACCGCGATCGCCGAGTATTTCCGCGATCGCGGCCACAACGTGCTGCTGATCATGGATTCGCTGACGCGCTTCGCGCAGGCCCAGCGCGAGATCGGACTTGCGATCGGTGAGCCGCCGGCCACCAAGGGCTATCCGCCGTCGGTGTTCGCGCGACTGCCGCAGCTGGTCGAGCGCGCGGGCAACGGCGCGAGCGATTCCGGTTCGATCACCGCGTTCTACACGGTGCTGACCGAAGGCGACGACCAGCAGGATCCGATCGCCGACAGCGCGCGCGCGATCCTCGACGGTCACATCGTGCTGTCGCGGCGCATTGCCGAGACCGGCCAGTACCCGGCGATCGACATCGAAGCATCGATCAGCCGTGTCATGCACGAGATCGTGCCCGACGAACAGCTGCAGGCCGCGCGCCGCTTCAAGCAGGCGCTGTCGACGTGGCAGCAGAACCGCGACCTGATCTCGATCGGCGCCTACCAGCGCGGCAGCGACCCGCGCATCGATGCCGCCATCGCCGCCTGGCCCGAAATGCAACGATTCCTCATGCAGGGCATGCATGAAGCCGTGCCGTTCGAGCAGAGCGTCGCAGCGCTCATGAGCCTCACCGGCGAATGACACGCACTCAACGCATCAAGCCGGTGCAGCGGCTGGTCGACGATCGCGAGCGCGATCTGGCCAGGACCGTCGCGCAGCACCGGCACAAGCTTGCGACCGCGGAGGCCAAGCTCGGCGAGCTGACCCGCTATCGTGCCGACTATCACGCCGGCTTCCAGAAGGAAGTCGCAGCGGGATCGTCGGGCCTGCGGCTGCGCGACTACCGTCTGTTCCTGGCGCGTCTCGACGATGCGATCCGGCAGCAGGAGCTCGCCGTCGCACGTGCGCGCTCCGAGCTCGAGGCGGAGACGCAGCGCTGGCACGAGTCGCTGCGCAAATCCAAGGCGCTCGGCGTCGTGGTCGACAAGTGGCGTGGCGAGGAACGCCGCGCCGCCGACCGGCAGGACCAGATCGAAACCGATGAACGGGCCTCCGGCATGGCGGCCCGCAGGACCAGGACGACCTAAACCATGAACATCGCCTCAGCTCCTCCCGCCGCCGATACCGCGGCCACAGGCTCCAGCGCCCCTTCGCAATCGGGCGAAACCGCGCCGGGGGCGGGTTTCATGGCGCTGATCGGTGCGCTGCTGCAAGGCGCCGCTGTGCCGGCAACGGGTACGCCGCCCGACGCCGCGCCGGTGCCGGAACTCACGTTCGGCGATGCCACGCAGGGTGAGGGTGCGGACCCTGGCGACGACGCCGAGGATCCGGACGGTCTGCTCGCCGCGCTGGCCTGCTCACCCTGGCTCATGCCGCCGGCAGTACCGGTTGCGATTCCCGAGGCGGCGGGCGAGACCCCGCTACCCGCGAACTCTGCGCCGTTGCCGCAGAAGCAGCCGGTCGCGGCGCCGAAAGGTGCGTCGAACGCTGCCAGCGCGACATTGACCGCGGCGCTCACCGCGGCGGTCGAGGAGGGCACCCCCACGCCAGCCGCCGACACTGCGGACAGCGCATCGCCGGTCGCCCTCGAGGAAGCGGGCGGGGGCGGGACTGCACCGACCGGCGCCCTCGGCACGTGGGCTGCCGCCGCCAATCGTCTGGCTTCCGGCCAGGACATCGCCAGTCGCCCGCCCGCGCCGGGCGGTGAAGCGCTGCGCGAGCCGGTGAGCTCGCCGCGCTGGAAGGACGAACTCGGCACCCATCTGACGCTGATGGCGGTCAAGGGCCAGCAGAGCGGGTCGCTGCGGCTGTCGCCCGAACACCTGGGCCCGCTCGAAATCCGGATCACGGTCGACGACGACAAGACGACCAGCGTGCAGTTCGGCGCGCAGCAGGCCGAGACACGTGCCGCGTTGCAGGAGGCACTGCCGCGGCTGCGCGAACTGTTCGCCGCCGCCGGCCTGCAGCTCGGTGACGCGGGCGTTTCGGGCCAGGCACCGCGGCAGCCGCGGGCCTCGGTGAGCGCCGGCGAAGGCGATGCCGGTACGCAGACCGACGGAGAACTGACGCTGGCACGGCCCAGCGTGCGGTCGATCACACATTCGGGACTGCTCGACACCTACGCCTGATCCGGCCCCGTCGGGAAACCGGCGCGGACCTGCGTCACAGTGCGAAAAGCGCTGTAAAAACAGAAGGTTGAGGCTTTTTCGTGCCTTGGCATGCGCCTTGCTCATCTGATCTGTATCCGGCGGCAGAAAGCTGCCGCCCACGATCAAGCAAGGAACCAAACACGCCATGTCCAATGCACCAGCCGATGCCGCCGAGAAAGGCGAAGCGAAGGGCGGTTCGAAGAAGAAACTGATGGTGATCGGGGCGGCCGCGGTCGCCGTCATCGGTGGCGGTGCCGCGTTCTTCCTCACGCGAGGCGGCGAGGCGAAGGAAGCCGAGCACAAGGCCGAGGTGAAGCTTCCGGCCCAGTACGTCGCGATGGACCCGCCGTTCGTGGTCAATTTCGATGCTGGCTCGGCTGCGAAATTCCTCCAGGTCACGGTCCAGATGATGACGCGCGACCACGAGACGGCCGAGTTCATCAAGAGCCACGACCCGGTGATCCGCAACGATCTGCTGCTGATGTTCGGCGCGCAGAAGGTCGAGGAAGTCGGCACGCGCGAAGGCAAGGAAAAGCTGCGCCAGGACGCACTCGAAGCGGTACGCGCGATCGTCCGTAACGAGGGCGGTGAGCCCGAAAAGCTCGAAGCGGTGTACTTCACCAGCTTCGTGATGCAGTGAGCCGGGAGGTTTCCATGTCCACTCCCGACCCGATCAACAACGCCCCCACCGCCTCGGCTGGTGCACAGCCAACCGCTGCGACCACGATGGCCGACTCGAAGCTCGAGGTGATCCTCGACGTGCCCGTGACGCTGACGCTCGAAGTCGGTCGCACGCGTCTGCCGATCCGCAGCCTGCTGCAGCTTGCCCAGGGCTCGGTGGTCGAGCTCGAGCGCGCCGCGGGCGACCCGCTCGATGTGTTCGTCAACGGCACGCTCATCGCCCATGGCGAGGTCGTCGTCGTCAACGACAAGTTCGGTATCCGGCTCACCGACGTGATCAGCCCGGCCGAACGCATCCGCAAGCTGAAGTAACCGGATGACCAAGGCCCAGAACCGCGTCTTCGCCGCCGCGCTGTTGCTCGCGCAGGCAGGTTTCGCGCTTGCGCAGCAGGCGCCCGCGCCGGCCCGCGCGTTCGCCGCACCCGACACCGCCGCATCGCTGCCTTCGAGCACCGCGGGCGGCGTCGGCCAGGCGACCCTCGCGTTGCTGATCGTCCTCGCGGTGATCTTCGCGATCGCGTGGCTCGCCCGCCGGTTGCGCAACGTGACCGGCAGCGGCACGCAGGGCATCGAAGTGCTGGCGCAGGCCGCCGTCGGCCCGCGCGAGCGGGTGGTCGTCGTGCGCGTCGGCAGCACGCGTCTGCTGCTCGGCGTCGCGCCGGGTCGCGTCAACGCGCTGCACGAGCTGCCCGCCGACGCCTCGTTCGATGCGACCGCCGTACCCGCCAAGGTGCCGAATCTCGTCGAGAGCTTCCGCAGCCTGATGAACAAGGGGCGCGGCCAGTGATCCGCAAGCTCGTGCTGGTGCTCGGCATCGTTCTGATCGCCGCGCTGCCGGAGTTCGCGCACGCCGCCGCGCCGGGCATTCCGGCGCTGACGGTGCAGGGCGGAGCGAACTCGGGCCAGAGCTATTCGCTGACGCTGCAGATCCTGCTGCTGATGACGGCGGTGACGCTGCTGCCGTCCATCCTGCTGATGATGACCGCGTTCACGCGCATCGTCATCGTGCTCGCGATCCTGCGCCAGGCGCTCGGTGCCGGTCAGGCGCCGCCGAACCAGGTGCTGATCGGCCTGTCGCTGTTCCTGACCTTCTTCGTGATGTCGCCGGTCGTCGACCAGATCAACACCAACGCGGTGCAGCCGTACATGGCCGGCACCATCGAAACCACCGAGGCACTGACGCGCGGCGTCGGCCCGCTGAAGACCTTCATGCTGCAGCAGACGCGCGAGTCCGACATCGCAACTTCGTGCGCATCTCCGGCGGGCAGGGCTTCGACAAGCCTGACGACGTGCCGCTCTCGATCCTCGTGCCGGCATTCGCGACCAGCGAGCTCAAGACCGCGTTCCAGATCGGCTTCCTGATCTTCATTCCGTTCGTCGTCATCGACCTCGTGGTCGCGAGCGTGCTGATGTCGATGGGCATGATGATGCTCTCGCCGGTGCTGATCTCGCTGCCCTTCAAGATCATGTTGTTCGTGCTCGTCGATGGCTGGGCGCTCGTGATGGGCTCGCTCGCCTCGAGCTTCTACCGGTAAGGCGCAAGGCAATGACTCCCGAAACCGTGATGACCGTCGGCACACGCGCGCTCGAAGTGACGCTGATGCTGGCCGCGCCGATGCTGCTGGTCGCGCTGGTGGTGGGCCTGCTGGTCGGCGTGTTCCAGGCGGCGACGCAGATCAACGAGCAGACGCTCTCGTTCATCCCGAAGCTGCTCGCGATGGCCGCAACGCTCGCGTTCGCCGGCCCGTGGATGCTGAAGCTGATCGTCAGCTACACGCGCGAGCTGTTCGAATCCATCCCGATGCTGGTGGGCTGATGTTCACCCTGACCAGCGGGCAGCTCGAGGCGTGGATGGCCCTGTACCTGTGGCCGTTCTTCCGCATCGGCGGCTGCCTGATGGTTGCGCCGATCTTCGGCGCGGTATTCGTGCCGGCGCGGTCGCGGCTCATTCTCGCGGGTGCGCTGACGGTGCTGGTCGCGCCGATGCTGCCGGTGCAGCCCGCGGTGTCGCCGTTGTCTCCCGAGGGCCTCGTCATCACCGCGCAGCAGGTGGTCATCGGCGTCGCGCTCGGCTTCGTCGTGCAGATCATCTTCGACTCGCTCGCGATGGGCGGACAGCTGCTCGCCAACAGCATGGGCCTGTCGTTCGCGTTCAACGTCGACCCGCAGCGCGGCGCGAGCACGCCGGTGCTCGGCCAGTTCTACATGATCCTCGCGACGCTCGTCTTCCTCGCGCTGAATGGTCATCTCACGCTGATCGAAGTGCTGGTGGACGGCTTCCGCACCATGCCGGTCGGCGTCGACGGCCTCGGGACCGACGGCCTGTGGCAGGTCACGCGCTGGGGCGAGCAGATGTTCCGTGGCGCGCTGGTCGTCGCGCTGCCCGGCCTCACCGCGCTGCTGATCGTCAATCTCGCCTTCGGTGTGGTCAGCCGCGCCGCGCCCTCCCTGAACCTGTTCGCGATCGGCTTCCCGGTCACGCTGATCTGCGGTCTCCTCATCGTGCTGGTCGGACTGCCAGCGGTGCAGACCGCTTTCGTCGACATGATGCGCGAGGCGTTCGGGATGCTCGCCTCGCTGCAGGCGCGCGGCTGACATGGCCGAGACCGACCGCCATGACCGTACCGAACAGGCAACGCAGAAGCGCCTCGACGATGCCCGCAAGCGCGGCCAGATTCCCCGCTCGCGCGACCTCACCGCCGCGGCGGTCATGCTGATCGCCGGTCTCGGCCTGCTCGGGCTCGGCAAGGGACTCGGCGCGCAGCTCGCCGAGGGCCTGCGCGCCGGCCTCACGGTCAGTGCGGCGGAAATGCAGGATCCGGACGGCATGCTCACGGCGCTGAAGCAGTCCGCATCGAGCTCGCTGTTCGCCGTCGCACCGGTCCTCGGGCTGACGCTGCTGGCCGCACTCGGGGCGCCGCTCGCGCTCGGCGGCTGGTCGTTCAGCACCCAGGGCATGACGCCGAACTTCGGCCGTCTGAACCCGGTGGCCGGACTCGGACGCATGGTCTCGCTGCGCGGCTGGGTCGAGATGGCGAAGGCGCTCGGCAAGTTCGCGATCGTCGCGACCGCCGGCGCCACCGTGCTGTGGACGAAGCGCGATGCGCTCCTCGGGCTCGCCAGCGAGCCGGTCGCCGTCGGCCATCGGACACGCCTCCTCGCTCGCCGGCACGGCGCTGCTGTGGCTCACCGGTTCGCTGGTGCTGATCGCCGCGATCGACGTGCCGTTCCAGCTCTGGCAGCACAAGCGCGACCTGAAGATGACCAAGGACGAGATCCGCAAGGAAGCGCAACGAGAGCGAAGGCTCGCCGGAGCTGAAGGGCCGGATCCGCCAGCTGCAGCGCGAACGTTCGCAGGGCCGCATGATGCTCGAGGTGCCGACCGCAGATGTCGTCATCGTCAACCCGACCCACTACGCCGTCGCACTGCGTTACGACGAGAAGCGCAACCGCGCACCGGTGGTCGTCGCAAAGGGCGTGGACCTCATCGCGCTGAAGATCCGCGAAGTCGCGGGCGAGCATGGCGTCCCGCTGTTCGAGGCGCCGCCGCTTGCGCGTGCCCTGCACAAGGCGGTCGAGCTCGAGCAGGAGATCCCGGCGCAGCTGTACGTCGCGGTCGCCCAGGTCCTCACCTACGTGTTCCAGCTGCGCACCGCGCGGCGCGATCTCAGGTCGCCGCCGCCGGCGCCCGTGATCGATTTCCAGGAGACCTGACCGCATGCTCCGTGAACTGCTGAATCGCGGCATCGCGCTGCCCATCGGTCTGCTCGGCGTGCTGGCGATGATGATCCTGCCGCTGCCGCCGGTCGTGCTCGACGTGCTGTTCACGTTCAACATCGCGCTGTCGCTGGTCGTGCTGATGGCGGTGTTCTACGTCGCGCGGCCGCTGGAGTTCGGCGTGTTCCCGACCGTGCTGCTGCTCGCCACGCTGCTGCGGCTGGCGCTGAACGTCGCCTCGACGCGCGTCGTGCTGCTGCACGGCCACGCCGGTCCGGGCGCGGCCGGCAAGGTCATCGAATCCTTCGGCGAGTTCGTCATCGGCGGCAACTACGCCGTCGGCGTCATCGTGTTCGTCATCCTCACCATCATCAACTTCGTCGTCGTGACCAAGGGTGCGGGCCGCATCTCCGAAGTGACGCGCGCGCTTCACCCTCGACGCCATGCCCGGCAAGCAGATGGCGATCGACGCCGACCTGAACGCCGGCCTGATCACGCAGGACGAGGCGCGCACGCGCCGCCAGGAAGTGCGCGAGGAAGCGGACTTCTACGGCTCGATGGACGGTGCCAGCAAGTTCATCCGCGGCGACGCCATCGCCGGCATCCTGATCCTCGTGCATCAACATCATCGGCGGCCTCGGCATCGGCATGATGGCGCACGGCCTGCCGTTCGCGCGATGCCGCGCGAGCCTACACGCTGCTGACGATCGGCGACGGCCTGGTCGCGCAGATTCCCGCGCTGCTGCTGTCGACCGCGGTCGCGGTGATCGTCACCCGCATGTCGCGTGCCCAGGACATGGGCGGTGAGATCGCGAAGCAGCTGTTCGCGCAGCCGCCGCTCGCTGAACGTCGCGGCGTCGTCATCGCGGCGATGGGCCTGATCCCGGGCATGCCGAACTTCGCCTTCCTCAGCTTCGCGGCGCTGTGCGCCGGCGCGGCGCACCTGCTGAAGAAGCGCCACGAGCAGAAGGCCGCGGCGGCCGCAGCGCTCGAGGCGAGCGCGCCGACCGCACCGGTGCGTCGCAGCGGAATCGCGCGAGCTCAGCTGGGACGACGTCCGCCCGGTGGACCTGCTCGGCCTCGAAGTCGGCTACCGGCTGATGCCGCTGGTCGACGCGACGCAGGGCGGCGACCTGCTCGCGCGCATCAAGGGCGTGCGCGAGCAAGCTGACGCAGGAACTCGGCTTCCTGGTGCCGCCGGTGCACATCCGCGACAACCTCGAGCTCGCCCCGAACGCCTATCGCATCAATCTGGCGGGCGTGCCGGTGGGCGAGGGCGTGATCTATCCCGAGCGTGAGCTCGCGATCAACCCGGGCCGTGTCTTCGGCACGCTGACGGGCATCGAGACACGCGATCCGGCCTTCGGCCTGGAGGCCGATCTGGATCGAACCGGGTCAGCGCGACCACGCGCAGACGCTCGGCTACACCGTGGTCGACGCGAGCACCGTCGTCGCCACCCATCTGAGCCACGTCGTGCAGACCCACGCCCACGAACTGCTCGGCCACGAGGAAGTGCAGCAGCTGCTGAACGCGCTCGCGAAGAGCGCGCCGAAGCTGGTCGAGGACCTGGTGCCGCGCGTGTTGCCGCTCTCGACCATCGTGCGCGTGCTGCAGGGCCTGCTGGCCGAGCGCGTGCCGATGCGGAACATGCGCACGATCATCGAGACGCTGGCCGAGCAGGCGGTGCGGTCGCAGGATCCCGCCGTGCTCACCGCGCAGGTGCGCGTCGCGCTCGGCCGCCAGATCGTGCAGGACATCGCCGGCCTGGCCGACGAGCTGCCGGTCATCACGCTCGAGCCCGATCTCGAGCAGCTGCTGCAACAATTCGCTGAGCGGCGGATGCCGCCGGCCCCGGCCTCGAGCCGGGCCTCGCCGAGCGCCTGCAGCAGCGGCTCGCCGAGACCGACGCAGCGCCAGGAATCGATGGGCGAGCCGGCCGTGCTGCTGGTGCCGCCGACGCTGCGTCAGAGCCTCGCGCGCTTCGTGCGCGCCAGCGTCCCGGGACTGCAGGTGCTCGCGTGGAACGAGATTCCCGACAACCGCAAAGTTCGACTGGTGACGGCCGTTGGCCGCTGAAGGTAGCGACTCATGAAGATCAAGATGTATTCGGCCCGTGACATGCGCAGCGCGCTGCGCCTGGTGCGGGAAGAGCAGGGCCCCGATGCGGTGATCCTGTCGACGCGGACCGGCCCGCAGGGCGTCGAGGTCGAAGTGGCGACCGACCCTGCCGAGGCGAGCGCCATCTTCCGTCAGCCGAAGTTCGCGGTGGTCGCGCAAGCGCCGCCGCCGGTCGCGCTGCCTGTCCCGGCACCCGCGCCGACTTTCGCGCAGATGCTGGAACTTGCGCCGGCCCCGGTCGTTGCCGCTGCGATCGAGCCGGCGCCGGTCGCGACCGTGATTCCGCTGCCGGTCGCGCACGTGGCGCCGGTCGTCATCGCCGACGAGCCGCCGCGCGACTCCGGCATCAATGCCGAGCTGCGCAGCATGCGCCACCTGCTCGAGTCTCAGCTGAGCCGCCTGGCGTGGAACGATCTGTCGCGCCGCTCGCCGGCGCAGGCCGAGCTCCTCAAGCAGCTGACCGAGATCGGCCTGGCCGAAGATCTCGCGACGCAGCTCGTGCAGGAGCTGCCGGAACAGATGCCGTTCGATGATGCCCAGCGCCGCACGCTTGCGCAGCTCGCTCGCCGCATCGTCGTCACCGGCGACGACCTGCTCGACCTGGGCGGTCGCGTCGCGTTCGTCGGTCCGACCGGCGTCGGCAAGACCACCATCATCGCGAAGCTCGCCGCCCGCTGGGTCATGCGCCACGGCGCGCGCGACCTCGCGCTGGTGTCGACCGATGCGCAGCGATTCGGCGCGCACGAGCAGCTCCGCACGCTCGGTCGTCTGCTCGGCGTCGAAGCATTCTGCCTCGACGATGCCGCGGAGCTACCCGAGCTGCTCACGCGTCTCGGTTCGCGCCGCCTGGTGCTGATCGACACCGCCGGCCAGAGCCCGCGCGATGCCGAGCTCGGCGCGCGCGCCGGCGGCTTCGCGACGCTCGCCGCGTCGCACGGCGTCAAGTGCTGGCTGACGCTGTCGTGCGGGGCGCAGGCCGGGGTGCTGACCGACGCGATCGCGCGCTTCGGCGTGTACTCGCCCGTGTGCTGCGTGCTGACCAAGCTCGACGAGGCCGCAAGCCTCGGCGGAACGCTGTCGGCGCTGGTGAAGCACCAGATCCCGGTCAGCTACATCAGCGACGGCCAGCGAATCCCTGAAGACCTGAACCCCGCGCGCGCCCACCAGCTGGTGAGTCGCGCAGTCCAGTTGACCCGCATCGCCGGCGCCACCGCCGGTGAAGACCTGCTGACGCGCCGTTTCGGAGGAATCGTCCATGGCCTCTCTTAATTTCGACTCGACCCAGACCGCCGGATTGCGTTCCGCCGTGCGCCCGGATCCGGTGCAGGTGATCGCCGTGACGGGCGGCAAGGGCGGCGTCGGCAAGACGTCGGTCACCGTCAATCTCGCCGCGGCGCAGGCCGCTCGCGGCAAGCGCGTGCTGGTGCTCGATGGAGATCTCGGGCTCGCGAACGTCGACGTGCTGCTCGGGCTCACGCCGAAGTACACGCTCGAGCACGTGTTCGACGGACGCTGCACGCTGGAAGAGGCGATCGTCACCGCACCGCAGGGTTTCAAGGTGATCCCGGCCGCCTCGGGCATCACGCGAATGGCCGAGCTGTCGACCGCGCAGCATCTCGGCCTCGTGCAGGCGTTCAGCCACCTGACCGCGGGGATCGACATCCTGATCGTGGACACCGCCGCCGGCATCGCCGACAGCGTTCGGCAGTTCTGCCAGGCCGCGCAGCACGTGCTGCTGGTCGTCCGCGACGAACCCGCCTCCCTGACCGACGCGTACGCGCTCGTCAAGGTACTGAGTCGTGATCATCGGCAGCGGAACTTCCACGTGCTCGCGAACATGGCGGGGCGGGCCGGCGACGGCGAACTCCTGTTCCGGAAACTGGAGCGTGTTACCAGCCGGTTTCTCGATGTCGTGCTGGACTACGCCGGTGAGATTCCGGAAGACACCTATGTCCGCAGCGCAATTCGCGAGCAGCGCACGCTGATGGATGCCTATCCCTCCTCGGCCGCCGCGCGCGCGTTCAAGAAGCTTGCGCTCGCATCCGACCGATGGCCCGCGACGATCGCGCCGCGCGGCAACGTCGAGTTTTTCGTCGAACGCCTGGTGGGTAACGGTGGCGCGCGTCTGGAGGCCGGCAGGTGAAACTCGCCGGCGCCTATGGCGCCTCCAACGGGCCACGCGAGGCCGAAGCGCTCGTCGCGCGGCATGCCGAACTGGTGAAACGCATCGCGTATCACCTGGCGGCCCGCCTGCCCGCGAGCGTCGAGGTCGCCGACCTGATCCAGTCCGGCATGCTCGGCCTGCTCGAGGCGGCATCGAGCTATGCCTCGGGCAAGGGCGCGAGTTTCGAGACGTTCGCCGGCATCCGCATCCGCGGCGCGATGATCGATGCCCTGCGCAAGCTCGACTGGGCGCCGCGTTCGGTGCATCGCAAGGCGCGCGAGGCTGCCACCGCGCTGCGCGAGGTCGAAGCGGAGTTCGGTCGCGAGGCGCGCGACACTGAAGTTGCCGCCCGGCTCGGCGTCACGATCGACGACTACCACAAGGTCGTGCAGGACGCGGCGACGTGCCAGGTCGGCAGCCTCGAAGGCGAGGACGACACATTCGACATCGTCGACGACCGCTCCGAACCGTCGGCCGAAGCGCAGGGCGACGAGTTCCGTGTGGCGCTGGCGGGAGCGATCGGTGAGCTGCCCGAGCGCGAACGGCTGGTCATGTCCCTCTACTACGACGACGAGCTGAACCTGAAGGAGATCGGCGCCGTGCTGAAGGTGACCGAGTCGCGTGTCTGCCAGCTGCACGGCCAGGCGCTGGTACGGTTGCGTGCGCGCATGGCGAGCTGGCGCGACGAAGCCGGCGTCGTGCTGCGGGCCTGATCACGATGCGCCGCCTGGATCTGCTCAGCATTGCCGGCATCGTGCTCGCGTTCGTCGCGATCCTCGTCGGCGCGATCCTGAAGGGGGCCGGTCTGCACGCGCTGTGGTCGCCGGCGGCCTTCATGATCGTCATCGTCGGTACCTTTGCCGCGATTCTGGTGCAGACCCCGATGCAGGTGATGAGGCATGCGTTCGGCGTGCTGCCGTGGGTGTTCCGCCCGCCGACACTCAACGCGAAGGAACTGATCGGCAAGCTGGTGGACTGGAGCATGATCTCGCGCAAGCAGGGTCTGCTCGGGCTCGAGAACGAGCTCGATGGCGAGCAGGACGACTTCGTGCGCAAGGGCCTGCAGCTCGTCATCGACGGCAGCGAGCCGGAGATGATCCGCAGCCAGCTCGAGGTGGAGCTCGATACGCGCGAGGCCGCCGACACGCGCGCGGCCCGCGTTTTCGAGGGCATGGGCGTCTACGCGCCGACGCTCGGCATCATCGGCGCCGTGCTCGGCCTGATGGCGGTGATGCAGAATCTCGGCGACCCGAGCCGGCTCGGGCAGGGCATTGCCGCCGCCTTCACCGCGACCGTGTACGGCATCGGCCTCGCGAACCTGTTCCTGCTGCCGATCGCAGCGAAGCTGAAGACCGCCGTCGCGGCGCAGTCGCACGTGCGCGAGATGGTGATCGAAGGCCTGATCTCGATCGCGCAGGGTGAGAATCCGCGCAACATCGAATCGAAGCTGTCGGGCTTCCTGCACTAGCGCCCATGTCACGCCGCGCGCGACGCCACAAGCACGAGGAGCACGGCAACCACGAGGCGTGGGCCATTCCTTACGGTGACCTCGTGACGCTGCTGCTCGCGTTCTTCGTGGTCATGTACGCGATCTCTTCAGTGAACTCCGGCAAGTACCGCGTGCTGTCGGATTCGCTCGTGGCGGCATTCAATGGCAAGCCGCGTGCGACCGGTGCTGCCGAGCCTGAAGAACCGGTTCAGCGGGAGGCGACCGCGATGACGGTGCTCGAGCAGGCGATGCGTGAGGAACAGGCCGCCGTGCTGAAGGGCCCGGCCGTCGACGACCAGGCCGCGCTCGCCGCCGCCGCCGCGGTTCGCCGCATGGCCGAAATCGTCGAGACCGCTCTCGGCCCGCTGATCGACGCGAACCTGATCACCGTGCGCCGGACCGAATCCGGGGTCGAGGTCGAGATGCGCGCCGACATCCTCTTCCCGAGCGGCAGCGCGTCGCTGTCGCCGAATGCGTTGCCCGTGCTCGGCCGGGTCGCTGCGACGTTGAAGACCCTGCCGAACGCCATCCGCGTCGAGGGCCACACCGACGACGTGCCGCTCCGCGGCCGCAGCGCCTACCCCTCGAACTGGGAGCTGTCGGCTGCGCGCTCGGCGAGCGTCGTGCATCTCTTCACCGACCAGGGCATGGCGGCCCGACGGCTCTCCGTTGCGGCGTTCGGGGAGCAGCGGCCGGTGCAGTCGAACGCGACGCCCGAAGGCCGTAACGCGAACCGCCGCGTCGTGGTCGTGGTACTGGGCGAGGAAATGACCGCGGCAGTTGGCACGGATTCTGCTTCGCTACCGCTGCCGCCGTAGCGGCGACGGAATCCCGTCGCACTGCAGGCGCGTGACGGAGATCACATGTTCCAGGAATTGCCGACTCTCGATGCCGACCTGCTGCTCTCTGCCGGCCGCGCAGCACTGCTGCTGGTCGCGTTTGCCGGGTTCGCCGTGGCCTTCGGCCGCTGGCGACGGGCCGGCTCGCGCGACATGCAGGCGGTGATGGAGCAGCTCGATGCCTCGCGCAGCGAGACACGCAGCCTCGCCGAGCTTACGACCGGACTGGCGTCGCAGCTCGCGAACCTGCAGCAACAGCTCGAGGACCGTGCACAGCTTGCCCAGGTGAAGGTTTCGATGGCGCATTCCGGCGGTATCGACCTCGCCACGCGCCTCGCGCGAACCGGCAGCAGCGTCGAGGAAATAGTAAAAACCTGCGGTGTGACACGCCACGAAGCGCAGCTTCTCGCGAGACTCCACTCCGCCGAGTTGCACCGCCAGGCCTGATCAGGAACGCCACAAAATGAGTACGCAGACGCAGACCGCCGGCTCGTCCGCCAGCACCGCTTTCGCTTTCGTCCAGATGCTCGCGACCGAGTTGTCGTCGGGCAAGATCGACATGCCCTCGTTTCCCGATGTCGCCGCTCGCGTCCGCAAGGTGCTGTCGGACGAGTTCGTCAGCAGCAAGCAGGTCGTCAAGATCGTCAGCACCGAGCCGGCGCTCGCCGGCAAGCTGATGATGATCGCGAACTCGGTTGCGATGAACCCGAACGGTGCGCGCATCACCGACATGAGCACCGCGGTCACGCGCATCGGCCTGAACATGGTCCGCAGCGCGTCGCTCGCGTTCGCGATGGAGCAGATCCGCAAGTCCGAGGCATTCGTCAGCCTGCGTGCACCGATGACCGCGCTGTGGGAACGCAGCGTGATGGTCTCGGCGCTCTCGTACGTCGTCGCGAAGCGGCTGACGACGCACAACCCCGACACCGCGATGCTCGCCGGGCTCATGCACGGCATGGGCAAGCTGTACATCATGACGCGCGCGGTGAAGCACCCGGCGCTGTTCTCCGACCCGCCGACGTACAACCAGATCGTGCGCGACTGGCATGCGAGCATCGCGAAGGCGATTCTCGAGAACTGGGACATCAACGAGGAAATCGTCACCGCGGTCGAGAACTACGAGGATTTCGATCGCGACCACAAGGGCGCGAGCGACCTCACCGATGTGCTGACCGTCGCCGGCCTGCTCGCCTCGTTCCACGACTTCCCCGAATCGATCGAGCTCAACATGCAGGGCGTGAAGGCGTGCACGCGCATGGGCCTCACGCGCGAGTCGGCCGAGGCGATCCTGAAGGAATCGACCGTCGAAGTGCAGAGCCTGCGCGGCGCGCTCGGCGCGTAACGGTCGCTGGCGCTCAGCCGGCGCGTTCGAAGACCACCAGCACGGCGGTTCCGCGTCCCTCGAGACCGGACCGGACTTCGACGGAAGCCCGGTGCAGCTCGGCGATCCGCTTCACGATCGAGAGGCCGAGCCCGCTGCCGGTCTCGCCATTGCCCAGCACGCGGTAGAAGCGCTCGAACACCTGCTGCCGCTCCGGCGGCGGTATCCCCGGGCCGTCGTCAGTCACGCAAAGCTGCACGCAACCGTCCAGCGTCGCGCAGGCAACCTGCGCGGTTGCGCCCGGGGGCGAATAGCGAATCGCGTTGTCGAGCAGGTTGCGAACCAGCACCGACAGCAGCCCGGTCACCCCGTTCACCATGCTGTCATCGAGCCGCGTTTCGAGCGCCACGCCCTTCTGCGAGGCGGCCGCCTGCAGCGCGTCGCATTGCTCCTTCACCAGCGGCGCGAGGGCAACCGGTGCGAATCGAAGCGCCGCGTGCGCACCGGCATCGATGCGAGCGAGCAGCAGGAGCTGGTCGATCAGGCGGCTGCTGCGATCGACGCTCGCCAGAAGGTCGGTGCCTGCCTCCTCCAGCTCGTGTGCGGTCCGCGCGCCCTGCATCACCTGCGCGGTGGCGCGGATGGCGGCCAGCGGCGAACGCAGCTCGTGCGCGGCATCAGCCGTGAACCGGCGCTCGAGCTGCAACGCATCGCGTACCCGCTTCAGCAACCGGTTCAGCGCGAGGAACAGGGGCAGCACCTCGGAAGGCGTGCCGGTGGTCGCAACCGGCGCGAAGTCGTCGGCCGACCGCATCTCCACCGCCGCGGCCGATCGGCGGAGCGGCGCGAGACTGCGCGTGAGGATCCACCAGGTGAGCGCGAGCGACACGGGCAGCAGCGCCAGTGCGAACCCGGACAGATGCAGGAACGTGAAGCTCGACAGCGCCCGCCGTCGCGCCAGCGGTTCGGCGATCTGGATCTGCAGCGCACGGGTGCTGTTCCAGGTCGCATAGGTGCGCCACCGCTCCCCGTTCACCTCGGTCCACCCGAAGCCCGTCGCATCGAGCGGCATGAATGGCTTCTCGGGCGCCGCCCCGGTGCGATAGGCCGACGCCGCGCCGGCCGTCCAGATCTGGAACTGCAGGTCGTAGTGCGCGGGTCGCCCTTCGGCGCGCATCAGCTCCGCGCCGAGGGTCGGGCCATGCTCGAGAAGCTCGTGCTCGGCGAGATCGAGCAGCAGTCCACCGGCTTCCCGCAGCGACTCGTCGAACAGCTTGCGGCCTTCCTTCTGGGCCTCGAAGTAGATGACGGCGGCGCTGATGCACCACAGTCCCGCGGTCAGGGCGAGCAACAGCGCGAGCAGGCGGCCCTTCAGGGAGCCGCCGCGCGCTGCGTCAGCCTCGCTGGGGCGGGGCGTCGCGCGGGATGAGATAGCCATGGCCATGCGCCGTGCGGATCAGGTCCTTGCCGAGCTTGCGGCGCAGGTGATGGATATGAACTTCCACTGCGTTGCTCTCGATCTCCTCGTCCCAGCTGTAGATCGCTTCCTGCAGCCGGGTTCTCGACTGCACGGTACCGCGCGTGGCAAGCAGGTGAACGAGCAGTGCGTACTCGCGCGCGGTGAGCGCTACGGCTGCGCCGTGCAGCGTGACGCGGCGTGCAGCGGGATCGACGCTCAGATCGCCGCAGGTGATCTGCGGTTGCGGACGACCGTTGAAACGTCGCTCGGCGGCGCGCAGCCGCGCTCCCAGCTCCTGCAGATCGAAAGGCTTGATGATGAAATCGTCCGCGCCCGCATCGAGCCCGACGATGCGCTCGGGAATGCGGTCGCGTGCCGTGACGATCAGCACCGGCTGCGAAAAGCCTTTGCGGCGCAGGTTCGCGAGCACCTGCATGCCGTCCTGCCGCGGGAGTCCGAGGTCGAGCAGCAGAGCTGCGTAGTGACCCGTCAATGCCGCGCTCTCTGCCTCGACGCCATCGCGCACCCAGTCGACAGCGTGCCCCTGCTGTTCGAGGCCCGTCCGGACAGCCTTGCCCAGCAACACGTCGTCTTCCACCAGCAGCACGCGCATGCAGTGACGCTACAAGAGCCTTCTTAAGGATGCCTTAAGAAGATCTACCTAACCTCACCCGCATGCAACGACTGATCATGCTGTGGGTGGCCGGGGTTCTGCTGACGCTGTCACAGCCGCGTGCGGGCGCAGCTGATGCGGTCATCACGCTCTCGGCAGCGCAGGTGCGCGCCGCCGGCATCACCACCTCGCAGGCACTCACCGCTACAAGTCTCGCCGCCGGTAACTCCGCGGGTGGCCTGCGCCTCGTCGGGCGGGTAATCGCACCGGGCAATTCCAACGGCGTGGTGCTGGCGGCGGTGAGCGGCCAGGTCGAAGCCGTCTTCGTGCAGGTGGGGAGCACCGTGCGCGCAGGCCAGCCTCTCGCCCGGATCGGAAGCACCGAACTGCCGGCACTGCAGTCCGAATTCCTGCAGGCGCGCAGTGCCTCGGAACTCGCGGCGACGAGGCTCGCGCGTGACGAGGCGCTGTATGCCGATGGCACCATCTCCGAAAGCCGTCTGCGCGAGACCCGCAGCGCGCGGCAGGTCGCGCTCGCATCCGAGCAGGAACAGCGCAACCGGCTTCGGCAGGCCGGTTACGGCGACGCGGGCATCGGGAGCATCACGCCGGCCTCGATCACCGCCACCGTCACCCTCCGGGCGCCGGCTGCCGGGACGCTGCTCCAGCAGGCGGTTGCACCCGGGCAGCACGTGGAGCGCGGCACGGTGCTGTTCAGGCTGTCAGGCGCACGCGGCCTCTGGCTCGACCTCGACGCGCCGGTGCGCCAGACCGCCCGCATCCAGGTGGGCGATACCGTCACGGTGCCGGCGTGCGAGGGGCGTGGCCGCATCATCGCGGTGGGCTCGCTGCTCGATGCCGCCAGCCAGACGGCAGTCGTCCGCGCTGAGCTCGACGACGATCCGCCGGGCTGCGTGCGCCTGAACCAGTACGTCGAAGCCGACGTCCATCCCGCCGCCGCGCCCGCAGGGCTGGTCAGCGTTCCCGCCACCGCGCTGGTCCGCAACGCGGACCGCGACTTCGTCTTCCGGCAGCAGGACGGCGGCTATGTGCCGGTGCCGGTGGAAGTGGAACGTCGTCTCGGTGACATCGTCTGGCTGCGCGGCGGCCTCGTGCCCGGCGCATACGTTGCCACGGGTGGCATCACGGCGCTGAAGGGCGCCTGGCTCGGCTTCGGTCCGGTGTCCGGCGCCGGGCCGCAGTGATGCTGTCACGGATCATCGCTTTCGCGCTCGCACAGCGGCTGTTCATGCTGGTGATGGCGGTGATGCTGGTGATCGCCGGCACGTTCGCGCTGCGCGACCTGCCGATCGATGCGTTTCCCGACATCTCGAGCACGCAGGTCAAGATCATCATGAAGGCGCCGGGCATGACGCCGGAAGAGGTCGAAGCCCGCATCACCGCACCGATCGAGCAGGAGCTGCTGGGCATTCCCTCCCAGACGATGATGCGTTCGAAGTCGAAGTACGCGATCGCGGACATCACCGTCGACTTCACCGATGCGACCGACATCTACTGGGCGCGACAGCAGGTCACCGAACGGCTCGCGAACGTGCTGCCCAACCTGCCTTCGAGTGCATCGGGCGGTCTCGCGCCCATCGCGACGCCCCTCAGCGACATGTTCATGTTCACGGTGGAGGGTCCGCTGTCGCTCGAGCAGAAGCGCACGCTGCTCGACTGGACGATAAGGCCGCAGCTTCGCGCCATCCCCGGGGTGGCCGACGTCAACTCGCTCGGTGGCTTCGTCAGGAGCTTCGAGGTGATCGCCGATCCCGCGTCTCTGGCGGCACGCACGCTGTCGCTCGGCGATCTGCAGACTGCACTCGAGCAGAACAACCGCAACGATGGCGCCGGTCGGCTGTCCGACAACGAGGACGCCCTGCTGGTGCGCAGTGGCGGCAGCATCAGGACGCTCGACGACGTGGAGCGGATAGTGATTGCCACGCGGAGTGGCGTGCCCATCCGCGTCGCCGACGTCGCGACCGTAAGGGTCGGCGCACTCACCCGTTACGGTCTCGTGAACCAGGACGGCAAGGGAGAGGCGGTCCAGGGGCTCGTGATCGGGCTGCGCGGCGCGAATGCGCAGCAGATCGTCGAGCAGGTACGTGCCCGGCTCGCGCAGATCGCCGGCACACTGCCCGAAGGCACGCGCATCGAGCCGTTCTACGACCGCGGTGCGCTGATCGAGCGGGCGGTCGGCACGGTGACCCGCGCACTGGGCGAGGCCATCGTGCTCGTGCTCGTGCTGCTGTTTCTCTTCCTCGGGCACTTGCGCGCCGCGCTCGTGGTCGCGCTGATCCTGCCCCTCTGTGCGCTGGCGACGTTCCTCGCGATGCGCCTGTTCGGGCTGTCGGCAAATCTGATGTCGCTCGGCGGCCTCGCGATCGCCATCGGTCTGCTGGTGGATGGCGCAGTCGTCGTGGTCGAGAACATCGAGGCGCGCTCGCCGCAGCTGCGCAAGGAGGGCGCCGGCAAGCTGCACATGATCTTTCGCGCGACGCAGGAGGTGGCTGTGCCGGTGACCGCGGGCATCGCCATCATCATCATCGTGTTCCTGCCGCTGCTGGCGCTGCAGGGTCTCGAGGGCAAGCTGTTCGCACCGGTGGCACTGACCATCGTCTTTGCGCTCGCGAGCTCGCTCATCCTGTCGCTGCTCGTCATCCCGGTGCTCGCGTCGTTCCTGCTGGGCGATGCGCACCACGAGCCGCCGCGGTTCGTGCGCTGGCTCGAAGGCCGATACGGCGCGGCGCTCGACTGGACGCTCGCACACGAGAAGCCGGTCTACGCGGTGGCCCTCGCGAGTCTCGCGGCGGCGGTGGCGCTGTTCTTCGTCATCGGCAAATCGTTCCTGCCGGCGATGGACGAAGGCGACGTCGTGCTGCAGCTCGAGAAGGTGCCCTCGGTGAACCTCGCGCGGTCGAGCGAGATCGACCGGTCGATCCAGCGCGCCATTCTCGAGAACGTGCCCGAGGTGAGCAAGATCGTCGCGCGCGTGGGTTCGGACGAACTCGGTCTCGATCCCATGGGAGTGAACGAAACCGACAGCTTCATCGCGCTCAAGCCGCGCGAGCAGTGGCGCAAGGCAGACAAGGAATGGGTGGTCGACCAGATCCGCGCGATCGGCGAGGGCTATGCCGGCATCAACTTCAGCTTCACGCAGCCGATCGACATGCGGGTTTCGGAGCTCATTTCCGGCGTGCGCGGCGATCTTGCAGTGAAGATATTCGGCCCCGACCTCGCGCAGCTCGATGCACTGGCGCAGCAGGTCGCGGCGACGCTGCGCGGTGTCGCGGGCAGCGAGGACGTCGTGGCGGTGGCGAACCAGGGTCTCCAGTATCTGCAGGTCGACGTGGACCGGCTCGCCGCGGGTCGCGCGGGATTGAGTGTCGAGGCGATCCAGGACGACCTGCGTGTGCTGGTGGAGGGGCGTTCGATCGGCGTCGTGATCGAGGAGGGCCGCCGGCTGCCCCTGCTCGTGCGCGGCGCCGACACGCTGCAGCTCTCGCCCGAGCTGTTCCAGCAGGTACGACTGCCGATGTCCGGCGGGCCGGCGATACCGCTCGCCTCGCTCGCCACCCTGCAGGTGCGTGAAGGCCCGCTCAAGGTGGAGCGCGAAAGCTCCTCGCGCATGGCGGTGGTGCGCGCGAACGTGCGCGGGCGCGACCTGGTCGGCTTTGTCGCCGAGGCGCAGCGGAACATCGCATCGCAGGTCGCGCTGCCCGCAGGCTATCGTCTCACCTGGGGCGGGCAGTTCGAAAACCAGCAGCGCACCGCCGCCCGGCTCGGCGTCGTGGTGCCCGCCGCGCTCGGCCTGATCTACCTGCTCCTGTTTGCAACGCTCGGATCGTTGCGCCAGGCGCTGCTCGTGTTCGCGAACATTCCCTTCGCGATGATCGGCGGGGTCTTCGCGCTCGCCATCACGGGCGAATACCTGTCGGTTCCGGCCTCGGTCGGCTTCATCGCGCTGATGGGCATCGCGGTGCTCAACGGTCTCGTGATGATCAGTCACTTCAATCAGCTCGCCGCGAAGGAGACCGATGCGGGCAAGGTTGTCCGGTCTGGTGCGCGGCGGCGGCTTCGCCCGGTGCTGATGACCGCAACCATCACGGCATTCGGGCTCGTGCCGCTGCTGTTCGCGACCGGGCCCGGCTCGGAGATCCAGCGACCGCTCGCCATCGTGGTCATCGGCGGACTGGTCAGCGCGACGCTGCTGACGCTCGCTCTGCTGCCGAGCCTGTTCCAGCGCTACGGCATGCGGAGGGCCGCATGAGCGCGCCCGAATACGACTGCCTGCTGACGCTCGCGCTGCCGGCCGACCTCGAGGAGGAGGTGCTGGATCACCTCGCGGCGCATCCCGAGTGGGTTACGGGTTTCTCGGTCGTGGCGGCGGAGGGCGTCGGAAGCGGCGCACGGCTGCACTCGACGATGGAGCAGGTGCGCGGTCGTTCGCGCCGTCGCCTGGTTCAGCTGCTGATGCGCGTCGAACACGTTCCCGCGCTGGTCGAGAGCCTGGCCGCCGCGTTCAGTAGTGCCGAGATGGCGTGGTGGACGACCGCGATCAGCGGCTTCGGGAGGTTCACATGAGGGTCCCTGCGAAGGCGCGCGCGACGCTCGCAATGTTGTTCGCGCTGTTCGCGCGGGACGTCGTCGCCGCGGACTATCCGGCCGTGCTGCCGCCCGAAAGCGACGTACGCAAGGCCCTGTCGGAGTCGCCGCGCCTGAAGGCAGCGCGGGAAATGCTGACGCAGGCGGACGCGCGGCGGCGTCAGATCGAAGTCGGCCCCCACGAATGGAACGTCGGCGTGCTCGCGCAGAAGCGCAAGGACCCCGTCGGCGCGAACTCGTTCGAGCAATCGTACGAGCTGTCACGTGGCTTGCGCTGGCCCGGCAAGGCGGGCATCGATCGCGCGATCGGCCAGCAGGTGGCAGCGACCGGCGAGAGTGCCTACAGCGATGCGTGGCACGAAGCGGCACGTTCGCTGCTGTCGGGGTGGTTCGAGTGGCTGCGCGCCGTGCAACGCGCGACGCTCGCGGACGCGGAGGTGAGCGCGCTGGAACGACAGCTCGCGATCGTGCAATCGCGCTTGCGGTCGGGCGATGCCGCCCGCCTCGAGCAGTCCCTCGCGCAGAACGAACTCGATCGCGGCGTCGCGGCCCAGGCGGCTGCGCGCCTGCAGTCGGAGCAGCTCGCGATCGATCTGAAGCGCAGCTTTCCGGACCTTGTGCTCTCGTCGCCCATGGATCTCGGCGTCCCGCATCTGCCCGACGGCAGCGACGAGGACTGGCTGCAGCGCATCCTCGGCGACAATCACGAAATCGAACTCGCCGATGGCCAGTACGAGCAGGCGCGGCTCGTGGCGCAGCGTGCCGCGCGAGATCGACTTGCGGATCCGAACGTGTCGCTGCGTTTCAGCCCGAACCTCGACGGCAACGACCGGGTGATCGGCGTGGCCGTGAGTCTGCCGATCGGCGGCGCGCGACGTACCGCGGAAAGCGCCATCGCACGCAGCGAAGCCAACATCGCCGCCGAGCGTGCCCGCGAGGTGCGGCTGAAGGTGCAGGGCGATGGGCAGCAGGCGGTACTGGCAATGCGTTCGACCCACGCGCAGTGGACGCGCCTGGCCGATGTGGCCGAACGTACCGCCGCGAGCGCCGAACAGGTGAGCCGGGGCTATGCGCTCGGGGAATTCACCACCACCGAACTGCTGACGGCCCGGCGCCAGGCTAACGAGGCCGCGCTGGCCGCGACCAGTGGCCGGCTCGCGGCCCTCGAAAGCGTCGCCCGACTGCAGCTCGATACGCACGCGATATGGGCGCTGGAGCCCGCGTCCGCGCGGGTGGAATGAGCAGTGGCGGCCCCGGGACGGCGGCCGGCTTGACCTGACGCCGGGCGTTCCGGAGAATCCGCGGTCCGCCGGAAAGGTAGCTCAGCTGGTTAGAGCACGGCACTCATAATGCCGGGGTCGAGGGTTCGAGTCCCTCCCTTTCCACCAATCCATTTCAAGCACTTAGCGTCGCACCCGCCGAACGCAGCAACACGACTGCGGGACTTTTGCGGGACGCTGATCTGGCACACCCGATTCGAAGCCTCGATCAGGTTGGTGATCTCAGCCGCCGAGTAGTGCGTCGTGATGCGCGACGGACTTGTGCCCTAACAGGTCCTGCCGATCCTCGAAGCTCACCCCGACCGCGCGCAGCCGCCGCCCGTAGGTGTGCTTAAGATCGTGCACCCGGATGTGCCGGAATCCCTGCGGGCAGGGCGATTCCGATCTCTTCCAGATACCGTGCCGCCGCGCGCCGTCGTGCCGCCTTCCACCCCGAGCTGTTGATGCCGGTCACCGCATGACCTTCGTACGTGAACACATGCGTCTCGTGCTGGCCCCGCATCGATTCGACACCGACTGTGCGACGTCATTCAGGATGACGACACGATCAGCCTTGTTCTTCACGACGCTGGCCGGAATCACAAACACACTCTTGTTCACCTCGGGTAGCTTCACTTCCCAGTCCCATCTCAACTGCACGACTTCCTGCTCGCGCGTGCCGGTGTTCACCTTGAACAAGCGCCATATGCGCCAGATGACCATCCAGTTCGCTGAACAACAGCCGCTGTTCGTCCCAGGACAATGGATACGGTCGTCGTGCGTTCTCGTGCGGCAGCATCCGCAGCAGCGGAGCGGTTTCGAGCCACGTGAGTCCGTTCCCGTCCCGCCAGGCTCTCGCCGCGAGAATCAGAATCCGGCGCACCACCGCCAGATCGCGGTTGATGGTGCCCGGGCTGATTCCTGCATCGAGCCTCGCCTGAACATGCCCGCGCAGCGAGTCCTGATGCACGCGCGGCAGCGGCAGATTCCCGATCGAAGGATCGAGACTCTGCAGCGCCCGCGCATCGCGCTCCAGGCTGCGCTTGTGCAGGTGTTCGTTCAGGTACTTGGTTGCCGCCTCTCTAAACGTACGGTCCTGACGTTGTCCGTAGACGAGCTACTCGCGAAGCTTTTCGAGTCGTCGGTTGAGGAATCGTGTCGCTTCGTCGAGGTTGCCCGTGCCACAGCTTTCGCAAAGGCGTCCGTATCCCTTGATCCACTTGTCGACATGCCAGATTCTCGCCACGCTTGGCGAGACCGGGCGTTCTTCGTTGTCCCATGGTCTGCTCCTTACAGCCGCGGGACGTCCGTTGCGGGATTTATACTCATCCGCCCAATTGTCGAGGTCAAGGCGGTCAAACGCGATGCCTTGCACGCCGATTCGGATCGCGGCAACACAGGGCCGCACTTCGCGATTGAAGCGGTTCTTGTCCATGCCGAGGTAAGCCGGGGCGTCGCGAAAGCGCAGGAGTCGCGGGGCAGTGGGAGCGGCGGGCATGGGATTTTGATCTCACCTGCAATGTCGATTTGCGGACGGCCAGCGGGTGTGACCACGGTGCCAAAGGCTGCAGAGTCGGGCGAGATGAAGTATCGATCAGGATTGAGCTGATACACCCGGTCGCTCACCTCCAGGTATGGCCGGCAACTGCTCACGTCGTCGTTGAGTAAAAATACTCAGCATCTTGAGTAAACCGTAACGGAAGCGCAGCGAGTTGCGCGTCCCGTCACATGACTGCCCACCACGGACACGCCAGTATGCCCGGCCTGATGACCCTGATTTGCGGATCGCAACTCAGCAAGACGGCCCGCGGCGTATTGCTATGACGTTCGCGAAAAGTGAGCAGGTGTCGCGCTTCATCTGCACCCACCGCGGTGCTCGCTTTGATCTCCACGGGTAGCAGCTGCCCGTTTTCTTCCAAGATGAAGTCGACCTCCTGACCTGAGCTCAGTCGCCAATGGTGGAGATCACGGGTCGGTGAACCATCCCGCCAGACCAGCAGGTCGCTGGCAACAATGGTCTCCAGATGGAAGCCCGTCGGGGTCGTCTCGCGCGAAGCCGCGAGGGCGAGCGCGGCATCGACGCTGTACAGCTTCGGTGCCTTGATCACGCGCTGACCTGAATTTCTAGAGTAAGGCGGGATGAGTTCGATGAGGTAGCTGCGTTGGAGCGCTTCAAGCCATCGTCGGATGGTGGTGACGGGCGTGCCCAAGTCGTTGGACAGGCCTGTCACGTTGAGTTCCTGTCCCGTTCGCGCGGCTGTCAATCGCACGAAGGCTTCCAGTCTCGGGGCTGAGTCGACTTCTAGGATCTCCAGAATGTCGCGACGCGAAAAGATCTCTACGTAATCGTCGAGTACCCGCAGGCGCTGCTCGGATGGGGCGGCCACGGCCCGAGGGAATCCTCCTGTCCCGGCGACAGTTTGCCAATCCAATGCCCCGCTGGAGGCGGCGCGTCGTTCAAGTTCGGCGATGACTGTCGCTTCATCGGGCCCGAACAGGAAGCCCCAACCCCGGAGCTCCTCGTCAAACCTCAGTTCGCTCAGCGTCAGGGGACGGAGCGTGCGGTAGGTCGCGCGTCCCACCAGGGAGTCGCTCACCGACTGGCCGACTTTGGGCTGGTTTGACCCACTGACCAGGTATTGGCCGTTCCGTCCGTCCCGATCGACGACTGCCTTGATGGCCAGCATCAAGTCGGGTGCCCGCTGCACCTCGTCGATGAAAGCCCCACCTTCTCCAAGGTCCGCCAGGAATCCTTCGGGGTCGGCGATAGCCTGTTCGCGCACATCGCGGTCGTCGAGCGTTCGCCTTGCGAAGCCCTGCGCTTCAGCGATTTCCTGGCAGAGGGTGCTCTTGCCCACCTGGCGCGCCCCCATCACCGCAACCACCGGGTACAGACTCAGGTCGGCGCTGAGCTGGGGTTGAATGACCCGCGGGTATTGCGTGTTTGCGTCGGCCATATCAATACGTTATATTTGCGTCTGACGGCCAATATACCGTAGGAATATTGTTATGGCAAACGGGTACTCGGCGGATGATCTACTGGAATTTCTCGACCATGCCGGCAACAAGGGACTCATGCCAGCGGCCACCGCCCAGGCTCTGGCCGTTGCGACGAGAAATGTCCTCGCAATCCTGTCTGAGGCGGAGAAGGCTGATCTGAGTCAGCTGGATCTCGACACCGCCATCAAACGCTTCACGAACAAGCGCGCCAAGGACTTCAATCCCACCTCGTTGAAAGAGTACGGCCGCCGGGTACGGCGAGCGGTCGAGTTGTTCCTGACTTGGCGCGAGGATCCTGCGAACTTCACGATCAAGACTCGCACTACCAGTGCGCCCCGCAGGAAGGACAAGGTTTCCGTGAGCAGCGAGCTCGCGCCGAGGGACGCCACGGAGCAGGTCGTCGACGACGTTGCGGGAACCTATCGTTCCTCGGTTCCGGTGCGGCCGGGCCTCGTCGTGACGCTGGTCAATATACCGAATGACCTGACCAGCGCCGAGGCGGAGCGGATCGCTGGATTCGTCAGGATGCTGGCGCTCGACCGATAGGGCCTATCCAAGAAGACGCAGCTGGTGCTGGAGCAGGCGGAAGTGTTATCCGGAGAATGGGCGCTGGCCTAGACAGGGAAGACGAAACGGCGAATGCGCTATTGGTGGGTCAACCAGAACAAGACTTTCCGCCAAGAGATCGAGGGCGGCTATCTGTGGTCGCCAAAGCGTAACAAGAACGGTCACCGCAATCCGTTCTACGAACTCATGCGCGAGGCCGCGCCTGGGGACATCGTGTTCTCGTTCCGCGACACACGCATCGCAGTCCTTGGCATCGTCAGCGGTTACTGCCACGAAAGTCCGAAACCGGAGGAGTTCGGCAACGCTGGCACGAATTGGAGCCAGATCGGCTGGAGGGTAGGAGTCCGGTGGCAGCGCCTGAGCAATGCTATTCGTCCCAAAGATCACATCGCGCGCCTGCGGCCCGACCTCGCGAGCAAGTACGCCCCGCTAACACCGGACGGCAATGGACTGCAGAGCGTTTATCTGACGCGGGTCAGCCCAGCAATGGCATCTACACTGTTCGCATTGATCGGGCCCGAATCGAGGCGCGTCGCCGATGTGGGTCGGGAGGTCAGCAAGATCGAGCGCGACACGCCGGCCCACGAACAGGACATCGAGGAATGGGAACGCCGTGTCGAAGGTGAAATCGCGACCGACGTGGCGATCCGGGAGACGGAGCGGACCGCACTTGTCCAAGCGCGCCGAGGCCAAGGGCAGTTCCGGGACAATGTGCGCTCCGTCGAGCGGTCGTGCCGGATCACCAAGGTCGAGCGTATGGAACATCTGATTGCCAGCCACGTTCGGCCATGGCGCGACAGCAATAACGACGAGCGGCTCGACGGCGAGAATGGCCTGCTACTGACGCCAACGGTAGACCATCTATTCGACAAAGGATTCATCTCCTTCGAAGACTCGGGGCAGTTGATCGTCTCACCGGTGGCCGACCCGGTTTCGCTGCAGCGCATGGGGATCGATCGGGAAGGCCGCGTTAACGTCGGAGTGTTCTCAGAAGGCCAGCGACGGTACCTCGACTTTCATCGCGAGAACGTTCTGCGTATGGCGCGCGGTGGCACGAAGCGCTGATGAGAAGTCCATAGCTCCCGATTCGAAACTTCCAAGACTGACTGCCGCTGGAACGTCGGATCTGCGTTTGTACCGTGACCTCATTTCGGAAGAATCGAGAGTTCATTCGGAACTGAAGGCGTGAGGGGCAGCGCCTAAGATCGTGTGACAAAAGTGCTGAACGAGGTCCTAGGCAGGCGTGAGCTCTCGCACTCAAGGACCGGGCCGTGTGCCTGTCTCGATCGGCACGGACGTATCCAAGGTTGTCTTCCGATGCCTGCCAACACTGCTAACGCTTTGGTTGCGGTCTCCGCGACGGGATATCCGTCGGGAGTGGACGCGATCAGGGCTTGGGCAGTATTCGGGACGAATCGTGCAGCACGCGGGTATTGAGACTTGGCTTGAGGTTGAGCGATTGGCGGAGCGCACCGAAGAATACTCCATGCTCTCAGCGGCGCTGCTTGGAACCGAATTAGTGGGTGGAGTGGGGTGCGCGTTCGGAATGAGCGCCGTATCTGCCCCCAGATATTGGATCTTGGGCTGGGTGGGTGAAGCCGAACGCCGCATGAGACGCGGGGCGACTCTCACCTCCGCCATCGCCTCTTTACTTGAAGACGTAAACGCGAGTCTCAGACGACGGGCGGTACCCATCGAGTCGTGGACCATCTTGGGCGGCTTAGCCATAGATCCAGATGATTGGGAAATGGATATGTTCGACGGCTCAAAGATACGTCGACTTACCGATAGCGAAATAACCGAGCTAAGTGCGTCAGACCCAATGTCTCCCCAACCCGGCGATGACTTTTATTGTCGCGGCAATTGGGTGCATGTCGCTCCGCATGAATTGTCGTTTTGCGTTGCAGACGCCATCGAGGCAACGGAGCTGTTGCGCGGTCCAGTAATTGACTGCGTAACCGACCTTTATTTAGTACTCAACGGTGCAATCTGGACCCTCGGGAGGGGAGGGGTCGCCAACTCAGGAACGATGTTCCGGGTTCCTGAGGTTGGCATCCCACATCTAAATGGTTCCAAGCTGCTGGGTCATCACAACCCGTTCGTGTCGCTGCAGCTCTCTTTGTCTGAACTGGCGCAACTCAAAGAGTGTTACGCCGCAATCCGCACGCACCTGGCTGGGTCCCATTTGCGTGGGATGCTGAGCAGTCTTGCGCGCGCGACTGCTGATCCGCGGAATGAGCTCGTGCACGTTTATGAGTTGCGCGACGCTTTAGCGCGAGAGTTCAGCGGTGACAGAAACGCTATCAAAGGACTTGGGCTCTCGAGCAGCAGTTGGGCGCGCCTGGGTTTCCTCGCAAACGGGGCTCCTATCCATCAGGGCAGGCACCGGGGTGAACATGGAGAAGCACTTCGCGACGCGACGGCTGCGGAGCTGTCCGAGGCTCGCGGAATAGCCGCGACATTCTTACGCCGTTATCTAATTGCACTCCAAGGTGCGCCGTTGCCTGTCGTGGGTCCCTAGAGGAACTAGGCACGTACTGGCTTTTTTGGTGCTCGTTTTAAACCTCAGTGCTTCAGACGCGCGAAAGGGTATCGCGACGCTCGCGCTCGGCTTTTGGGGGCTAGCCCGCTGAAGTCGCCAAAACAGGGGGTGACCATAGGGCGACCATCTGTTGCAGCGCTCAGGCGCCTTAACGCGGTCTCGCTCCCGCGATGGACCGGACCAGTTCACACGACAAAATATCTAGACCCTGGCGAGGGCAGTGTGTCGGGTAGGGGAGCCGGGCGCATCTACCGTTTCGCCCTGCGCAAATTCTGGCGTTAGGGCGACATTAGTAAGTGCGCTTCCGCCTTTCAGTTACGACAGCGTGCGCGTAAGTCCCGGGAAACATGGTCGGGATGACAGGAATTGAACCTGCGACCCCTACGTCCCAAACGAATCCTTGCGGGACTCTTGCGGGACCTAGTTCAGCTTCGTAATGCTTAAGGCAGCAAGTCTGCAACGACAGCAAGTGATTGAGCACTAACGATCGGTCAAATTACAAACCGCTCTCATAATGCCGGGGTCGAGGGTTCGAGTCCCTCCCTTTCCACCAGGTTCCTCACGGAATCACCACCGAAAAGTTCATCGGCGGTTCGGCGCAACCCATCGGACAGAAGTCGCTCTCGACGGCCAGCGAACCCTCGTACCTCGAGCCGGCGACGAAGCCCGCCGGGTCGCGCGCTGGTAGACGGAACACCACATCGATGGTCTGGAGCGGAACGCCCGTCAGCATGTCGGCCGCGATATTCATAGCCGTGTGGAGCCCGTTCGGCCAACTCGCCCAGCCCTTGGGCAACCCGGCGAAGATCTGCGGCGCGTGCAGCGCTTCGGCGATCTCGGCGAGCAAGGGGCGCTCGGGCGATTTCTCCGGCAGTTCGCCGGGAATCAGGATGATTTCCACATTCGCGTCCTGCTGAAGCTGGCGCAGGGACGCGAGGCGACGCTGGCGTTGATCGGCAGACAGCGCGCCGCTGTCGCCGCCACCGACTATCGCGACGATCGTGCGCCGGGCCGTCGCCGGTGAGCTCGAGGACAGGAGCCGGATCGAGGCGTCGAGTGCATCGAACAGCGGCGCTCCGCCCCCGATACGCGGCACGAGTGCCTTGACCGCTTCGAGCGCTCCGGCGCGGTCGGCGGTCGTGCTGAACCCTCCGGCTGGCAACCACAACGGCGTCAGCGGCAGTGTCGGCGCGGACATTCCGCCCGCATCCGGACCGGCGAACCCCGCCACGGCGACCAGATCCGTGATGGGACCGTTGCGAGCCCGGTGTATGAACCACTGCGCGGCGAGCCGGCGCAGACTCCACGGGTCGTAGTCCATCGCGCGGTTGCTCTGGTCCAGCAGCAGCACCGTCGCGAGTGGTGCAGGCGATTCCGGATAGACCCTTCGGCCTGCGGCGCTGAATTCGAACGAGGTGACGTTCACGGTCCCGTCGCTCCACTGGCTGCAATCGGGTTTGGTACGCACGGAGTCGAGCCACACGACGCAGTCACCCAGTCTCACGAGCGGTGTATCGAGCGCCAGCGGGCCCGGTGTCTTGTAGCTCGACTGCGTGAATGCCCTGGAGAAGATCGAGAAGCCGAAGTCGGCGGATTTCCGGTCCGCGCTGATTGCCGACGGTTGAAGGTTGACGGGCAACAGGACCGATGCAAACGCGATGGCCGGCGGGACGGCGATGCTCACGTCGATGGTCGAACCGCCTGGCACGCTGAGCGTCTCGGTCGTTGCGTGCCCCAGTGGGTGCGAGACAGAGACCCGGACTGTCGACGACGCGGGCAGGGAAAGAGTCGCTTTCCCACTGGAATCCGCTTTCTGGGCCCAGACCTGGGAAGTGCCGAGCGCCGCGACCTCGGCCTCGGCCAGGGGCTCCCCGTCCTGCGTGGTCACGGTCACTGCAAGCAGGCCGGGCCGGCCCGACCCGGCCGTCGACGCTGAACCTGGCTGCCCGCTCGCGCCCATGCCTGCCGTTCCGGAGTCGTCGCCGCCTCCGCCGCACGCGGTCAGGACGCAAGCCACCACGGTCCTCGCTACCCGTCTCAAGATATGGATCTGCATCGGCATGTCCCTCCTGGAGTCGCCTGCTCGCAGGCGTCGGAAGTTGCTACATTCGCGTCTGCAACGGAACAGCGGCGTTTCACGGGCCGTTGGTCTCGATGATCCGGCAAGCTGAGTTGGCTTCAAGATTGGCGAACCGATCTTTTCCCGATGATTTCGCGGGGGCAGCGCGGCGGCAAAGCGGCAGTGAAGAAGGGGACACAGGCATTGGCTGGCCGGGCGGACTTCCGCTACGGCACATTGCTCGTTCGACCGTCCGTTTGCCGAGTCGAAGGGGCTGGCGGCAGCGTTGCTGCCGAACCTCGGGTCATGGCGGTACTGCTGGCATTGATCGACGCCGGCGGCGCCGTTCTGTCCCGGGACGATCTACTCCGGCTCTGCTGGAACGGCGCAGTGGTGAGCGACGATGCAATCCAGCGTGCCGTCCAGGCGCTTCGTCGCATCGCGCGGGCGACGGACTCGGATTTGGTGATCGAGACAATCCCGAAGATCGGCTACCGGCTGGCAACGTCCGACCCGGACAGATTCGCTGAGCTGCTCCAGCGCGGTCGCAAGGCGCTGCGCAACGAGCTCCCCTGGCCCGGCGCCGAAGGGGTGAGCGAACTCACCGAAGCGGTCGCGCTGGAGCCGCACAGCGCCGAAGCGTGGGGGTTGCTCGCGCTGGCCCATCGTAATGCCGCGGAGAATTCCGCCGCCGAGGCGGCCACGCTGTCGGTCGAGGCATGCGAAAACGCTGCGAGGCGTGCGCTCGAGCTCGAACCGCGCAACGGGCATGCGCTGGCCGCTCTGGCAACGCTTCGCCCCTATTTCGGCGATTGGCTGGCGGCCGAAGACGGTCTGGTCGCCGTGCTCGAGGCGGCGCCGGACAACACCCACGCGATCAGCCATCTGGTCACGCTGCTGCAATCGGTCGGACGCACCACCGACTCGCGGCTCTGGAACGAACGAGCGATTGCGCTCGACCCGCTCTCGCCGATTCACCATTTTCGCAGGGCGCTCAAGTTCTGGATCGATGGCGATGCGGCGGCGGCTGACCTCGCGATCGACAGTGCACTGCAGCTCTGGCCGCAACACCCCGCCGTGTGGAACGCGCGCCTCATGCTGTTCGCCTTCTCGCGCCGGGCCAGTGCTGCGCTGGCCATGTTCGACGAGGGCGCCGTACGCCCTCCGATGATCGGGCCCGGTGCCGTGGAGGTGTGGCGGGCTTCGCTGCTAGCTCTGGGAACGCGTGCTCCAGCCGACATCGCCAAGGCCCGTTCGGCCAACCTTATGGCCGCCCAGCGCAGTCCTGGTTATGCGATCAACGCGGTCATGGTCCTGTCGGCGCTGGGCGAGCTGGACGCGGCCTTCACGGTGACCGACGGATTCTTCCTGCGACGCGGCCCGCTCATCGGTTCACTGTGGACCGGCCATGGACAGATGCCGGTCAACGATCAGCGCTGGCGACGCACGATGCTGCTGTACACGCCGGCCTGCGAAGCGCTTCGCCTCGACCCGCGCTTCGGCGAATTGTGTGACGGAATCGGGCTGACTCGATACTGGGCCGCGCGTGGTGTCGGGCCCGACAACTGGTCGGGCGTATCCGAACCGCTGGAACGGGCTGTGGACCGATAATGCGGCTCAGATCGCAGGTCTCGCGTGCAGCTCGGACTCCTCGCTCGTCCGACTGCCCGCATTCAGGCGCGGCGACGGCGCGCCAGCGCAACGCCGGCGAGGCCGAGGCCCATGAGCCCCAGGGTCATCGGCTCCGGCACGCTCGTCGGCTCAGCCGTCGGAGTCGGAACGTAGAGGGTTCCCGCGACAGTCCCCTGGACCTGGTCGTCACGATAGCCCGTGACATTCGAATCCACGGAAACGCCTCCGTTGAGCACCGTGATCGAGTAGGAAAAAAGACCGTCCAGGTACTCGCTGGTAAAGAAGTTCCCGTAGGTCCCAGTGCATTCCTCCGACGTGCCCGTCGCGTTGAGGCCCGTGTAGCAGCGCCCATCGTATGAGAAGTTGTAGGGATCGCTGAAATTCGAGAACACGTTGGCCCGCTGAATGTAGGTCAGGGGGGTATGGGCGCTCAGGTCGAAGTTGAAGATTGCAGTCTCACCCGCAACCAATGCCACTGCATTCGCCGCGGTTCCATGCATGCGGCAATCACCAGCGCGCTCAGGGCCAATCGCTTCATTCGCTACTCCGGAAAATGTTGGCTATCGAGCATTTGCCTGAGCAACATTCATGCCGCGCCTGCAACCTGTTGTTCCTGAACAACGTCAGCGGTGCGCGTGTCCGGTCGCTGTAAAGAATTTCGACAGCCGCCGAAGCTCGCTGGCGAATCCCGGGGGCGATCGTTGTCGACCGCGTCCTCTGGAGCGGCTCAGCCTGGCAGTGGGGTGACCGAGCCCCGCTGGGCATTGCGCCGCGCCTGCGCCGCCTCGATCTTCCGCTCGAGCATCCCGGTGTCGACGTCGATCGTCGCCGCGCACGACGGGCACGAGACCTTCTTGTCGGCCAGGATGGTCATGACCTTGTGCTTCGCGCCCTCGTTGCACTGTTCGCAGTGGACGGTCAGCTGCTGGTCGCTCAGTCGTTGATAGATGGTGTCCACGCGTCCAGGTTCGCGATTCCGGTGCCGCCACTCTACTGATCGCACCATGAACTTTTGGTGACCCGCGTCGCAACAGGCGTCGTGCATCAGAGCGCGATCCTCAGCCCGAGTGTGAACCGTTCGCGATTTGACCGAATACGGTCAGGCCGGCCCCGCGTGTGAGTGCCACTCCACGTTCTCGTACAAGGCGCAGGAGTTCAACGGCGGCCCCAAGTTCGAGAACGCCGGCACGCTGGCACGTGGCGGCCTGTTCGACTGGCGCACGGTGACGACGGTGCGTTACTCGACCGGCAGCGTCGGGGTAGGCCTCAACCGGCGCCATCTGCCCTCTATCCGCAGCAGTTCAGTACGTCACCGACGCCGCAACGGTGGTGCAGGGCGCGAAGTCGTACGACATCTTCGGGCTGACCGGCGACTGGGACATCACCAGCAACCTCGCAGTCAGCGGCGGTGTCGACAACCTGCTGAACAAGGATCCGAACCGCGTCGGTGCGGGTCAGATCGTCAACATCGCCGCTGGTGATGGCGGCGGTACGACCGTGTTCAACGGATCGGGCTCGACTTCGGCGGGGTACTACGACGTGCTCGGGCGTCGTTACTTCGTCAACCTGAAACTGCGCTTCTGACGCGAAGCGCAGCAGACCGGCGCGTCACTCCCTGCACTCCCCCGAGGGGGAGTGGAGCGCCGGTCGCCTTACGCGTGTCCGCTCCCTGCGCCCGGCGGGCAGAACGACGGCGCTTCGCGGTAGCGCGACAACATGGCAACGAGCCGCCACGGATCGAGCGGCTTCGTCCAGTGTTCATCGAAACCCACTGATCGAGAGCGGGCCTTGTCCGACTCCGCGCCCCAGCCGGTGACGGCGATGAGCATCATTCCCGGGCCCCACGGCGTCGCGCGGATTGCCTTCGCGACGTCATAGCCGCTCATGCGGGGCAGGCCGATATCGAGCAGCACCACCTGCGGCCGCCACGATTCGGCCAGCTGGATGGCCGTCTCGCCGTCACGCGCGACCTGGGCCGCGAGACCTTCGTGCTTCAGCAGCATCTCGAGCGCAAAGGCTGCGTGCTCGTCGTCTTCGACGACGAGGACTCGCAGGGGTGACTGTTCCATAACGCGGACTGTGGCCAAGTCACGACACGAGGGCAACCCGTGAACGGCCTTATCATCGTGAGCCCCGTCACATTGCGGCCACCTCAGCGGAGCTGGCTGTCCTTGCTGCCGCGCCGGTTATAGCCGCTGTGCGTCGCGTGATCGCGATCGCGGCTTTCCTGGCACGGAACACACACCCGCACGCCCGGCAGCGCGATGCGGCGAGCCTCCGGAATGGCCGCGCCGCAGGCCTCGCACGAGGCGAGGCTCTCGCCCTGCGGCAGCCGGTTCTTCGCGTGCAGGATCGCGTCCTTCACGGTCGCATCGATCTGCTCCTGCACCGCACCTTCGCCCGCCCAGCCTGTTGCCATGGGGAACCTCCGTCGTAGCAGTCGAAAGTGGGTATTCGAAGGCCGCAGGTCAAGAGGCGGTCATCCGTAAGGTATAGTCTCGCCCCCCGAATTTTGCTCCCCGGAGAGTCCATGCGTCTCGAGGCCATCCCGACCGGTGCCAATCCCCCCGACGAAGTGAACGTCGTCGTCGAAGTCCCGGTGGGTGGTGAACCGATCAAGTACGAGATGGACAAGGCTTCCGGCGCGCTGATCGTCGACCGTTTCCTCTACACCGCGATGCGCTACCCGGGCAATTACGGCTTCATCCCGCACACGCTCTCCGACGATGGCGACCCTTGCGACGTGCTGGTGTGCAACCAGCGCGGCATCGTGCCCGGTGCGGTGATGGCGGTTCGTCCGGTCGGCGTGCTGAAGATGCAGGACGAGGCCGGCGGTGACGAGAAGATCATCGCAGTGCCGGTGCCGAAGCTGACGCGCCGTTACGAGAAGGTGCACAACTACACCGACCTGCCCGAGATCACGATCAAGCAGGTGCAGCACTTCTTCGAGCACTACAAGGATCTGGAAGGCTCGAAGTGGGTCAAGGTGCTGGGCTGGGGCGACGCGGCCGAAGCGCGTCGCGTCATCGTCGAATCGATCGACCGCTTCAAGGCGAAGAACGCCCGCTGACCTGAAGCGGTGCTAGCGTCGCCGCGTCATGCGGCGATGCTCGTCGAGATCGAACAGCACGTCGGCGCGCGCCGGCATCTCCGCAAGGATGTGGCGCGTCAGCCGTTCGTAATGCGCGATGAAGCGCGCGAGCTGCGCTGCATCCATGACGCCCGAACGGTCGCCGCCGCTCGCCTCGAGCCGCCACGAGAGCTTGCGTTCCTGTTCCTGGCGCCACTGGAACACCACTTCGAACGACGGCGCCGCGAGCAGCACCAGCGTGTGGATCGCGTCGAAAAGTTCGCGATAGCGACCGGTCAGCGCATCGTTGACGTAGCGGCGCCACGCTCCGGTTGCATCCTCGTCGCGTTCGAGGGCATTGATGGGCGACGCGAGTGCCGCGGCCGTCTGCGGCAGCGCGCCGACGCACCAGCCCTCGAAGAGAATCACCTGCGCGGGCCCATCGACGCGAGGCCATGCATCACGCGGCCGTCGATCGTCGACGCCCTTGTCGAAGCTCGGCAGCGCGATCGAGCCGGCCGCGGCGAGCTGCTTGAACGTCGCGCAGCCGAGCGAGACGTCATGCGTTCCGGGCACGCCGCGCGTAGAGAGCAGCGGGTGCACGGTGGTTGCGAGTACGCGGCGCTCGGCGCGGGTCAGATAGAGGTCGTCGAGCGAGAGCCCCGCGACGCGCACACCGGCCGAGCCGAGCTGCGCCGCGAGCGCCGCGGTCAGCGTCGACTTGCCGCTGCCCTGGGCGCCGCACAGGCCGACCACGAGCGGACCGAGGCCTTGCACCGACCCGCTCGCGTGCCGTCGCGGCAAGGTCGTCGCCGAGTGGCGCGATCTGCTCGCGGATGACGTCGCGATACGAATCGGGCAGCGCCTCGCGCGCGAGGAACCCGTCGACCCAGGCGCCCGCTGTGCTGCTCACACCACGCGATCCAGCGGCGCCTCGCCGGCGAAGAAGCGCTCGAGGTTGGCGGCGACGCGCATGCCCATCGCGGTGCGCGTCTCTTCGGTGGCGCTGCCGAGATGCGGCAGCAGCACCACGTTGTCGAGTTCGGCAAGTCCTGGCGAGAGCTTCGGTTCCTGCTCGTACACGTCGAGACCCGCGCGCAGCCGTCCGGCCCGCAGGGCCGTGACGAGCGCCGCCTCGTCGACCACCGGCCCGCGCGCGGTGTTCACCAGGATCGCGCCGTCACGCATCAACCCGAGCCGGCGCGCATCGAGCAGATGGAACGTTTCCGCACCACCCGGGCAGTGCAGCGATACGACGTCGCTGTGTCGAAGCAGCTCGTCGACCTCGGCGACGTAGGTCGCCTTGCAGTCGGCCTCGACGGCTTCGCTCGCGCGGCGCCGGCTGTTGTACAGCACCTTCATGCCGAAACCGTGGTGCGCACGTCGCGCCGTCGCCTGCGCGATGCGGCCGTAGCCGATGAGGCCGAGCGTCTTGCCGGAGAGGTCGACGCCGAGCAGATGCGTCGGGCGCCAGCCGATCCAGCGACCGGCGCGGATCTCGCGCTCACCTTCGCCGGCGCGCCGCGCGGCCATCAGCATCAGCGTGATGGCGATATCGGCAGTCGCGTCGGTCAGCACGTCGGGCGTGTTCGTAACGACGAGGCCCGCCCGACGCGCGGCCTCGATGTCGATGTGGTTGAAGCCGACGCCGAAATTGCCGAGCACGCGGGTACGGC
Organism: uncultured Pseudomonadota bacterium; assembly: GCA_963769065.1. GTDB lineage: Bacteria > Pseudomonadota > Gammaproteobacteria > Steroidobacterales > Steroidobacteraceae > ZC4RG30. The sequence goes on along the minus strand of CAVYKG010000010.1, from coordinate 51,680 downwards.
GCGGCGTTGCCTCGATCACCGCGGCGCTCAGCGAATCGGTGACCGTCGGGCAGATGGCGTCGTAGTCACGCAGTGCCGCGGTCAGTGCGGCCGCGTTCATCGGCGTATCGGATTCGTTGCGCGTCACGTCGAAGCGCTGCGCGAGGTACGTCTCGACTGCGGTCGTCCAGCGGCGGGTCAGGAGGATGCGTGGCTTGCTCACCTGTTGCTCCAGCGGCAAAGCCCGCTAGTCTACGTCAACGGTTGCCCCTGAACGTCCGCGCCGGTCATGCGCCACTGTCCGGGCCCGTCGGCCTGCGCCTGGTCGTGACCGCCGGTGATGAACCGGCCCGTTCCCGGATCGTGGTCGCGTCTGAGGATGCGCATGCGCCGCGTGCCGTCGGCCGAGGCGCGCAGCTCGATGCGGTAGTAGCTGTTCGGCAGGCCGTGCCGACGACGCGTCGACACCGCGGTGCCCGCCTGCACGAGGATGCCGCGCCGCTCGCGACCCACGGCCAGACAATAGCCCCGGTGCACATGGCCGCCGACGAACAGGTCGGCGCCTGCGTCGAGCCATTGCTCGATCGCACGCGGTCCGCCCCGCGCGACATTGTGTTCGTCATCGGCATGCAGGGCGGCGAGCGGCTGATGTGCAGCGACGACGCGGAACGGACGGTCCATCCTGCGGACGCGCCGCGCGGCCCTCTCGACGTGAGTCCGGTCGATCACGCCGTGCTTGTGTCGCAGCCGGCGAGTCGCATTGACGCCGACCACGCCGACGCTGTCGACGATGGCCACCGGCTCGAGCTCGGCCGAGATGTAGTGGCGGAACCGCGCATAGGGCCGCAGCATGCGGCGCGGCAGGTCGAACAGCGGCAGATCATGGTTGCCGGGAATCGCGATGGCAGGCGAGGGCAGCGAGGCGATGAATGCGCGCGCGGCGCGGAACTCGCTGCGTCGTGCGCGCTGCGTCAGGTCGCCGGCGATGATGACGAGCGTCGGTGGCGCCTCGCGGAGGTCGCGCATCAGCGCGTCGAGCACCTGGGGATCGACCGTACCAAAGTGCGTGTCGCCGACGACGACGAGCTCGGCGCCCGCATCGGTCATTCGCGCTTCTCCGGCTCGCGCGAGACCAGCACCCGCAACGCACGTGGCAGCACCTCCACTTCCAGCGGCATGCTGCACTCGAAACTCTCGCCATCCACGGCGACGCGGGCACGGCGATGGCCGCGCCAGTCGAGCCGCACGCGGGTCGCGCAGCGGCACAGCAGCTCCTCCTGCTCCTTCAGCTGACCGAACGCCGCTTTCACCGCAAGCCACAAAAGGCTGCTGCGCGCGAGCGGGCGCGGCGCGACGAGGGCGAGCTTGTCCTCGGCCATGCAGGCGGCGATATCCAGGTTGAGCTTTTCGAGCTGCAGGCTGTTCAGGCCGAAGAACACCATCGACGAGCGCCATCGCTCCGGCTTGCCATCGATGTGCAGATCGACTCCGTAGCTGCGACGGTGCCGCCACAGCGTCATCATCGCGGCGAACGCGGCCACCAGGCGATAGCGGCCGAGGCGATTCTTCATCTCCTCGCGATCCTCGAGCAGCTGGCGGTAGAGACCGAAGCTTGCGTTATTGAGGAACAGCCGGCCGTTGATGCGGCCGGGCGTGATGTCGCGCGCCACGCCTTCGAGCAACACACGCGTCGCGGCGGCTGCATCGAGCGGCAATCCGAGATCGCGTGCGTAGAAGTTGAAAGTGCCGAGCGGAACGATGCCGAGCGTCCAGCCGTGCTCGAGTGCGGCGCCTGCGACGGCATTGAGCGTGCCATCACCGCCCGCGGCGACCAGCACGCCGGGGCCATCGCACTTCGCCACCTCGGCGGCGATCTCGGTCGCGATCTGCTCGGGCGCGGGAGTGATCAACGTGAACGAACGGCCGGACGCCTCGAGCGTCTCCCGAATGGCGGTTCGGCTCGCTTCCTTGTCGTCGTGGCCGGAGCCAGCGTTCATGACCACGATGATGTCGGGCACGTCGAGAGACTAAGGCGGGACGCTCGCTGCGGCTGTCGGAAGGGCGGGAGTCCGTGCGTCGGCGTCGCCCTTCGAGGCAGGCGGTCGCTGTGCTAGCGTTGCGGCCCTCGTAAGGACGCACCCAGGGCCGAAGCTTGCCGAATCCCCCGTTGCTCCGGATGACCACGCTGGCACTCGGCCTCGGCGCAAGTCTCGCAGGCTGCACCACGATCTCCTCGCGTGACAACGCCGACGCCGCGATGACAATGGCGGCCCGCCAGGAGCGCGCGCCGGCGCCGTGGCGGCGCGATCCGGCCGCGGACGCCGCTGCCGAGAAGCGCATTCGCGAGCTGATCGCCGGCGACATCACGGCCCAGGTCAGCGTGGCCCTCTGCTTCCTGGCGAACCCCGAGGTGCAGCTCGCGTTCGAGTCGCTCGAACTCTCCCGCAGCGAGCTCGTCGCCGCCGTGACGCCGCCGAATCCGGTCGGCTTCGTCGGCACGCGGCGCCCCGGTGGCAACCTGTCGGCGTTCTATCCAGAGCGCAATGTCACGGTGGGCGTGCTGCAGAACGTGCTCGGGCTGATCAACCTGCCGTCACGACGGCGCATCGCCTCGATCGAGCTCGAGCGCGCGCGTCTCGAGGCCGCCGACCGGCTGATCGCACTCGCCGCCGAGGTCAACGAGGCCTGGCTCGCGCACGTCGCCGCTCGGCGCGTCCATGCGCTGCGCGAAGAGGCGGCGATGCACTCGCGTGGCACGCTGGAGCTGCTTCGCCAGCAGGCCGGTACCGGCGCCGACGCCGAGCTTGCGCTGCTGCAGGAGCGCGTCGCGGTCACGCAGGTCGAGGGCAGTGCGGTGCGCGCGTCGCTCGACGTCGAGACCACCCGCGCCCGCCTTGCGCAGGCGATGGGGCTTGCCGGGCGCAGCGAGACCTGGCACGTGAGCGACGACCTGCCGGGTCTGCCGGTGACCGATCCCGATGCGGTTGCCCTCGAGCGCTCCGCGATCGAGCATCGGCTCGACCTGCAGGTGGCGCGCAAGGCGGTCGAATCCCGGCTCGACGCGGCCGGGGTGCAGGGTCGCTGGCGCTGGCTCGGTGCCGCCGAGGTCGGCGTCTTCCGCGAGGGCTCCAGCAACGGTCCGCACTTCACCGGTCCCAATCTCATGGTCGAGCTGCCGCTGTTCGATCAGCGGCAGGCGCAGATCCTGTCGACCAGCGCCGAAGTCGCGGGCCGCCGCGCGCCGGCTCGAGTCGGCCGTGCTGGGCGCCCGCGCGGAGATCCGTACACACGGCGCCGAGCTGGTGGCGACTCGGCAGCTGCTGACGCGGTACGACCTCGATCTGCTGCCGGCCTACCGCCGGCTTCAGGAGGTTACGGGCCAGGAGAGCCTCGACGGCCGGCGCGCCGCGGCCGGTGCGATCGGCCTCGCCGAAGAGCGGGTCGGGCTGCTGCGCGACTACTGGCGCGCCCGCGCCGCGCTGGCCCGCGCTGCCGGCGCCTGGGAAGCGATCCCGGAATGGCCGATGGTGCCCCAGACGGGTGCATCGCCCCGCTGAAGCCGCACCGGGCCGGTGCAGGGGCTGATTTGCGGCGTGCCGGTGCTGATGCGGCGAAACTTCAAGCGCATCAATGGTTTACGGTGTGCCGTGACGACTCCGACCCTCGACCGCGCCGGACCGTGTTGCCAAACCGCAACAGCAAGCTCCCCGCTGCCGGGGCGCTCATTCCGCGCCTCGAGAAATATTTCCGAAGCAGCAGCGGGCACCCGCACGGGCCATCTTTCAGTGCTTCAAGCAAAGCAATTTCAATCATTTGCAGTAGGAATGTCGAACCCGCGCTACCGGATGAAACTGCGAGGGTTGTGTCGGGCAGGCGCGGACTTGGACACTAAGGGTGCGCTGGTATACTGCTTGCAACGTCCTGCCGTAGGGACTTTTGCAACAATTGTTTAGGAGCTTTGCATGATCAAGTCGCGTGTTCTTCTGGCCGGCGCCCTGCTGGCCACGGCTGGCGCTGCCAGTGCCGCGGTCACGGTTACGCCGACCGTGGTCTCCGACTATGACTTCCGTGGCATCAGCCAGACGGCGAAAGATCCGGCGTTCCAGCTCGGCGTGAACTACGCCCACGACAGCGGCTTCTACGCCGGCCTGTGGGGCAGCAACGTCGATTTCGGACCTGGCGACCCGAACGTCGAGATCGACGCGTTCGCCGGCTTCGCCGGTGGCGATGCGACCGAGAGCTTCGGCTACGACGTCGGCGCCATCTACTACAGCTACGTCAGCGAGAGCGATTTCAACTACTGGGAGTTCTACGGTGGCCTGAGCAAGGGCCCGTTCGCGGCCAAGCTGTGGTTCTCGCCCGATTTCGGCAACGTCGGTGAGACGGCCTGGTACCTCGAAGGCAACGGCACGTTCCCGATCGGCGAGTCGGGCTTCGCCCTCGTGGCGCACGCCGGTTACAGCGGCGGCGACTACTGGGACGAGTTCTACGGCGACGGCTACTTCGACTGGTCGGCCGGCGTGACGAAGTCGTTCGGCAACTTCTCGGTTGCGCTGAAGTACATCGACGGCAGCGACCTGGTCAGCGGCCCGACCGACATCTTCTCGACCGACAGCAAGGTGTTCGCCTCGATCTCGACCACGCTGCCCTGGGCGTCGAACTGATCGGCTGATTCGAAGCGGCTTCTCCGCAACGAAACAAGGCCCGGCGTTCGTTTGAGCGCCGGGCCTTTGTCTTTTGGAGCGCCGTCTTCGAGCGATCGTCAGGGCAGTTTCGTCTCGCGGATCACCTTGCCGAGCGTGCCCACCAGCTCGTCGATGTGCGATTTCTCGATGATCAGCGGCGGCGACAGCGCCGTGATGTCTCCAGCCGCGCGCACCAGGATATTGGCATCGAACGCGCGCACGAAAGTGTCGAAGCCGCGCGCGCCCGGCTTGCCCGCGAACGGCTCGTATTCGACCGCCGCGACGAGGCCGTAGTTGCGCACGTCGATGACACCGGGCACGTCCTTCAGGCTGTGGACCGCCTGTTCCCAGTACGGCGCGATGTCCTTCACGCGCTCGAACAGTCCCTCGCGCTCGTAGATGTCGAGCGTCGCGATGCCGGCCGCGCAGGCAGTCGGATGCGAGGAGTAGGTGTAGCCGTGGAAGAACTCGACCGCCGCTTCAGGGCCGGTCATGAACGCGTCGTAGATCTCCTTCTTCACGAGCACGGCCCCCATCGGAACCGTGCCGTTGGTCAGGCCCTTCGCCATCGTGATGATGTCGGGGGTCACGTCGAACTCGATCGCCGCGAACGCCGAGCCGGTGCGCCCGAAGCCGGTGATGACCTCGTCGAAGATCAGCAGGATGCCGTGCTTCGTGCACAGCTCTCGCAGCCGCTTCAGATAACCCTTCGGCGGAATCAGCACGCCCGTGCTGCCAGCGATGGGCTCCACGATGACGGCGGCGATGTTCGAGGCATCGTGCAGCCCGACCAGACGCTCGAGCTCGTTCGCGAGCTCGACGCCGCTGGCCGGCTCACCCTTCGAGAATGCGTTGCGTGCGAGATCGTGCGTGTGCGGCAGGTGGTCGACGCCCGGGATCATCACCGAGGAGAACACCTTGCGGTTCGGCACCATGCCGCCGACCGATGTGCCGCCGAAGTTCACGCCGTGATAGCCGCGCTCGCGGCTGATGAGTCGCGTGCGCGAACCTTCCCCCTTCAGGCGGTGGTACTGCAGCGCCATCTTCAGCGCCGTGTCGACCGCCTCGGAGCCGGAGTTGACGAAGAACACGTGGTCCATGCCCTTCGGCGCGAGCTTCACGACCTTGTTGGCCAGCTCGAACGCTTGTGGGTGGCCCATCTGGAACGGCGGCGCGAAATCCATCTGGTCGATGGAGCGCGCGACGGCCTGGCTGATCTCGGTGCGGCCGTGCCCGGCATTGACGCACCACAAGCCGGCCACGCCATCGAGGATCTTGCGGCCTTCCGGAGTCCAGTAGTGCATGCCCTTGGCATGCGAGAGCAACCGGGGCTTCGCCTTGTAGTTGCGGTTCGCGGTGAACGGCATCCAGTGCGCCTCGAGCTCCTCACGGGTCAGCGCGCGCGCCGCGACCGGACCTTTGCCAGCCGAATCAGTGACATCGGCGGAGAGGTCGGGGGTGCGGACCTGCGGAGAGGCGGTCATAAAGGCTCCTCGGATGGATGGGTCCCCGTACGGGGCCCGAAGGCGGGTGCGCATCATAAGAAATGTGGACGGCAGCGGCGACCGTTAACATTGTTATCAGCATCCCCGGTAAACGAATGCCGACCGAAAACACTCAAATGTCCTGGCACGAGCGTGCGCGCATCTTTACACCCCGTCATCAGGCGCTGATCGACGGGCGCTTCATCGACGCCGCGCGAGGAGCCACTTTCGAGTGTCGCAGCCCGGTGGACGGGCGGCTGCTTGCGCGCGTGGCCGCCTGCGACGGGGCGGACGTCGATCTGGCCGTTGCCGCAGCGCGCCGCGCGTTCGAGGCCGGGCACTGGTCGCGCATGGCGCCGCGCGAGCGGAAGCGGCGCCTGCTCGCGTTCGCTGCGCTGGTCGGTCGCGCCGGCGAGGAGCTCGCGCTGACCGAGACGCTCGACATGGGCAAGCCGATCGGCGACTCGCTCGCTGTCGACCTGCCGTCGACCGTGAACTGCCTGCAATGGTTCGCCGAAGCGGTGGACAAGGTCTACGACGAAGTCGCGCCGGCCGGGCCCGACGTGCTCGCGACGATCACGCGCGAGCCGCTCGGGGTCTGCGCGGCTATCGTGCCGTGGAATTTCCCGCTCATCATGGCGGCCTGGAAGCTCGGTCCGATGCTCGCGTCGGGCAATTCGGTGGTGTTGAAGCCCTCCGAGAAATCGCCGCTGAGCGCGCTGCGGCTCGGTGAGCTCGCCCTGGAAGCCGGCCTGCCCGAAGGCGTGCTGAATGTGCTGCCCGGTTTCGGTCCCGCTGCAGGCGAGGCGCTCGCGCTGCACCCGGACGTCGACGGGCTCGGCTTCACCGGCTCCACGGCCACCGGCAAGCGCATCCTCGAGTGTGCCGCCCGGTCCAACCTCAAGCGCGTGTCGCTCGAATGTGGCGGGAAATCGCCCAACGTCGTGATGGAGGACTGCCCCGATCTCGCGCGCGTCGCCCGGGCGTCCGCGTTCGCCATCTTCTTCAACCAGGGCGAGATGTGCTCGGCCGGCTCGCGGCTCATCGTGCACGAGTCGCTGAAGGATGCACTGGTCGAGCAGATCGCAGCGGTTGCGCGTGAGCTCGCGCCGGGCGATCCGCTCGATGCCGCGACGCGTCTCGGGGCCGTGGTCGACGAGCCCCAGATGCAGCGCGTGCTCGGCTACATCGCCGGCGGCACGCAGGAGGGGGCGCATCTTGCGCTCGGCGGTTCGCGCCGACGGGTCGAGTCGGGCGGCTTCTATGTCGAGCCGACGATGTTCGACAGCGTGCGCCCCGACATGCGCCTCGCACGCGAGGAAATCTTCGGCCCCGTGCTCGCCGTGATGACGTTCCGCGACGAGGTTGAAGCGGTTCGTCTTGCGAACGATTCGACCTACGGCCTCGCTGCGGCCGTGTGGACGCGCGATCTGTCGCGTGCGCATCGCATGGCGCGCGCGATCCGCAGTGGCATGGTCTACGTGAATTGCTACGACGCCGACGACATCACCGTTCCGTTCGGCGGTTTCCGCCAGTCCGGCATCGGGCGCGACAAGTCCCTGCATGCCTTCGACAAGTTCACCGAGCTGAAGACCACGTGGATCGACCTGACGTGACGCTGCGTTTCGTTGCCACCGTACCCGGTGGGTTTGCCGACCTGCTCGCCCTCGAACTGACCGCGCTCGGCGCGCAGGACGTTCGCGAGCGGGGCGCGGGCGTCGCTTTCACCGGCCCGCTCGAGATCGGCTACCGCGCCTGTCTCGAATCGCGACTCGCGAGTCGCGTGCTGCACGAGGTGCATGCCGGGCCGTTCAGTGATGCCGATGGCCTGTACCAGCTCGTTCATGCGGTCGACTGGCGCGAGCATCTCGACCCGCACGGCACGCTCGCATGCGAATTCACCGGCGCGAACGCGGCCATTACTCACACCCATTTCGCCGCGCTCAAGATCAAGGACGCGGTGTGCGACCAGCTGCGCGAGACGACCGGCACGCGGCCCGACGTCGATACCGAGCGGCCCACGCTGCGGGTGGTCGTGCATGCGTCGCGCGGCCAGGGCGCGGTGCTCATCGACCTGGCCGGCGAATCGCTGAGCCGGCGCGGCTACCGCATCGCTGGCGGCGAGGCGCCACTGCGCGAGAATCTCGCCGCGGGACTGCTGCTGCGCGCGCAATGGCCGCGCATTGCGGCCGCGGGCGGTGAGTTCATCGATCCGATGTGCGGCTCGGGCACGATCGCGATCGAGGCCGCGCTGATCGCCGCGAACATCGCGCCCGGCCTGTCGCGCGACTGGTTCGGTTTCTTCGGCTGGCGCAGGCATGACGCGGCGCTCTGGGCATCCGTGCGCGAAGCCGCGCTCGCCCGCGTCATCGCGCAGGTGCCGGTGATCATCCGCGGCACCGATCGCAGCAGCGCCGCCATTGCCACGGCCCGCGCGAACGCGCGGCGTGCGGGAGTGGGACGCGACGTGACGTTCGACGTGGCCGACATCGCCGAGGTGCGCCCGTCACGCGAGGACGCTGCAGGCCTGCTGTGCGTGAATCCACCGTATGGCGAGCGCATCGGACAGGGCGGCGACGCAGCAGCCGCGCACGAAGCCATCGGGGTTGCGCTGCGCGAGCGATTCACCGGTTTCGAGGCGGCGGTGCTGACCGGCGAGCCGGCGCTCGGACAACGCATCGGCATCGAGGCGCACCGCGTCCATACCGTCTACAACGGCGCGATCGAATGCCGTCTGCTGCGCTTCCCGGCCGGGGAGCGTCGCACGCGGCGCAAGGTGGCGTCCGGCATCGTGCTCGACGCGGCGGTCGAGCTCGCTGCCAGCCCGGGCGCGCGCATGTTCGCGAACCGCCTGCAGAAGAATCTCGCGCACCTCGGCAGGACCGCGCGGCGGCAGGGCGTCACCTGCTGGCGGCTCTACGACGCCGACATGCCCGAGTACGCGCTGGCGATCGATCGTTACGAAGGCGCCGCAGCCGAGGCCGGCACCGCGTGGCTGTTCGTGCAGGAATACGCGGCGCCGCCCACGGTCGACGACGCCGCCGCGCAACGGCGGCGCGAGGAGGCGCTGTCGGTGTTGCCCGAGGTCACCGGCGTGCCGCTGCAGCGCATCCACCTGCGCGTGCGCAAGCGCCAGAAGGGCGCGCAGCAGTACACGCGGGCGGACCGGCGCGGCGAACGGCACGTCGTCGAGGAGGCGGGCCTCAAGTTCATCGTGAACTTCGAGGAATACCTCGACACCGGGCTCTTCCTCGATCATCGCGACACGCGCGCCCGCATCCGGGCGGCCGCGGCGGACAAGCGGTTCCTGAACCTGTTCTGCTACACCGGCAGCGTGACGGTGCATGCCGCCGCCGGCGGTGCGCGCCGTACCGTCAGCGTCGATCTGTCGAACACCTACCTCGAGTGGGCGCGCGACAACCTCGAACTCAACGGCTTCGGCGGCGATGCCCACCTGCGGGTGCAGGCCGACTGCCTGCGCTGGCTGGAGGAGGCCCACGCGGGTGGCGCGCAGTACGACCTGATCTTCCTCGATCCGCCGACGTTCTCGAATTCGGCGCGCATGACCGGCACGCTCGACGTGCAACGCGACCATGGCGCGCTGGTGGAGGGCTCGATGCGTCTGCTGGCGCCGGACGGGCTGCTGGTGTTCTCCAACAACGCGCAGAAATTCGTGCTCGACGATGCGATCTCGAGCCGCTTCGCGGTGCGCGAGGTCTCCGCGGCGACGATCCCGTTCGACTACCGCGGCAATCCTCGCATCCACCGCTGCTTCGAGATCCGCCACGCGTAGAACTTTGAGCCGGCGCGCCGGTCCATGGGTCGCCGCTGTTCCCAGCAGGGAATGACGCTGCAACCCACTGGCGCGAAACATGTTTTTTGACTAGTGTCCGGCTGCGCGAACCATGGCCGAACAGCGGTCGTAGATCGAGATTTCTTTCTCTTACAAGGACTTGCGGGTTGGCTCTCGCGAGGTCTCGTCACTTGGGGGTACCTGCGTCATGTTGCGACTCAACGTTAACGGCAAGGATCACGAGATCGACGGCGTGGCAGACGACACGCCGCTGCTGTGGGTGCTGCGTGACGACCTGAAGCTGGTCGGCACGAAGTTCGGCTGCGGCATCGGCCAGTGCGGCGCTTGCACCGTGCATCTCAACGGCGCGGCCGTCCGCTCGTGCCAGATGCCGGCTGCGGCGGTCAGCGGTCAGAAGATCACGACCATCGAAGGCCTCGCGCAGAACTCCGAGCTCACGGCCATCCAGAAGGCGTGGATCGAGCACGACGTCGCCCAGTGCGGGTACTGCCAGGCCGGCCAGATGATGAGCGCCACGGCGCTGCTGCAGTCGACGCCGAAGCCGACCGACCAGCAGATCCAGGCCTTCATGACCGGCAACCTGTGTCGTTGCGGCTGCTACGCCCGCATCAAGCAGGCCATCCACACCGCGGCCAACCAGACCGGCACGTCGCAGAGGAACGTCTGATGAACGCCGTGATCGCCAGTGACACCTATGCTCGCGACCTCATCGAGACCTTCGAGCGCAACGCCACCGAGGCGTTCGTCTCGACCCTGAAGGGCCGGTCTCGCGTCGCAATTTCCTCAAGGTCGGTCGCCGGCATCGGCGGCGGCCTCATCCTCGCGTTCGGCCTCATCGACAAGGCGAATGCGCAGGCCGCCGGTGGTGGCGGTGGTCGTCCCGCCGGTCCGCCGGCCCCGCCGTTCGCGCCGAGCGCATACGTGCGCATCGCGCCCGATGGCAAGGTCACGCTGTACTCGAAGAATCCCGAGATCGGGCAGGGCATCAAGACCGCGTTCGGCCTGATCCTCGCCGAAGAGCTCGATGCGAAGTGGTCCGACGTGACCGTCGAGCAGGCCCCGATCAATGCGGCCGTGTACGGCACGCAGTTCGCTGGTGGCTCGCTGTCGATCCCGATGAACTGGGACGTGCTGCGCCAGGCAGGCGCCGGCGCCCGCTCCATGCTGATCGCCGCTGCCGCGCAGGAATGGAACGTTCCGGCCTCGGAGTGCACCGCGTCGGAAGGCGTCATCACCCACGCCGCGAGCAATCGCAGCTTCGGCTATGGCCAGGTGGCCGACAAGGCTGCGTCGATGCCGCTGCCCGACCCGAAGCAGCTGAAGCTGAAAGGCAAGGGCGAATACAAGCTGCTAGGGCGTCGCCACACGCAGGTCGACAACATCCACATCGTGCAGGGCCATCCGCTGTACGGCGTCGACGTCCAAGTGCCGAACATGAAGGTCGCCGCGTTCCAGAAGTGCCCGGCCGTCGGCGGCAAGGTGGCTTCGGCGAACCTCGACGAGATCAAGAAGCTGCCGGGCGTGGTCGATGCGTTCATCGTCACCGGCACGGGCAAGCCGACCGAGGTGATGCCCGGCGTCGCGATCATCGCGAACAACACCTGGGCCGCGTTCTCGGCGAAGAAGAAGCTGAAGGTCGTCTGGGACGAGTCGGCGGCGTCGAAAGACAGCTGGAAGCAGATCAGCGCGAAGGCGAAGGATCTGTCGAAGCAGCCGGTCGGCGCGCTGCCCGTCGGCCGCACCGTCGGTGACGTCGAGACTGCCATGAAGGGCGGCAAGACCGTCGAGTCGTTCTACACGTTCAACTTCGTCTCGCACCGCCGCTCGAGCCGCAGAACTGCACCGCCTGGTACAAGAAGGATGCGGCCGGCGATCGCTCGAGATCTGGGCGCCGACGCAGACTCCGGAAGGCGGCCGTACGCTCGCCGCGCAGGTCTGCGGCATCGCTCCCGAAAAGTCGACACTGCACCAGATGCGCGTCGGCGGCGGCTTCGGCCGTCGGCTCACGAACGACAGCGTCGGCGAGGCGGCGTACATCTCGAAGCAGGCCGGCGGCATTCCCGTGAAGCTGATGTACACGCGCGAGGACGACATGGCGTTCGACTTCTACCGGCCGGGCGGCTTCCATGCGTTCAAGGCGAGCGTCGATGCGAGCGGCAAGCTGGCCGCGTGGAACTCGCACATGATCACCTTCACCGCTGACGACAAGGCGGCGGTCGCCGGCGGCGGCTGGAATCGCCACGGAGTTCCCGGCGCAGTACTCGCCGAACTACCGCGTGTCGCAGTCGATGCTGCCGCTGATGATTCCGAGCGGACCGTGGCGCGCGCCGGGCTCGAACACTGCCGGCTGGGTGGTGCAGTCCTTCATGCACGAGCTGTCGACCGCGGCGAAGCGCGATCACGGCGAGTTCCTGCTCGAGGTGATCGGTCAGAAGCAGCCCGCGCCGGAAGGCGCTCCTCGCCGCGCCGCCAAGCGGCCTGCACCCCGATCGCGCCGCGCAACGTCATCAAGGCTGGCGATGGAGCGCTCGGGCTGGGGTCGCAAGATGCCGGCCGGGTCGCGGCATGGGCCTGGCGTTCCACTTCAGCCACCAGGGGCACTTCGCCGAGGTGGCCGACGTCAGCGTCGACAAGAGCAACAAGGTCACGGTGCACAAGATGACCGTGGTCGGTGACATCGGCCCGATCGTGAATCTGTCGGGTGCCGAGAACCAGTGCCAGGGCTGCATCGTCGACGCGATCAGCACGCTGGGTCTCGCGGTGACGTTCGAGAACGGTCGCATCGAGCAGTCGAACTTCGACAAGTACCCGATCGGTCGCATCGTCGGTGCTGCCGCCGGAGCTCGACGTGCACTTCCTCGACAGCAACTACCCGCCGACCGGCGTCGGCGAGCCGGCGTTCCCGCCGGCGGCGCCGGCGATCTGCAATGCGATCTACGCGGCGACGGGGAAGCGCATCCGGACTCTGCCGATTACGAGGGAAGGGTTTTCGATCTAGGGCGCCCGCAGTCCTCTAGAGCCGGAGACACAGCAAACCGCACGCCTGTTCATCCGGGCGCGCGGGACGCAGAAGACCACGTCCGTGTGGGCTCGGCGGCGTTTCTAGTCCGTGCGTGCGGCCAGCACTCATCCTGGTTCAACAGGCCGCCGCAGCGGACTGCCCTCATGCATGCATCGACTCTTCCGCATGGCGTGGGTGCAGCGCGCGCAACATGCGCCAGACGGCGAGCGGATTCGGCAGCGAACGCCGCGCACAAGTCGGACCGGCGCCGATGTGCACCGACCATCCAGCCTGCGAATTGACGTAGGCGAACCCATCCTCGTCGGTGTGATCGTCGCCAAGAAACGCGGGCACGCGGCCGGCGAACGGGGCTTCGCGCATGAACTCCTCGAGCGCGTGGTTCTTGCCGACGTCGGCAAGCCGCAGCTCCATCGACATCTTGCCGGCCACCGCGGTCCAGCCCCCACCTGCAATGGTCGCGGCCTCCGCGGCAAGCTCACGCGCTCGCGATTCGAGCTCAGGGCGTTCGCGATAGTGCAGCACGATTGCGCCGCCCTTGTCCTCGACGAGCAGACCCGCGCAGGCATTGTCCGACAGGAAAACACGCACAGCACCTAGCGCGGTCGACGTGTCTCGTCTGTGTATGATCCCTTGAGCCGTTCGTCGCTCGAGCCCGTGCAATCCTGCGGCAGGAAAGGTCAGAGGCTCGAACAACTGGTCGAGGTTCGCTAGGTTGCGACCGCTCACCAGCGCGACGGCGCCGCCGTTGTCGTGCAGCAGCGCCTCGAGCAGCTCGCGCAGCGGAGCCGTGACACGCACGGCATCCGGTCGCTTTGCGATATCCAGCAAGGTGCCATCGACGTCGAGAAACAGCGCGACCCTGCGCGCAAGGAACTGCTCTTGCAGAAGCTTGAAATCGGGAAAGCCCGCGAAGAGTCGCTCGAACATGTCCCCATGCTAAACCACGAGACCGCGGAGGCCGAGACTTGCTTCGCACGTTGATACTCCGACTGGCCCTTCCGGCGGCGGTGTTCGTCGCGGCCACCGCGCTGCTCGCGATGCCCTACGTCGAGCGGCTGTACGCGGACTGGTTCCGCAGCGACCTCGATGTCCGCGCCGGCTACGTGATGGAGTCGCTCGGCGGCAATCTCGATCTGCTCGCCGATACGCCTCGCTCGAGCGAGCTGCGGCGCAACCTCACTCGTGCGCGCGTCGATCATCGCCTGCTCGCCGTGCAGCTCTGTGGCACCGACGGCAAGGCGCTGTACGCCACCGACAATCTGCCGCCCGAGATCGGCTGCAACGCCGCCACCGCGGTGACGGCGAGCGGCATCGTGCGTACGAGTTCGGGCAGCGTGTATGTCACGCGCGTCGACCGCATGTCGCCGGGTGGCCTCGCCTACCAGGCCGTGCTCGCCCACGACATGAGCCTGCTCGACTATCGCCGGGGGCGCATCCGCGATTACATGATGGCGCTCGGCGCCGTCGGCGGCGTCGTGCTGGTCGGCCTTGCGGTGTTCGTCGCGTGGCTGATCCTGCGAAGCTGGGGTGAAACGCTGGTCAAGGACATCACGAGCCTGCGCTTCCTCGATTCGCCGTCGAAACAGCCCGCGGCATCGGTGCCGGTGCTGTCGCAGGTGCGCAAGGTGCTGCAGGACATCGAGCAGAACCAGCGGCTCGAGATCGACTATCGCGAGAACTGGACGCCCGAGGCGCTGTCGCATGTCGCAAGGGAACGGCTTGCAGGCACGCAGCTGCTGGTCGTGTCGAACCGCGAACCCTATGCTCACGTGCGCGACGCCGATGGCACCATCCGCGTGCAGTTTCCGGCGAGCGGCATGGTCACCGCGCTCGAACCGGTGATCCGCGCCTGTTCCGGGACGTGGATCGCGCACGGCAGCGGCAACGCCGATCGCGAGATGGTCGACCGCAACGATCGCGTGCAGGTCCCGCCTGAAGACCCGACCTATCTGCTGCGCCGGGTCTGGCTCACCGAGGAGGAAGAAAACGGCTACTACTACGGCTTCGCGAACGAAGGGTTGTGGCCGCTGTGTCACCTCGCCTATGTGCGGCCGGCGTTCCGGCCGGAGGACTGGCGGCAATACCAGGCGGTCAATGCGCGCTTCGCGCAGGTCGTGCAGCGCGAGGCGCGCGGCGACCGGCCGATCGTCTTCATCCAGGATTTCCACTTCGCGCTGCTGCCGGCGATGGTGCGCGAGCGGCTGCCAGAGGCGACCGTCATCCTCTTCTGGCACATCCCGTGGCCCAATTCCGAGACGTTCGGCGTGTGCCCCTGGCGCGAGGAGCTGCTGCGGGGGCTGCTGAGCTGCGACATCCTCGGTTTCCACACGCGCTATCACTGCCAGAACTTCCTTGCGACGGTCGACCGGTTCGTCGAGTGCCAGATCGACCACGAGCACATGACCATCACGACTCAGGGGCACGTGTGCCGGGTCGCCGCGTACCCCATCTCGATCGAGTGGCCTCCGCGGTGGATCGCGCAGCTGCCGGATGTGGCGCAATGCCGGCGCGACGTGCGCGAGCGCTTCGCGATCGGCCCGGAAGTGCGCCTCGGTCTCGGCGTCGAGCGGTGGGACTTCACCAAGGGCATCGTCGAGCGCTTCCACGCGCTCGAGCACCTGCTCGAGAACTACCCGCAGTGGCGTGCCCGCGTGACGCTGTTGCAGGTCGCGGCGCCGACGCGATCGCGTCTGCCGGCCTATCGTGCAATCCAGGAAGAGACGCTCGCCGAATGCGCGCGCATCAACACGCGCTTCGGCACCGCGGAATGGCAGCCGATCGTGCTGATCGACAGCGCACAGGGTCCGCTGCAGGTGTTCGAACTGTATCGGGCCGCCGATTTCTGCCTGGTGAACAGTCTTCACGACGGCATGAATCTCGTCGCGAAGGAGTTCGTGGCCGCGCGCGACGACGAGGACGGCGTGCTCGTGCTCAGCACGTTCGCAGGCGCATCGCGCGAGCTGATCGAAGCGCTTCCGGTCAATCCGTATGACATCGCGGAAACGGCCGAGGCGATCCGGGCCGCAATCGAGATGGCGCGCGAAGAGCGGGTCGAGCGCATGCGCCTGATGCGGCGGACGGTCAAGGAGCACAACGTCTATCGCTGGGCGGGTCGCATGCTGATGGACGCGCAGCGTGTGCGGCAGCGGCAGCACCTGCTGGCGGTGTCGCGGCGCGACACGCGCTGAGCCGGATGCGGTGAAAGGGCGTAACCTTCTCCAATGGGTCACGACCGTCGCCAGGTTCTCGCCGGTGCCGCCGCGCTCGCCGCATCGGCCGCGTTCGGGTCAGGCGCAGCCGGAGCCGCCGCGCCTGTCCCGGTGCTCGGACTGATCTTCCCGCCGGCCAGCCGCCCCGCGCCGGAAGAGGGCATCGCGATGTATGGCGAGCGCCTTAAGTTCGTCGTCACCGGCCTCGGTATAGAGCGCATGACCCCGGCCGATTTCGACGCCGCCCTGGTGCGCGTGCCGGCGGCCGCGAAAGAGCTCAAGGCGGCAGGCGCGCAGGCGATCGAGCTCACCGGCACGTCGCTGACCTTCTACAAGGGCGAAGCGTTCAATCGTCAGCTGCGCGACACGGTGGAGCAGGCGACGGGGCTGCGCGCCACCACCATGAGCAACGGCGTCATCGACGGCCTGAAGGCCGTCAACGCGCGCCGCATCGCCGTCGCGACCGCATACAACGACGAGGTCAATGGCAGGCTGCGGTCGTTCCTGCACGAGCATGGCATCGAACCGATGGTCGTCACCGGTATGGGTCTGGAAGCGATGACCGACGTCGACAAGGTGACCCGGGACGAGCTGGTCCGGTTCTGCACGCGCGTGTTCGAGTCGGCGCGCGCAGCCGACACGCTGCTGGTCAGCTGCGGCGGGTTGCGCACGCTCGAGATCATCGCGACGCTCGAAGCGCGGACCGGCGTGCCGGTCATCTCGAGCATGCCGCACGGGCTGTGGGCGGGTGCGCGGCTCGTCGGTCTCAGCGGCTCGGCACCGGGCTACGGCACTCTGCTGTCGCGCGCCTGAAGCGCGGTCGCGCCGGCGCACCGCGACGCGAGAGCGGCCTCAGCGCTGGTTCGCGCGCTGATCGATGATGAGTACCGTCTTCCCCTGCGCATCACCCGTGCGCAACTGCCGCTGAGCCTCGGCCGCCTGCGCGAGCGGGAAGCGTTTCGAGACCGCGACGCGATAGCTGCCGTCGTCCGCGAGTTTCGTCAGCACGCGCAGCGAGTCGGGATAGGTGAGGCCCGAGCCATTGCCACGCAGCTGCACGCAGGTGACTTTCGCCATCGCGCACGCCGCATCGGTCGGCATCGTGCCGGCGATCGAGACGAGCCTGCCACCGCTGCGTACGTACCCGAGTGCCTTGTCCGCCTGCCCGTCGGCCGTGTTGATCACCGCGTCGACGCCGCGGATGCGCGCCGCCACATCGTCCTTGTCGTAGGCGATGAATTCATCGGCACCGAGCCCCTGCACGAACGCTTGCTGTGACGAGTGCCCGGACGCGATGACGGTCGCGCCACGCGCCTTGGCCAACACCACCGCGCCAGAGCCCGCGCCGCCCGCCGCGCCGATGATGGCGATGCGCTGGCCGGGCCGTACGCCCGCGTCCTCGACCGAACCGTACGACGCGGCGCCCGCGATGGGCGTGGCGGCCGCCTGCTCGAACGTGAATCGCCCCGGCTTCAGCACCGCATCGCTTGCCGCTATCGCGACGTACTGCGCGTAGGCGCCATCGGCGCGGGCATAGACGGCGTCTCCGGGTTTCAGCGACGTGACGCCCGTTCCGACGCTGTCGATGACGCCGGCTGCATCGAAGCCCGGAATGGCCGCGCGCACCGTGCCGTCGGGACGCGTCGTTTCGGTAGGCAGGCGCTTCCAGTCGGCTGGATTGACGCCGGCGGCGTAGATGCGGATCAGTACCTCGCCTGCGGCCGGCCGCGGCGTATCGACGGTGCGCAACACGAGCGACTCGGGCCCCTGCTGCACGATTGCCTGCATGGTCGGGGGCGCAGCAGTGGCGGCAG
The DNA here is from genome assembly GCA_963769065.1 of uncultured Pseudomonadota bacterium. Lineage (GTDB taxonomy): Bacteria > Pseudomonadota > Gammaproteobacteria > Steroidobacterales > Steroidobacteraceae > ZC4RG30. The sequence goes on along the minus strand of CAVYKG010000010.1, from coordinate 33,673 downwards.
CCAGGTGGGCAGCCGTGACGGCCAATGCGAACAGGCTGCGCTTCATGACGGGCCTCCGTGGCGAGTGGATACGAACTTGACTCTTCGAGAGGATCATATTCGCTTGCGCAGATGAACCATCGTGAAGAAGCCGATGGGCCGCAGCGGGCGTACCTCGACCACTTCCAGATCGGCGTTCGCGAGCAGATGGTCGAGCACAAGATTCGACTCGAACCCCACGAATTTCGCGAACGGCGAGAACATCCGCTCGAGCCAGCCGAGCCCGTGCACGCCGGCGAAGTGGTTGATGACCAGCGCCGAACCGCCCGGCACCAGCACGCGCCGGACTTCACTGAGCAGCTGCAGCGGATCGGGCGTGACCGACACCACGAGCGCAAACCGATGGAGGTGCGCCATTCTAGTCTTACAGCAGGTCACGCAGCCTGTAGTACAGCATCGCCAGCACGAGGGCCGGACGGCGCAGGTGGATCCCACCCGGGAAGTCGCGATGCGGAATGCGCGCGAACACGTCGAACCGCTCGCTCGAGCCGGCGATCGCTTCGGCTGCGACCCTTCCGGCGATGCCGGTCAGCGCGATGCCATGTCCCGAGAAGCCCTGCAGGTACCACACGTTCTGCGCAAGCCTGTTGAAGTCGGGCGCCCGGTTCATCGTGATGTCGACCATGCCCCCCCATGCATGCGTCAGGCGTGCGTCGGTGAGCTGCGGAAATACCTGCAGCAGACGGCGACGCGTCGCGACCGCCGTATCGAAAGGGTCTCGGCCCGAATAGCTGACGCGCCCGCCGAACAGCAGCCGGTGGTCGCTTGTCCGCCGGAAATAATCGAGCACCCAGTTGACGTCCGCGACCGCGACGTCGTCCGGCAGCAGCGCTTGCGCACGCGCGGCACCCAGCGGCTCGGTCGCGACGATGTAGGTCGCGACCGGCATGATCCGGCGCTCGAGCTCCGGTGCCACCCGGCCCAGCGATGCATTGCCCGCGAGCAGCAGATGTGCGGCTTCGAGTTCACCGCGCGTCGTGCGCAGCGTCACACGCGCGCCGTTGCGCCAGTCGAGCACGCGGCTCGATTCGTGCAGCCGTGCACCGGCACGTTCGGCGGCGGTCGCAAGGCCACGCAGATAACGCAGCGGCTGCAGGTGTCCGCTGTTCGTGTCGAGCAGGCCGGCTCGATAGCGCTCGCTCGCCACCTGTGCGCGCATCGCCTGACGGTCGAGGAAGCTGACGCTGCCATAGCCATCGTGTTCGAGCTCCCGCTGCCACAGCGCAAGCTCGCCCACCTGGCGTTCCCGCACGGCTGCGTGGATGTGCCCGCTGCGCCAGTCGCAATCGATCCCATGCTTCGCTATGCGCTCGCGCAGCAACGAGAGACCTTCGAGCGTCAGTGCCCAGATGAGCCGCGCGTCGGCATCGCCCACGAGCCGCGCGATCTTCTGCTGGCTTGCCGCGACACCGAAGATCGCCTGCGCGCCACTGCGGCCGGACGCGCCCCAGCCGAGCCGGTCGGCCTCGAGCAGCCGCACGTCATAGCCGCGCTCGGCCAGCTCGAGCGCCGCCGACAGGCCGGCGAGGCCGCCGCCGACGATCGCGACATCGCAGCGCGCCGGACCCTCGAACGCGGCGCGGGCAGCCGGTTCCGGGTCGTGGTCCCAGTACCAGGGGCGGTCGCTCGGTCGTGCTGTCATGGTTGGCGAGGAGAATACGGGAGGCGCGTCACACCTCGCAATTTTGTTCGTTATTCCGAGGACTTACGGTCTATTTCGACCCGAACCTCGCAACCCTGTGGTCTAATGTCCCACATTCGACCCGGGCGGCGCGTGCGCCTTCCAGCGTGGTCCGGCCGTCGTCGGTCGAGCGCCATCCGGGCGCAAAGAATCGCGAATCCACATGGGCGCAAAACCCGTCATCGGCATCCCTGCGGACCGGCGCATGGTCGGCCTCCACCCGTTTCACCTCGTGGGCGAGAAATACATCCGTGCCGTCCTGCAGGCGGCCGATGTGCTGCCGCTGCTCATCCCGGCCCTGGGCGATGCGCTCGACAGCAGCGATCTGCTCGGCGCCGTCGACGGGCTGCTGTTGACCGGCTCGGCTTCCAATGTCGAGCCGCATCACTACCGCGGCGAGGCGAGCCGACCGGACACGCTGCATGACCCGGCGCGCGATGCGACGACGCTGCGGCTGCTGCCACGCGCGGTCGAGGCCGGGGTGCCGGTGCTGGGCATCTGTCGCGGCTTCCAGGAGATGAACGTCGCGTTTGGCGGCACGTTGTGGCAGCACGTCGACGAACAGCCGGGCCTCCATATCCACCACGAGGACACGAGCGCACCGCTCGAGGTCCAGTACGGTCCTGCCCACGACGTCACGCTGATCGACGGCGGCGTACTGCGCTCGCTGCAACTGTCGTCGCGATTGACGGTTAACTCGCTCCATCACCAGGGCATTCGCGATCTCGCGCCCCGCGCCCGCATCGAAGCGGTGGCCGCCGATGGCCTGGTCGAAGCCTTCAGCCTGCCGCACGCTTCTGCCCTGACCGTAGCGGTGCAGTGGCATCCGGAGTGGAAGGCGATGGACAACGCCTTCTCCCGCGCACTTTTCTCACTGTTCGGCCGGGCCGCGCGCGATCGCGCGACAACCCGCGCCGCTCGTTCACGTTCCGGGTGATTCATGACCAGCGACATCCATCAGTTCTTCCGCGACCACGGCATCTCCGAAGTCGAGGCGATCATCCCCGACATGGCAGGCGTTGCCCGCGGCAAGATCATGCCGGCGGAGAAATTCGCCGAAGACGGCGGCATGCGCCTGCCGGAGAGCATTTTCCTGCAGACGGTGACCGGCGATTACCCCGCCGATACCTCGCGGGCGATGAGCCCCGCCGAGATCGACATCGTGCTGAAGGCCGACCGGCGGACGGCGCGCGTGGTGCCGTGGGCCGCCGAGCCCACCGCACAGGTGATCCACGACTGCTTCTATTCCGATGGCCGACGCGTCGCGATGGCACCGCGTCACGTGCTCCGTCACGTGCTCGAGCTGTACGCGCAGCGTGGCTGGGAGCCGGTCATCGCGCCGGAGCTCGAGTTCTATCTCATCGAACCGAACATCGATGCCGACTATCCGCTGAAGCCGCCGATCGGCCGCAGCGGCCGCGCCGAGCCCGGCAGGCAGAGCTACAGCATCGCGGCAGTCAACGAGTTCGATCCGCTGTTCGACGACGTCTACGCTTTCTGCGAGGCGCAGGACATCGAGATCGATACGCTGATCCACGAGGACGGCCCGGCGCAGATGGAGATCAACCTGCTGCACGGCGATCCGCTCGACCTCGCCGACCAGGCGTTCCTGTTCAAGCGCACCGCGCGTGAAGCGGCCCTGCGTCACAAGATGTACGCGACGTTCATGGCGAAGCCGCACTCGAAGGAGCCGGGCAGCGCGATGCACATCCACCAGAGCATCGTCGACCGGAAGACGAAGAAGAACGTCTTCAGCAACGAGGACGGCTCGCCGTCGCAGCTCTTCTTCGCGCACATCGCCGGCCTGCAGCGCTACCTGCCCGCGGCGATGTCGCTGTTCGCGCCGAACGTGAACTCGTACCGCCGCATCACGCGCCAGCAGCTTGCGCCCATCAACGTGCAGTGGGGCTACGACAACCGGACGGCCGGGCTGCGGGTGCCGGTGTCGAATCCGGAAGGTCGTCGCGTCGAGAACCGCGTCTGCGGCGCCGATGCGAACCCCTATCTCGCGATCGCCGCGTCGCTCGCCTGCGGCTATCTCGGCATGGTCGAGAACCTCCAGCCGACCGAACCCATCTCGGGCAGCGCGCACGAGTTGCCGTTTGCACTGCCGCGCTCGCTGGATGAATCGCTGCGCCTGCTGAAGGACTGCGAGCCTCTGGTGCGGCTGCTGGGCGATCCGTTCGTCGAGGCCTTCACTATCGTCAAGGAATCCGAGTACGAGGTGTTCCTGCAGGTCATCAGCTCGTGGGAACGCGAGCATCTATTGCTGAACGTGTGATGGAGCGACCGTCGGACACGGCCGGGTGGCAGGCACTCGATGCGGCACACCTGCTGCATCCGTTCAGCGACTCGCGCGAGATCGGCGCGAACGGAACGCGCCTCATCGTCCGCGGCGAGGGTGTGTACGTGTACGAAGCGGACGGTCACGAGCTGCTCGATGGCATGTCGGGCTTGTGGAGTGTTGCGCTCGGCTATGGCAGGGGCGAGCTGGTCGAGGCGGCACGCCGGCAGCTGACCGCGCTGCCGTACTACAACAGCTTCTTCCAGTGCACCACGCTGCCTGCGATCGAACTCGCGGCGAAGCTCGCCGAGGTGACGCCGCCGCAGTTCCGTCACGTGTTCTTCACCAGCTCCGGCAGCGAGGCGATCGACACCCTCGTTCGCCTCGCGCGACGATACTGGCAGCTGGAAGGCCAGCCGCTGCGGCAGGTGCTCATCGCCCGCGACAACGCCTATCACGGCAGCACCCTGGCCGGCGCCTCGCTCGGCGGCATGAAGTTCATGCACGAACAGGGCCTGCTGCCGATGGCCGGTATCGAGCGCATCGGCCAGCCCTATGCCTTCGGTCGGGCGCAGGGCCGCGACCCCGAGCAGTTCGGCCTCGAAGCTGCGCGCGAGCTCGAAGCGAAGATCCTCGCCATCGGCCCCGACCGGGTCGCCGCGTTCATCGGCGAGCCGGTGCAGGGGGCGGGCGGGGTCATCGTTCCGCCAGCGAGCTACTGGCCTGAGGTCCAGCGCATCTGCGACCGGTACGACGTGCTGCTCGCGGCCGACGAGGTCATCTGCGGTTTCGGGCGTACCGGCCAATGGTTCGGCTGTGAAACGTTCGGGTTCCGGCCCGATCTGATGTCGATCGCCAAAGCCCTGTCTTCCGGCTATCTGCCGATCGGTGGCGTGATGGTCGGCGACCGCGTCGCGAACACGCTCATCGCGAAGGGCGGGGAGTTCGCGCATGGCTTCACGTATTCGGCCCACCCAGCCTGCGCGGCGGTCGCGCTCGAGAATCTCATGATCCTGCAGCGCGAGCGCATCGTCGAACGCGTCCGCGAGACGACGGCGCCCTACCTGCAGCGCCGCTGGCGCGAGCTCGCGGACCATCCGCTGGTCGGCGAGGCGAGAGGGGTGGGCATGCTCGGCGCGCTCGAACTCGTCCGCAGCCGCTCGCCGCGGGTCGCCTTCGAACCGCGAGGCAAGGTCGGCACGCTGTGCCGCGACGCCTGCATCCGGAACGGCCTCGTCATGCGCGCGACCGGCGACACGATGATCATTGCCCCGCCGCTCGTCATCACCGAATCTCAGATCGACGAGCTGGTCGACAAGGCGCGGGCGAGTCTCGACCAGACGCACGCCGAGCTTGCCCGCCACGGGCTCGCGTGACCGCCCCCACGCGCTTTCACGGCTACTCCGACTGGTATATAAAATCAGCATCCTGTTCGGCACTTCGCCGGCCGTTGAACTCGCCAACCGTATCGCTGGAGCCTTCATGAATCCGAAGCTGCTTCGCCTGTCCGTCGCCGCCGCCGTCGCGCTCGTGTTCGCTGCCTGCGGCAGCAAGGAAACGCCACCCGCCACCGCCGCGCCGGCCACCACGGAAGCCGCGAAGTCCGCGGCCGCGACCGATGCCGAGAAGGTGCTGAACGTCTACAACTGGAGCGACTACATCGAAGCGAGCGTGGTGCCGGAGTTCGAGAAGGAATACGGCATCAAGGTCAACTACGATGTCTTCGACTCGAACGAGGTGGTCGAGACGAAGCTGCTCGCGGGCCGCACCGGCTACGACATCGTCGTTCCGTCCGCGTCGTTCCTCGAGCGGCAGATCAAGGCCGGCGTCTTCCAGACGATCGACAAGGCGAAGCTTCCGAACCTTGCGAACCTCGACGACGCGATCACGCAGCGCATCGCGCGCCACGACCCCGACAACGCGCACTCGGTGAACTACTTCTGGGGCACGTCCGGCATCGGCTACAACGAGGCGAAGATCCTCGAGCGCATGCCGAACGCGCCGGTCGACAGCTTCGCGATGTTCTACGATCCCGCGGTCGTCGCGAAGTTCAAGGACTGTGGCGTCACGATCCTCGATGCGCCGTCGGAAGTCGTCGGCACCGTGCTGTTCTGGCTTGGTAAAGACCCGAACAGCGAGGCGCCGGAAGACCTGAAGGCCGCCGAAGACGTGCTGATGAAGATCCGCCCGTTCGTGCGCTACGTGAACTCATCGAAGTACATCGAGGACCTCGCGAATGGCGAGGTATGCCTCTCGCTCGGCTGGGTCGGTGATGTCTTCCAGGCACGGGATCGGGCCAACGAGGCGGGCAAGGGCCTCACGATCAAGTACAACATCCCGAAGGAAGGGGCGATCATGTTCTTCGACATGCTCGCCATCCCGGTCGACGCGCCCCATCCGCTGAACGCTCATCTGTTCATCGACTTCCTGCTGCGGCCCGAAATCGCAGCCAAGAATTCCGATTTCGTGCACTACGCGAACAGCAATGCGGCGTCGTACTCGCTGATGTCGAAGGACGTCCGCGACGATCCGGCCGTGTTCCCGCCGCCCGACGTGATGGCGAAGCTCCAGCCCGACCTCGCGGAGTCGGCCCAGTTCACCCGTCTGCTGACGCGTTCGTGGACGCGCTTCAAGACGGGCAAATGACCGGGTCCCTCTGAGTCATGACGGAACGGCGTAGCGCCCAGGACGACCCGTGGAAGGACACTCAGGCTGCGCCGTACGTCTCGATCGAGGGCGTCACCAAGCGGTTCGGTGAGTTCCTCGCCGTCAACAACGTCTCGCTGAAGATCTACCAGCGCGAGATCTTCTGCCTGCTCGGCGGCTCCGGCTGCGGCAAGACGACGCTGCTGCGCATGCTGGCAGGCTTCGAGACGCCGACCGCAGGCCGCATCCTCATCGACGGTCAGGACATGGCGGGCATTCCGCCGTATGAGCGGCCCGTCAACATGATGTTCCAGTCGTACGCGCTGTTCCCGCACATGAGCGTCGAGGACAACATCGCCTTCGGCCTCGAGCAGGAGAAGCTGCCGCGCGCCGAGATCCGGCGGCGCGTCGACGAGATCCTGCAGATCGTCAAGATGGAGACCTTCGTGCGGCGCAAGCCGCACCAGCTCTCCGGTGGCCAGCGTCAGCGCGTCGCGCTCGCCCGCGCGCTGGTCAAGCGGCCGAAGCTGCTGCTGCTCGACGAGCCCCTCGGTGCGCTCGACCGGAAGCTGCGCGAGCACACGCAGTTCGAGCTGATCAATATCCAGGAGCAGCTCGGCGTCACCTTCGTCGTCGTGACCCACGACCAGGAAGAGGCGATGACGCTCGCCTCCCGCATCGGCGTCATGAACCGCGGCGAGATCGTCCAGATCGGCACGCCGCGGCAGATCTATGAGTTCCCCTCGTCCCGGTTCGTCGCCGACTTCATCGGGTCGGTCAACCTGTTCGATGGCCGCATGATCGAGGACGAGCCCGATCACGTCCGCATCGAGTGCAACGACTTCGAGGTGCCTGTGTTCATCGATCATGGCCTGTCGGCGCCGCCCAACGCCCAGCTGTGGGTGGCCATCCGCCCCGAGAAGATGGTCCTCACGCGCGAGGCGCCGTCGTCGAGTGCCAACTGGGCGCGCGGCGTCATCCAGGAGATCGCGTACATGGGCGACCTGTCGATCTACGTCGTGCGGCTGGCGAATGGCCGCGACGTGCGCGTGACACAGGTGAACGTCGTCCGCAAGGGCGAAGAGCGCTTCACGTGGGACGACGAGGTCTACCTGTCGTGGGACGGTTCGAGCCCCGTGGTCGGCACGGGCTGACCGGCGCGCGTGCAATGAGCAAGCACGGCGCCCTCGCTCTCGGCGAACGTTACGCGCGTCAGTGGGGCGGTCTGTGGGCGATCTTCTACCGCTTCGGGCCGCCGCGGTGGGGCGCGTGGCTGCGCGAGCACTGGCTGGGCCGGCGCCTCGTCGTCGGCGTGCCGATGCTGTGGCTGACGCTGTTCTTCCTCGTGCCATTCATCATCGTGCTGAAGATCGCGTTCTCGGAAGTGCGCATCGCGATGCCGCCGTTCGCTCCGCTGTGGGAATGGGCGTCCGACACCGCCCTGGTCATACGCCTCAACACCGCGAACTTCCGCTTCCTCTTCACCGATTCGCTCTACATCAGCACGTACCTGTATTCGCTGAAGGTCGCAGCGGTGTCGACGCTGCTGTGCCTCGCGCTGGGCTACCCCATGGCGCTTGGTATCGCGCGCAGCTCGCCCTCGACGCGCAACGTGCTGCTGATGCTGATCATCCTGCCGTTCTGGACGTCGTTCCTGCTGCGGGTCTACGCCTGGATCGGGCTGCTGAAGAACAACGGCGTGATCAACAACGTGCTGATGGCGCTCGGCGTCATCGACGAGCCGATCACCATGATGCAGACCGACTTCGCGGTCTACATCGGCATCGTCTACTCGTACCTGCCGTTCATGATCCTGCCGCTGTACACCAACCTCGAGAAGCACGACCAGTCGCTGCTCGAGGCGGCCGCCGACCTCGGCGCGCGGCCCGCCACCGCGTTCTTCAACGTCACGCTGCCGCTGTCCGTGCCAGGCATCATCGCCGGCTCGCTGCTCGTCTTCATTCCCGCGGTGGGCGAATACGTCATCCCGTCGCTGCTCGGCCGCACCGACCAGCTGATGATCGGGCGCGTGCTGTCGGACGAGTTCTTCTCGAACCGCGACTGGCCGGTGGCGAGTGCGGTGGCCATCTGCATGCTGCTGCTGCTGATCGTGCCGATCATGCTGTTCCAGTACTTCCAGAACCGCACCCTCGCGAGGCAGAGATGAGCCTGCGCCCTCGTGGTCTGCTGGTTCCGGCCATCCTCGTGCTCGGGTTCGCGTTCCTGTACGTGCCGATCCTCTCGATGATGCTGTTCTCGTTCAACAACTCGCGGCTCGTCACGGTGTGGGATTCGGCCAACTCGCCGACGGTGAAATGGTACGTGGCGCTGCTGCAGAACCGGCCGATCCTCGATGCGGCGTGGCTCTCCATCAAGATCGCTGCGGTCACCGCCACGGGCGCCGCGGTGCTGGGCACGCTGGCGGGCCTCGTGCTCGCGCGCTTCGGTCGGTTCAAGGGGCGCGCGCTGCTGGCGGCGATGACCACCGCACCGCTCGTCATGCCCGAGGTCATCACCGGGCTGTCGCTGCTGCTGCTGTTCGTCGCGCTCGAGCAGGCCATCGGCTGGCCCGAGGGGCGCGGCGTCACCACCATCGTCATCGCGCACGTGACGTTCTCGCTGTCCTATGTAGCCGTCGTGGTGCAGTCGCGGCTCGCGAGCTTCGACGAGTCGCTCGAAGAGGCGGCGATGGACCTCGGCGCGCCGCCGCCGCGGGTCTTCCGCCGCATCACGCTGCCGCTCATTTTCCCGGCCATCCTGTCGGGCTGGCTGCTCGCGTTCACGTTGTCCTGGGACGACCTCGTCATCTCGCAGTTCGTCGCGGGACCGGGTTCCACCACGCTGCCGATGGTGATCTTCTCGAAGGTGCGTCTCGGGGTCAGCCCCGACGTGAACGCGCTCGCGAGCATCATGGTCCTCGTCGTCGCAACCGGCGTCGTCATTGCGGCGGTGGTCATGCGCCGGCGCGAGGCGAGACTGAAGCGCGAGATGCGCATGGCGCAGGCAGACTGAGGGTTCCATGAGCGACATCCATCTGGGCATCGACGTCGGCGGCTCGTCCATCAAGGCCGCGCTGGTCGAGACCGGCACCGGCACGATCGTCGGCGAGACCCACAGCGTCCCGACGCCGCGTCCGTCCGCGGTGACGCCGATGATCGACGCGTTCGCCGAGCTCGACCGGCGGCTCGGCGCCACTGGTACGGTTGGCCTTGCGATGCCGTCCGTCGTCCAGCGGGGCATCGCGCGCACCGCAGCCAATATCGACAAGTCGTGGATCGGGGTCGACGGCGCCTCGCTGCTGCGCGCGCGCATCGGGCGACCGGTGGTCTTCCTGAACGATGCCGACGCCGCCGGGCTCGCCGAAGTGCGCTGGGGCGCCGGCCGCGACACCGACGGCACCGTCATCGTGCTGACGTTCGGGACCGGCATCGGCTCGGCCATCTTCGTCGACGGGCGCCTGGTGCCCAACACCGAGTTCGGCCACATGGAGCTGAATGGCGGCGAGGCCGAGCACTGGGCTTCGGCTCGCGTGCGCACCGAAGAGCGGCTCGACTGGCCGGCCTGGGCCGAGCGCGTCAACGTCTACCTCGCTCGCCTGCACGGCCTGTTCTGGCCGGACGTCTTCATCCTGGGCGGCGCGGTCAGCGAGAACTTCGCCGCGTTCGGACCGCTGCTCGAGTCGCCCGCGAAGATCCTGCCGGCGGAATTCGAGGGGCAGGCTGGCGTCGTTGGCTCCGCGCTCGCGGCCTCGCTCACGGCCGCGGGGCGCTGACCCAGCATGCGCAGCAAGCTGCCCGACGTCGGCACGACCATCTTCACGGTGATGTCGCGCCGCGCGAGCGAGCTCGGCGCGGTCAACCTCGGCCAGGGTTTCCCCGACTATCCGATCGACCCCCGGCTCGCCGACCTCGTCGCCGAGGCCATGCGCGCGGGTCACAACCAGTACGCCCCGATGCCTGGCGTGGCGTCGTTGCAGCGGGCGATCGCGGCCCAGCTCGCATCGCGTCACGGGCCCGGCTGGTGCGGCGGCAGTGATGCAGAACGCACCATCACCATCACGCTCGGCGCGACCGAGGCGATCTTCTCCGCGATCCAGGCGCTGGTCGGGCCAGGCGACGAGGCGATCGTGTTCGATCCGGCGTACGACTCGTACGATCCGGCCGTACGCCTCGCCGGTGCCGCCTGCATCCACGTGCCGCTGCAGCCGCCGCACTTCCGCGTCGACTTCGATCGCGTCCGCAGCGCCATCACGCCGCGCACCCGGCTCATCATCATCAACAGTCCCGGCAACCCGTCGTGCGCGGTCTGGTCCACGGCCGATCTGGATGCGCTGTCGACGCTCGCGGAACGGCACGACCTGACCCTCATCAGCGACGAGGTCTACGAGCACGTCGTCGCGAGCGGCGTCGCCCATGCGAGTGTGCTCGCACATCCGGCGCTCGCGGCACGCTCGATCGTCGTCTACTCGTTCGGCAAGTCGCTGCATGCGACGGGTCTGCGCATCGGTTACGCGGTCGCGCCACCTGCGCTCACCACCGAGCTGCGCAAGGTGCACCAGTTCAACACCTTCACGATCTCGACACCGCTCCAGCACGCGATTGCCGCGTACCTCGTCGAGAAGCCGCAGGTGTTCGAGGCCCTGGCGCCGTTCTTCGCCGCGCGCCGCGCGGTGCTGCTCGAGTGCCTCGACGGCACCGGTCTCGTGCCGCTGCGCGGCGAGGGCACCTATTTCCAGCTCGTCGACTACTCCGCCTGTGCACCGCTCGCGGGGCTCGACGACACCGAGGCCGCGCTGCGGCTGGTCGAAGAGGGCGGCGTCGCGACCATCCCGCTGTCGCCGTTCTATCGCGAGCCGCCGGGTGCGCCGCTGCTGCGCCTGTGTTTCGCGAAGCAGGAATCGACGCTGGTCGAGGCCGGCCATCGGCTGCGCGCGTTCCTGCGCCCATGAGCGACCGCGCGTTCACCGTCGCGATGGTGCAGGCGCCGCTGCAGTGGCACGACCGCGCGGCGAATCGCGCCGCGTTCGAGGCGCGACTCGCCCCGCTCGCCGGCGCGGCCGATCTCATCGTGCTGCCCGAGATGTTCACCACCGGGTTCACGATGTCCCCGGCCGAGGTCGCCGAGCCGCCGGGCAGCGAGACCGCCCAGTGGCTTGCCGCGCAGGCGCGCAGGCTCGATGCGGCCATCACCGGCAGTCACGTCTGCGCGGTCGAGGGAGGCTACGTCAATCGCATGCTGTGGGCGACGCCGGCTGGCGATTCCGCGTACTACGACAAGCGGCACCTGTTCCGCATGGCCGGCGAGCACGAGCGCTACCGCGCCGGTCGCGACGGCTGCATCGTGCAGTGGCGCGGCTTCCGCATCGCGCTGCAGGTCTGCTACGACCTGCGGTTCCCGGTGTTCAGCCGCCGTCGTCCCGACTTCGATTACGACGTGCTGGTTTATGTCGCGAACTGGCCGTCGCCGCGCCGCAATGCCTGGCGCGCACTGCTGGTGGCGAGGGCGATCGAGAACCAGTGCTACGTCGTCGGCGTCAACCGGGTGGGCAACGACGCGCAAGGGCATGCCTACGCGGGCGACAGCCTCGTCGTCGATCCGCGTGGCAACCTGCTCGCCGACGCCGGCACCGCCGACGCAACCTTCACCGCCACGCTGGACGACACGGGGCTGCGCGAATTCCGCGACCGGTTTCCTGCCCATCTCGACGCCGACGGGTTTACCCTCGCGCAATGAAGAAGTCCTCCGAGGTCGTGCATCCGCCGGAGGTTCCGGTGGCGGCCGACAACCCGCCGCTCGTCGCGCCGATCTACCAGAGCGTCAAGTTCGAGTTTCCCGACGTCGACGAGACGCAGCGCGCGCTGCGGGGCGAGCGCACGGGGTTCTTCTACTCGCGCTCGTCCAATCCGACCACGCGGCTGCTCGAGAAGACTCTGGCGCGGATGCAGGGCCGCGACGACGCGCTGGTGGTCGCATCGGGCGTCGCCGCCGTCGCGCAGACCCTGCTGACGCTGACGCAGAGCGGCGATCACGTGCTGTGCTTCGCCGAGACGTACGGCCCCACGCGCGCGCTGATCCGCCGCACGCTCAGCCGGTTCGGCGTGCGGCACACGATGCTGTCGGTCGAGGACGATGCGGGCATCGCGCGCGTCCTCTCGACGACACCGACGCGGCTGGTCATCTTCGAAAGCCCGACCAACCCCATCACCCGCATCGCCGACATCGGCCACATCACGCGCACCGCCCGCGCCCACGGCGCGCTGACGGTGCTCGACAACACGTTCGCCGGCCCGCACCAGCACGGTGACACCGACGTCGACGTGTTCGTGCACAGCCTGACGAAATTTGCTTCCGGCCATGGCGACGTCATGGGCGGCGCGATCATCGCCGCAAGCAGCCTCATCAAGCGCATCCGTCCCGACAGCGTGCTGCTCGGCGCGACGCTCGACCCGCATGCCGCCTGGCTGATCCAGCGCGGTCTCAAGACCTATCACCTGCGCTACGATGCCGCGGCCGCTTCAGCGCAGCGCGTCGCCGAGTTCCTCGCGCAGCAGGACGCGGTGAGCCGCGTGCACTATCCCGGCCTGCCGCAGCATCCGCGGCACGAGCTCGCCCGCCGGCAGATGAGCTCGTTCGGCAGCGTCGTGTCGTTCGACCTGCGCGCCGGTGCCGCTGCCGGCGACCGCTTCGCCGATGCGCTGAAACTGTTCGCAATCGCGCCCAGCATGGGCTCGGCCGACTCGCTGGTCATACCACCCGCATTGATGGGACCGCGCGACCTGCCGGCCGAGCTCGAGCAGCTCGCCGGCATCGCGCCCGGCACCGTCCGGCTGTCACTCGGCCTCGAGGATGCGGACGACCTCGTGGCCGACGTTGCCAACGCCCTCGAGGCAGCGGGTACGATGGCGGGATGACCCGCACACTGTCCCGCACGCCGTCACTCGATGGCTACTGGATGCCGGCCGAATTCGATCGCCACGCCGGCACCTGGATGATCTGGCCGCACCGCCCGGACAACTGGCGCGCCGGTGCCCAGCCCGCGCAGCGGGCGTTCGCCGCCGTGGCGACCGCCATCGCCGAATTCGAGCCGGTGACGGTCGGCGCGAACGCCGCGCAGTACGACTTCGCTCGCGCGCTGCTGCCGGCGCCCATCCGCGTCGTCGAGCTGTCGAGCGACGATGCGTGGATGCGCGACACCGGCCCGACCGTCGTCGTAAATGCCGCGGGGCGCCGCCGCGGCGTTGACTGGCAGTTCAATGCGTGGGGCGGCCTGAACGGCGGTCTGTACTTCCCGTGGGACCAGGACGAGCGCGTCGCGCGCAAGGTCTGCGAGATCGAAGGCTTCGACCGCTATGCCGCGCCGTTGGTGATGGAGGGCGGGGCCATCCACACCGATGGCGAAGGCACGTTGCTCGTCACCGAACAGTGCCTGCTCAACCCAAACCGCAACCCGCGGCTCGATCGGGCCGCGATCGAGGCCCTGCTGCGCGGTTACCTCGGTGTGACCACCTTCATCTGGCTCGGCAACGGTGTGGTCGACGACGAGACCGACGGCCACGTCGACAACCTCTGCTGCTTCGCGCGCCCCGGCGAGGTGTGCCTGACGTGGAGCGACGACGTGCGCGATCCGCAGCACCGCGTTTCGGTCGACGCCCTCGAACGGCTGATGGCGGCGCGCGATGCGCGCGGCCGGCGCCTGAAAGTTCACAAGCTGCCGTCGCCCGGCCCGCTGAGAATGACGCGCGAAGAGGCCGAGGGCGTGCTGTCGCGTTCATCGGCAAAGGCGCGCGGCGCGGGCAACCGGCTCGCCGGTTCGTATGCGAACTTCTACCTGTGCAACGGCGGTGTCGTCGCGCCGCTGCTCGATCCGCGTACCGATGCGAAGGCGCTCGCCAGGCTGAAGCGCATATTTCCGAAGCGTCGCATCGTCGGTGTTCCGGGCCGGGAGATACTGCTCGGCGGTGGCAACATCCACTGCATCACGCAGCAGATCCCCGCGGCGCTGAAGCGCCTGCAGCGCTGAAGCCGACCATGGACCCCTGCAGTCACCGCCCGCCGTGCGACGGGTGTCCCCGCTATGGGGAGCCCGGCATTGCCGGGTCGGCGCACGCCGCGCTCGATGCGCTCGCCGCCGCCAGCGGCCTCGGGCCGGTCGAAGTGTTCAGCGGCTCGCCGGCCGGTTTCCGGCATCGGGCACGGCTCGCCATCCGCGGTCGCAAGGGCGCGCCGAAGCTCGGCCTGTTTCGTGCCGGCACGCACCAGGTGGTCACGGTTCCACACTGCGTCGTGCACCATCCGCTCATCAACGAGGCCGCCGCGATCGTCCGGGGTGCGCTGGCCGACGCAGAGGTGCCGCCCTGGTCGGATGCCGCGGGGCTCGGCGTCGCGCGCTATCTGCAGATCGTCGTCGAACGCCGCTCGCAGACGGCCCAGGTCGTGCTGGTCGCGAACGCCGCGCACGGCGCCGAGCTCGGCGGTTGTCTCGACCGCATCCGCGACCGGCTCGACACGCGCCTGCACAGCCTGTGGTTCAACCCGCGGACCGGCGGTGGCAACACGATCCTCGGACCCCACTTCGAGCACTGGTTCGGGCCCGAGGCCACGCTCGAGAATTTCGGGGGCGGGGATGTGTTCTATCCACCCGGCGCCTTCGGCCAGAGCAATCTCGCCATCGCCGGTGAAATAGTCGAGCGCATCGGCGCGCTGGTGCCGCCCGGCGCGCGCGTCGCGGAGTTCTATGCGGGCGTGGGTGCCATCGGTCTGTCGCTCGCGGCCCATGTCGGCGAGCTGCGCCTGAACGAATTCTCGCCGGCTTCGCTGCACGGTCTGGATCTCGGACTCGCGGCTCTGGATGCGCCGACCCGGACCCGGATCTCGGTGCATCCCGGTGCTGCCGGGGAGCAGGCTGGCATGGCCTCCGGTGCCGACGTCGTCATCGCCGACCCGCCGCGCAGAGGCCTGGACGCCGCGTTGATCGACCAGTTGCGCGCCGAGCCGCCATCACGCTTCGTGTACGTCAGTTGCGGTCTGGAGAGTCTTCTCGCGGATGCAGCGCGGCTGCAGGGGCGCCTGCGGCTGCTGCGCCTCGAAGCCTTCGACCTGATGCCGTATACCGGGCACGTGGAAACCCTGGCGGTGTTCGGCAACGACTGACGCACAGCGGTGTTCTCGCCAGTACTGTCGGGACCGGCGCTTCAAGGCTCCTCAACCGACCCGAAGTTTCCGCGCCGATTCCGCCAATCCATCCAGCACCGGCTCCGATACGGCCACAGGAAAGTCAGCCGGCAATTGGCCACCCACTGTCGCGGTGACGTCCGGGGTTCGGGCGATGAGCTCCTCGATCAGATCCTCGGCCCTGGAACCCACTCCGCACTGTCTTGCCGTCTGCAGCCAGTGCCGCCGGAATATCTCGTTCCACAGATAGTGCCGGATCTTCTCGCCCTCGACTGCCATCGCCATCTTCACCTTGTGTGGCGAGTACCGGCCCGCCTTCGTACCGAGCACCGGCAGCGCCGATAGAACATCGTAGCGCGGGGTCAGGCGGTAACGACCTTCGGCCTCCACGAAGATGCTGAAGTTCTTCGCGTGCCCGTCGATGGCGCACAACATCCAGAACAGCACCTGCGTACGGAAGAAGTCGAGGCGATCCTCCTCCGCATTGGCCGAGCCGAGCAGCAGTTCCATGATGCGCCGGATGCCCGGCCCACCATCGGATTCGTACTTGTTCTCGCGGGACGTGGCCGTGGCCTGGCAGAAGTCTTCCTGCGGGATCCGCAGGATCCGGGTACGGTCGGCGGAGAAGCGCCGGTCGAAGCGTTCCACGACGAGCACCTTGTGTCTGCCGAAGCGCTCGATCCAGCAGTGGGCAACGGGAACGCCGTAGGCGCGCAGGATCTCGGCGCAGAGCCATTCGTTCTCGACCGACTGGCCGAGGTCGATGCCTTGCGGCACGACGCCGAGCGGCAGTTTGAGGATGTGCGTGGTCGGCGTCGCGCCACTGCGGACGCAGCCAGCGGTCGTCGACGCGCAGAAGCGCGGTCTTCTCCTGGGCACCGGCGAGCGAGATCCGGAAGTCGTCCTCGGGTTCGGTGGCGGCCGAGCCCGTCATCGAATTGTCGAGTGCACGCTCGACGCCTGCGTCATCCAGCGGAATGCCGTCGATCCGACGCACTGCTGGCGGCGTCTCTCCTTCGGGCAGGAGCTGTACCGCACCGATGCAGTCCCGGCCGATGCGTGCGAGCAGGTCGAAGGACGTGCCCGATTCGGCGTCGAACTTGTGCCGCAGGCGGTCCCGGATCAGGCGATTGTCGGGAAGGAGGTTGTCGAAGAAATGCTCGACGCCCGCCCCGCTGTGCAGCGTGCCGGGCGGGCCGAGAGGCAGGGACAGGGAAAGTGGGCGGGCGGCCGGCGATTCGAGCCACGCATCGGCGTAGGTGAACTGGTGCGGCTGGCGGGGGGCAGCGCGCCAGTGGCCCACGCGCTCTCCATTCATCCAGACCGAGAGCGAGTGGCTCGATGCGGGGCGCGCCACGCTCACCACTCCGTGGCAGGGACATCCGCGGTCCGGTCTCGCAGGACCAGCTCCAGCCCGAGGGCGGACACCACCCGATAAAGCGTGTCGACCGTGATGTCGGCACCGCGCGTCTCGATATCGGAAATCTGCGCCTGGCGAAGGCCCACCTTGGCGCCGACTTCGCTCTGGGTCAGCCCCTGCTTCTTGCGGGAGGCCTTCAGGATCTGCCCGAGTTGCTGGGGAGTACGTGCCGCATAGTCCAAAGGATATCTCCGATTTTAGATATTCCAACCTTATCTCTAAAAAGAGATAAAAGCAAAATATCTTGAAATGGGGATACCCAGCGAGTCAGCGGGTCAGAGCGTCTCCAGCGCGGCGTTCAGCGTCGCGCTCGGCCGCATCGCGGCCGCACATTTCGTCGCCGACGGGTGGTAGTACCCCCCGATGTCGACCGGCTTGCCCTGCGCACCATTGAGCTCGCGGACGATCGTCGCTTCCTGCGCGGTCAAGGTCTTCGCGAGCGGAGCGAAGCGCTTGGCGAGATCGGCGTCGGCCGTCTGCGCCGCGAGCGCCTGCGCCCAGTACAGCGCGAGATAAAAGTGGCTGCCCCGCACGTCCAGCTCGCCGGTCTTGCGCGAGGGCGACTTGTCTTCCTCGAGGAAGCGGCCATTCGCGACGTCGAGCGCTTCGGCGAGCGCGAGCGCCCGCTGGTTGCCGCTCTTGCGGCCGAGATCCTCGATGGACACCTGCAGCGCCAGGAATTCGCCAAGCGAATCCCAGCGCAGGTGACCTTCCTCGACGAACTGCTGCACGTGCTTGGGCGCCGAGCCGCCCGCGCCGGTCTCGTACATGCCACCACCGGCCAGCAGCGGCACGATCGACAGCATCTTCGCGCTGGTGCCGAGCTCGAGGATCGGGAAGAGGTCGGTGAGGTAGTCGCGCAGCACGTTGCCCGTGACCGAGATGGTGTCCTCGCCACGACGCAGGCGTTCGAGCGAAGCCTTCGTCGCCTCGACTGGCGAAAGGATGCGGATGTCGAGCCCGTTCGTGTCGTGCTCCTTCAGGAACTCGCGCACGCGGGCGATCAGCAGGCGGTCATAGGCGCGGCCATCGTCGAGCCAGAAGATCGCCGCGTTGCCAGTGGTGCGGGCGCGGCCGACTGCGAGCTTCACCCAGTCGCGGATCGCGATGTCCTTCGTCTGCTGCATACGCCAGATGTCGCCGGTCTCGACGGCATGCTCGGTGAGCGCCTTGCCCGAGCCGTCGATGACGCGCACGGTGCCCGCGTTTCCGATCTCGAACGTCTTGTCGTGCGAGCCGTATTCCTCGGCTGCCTGCGCCATCAGGCCGACGTTGCTGACGTTGCCCATGGTCGCCACGTCATACGCGCCGCGCTCGCGGCAGTCGTCGATGACGGCCTGGTACACGCCGGCATAGCAACGGTCGGGGATCAGCGCAACCATGTCGTGCAGCTTGCCGTCCGCGCCCCACATGCGCCCCGAAGTGCGGATCGCCGCCGGCATCGACGCATCGATGATCACGTCGCTCGGCACGTGGAGGTTGGTAATGCCCTTGTCGGAGTCGACCATCGCGAGCGGCGGGCGCTTCGCGGCAGCGGCGGCGAAATCGAGATCGACGTCCGCCTTCTGCGAGGCCGGCAGCGTCGCGATCTTCGCGAGCACATCGCCGAGCCCGTTGTTCGGGTTGGCGCCGAGCTCCTTCAGCAGACCTGCGTGCTTGTCGAAGGCTTCCTTGAAATACACGCTGACGGCATGCCCGAAGACGATCGGGTCCGACACCTTCATCATGGTCGCCTTCAGGTGCAGCGACAGCAACAGCCCGTCGGCTTTCGTCGCCTGCATCTCGCGCTCGTAGTACGCGCGCAGCGCCGAGCGGCTCATGAACGTCGTGCTCATGACCTCGTTCGCGAGCACCCGTATGCCATCCTTCAGCACCGTGACCTTGCCTGCGGCATCGGTGTGCTCGATGCGCAGCGTGCCGGCCTCGGGAATGACCGCTGCCTGCTCGTTGCCGAAGAAGTCCCCCTGCGTCATCGACGCGACGCGGGTGGGGCTGTCCTTCGACCAGGCGCCCATCGAATGGGGATGCTTGCGGGCGTACTGCTTGACGGCCTTCGCGACGCGGCGGTCGGAGTTGCCTTCACGCAGCACCGGATTCACCGCGCTGCCGGAAACCTTGGCGAACCGCACCTTCAGCTTCTTCTGCGCCTCGTCGGCCGGCACTTCGGGATAGTCGGGAATGCGGTAGCCCTGGTCCTGCAGCTCGCGGATGGCGGCCTTCAGCTGCGG
The DNA here is from genome assembly GCA_963769065.1 of uncultured Pseudomonadota bacterium. Lineage (GTDB taxonomy): Bacteria > Pseudomonadota > Gammaproteobacteria > Steroidobacterales > Steroidobacteraceae > ZC4RG30. The sequence continues at coordinate 14,204 of CAVYKG010000010.1, read as the reverse complement.
CACGGAGGCGCTGATGTTCGGCAGCTTGATGATGTTCGCTTCGGGGGTCTTGGCCACCTCGCCAAGCTCGGCGAGGTCATCGTTCTGCCGCTGCGCCGCCGTCAGATCGTCGGGAAAGTTCGCGACGATGCGCCCGGCCAGCGAGATGTCGCGCGTCTCGACCACGATCTCCGCGGCGCGCGTGAACGCCTGCACGATCGGCAGCAGCGAGTAGGTGGCGAGGGCAGGGGCCTCGTCCGTCAGCGTGTAAATGATCTTGTTCATGTGGATCCGATTTTACAGGGCGGAGAGATCGCGCTCGGCCTGTTTCAGCCATTCTTCCTGAACGCGACGGTAGTGCGGCGGCGCGAGGCGCGCGTGATCGAGCAGGTCGCCGAGTGCCTTGCGCGCCTCGTCGCGGCGGCCTTCGGCCTGCAGCAGCTTTGCATAGCGCACCGCCGCCTCGGCACCGGGGTAGTACCCGGCGAGCACGCGGTACTCGTCGAGCGCACGCACCTTGTCGCCCTCGGTCTCGAGGGCGCGTGCGTACAGCAGGTGCCCTTCGGGCGAGCGGAACTCCGGGTTGCGGGCGATCAGGACGTCGAGCGTCGTGCGTGCATCGGTTGCCTGGCCGGCCTGGAACTGCGCACGCGCGAGCCCGAGCAGCAGATCGGGATCGTGCTCGTAGAGGCCGGTCAGCGTCTGGCGATAGACCTCGACCGCCTCGGCGGGCCGGTTCTGCCGCAGCAGTTCTTCCGCGTATTTCTGCCGGCTCGACACGTTCCCGGTGAGCTTCGCCTGGCTTTCGTAGCGGCGCAGGTCGGCCTCAGGGTCCATCGCCTTCTTGACGCCGCGGACCGTGCGCTGCGCCGTCTGGCTCTTCAGCAGTGACGGCAGCAGCTCGACTGCGACATACGCGATGATGCCCGCGTAGGACAGCAGCGCGATGACCCAGATCCAGATGGTGTTCCGGCCCGTCTTGATGCAGTGGACGATCAGCAGGGCCTGGATGACGATCGAACCGACGAGAAACAGCATCCCGGTACTGTACGGAAGTCTCCATTCGGTGGGCAGTCCCGGGGCCGCCCGATTATCCTTGCAACCCATGCGCGCGCTGGTTTTCCTCGTTCTAGGCGCTGTCCTGACGCTCGGCAGCGCCGCCGCCGCCGCTCAGCAGGCCGGAGCTTCCTCCGTGGGGCCGCGCCCGCGCGTCGGCCTCGTGCTCTCGGGCGGCGGTGCGCGTGGCGCCGCTCACATCGGCGTGCTGAAGGTGCTCGACGAGCTGCGCGTGCCGGTCGACGCCATCGCCGGCACCAGCATGGGCGCGGTCGTCGGCGGCCTGTACGCGAGCGGGATGTCCGGTGCGGAGATCGAGAAGCTCATGACCAGCGTCGACTGGCAGGACGCGTTCCGCGACCGCCCCTCGCGCAACGACCTGAGCTTCCGCCGCAAGCGCGAGGAGCAGGATTTTCTGGTCCAGCTTCCGCTCGGGCTGAAGGGCAAGCGTTTCGTGCTGCCGCGCGGTCTGATCCAGGGCCAGAAACTCAGCCTGATCCTGCGCGAGCTCACGCTGCCGTCCGCGCGCATCACCTCGTTCGACGAGCTGCCGATCCCGTTCCGCGCCGTCGCGACCGACCTCGAGACGGGCGAAGCCGTGGTGCTGTCGCGCGGCGATCTCGCCACTGCCATCCGCGCGAGCCTTTCGGTGCCGGGTGTCTTCACGCCGGTCGAACACGAGGGGCGGCTGCTCGTCGATGGCGGCATTGCCGAAAACCTGCCGATCGACGTCGCGCGGCAGATGAACGTCGACGTGCTGATCGTCGTCGACGTCGGCTTCCCGCTCGGCACGCGCGAGCGGCTCGGTTCGGTCGCGAGCATCTCGAACCAGATGCTCGCGATACTGATCCGGCGCGATAGCACGCGTCAGCGCGCCACCCTCGGTGGCCGTGACGTCGTCATCGACCCCGATCTCGAGGCGACCTCGTCGTTCGACTTCACGCACTTCGACCGCTCGATCGACATCGGCGAGCGGGCGGCGGCGGGCGAACGCGCATCGCTCGCGCGGCTCGCCGTATCCGAGGCCGAGTTCGCCAGGTACAGCGCGCGGCGCGAACGGATGCGCGAGGATCCTCCCAGGGTCGAGTTCGTCCGCGCGACCGAAGACTCTGGCCGCTACATCGAGCCGCTCGAATCGCTGTTCGGCGACATGGCGGGGCACCCGCTCGACCCGGACCTCCTCGGCAAGCGCGTCAGCCGTTTCTATGGTCAGGGCAACCTCGAAGCCCTCGACTACCGCCTGATCCGCGACGACGACTCGCGCTATGGGCTCGAGCTGTCGGCGCGCCCGAACGGTTGGGGCCCGAATTACGTCCGCGTGGGCCTGCGGCTGCAGGACGACTTCGCCGGCAACTCCACCTTCGAGGCTGCGACGCGCCTCGTGCTGACCGAGCTGAACCGGTACGGCGCCGAGTGGACGTGGGACCTGCAGGTCGGTGCCACGCCGCGCATCGCGACCGCCGCCTATCTGCCGCTCAGCGTGCGGCACGACTGGTTCGTGTCGCCACGCGTCGATTTCACCCTCCGCAACGTGCCACAGATCGAGAACGAACGGCAGGTGGGCGAGCTGCGCGTTCGCAGCTTCACCTACGGCTTCGATCTCGGTCGCGAGATCGGCAACGTCGCCGAAGTGCGCACGGGCATCGAGCGCGAGCGCGGCAGTACCCGCGTGCGGCTCGGCGACACCGCGACGCCACGTTCGCAGTTCGACACGCAGTCGGTGTTCGGGCGGTTCACGTACGACCGCTTCGACGACGTCGCCTTCGCGCGCCACGGACAATCGTTCCAGCTCGAGTACCGCGGGCAGTTCGACACCGACACGCCCGACCGGGGCACCGACCTGCTGCTCGCGGACGTACGTGCCGCGCGCAGCTTTGGCCGCGACACGCTGGTTGCGTGGCTGTCGGGCGGCACGTTGCTCGATGCACGCCGCGCCGACCGGCGGCAGTACTTCCCGCTGGGGGGCTTCCTCAATCTCTCCGGGTTGCCGCCGGACACGCTGTCGGCGCCGCACTACGCGATTGCACGCCTGATCTACTACCGCAAGGTCGGCAGTGGCGGTGAGGGTTTCCTGAACGTGCCGCTGTATGCGGGCGTGTCGGCCGAAGCCGGCAACGTGTGGGCGGAGCGGGGCGACATCGATTTCAGCTCGGCCCGAAAGAACTTCAGCGTCTTCTTCGCCGCCGATACGTTCCTCGGACCGGCGTTCCTCGCCGCGGGCTACGACGCGCGCGGCCGCAGCGCGTTCTATCTCTTCCTCGGTCGCGGTTTCTAGCCGCCGACCGCGGTCAGAGGCCGCGGCTCTGCGCCAGGTTCTCGACCTTGGTGAACGTCAGCGTCGGGGCGTCCTTCGAACGCGAGTATTCGTGCCGCCGGCTCATCTCGGCCAGGGCCGCGTCGCGCGCCTCGGCGGTCGGATACCAGTGCAGCCGGTGCCAGTCGGGACCGAGCACGCGGCGGAACGGGTCGTTTGCCTTGAGGCTCACGCGCACTCCGAACGGTCGTGGCGCTTCGCTCTGGGGAGTTCTGAGGTTGTGGGCAGACTGGATGGCCATGCAGTCATTCTACACGCGCCACGCGGCTTGAAAAAAAGGCCCGATTGACGCACCGTCGGCGCATGCGCCAGCTCCCGCGCTTGCTGCTTGCGACCCTGCTGACGGTGCCCGTCCTGGTGGCGTGCGGTCCGCGCGACGCGAAATCGCCCGTCCCGGGCGTCAACGAGCTGGCCGAAGACCCCATCCTGCTGTCGCGCGTCCTCGAGCGCTGCAATGCGAACCCGGCCTCGTTCAGCACCCCCGAGTGCATCAACGCCCGTTCCGCTTCAGACCGCGTCTCGGCCGTGAGCGACGCGGAGCGCGCGCGCAAGGCACAGGCGGGGTTCGAACAGGCGCGCGATGCGCGTCGTCGCGTCGAAGACGGCATCCGGCAGGCGGAAGAGGCGCGGAAGCGCGCCCTGCAACAGGCAGAGCCGCCGCCCTGACGCCTTCAGGCGAGCCCGCCTTCGATGAAGCCCTCGAGGCGCGAGCGATTGGTCGCGCCGACCTGCGTCGCAATCGGCGCACCGTCCCTGAAGATCATCATCGTCGGGATGCTGCGCACGTGATACCGGCTCGCGATCGCCGGCTGCTCATCGACGTTCACCTTCACCACCCGAATCTGCTCGCCGTAGGTCCGAGCCGACTCCTCGAGCAGCGGCCCCATCATGCGGCAGGGCCCGCACCATTCGGCCCAGTACTCCACCAGCACCGGGCCCTTCGCGCGAAGCACGTCACTCTCGAACTCGACATCGCTCAGGTTGCGGATCGTCTGCGTCGTCATCTCGTCCTCCTCATCGGGTAAGCCTGAGCTTGGGGGCGCTGCCCCGATCCGATAAGCCGTCGCGAGACGAACTCACCGTTCAGCTTTCGGAACAATCGCGGGCCGTGCCCTGTGGCAATCTGATCGCATGGACAAGCTTCGGGCCATGGAGGTGTTCGTCAGGGTCGTCGAGACGGGCGCCTTCACGCGCGCTGCGGAAAGCCTGCGGACTGCCGAAAGCCACCGCCGCTACGCTGTTGCAGAAGCTCGAGGCGACGCTCGGCGTCCGCCTGCTCAACCGCACCACGCGCAGCGTCTCGGTCACGCCTGACGGCGAGGCTTACTACGAGCGGTGCGTTGCCATCCTCGGCCAGGTCCGCGAGACCGAAGAGGCGCTGACCGGCCAGCGCACCGCCCCGCGCGGGCGCCTGCGCGTCGAGGTGCCGACGCTGCTGGCGAGCGCGGTGCTGGTGCCGGCGCTGCCGTCGTTCTTCGAGCGCTACCCCGAGGTCGAGCTCGCGTTGTCGTGCAAGGAGCGCCGCTCCGACCTCGTCGAGGAAGGCATCGACTGCGCGCTGTGGAGCGGCGAGATCGCCGAGTCGACGCTGGTCGCCAGGCGCGTCGCATACCTTTACTACGCGACGTGCGCATCGCCCGGGTATCTCGCGAAGCAGGGTCGTCCCGCGCATCCGGACGATCTCCGTGCCCATCGCTGCGTCAATCATCTCCACGGTGGCGGTCGTCCTGCCGACTGGGTGTTCTCGCGCGGCAAGACGCGCGTGCAGGTCGCGTTGTCCGGGCACGTCGCGGTCGACGACGAGAACAGTTACGTCGCCGCGGTCGAGGCCGGACTCGGCATCGCGCAGGTGCCGGCGTTCATCCTGAAGGACGCGATGGAGCGCGGTGTACTCGACCTCGTGCTGCCCGACTGGTTTCCCGAGCCCGCGCCGCTGTACGTCATCTATCCGCGCCATCGCCAGCTCTCGAGCCGAGTCCGAGTCTTCGTCGACTGGGTCGCTGCGCTGCTCGAATCACACGATGGCATCCAGCTGCGCTCGACATTGCCGCGCAAGCTCTGAGCGGGATGTTCGCTGCTGCGCGGCCGACGCAGCGCCGCCGTGCGCAACAGGCCCTATTGCCTTACCACCGGCACCGCCGACGAGTGATGCGACACGATCAGCCACTCGCCGCCGCGTTTCTGGTACACGAATGAAAACCGCGCCGGGCTTTGCGTCAGCTTGCCGTCCTGCGTCCGCGTCAGCGTGTAGTAGCCGCTGTTGATGGCCATGTCGCCGTAGATCTGCACCCGATGCTCGCCGACGGCGTTCTTCGCATCGTCGCCGAGCGTCGCGAGGCTGCGGAAATACTCCGCCACGAGCTTCGGGTCGTCGCGGATGACCGGTGACGACGTGCCGAGGAACACCGCATCGGGCGCGTACAGCTTCACGATGTCGGCCTGGCTCTTGCGGTTGAACGCATCGATCCATTTCGCCGTCGCGGCCTCGACGTCGGCACGCGCATCGGCCAGCGCGAGCGACGGTGCGCACGCTGCGACCGACACCATTACAGCAAGCGACAGGGTGCGGAAGTTCATCGCGAAGACTCCGGTCTGAGGATGGCGTTTTCGGTGACCAGCACGTCGAGCGGTATGTCGTGCGGCTGCGGATGGATGGTCGCGAGACGGGCGCTGCTGAACCCGACACCGATCGTGCGCGGGCGGGGAGTGGCCGCGGCCAGCGTCCGGTCGTAGTAGCCACCGCCGTACCCGAGCCGGTAGCCGCCCGCATCGAAACCGACCAGCGGAACGATCAGGAGCTCGGGCGCGATCGGCACGCGCTCGCGCGGTACGGGAATGTCCCATTCGCCGCGCACCAGCCGTTCGCCATGCCGCCAGCGCCAGAACTCGACCGGCGCCGCCTTCTGCACCACGACCGGCAGCCCGACCGCGCCGCCCGCCGCGAGCACCGCCTCGGCGATCGGGATCAGGTTCAGTTCGCCCTGGATCGGCCAGTAGATGCCGAGGGTGTTCGGCAGCTTGCCGTCGAGCACTTCGAGCACACGTTCGCGCACGGCCGCCGAAATGGCGTCTCGCTCGGCAGTCGGACACTGTTGCCGCTCGGCGAGCAGGCGGCGGCGAGTGTCGCGCCGCCAGGCGCGGATTTCGGTCCAGTCCTGCATGCGCGGAAGCATCGGCGCGTATCCAGGTGATGTCCAGCCGCGCGTATACTCGCCGTCGCTTGAGCGCGCTACCCGTTCCACTGCAGATCGGCTTCCTGATCGCCCTGTTCGTCGTCGGCCTCATCGGTCGTCGGCTGGGCTGGCTCACACCTGCCCATGGCGGCAGGATCCTCAACGTCGTGATGACGGTCGGCTTGCCGGCGCTGTTCGTCGCCGACGTCAGCCGGTTACCGTTGCGGGCCGAGCTGCTGCTGTTGCCGGCGCTCGCCGTCGCGGTCATGAGCGTGACGCTGCTGGTCGCGGTGGTGCTCGCACGCGCATGGCGTCTCGACCGGCCGACGTTCGGCGCGTTCGTCATCAGCTCGATGGCGATCAACAACGGCTTCCTGTTCCCGTTCGTCATCGCCGGCTGGGGCAGCGCGGCGTTCGCGCAGCTCGCGCTGTTCGACCTCGGCAACGCGATCATGAACTGCACCGTCATCTATGCGATCGCGGCGGTGTTCGGCGGTCATGCGGCAGGACTCGGGGCCATCGTGCGTCGGGTAGTGACGTTCCCGCCGTTGTGGGGACTGGCAGTGGCGCTGGCCATCAACCTCAGTGGCTGGCAGCTCCCCGAGCCGGTGCCGCAGATCCTCGGCGGGGCGGGCAGGCTGATCGTGCTCGGCGTGATCCTCGCGCTCGGCATCCTGTTCGATGCGCGCGTGCTGCGTTCACGACTCGCACCCACCGCGGTGCTGCTGCGGGTAGGGCTCGGGCTCCTGCTCGGGGTGCTGGCCGTCCACTGGTTCGACCTGACGGGCGTGACCCGTCAGGTGGTGCTGCTCGGCTGCGCGGCGCCGATCGGCTTCAACGTCGTCGTGATCGCGAATCGCGAACACCTCGACCGCGAACTCGCGGCGAGTGCCGCTTCGCTCTCCGTGCTGCTCGGTCTCGTCTACGTGCCGCTGGCGCTCTGGCTGCTGTAGCCGCCCGGGCGTTTCAGCGCGGCTCGCCGCCCGGTGCCTGGTCTTCCATCGGGAACGTGCGAACGCCGCCGTTGCTGTTGGGCGCCGCCTGCGGCTGCGCGCCGGGCACCGGCTGTGCATCGGGCGGGTTCGTTTGCAGGGTCGCCGTCTCGCCGGTGCTCGACGCGATCGAGCGCAGCAGCCGACGGACGTTCTCGGAATTCTTCGTCACGGTGCCGGCCATGATGTCGGACGCGAGCACGCCGCGCTTCGCATAGAAGTTCGCGTTGGCCTTGTTGTCCATCGTCAGCGCGGTGCCGTCGAGCGCGACGCCGGCGAACAGGCCGCGGTTGCGCGAGTAGGAGAACACTTCGGCGTTGAGGCCAGCCGCCGCCTCACCGGCGCGGCCGACCGGGCCAGCAGCGACCGAGGCGCCGGCGCCGAGCGTCAGCTTGCCATCGGCAATGCCCTCGATGCCGCGGCGGGTGGTGAACACCAGCACGATGTCGGTCGACTGCGCGCCGATCTGCCAGCCGACGCTGCCGCCGGTCAGGTTGACGAACACCGGGCTCGTGAACCGCCCCTTCGCATCACGCACCACCATCACGCCACTGCCGTGACGGCCACCGACCACGAAGGCGACCTTCGTGACGTCGGGAATGATCGCGACGCCATAGGCCCGCTGCATCAGCCGCTCGGGGATGACCTGGTCACGCTGATCGCGCAGTTCGTCGAGCACCTCCGTGGCGACCAGCAGACGAGCTTCCTCGCGCGCCTGGGCACGTGCTTCGGGTGCATGGGCGGCGAGGACGAGCAGCGGCAGCGCAAGCAGGAGGCGGAATTTCGACAGCATCGTGCGGAGTCCTTCAGGGTTCGTGGGGCGTGCACGCCCGGTAACGGGGCAAGCTTACTCCAGGCGGCCGCGACTGTTGAGCTACGCTTGGGCCATGAAACGAATCGCCTTCGTTCTGGTCCTAGTCCTTTCGATGTCCAGCGCTCGAGCGGAATGGCTGCTGCGCGAGGAGTCGATCATGGGCACGCGCTGCGCGGTGGAGCTGTGGGCCGCCGATCGCGTCGCCGGCGAGGCGGCGATCGCGTCAGTGTTCGCCGACATGCGTCGCATCGACGCGCTGATGAGCACGTACAAGCCCGAATCCGAGATCTCGCGCGTCAATGCAGAGGCAGCGACCGCGCCGGTCGTCGTGTCCCGGGAATTGTTCGACCTGGTCGCGACCTCGGTCCAGTACTCGCGATTGTCGAATGGCGTCTTCGACATCACCTACGCGAGCGTCGGCTACCTGTACGACTACCGCGCGCATCAGCGCCCCGACGAGGCCGCCATCGCCGCCGCGCTGCCGGGCATCGACTACCGTCTGCTGAAGCTCGACGCGCAGGCGCGCACCATCGCGTTCGGCCGGGCGGGCATGCGCATCGACCTCGGCGGCATCGCCAAGGGCTACGCCGTGGACCAGGGCATCGAGATCCTGAAGCGCGCCGGCATCGCGCGAGCCATGGTCAATGCGGGCGGCGACACGCGCATTGTCGGCGACCGCTTCGGCAAACCGTGGATGGTCGGCATACGCCATCCCGACAACCCGGACCAGGTGGTGCTGCGTCTGCCGCTGACCGACGCGGCATTCTCGACTTCGGGCGACTACGAGCGGTATTTCGACGAGGGCGGCGTTCGCTATCACCACATCCTCGATCCGCGCACCGGCAAGTCTCCGCACTCGATCCGCAGCGCGACGCTGATCTCGAGTACCGCGCTGCGGACCGACGGACTGTCGAAGACGGTGTTCATCCTCGGTCCCGACAAGGGCATCGAGTTCATCAACGGGCTTGCCGACGTCGACGCGGTCGTCGTGGGCGCCGATGGCAAGGTGCGCTACTCGCGCGGACTGGCGCCGCCCGCAGACGCAGCCGCTGCGCCCCCGGGCGCCGGCGGCAGTTCGACGCGCGCCTCGAAACCCCCGCCCTGACGGTTCGCGAACCGGACCTGCCCGCCACAACGCTCGACGCAACGGCGCACGATCGCGAGGCCCAGTCCGACGCCGCCGGTGTCGCGGTCGCGGGCGACGTCCGGACGGTAGAACGGCTCGCCGAGGTGGGCGAGCGCGCTGTCGGGAACCCCGGGACCCCGGTCGGCGACGGTGATTTCCACCTGCGGGGCGCGCAGCTGCGCCTTCACCTCGACGGCAGAGCCGCGCCCGTGGCGAACCGCGTTACGGACCAGGTTGGCGAGCGCGCGGGCCAGCAGCGCGCGGTCGGCGAGCGCCTGCAGGTCCGCTGGCGCGTCCACCGTGACGATGGCCTGCGCGGCTTCCTGCGCCCGCACCTCGAGAATGAGCGCGGCGAGCATCACGGGCGCAACGCTCGCCGGGTCGCGCCGGCCGTCTTCACGCGAGTACTGCAGCAGGTCCTGCAGCAGCTCCGACATCTGCTGCGCGTCGCCGAGCACCGGCGTCAGCCGGCGGGCGTCTTCCTCCGGCAGCTCGTCCTGTGCGATGGCGAGCCCGAGCTGCATGCGCGCAAGCGGCGAGGTCAGCTCGTGCGCGACGTCGAGCAGGAACTGCCGTTGCCCCTCGGCCTTCGCCTGCAGCTGCACGCCCATCCGGTTCACCGACTGCGCGAGGCGGCCGAGTTCGTCCGGCCGGCCCGGCAGCGCCCGTTCGCTCAGGCGGCCTTCGGCGATGCGCTCGGTGATGCGCGTCAGGCGGCCGACGCGCCGTGTGATGCCGTAGAAGAAGGGCCACCACCACAGCGCACACAGCGCCAGCGCACCGATCAGCAGCAGGATCCACTCCGACATGCCGAGAAAGCGCAGCAACGGCCACAGGGTCGGTGTATGGACGATGAGCGCGCGCCGCTCATCGAGCGTGCGTGCAACCACCGGCATCGGGATGCGCACCTCGTAGCCGTTTTCCGCGCGGCGGATGCGCACGAACGAGCCGTCGGGCATCGGCGTCGGAAACCGGGGCGGTCCGCCGCCAAAGCGGCCGCTGCGGCCGAATTCGGCGTGGGCGGGCTCCGGCAGCATTGGTGCGGGCTCGAATCCGCCGGGCGGGCTCCAGCCGAACGGCTCGTTGCGGAAGCGCGAATCCTCGAAGGGTCGAACCCGCTGCTGGCGCTCGAGCGTGAGGTCGACGCCGTAGTTGTCGGCGAACGCAGCCACGACCTCCGGCCAGCCGTCCTCCGGTACCGCATCGAGCTGGCGCGACAGCGCGAAGCCGAGGCCTTGCGCACGTTCGCGCGCCGTCTCGGTCAGCAGCATCTCGAGCCCGCGTCCGCCGCTGCCGCCGGCGAAGGCGAACAACAGGCCCGCGAGCAGCATCAGATTGAGGACCGACCACCCGAGAAACTGGGCGTACAGGGGCAGTCGGGTACGACTCAAGCCGGTTCCTTCTCCCGGTCGGGCACGAGCATGTAGCCCACCGAACGCACCGTACGGATGTACTGGGGCGTGCGCGGGTCGTCGCCCAGCTTGCGCCGCAGCGCGGCGACGTGCACGTCGATCGACCGGTCGGCCTGCGTGAACTCGCGGTCACGCACGCGTTCGAGCAGCTCGTCGCGCCGGCACGCCGCGCCAGGATGAAGTGCGAGCTCGAGCAGCAGATCGAACTCGGTCGAGGTCAGCCGCAGGTCGCTGCCCCCCTTGAGCGCCCGCTTCGCGCGCGGCTGCAGCGTCAGCTCGCCAAAGCTGATCTCGGCATTGTCGTCCTCGCGGCGGCTGCGGCGCAGCAGCGCGTGGATGCGGGCCAGGATCTCCCGCGCGGTGGCGGTCTTCGGCACGTAGTCGTCGGCGCCGCCCTCCAGGCCTGCGATGCGGTCCGCATCCATGCCACGGGCGGTGAGCATCAGCACCGGCACCTGACGGGCACGGCGCAGCTCTTTCAGCACCTGGAAGCCGTCCATGCCCGGCAGCATGACGTCGAGGATGATCAGATCGAAATCCTCCGACAGCGCGCGGCTGAGCCCAGCGGGGCCGTCGCGGGCCGACTTCACGTCGAACCCGTGGCCGTGGAGGTAGCGGCCGAGGAGACTGGCCAGCCGTTCGTCGTCGTCGACCAGAAGGATGCGCGGCGTCTGCATGGGGCCTCGTGAGCGAGGGGCGATGCCGAGTCTGGAACGGCATCATACGCCCGGGAGGAGGCCAGTCTCCGCCGCACCGGCGCACAGGGCGGTCGCCCTAACGCCGTCTTTACAATCGGGGCCTGGCGCCTAGAACCAGAACGAGACGAAGAACTGCAGAACGTTCGCGTCGAGACTGTACAGCGGCTCGGTGCCGGGCGTGAACGCGCTTGCGTTGCGAAGATCGCGGAAATCGTCGTAGTCGATCATCAGGTGATCGATGCTCAGGTTGATCGTGCCCTTCTTCAGCCACGAGAACCGGTCGATGCGGTATTCGTAGGTCGCGGCCAGACCGACCGTGTGGCCGGTGTAGGCGGCGATCTCCTTGTCGCGCGCCATGAAGTTCTGATAGTTCGACGACGGGAAGAGGTCGCTGTAGAAGTCGGCCGCGTTCTGCTTGTAGAAGCGGTAGCTGCCGGTGAACACCCAGCGCTTCGCGAGCGGCTGCGTGTACTCGAGGCGCGCGGTATGCGAGCCGATGCCCCAGGTGTCGGTGTAGTAGCGGTACTGGCTGGAGACCGCGGCGCGCCAGGGCAGGTAGTACTTCAGCATCAGCGCCGAGGCGGTGCTCGATCGCGTGCCCGGATAGATCTCCGGCGCGCCCGCGTAACCGCCGCCGATCGCATAACGCAGGGTGCGGTAGGGGTTCTGCAGGTAGCCCTGTTCGGTCGTCGCGTCGAAGTTGAACGTGCCGATGAGGTTGCGGGTCAGCACCTGCGTGAGCCCGGCGCGATAGTTGCGACGGTCGGTGGTGCGGCGGAAATCGGGTTCGCCGCGCTTGCCGACGACGTCCCAGCCGCGCGAGAAGCCGAGGCTGACGGTGGTGAGGTCGCCGAACAGATCCTGGCTCACCGAGCCGTAGGCAGTCTGCGCCTTGTAGTCGCTCTCTTCGCTGTCGATGAAGCCGACCGAATAGGTCGACTTGCCATGCAGGTAGTCTGCCGAGAGGCTCTTCTGCTCGCGGCGTTCGCTGTACGGGCTTGCAGTGGTCACGACGTCGATCGACGCGCTCGAGATCAGGTCGACGTAGTAATTGGCCGAGACCGACACCGAATCGCCGATCGACTTGCGCACCAGGACGGAAGGCCCTTCGACCGTCACGCCGCCGCCCTCGTAGCGGTGGTACAGCAGGTCGGCCCGGTCCTCGGGCAGCACTGCGGCGTTTGCGAGCGGCGCCGCAAGCCCGGCGACGCATAGCAGGATCCGGATCGTCGGCTTCATCGGATCAGTTGCAGCCGCAGCCGCCGCCCGCACCGCCGGTCGCGCCGCGGGCCGCTTCGCGGACTTCGTAGACGTGGTCGATGTACGAGGACGACACCGGATTGCGGTCGAGCGCCATGATCGGGTCGGCCAGATGCTCGCGCTCGTACGGCTTGACCCACGGTTCGATCGGCGCGCAGGCCGCCGCGCTCAACGCGGCGGTCAGCAACAGCGAAGCGCGGCACACCGCGCGAAGCGACACGGACATCGACTCTCCGCTATTCGCGCACCAGTGCGCGGATCTGGTCGAGATAGGCGTTCTCGTCGCCCGGCTTGTAGCCGCGGTGCAGGAAGCGCACCTGACCCTTGCGGTCGACGATCACGGTGCTGGGCATGCCCTGCACCGCGTAGAGCTTACTGACCCTGCTGTCGGTGTCGAACAGTATCGGAAAGGTGACAGGGGTCGCCTTCAGCCACTCGCTCGCACCGGCCGAATCGGGCTCGACGTTGACGCCGAGCAGCGTGAAGCCCATCGGCTTGTACTTCTTGTAGATGTTCTCGAGCAGCGGCATCTCGGTGCGGCATGGCCCGCACCACGTCGCCCAGAAGTTGATCATGACGACCTGACCCTTGTACTGGGCGAGGTTGACGGTCTTGCCGGCCATCGCAGCCAGCTCGAAGGTCGGCGCGGCGCTCGGCGTCAGCGCCTGGGTCGGCAGTGCCAGGATGGCCGTGGCAACGATCGAAGCCAGGCGTGCGGAGATCTTCATCGCATCGTCCTCTCGGGTCAGAAGAAGACGGTCGCTCCGATGAACGCGGCGAAGTTGTTGGTGAGCTTGTCGCGGCCGAGCAGGTCCGACTGGAAGACGTGATCCTGCACATCGATGTGGATCGCGAGCCAGTCGGTCGGCAGGACGCGGTAGCCGGCCCCGAAATTCACCGTGAAATGCTGATCTCCGGCGAACTTCGTGCTGCCGATGCCACCCACCAGGTACAACGCGCTGTTCATGGCGAGGCCGCGACCGAGATAGACCTCGCCAGGGAGCAAGTTGTAGCCGAGCGAGAGGTTGTATTGAGTGAACCGTCTCTCACTGCCGGTCAGCAGGTCGACGTTGCCGCCCAGCGTCTCGAAGCTGGTGCGACCTGCGTTCGACCGGCCGAATCGACCCTCGAAGAAAAAGTCTTCGGTGACGTGGTAAGCAAGGCGCGCGCCATAGACCGGGTTGCTGCCGAAATCCTCGATCGACAGCGACCCGAAGTACGCGCCGAGCTCGAGGTTGCTCTCCTCGATCTTCGGAACGCGGACGGTGCGGCGCTCGACCTCGGGCTCGATGACGCGCGGCGGCGGCGCGTTCTCGTCGCCATATCGCGACGCTTCGGCGGGCGGCGGCGGTTCGGCCGGCTTCCGTTTCCACGGCCAGC
>CAVYKG010000009.1:0-145292 GCA_963769065.1 uncultured Pseudomonadota bacterium | reverse complement strand
CGGCTCGACATGACGCGCCAGATCCGCGAGCCGCCAGGGCGCCTACACCAGTTTCATGTGCGCCATGACGTGTATGACGCTGATCGTCCCGAGAACAGGTTGATCCGCTCTGCTCTCGACCTCGTCGAGTGCCGCGCCTCGGACCCGTCGAACTGGCGTGCGGCGCGTGAGCTGTCGGAGTGGCTCGCAGAGATACCCTCGAGCCGCGATGTACCGGGCGACTTCGAGCGATGGCGGGTCGATCGGCTGCAGGCGAATTACATCGATGTGCGCCCCGGTCCCGTTTGATTCTGCAGGATGAGATGCCGGTGGGAACGTTGGGCAAGACCTACGGACCGAGCATGCTCTTCCCGATGGAAGAGCTCTTTGAGAAATACGTCGGGAAGCATCTGAGAGCGTCCTTACCCAGAAGCGCTTCCTTGAGAATGCAGAGCTCATCGGAACACCTCTGCGCACATGTTGGTAAGCCGCGGTTTCTTCTTAAGCCCGACTTCGTCATAGACGAAGGTGACCGGCGATGGGTCTTGGACACGAAATGGAAGCTGCTCGACTCGACCAAGGTCAATGAGAACTATCTCTTGGCGCAGTCAGACCTTTACCAGCTGTTCGCCTACGGTCAGAAGTATCTGCGAGGGGTCGGTGACCTGTGTCTCGTGTTTCCCCGGACTCTGCAGTTTGATCAGCCTTTGCCGCGATTCGACTTCAGCTCCTCAATGAGATTATGGGTGGTCCCGTTCGACTTGGAGGATAACCGGCTGCTCTTGCCGGAGGGTTTTCAATGGTGGTGGAGCGAGTTGAGCAGGCGTCGAGGCTCCAACTGAGGATACGGCGGTACGGCATCGGTCGGCCGCTCCTTCCACCCTTATCAAACGGGCGGGCTGTCGGCGTTTGCCTGATACCGCAGCCAAGCAACCGCAATTCCGATCTCGATAATCGCCAGTGCGCCCAGCATCCCGACATGCCGCGCCGAGGCCGGCTCGCGTCTCCTTGCGATCCAATGCCCGACCGGATAGTCGAGCGATTGCAGCGGCGACTTCGACTCCCGATACAGTCGACGCCAGAGCCACCCGCCTTCGCGTGTTCTACGCCCGATCCCGACGGTCGTTACTGGTTCGCCTTCCGCTCCCTGGATTCGCAGTACGGCGCTCCGGGCGTCGGGTCGCCGACGCCTTTGCCGGGCTGCACGACGGCACCTGACATGCGATAGCCCGCCGCGGAGAAGCCGCGCCATGAGGGCAATGGTACGTAACGGTACGGCCCGCTTTCAAACCAGGGCGCGAGCAGTGCGCCGAGTTCGTCTTCGTCTATCCGGGCCGGGTCGAGCAGGGACGTGGTCCGTAGCTAAGGTCGAGAAAAGTTACCGCTCCGAGATCGGGCGCCGGCTTGGTAGCGCCGGTCCCTTGGATCGGCGCTCCGACGTAAGCGATCTCGTCCATCACCCTTGCAGGTACTGCCTCAAGCCTGTGCTGCTCGGGATTCGGCGCAGAGGAGGGCAGCGCGACTGAGCGGGCCGCCTCGCGCTGGACGAAGCGCTCGGGGAGGACAGCGGCAATCTGGGTCAGTGCCTCCAGCGCAGTCAGGCGCAGGACGCGGGTGTCATCATCGACGTTCTCATCGTCAGGGTTGATGCGCACGAGCGTGGTTCGGGGACGCTGCGAGATTCGCTCACCCATTGTCCGCAGCGTTGGCAGGGCCTTGCCGGCGCCAATCTCCAGCACAACGAGCCTTCGGCCGCGAACGATCGCGAGCCAGGCCTCGAATCGCCTCATCTGCTCGCGCGTGCCATCGCTCACCCAGGCGTCGTCGTTGAACATGAGGATGTTCGGCCGCGCAATGCCGCCGCAGCGAGGGCAGTGCGGGGAGCTCGCCCCGCGCTTCCAGGGTTGCGAGATCGATGTTCCAGGTCTCCATCTGGTGCGTCCCACAGTGCGGAACTGCACAGAACGGCAGCACTGCAGACGATGGATGCTGCCGTGCTGTTCGGCGACTGCATCGCCTGGGAAGCCGGCGCAGCAGTGAACTGCCCATCGACGTTCGTGGAGTGAGCACGAAGGCGCCACACACGGCATGCGCGCGGCCCAGCGGCGCAGCAGCTCGTAACCCAGCGTGCGGGGTAGCATCTCGATAGAGTTGAAGACGATGACCATAGAAGGCCCAAGCCATGCGTGGGCTGTGCGAGAACCAAGTGCGGCTGCGCCATGCGCTCGAAGGAGATGCCGAGGTGCCGCAGGGGCGGATACGCAGCCCAGAACCCTTCGTTGCCGCGAAAGACCGGGAGGCCCGAGTCGGCGCTCATTCCGGCGCCGGCGGTGATGAGAAGGGCGTCGGCGTCGGCGATGCAATTTGCGACATCGCGCAGGGGCGCGGGCGGTGTGATCGCCAAGCGTCTCTCCATCCGTGCGTTCGTCCATCCGCCGCAATTGCATGCGGGCGAGTTCGTCTTTCAGCGAATGCCACCCCAGCACACTGGCGGGGGCCGGTGACCGACAACGCCGGCGCCGTGCCGCATGACGTCCATCACCAGCTCCCGCGACTCCCGATACGGAATCCGCAACTCATACGACCCATCCGCCAACCACGTCCCCTTCCTGCTGCGGATGCCACTGCTCGTCCGCCACCCACCGCGCCCGCTCCGGCGTGAAGCGCAGCACGGCGATCTTGTCCGCCTTGCCGCCGAAGATGCCGTACGCCGTCGAGTAGTGCTCGTCGAGCTCGGCCTCGGGCACGTCGAGCGCGGGCTCCTCTAACACGGTCGCGCGGCGGATGCGGTCGATCGAGAAGCTGCGCAGCGCGTCTTTGCCCTCGTCCCACGCGTCGAGGTACCAGGCTTCGCGGTAGTGGACGATGCGCTGCGGGCTCACCGTGCGCTCGGTGAGCTCGTTCGTGCTGCGCGCGTGGTACTCGATCCAGAGCTTGCGGCGCTCGAGCGTCGCCGACGCTGCGGGGTTGAACGCCTCGCCCGCGCTGCGCGCGGCGATCGCGGGGAAGCGCAGCCGCTGCGCGGCTTCGCCTAAGTTCAGGCGTTGGTGCTTCGTGAGCTCGTCGAGCCGCTTCGCGAGCGCGCCGAAGTGCTCCTCGAGCAAGCCGCCGCCGGCATCTTTAATGAGTCGCTGCATGAGCGCGAGCGCTTGCAGCTCGTGCGCCGTGAACCAGAGGCCCGGCAGCTCGAACGCTTGTCCGGCTCGGGCTTGCCGTATTGGTAGCCGCCGGCGTCCGCGTCGAAGACGACGGGCGCGTTCAAGTGATCCTTCAGCGTGCTGATCGTGCGCAGCACCGTGCTCTTCGAGCACTCGAGCTTCGCCATCAGCTCTTCGAGCGGGATGGGGTGCGGCGACCGTTCAGGATCGTGTGGAGCTGGAAGATGCGGTCGAACTTGTCCATGTCGGGGACGTCAGCCCGCGACCTCCGGGAGCGATCCGACCTGGATCACGGCGGGGCGGTGCGACTTCGGATGTGCCGTGGCCGAGTTGTACGTGGTGATGACTGTCCCCCCGCTCTCGACGACGGTGACGCCGCCCTTGTCGAGCACACGCTTGGCGAGACGCAGTTCTTCCTGCAGCGCGTCGAGCAGCCGCTGCGCTTCGCGGCGATCGAGACGCGCTTGTCGCCCTCGATGCGCCCGTGCTTGAGCGTGAAGTCGACGAGACGGCGCGGGATGCCCCGCTGATTCATGCGCTGGCCGGCGTGGTGGCTGATGGTCATGGCGTCCTCCCTGATTCCTGGTGGGTTCGAGGCCATTCGAGCAGGCGGGAGTCTCAGGTCGTGAGACTGGTCGAATCCCGCCGCGATGGCGCCCGTTATGTCGCCTCGATGACGTCCTTGAGCCGCTGCCGCAGCTCCCTGTAGCGACGTTCCGTCAGGATGGGACTGTCGCGAAGGGCAGGGGGCAACTCATCCTTCGATTCGTCGTCCTTGTTGCCGAGGAGACTCAGGTACCCCGTGACGATCTCGGCTTCGGAGAACCCGGGAAGTGCCTGGGCGATCCGTTCGAGGCCACTGATCACCGCGTCACCTGCGCCGAGCAGCGCGGCGAGTGACGCGAACGTGCTCGGGATGTCGTCGTCGATCCAGAAAAGCATCGCGTCACGGATCTCGGCAGAAGTTCCCGAGGGTTTTTTGGGGAATCGACGTGTTCGCCTCAGGCGAGGGGAGGCTTCATTGGCGACGGGGGATGTGCTCGCGACACTCGACAGTCTGGCGGGCTGAAAGCGCTGCAGACTCGGCGCCTCGTAGTCCCTGCAGAGGGATCGCGAAACGCGCTGCAACGCCACCATGTGGGGCATCGCGACGGTTTTCGGCAGCTTCACGGCTTTCTGCGCGTCTGCCCGCTCGGCAACGACGACGAAGCTCGTCCAGTTCGATGCGAGCTGATACTCGACGGCCAGGGCGGTGGCGGCTGTCTGCGACAGCGTTGCAAGTCGGCGTGCGGTGGCAAGACGCGGGATCAGATCGGCGGTCTCGCTGCGAGCGTCGATGGCGAGCCGCACCTCGGAGAGGAGGCCATCTGCGTCGCGCATCGCCACGCGGATTGCCCCGGACGCCGGCTGGCTGAACCCCGCCATCACATGCACCGTTTCGCCGGGAAACACTGCCGATGGCAGGGGCGTCGTCCAGGTCGGGATTACGGGCCAGTCGATTCGCTCGATGGTTCGCGGCTTCGAACGCAGGCGCATCACCATGCGCAGGATCGCAGCCTCCGCATCTTCGTTGTCTGCCACGAACTCGCAGGCGCCGCCACTGACCAGGCTGACGCGACGGGCGAGCGCTTCGTTGGGGGCTGCACCGATGGCCATCACGAACAGACGATGGCGTGCGTTGGCGGCGATGTCCACCAGACCATCGACATCGTGGATCTCGCCGTCCGTGACCAGCAGGATGTCGGTAGGTTCGCTCGAGGGACCGCGTTGCCGGATCACCGTACGTACCGCGAGCGCCATCTCGGTCCCGCCAAGGTCGGCGTTCATGTCGCGAACGATCAGGGCGAGCGCATCCCGGGTGCGCGCATCCATCACATCGAGCTCTGGGGAAATCTGATCCACGCTCGAGCCGAAGCGTGTGAGGCTGACCCGATCCTGCGCATCGACGCGCTGGAGCAGCGCGGTGATGGCCCGGCGGGCTGCGTCGATGCGTGGGCCTTGCATCGATCCAGAGCAGTCCAGCAGCAGCTTCAGGCGCAGGGGACGGTGCTCGGGACGGAAGTCGGGCACCGTGAAGCTCGCGAGCACGACCTGCTCGCTGCCGTGCCTGGCGATGCGTGCGGTCTGCCGCAGCTCAGCGTGGGCGACTTCAAGCACGAAATCGCGGTCGAGAAAGCCATTGCGCTCGAGTGTCACGCGGACCGAGTTCTCGTGCTGCGCGGTGCCGATTGCATGCGAGGGCGAGTGCAGGGCGTTCGGTCCGGCGAGGCCATCGACATCGATCTGCAGCGTGAATGGATACTCGACCAGCCAGTCATGGCCGGGTATCGCGGGGCCTGCCAGTCGGGCCGCAGAAGCGTCGCCGTAGCGGGGTGCGATGCATGTTGGCACCTGCAATCGGACGTAGCCGCGGTGCGCGGCAAGCAGCTCGGCGTACCGGTAGCGCAGTACCGCGTATTCGCCAGGCTTCAGGTTGGCAAGACTCACGGCGTAAATGCCGTTGCCCTTGTCCTCGAGCAGTGCGGCGCTGTCGCCGTCGTCGACCGCGGCCTCGTACGTGCGCTCAGCGGCGCGCTTTTCCGTGACCTGCGCGACGTGGCGTTCGCCGTTGAGCTCGAGTTCCAGCGACAGGAGCACGGCGTTCAGCGGTAGCGGGAACGTGTAGACGGTCTCGAGCGTGTCTTCGGAAGTGTTGCGATAGCGCTGTTCGACCGTGAGTTCGAACGCGAGGCCAGCGAGCCGTCCGCGAGCGCTGACGCCCTGCAGGGCGACGAGCTGGCCATCAAGTGTCTCGAGGCGGGCGGCGGGAAGTGCGGTCATCGCTTTGTTTCCTTGTGAAGGGGAGCCAGCCGATCGCATGCCGCGACGATGTCGCGTGCCAGCTGACGCAGCTGCTCGGGCGTCAGGCCGGCCACGGCCGGGTCGATC
Organism: uncultured Pseudomonadota bacterium; assembly: GCA_963769065.1. Classification (GTDB taxonomy): domain Bacteria; phylum Pseudomonadota; class Gammaproteobacteria; order Steroidobacterales; family Steroidobacteraceae; genus ZC4RG30. Next base: position 139,227 of record CAVYKG010000009.1, on the reverse strand, counting down.
ACGAGTTCGACGCCCGGGCGGAGGTTCAGATGCGAGGCGACTCGCACGGTGCCGGGGGCTGGGGTGTGCGGGGCGGGTGAGGGCGGGGACTGAAGGCGCGTGCGGATCGCTTCGAGCGACAGGCCTTCGTCCGACAATTCCCGTATGCGCAGGAGCTGGGACAGATGCTTCCAGCCGTAGCTGGCGGCGCGTGTTTCGCCGACGGGGTGATCCACCAGCGCCAGCTGGATGTAGTAACGGATGGTGCGCCGGGGCAGGCCCGAGAGAGCCTCCAGCTCGTCCAGGGCGTAGCGACGATCAACGGCATCGGGCGCAGCGTTCATGCGTCCATATTTACGCCACTTGAAGTGTATGAATCAAGTGGCAGAATAAAACCGCCGCGCAGGAGGAGATTGACGCGCGTGGGTCTCACTGATTGAGACTCCCGGACCTCAAAATGAGTCTGTTCCAGGAAGTCGTCAAAGAATGACGGGCGCAGCCCGCGGCAAGGAGAATCAATGCTCGTACAGGCCCTGTTCGGAGGAGCGCTCGACCTTATCGGCGATGTGCATGGGGAGATCGAACCCTTGCAGGCGCTGTTGGCGCAGCTGGGTTACAACCGGAATGGCGGCCATGCGTCGGGCCGCCGCCTCGTTTTCGTCGGCGACCTCATCGACCGCGGACCCGACAGCCCCGCCGTGGTCGAGCTCGTGCAACACCTGGTGGAGAACGGCACGGCGCAGTGCATCCTCGGGAATCACGAGCTGAACCTGCTTCGCGGCGACGTGAAGCACGGCAATCACTGGTTCCTGCGGCCGGACGACCCCGAAGCGCGGCCGGGCGGCGAATTCAGCCATTCACGCGCGGCGCCGGACGGTCGACACGATCGCTACCTGGCGTTCTTCAGGTCCTTGCCCTTGGTGCTGGAACGACTCGACCTGCGCGTCGTCCACGCGGCCTGGCAATCCGAGGCCGTTGATGCAATCCGAAGTTGTGACGGAACCGCACAGCAGGCCTTTGAACACTTCCAGCGCATTGCCAATGCGCGGTTGGACGGCAGCCATCTGCGGGAACGCGTGGCGAAGGAACTGGCGTCCCACGGCGACGACCTGGTTCGTCGCGATGCCAAGATGAAGTTGCTCGAAGCGACAGGAAGTCTCGAGGAGCATCACCAGATGAGCAATCCGGTCAAGGTGGTCACATCCGGCGTTGAACGGCTCGCGAAAGCCCCTTTCTGGGCGAGCGGAAAGTGGCGGATGTGCGAGCGGGTGCCTTGGTGGGAGGAGTACGACGAGGCGCCGCACGTCGTGGTCGGTCATTACTGGCGCAAGCTCGAGAAGCCGCGTGGCACGGATGGCTTCGAATCGAAGCCGGAACTCTTCAAGGATGCCGAACCACTGGCGTGGGTCGGCAAGCACAGGAATGTTTTCTGTATCGACTTTTCGATCGGTGCTCGCTACGACGAGCGGAAGCGCGGAGCCGCTTTCAGGAGCCGCATGTGTGCGATGCGCTGGCCGGAGAAAGAGGTGTGGAGCGAGCAGGGACGCATCGGCAGCACGTTTGCTGGCGTAACACGTGCGGAGGCCACGTAAGTGAGGACCACGGCGTCCGGTTTTCGAGGATGCCTCCTCGGTGGTGCCGTCGGCGATGCGTTGGGCGCCCCGATCGAGTTCATGACGCGGTCCGAGATCCGCCGTCGTTTCGGCAGCAATGGACTGCGGGACTACGTCGAAGCTTACGGTCGTAGGGGGGCCATCACGGACGATACGCAGATGACCCTCTTCACCGCCGAAGGGTTGCTGCGTGGGTGGGTCAGGCAGTCGTGGAAAGGAATGTCCCTCGCTGAGAACGCCGTCTCGAATGCATACCTGCGATGGCTCCGTACGCAGGGATTCGATTCAGGCCGCGGAAGTGGGCCGCGAAAAGCCGGGCTGGCTGATGGGCGAGGCGGACCTGTTTCACCGTCGCGCGCCAGGCAATACCTGCCTCGATGCGCTCCGGGCGACGAAGTCGCTGGGGCAGCCGGCGACCAACGATAGCAAGGGCTGCGGTGGGGTAATGCGTGTAGCGCCTGTGGGACTCTTTGCAGTTGCGCTGGACGGACGGGCTGGCCACGCCCGTGCATTCGAATGGGGCTGTTCAATGTCAGCGCTGACGCACGGGCATCCCAGCGGCATTCTCCCCGGCGGCGCCTTCGCGCTGCTCATTGCCGAGCTCGCGAGCGGTGGAACGCTTGACCGTGGCCTGGATGCCGCCGAGGGCTTATTGAAGAAGCAGCCCTCGTACGAAGAAACGCTGTCCGCGCTGGCCCTGGCGCGAGAACTGGCCGCGCGACGAGTCGAACCGGACCGGGCCATCGATGAGCTCGGGCAAGGCTGGGTGGCGGAGGAGGCGCTCGGCATCGCGGTCTATTGCGCGCTCGTGGCCTCGTCGTTCGAGGAAGGCGTGATCATGGCGGTCAACCACGACGGTGATTCGGACTCGACGGGTTCCATTACCGGCAATCTGCTGGGCGCGGCGATGGGCATCGACGCCATTCCTGACAGGTGGCTCGAACCGCTCGAGCTGCGCGACGTCATCACGACGGTTGCCGACGATCTATGCGGCTTGCCGGAGACTGCAGCGTCGGATCCCGAACTGCAGCGGTTCGGCGCACGCTATCCCGGCTGGTGAGAGGTTTACGTGTACAGACGCGACGGATCGCTCGTGCTGACCGCATCGGATGTGGTCAATCACCTGGGTTGCCAGCACCTGACCGCGCTCGAGCTGCGCAACCTCGATGAGCCGATGGCGGAAGACGCCACCGATGCTCAACTGCTGCTGCTGCAGAAGAAGGGTGACGCCTGGGAACAGGCCTATCTTGGTCGCCTGCGAGCCGCGCATCCCAATCTCGTCGAAATACCTCGCACGGGCTCGCGCGACATCCAGGTGGCGCAGACGATCGAGGCGATGCATAGAGGCGCACCGATCATCTTCCAGGCAGCTCTGCAGCTCCCAGGCTGGTTCGGTCGAGCCGACTTCCTGCGGCGCATCGACGAGCCGTCGGCTTTGGGTCGCTGGAGCTACGAAGTTCTCGACACGAAGCTCGCTGGCAAGGCGAAGGCGAGCCACGTGCTGCAGCTGTGCTTCTATAGCTGGCTGGTCGCGGAAGTGCAGGGGAGGGATCCTGCTTCGATGTCGGTCGTGCTCGGCGACGGAACCGAGCGTGCGTTCCGCTACGCCGACTATTCGCGCTACTTCCGGCGGCTGCGAGATGCACTGACTGCGTTTGCTGCTGCCCCTCCCCTGGACACCTATCCGGAGCCTCGTCCGAAGTGCGAGCAATGCCGATGGAGCGAGCGCTGCGATGATCAGCGGCTGGCGGATGACCATCTGTGGCTCGTTGCGGGCATCGCGCGCACGCAGATCCGGAAGCTTCAGGCGGCCGGTGTGATGACGCTCGAAGCGTTGGCGACGTGGGGCGCGGCCGCGGCGATCCCGGGAATGACGCAAGCGACCTTCGCGAAATTGCGCGCCCAGGCGGCAATGCAGCTGCGGGGGAGGATCGAAGGCAGGCCGGCATTCGAACTGCGGGAACCGGCGCCGGGCCGTGGCCTTCAGAGACTCCCTGCCCCATCTGCCGGCGATGTCTTCTTCGACATGGAGGGCGACCCGTTGAGGAGGGCGGCCTCGAATACCTCTTCGGCGTGCGCTACCTCGAAGGCGGGCAAGCCGCGCTTCCGGCCTTTCTGGGCCCACGACCGCGACGAGGAGCGGCGCGCATTCGAGGCGCTGATGGATTTCGTCTCCGAGCGCCTGCATCCTGCATCCCGCGATGCACATCTACCACTACGCGAACTACGAGATCGCGGCCCTCAAGCGCCTGATGCTGGTACACGGCACGCGCGAGACGGCGGTGGACGACCTGCTGCGCCGCGGCAAGCTGGTGGACCTCTTCGCGGTCGTGCGCGAAGGCATCCGCGCCTCCACGCAAAGCTACTCGTTGAAGGACATCGAGCGCTTCTACATGCCCGCGCGCGAGGGCGAGGTGACGACGCCGGGGCGAGCATCGTCGTACTACGAGCGATGGCGGGCGTCGCGGGACCAGGCCGAGCTCGACAAGATCGAGACCTACAACGCGGTGGATTGCGAATCGACGCACCTGCTGCGCGATTGGCTGCTCGCGCAAACGCCCGCGCGGGGGCCGAGTGGTACCACGGGCCCCTGGGGAGGGTGGGGCTCCGAGCAAGCCTCTCTCCGAAAGACCCGGAGCGTCGAGGAGCAACTCGCGAAGTATGCGAGACATCCTCCTCGCCGACGCACCCGCCGAGCGCAAGCGACTGGACCGTCGAGCACCACAGCCGCGAGCTGGTGCTGCACCTCCTCGATTTCCACCGCCGCTGCGACAAGCCCGCTGGTGGAAGATATTCGCGCGCCGCGACATGGCCGAGACGAGCTGATCGACGACGTCGAGTGCATCGGCGGGCTCCGAGCCGGATCGAGCGTGGATTGCCGGTGCCAAGGCTAGTCAGCTTCCGACCTGGGTGTTTACGTTACCCGGAGCAGGAGACAAGACTGCGCGAAGGCAAGGTCTGCACACGCGCCGATACGCGGGAAACGTCCCTCGCGAGGTCGACCGAGATCAGCTCGCCATCTGGAGTTGAAGCCGTCAAGAACGGCCGCTGGACCAGGTGCCGGCGCATCTCAGTATCGACCCCAGCCGGCCCCGGTCGATTCCGAGGTGATGCGAGAGGCAGTCGGTCCGATTCGCGAGCGTTGCGCGAGGGCGATCGGCGACATCCGCGCTGCGAAAGCCATCCTGCGCAAGGAGCCTCCCGCGCCTCGAGGGTGCGGAGCCGGGAGCTCCGATTCGTGCGGTGCCGGCGTCGCTGAGCCGAAGTCGATCACGGCGGTCGCCGCGCTCGACGAGAGCTACCTCTTCATCCAGGGGCCGCCGGGCGCAGGGAAGACGTTCACCGGCTCGCACGTCATCGTGGAGCTGCTGCGGCGCGGGGAAAGCGCGTCGCCGATCGCTCCAATTCAGCACAAGGCGATTCACAACCTGCTCAATGCTGTCGAGCGGGTGGCGAAGAGATCGGGCTTCGAGTTTCTCGGCGTAAAGAAAGCAGCAAGGGTCGAGAGGATAGCCTGCTTCAACGGGCAGATCATCCCGACATGCGAACCCGACGAGGCTACACCATGAGGTTCGCAGCTCATCGCCGGAACCGCCTGGGCGCTGCGCGCGACGAGGCCTGCGACGGGGCTTCGACTACCTCTTCGTCGACGAGGCTGGCCAGGTCTCGCTGGGCCACCTGATTGCGATGGGCGTCTCCGCCCGCAACATCGTGCTCCTCGGCGACCAGATGCAGCTCGCCGCAGCCGATCCAGGGCGTGCATCCCGGTCGCTCTGGCGAATCGACGCTCGACTACCTGCTCGACGGTGCTGGCGACGATTCCGCCCGATCGCGGCATCTTCCTCGCCGACAGCTGGCGCATGCACGGGACGTCTGCCGCTTCATCTCGGACGCGGTGTACGACGGGCGAGCTGGAGCCTGAGGCGGCGCCTAACCAGAACCAGGCGCTGGTGCTCGGCGCCGGCGCGCATCCAGCGCTGCGCCAACCGGGATCGTGTTCCTGCCGGTGGTGCACGACGCTCGCTCGCAACGCTGCCCGGAGGAGGCCGAGGTGATACGCGACGCTCTTCCATAGCCTGCTCGGGCAGCGCTATCGCGACAAGAAGGCGGGCCAGTCATGCCATCGGCGTTCAGGACATCCTCGTCGTCGCGCCTTACAACGTGCAGGTGAATCTGCTCAAGCGTTCGCTGCCCGCTGGCGCGCGGGTGGGCACGATCGACAAGTTCCAGGGACAGGAGGCCGGAGGCGGTGCTCATCTCGATGACGACTTCGAACGAGCGATTACCTGCCTCGGGATATCGAGTTTTTGTACAACAAGAACCGGCTGAACGTGGCGGTTTCTCGGGCGAAGTGCCTGGCGGTGGTGGTCGCGTCGCCGAAATTGCTGCATATCGAGTGCAAGACAGCGGAGCAAATCCAGCTGGTGAATACGTTATGTTGGGTGGCTGAATACGCAGGAGCGAGACACGAATGAGCACGAATGGAGCCGAGCCTTGCTATCTGACCGAGCTGCGCGGGCCTGCTGATTGGCAAAACCGTCTCGGCGATCCCGACAAGCACTGGAAGCGCGGGGCCTCTGCCATGGAGCTGGCAGTGCAGTGGCTAGCGGCTAGAGAGTCAGGAGATGGAGTGCCGACAGCGGTAAGACGCTTGTTGGACTCCCACCCGATCACGCGTGGTCTACGGTTATCGCTCGCGATTCCAGAACGACGAACACCGCTGCCGGGCGGAGCAACCGCGTCGCAGAGTGACCTTTTCGCATTGCTTGAGAATGAGAGCAGACGCGTCAGCATGATTGTCGAAGGCAAGGCGAAGGAGCCGTTCGACAAGCGGGTGGCAGATTGGGCCAAGGTAGACAAGCCGAGCCCTCGGAAGTCCGGGAAGCCGGAGCGACTGGACTCTCTGTGCAAGCATCTAGGCTTGGACAAGGCTGCCGTCCAGCACATCCGCTACCAGCTCCTTCATCGGACGGTGGCCGCTATTCTCGAAGCAAAGCTATGGAGAGCTGAAGCAGGTGTGATGCTGGTCGAGCGGTTCGCTATATCGCCCGGCACGCCAGCGGACAGCTTTCAGGACTTCGCAGACTTTGCCCGACTATTCGGGATACAGGCGCTCCCCGGAACGCTGTACGAGCTTCAGTTGCCCTCAAGCGGTCAAAGCGCTGCGAAGGTGCTCATTGGATGGTTGGACCTGCCGGTCGCGAGCGACGCAGAGATCTTGGCGACGCTCGTTCCACGCGTGTCGGATTCCGATCGGCGGGTGTAATAAAGCGTTCTCCAGTCCGTTCAGGCAGCATTTCGTGACTCGCGTCTGCGTCGGACCCTGACCAGATTCGGTTCAATCGAACAGAACCGCGGCAAGGAAGCCATTCGCGAGTGAACGAGCCCTCACAGTTCTATCTTCTGGACCTCGAGAACGTGCCGGCGCCGCTGCTGGCGCAGCTGCCCTCGACGGCTCGGCTGGTCGCGTTCATACGTGCCACCGAGAAGCGAGTCTCCACTGATCTTCTGCGCACGGCGGCAAGCATCAAGGAGCGCTATTCCCAGATCGAGGTCGAGAGCAAGGGTGAGAAGAACGCGATGGACTTTCACATTGCGTGCGAGATCGGACGCATCCTCGAGCGCGACGCGCGGAATCGCTGCGTCATCATTTCTAAGGACACCGGCTTCGACCCCCTCGTCCGCCATCTCAAGTCGAAGGGACACGATGTGCGTCGGCAGGCCGACATCGTCGTAGCGCGAAAGGTTCAGGCTCCTATTCCGAAGCCGCCGCCGGTCGACAAGGCGGCAGTGCTGGTGAAGCGAGTGGCCGACTCACTTGCCAGGATTCCGGCACCCAGCCGACCGCGCACGCTGAAGCGCCTCGCAAACAAGTTCGGCAGTGAGCTGAAAGCCGAACTGAGTCCGCAGACCAAAGGCGCCCCTACTCTGGAGGAGCTGCTGAAGCAGCTGATCGGCAGCAGGGTGATACGCGAAGAAGGCGGGAAGCTGATCTACAGTTCTTGACGTGATCGCATTGCGACGGCGAAGCCGCCTCGGTCGACGGCAACGCCGCTCTGTCGCACTGTGCCTGCCCGCGCAGCTGCCCTCACTCAAAACCGGTAGTTGAAGCTCAACTGGTACCGCCTGCCGTACGTATCGAACACGTTGCTGATCATCTGCTGCCCGCCGCGCTGGTTCTGCGTCGGGATGACCGGCGGGTCGGTGTCGAACAGGTTGGTGATGTTGAAGCTCACCCTCCAGTTGCTGCCAGAGGCGGTCTCGTCGGTCGTAACCGAACACGAGGTTGGCGGTGGTCTGTGACGAGGCCCAGTTGTCGTCCACGTCGCGGCCTTCCACCCACAGCACGTCGAACTTCGTCTTGTGGATGTAACGGCCCACCAGGCGAATGTCGTAGTTGCCGATGTTGTAGCCGAGCGTGCCGGTGGCGTGCCACTTCGGGCTCTGCAGGCTGTTGAGATCATCGCGGTAGGTGGTGGTGGTGACCGAGTTCTCGCCGAGATAGCCGGCGAGGAACCGGAAGGTCACACCCTCAGGCAGGTTGCTGAAGAAATCGGCTTCCCGGTCGTAACGCAGCTCGATATCGACACCCGAGGTGACGGCGGCGGCGACGTTCAGGTTGAGGTTGAGCACGCGCTCGACGGTGTTCGCTGGCCGCGTTGCGGAACACGAGCGCGCACAGCGACTGATCTCCGGCGGCGCAGTCGTTGATGATGCGCTGTCCGCCGAGCGAACCGACGCGGTCCGTCATGTCGATCTCGTACCAGTCGGCGGAGACCTGCAGGCCGTCGATCCAGTTGGCGAACGTGGGGCGCCACACGACGCCGGCGGTCAGCGTGTCCGCTATCTCCGGCCGCAGGTTGGGGTTGCCGCCGGCGAGCTGGGTGATGGTGTACGAGGTGCCGGTGACGGGGTCGTTGATGTTGGCACCGCCGCCGGTGGCCTCGAACTGCTCGCCGAAGGTGGGTTCGCGCACGTCGCGCGACTTGGTGACGCGGAAGCGCAGGCCATCGAGCACCTGGAGCTCGGCACCGATTTTCCAGCTGTCGATCTTGCCGGTCTGCGAGTAATCGGACTGGCGGAAGGCGAAGTTGGTGTCGAGGCGCTGGTTGCGCGAACCGGATTCCCAGACAGGCACGTTCAGCTCGGCGAACCACTCCCACACGTCGAAGTCGCCGGTGGCCCACGACGTGGCCGAGAAGTAGTGCATCGAGCGGTTGCCGCCGGTGGTGCCGGCCGACATGCCGCGAATGCCGATCTCTGGCGCGTTGGCTGCCGCACGCTCGCCCTCGATGGGCGTGCTGAACTGGTTGAACGACTCCTCGCGATAGGTGAGACCCGCCGCGAAGCCGATCGGGCCGGCGCCCCAGCCTTCGTACAGTTCGCCGGTGAGCAGCACCTCGGCGAAGTGCTGGTTGAGATCGCGAAAGCCTTTCTTGTCGTCGAGCACGTAGTCGGCGCCCTCGGGAGTCACATTGGCCAGGCCGAACATGTTGATCGGCACGCAGTCGCGAATGGCGTTGTCGTTGAAGATCGGCGAATCGACCGGGCGCAGGCCGTTGGGGTACTGCGTGATCTGCGTGGTGGCGACGAGCTTGCCGGCCATCGAGGCGGCCAGCTGCGCAGGCGTCGGATTGAAGCGCTGCACGTTGCAGACGATCGCGCCGGTCGCGGGATCGCGCACCGCGTCGATCGCCAGGTGCCAGGCGGTCGATGCGCAGCAGGTCTTCGGCGTCCGAGGTCAGCTTCGACTCGCCGTACTGGTAGGTGCCGCGCAGGTTCCAGTCGTTGGCGAACAGGTGGTTGAAGCCGGCGCTGGCCGACCACATCTGGCTGATGTTGCTGTCGTCGCGGCCGTCGGCGATGTTGGTGCGGCCGGGAATGCGGACCTGGCCGATCTTCTGGATCTGGATGGAGGTGCGGTTCTGCGCCATCATCGCCTGGCGTACGGCGTCCGGCAGGAACGGGTTCTCGATGTAGGCCGTGACGAAGTATTGCTGGCCCATCTCGAGCGCGCCCAGGCGATCGTAGGTATTGGACTCGGTGCGTCCCGCCATGACCTGGGCGAACAGCTCGGTGGAGTCGGTGAGATCGAACTTGATGCGCACCGAAGCGCGCTGCGCTGCACGACCTCGGCGCCGTTGGCGCCGTTGATGAACGAGTTCTCGCGCACGAGCGGCCTCGGGGCCGCCGGCCTGCATGCCGTTGGCGCCGGCACCGACACGGGCCGGGATGTCACCATCGACGAAGGGGCGCACGCCGTTGCCGTCGTCGGTGAACACGTAACGGTTCAGCGAGAAGCCGGGCTGGTTGATGAGGCCGGTGGCCGCCTGCGTGGCCGAATGCGCGTGCGGCACGGTGATGCGTTGCGGCACGTTGGGCGTGGCGGTCAGCGGACACCCAGGCCGGGTTGATCACCCAGCCGATGCTGTTCCAGTTATCGGTCTCGCGCTGGTCGCGATAGATCTGGTCGGTATCGCCGACTTCCAGCGAGCCGATCACGTGCAGGCGGTCGCCGATCTGCCTGCCGCCGGCCACCGAGAAGCGATAGTTCTCGCCGTCGCCCTTCTCGGTGATGCCGGTGGAGACACTGGCTTTCAGCCCCTGGAATTCACGATCGAGCACGAAGTTGACCACGCCGGCCACGGCGTCGGCGCCGTAGGCCGCGGAGGCGCCACCGGTCACGACGTCGACGGTGCGCATCAGCGCAGTCGGAAAGTTGTCCACGTTCACCGTGCTGGCGCGGTCGGCCGGCACGATGCGCGAACCGTCGAACAGCACCAGCGTGCGTTGCTTGCCCATGTTGCGCAGGTTCAGGTAGCTGCCGCCGGCATCGCCGAACAACGTGGCGCCGCCGCGCTGGGCGGTCTGCGTGTTCAGGAACTGCGGCAGGTTGTCGAGCTGCTCGGAGATCGATGTGCCCGGTTCGAAGTCCGTCATCTCCGCGGTGGTGACCGAGGTGACCGGAGTTGGCTGGACCATGCCGTCGGTCGCGCGGATGCGCGTACCGGTGACCTGGACCTCCTGCAACAACGAGGTGTCCTGGGCCACCGCGTGGGCGCTGACCAGAGCAGAGGCGACCGACAGCGCCACGGCGCTGACGTTTGCACGCCGGTGATTCGCAAATTCCATGCGCGTTCCCCCCGGACCCTTTGCGGGTCTTCTTTTGGAAATCCTGAATTGCTGTCGCTGTCTCCGTTATCGGATCACACCGCACGCAATGCGGTTGCCGGAGTTCCCCGACGGTTGAGTCTTGTAGTCATCCGGCATCGCATGAACGACCAGCGCCTTGCCGAGCAGCTGGTTGGGCCCGCCATCCTTGTCGACCAGCGTTGCGCCCTTGATGCTGACATCGACAGTGGCGGTGCCGCTCTGGTCGGCCTTGATGTTCGGAATGTCGCCCAGATGCCGGGCATTGGACTTCGGTCCGCCATGCGGATCCTTGGTCGGATTCAGATGCGCGCCGGCACTGGTGAAGTCGGGGGGCGTGCACTCGCCGACCTCGTGCACGTGGAAGCCATGTTCCTTGCCCGGCGCGAGGCCGGTGATCTGGCCCTGGATCTGCACTTCCAGGCCTTCACCCGACACCATGAGATCACCCTTCACGGAACTGCCGGGTGCCGAAGTGAGGCTGACCTGTGCGGTCTTCTGCACCGGCGTGGCTGCGCCGCCGGTGGCGGGCATGCCCGCTGCAGACGAGGGGGCCTCGGCGGTGCCGGCAGCGACCGGCGCGGGTGCGGCGTCGGTGCGTGCTTCGGCTGTCGTATCGGGAGCTGTGCGCGACTCCTCCTTGCTACCGCATGCAGCGCAGAGAGCGAGGGGAATGAGCAGTGCGAGTCCAGCGGTTCTCATCGTTCTTCTCCTATCCGGTGCCCTGAGGCTATCTCTTGTGCGCGCAGCTGGGCAATTGCGGCTCGCACCGTGCAAGAAGAATCCGGTTGCCTCAGGCCGCCTTGCGCAGCGCCGCTTCCGGTCGTCCTATGGCCTGCAATCCGCGCAGGCCCGACGATCACGCTTTCCAAGGAGAATCTCCATGTCGTTACTGAACATGCTGGGCGGCGGGCGAAGGGGCGGCGGGATGTCCCCGGTCACGATGGCGCTGCTCGGGCTGCTGGCGTACCGCACGGTGAAGGGAAAGGGCCGACTGGCAGACATGCTGGGCACCAACAAACCGGCGGCGGGCGGCGTGCCGGGCGGCGCACCGGGTGGGACGGGCGGACTCGGCGGGCTTGCCGGCATGGCGGGAATGGGTGGCCTCGGCGCGTTGCTCGGCGGGGGCGCGCTGAGCGGCGGTCTGAAGGACCTTCTCGATCGCTTTCGGCAGACCGGCCAGGAACACAAGGCGCAAAGCTGGGTGGCAACCGGCACGAATCAGCCGATCGAACCGAGTGACCTCGAGAAGGCGCTGGGTGATGAACGGATCGACTGGCTGGTCGAGCAGACCGGCATGTCGCGCGCGGACTTGCTGGCGAAACTGAGTGGTGAGCTGCCGGCCGCTGTCGACGAGTTGACGCCCGACGGACGCATCCCGACCGATGACGAACTGGCGCAGCGACTGAATCAGACCAGCTAGGCCCGTCACGCGGGCGACCAGTACCTCAGCTGGGGCGCACTGACGACGCCGGCATTCTTCACCTGATGTTCGGCGAGCGCGGGTGAGCTCAGGAAGGTGTCCGCCTTCGCCTTGTCCTTGACGGACCAGACGATCAGCAGGTTGGTCGGATCGTCGATCTCGGTCAGCAATCCGAGATCGACGAGCGAAGCGGCCGCACGGTCGGCCTTGTCCATCGCATAGCCTTTGCGGAATGTCTCGAGGTCGCGGATCTTGCAGTTGACGCTGAGATAGAGCGGCGCCTTCTGCGGGTCGAGTTCGCCTTGCCGGAAATGGATCTCCGGCCTGCCGATGACCCCGGCGGTCTGCATCGTGTCGCGAAGCTGAGGGGAGTCGAGCATCGCCTGCGCCCTGGCGCGATCGCTCACGCTCATGACGAGCGCGATGAGATTCGGCTTGTCGGCGTGGCGGAGCACGAAGAGGTCCGCAAGACCAGCGGCTTTCCGATTCGGCGCGTCGGCGTCGAAGGCGAGCTTCCAGCGGTTGAAGTCCGTGCACTCGTGCAAGACGGTCATGATGTCGGCCATGTGATCTCTCCTTGATCCGGTATGCGGCATCCTAGTCGCGAGGAGCCGCCGCCTCAAACCCCTTCACTACCCACTCTGGCGGCTCGGGCTCTCCCCGATTTGGCAGGCCTTTGTGCCGCGACCACCGGTGGATCCATGAGAACCCGCCGCGCCCGACGTAGCTCTCGGGCAACCGGTACGCCGAATCCTTCAGCGCTTCCTCGAGCGTGACGAACGCATAGCCGCGCCGGCGGAACATCGCCAGCAGCACGGGCATCAGGTCCGCGTTCATCTGGCTCGCGTGGATCAGCAACACCTGCGGGAACTCGCGGCCCACGACTTCGACCGAGCGCTGCTCGAAGAACGACACGACGGACTCCATGTACGGCACGTACTCGCGCCGCACCCGCTCGCGCGTCGGCTCCTGCAGATACAGCCGCGCGTACATGTAGTCCGCGTCGTCGAAGGTCACGGGCGCGACGCGATAGCCGTGCTGCTCGAGCCAGGTGCTCAAGGCCTGCTTGTCTTCGGGCGTCGAGCCCACGTGAAGGTACGGGTGGCGGTACCAGGTGAGCTTGCGGCCGCGCGCTTCGAGCGCCGCGCGGATCGGGGGCTCGCCCCGTTCGATGTCGGCGAGATACTGCGCTAACGGTACGGTGTTGAAATCGGGGTGCGAGTGCGAGTGATTGCCGAGGTCCGCGCCCGCATCAAGCCAGAGGTCCAGAATCCGGCGCAGCCCCTGCGCATCGCCGTCGAAGCGAGCGGCGTTCACGAAGCCGGTCACCGGGATGTGCTGCTCGCGAAAGGGTCGCAGCAGCTTCTCGGTCATGGCCTGCGCGGCGCCGAGGTCGCGCGGGCCGCCGTCACCGCCGCGGGGCAGATCGTCGATGGTGATGGCGACCTGTCGCGACTGTGCAAAGACCGTTCCGGAGAGGAAGAGCCCAGACAGCAACGCAACCGTGAACTTGAAGGCGTTGTTCATTCAGGCAACCGCCGTGACGGGGACGGAACTGTGCTGCATGATGCATGCAAAGGCACGCAGGGATCGCGATGACGACTCAGCTCGCCCGCTACGCCACCATCCACTGGCTGCGCTTTCCGGACATCCCTGCACCGGATCGCCTCGGCGCCCTGTCGCAGCCTGCCGGCGCGTGCGGCTGGATGTTCGGCTCGGACGGGGCGCTGAGTCCAGAAGGCGGGCGACTGCCGAGCGAAGTGTGGGGCGGCGTCGCGCTCTATCCGGACCTCGCCGCTGCAGGGGCGGCTCTCGACGCGCCGGAAGCGTTTCTCCCGTGCCTTGCCGATGTCCTCGAGAGTTGGCACGCGTTGCTGCAGCCGGTGGTTCATCGCGGCGAGTGCAATTTCGTGGATGCCGCGGCGCCGGGCCTGCTGTTCGAACCGCGAACACCGGATCCGGGCGGACCGCTGTTCGTGATGACGACGGTCGGGTTCGTACCGGGCTCGCAGGGTCTCAGGGAGCGCGCGGTCGATTTCCGGCGCAACGTGGACAGCGTCCGCGCGTCGCTGCGCGACATGCCGGGCCTGATCAATGGGCAGGTGTTCGCGCAGCTCACGCCCCGGCTCGACGGCGCGACGATGACGTTGTGGGCAGACGATGCCTCGATGACGTCGGCCATGTATCGGCCGGGCCTGCACCGCACGCAGATGGAGCGCTACAAGCGCGAAGCGACCGCCGACCGCACGTCCTTCACGCGCCTGCGTGTGATGCGCGCGGCAGGGCAGTGGGGCGGTCGATGTCCACTCGAACAGGCGCGGGGCGCCGGGGGAGCAGCATGACGACGCAAATCGCCCGACGCAGAATCGACGCGCCAGCAGGGCCATGTGAGAACGGAGCTGCATGAGCAGTAATTTCCCGCCCCGCGACATGGGCGCAGTGACCGGATGCTCGTTGCGGGAGACCGCTTGGCGGTCACTCTCGAGCGGGCGTACGCTGTCGCAAGTCTTCGGTGGGAGCACAGCCATGACGCCGTGGGAATTCGAAGGTCGTGAACTTGTCAACTGCACGTGCGAATACGGGTGCAACTGCCAGTTCAATGCGCTGCCCGACAAGGGCCACTGCCACGCCGTCGTCGGCATCCAGATCGACCGCGGCCATCACGGCGACACACGCTCGACGGGTTGAAGATCGCCGCCATCTTCAAGTGGCCCGGCGCGATGCACGAGGGTCACGGCGAGGCGATCGCGTTCGTCGACGTGCGGGCCGACGCCGCGCAGCGCGACGCTCTCCTGCACATCATGACGGGCAGGACACCGACCCGTTCGCCACCATGTTCGCCGTCTTCGCCGCACGGTCGAGAAAATGCACGCGCCGGTGTTCACCGACATCGACTTTCAAGTGGACGTCGACGGGCGCCGCGGCAAGCTCGTCATCGAGGACTACGTGCGCATGACGGCCGAGCCGATCCGCAACAAGGTCACGGGCGCGGAATCGCGCGTGCAGATCGTGGTGCCGGTGGCTTCGAGTACACCACGGCCGACATCGGCAGCGGTTCGAGCGTGGGCGACGGGCCGGTGAAGGTGACGATGACCGACACGTATGCCCAGTTCGCCCATCTGCACCTGAACAATCACGGCATCGTCTCTGCCTGAAGTGCTCGCTGTGCTGCGCCAGCCGCGCGCCGTGCTCGCGGCGGGGCTCGCAATGCTGTGCCTGCTGGCCTGGTTCTACATCCTGACCGGCGCAGGCTCCGGCATGAGCGCGTGGCAGATGACGACGGCTACGTTGTTCCCGCATCGCATCGCAACGACGCCCATGCCGGGCATGGCGACGCCGTTGGCGCGCTGGGACCTCGCCGGCGTCGGCTCGCCATCGCGATGTGGTGGACCATGATGATCGCGATGATGACGCCGAGCGCGGCACCAGCGATCCTGCTCTACGCGAACGTCCGCCGGCACGCCTTGCGTAACGCGTCGATGGACAGGGCGATCGCCTCGAGCGGCGTGTTCGCAACGGGTTACTTGCTGGTGTGGCTGCTGTTCTCGGTGGCCGCGGTGGCGCTGCAGTGGGCGCTGGTGCGCGCAGGACTTCTGTCGGCAGAGATGATGTGGTCCCAGAACCGCTGGCTCTCCGCGAGCCTGCTGATCGCGGCGGGTGCGTACCAGTTCTCGCCGCTCAAGGACGCGTGCCTCGCCGGCTGCCGGTCGCCGGCCGCGTTCTTCACGCGGCACGCGCGCGCGGGCGCTCTGCGACTCGGCGCGCTTCATGGTGCGTACTGCGTGGGATGCTGCGGCGTGCTGATGACGCTGCTGTTCGTCGGTGGCGTGATGAACGTCGTCTGGATCGGGTTGCTGGCGGCGCTGGTGCTGGTCGAAAAGCTGTTGCCGGGCGGGCGGGTGACCGCCCGGGTGGCAGGCGGCGTGCTGATCGCCTGGGGACTGGCCACCTTGATCTTCAGGTAGCCCGCGACGGATTTGGGAATGCCGTCTGCCAAAGCCGCAACCCTCGAGGTCGACGTCACGGACTCGATCCGCGTCTCGGCAGAGATCGTCGCACCGCGCGCATCGCGAGCCTGCTATGTCTTCGCGCACGGCGCCGGCGCCGGAATGAATCACGCCTTCATGACCACCGTCGCGCAGGCGCTGGCGGACCTCGGCATAGCCTCGGTGCGCTTCCAGTTCCCTTACATGGAGCGGGGATCCAGGCGCACCGATCCGCCACCGCTGTGTCACACGACGATTCGTGCGGCAGTCGCGGCGGCCGCTTCGCGATTCCCCGGCACGCCGCTCATCGCCGGCGGGCGATCCTTCGGCGGGCGCATGACCTCACAGGCCCAGGCGTTGCAGGCGTTGCCGGGTGTGCGCGGACTGGTGTTTCTCGGGTTCCCGCTGCATCCCGCGGGTCGGCCGGACACGACGCGCGCGGCTCATCTGAATGACGTCGCGGTGCCGATGTTGTTCGTCCAGGGCACGCGCGATGAGCTTGCGACACGTTCTCTGCTGGAGCCGATGGTCGAGCAGCTGGGACCGCGGGCCACGTTGCATTGGTTGAACGAGGCCGATCACTCGTTTCGCGTGCCTGCGCGCAGCGGACGCAAGCAGCCGGAAGTCATCGCGGAAGCACTGCATGCGGTGAGCCAATGGCTGGACCAGAAGGTGACCTGACCCACGTCGAGGCGTCCGGCTGCGCCTTCCGATTCCTTACGAGTGGTCAGCGCAATGGGAGCCCAGGCCTCGCCTCGGCTGGCAGCGGGCACCGTGCGCCCGGTGCAATCTGCACACCACTCGAGGCAGACCTTCAGGAGCTTAAGACATGAGCATCTTCGACAAAGTTGTGGCGGCGGTGACGCCGATGGCGAGCGACGAGGCTCGAGCCGAAGCGCATGCGAAGGCGCGCGCGGCTTCCAAGGGGCGGGACTGGCTTGGGGCATTGCTCGACCACCACGAGCAGATCGAAGCGGCCTTCGATGCCGTGCGCACGAGCACGGACGCCAACACGCGCCGCGAGGCTCAGCGCGCGCTGGCGTTGTTGCTGACGGCGCATTCCGTGGCCGAGGAAAACGTGCTTTATCCGGCCCTCGCGCAGGTGGACGAGACCCATCACGCGACGATGGCCTACACCGAGCAGTCGGCTGCGAAGATGCAGCTGGGGCTGCTCGAGTACCTGCCGCCGATGAGCCAGGAGTACATGGACAAGTTCGAGCACCTGCGCGGCGCAGTGTTGCAGCATGTCTACCAGGAGGAGAGCACCTGGTTCATCGAGTTGAAGGACAAGGCCGAGGATCCGACCTTCCTCACGCAGCGTTATCTGGAAGAGTTCTCGCGGCACTATGACCAGGACGAGTCGAACGCGCCGATGAACGGCGGTTCGCTCAGCGGCTTTTCGGGCGGTCGGCCGTCTGCCTCGATCTGAGCGACGGCCGGTGAGGGCGGTGCGAACCGTCCTCACCGAGCCATGAGCGTCCCGCCGAAGAACCGCTACGGTTGAACGGGGGGTGGAGGGGGCGTGGCGCGCGAGCTTCTGATCGGAGCGATGGCGGCGATACTGCTGGGCGGCTGCGCGGCCGTGCCGCAGCGCGCGGCGAAGTCCTCTTACGGTTGTATGGCGACCGTGCGCGCTGAAGTGCCTAGCGGCGTCGCCGACAAGCGGGCTCACTGCCTGGTGGCCGGCGGCATTGCGCAGCGATGCAGTGTGACGGAGGCGCGTCTGGCAGGCCTCGGCAAGGAGATCGCAGACATCTTCACGCGGGGCGACGCTTCGTGGGCCGATTGGCGTGCCGACCGGGCGGGGATCGCCTGCGCGAAACGCGCGGCGGAGGTCGGAGGGCTCGTCGCCTGTTGCGAGTCTGTCAGGTAGACCCCATCACAGGCGTGTCTGTCGAATTCCGCTCAGGTTGCCTCCCCATTGTTCTAGGCTGCACGCGAACTCACGGAGTCTGCGAATGACAGCTTTGATCAGACAGGGGCGCGCGGAGCTTTCGGCGCTGCGCCGCGAACAGGAAGCCTGGGCTCGCGACAACGGTTCGACAGTGGATTCGGACTCGACTCGACCCCGCCCGCAACCTGCTGCTCCCCTTGTCTCCCGCCGCGCGCAGCGCGTTCGAAGCCGGGGCCGGATCCGAGCTCGGCAAGATGAACAGCCTCATCTCCTCGTCCGCGCTCGCGTTCAACTTCTTCGGTCCGTTCGAGCAGGATTCCTCCCGGCAGCAGGCGCTCACTCGCGCCATGGATCTGGCTGAACCGATTCTCGGTGTGCAGTTCGAGCGCAAGTGCCCGACGGGGCTGGCCGGAACTCCGCCGCACCTGGACGTGGTGCTGGACGTGGGCACTCGCATCATCGGCATCGAGAGCAGGTTCACCGAGTGGCTGGTTCCCAAGGCATCGAAGACGGCGGTGTTCGACGTGAAGTACCTGCAGCGTCGGCAGAAGCTATGGGAGTCGGCCGGTCTTCCTCGCAGCCAGAAGATGGCCGAGGCGATCGCATCGGGCGAACTGCACTTCGGTCACGTCGATGCCTTGCAGTTGTTGAAGCACGCACTGGGCTTGCGTGCCTGCTTCGGCGAGAAGGCTTCGCTCGCCTATGTCTATCTCGAGCGCGCGGGCGATGTGGGCAGCGCTCACGTGCGGGAGCTGGATACGTTCACGTCGGCGATGTCGAACGAGCTTTCCTTCCGCTCATGGACCTATCAGGAACTGGCCGCAGCGTTGGCGCGCGAGCAGATCGACGCACCGCTCGAGGCGCATCTGAAGGCCTTCAGTGCGCGGTACTTTCCAACCGCGTGGAAGCGGCGCTAGCCAGCACCGCGCCTCCTCACGCCGGCTCGAAGTCGATGAACCCGCGCTCGACGTCCGTGCCCACGAGCCGCACCCGCACCTTCCGTCCCACGCGCTGATCGCGCGCACCGCGCAGCATGCCTTCCACCGGCGGGCGGAACACGCGCACCCACGTGTTGCCCTTGGAGACGCCGGTGACGACGCCGTCGAACGCCTCTCCGACGCGCCCGCTGAGCAGCATGGCGGCCGCAGACTTGCGGATCTGGCGTTCGACCTTGTTGGCGGCGTCCTCCTGCCGCGTGCAGTGTTCGGCAATGGCGGCCAGCTCTTCGACGCTGTAAGGCGAAGGCGCACCCGCCAGCGTGGCCTTCACGAGACGACTCGTGACGAGGTCCGGAAATCGCCGGTTCGGGGCGGTGGAATGCGAGTAGCCAGCAACGGCGAGACCGAAGTGCCCGACGTCCCGCGAGCCAGGTCGCTTCACCTCGTACTCCCCGGCGCCCATCAGCTTGATGAGCGTCAGCGAGAGGTCGGGAAATCGCTCGGGATCGCGCACGCGCTGTTGCACCAGGAAGCGCTGGAGCGAGGCGCCGTCGGGCTCGGGCGGCAAGGTCTCACCGAGCTCGCTCACCACCTCGCGAATGCGCTCCCACCGATCGGGCGAGCGCACGACGCGCTGGATGGACGCGCGCCCGTGCTCCTCGAGGAATCGTGCGACGGCGCCGTTGGTCGCGACCATGAACTCCTCGATGAGCTGTCGCGCGCGGTTCTGCGGTTGTTGCTCGAGATCGACGACGTCATCGCCCTTGAACTGCGCCTTGGGCTGCAGCGTCTGGAATTCGAGCGCGCCGAGCTCGCGGCGCCGTTCCCGCAGCCGTTGTGCGAGCGCGTCCTGGCTGCGTAGCTGCGCATCGAGTCCCGGTACCGCAGCGGCCGCGGCGGGAAGAGGGCCTTCGCCGAGGAGCCATGCAGAGACGGAGTCATAGGCGAGCTGTGCCTTGCTATGTACGCGCGCGCGTCGGATCGTCGTTGCGCCGGCGACGCCCTGCGCGTCGAACTCGATGCTGGTGACGAGCGCGAGGCGTGTCTGCCTGGGATTCGAGCGAGGTGAGATCGGTGCTGAGCCGTTCGGGCAGCATGGGGAAGATGCGCGACGGCGTGTAGACCGACGTCGTGTTTTCTGCCGCGTAGCGGTCGATGGGCGAATCCTTCGGGACCAGCACGTCGACGTCCGCTACGGCAACGTGGAGTCGCGCGGCGCCGTTCGCCAGTGGCTCGAGCACGGTGAGCTGGTCGAGGTCGCGCGAATCGTCGTTGTCGATCGAGCACCAGGCGAGCGCGGTGAGGTCGGCAATGGCCGGGTCCTGCTCGTCGGCCGCGGTGCGCAGCCCTTCAACCTGGCGCAGGGCCTCGGCGGGGAAGTCGGGGTCGAGGCCGCGATCGCGCATGGCCTGCTCGGCCAGATCGGCGAGCGCCTGTCGCTGGTGGTGTCGTTCGTAGTCCATGCGGGATCATACTCACCTCGAAGCGGGCACAGGATGTCGCCTCGCGCCGGAGGAAATTCGCATGAAACGATCCTTTGTTGTCCTCATGGTTCTCATCGCCCCGGTCGCATTGAGCGCCGAGCCGAAGGACGCCTGCCATCTGCTGACCAACGCCGAGATCTCAGCCGCCTTTCCGGGCGCAAAGCCCGGCCTGGCGGAGAGCGCCCGCGCCAAGTACGGGATCCTGGGCTGCGAATGGTCGACGCCGCAGGGGCGCGTCGCTGCCCAGTTCTGGAAGAATGAAAGTCCGACGACCGCGCGCGCGGAAGTCGAAGGCATGATGTTGGGCGCACTCGATCCGCTGAAGCGCTCCGCCGGGAAGGCCGTGCGCTATGAGAGTCTGAGCGGTGTCGGTGAAAGCGCCGTCGTCGGTATCGCGAAGCGCGACGAGGCGGCGGGGGTGCTGAACGACATTGCCGTTGTCGGGGTCATAGCGGGCGGGCGCACCATCACGATCTTCGCGCCGCAGCTGACGCAGGGGGATCCCGCGAAGGCGGTCGCAGTGCTGTCGTCGTTGGCGAAGAGCGCGGCGAAGCGCTAGGGCCGGGCCGAGTCATCGCTGCGTCGTTGCAGCCTCGAACCCTTTCTGAACCCATTCCGGCGGCTCCGGCTCGCCGCGGTTCGGCATTCCCTTGTGCCGTGACCAGCGATGGATCCACGAGAACCCGCCGCGCCCGACATAGCTTTCGGGCAGCTGGTAGGCGGCATCTTTCAACGCCGCGTCCAGCGTGACGAACGAATAGCCGCGCCGACGGAACATGGCGAGCAGCTCAGGCATCAGGTCCGCGTTCATCTGGCTGGCATGGATCAGCAGCACCTGCGGGAACTCGCGGCCGGCCACTTCCACCGACCGCTGCTCGAAGAACGCGACGACCGACTCCATGTACGACACGTATTCGCTGCGCACGCGCTCGCGCGTCATCGGCGCCAGATACAGCCGGGCATACATGTAGTCCGCATTGTCGAGCGTCACGGGAGCGACTCGATAGCCGTGCTTATCGAGCCAGTCACTGAGGGTCGATCTGGCTTCTGTCGTGGCACCGACGTGCAGATAGGGGTGGCGGTACCACTCGAGCTTGCGGCCGCGTGCCCCGAGCGCTGCACGGATCGGCGGCTCGCCCTTCACGATGTCGGCGATATAGTCCGCGACGGGTACGGAGTTGATGTCGGGATGGGAATGCGAGTGGTTGCCGAGGTCCGCACCGGCATCGAGCCAGAGGTCCAGCACCTGGCGCAAACCCTCAGCGTCGCCATCGAAGCGAGCGGCGTTGACGAAGCCGGTGACCGGGATGCGCTGCTCTCGGAACGGTCGAAGTAGCTTCTCGGTCATCGTGCGGACGGTCACTAGATCGCGCGCGCCTCCGTCCCCGCCGCGAGGCAGATCGTCGATGGTGATCGCGACCTGTCGCGCTTGGGCGAAGGCCGCGCCGGCAAACAGCAGCGAAACGAGCAGTGCGAGCAGGGCGCGCATGTCGCTGCTCAGTCGATTCTCTTCCTCTGCACCGTCCAGGCTTGATCGCGACACAGCCCGCAGTCCTTCCCGGTGAACATGCGCGCCGCCTTGGCGTCGCCGCGAAGTTGCCAGTCCAGCCACGCGACCACAACGCGCGCGGCCGCCCCGCCATTCGGTTGCCAGTAGGTGCCGCCGTGGCCCACGCCCTTCAGGTCGGCGATGAACACCGGCACCTTGTCGAGCCGCTTGAAGTCGTCCATGGCATTGACCCAGGCGACGTCGGACGCGCCACCGAGGATGTAGATCACGGGCGTATGCAGCTTGCCGAGCAGGTCCTTGCTCGCGTCCATGTCGGCGAGCGAGACGGCGGGCTGCACATTGAGCAGTCCACTGTTCATCATGACCACCGTCTTCCAGCGCGGGTCTGCCGCAACCTTCATGGCCTGCGCGCCGCCGCAGCTGTAGCCGGAAACGGCCGTCGCCTTCGTGTCGATGAGCCCGTGATAGGGGCTTTTCGGGTCCGCGTTCTGAGCGAGGGCCCAGTCGAGTGCCTTGGTCAGTTCGGGGGCGCTGTTGCGAAGTTGCGGACTTCCCTCGGGAACCGGCGCGGTGGCGCCCGGACCGGTGCGCAGACGACCGGGTGCGATGACGAGGTAACCGTGCGAGGCCACCTCTAACAGGTGAAGACGCGAGCTCGCGGCGTCGTCGGAGCACGCGCCGTTACCGAACACGTAGACGCCGAGCTTCGTGTTCCCGAGCGCGCCGAGCTGTGCGGGCCGATAGACGACGTGCTTCGGAAGCGAAGGCACTTCTTCCTTGAGGGCAGGGAAAGGACCGGTGCCGGGTGTGTCGGGCAGACGCGCTTGTCGGGCGCGTTCCGCCGCCTGTGCGGCGACCTGCTCGGGCGTCGCGGCGCCCGGCGCGGGAGGTTGCGGTGCGGCCGCGTTGGCCTGCGACGTCAGTGTCAATGCGATCGTGGCGACGAGCATCAGCGTCTTCATGAAACCCCCCATGCGCGATTCTGCTTGTTGACAGTGCCACCGATCGCCGCAGAATGAAATCGATTGCAACAGGGGGATTGACGATGCTCGTTACGCAGAGACCTCACCAGACCGCCGTCATGACGGTGGCGGCCGCGGTGGCGATGTTGTTGGCCACGGGGATGAGTGCCGGCTCAGCGTCGGCGGCGGACGCGTCGTCCGGTGCGGCAGCGGATGAAGAGCTGGGCACGGTGGTGGTCACCGGGTCGCGCATCGTGCGACGCGATTACGAGTCGTCGACGCCCGTGCTGACGGTGGGTGCCGAACTGCTGGAGCAGACCCCCGACTTCGCCATCGAGACCAAGCTGCGCGCGCTGCCACAGTTCGCCGCCTCGGGCGCGAGCCAGTTCAACGCGAACCCGGCCACGGGTGGCACGGGCGCAGCGACGCTGAACCTGCGCGGCATCGGCGACAACCGCAACCTCGTGCTGCTGGATGGCCGTCGGCTGATGCCGTCGACCGCCAACTTCGCCATCGACGTCAACACCATTCCGGCGAGCCTGATCGAGAACGTCGAGACGCTCACGGGCGGTGCCTCGGCGGTCTATGGATCGGATGCCATCTCCGGCGTGGTCAATTTCAAGACGCGCACGAACTTCAGCGGGCTTGCGGGTCGACGTGCAGCACGGCAGCACGTTCAAGAACGACATGCCGACGACCGATGCGACGCTGACGCTCGGCGGCAACTTTGCCGAAGATCGCGGCAACGCCGTGGTCGCCATCAACTGGTCCGATCGCGGCACCATTCGCCAGCGCGACCGCGAGTTCTATCGGCGAGCGTGGGCCACCTCGTACCCCTCGTCACCGGTCACCTTGATCCAGGGCGCGTACAACCCGTCCGTCGGCAACAACGCGCCCACCGAAGCGTCGGTCGATGCGTACTTCGCGACGTTCGGTGCGCCGGCAACGGCCGTGTCCCGGACGACCTCGCTCGGCTTCAACGACAACGGCACGTTGTTCAATGCGACCGGTGCAGTCGGCACCAACATCTACAACTTCACCAGCGGCGTGCCGCTGCGCCAGGCGGTTTCGACCACGGCCACGGGCGGCAAGGTGGTGTCGGAGTACTCGTTCGTCGGGCAGGAGCTCTCGGTTCCGGTGACGCGCACCTCGCTCTTCACCAAGCTCAACTACAAGCTCACCGACAACGCCAACGTCTACCTGCAGGCCTACAACACGCACTACGACAGCCTCGCGGAAAGCGGCGCGATCCAGCTCGGCAACTTCTGGGCGATCACCGTCCCGCGCGACGCGGCGCACCCTGTGCCCCAGGCGCTGGCGACTCTTCTCAACACGCGCGCGGCGCCGAACGCCGAATGGGTGCTGTTCAAGACGGCGCAGTACGCCGGTCAGCGCGTCACCGAAGGCAAGTCGGACGTCTACCAGCTGGTGGGCGGCGTCAATGGCGGCCTCGGCATTTCCGACTGGACCTACGACGTCAATGTGTCCAGCGGTCGCTCCCAGCTCGTGACGACGGGCATCAGCGGCTACGTGAAGAGCGCGCTGGCCGAAACGCTGTTCGATGCACCGAACTACGGCGCGAACTATCGCGATTCCAATGGCACCTGCACGAGCGGTGTCAGCCCGTTCGGCACCACTGCGCCGTCGCAGGACTGCATCGACTACATGACCGTGAACCCCAAGAACCGCACGGAACTCGAGCAGAAGACTGCCGAACTGAACCTTCAGGGTGGGTTGTTCGACCTGCCCGCGGGCGATGTGCGCGCCGCGGCAGGCGCGAGCTGGCGCAAGAACACGTTCCTGTATGCGCCTGACGACGCCCTGACGATCGCGCGAAGCTCCAACCAGGACACCGACTTCAGCGGCACCTTCGTGACGCGCGGAACGTCGGGTGACATCTCGGTAAAGGATCTGTACGCGGAAGTGCTGGTGCCGATCCTGAAGGGTGCGCCTCTGGCCGAAGCCCTGCAGGTGTCGCTCGGCTATCGCCTGTCCAACTACTCGGTGTCGGGCAACGTCAACGCCTACAAGGCCGACCTGCTATGGACGCCCATTTCGGAGCTGAGCGTGCGCGGCGGTTATCAGCATGCCGTGCGCGGGCCGAACGTGAACGAGCTGTACCAGCCACCCACCCCGCAGTTCGGTGCGCCGGTCGACAACTGTCGCAGCACGGTGAACCTCACCAACCCTGCGTTCAACAACCCGACCAACCCGAATCGCGCGCAGCTGCAGCAGCTCTGCCGCGCGATGATGGGCGCGGGGGCGCCGCCGATCACGAATCCTTCGACCGATCCGTACGGCCTCAACAACTACAACGGCGGCGGAGACATCTCCACGCCCGCGTTCGTCAGCGGCAATCCGCTGCTGAAGCCCGAGTCGGGCGACACGATCACGGCGGGTTTCGTGTTCCAGCCGCAGTGGGAACTGCCTCTTGCCAGCCGGATGTCACTGTCCGTCGACTACTACGACATCCAGGTGAAGGACGCGATCGCCTCGGTGTCGTCGCAGGCCACCTTCGACTACTGCTACAACGCCAATGGCGGCAACCCGACCTACGATCCGACCAGCCTCTACTGTCGCAACATCGGTCGCGACCAGACGCCGGGCAACAACGGGGTCACGACCATCGTGACCGGCCTGACCCAGAACCAGGGCAAGATCGACACCGACGGCATCGACATCCAGTTCGACATCAGCGCGCAGGCCGGTCCCGGTACGGTGCGCCTGAACACGGTGGCGAACCACATCTTCAGCTTCCGGCAGCAGGCGGCGCCGGGCCAGGCGCAGCTCGAATATGCCGGCCACACCGGCTACTACGACTGGCGTGTCTTCAACACGCTCTCGTACCAGTGGGGGCCAGCGAACGTGGGCCTGCGCTGGCAGCATCTGTCGTCGGTCAGTGCGCTGGCGAAGGTCACATCGCCCACGTCCACCAACCCGGACATCTCGTCGTACGACTACTTCGACCTGACTGGAAACTATCGCCTCACTGACAAGATCTCGTTCGGCGCGGGCGTCTCGAACCTGTTCGACAAGGTCCAGCCGGAAACTGCTTCGACGCCCGGTTCCACCGACCCGCAGAACTACGACATCATCGGACGGCGCTACTTCGTGCGCGCGTCGGCGTCGTTCTGACGAGCGTTGGTTGACCCGGCCGCGGGGGAGGTTCATGAAGTAGCCATGAACCTCTCACGCCGCCGTCTGCTTGAACTCGGTCTGGTCGGCAGCGCCGCGCTGCTGACTCGAACGGGGAGCGCTGCGACCACCGCCTCGCCGTTCACGCTCGGTGTCGCAAGCGGATATCCGACTTCCGGCAGCGTCGTGTTGTGGACGCGTCTCGCACGCGCGCCCGAAGCGCCGGGCGGTGGCATGCCGGCGGCGCCGGTGCCGGTGAAATGGGAGCTCGCCGAGGACGAACAGTTCCGCCGCATTGCGCGCAGTGGTACGGTCTGGGCGGTGCCGGCCGAGGCGCACTCACTGCACGTCGAGCCGCTGGGCCTCGAAGCGGCGCGCCCGTACTGGTATCGGTTCGAGTGCGAAGGCCACCGCAGCCCGGTGGGTCGCACGGCCACCGCCGCCGCACCGGGATCGCCGCTCGTGCGCCTGCGTGCCGCGGTCGTGAGCTGCCAGCACTACGAGCACGGTCACTACGCTGCGTATCGCCATCTCGCTCAACGTGACGACGTGGACCTCGTGGTGCACCTGGGCGACTACATCTATGAAGGCAGCGTCACTCGTCCGGCGCCGCGAAGGCACAACCTGCCGAACGCAATGACGCTCGAGGACTATCGCAATCGCTATACCCAGTACCGCCTCGACCCGAGCCTGCAGGCCGCGCACGCGGCTGCTCCGTGGATCGCGATCTGGGACGACCACGAGGTCAACAACGACTATGCCGGCGACGTCTCGGAAGACGGCGACGAGCCGGCGCTGTTCCTGCAACGACGCGCGGCTGCCTATCAGGCGTGGTACGAGAACCTGCCGGTGCCGCGTCGCCTGGTGCCCTTCGGGCCGTATGCGCGCATCCACACCGAACGTGTGTTCGGCGATCTGGCGCAGATCCATCTGCTCGATGGGCGGCAATACCGCACGCGGCAGGCGTGCACACCAGCAGGATCTGGCGGCGCGAGACGCGTGGACACCGACTGCCGCGAGCTGTTCCACGAGTCGCGCACGATGCTCGGAACGGATCAGGAGAAGTGGCTGGAAAGGCGCCTCGGCGCAAGTCGCGCGCGCTGGAACGTGCTCGCGCAGGGCACGCCGATGGCGTGGATCGACCAGGATCCGGCGCCCGATGCGGCTCAGTACTGGACCGACTCGTGGAGCGGCTATCCCGCGGCGCGCGATCGCCTGATGCAGTCGCTCACGACCTCCCGCGTGGCCAACCCGGTTGTGCTCTCGGGCGACGTCCACGCCTATGGCTGGTCCGAGCTGCACGCGAAAGTGGGCCAGCCCTCCGGCCCGATGGTCGCGCCGGAGGTGATCACGGGCTCCATCTCATCGAACGCCGTCGCGCAGTCGAACATCGATGGCTGGCGCAAGGACAGCCCGGAACTGAAATCGCTCGACGGCAGGAAACGCGGCTACACGCACCTGACGTTCACGCGCGAGCGCATGGAGGCGCAGTTCATCGCGGTGGAGGATCAGATGGATCCGCAGTCGCGATGCGATGAAGCGCTGCGCATCGGATGGGATGCGCAGTAAAGCTGCAGCCAGTAGCTTGTTTACGGCGTCGAAGGCCATCCGGACCCGAGGTCCGGCGGGATCGCCTTCATGAACGCCTCAACCACGTGTATGCCCCCGTCGTAGATCTTGAACGCCTCCCACACGGCGAGCTTCATGTTGTTGCGCGTGCCCCATTCCATGCGCAGCCACACGATGCCCATGCGCTCGTCGACGCCGACCACGCGGATGTCGACCTTGCCCCGGTTCGGGTTGTTCAGCGGCTGCGTCTTGATGTTGTCGCAACCTGCGGCGAACGTGCAGCCGGGGCCGGCCATCAGGTTGCCGTTCTCGAGCCGGAAGGCGTCGGGCGTGAACGGCGTATCGGATTTCACGAAGCTGCCGGCTTCGAGCCCGGCGGGATACAGCCGCGCGATGCGGATGGCCTCGTCGCGCGAGGGCAACTGGGCTAACCGCGGCACCTTGCCCATGCCTTCGCTGGGATGGTCGAGGCCGTCTATGTTGAAGATCTGTCCTTCAGTCTTGCTGCGCGTGGCCACCGTCTCGATCTCGGTGATCCGTTCGCCGACGACCTTCAGCCGCACGACGAGCAAGGCGGGCGCGCCGTTCTCCTCGATCATGACGTGCGCGCCGGCGACGCCGCCGCGCTCATCGATGATGTCCTGCCGGTAGCCGCGCACGCGTGTGACCGAGCGCACGAGCCCGACCTTGTCGAGCGTCTTCTCGGCGCTGTCCTCGGTGATGCGCACGGTCTCGCCAAGCGGAAGATGAGACATGTCGTGCTTCAGCAGTGCGAAGAGATACGCACTGACCATGCCGCGCAGGCATTCGCGATCACACGCAGGAGCAGGAGCGGGCGGAGCGCGCGTCGCTGCGGGCACGATGGTGGGTGCCGCGATCAGGCAGCTGGCGAGCATCAGACCAAGAAGACGATTCATCCGACCCCCGATGTGAAAGATCCACGATAGCCGGCGCGCGAGGCGCCGGCCACTACTGCCCGCTGATCCTGCCTGGCGGCGCGTTATAGCCGCATGTGCACTCCGAGCAGGTACCGCCGCCCGATCTGGTCGTACAGCCCGGTATTCGTCGGCGTCGAGCCGCCCATCGCGCTGAAACCCGGCACGACCGGTGGCGACTTGTCGAGCAGGTTGTCGATGTTGAAGTAGATCTCCATGTTCCGCGCCGCCTGCGACTCGGGCGAGTACGTGAAGTGCAGGTCTGTGTAGTAGGCGCGCGGCACGCGATTCAGATCGATCGTCGTGTTGTTGGTGTTGGTCACCGAGCCGGGCACATAGTTGCGGCTGATGAGGCCGCCCGAGATGTACTGCTCGCGCAGGTAGGTCTTGAAGGCGCCCTTGGTGTACGCGAGCGTCGCCTGTCCGCGATAGCGGGGGTACCCCGCACCGACGTCACCGGCCGCGTCATCGGAGAACGAGCCACTCACTTCCTGTGAACGCTCCTTCAGGTACGTGCCGAACAGTCGTGCGGCGAGCGATTCGTTGTCGCCTCCGAACAGCGTCACGGGATGCGTGTACCCGAGCTCGAGATCGACACCGCTGACCTTCACCTTGTTGATGTTGATGTACTGCGCCGTGATGAAACGGATCTGGTTGGAGGCGGGGTCGCGCTGGATGAAGGAGCAGGTGGGGCCGGTCTGCGCAAGGCCGCACTGGTTGACGATGTCCTGCGCGCTCAGCTGCCCGATGGCACCGTTCACCTCGATGTCGTACCAGTCCAGCGAAGCCGAGAAGCCAGGCAGTGCAGCCGGCTGGTAGACCGTGCCGATGGTCAGCGTGTCCGCCTCTTCCGGGTTCACGTTCGGGTTGCCGCCGGTGAAGATCGTCGGCGTGTACGAGAGATTGTTCAGCAGCGGATCGCGAATGGCGCCGCCGGCACCCTGGTTGTTGAAGCGCTCCTGCAGCGTCGCCGCGCGCACGTCGCGCGACCACGTGCCGCGGAAGCGCAGCTCGTCGAACATCTGCCAATTGAGGCCGGCCTTGTAGGCCCAGACCTCGCCACTGCCGGAGTAGTCGGCGAGGCGGCCGGACAGATCGAGATCGAGTGACTGCACGGCGGTCATGTTCGCGAGCAGCGGCAGACGCACTTCGGCGAATGCTTCCTTCACGTCATAGGTTCCGAACGCGTCGAACGCGGTCGAGAACTGGTACACCTGACGGATGCCCTGCGAGCTCGAGGGGATGCCGCGGATGCCGAGCGCCGGGTTGTTGAACGGCACCGACTGATCGAGGATGCCAACCGGCTTCAGGCGCTGGTCGAGTTTCAGTCGACGATAGTCGAGACCGAACGCGCCCTCGATCGGGCCCGCCCAGCCTTCGAACAGCTTGCCGTTCGCGGCGAGCTCGACATCGTGCTCGGTGACGACCGAGTCGGTGTCACGGTCGGGCCCGAGGATGTAGTCGATGGCTTCGGGCGAGGCGCGGCCGGCGCCGAACAGGTTCAGTGGCACGCAGTCGCCGTAGGCGGCGGGGTTCACGCGGGCCGCGTTGCAGACGATCTGGCCCGACGCATTGCGGACGGCGTCGAGCGCGAGATAGACGCGATCGATACGCAGGAAATCCTTGATGATCTGGTGGTTCTCGTTGCGGCCGAACTGGTAGTAGCCATTGACCTTCCAGCCGCCGAACAGTCCTTCGCCAGGCAGCGTCGACTCGAAGCCGGTGGTGAGCGACACCGTGCGGTTGTTCTGCGCGATGCGGCCCTGCTGGATGTCGGCGGCGGTGCCGTAGCGCGCGAAGCCGAACGAGGGGAGGTTGGTCTGCGTCAGAACCTGCTGCACGTTCGCGGGCAGGAAGGGGTTGCCGCTGTAGATGGTGGGGGCGAACGTGCCCTGCAGGATCAGCGAATTGCCGTTCGACTCGAGATGGGTGTAACCGTACAGCCCCTGCACGAACAGCTTGGTGTTCTCGGTGAGCGCGAAGTCGCTGTACAGGAAGCCGCTGACGCGATTGGTCTCCGGCAGCACTGAAACCGAATTCGCACGCTGGTCCTGCGCCTTCACGTCGCAACCGCTGCCGCCGCCGTACTGCGCGGAAACGGACTGCGAGCCCTGGCCGGTGAGCGTGCCGAGCGTGCTGCGGCGGAACGGCGCGGTGGTCCCGTCGGGCAGGAATTCCAGCCGATCGAGCGACGAGCCTGGCTGGTTGATCAGGCCGCCGCAGGTGTACACCGTGGAGACGACGTCAGGCCTCACCAGCAGCTGCAGCGGGTTCGCCGGGTTCGTCACGAGGCCCCAGCTGCGGAACCAGTCCCGGTCCTTGTAACTCGAGATCTCGGCGCTGTGGTTGTAGTCGATCGAGCCGAGCACGTGGATGCGATCGGTGAGCTGCGTGCCGAAGGCAACCGAAGCGCCGCCGGTGCCGTTGTCGCCGCGATCCGAGATCCCGCCCTGGCCGCGGAGGTCGAGCCCGGTGAACTTCGTGTCGAGAATGAAGTTCACGACGCCACCGACCGCGTCCGTGCCATAGGCGGCGGAAGCACCGCCGGTGACGACGTCGATGCGCTGCGTGAGCGCAGACGGGAACATCGAGATGTCGACGGTGCCGATCTGGTTGAACGGCACCATGCGGCGCCCGTTCATCAGCGTCAGCGTGCGGTTCGGGCCGAGGCCGCGCAGGTTCACCGTCGTCGCGCCGAGCGCTGCGCCGATGGGCCCGGAGGTCGACGGCTGCGTGTTGTTGAAGAACTGCGGCAGGGCCGCAACGGCCTGCGAGACGTTGCCGGGCGCGATGTCCTGCAGGGCGTCCTGGCTCAGCACGGTGACCGGTGTCGGGGCCTGCATGCCGGTGGTCTGGATGCGCGATCCGGTGACCACGACTTCGGCGATGGCCACGTCCGCCGCTGCAGCGGCGTCCTGGGTACGGGCCGGGGCCGCACCCAGCAATGCACTCAAGCCCGCGGCGCTGGCCGCGAGGCCCACTGAAAAACGATCGGAACGCATCAGACCCCCAGGGAGATGTTGACGTTGAGCAACAGAGAGGGGCGGACGTTAGTCACCTGTGGTCGGGACGTCAGTCGGCGTTCGGCACCTGGGTCTGTCCTCGAATTGGGCGCAACGCGACGCAGCCGGCGTCAACCAATGGTCCCGATCCGCGTTGTATGCTGGAGAAAGGGGGGCGCATGAAAACAAGGACCGTGTGGCTGGCCGGCTGTCTGGCCCAGGCTGGGCTGCTGCTTGCGGGCTGCGGCGGCGGAGGGGACGACTCCGCACCGGTTTCCACCACGCCCTCTGCGCCAGCACCTGTGCCCGCGCCAACGCCCGCCCCGACCCCGGCGCCTGCTCCTGTTCCACCTCCGGCGACCCCTCCCGCGGCGCCGCTGACCAAGCAGGACGCCTTCCGCTTCCTGAATCAGTCCTCGTTCGGGGCGACGGAGGCGGAGGCCGCGCGGCTTGTTGCGCTCGGCGACTCGACCAATGCCGCTTCGCGCTGGATCGATACGGAGCTGGTCAAGCCCGCGGCGGTGCTGCTTCCCGCGGTCGAGGCGAGTTACCCGAATCCCGTACCGACTGGCTTCAACATCGCCTCGCTCAATGCGCCGCGGGTCGAGAAGTGGTTCGACAACACGTTGAATGGCAGCGACCAGCTGCGGCAGCGCCTGGCCTGGGCCCTGTCGCAGATCTTCGTGGTCTCGCAGGTTGGCGCTCTGCAGAACCTGCCGAATGCCACCGCGGATTTCTACGACATGCTCGCGCGCGATGCGTTCGGTGACTTCCGCACTCTGCTGCAGGACGTCACGCTTCACCCGGCGATGGGCGTCTACCTCTCGATGCTCGGCAACCAGAAGGCGGTGGTGAACACCAACCTTCGGCCGGACGAGAACTACGCACGCGAAGTGATGCAGCTGATGTCGATCGGGCTGGTCGAGCTGAATCTCGATGGCGCGGTGAAGCTCGATGCGAACGGCGAGCCGATACCCACCTACGACCAGACCATCATCGAGGGCTTCGCGCGGGTCTTCACCGGCTGGAAGTGGGCGTGCCCCTCGACGACACCGAACTGCACCTTCGACAACACGCGCGCAGAGCTCGCGCCGGTGCCGGGTTACAACCAGGTGCTGCCGATGAAGCTGTACGCCGCGCAGCACGAGCCGGGCACGAAGAAGCTGCTTTCCGGCGTGACGCTGCCTGCGGGCCAGACCGGCGAGACGGACCTGCAGGCGGCGCTCGACAACATCGCGAACCATCCGAACGTCGCCCCGTTCATCTCGAAGCAGCTCATCCAGAAGCTGGTGACGAGCAACCCGTCCGCCGGCTTACGTGCGCCGGGTCGCGACGGTCTTCAACAACGACGGCACCGGCAGGCGCGGCAATCTCGCCGCGGTGGTGCGCGCGATCCTGCTCGATGCGGAGGCGCGGCCGCACGGCACCACGGCCAGCGCCGCCGGTTGCACCCGGCAAGGTCAAGGAGCCGCTGCTGCGGCTGACCCAGTTCTGGCGTGCCTATGGCGCCCGCTCAACCAGCGGCAAGACCGGCGCGGCGCGCAACTTCTCCGGCGGCGTGAGCGGCGGTGTTCGGCCAGGGTCCGGGCCTTTCGCCATCGGTGTTCAATTTCTACAGTCCAGGCTACGCGCCACCGGGCGAGATCCAGGCGCAGGGCATGGTGGCGCCGGAGATGCAGCTCGCCACCGAGTACCTCAACACACAGGTGACGAACTACTTCTGGACCCAGGCCAACTCGCGCACGGTCGACGCAGGCGCCCACCCTCAACGCCGACGACATGTTCATCGACACCACGGCGAAGAGATCGCGCTGGCGGCAGATTCCGATGCGCTGGTCAACCGCGTCGCCGAACGGCTGCTCGGTGGCGCGGCGAAGATGTCGCCGTGCTGAAATCACAGGCCAAGACGCAGGTCGAACGTCTCGACCACAGCCGGCCACGCGGGTGACCGATGCCATCTACCTGATCGCGACCTCGCCGGACTACATGGTGCAGCGATGAATACGCGGCGCAGATTCATCAAGGCCGCCGCAGCGGGCGGTGCTCGCCTATGCCTTCGGCCGCACGCCGGGCACCGTGCAGGCGCAGGCGGTCGGCGTCGGCGGCTTCAGCGACTACAAGGCGCTGGTCTGCGTGTTCCTCGCGGGCGGTAACGACTGCTGGAACATGGTGGTGCC
Organism: uncultured Pseudomonadota bacterium; assembly: GCA_963769065.1. Lineage (GTDB taxonomy): Bacteria > Pseudomonadota > Gammaproteobacteria > Steroidobacterales > Steroidobacteraceae > ZC4RG30. Next base: position 105,470 of record CAVYKG010000009.1, on the reverse strand, counting down.
GACCAGCACCGCCGAATACAACGCCTACTCGACTGCGCGCGGCGGACGGGCGGGCGTGGGCTCGGGCCTCGCGATTCCGCAGGCGTCGCTGCTGCCCTTGAGTGCGCTCAACGCCAACTCAATGGCGTCACCTTCGGACTGCATCCGTCGATGTCCGGGCTGCAGTCGCTGTTCAATGCCCAGCACGCCGCGCGTGGTTGCCAACGTCGGCCCGCTGATTCGTCCGACCACGAAGGCGCAGTACCAGACACCCGGGCTGGGAGCTGCCGCCGCAGCTCTTCTCGCACAACGACCAGCAGGACCAGTGGCACTCGCTGCGCGGCAAGTCGCTGCTGAAGACCGGCTGGGGCGGGCGGGTCGCCGACGCACTGCTGGCACGCACCGGTTCGCAGCAGCTGCCGCTGAACGGTTCGCTGTCGGGACAGACCCTCTTCCAGGCGGGTGTCAATGCACGGCCCTACGTGATGGGCGCTTCCGGCGCGACTACCTTCTCGGGCTTCGGCACCACCGGCGTCAGGCTCGCGCGCCGCCAGGCCTTCCAGTCGATCGTCGATGACGCGCTCGCCTCGAGCACCAACACCGTCTACGAGCGATCGTTCGCCACGGTGCAGAAGCGCGCGATGCAGTTTGCCGACGCGGTCAATGGCGCCCTCGCGCAGAGTCGTTCGTTCACCGCGTTGCCGAACACGGGCACGCTGTCGTCACTGTCGACGCAGTTGCGCACCGTGGCCAAGATGATCTCGGTGCGCACTCGAACCTGAACATGTCGCGCCAGATCTTCTTCGTGCAGATCGGTGGCTTCGATACGCATGATGATCTGGTGACGTTGCAGCCGGGGCTGCTGGGTGACGTCAGCAATTCGATCAAGCGTTCTACGACTGCCTCACCGAGATCGGCATGGAGCAGAACGTCACCGCGTTCACGCATTCGGATTTCGGCCGCACGCTCACCTCCAACGGCGACGGCTCGGACCACGCCTGGGGCGGCATCCAGCTCGTCGTCGGCGGGGCGGTTCGTGGCGGACAGATCTACGGCGATTATCCGCTGCTGCAGATCGGCAGCGCGCAGGACGTGGGCGGTGGCCGTTTCATCCCGACGGTGTCCGCCGATCAGTACGCAGCGACGCTGGCGAGCTGGTTCGGAGTGACGGAGCCGGACACTCGCCGGTGTCGCCCCGAATATCGGCAACTTCACCGTCCGGAATCTGGGATTCATGGTCTGACGTCCAGCCTGGCAGCGGGCACGCGCCGCCACGGGTGAACTGCAGGTCATCAGCCGGCTGCCGCCGCAAGCGGCTTGGCGAACACGTCGATGCCCTCGCCGGTCTCGAGCAAGGACTTCAGGCTGGAGAGCACGATCGGCCAGCCCTGCGTGACGCCCTTGGCCATGCCGCTGCCGGCCTCGAGTTCGTCATGCGTGACGGTCAGCCGCACCATGCCGTCGTACGGCTCGACGTCGAAGGTCACGCGGCTGTAGGCCGTCGGGATCGTCGGCGCTGCGAGGCGTTCGCCCAGGTGATGACGAGCGCCGGTCGGCGGCGTGACCTCGACCACCTGGCCGACGAGTTCGACAGTGCGCTCCGTCATTGGCGCGCACGTGCTCCCAGTCCGATCCGGGCTGCCAGTCGGACACGTTCTCGTGGCCCCAGTAGCGGCGCGCGACCTCGGGCCTGGTGATGGCCTCGAACACCTTCTCCGGCGTCGAGCGGATGTAGGTCACGTAGACGAAGCTGGTCTTCTCCGTGCTCATCTCATTGTCCCTCGAGTTCCGTCTTCAGGTCGTGCAGCAGGCTCGAGCCGCTGACGTTCGAATTTCCGCACCCACCGCTCGTAGACCTCGTGCAGCGGCACGGGGTTGATGAAGTGCAGCTTCTCGCGGCCGCGCCTGACCGTGCTGATCAGGTTCGCCTGCTTCGAGCATCCCGAGGTGCTGCGTCGCCGACTGCCGCGCCATGGCGAGGTGCTCGCAGAGCTGGCCGAGCGTCTGCCCGTTCCGCTCAGACAGCAGGTCGAGCAGCTTGCCTGCGCGTCGGATCGCCGAGTGCCTTGAAAACCTTGTCTGCGTCCATCCGTTCCGGTTCGTGCTTGTGGGACCAATATATGCAGGCAAATACCTGCATGTCAAACCGCATCAAATCGGCCCGGCACGAGTGTTCGCCTGCCTCGGCAACCATAGCGGAAGCCACGGTCCTGGTAGAAAGTGAAGCGGGGTGGCTTGCTCGCCACGACTTCCGCCACACGGTAGCGCCATTGCCGGGCTGACTGAGTAATCCCCGCTCAGGGCCAGTAGTGTCCCTGTCATACAGGACTACTGTCTGATCCGACGGCCTCGCAGATGGTCACGGCAGTTCCAACAGAAGAACAGGGGGAGCTCAGATGAACAAGGTCACCGTTGCCGTGCGCCGTGGCGTTTCGATGTCACTGGCTGGAGCGGCCTGCGCCACGCTCCTCACGCCGGTCAGCGTTCACGCGCAGGATTCCGTGGGTCTGAGCGAGGTCATCGTCACAGCCGAGCGGCGCGAGACCGCGCTGCAGGACACCCCGATCTCCATCCTCGCGATCACCGGCGACACGCTCGAGGCCAAGGGCGTCGACGACCTGATGGACCTGCAGGACCTCTCACCGAACCTCAGCATCAAGGGCGGGCGCACCGGTGGCAACAACGCGCCAGTGTTCTCGATCCGCGGTATCGGCGGTGGCGGCGGTGCCTCGGGCGAGCGCGGCGTCGCGTTGTATATCGACGGCATCTACGTGCCCCGCACCAGCGGGTCGGTGTTCCGCGTGTTCGACATCGACCGCGCCGAAGTGCTGCGCGGTCCGCAGGGCACCTTGTTCGGCCGCAACAGCGAAGGCGGCGCGATCCGGCTCTTCACCAAGCAGCCCGAGAACACCTTCGATGCCTACGTGCGCGGAACGTACGGCAACTTCGATCACAAGGACCTGAGCGGGATGGTCAACATCCCGGTGACCGACCAGCTCGCCGTGCGGGCGCAGGCCGCGTACCTCAGCGAGGATGGTTACATCACGCGCGGCACGCAGGAACTCGGCAGCAACACCACGAAGCTCGGTCGCCTGCAGATCAAGTACGAGTTTTCCGATGCAGTGAAGCTCACCCTTGGCGGCCTGTACACCGATTCGCGTGGCGATGGCTCGCCGCAGGACATCGTCAGCTTCGACCTGCAGCCGAACCTCAACTACCAGGGCAACTACGCCGACTGGCTGCGCGATGCGCTGGTGCTCGCGGGCCAGCCGACGCTCGCGTTGCTGAACGATCCGCGCATCGTGCTCGACAACCGCACGATGCCGTCGTTCTGCTTCATCGACGACTTCAACCCGGATTGGGATGAAGCCTGCGCGCTGCGCGACGACAACAAGTACTGGCAAGCCGACGCGAACCTGCAGTGGGAGATCAGCGACGATCTGCAGTTCACGTCGATCACGGGCTACTCGCACCTCGACCACGATTCGCTCTCGGACGCCGTGCTGCTCGGCTTCAACGTCGCGCAGGACTACGTCGCATCGAAGTCGCTGTACCAGGAATTCCAGCTCAACGCGAAGCTGTTCGGCGGCAGGGTCGATGCGGTGACCGGCCTCAACTACTTCACCGAAGACTCCGAGTCGGAGGGATTCAGCCTGCAGCGGCGCGGCACCAGCGTGTACAGCGCCACGGGCGGCACGGCCAACGGCAACGTCGGCGAGGCGTTCGTCCGTCGGACGCAGGCGCCGATCAACGATGCCTCGGCCCGCTCGTGGGGCTGGTTCAACAGCCTCACCTGGCACCTCACCGACAAGCTGAACCTGACCGGTGGTGGCCGTCTCGCGTGGGACAGGAAGGAAATCGAGTCGCAGCGAGTGGTGGGCAATCCGTCCGACTTCGTGCCGGTGCCGGGCACCACGTCGACGACCGTGAACCAGCAGCACAGCTGGCGCGCGTTCGACTGGCGCGGCACGGTCGACTACCACTTCACCAAGGACGTGATGGCGTACGCCACCGTGTCGAAGGCCTACAAGGCGGGCGCGTATCCGGCGTTCACATTCATCAGCTGCACGGCGGCGACGCCGGGCGGCCCGCTGGTGGCGGGCAGCACCACGTGCCCGACGGGTGCGCAGCAGTCGCAGCTCTACGCGCCGATTCCTCCGGAAAAGGTGGTCAACCTCGAAGCGGGCCTGCGCACGACGTTCTTCGACAACCGCCTGCGCATCAACCCGACCGGCTACTACATGGCCTGGACCGATCGCCAGACGACGGTGCGCCTGCCCTGCGTCGTGGGACCGGACTGCACGACCGGATCAAACGTGTTCCTGCGCAGCACGGGTGCAATCGATCTCTACGGCCTCGAGCTCGACATGCAGTTCGCGCTGACCGACAAGCTGGTGCTCGACGGCGCGCTGGGCACGACGAAATACATCATCCACGACGTGGTGGCGAACGGTGGTCCGAACCTGTTCCCGCCGCAGGCGTCGCCGACGGCGAACGTGGGCGCGACGTACACGCTGCGCGACACCTCGTATGGCGGATTCACGTTCAACGCGAATCTCGCGTACACCTCGAAGCAGCAGACGTATCCGGAGTCGACCAACCCGGCACTTCTGTCGGATGGTGCGTACGAGCTTGCGGGCTACACGGTGCTGAACACGCGCCTGCAGTGGTCGTCGTCCGACCGCCGCAACCTCGTCACGCTGTTCGCGAACAACCTGCTCGATCGCGACTACGCGACCTTCGGCACGAAGTTCGGTGGCGGGTTCTGGGACGGGTTCAACAGCCAGACGGGCATCGTCGCGGGCCTTGGCTCGGCAGCCCCGGGCGTTGGCGCGCCGCTGCGCAACATGGTCAGTGTTACACGGGCCCGGCCGCGCGAGTTCGGCATCACGCTGCAGCACAACTTCAACTAGGCGCTCGGCCGCGTGTCGGGGGGCGGCAACGTTTTGACGTGCGCCCTCCCGGTCACTAAATTGGGCAGCCCGCTTAGGCAAGGGCGCCCCTATTTTGCGACACCGACTCCTGTGGGCACTGAGCACAGTGCTGGCGACCGTTTGCGTCAGCTCCCCGGCGGCTTCCGCCGCCGCCGCCGCCTTCGATCTCGAAGGTCCGGGCCTCGAAGTCAGCGTCACGCGCGCGGGCGAATCGCTGCCGATCGCGGAAGTCCCGAACCTGCTCGCGGGCGACACGCGTTTCGATCAAGGCGGACTTCCCGGAATCACAGTCCGCGAAATACCTGCTGATCGTCGCGTTCCTGCGCGGCGCCACGAATCCCGCCGCCCGACAACTGGTTCTCCAGTGCGAGACGTGGAAGGAGAAGTGCCGCAAGGACGGGCTCGACGATCGCCGTGCCGGAAGGCGCCGAGCAGGCGCTGGTGTTCCTCGCGCCCTCGTCGGGCAACGGCTTCCGCACGCTGGTGGGCGCCGTGCAGGGCCGCCCGGGCGCGTTCGTGCGCGCCGCGCAGCAGCTGAACCAGGCGAGCCTCGATCGCGCGCGGCTCGAGATCTATCTGCAGGAACTGCGCAAGCTCGACCGCGCTGAGCCAGGAGAGCGTGAAGGAAGCGATTCCGCTGCTCGCGCGCAGCCTCGCCATCAAGGTCAACGAGAAGTGCCTCGACCGCATCCCGCAGCTGCAGGTGTCCTGCCTGATGGACGGCCAGGACACGCTGATCCTCTCCGATGGCCACAGCGCCTCGATGATCGAGTCGCTGACCGCGAGTCCCGCGCTCGAGGCGCTGATGACGGCCGCGCGTACGCCGCAGCTCAACAGCGGGCTACTACAGTCCCGTACATCTCGTCGGTCATCGATCTCGCGCGCCTGCTCGATCCCTTCAAGCGGGCGAACTACAACTACGTACCCGACGCTCGCGTTCCAGCGCGACGAACGCATGGCGCTGCGACTGAATACGCCACCGTCGTTCCAGAATCCGAAATCGGTGCTCGTCGCGGCGTTGCCGGCGATCGAGACGCCGCGTCATGCCGCTGATGCGCGCGGTGGATCCCGCGCGACATCTACTGCGCGCGCAAGTCGTCGCTGGTGCTGCCGGTCGAGGGCGCGCCGCTGGTGTTCGGAACGCAGTACGCGCACGACCTGGAGCTGCACCTGACGCTCGATGACGGCTCGCAGATCGAGCTGCCGGCACGGCCCGATTCGCTGCAGGGTGGGTTCGTCGTCGACACGGCGCCGCTCGCGTCGGCGAATGCTCGGGTCCCGGCGTGCGCGGCGTGCTGCAAGGGCAAGTGGGGCTTCGACGACTACGTCGGGCCCGAATTCCAGATGGTGATGCCGGTGCAGCAGAGCTGGCGCACGGGCGGCGCAGAAGACGACACGCTGATCGTCGGCCGCGACGGCGTCGTGCGCGTGCGCGCCGAGAACGTCAGCTGCCTGAAGGACGTCGAGGTGGAAGGGCCGGACGGCAAGCGGCTCACCGCGCAATGGCAGCTCGTTGCACCGGGCGAGGTGGAGGTGAAGTTCCCGCTGCAGCAGGTGCAGCCGGGCGCGCTCACGCTGCGGATGAACCAGTACGGTGCCGAGCGAGCGCGCAACCGGTTGCGCTGAAGACCTATTCGGCCGCGGCGCAGCTGGATGCATTCGTGCTGCACGCCGGCGATGCGGTCGGGGTGCTCAAAGGCCAGCGGCTGGACCAGGTGACCGGCCTCGAGCGTGAACGGCATCGACTTCGGCCGGGCGCGTTTCTCGCGCGGCAAGGGCAGTGACGAACTCGTCATGCGGTCGCAGGATGACGCCGACAGCAAGGTGGCGCAGCTCAACGCAGGCGATCCGCTCAGCGTGAGGGTGACGTTGAACGATGGTCGCACGCTGGCACTGAGGTCGAGCGTGTTGCCGCCGCGGCCCGGCGCGAGACTGATCGACAAGAGCGTGCTGCTGCCCGCCCGCCGGCCGGACCCGCAACGATCCGTCCGGAGGGCAACGAGAATTGCCGCTGGGCGGCACGCTGACGTTCTCCCTTCGCTCGAAGTCGACCGCGGCTTCGCGGCGAACGAGCGCGTCGAGATCGCGTCCCTGCGATGGCACCTTCTCGACGGTCGCTCACGCTGGCGCAGAACCAGCTGAAGCGGGTCGGTGCCAGCGTGATCGTCGCGTCGCTCGATCCGGCGAAGGAGTTCGGCCTCGCCGCGTTCGGTCCGTTGCAGTTCCGCGTGACGCACTCGAGAAGTCGCCGGCGACTGGGCGCCACTGATCACGCTGATTCGCGTACCCGAACTGACCGAGCTCAAATGTGCGGTCGCAACGGAAGAGTCGGCGTGCAGCCTGTCCGGATCGGACCTCTACCTGGTCGAAGCGGTGGCGCGCGAGGTCCGGAGTTCGAGGATCCCGTGCAGGTGCCGGAAGGCTTCCCGGGCCACTCGATGCTGGTGCCGCATCCCGGTGAAGAAGCGCTGTACGTGAAGCTGCGCGACAATCCGACCGCGATCCACGCCGTGCAGTTGAAGACCGTGATCGCGGAAGCGCCGCCGCCTGCGACTTGAAGCCGCGCCGGAATCCACCGACGCGACAGGACGAGAGTGTCCCGCAGCGTAGGACTGCGGCCTACTGCTGGCGGTTCATTCCGGCCTGCTGGACCGGCAGGCCCGCCGCCTGCCAGGCCTCGATGCCGCCCCGATACCAGAGCACATTCGTGTAACCGAGATTGATGGCGCGCAACGCCGCGTTGTACGACATCCAGCACTCGCGCGACTGGCAATAGAGCACCAGCGGCATCTCCTTGTTGCCGCGCGTCGCCTGCTGCAGGAACTGGCCGAACTGCTGCTGGGTCGTATCGCCGAACGAGCCGGGTTGCGCGGCGGGCACTGCGAACTGCGCGCCGGGAATCACCTGCTGACCGCCGAGGATGTCGAGCAGCAGCAACGGCGCCTGCTTGCCATCGATGAGCTGCTTCAGCCCCTGCGTGGTGATCACCTGACCGCCGGGAATTTCATTCGGCGTAGGGCCGTGCATGGCGCCGGTGTGCAGCTGTGCGGTGGGCGCGACGCCGAGATCCTGGCGTTCCGCCTGGGCCTGCGGGGACGCACCCACGCGTGGCGGAGCGGGCGGCGGCGTGGGGCGCGCGGGTGTTGGCGCGGGGGCCGGGCGGGTCGGCGCGGCGCCGCCACCAAAGCTGTCCTGCGCCTGGGCAGTGCCAAGGGATGCAAGCATCGCGATCGCCAGCGTCGACCATCGAATTCTCATCGCGTCCCTCTCGCCCGGATCCGGCTGCTAGCATAGCCGCACTTCACCCGGGATCGAGAGCGCACGGATGCCGAACTCCTCAAGCACGAAGCGGGTTTTGGTGCTGCTGGCGGGCACGACGCTCATTGCCTGCTCGGGCGGGGGCGAGGGTTCGGCCGCGGCGGCCGAGAATCGGACCGTAAAACCCGCGGCCGCACCGACGAGAGCTGCGGCCCCGCTTCCACCCGGTGTATTCCAGATGTCGCGCGTGCAGATCATGGACAACTCGGGCTTCGACAAGCCGATTCGCGCGGCGACGGTGCTGATTCCGGCCGGCTGGCGCGCCGAAGGCGGGGTGGTGTGGGGGCCGCACGGCCAGTGCGGCAGCGACTACTCGACCAGGTGGCAGGCCGTTTCGCCTGACGGCGCCTCTGCGCTCTCGATGGTGCCCATGCCCAACTGGCAGGGTTCCCGCAGTGCGTACCCGGCGGGCCCGCAGCAGAACCCGTGCCCCGATGCGTTTCACGCCTCCGTGCGCGCTTTTCTCGAAGCCAGCGCGCAGCAGTTGTTCACCGGCGCTCGCGTGCTCGACTACCGCGCACTCGACGACGAGGTGAAGCCGCTGCGCGACATGATGGCGCAACTGCCGCCGCTCCCACAGGTGCAGGGGTACCAGTCGCAGCTGACCGTCGACGCGGGCGAGGTGCTCGTGGCATTCACCGAGAACGGACGGGAGATGCGTGCCTCGTTGAGCACGATCGCGACGATCTCGCGTACCCGGATGGCCGACATCATGAACCCCGGTCGCATCGGCTTCGAGAGCGTGCAGGGCACGCCGATGAACTTCGTCGTGGTCAAGGCGCCAAACGGTCAGCTCGATCTCGGCCTCCGGCGCCGCGTGCTGACCTCGATGCGCTTCGATGGCGAGTGGAGTCGCCGGGTCAACGACTTCTCGGCCCGCAAGCAGGCCGCGCAGGCGAAAACCAGCGAAGAGATCATGCGCATCAACGCCGCCGGCAGTGCCGCGCGGCTGCAGGCGAGCGCGAGCGCGCACGAAGCGCGCATGGGCACGTTGCGCGAGACGAACGACATCATGAACGGCATCTACAACGACCGGCAGTTGAGCAGCGATCGCGTGCAGCGCGAGCGCATCGAGTCGATACGCGGCGTGGAGACGTACAACGATCCGGTGTCGGGCGGCCCGGTGCAGCTGGACAACAACTATCAGCACGCCTGGCGCGTCAGCAACCGCGACGACACGTACATCCTGACGAACGACGTGAACTTCAACCCCGGCGCTTACGGCATCGAGGCGCAGCAGCTGAAACCGCTGCAGTAGCGGCGATGCGTGTCGAGGTGGTCGACAACAGCCGTCAGCGGCTCGAGCTCAGGCTGCGCACCAGCGTCCCGCTGTATGCGTTCTTCGGCCTGCTCTTCGTCGCGCTGGGTGTCCTGTGCATCGTGCTGCTGGGCGTCGACGCGGCGGGCTGGCTGCTCGGGCTGGTGTGCGTGGGCAGCGGCGCGGTCATTCTGCTCGCGATACAGTCGGTCGATCTGGTGGCCGATCGAAAGTCGGGAACGCTGACGCTGACGCGTCGGCTGCTCCTGTGGCCTGTGTTGCGGAGGCTCGACATCGCCCTCGCCGACATAACGGGCGTGCGCGAGCGGTCGAGCACCTTACGGACGGGCAGGCACATCGTCACGAGTTACGCGGTTCGCCTGCAGCTTCGCGACCAATCCGGCGACGGAACGTCGCTGACCTACCTGCCGATGTTCACCGAGAGCGCTGCGGCCGACGTGGCGCAGATCATTCGGGCGTGGCTCGCCGGGAGCCGGGATGCGGCGGGCGCCGGAACGGCAGCACCTCGCGGAGGAACGTCACCACCTTGCGCGTGAAGCCGAGCGTCGATCGCTTGTGCACGCGCCGCCAGGCTTCCCAGACGTTCGCGATCAGCACGCCGGCGAGCAGGAAGTAGACGACGCCGAACAGCATGAACACGGCGTAGCGCACTCACTGCGCACAGCGGCCCGAAGATCCACTGGCCCGCGTACTTGGCGGGCGAGGTCGGCGGGTCGGTCAGGATGACGAGCGTGAAGAAGATCACCGCATCGATGTCGGGCGAGCGGAAAATCTCGGCGACGTGACGGGCATCGCCGAGGAACGCGGTGGCCGTGAACAGGCAGAAATAGGCGCCCGAGAAACGACAGCACGAGCGGCAGCTTGTTGACGCGGTTGGCGATGTAGATGCCGCCGAGCAGCAGCACCCCGCGCAACCACAGCGGCGTCACTTCGGGCAGCGCGCCCCACCAGCTCTGGCCCGTGGGCAGCACGTAGAAGACCAGCACCAGCGCGAACGCCGCCGGGTTGAACACGTTGGCCTGGCGCGTGCGCAGCACGTACTTGCTCAGCACCGCGACGACGGACGTGATCGTCGCGACGTACCACGGCTCCTGGGCACGCACGACCATCGCCACGATCATGGCGGTGAGCACGGCGCCGCTCGGGTAGTCCCACGTCCCGTCGCGCACGCGCAGGAAGATGGCATCGGCAATGCCGGCGGCCAGCACCGCCGCGCCCATGTTGATCAGCACGACGCGCACGCCTTCGCCCGGGGCCGCGATCGCCGTCAGGACGACGAGCAGGATCGTCAGCAGGCCTTTCGGCGTCTTGAAGAAGCTGATGGCCTTACGCATGCGTGCGTCATGACATTCAAGGTCGGGTGTGACGATGAGGCCCTCCACCCCCATGCGCTCGAGCAGCGCGATGCCATCGCTCGGCACCCAGGACGAAGGCTGCGGTCGCGAGCGCGTCGGCGAGCATCGCGCTCGGCGCGACGACCGTGGCGCTGGCCACCGCTCGAGCGGGCTCGCCGCTGCGGGCATCGAGGATATGCGCGCCGCGCTCGTAATCGCCCGACGTGCAGACCGCGCCGTCGCTCACGTCGAAGCGGTCGATGAGCTCGCCGCGCTGGCGCGGATGGCGGATGCCGGCTCGCCATGGCTCGGCCATCGCGATTGAGCCGCCGAAGTACAGATCGCCGCCGGCGTCGATCGCGAAATCGCGGAACCGTTGCAGCTCGCGCGCGGCCGCGTCGACAGCGAGGCCTTTGGCCACCGCGCCGAGGTCGAGCGTCATCGGCCGTCGCAGCAGCACCGTGTGCGCCGCTGCATCGAGCCCGACGTCGTGATACGTGACGTCGTCGGTGCCCGGCGCGTCGCTGACCGCGCGCGTGCGGTAGTGACGGTTGAAGCCGCGAGCCGCCATGCGGCTGCCGAGGGTCGGATCGAATGCGCCACCGGTCTCTGCGGCGATGCGAAGCGCGAAACGCAGCGCCTCGAAGAGGAGGGGACTGACGCGCGTGGCGATGCCGACCGGAAGCTGACGCAGCTCGCTCGCTTCATCGAAGCGGGAGCAGTGCGCCTCGACGAGACGGAACCATTCGAACGCTCGCTGCACGTCCTGCTTCGGGCGCGTCCACTTCGATGGACACGAGGGTGCCCATCAGGGCCTCGGTGCGGATCACGGCGGGGATGACGATGCCGGGTCAGCGGGCGCTTCCAGCGCCTTCTTCAGTGCTTCCTGCAGGCCGTAGAAGTAGGCGTCGGAGCTCTCGGTCGCGCGCGAAACGCCGTCGACCTCGGCGCTCTGCCGTTCGACCGGCTGGTAGAGGATCGTGTCGATGACGTCGCACGGGTAGCGGGTTGCGCACGACGCGACGCCTGCGCTGACGATGCGGCCGCCGCTGATGACGACCTTCGCCTCGATGTCGCCGTGGTAGGACTGACCCCAGCCGGTGTAGGTGCCGTCGCGATAGTGCTCGACGGGGTGCGCAGTCGGCACGACCGCCACGGGCGGCGGTTCGAGTGGAACCGAGAGCACGACCGGTGCTTCCTTCGCGACAGGCTCGGATGCGGCTTTCGGAGGCTTGGCTGCGACGACCTTCGCCGGCGCCTTCTTTACAGGCTTCGCGAGCTCGGGCGGTGGGGGCGGCGGCGGGGATGGCACCTCGGCCGCAACCAGCTCGGGTTCGGGCAGAGGCTCCGGTACCACCACGGGGGCTGCGGGCTCGGGTCGCGGCGCCGGGCGGCGTTCCTGCGCCTGGGCCTCCATGCGCCGCGCAACGTCGCGTGTGCGCCAGTAGCCGGCAGCGTAGACGGTCAGGACGGCCGCGCAGCTTGCCGCTACCAGCTCGTTCGAGACCCGTCCCTTGCCGCCGCTTCTGGACACGCGGCGGAGTGTACCCGGGTGCGTCGTGTATGAGCGTGTGGCATCGTCGTGCGCATGAAACGCACATGCAGGATGTGGATGGCGGGGTGCATGCTGCTGGTCTCGGGCGGCCTCACGACGACGCGGGCCGAGACCCCGCCACTGCCGACCGTTCGTGCCATCGGCGACACGGCTTCATCGCATGCAATGCTCGCCTCGATGCATCAGCAGCGTCCGCTCGATCTGGCGAAGCTCGGCTACGTCGAGACGGAGTGGCTGGTCACCGGGAAGGCGCGCGTGTTCGATTGGCCGCAGCAGCAGACACCCGTGGTGCTGGGCGAAGGCCCCTACACGACGCGCATGCTGGTTCGCCGGCCACGAGATGCGAAGCGCTTCAACGGCACCGTGATCGTCGAGCCGCTGAACCCTTCGGGTGCAGTCGATGCACCGATCATGTGGGCCGAGTCGCACGAGTACCTGATCGCCGAAGGCTATGCCTGGGTCGGCATCACCATCAAGCCGAACACCCTCAAGGCGCTCAAGACGTTCGACCCGGTGCGATACGCGGCGCTGGCGATGCCTGCGCCGGGCGGCACGCCTCGCTGCGCGGTCGAGCGGATCAACCCATCGTCACAACCGACGACAGCCGCAGAGGAGACCGGCCTCGCGTGGGACATGCTGAGCCAGATCGGCGCGCTGCTGAAAGGCGCGTCGGGCGCCAATGTGCTGGGCAGTGCCGCGCAGCGCCTGTACATGACCGGCCAATCGCAGACCGCGGGCTACGCGCGCACCTATGCCACCGTGTTCCATCCGATGACGAGGGCCGCCGACGGGACGCCGCTCTACGACGCCTATCTCTACAGCGGCAGCCCGCCGTGGCAAGTGCCGCTCAACCAGTGCCGGGCCGATCTGCCGGCGGGCGACGCGCGGCTGATCACGCCCGCCGTGGGCGTGCCGGTCGTCGAGCTGTTCGCGCAAGGGGACATCGGCACGAACCGCGACACGCGACGGCCCGACAGCGACACGCGCGCAGATCGTTACCGTCGCTACGAGATCGCAGCGGCGCCGCACATCAGTCCGTGGGAGCAACTCTCCATGGCCTCGAGCGCCGACGTCCGGCGCGCGACCCGGGGCGCGCCAGCCGGCTCGGACGCGGGCTGTGTGCCCGGGAACGTGACGCCGAGCGATTTTCCGACCCGTGTCGCCTTCAATGCAGCGTGGCGGAATCTCGACGAGTGGGTGCGTCGTGAGGTCGTGCCGCCTAAGGCGCCGATGCTGCAGCTCAAGCCGGCCGGCAGCGGACCGTTCGATCCGGAGACGGCTTTCGTCGTGGACGATTCCGGCAACGCCCTGGGCGGGGTGCGTACGCCGCACGTCGAAGTGCCGACGGCGCGATGGGTGGGCGCGAAGACCGGCGCCTTCCGCTGCATGTTCTACGGCTACAAGTATCCCTTCGAGGCGAGCCGGCTGAAGGCGCTCTATCCAAACCACGCCGATTACGTCGGCAAGGTGCGCGCCAGCGTCGAGCGTCTGCAGAAGGATCGCTGGCTGCTGCCCGCCGATGGGGCGGAAATCGTGCGCGAGGCCGAGCGCGCACGATCCCCCTGAAGCGCCCCGCTACTACTGGAAGTTCGCCCGGAACCGCAAGGTCACCGTGCGCGGCGTCGGGCCCTGGCCGGAGTTCGGGCCCGCGTTGCCGATGAAGGTCGGCCCGCGCTCGTCACTCAGGTTGTCGCCGATGAGCGCGACTTCGTAGGGCTCCCGGCGCAGACCGAGCGTGGCATTGACGAGACCATACGACTGCGCATAGAGCCCGGTGGATTGCAGTCGATTACCGGTGCGGCCGTAGCTGACGTTGCTGAACCCCTCCCACGCGCTGCCGATGCTGCGGCTGTAGCCGAGATCGGCGCGATAGTTCTCCTGGATCGAGTTGACCAGGCGCGAACCCGGCGTGAACAACGGCAGAGCCGCGCGCACCGCCGGGGCCACCCGATCGAACTTCGAATCATTGGCGTTGCCGACGAGTCCCACGGTCAGGCCTTCGAGCGGGGCACGCCAGCGGATCTCGTAGTCGATGCCTTTCGACGTCGCGTCACCGAAGTTCGAGAAGCCGTTCACCCCGTTGATCGCTCCGGGCGTGTTGGTCTGAAGCTGCTCGTACTCGGTCTGGTACGCATTCAGACCGATCGACAGTGTGCGATCGGGATTGCGCCACTTGAGGCCGATCTCGTAGTTGCGCGAGGTCTCGGGGTCGAGTGCGACGTCTGCAGGAACACCGGCCTGCCGCAGCGACTGCACCTGGACCTGCGATTGCACGATGCCCGCACGGAAGCCCGTCGCGGCGGTGATGAACATCGTCAGGTCATCGGTGGGCAGCCACGAGAGATTGACCCGCCAGGTGTTGACGTTCTTCTCCGAGGGCAGGGAACTCGTCGCGTCTTCGAACGTGCGCTTGTCGTGGTAGTGGCGCGCGCCGATGAGCGGCACGATCCTGCCGTCGAAGAGGTCGTAGCTGACCTCGCCGAACACGGCATAGTTCTTCGTGAGCGTGTTGTTGTCGGCGATGATCGGACCGAACGGCAATCGCAGCTCGTTCGACTGCGGGCCCTGGCCGTCCTGGTATGCCGCGCCGGCCACCCAGTGCAACGGTGACGTCCCCGTCGAATTCGCGCGCAGTTCCTGCGAGAACATCTTCGGGAAGAACTGGCTCGAGAAGAACCCGGACGGCGACAGCGGGATGTTGATGCCGAACTCGCCGGTCGAGCTTGCTGGTGGCGCTGGTCACCGCGAAGTTGTCGAAATCGACGTTCGCCGTGAAGCTCCACAGCTTGAATGCACCGTTCGCGAAGCTGTCCTGCCCGGCGGTGTTCTGGAAATAAGGCGGGTCGACCGAGGCGGTGAAGCCGGTGAAGTCCTGGCGGGGCCGGAACTGCCAGTACTGCGCGCGGAGCGATACGCGGTCCGACGGCTTGTACAGCGTGACGATGCGCACGTCGTCGTTGCGCACGTCGTTGACGCCGCGCTGGTCCGGCGTGCCGTCGAAGGGCCCGAAGTACGCGTCGGCCCAGCCGGGGTTGTACGACAGCCCGCCGCTGACGCGAACCGCGAGCTTGTCCTCGATGATCGGAACGGAGACGCCGCCAGCGAATCCGTAGCTGGCCGAGCCGGCACCGCGTGTCTGGCCGAGCTCGGCCTCGCCGATGAACTTCGCCTCGGCGAGATCGGGGTCGCGCGTGCGGAAGATGAACACGCCGCCCGACGAGCCCTGGCCGTACAGCGTGCCCTGCGGGCCGCGCAGCACCTCGACCCGTTCGATGTCGAGGAAGCGCACTGGCGGCGCGATGCCGAAATTCGTCACGACGAACGGCACGTCATCGAGGTAATAGCCGATCGGCGAATCGCCATTCGCGTTGCTGCCACCGGCGCCGCGCAGGTTGTAGGACCGCGAGGCGGCCGATTGCCGCTGGCCCTCGAACGCACCGGGCACCGCGGTCACGAGGTCCTGGATGCTGGTGATGTTCATCTCCTTCAGCGCTGCGCCGCCGAAGGCCTGGACGGCGAGGGGCACCGATTGCAGCGATTGCTCGCCGGCCTTCTGTGCCGAGACGACGACCTCGTCGAGCTCCGCAGCGGCGGGCCGCGACTGCGCCGACGCGGCTGATTGCAATGCGATCGCGATCGCCGTCGTCAACGCAGCCCTGCTGATCTGTGCCATGACCCCCCCTCCTTATCGTTGTGTCGCAACCGTATACGCAATCGATTGCATGCGTCAACGCGGCAAGTTGTTGCAGTCGTGCAAACGATTGCTCCGGCAGGAAGGCGCCACTCGATGGCGCACCCGGTGCGCTTCAGAGTGAAGGGGCTCGAGGGATCAGCGCGCGACGGTCGCAGCGCTGGATTCGCGCACGATCAGCTCGGCCGGCATCGTTGCCGACGGAGAGTCTTCGCCATCGAGTCGGCGGAACAGCAGGTCGACGAGCATGTGCGCCCCGCGTGCGAGGTCCTGCCGCATCGTCGTCAGCGCGGGGTTGAAGTGGGCAGCCATCGCGATGTCGTCGAAGCCGACCACTGCGACGTCGCGAGGCACGGCAAGCCCGGCAGCGGTGATGGCGCGGATGGCGCTGAGCGCGATGATGTCGGTCGCACCGAACACGGCGTCGAACTGCCGCCCAGCGCCAATATGCGCGCGCATCGCTTCGTACGCGGCATCTGCAGTGAGGTGGGCAGGCACGATGCAGGCGGGGGCCGTACCGGCGGGCCCGTTCGAGAGTGCGTTGCGATAACCCTCGTACCGAAGCTTGATCTCGGGGATCGCCGGATTGCCGAGGAACAGGATGCGACGACGGCCGTGCTGCAGCAGGTGCTCGACGACAGCGCGTCCGCCGCCGCGATTGTCGGTGCCGACCGAGCAATAGGCCTGTCGCAGCAGGTGCCCGCCCCAGACGACCAGCGGGCGGTAGGTTTCGGCGGCGGCCTGGAGTGCGGCGTGCTCGGTGCTCTGGCCGATCACGATGACCCCATCCGAGCGCTTGGAGGCGATGAGCTGCGTGAGCCACCCGTCCATCGGCGGCAGGACCTTCTGCAGAAACATGCCGTACCCGCGCTGCGTGATCTCGTCGGCGAGATGACCGAGCATCTCGACGAAGAACGGGTCGGTGAGCGTCTGGCCGGCCTCGTGGCCGAGAGGGATCACGACGCTGATGGTCTGCGTCCGCTGCAGGCGCAGATTGCGGGCCGCCGCGTTGACGGAATAGCCGCGCTCACGCGCAAGCTTCAGGATCTTCTCGCGCTGGCGCCGGCCAACCAGTGTGCTGCCAGCCAGCGCGCGCGAGACCGTCGACGCGTGCACGCCCGCGAGCTTCGCGATGTCGGTCATCCTGGCGGGCGCATTGCGTCGTCGTTTGGCCATTGCGGGATGTTACCGCACGGTGTCGGACCGACGCTGCGCGGCGCTACAGGCCGCGCATGAGCTCGACCAGGCCATCGACGATATGCGACTCGGCACAGCCTGGCTTCAGACGCGATGACAGCACTGTGAACACGTTGCGGCCGAACGCCTCGTCGGTGGGAATGTACCCGGTCGGCGCGCTGCCGTTGGTCAGCGTCGACATCAGCGCGTGCTTGAACGGCACCTCGCGCTTCAGCCGCCGCGCGATGCCGTTGTAGACCTCGGCGTTGACCGCACCGATGTAGACGTCACCCAGACGCAGCGCGCCGAGCTGGACCGGCACTTCGCCGGCATCGACGTACGTGCCGGGAAAGCCGGCGCGTCCAGTGTCGGTACGGCGGCGCGCGGGGCAGCTGAACTGCGCCTGCGCGCCTTTCACCACGATCTCGCCACCACGCTCGCGTTCGAGCGACTCGCGCATCACATGCAGCACTTCCTCGCCGAGCATCTGACCGTAGGTCAGGATCATCTGCTGTTGCTGTCGCATGAGCAGTTGCACGCGAGGGTCGTCGCGGTTCATACCCTGGCCGCCGGGCGGCATGGCGTTGCTTATGTCCTCGCCGCGCTTCGCATAGTCGGCGATGCGGAGGTCGCGCAGCTCGTACGTCTGGTTGAAGTACAAGGGGTTCTGGTCGCCCGCGGCGCCGCTGGTCCACAGCGCGACGGCGTCACCTCCGAGCGATTCCTCGACATAGCGCGAGACGGCGCCGGGTATGTCGCCGCTGACCAGATCCAGCGTGCCGGTGATGACGGCGTGGACTGCATAGTTCGTGTACACCGCGATAGGTTTGCCGGCCGCGGATTCGAAACGCACCACCGCCACGGTCTTGTCCGAATCACCTGCCGTGTTCGGACCTTCCCACCAGCGGTTCGTCTTCGCGTCGATGCGGTCGCGATTGACGTTGATGTGCGATTCGCCGGTGCCCCACGCCATCCGGGCGGGCTCGCAGCCGGGCGACCGCGTCGCGAAGGCCCTGCAGGATCTTCTCTTCCAGGACCGCGTCCATGCCGAACGGCGCGCTGTGGGTGTGCGTGGCGGAGATCAGCAGTTGTGCCGCTGGAATCTTCAGTTCCTGCGCAGCCCGCGTACTGACCTTCGTATACAGCGCGGTCGATATCCCGCCCACGTCGACGGCGACGAGCGCGGCGCGCGAGCGGCCGTTGTCGACGACCAGCGTCCGCACGTACAGCGGGTCGAGCACGCCGCGGTAGTTGGCCGGCAGCTTGTCCGGCGCGGGCGTCACGTCGATGCGCGATGCGCCGGCGCGCAAGGCGGTCGCGGTTTCGGTTGACGCTGCCGAAGCGGCCAGCGGTACCAGGATGAGCGCGCTGAAGATCAGGGTGCGAAGTGTCATGGCTTCGATTCCTCGTCGCGGAACAGGTCGAGATCGATGGCGGCAGCCATCGCCTGGTTGCCCGCATCGTTCGGATGGATGTGGTCGCCGGAGTCGAAGGCGGACTGCAGGCGCGTCGGCCGTTGCGGATCGCGCAAGGCAGCGTCGAAATCGATCACCGAGTCGAACTCGCCGCTGGTCCTGATCCAGTCGTTGACCTGCTGCCGCATGCGCTCGCCATCTGCGGACCACGTGGGTACACCCTCGTAAGGCGTGAGCGTCCCGGCGATCACCTCGAGCCCGGCGCTGCGTGCGCGGGCGATCAGCATCCGGTAACCGGCGATCAGCTCATCGGTCGTCGTCTTTTCGCTCGCCGGCAGTCCCGCAATGGCGCTGAAGCTGATGTCGTTGATGCCTTCGAGCAGCAGCACCCAGCGCACGCCGGCGCGCGACAGCACGTCGCGGTCGAAGCGCGCGAGCGCGCTCGATCCGGCGCCCTCGCGCAAGACGCGATTGCCCGAGATGCCCATGTTGATGACTGCCCGCGGCGCCCCATCACGTGCCGCGGCGAGGCGGCGCGCGAGAATGGACGGCCAGGGGGTGTCCGCGCCGGGCGTCGTCGAGTAGCCGTCGGTGATCGAATCACCGAACGCGACGATGGTAGCGGCGTCGCGCGCCCCGGCGACGTCGATGCCGGCGAGCCACAGGTACGACCTGAACATCGTCGCGCCCGTGAGCTCGCGGGACCCCGCCTGGTTGCCGGGTGCGAGCCAGGCATCGCGCAGCCCGAGCGGATGCGCGGTGGGTGCTGCGCCGTCTGGGCCGACATGCAGCGAGACGACGACGTCATCCTGCCCGGCGACGTCGAAGGAGACCGCATCGCTCAGGATCTGTGCGCCGGGAGGCAGCAGTACGCTCCTCTGGCCGCCGAACGTCAGCCGGCGCTCGCTGCCGCTGCGAACGGTGCCGTGCGATCGGCGGGTCTCGCGATCTGAACGTCATCGAGACGCACGGGGTCGAGGCCGAAGGAGTTCGACAATGCGACGCGCACGAGGTGGCCGCTGGTGGTCACTCGCGCGATCATGCGGACCGTCTGGTCGGCGAGGCGCTCCGGCAGCGTCGCGGGAGAGGGAATGGCCCGCGCCGGCCGGACCAGTTGCTGGGCGGTGGCCCATGCCGTCACCCACGCTGGCGCGGGCAGCGCGCTTTCGGCCAGCCTGCGCATCACCGCGTAGCCGTCGCGATTCGGATGGACGCCGTCGTTCCCGAGTCGTGGCATCGAGTCCGCCATCGGCAGCGGCCAGCGCGGCGTGATAGTCGATGAACCCGAGCCCCTGTGCTCGCGCGTAGTCGCGCAGCCAGCGGTTCAGCTCGACGATACGCGGCGCCGGACGCATCGTCGGGCGCCAGGCGAAGGACGAGGCAGGCGGGATGCTGCCGAGAACCACGCGGATGCCGCTCGCGCGAGCGAGGTCCACCATCGATTCGATGTTGCGCTGGAAGTCTTCCGGCGCCGTCGGACCGTTGTTGCCGGCGACGTCATTGGTCCCGGCGAGGATGTGCACGACGGCCGGCTTCAGGCTCACGACGTCGGCGCGAAACCGCACCAGCAGCTGGGCCGATGTCTGTGCGCCGATGCCTCGATTGACGCGTCCAGCGGTGAAGAAGTCCGCATCGGCCAGCGCCCAGTTCTCGGTGATCGAATCGCCGATGAACACGACCTCGGTCGAGCCGGGCGCAGCGATGCCGTTGGCGTCACGAAACCGGCATAGACCCGCCCAGTCCGAAGCGCCGCGACGACGAAGCTCCCTGCCGTACGGAGCGAAGGCGGGGTTCTTCTCGAGCGCAATGAAATCCCGCGCCTGCAGGGTGCGCGGCGTGACGAACAGGTCGGTCAGGAGTGCTCGAGCTGCGGGCGACATCACGAGTGGAGGGGGACACGGAGCCTCGACCATCCCTTCCGGCTCGGCTGCGCCGACGCGTGCGAGCAGGACGAAGGTCGTGGCAAGAACTGCAAGACTTGCGGACCAGCGAGCAGATGTCATGCGTGCTTCCCTGACGTCAGTGCGTCATGCGCCATCAGCAGCGCGCCGGTGATGGCGGAATCGCCGCCGAGGCCGGGTGATCGAATCAGCGCTTCAACCTGCTCGGCGGCCTGCAGGGGAGGCAGGTACTGCGCGAGGAGCGCGTGCGTCGCGCGCCGTACCTCGGGCAGGAGGTCGCCCCCTTGCGCAACGCCGCCGCCGATGACGATGCACTCGGGCGAGTGCAACAGCGCGATTGCGGTAGTCAGTTGCGCGACGTAACCCGCGATGATTGCGCGCCCGGGATGGCCGATAGGAAGGGCCGCGAGCTCACGGCCCCAGCGTGCCTGGATAGCGGGCCCGCTCGCCAGGCCTTCGAGGCAGTCGCCGTGGAACGGGCAGGTGCCCGCGAAGCCTTCATCGCGCGGATCCCGACGCACGACGAGATGGCCCATTTCGGAATGCATCAGACGCGTGCCGCTTATCGGGACCACGGCCCCGCCGATGCCGGTTCCGACGGTGACGTACGCGAGCGACCCGAGTCCCGTACCGGCGCCCGCTCGCCATTCACCGAGGGCCGCGGCGGCAACGTCCGTATCGATCGTCACCGGGACCGCGAGCGCGCGCGCGAAGGTGCCGCGAACGTCGACGCCGCTCCAGCCGGGCTTCGGCGTGGGCAGCAGGTGGCCGAAATCGGTCGCCTCGCCGCGGAGCTGAAGCGGGCCGAAGCAGGCGATGCCGAGCGCCTCGACGGGCCCCAGACGCGGACCGCAGTCCGCGAAGAACTGCAGACAATCGCCGAGAGTTGTCAGCGGGTCGGTCGTGGCAACGACGGCACGGGCGAGAACGGTCGTGGTGCCGTCTTCGGACACATCCGCGACGACGCAGACGAACTTGGTGCCGCCCCCTTCGACTGCCGCGATGCGCCGTCGCTGACCCTGAGTCACGCCGCCCCCTTGTTTTCGGCCGCAGGCTAGCATGGAATGCAATCGTTTGCGCCGCGCGCTACAGTGCCGGTTCGTGGGGGGAGAGGCGATGATGAACGACGACGCCACGGAGTTGCGTGCCGCACGCGCCACGCGCTGGCTGACCTGCCTGATGTTCTTCACCTTCGCGATGACGACGGATGCGGTGGGCAGTGTCATCCCGAGCGTCATCCGCGAATATGGTCTCAGCCTCACCGCGGCCGGTGCTTTCCAGTACGCGACGATGTTGGGCATCGCCGCCGGCGCGCTGTTGCTCGGGTTCCTTGCCGACCGCATCGGTCGCCGCCGCACGATCATCCTCGGCCTGCTGTTGTACGGCGCGGCGTCGCTGCTCGTGACGATCAGCGGGCAGTTCGCCGTGCTCGTCCTGCTGCTCGGGCTGTCGGGTCTCGGCATCAGCGTGTTCAAGACCGCGGCTCTCGCGCTGATCGGCGACATCACCCCGTCGACGCGCGCACACACGCGTTTCATGAACACCGTCGAAGGCTGGTTCGCAGTCGGCGCGATAGCGGGTCCGGCCATCGTCGCGGCACTGCTGTCGTCCGGTCTCAGCTGGCGCTGGTTGTATTCGGTCGCGGCGGCAATCTGCCTTGGCCTCGTCGTCCTGACGACTCGCGCGGCCGAAGCGCCGCCGCGCACGCGCATCGAGCGCGCCAGCGTCGCGCAGATGGTCGACGTGCTCCGTGATCCGTTCGCGCTGGGTTTCTCGCTGCTGATCGCGCTGTACGTCGCGACCGAGGTCGCGATCTACGTCTGGATGCCGACCTACCTGCAGGACTATGACGGGCCGAACGTGTGGTTGCGGACGTGGGCGCTGACGCTGTTCTTCGTGCTGCGCGCCATCGGGCGCTTCGCCGGCGCGTGGGTGCTGGACCGCGTGTCCTGGACCCGCGCACTTCTGGTGATGGGTGCCGGCATCTGCGCCTGCTTCGTCGGCTCGCTGGTCGGTGGCCTTCGCGTCGGTGTCTGGTTGCTGCCGCTCGCGGGAATGTTCATGTCGATCGTCTATCCCACGCTCAACTCGAAGGCGATCAGCTGCTTCCCGCGGCATCGCCATGGCGCGGCGGCGGGTGTGATCCTCTGTTTCACCGCTTTGGCGGCCGCCATAGGGCCCTTGTGCATGGGAATCGTCAGTGATGCCTGGGGTTCCGCGCGCGCGGGTTTCGTGCTGGCGACCGTTTTCTCTGCACTGCTGCTCGCGGGGCTGCTGATCAACGCGATCCGGAATCCCGCCAGGGCCCGTCTGCAGCAGGCCGATGATGGAGCGCGGAAGCCCGGATGAAGAATGCGGTCCAGCTGATCTGTTACGCCGACCGATTTGGCGGCACCCTGCAGGGTCTGCGGGAACTGCTGGCGAGCACTTTCGCTCACCTGTTCGGCGGCGTGCACGTGTTGCCGTTCTACCACCCGATCGACGGCGCAGACGCAGGGTTCGATCCGATCGACCACACGGCCGTGGACGCACGGCTCGGCGACTGGAGCGATGTCCGCGCGCTTGCGGCCGATTGCCGAGGTGATGGCGGACGTCATCGTCAATCACATGTCGGTGCGCTCGCCGCAGTTCCTCGACTACGTCGCGCGCGGCGCCGAAAGTCGGTATGCGGGTCTGTTCCTCACCCTCGACGCGGTGTTCCCGAAGGGCGCGACCGAAGAGTCGCTGGCGTCGATCTATCGGCCTCGGCCGGGGGCGCCGTTCACTCCGATGACGCTCGCCGACGGTACGCGGCGCGTGCTGTGGACCACCTTCACGCCCGAGCAGGTCGACATCGACGTGGTCCATCCGGAAGGCGTGCGCTATCTCGATGGCATCCTCGACATACTGGCCGCGAATGGCGTCAGCCTGATCCGGCTGGACGCGGTGGGTTATGCGGTGAAGCGGGCCGGCACGAGCTGCTTCATGACAGAGGAGACCTTCGCCTTCATTCGCCAGTTCGCAGCGCGGGCGAACACGCGCGGGCTCGAGGTGCTGGTGGAAATCCATTCACACCACCAGCTGCAGATCCGCATCGCTGCCGAAGTCGACTGGGTCTACGACTTCGCGTTGCCGCCGCTGGTGCTGCATGCGTTCTTCGAGTCGACCGCGCGATCGCTCAAGCACTGGATCGGCATCCGGCCTTCGAATGCGTTGACAGTGCTCGACACGCACGATGGCATCGGCGTCATCGACGTGGGAGCCGAGGGTCGCGAGCCCGGCCTCATCGATGCAGCCGGCATCGATCGGCTCATTCGTACGATTCACGAGAACAGCCGGGGCGAGAGCCGCGAGGCGACGGGCGCTGCGGCATCGAACCTCGACCTGTACCAGGTCAACTGCACGTTCTACGACGCGCTCGCGCGAGACGATCTGCGTTACCTGCTCGGCCGCGCGATCCAGTTCTTTCTGCCCGGGATTCCGCAGGTCTACTACGTCGGTCTGCTCGCCGGTCACAACGACATGGCGTTGCTCGAGCGCTCCGGCGTCGGCCGTGACATCAACCGGCATCACTACACGCGCGACGAGATCGACGCGGCGCTGTTGCGGCCGGTGGTCGCGGATCTCCTCGCCCTGATCAGGGTGCGCAACTCTCATCCCGCTTTCCAGGGCCGCTTCGAGCTGGCTCCGACGAGCGATTCGGCGCTCGATCTGCGCTGGCGCAACGGCGCAGCGGCAGCGCGGCTGTTCATCGATTTCGCCCGCGACGAGCATCGCATCGAGTTCTCGGACCCCGGGCCGGCCGGCCCGTTTGATCTTCTGCATGTCTTCTGAGGAGTAAACATGGCATCCGGACGCACCAAGTTACGCATCGCAAGCACGGTTCTCCTCGCGATGGTCTGCGCGGGCACCGTTTCGGCGCAGGCACAGCAAGCCGCAGAACGGGGCGGGGCAGTGCAGGTGGACGCCGACGGCTCGGTGCACGTGCCAGCGCACGTGGTGCCGTTGTCCGAGTTCCTGAGCCCCGAAGGCAAGGCCTACGTCCGCGATCACCTGAAGCCGGACCCGGCGCTGCTGCGCGCGGGCGGTCCGGAGAATGGCGTTCCCCCGCTGATCGCGGGGTATCTCGCACGGCAGAAGGTCGTGTTTCCCGTCGATCGCGCCGACATCCAGATCGGCGGCGTGCATGCCTACGACTACCGGCCCCGTGCGGGCATCGCGCCGGACAGGCGCGACCGGGTGCTGATCAACCTGCACGGCGGCGGCTTCATGGGATGCTGGCCGGGTTGTGCGGAACTCGAATCGATTCCGGTGGCGGCGATGGGACGGATCCGTGTCGTCAGCCTCGACTATCGACAGGGGCCGCGTTACAAGCATCCGGCCGCGAGCGAGGATGTCGCGGCGGCCTATCGCGAGCTGCTGAAGACCTACCGACCCGAGAATATCGGCATCTACGGCTGTTCCGCGGGCGGCATGCTCACGGGCATGGCGGTGGCCTGGTTCCAGAAGCACGACCTGCCGCGTCCCGGCGCAGTCGGCATCCTGTGCGCCGGCATGACGCTCGCCGGCAACGGCTTCGGAGGCGACGCGGCCTACACCACCGCGGCGACGGGTGAAGGGCGAGCCCCGCCGGTGCCGACGAAGGCGAGTTCGGACCGTGCGGCGCTACCGTATTTCGCCGATGTCTCGATCAACGATCCGCTGGCCGCGCCGGCCAGTTCGCGCGAGGTTCTGGCCAGGTTTCCGCCTACGCTCATCGTGACCGGCACGCGCGGCTTCGAGCTCAGCTCTGCGGTACACACGCACGCGCTCCTGGTGAAAGCCGGAGTCGAAACCGATCTCCACGTCTGGGACGGCATGTTTCACGGGTTCTTCTACAACGTCGACGTGCCCGAATCGCGCGACTGCTTCGACGTCGTGGTGAAGTTCTTCGACCGCCATCTCGGCAAGCGCTGAGCACACGCACCATGCCGCAGCTCGATCGAAGGACGTTCGTCGCATCGGCCGCTGCCGCACTGCTGTCCGCGCGGCACGCCTCCGCTTCAAGCGCCGAACCGCCGGCACCGCCGGCTCATTCCCGTCCCGCCGGGCTGGGACGATGCCTTGCGGATTCCGTTGTGGCCGGGCGAACCGCCGGGCGCCGCGTCGTTCGATCCGGCTGCAGCGCCCGCCGGCTGGCCGGCCAGCTACCGCCGCGCGGTTGCGATGCCCGAGCTGCGTGTCTTCCGCGCCGAACAGCCGAACGGTCGCGCAGTGATGCTCATTCCCGGCGGCGCCTACTGGTTCGTCTCCTTCGTCAACGAAGGCATCGATGTCGCCCGCGAGTTCAACCGGCGCGGCTTCACGGCGTTCGTGCTGACGTACCGCTTGCCCGGCGAAGGGTGGCGTTCGCGTGACGATGTTCCGCTGCAGGATGCCCAGCGGGCGCTGCGCCTGGTGCGTGCGCGTGCCGAAGAGTTCGGGGTGGACGCGGCGAGCGTCTCGGTGGTGGGCTTTTCGGCCGGCGGCCATATAGCAGCGACACTCGCGACCCGGCACGCCGAGTCCGTGTACCCGGCCGTCGATGCAGCCGATGCAGCGAGCGCACGGCCGTTCGCGGCGGGCCTCATCTACCCGGTGATCACGCTGCGCGCGCCGTGGACGCACGATCTGTCGCGACAGCTGCTGCTGGGCACGAATCCGTCCCGCCGCGCGATCGATCGGCGTTCGGCCGAGTTGCATGTGGACGCCACGACTTCGCCACTGTTCGTCGTCCACGCGATCGACGATGCAGCCGTGCCGGTCGAGAACAGTCTGCGGATGATCGACGCCATGCGCAAAGCCGGCCGTCCCGTCGAAGCCCACCTGTTGCAGCAGGGCGGGCATGCATTCGGAGTGGGTCGAGCCGGCACACCGTCCGCCTTGTGGATCGAAACGATGTGCGCGTGGCTGACTACGGCAGTTTCAGCGGTTCCCCGTAACCGGTGAGCTCGAGATAGCCGCGGCCGGCCGGCGAACCGTTCTCGATGGCCGTCACCGCACCTTCCCAGTAGACGGCTCCGGTCGAGAGCCGTGCGTCATTCTCCTGGTCGGGGATCAGCGGCCGCAGGTCGAACGTGCGCTCGCCGGCAACCACGCGCCACTCGACCGGGTACGTCGTGCCGGTGCGCGGGGACTGCCAGCGCCGACCGGCCTCGAAGCGCAGCTCTCCGGGCGCGAACGTGCGCACGGTGCCATCGGCCGCGCGCAACGTGCCGCCGGCCCATCGTGCCGTGCCATCGCGGCCGCGGATGCGAAAAGCCATCAGCGCGCCGCCGTCGTCGAGATTGATGCCGATCCAGTCCCAGCCGGTCGCTTCGGGGTCGAGGTATTCGCTCGACCATTCGTGGTCGAGCCATGCACTGCCGGTGACGGGTTCGGTGCGGCCCCCACCTCGCGCGAGCGTGCCCGATACGCGCAGTTGCGGAAGGCTGTAGTACCAGCTCGCGGACAGCGGCGAGGGACCCTTGCGCGACAGACCGGCTTCGCCATTGATCAGCGGCGGCTGCGTCGCCGCGAGGTCGAGCGAGAACGCGAGCGTCTCACCGCCCAGCGTCGCATTCCACTGTGTGCCGTTGCCGCTCAGCCGCCACCGGTCGAGCCATACGTTCGCGTTCCCTTCCTCAGCGCCGGCGAGCCCGAGCGCGGAGCGTGCGATCCGCTGTTCGTGCCACAGGCCCGCGCGCTTCGGATCGCTCACCGCCGCGTGCGCGATGATCAGCTCGCGTGGCGCGAAGGCGCTCGGATTGCCGTCGTCCGGCCGCGGACGCGTCCGGAAGAAGGTCACCTGGAACCCGAGCTGCTCGCCATTCTCAGTCTGCAGCCAGCCGGTGACGTACCACCACTCGGTGCGGAACCCGGGATGGCTGCCGTGATCGGCGGGGAACGTCAATGAGGGACCGGGAACGACCGGCGAAAACTCCGGCACCGCTGCTGCCTGCGCGAGCATCGACAGCACGATGCCGAAGAACGCAGTGACGACGACGCGCGTAGTGGCACGTAGCGCGCTCACCAATCCTCCCGCACCGCACGTAGCGCGGATTGTCCCAGCGCCGCACGCGCGCTGATGACGTTGGTGAGCGTCGCGGCGAAGACCAGCGCGGCTGCGAACACGGCGAGTTGCAGGAAGGGCACCGCGAGGTCGATGCTCCAGTGGAACGACTGGCGGTTGACCACGTGCACGAGAATCAGGCTGATCGCACCGCCGAGCACCAGTCCGTACGACGCCGCGAGCACGCTGACGAGCAAGCCTTCAGCGGCAAGCATCGCGACGATCTGCCGGCGAAGCATGCCGAGGTGACGCAGCATGCCGAATTCGCCACGCCGGGCCAGCGCCGTGGCCGCGCCGGCACAGGCGATTCCGACCAGCCCGATGAGCACCGCCACGGCCTCGAGCGCATAGGTCACCGCGAACGCGCGGTCGAAGGCACGCATCGACAGCTCGCGGATCTCCGTGGTCTGTCGCACCTCGAAGGTGCCGTCATCATCGAGCTCGGCGCGGATGCGATCCGTGACCTGCGCGGGGTTTGCGCCCGGCGCCAGCCACAGCCCCGCGTCGGTCGCAGCCGTATCGCCGGTTTCGCGCACGTAGGTCGATCGTTCGATGGCGACTGCGCCGGTGCTGCGCCCATAGTCGCGGAATACGCCCGCGATGAAGAACTGCCGCTGCCGCATTTCGCCATCGATCGCGAGGGGTAGCGTCAGCACCTCGCCCGCGCGCAGGCCATACAGGTCACCCAATGCTTCGGAGATGTAGGCCGGTGGTGGCGAGCCCTCGGGCACTGGCGTCTCGGCGATGAGCGCGAGATTGCCTGCCTGATCGTCCTGGGCCATGAGCGTCACCGGCTCGCGGCCTTCCCCGACCAGCACCTGTCGCTGACGTCGGAACGTCACGCGAGCGACGCCGTCGATGCCCTCGAGGGCGCGCTGCTGGGCCTCGTCGATCACGCGCGTGTTGGCCCCGCGCGCAACGCGGATCTGCACATCAGCGGGCAGCGCTTCGCCGAGCCAGCGATCGAACGACTCGCGGAACGAATGAACCATGATGGCCATCGCGACCATCAGCGCGAAGCTGACGATGACCGCGGCGAGGCTGACCGAAAGCTGGCCGACGCCGCCTTTCAGCTGCGCGAGACCGATGTCGATCGCTGGCTTGCCGCTCGATGGCACCAGCGTCGCGACACGCGCGGTGACGCCCGGCACCAGCAGCAGGCCGCCCGCGAGCAGCGCCGCGATTGCGGCATAGCCGAACAGCGGCAGGTCTGCGACCGCGGGCAGCAGCGCGAGGCCGCCCGAGATCGCGAGCAACGCGACCGCTGCGGGCACGAGGCGGGTCGATCCCACCCCGACTTCGGCGTCGCCCGCCTTCAGAGCACGGGCGGGGTCGCGTCGAGCGGCTTCGTGGGCCGGCACCCATGCACCGAGTCCAGCTGCGAGGGTGCCGAGCGCGAAAAAGCCGAGCACCGGCAGGGGCCGGACGACGAGTGTCGAGGTGAAGAGGTCGGGCGCATCGAGTCCGAGGCTGCCGCGGAACAGCGCGAGCAGCCCGGAGGCGAGTGCGTAACCGAGTGCGATGCCGATCAGCGACCCCGCCGCACCGAGCGCAAGCCCTTCGGCAAGCAGTGCGTTGCGAACTCCGCTGCGCGTCACCCCGAGCGCGCGCAGCAACGCGAGCGAGGAGCGTCGGCGCAGCACCGAGAGCGACTGTGTGGCGAACAGCAACAGGGCACCAGTGAGGATCGACACCAGCGCGAGCATCGCGAGGTTCACACGATAGGCGCGGGTCAGCGAGGCGGCGCGTGCGGCTTCGATGTCGGGAGTCGACGTCTGCAGGCCGGCCGGCAGCTCACGGGCGAGCGTCGTCCGGAACGCCTGCACATCGGAGCCCGGAGCCAGCTGCAGGTCGATGCGACTGACGAGGCCGACTCGATCGAACGTCCATTGCGCGGAGGCAATGTCCATGATGCCGAGCCGCCCCGCGTAGCGCGCGACCGGCAGCACACCGCGAACAGTCAGCTGCTGGCTTCCGCCGCGAACGCTGACCACGCCGCCACGGGAGACGCCGAGCTCGCGCGCGGCCGACTCGCTGAGCCAGATCGCGTTCGCACCGAACAGTCCGAGATAG
Organism: uncultured Pseudomonadota bacterium; assembly: GCA_963769065.1. GTDB lineage: Bacteria > Pseudomonadota > Gammaproteobacteria > Steroidobacterales > Steroidobacteraceae > ZC4RG30. The sequence goes on along the minus strand of CAVYKG010000009.1, from coordinate 75,767 downwards.
TCGCCGGCAATGTCTCCGGCAAGTTGTGGCTGCACGCGGGCGGCGCGAAACGTATCGAAACCCGCGACGCGGAGTGGTTCGCGCAGACCTTCGAGCGCAACGTCCACCTCGAGCACCGGACTCGACTCACGCACCTCCGGTCGCCGTGCCAGCGTCGCATAGACGGCTTCGGGAAAGCCGTCGCGCGGGCCCCGGACGATCAGGTCCGCCTCGCCGGCGAGCCGCCGTGCGGCCTGTTCGAACTCGCCGACCGCAGCCGCGTTAACCCAGTGGATCGCGGCGAACAGTGCCACGCCGAACCCGAGCGTCAGCAACGTCGCAGCGGCGCGAAGGGGCTGGCTCTTCAGCTGAGCCCAGATCAGCATCGCCCAGAGCCGGATCATTGAACCGGCTGCCGCTCGCGCGGGGGAAGCGGAGTCAGCGTCCGGCCGTCGAGCACGTACGCCCGATCGGCAGTGTCGGCCACCGCGCGCGAGTGCGTAATGAGGATGCCCGCACCGCCCGCATCGCGAATGCTCTCACCGAGCAGCTGCAGCACTTCCGTGGCGGTGCGTGGATCGAGATTGCCGGTCGGCTCGTCGGCGAGCACGAGCCTCGGTCGGTGCACCAGCGCTCGCGCTATGGCGATGCGCTGCAGCTCGCCCCCGGAGAGCTCGCGCGGATATCGGTCGGCGTAACGCGCAATGCCGACGCGTTCGAGCATGGCCATCACGCGCTCGCGTCGGGGTGCGGCCGGGACGCCGAGCAGCGCGAGCGGCAGTGCAACGTTCTGCGCAACCGTGACGTACGGCAGCACATGGAAAGCCTGGAAGACGAAGCCGACGTGGCGTCGCCGCAGCAACGTTGCGCCGTCGTCATCGAGTCCGCTGACTTCGATGCCATCGATGCGAACCGAGCCGGAATCCGGCCGCTCGAGACCGGCAATGAGGTTCAGCAGGGTGGACTTGCCGACGCCCGAGTCGCCCATGATGGCGATGTAGTCGCCCGCGTAGAGAGTCATGTCGATGCCGTCGAGCACCGGCGGACGGTCGGGGCCGAAGCGGCGTCCGAGGCCGCTGACCTCGAGGGCGGGCTGTGTCTGCGCAGGAACCATGTCGTCAGGATAAGGCGTGTGCGTCGGACGCAGGCAGGTTATGGCACAGTGGCCCGGCTAATACGATGAAGCGCAAGACCCTAGGACCTCAATCTCAAGGAGACCCGCATGTACATCAACGGATTCGTCGTTCCCGTTCCGGCCGACAAGAAGGCCGAGTATCGGGAGGTCGCCGAGAAATTCTGGGATATCGCCAAGGACCATGGCGCGCTCAGCCAGGTCGAAGCCTGGGAGGCAGACGTCAAGGACGGCAAGCTCACCGACTTCCGTCGGGCGGTGAATCTCGAGGCCGGCGAAAAGGTCGTGTTCTCCTGGATGACGTGGCCCGACCGCGCCACCGCTGATGCCAGCCACGACCGGATGATGGCCGACCCGCGCATGAAGGAATTCGGCGAAAAGATGCCGTTCGACGGCAAGCGGATGATATTCGGGGGTTTCGAGCCGCTCGTCGTAAGGGGTTCCAAATAGCGCGGGCTCGCGTCAGATGATCGGCTTGCCGCCGGTCACCGCGATGGTCGCGCCGGATACGTAGCTGGCCTCGCGCGTCGCGAGCATCACGTAGACCGGCGCCAGTTCGCACGGCTGCGCGGGGCGCTTCATCGGAACCTGCTCGCCGAAATGCCGCACCTTTTCGTCCGGCATGGTCGAGGGAATAAGCGGCGTCCAGACCGGGCCGGGTGCGACCGCATTCGCGCGAATCTGCTTGTCGGCGAGCAGCTGTGCAAGCCCGCCGGTGAAGTTCTGGATCGCGCCTTTCGTAGTCGCGTAGGCGAGCAGCTGCGGGCTCGGTGTGTCGGCGTTGACGGATGCCGTATTGATGATCGCACTTCCCGGGCCCATGTGCGGGACGGCGGCTTTGGTGAGGTAGAACATCGCGGAGATGTTGACCGCGAAGGTGCGCTCCCACTCCTCGTCCGGTATTTCCTCGATGCTCTCGAAAGTCATCTGGTGTGCGGCGTTGTTCACCAGGATGTCGATGCGCCCGAACGATTGCACAGCCGTGTCGATCAGCTTGCGGCACGTACCAGCGCTCGCTATGTCCCCCGCGAACAGCACGCAGCGCCGGCCCGCCGCCTCGACCAGTCGCTTCGTCTCCGCCGCGTCCTCGTGTTCGGACAGATAAGCCGCGAGCACGTCCGCGCCTTCGCGCGCGTAGGCGAGCGCGACCGCGCGGCCGATACCCGAATCGGCGCCTGTGATGACGGCGACCAGATCCTTCAGGCGATGCGACCCGCGATAGGTGTGCTCGCCATAGTCGGGTTCCGGGTCCATCGCTCGGCTGCTGCCGGGCACCGGCTGCTTCTGCGAGGGGAAGGGCGGCTTCGGATAATCTGGCACTGCGCTCATCTCTGATCTCCCACGTCACGAGCCCGCAAGCCTGGTCGCGCCGTGCCCGCCTGACAGTCGGCGCGTTGTGCAGCGGGTTGTCAGCATCCTGGCGCCGCGGGAGTGCGAGGCCCTACGGCGGATTGACGTGGGACGACGTGTCTCGAGCGTGCGGTGAACGGGCCGATCGTTGACGTTCGTAGGCCTGCAGATGCGCGAAGGCGGCTTCCAGCAGCGTGACGGTCTGGCCGCTCGCGCGTCCGCGCCGGATCATGTCGCCGACCAGGTGATCGGCCTCGACGCGACCACCAGCCTCGATATCCCGCAACATCGATGCCTTGAACGGCGACCCGGTCCGCGTCAGCATCTTCTCCGCGAACTGAGAGGCCGCCTCGCTGACCGGATAGCCGGCCGCGCGCGCGATGGCGTCGCATTCGGCAACCAGCTGCCGTGCGATACGGTCGCCTTCCGGGCTGGCCACGATGTCGCCGACGCTCGCGCGCATCAGGCAGGTGAGCGACGCGCCCGCAGAGAGGAACGCGAATTTTTCCCACAGGTCCGCGACTACGTTCGGGCTGTAGCGCGACTCGAACGATGCCCGCGCGAACGTCTCGGCGATGGTGGCACAGCGGGTTGATCGAGCGTTGTGCCCGTGCCGTTCGCCGTACGTCACAGACTGCAGACGGTTCAGGTGCTCCACTTCTCCCGCCGCATTGAGAGTCGCGCTGATGTGACACAGGCCGCCCAGCACATTGTCGGCCCCGAAGGCGGAATCGAGAGCGTCGAAGTGAGCGAGACCGTTGAGCAGCGGCAGCAATGTCGCGTCCGTACGTCGCATGGCCGGCGCGACAGTCCGGATCGCATCGCTCAGGTCGTAAGCCTTGCAGCTGAGCACGACGAGGTCGTACTCGGGTAATAGCTCGGCTGACTCGACTACTGCGACGGGAAGGTTCGCATCGCCCAGCGGGCTGCGGATGACGAGGCCTTCGCGTCGCAGCTGCTCTGCACGTCTTGCACGGACGAGGAACGTGACGTCGCAGCCCGCCTGGGCGAGCCGCCCGCCGAAGTAGCCACCGGTACCACCGGCGCCGAGGATGAGGATCCGCATGGCGCCATTGTGCGGCAGCGCCCGGCCCGGCGAGAAGCCGGGCCACGCTCGTCAGCCGCGCGGCTCGAGACGCCGGCGAAGTGCTTCGATCTTGTTGAGCGCCTTCGCGGCCTGCTCCTCGCTCAGGCCTTCTTCGCGTGAATCGTCCGAATCGATCTCGTCGCCGGCATCGGCGCGGCGCATATTCGGGTCGCCAGGTTTCGCGGTCTCGGGATCAGGCATGACGTTCTCTCCATGGGAGGTTTCACTTTGACGTCCTGTATCGCGCCGCCGGGATAGGCGAGGGCCGCCGGGTCACGTAGGGTGTTTGCTGCCATGTCGCGATCTCCTGCTCGAGTGAAGCCCGCCCGACGCAGCGCCGGGCTGCTCCTCCACCGCCGGCGCGAGGGTGGGATCGAAGTGCTGCTGGTCCATCCGGGCGGGCCTTTCTGGGCCCGGCGTGACGAGGGCGCGTGGAGCATCCCGAAAGGCGAAATTTCGGCAGGCGAGGATGCACTCGCCGCGGCACGCCGCGAATTCGTCGAGGAGCTTGGCTCAGCGCCGATCACGTCGGGCGAGCCGGTCGAACTCGAGCCGGTCCGTCAGGCCGGCGGCAAACGGGTCGTTGCCTGGTCGCAATGCGGCGATTTCGATGTCGCTCTGGCACGCAGCAACACCTTCGAGCTCGAGTGGCCGCCAAAGTCCGGTCGCATGCACCGTTTTCCCGAGGTGGACCGCGCGGCGTGGTTTTCGATCGGTGCCGCCCGGGTGAAGCTGCTGGCCGGCCAGCGACCGCTGCTCGACGAGCTCGTTCAGGCGCTGCGTCGTGGCGACCGCACCGGCTGCACGTAAGCCCCGAGGAAGCAGCGCGTCGAGCCATTCGGAAACTTCACCGTGACGGTTCGGCCATCGGCTTCGTCGACGACTCCCACGCCGTAGCGCCGGACGCGGACGTGCGTACCGGCATCGAACAGCGTCGTGCGCAAAGGTTCGGGGTTCGGCTTGCGCAACAAGTCGGGTTTCGGCGCCGGTTCACGCGCGCGTCGTTCCTCTTCCGCCTGCATGCGCTCGCAGTTGTCGCAGCGCTCGCAGCGCGTGAACGACTCGCCCTCACCGAAATGCATGAGGATCACGCGCCAGCGGCAGTAGCCCGTCTGCCCATAGAACACCATCTGTTCCAGCAGCGACTTGTCTGCCTCGCGCTTGTCGCGGTACTCGTTCGCCAGCGAGGCAATTGCCGCGTCATCGTAGGAGTCTTCGATCAACGACAGATGCCCGTCCCGGTCCTGCCGCACCACCCGCTGGTGGCGCAGCAGGCTCAGTGCAACCTGCACCTTGGCCCGCGGTCGATCCAGCGATCGGGTGAGGGTGGCAAGCGTCCACTCCCGAGCTCCATCGGCGGGCACTTCGCGCAGCTTGCGGTACACCGCCGCGACATCCTCGAACGCCGGATATTTTCCGGCAAGGAAGAACTGCTGCACTGCCTTGTCCTTGTGCAGGTACAGCAGCGTGCAGCGCGCATCCTGACCGTCACGGCCCCCTCGGCCGGCTTCCTGGTAATACGCGTCGAGCCCGCCGGGCATCTGGTAATGGATCACCCAGCGGATGTCGGGCTTGTCGATGCCGAGCCCGAACGCGTTGGTAGCGACCATGATGCGTGCGGTGCCGTCCATGAAGGCATCCTGCGCGGCATGTCGTGTCACCGCGGGCAAACGGCCGTGATACAGGGACGCCGAACCGTCGATCTGTCCGAGTGCGGCGTGGACCTCCATCGCGCCCTTGACCGTCGCTGTGTAGATGATGCCGCTGCCGCGCTGCTCGCTGACCAGTTCCACCACTCGCGCGAGCTTGTCCTCCTCGCGCGTCAGTTGCTCGACCGAATAGCGGAGATTGGGTCGATAGACGCCGGTGTTGATGACGCCGAAGTCGCGGACCGCGAGCTGCGTCCCGATGTCGTCGATGACGGCCTGCGTCGCCGTGGCGGTCAACGCGAGGACGGTCGGGTGACCCAGCGCCGGCAGCGCGTGACCGATCTCGAGGAAGGCCGGGCGGAAATCGTGACCCCACTGCGAGATGCAGTGAGCCTCGTCGATCGTGAGCAGGCTGACCGGATGGCGCGTCACGCGTGCGACGAACTCGCGATCGGCGAGACGCTCCGGCGTGGCGAAGATCACCTTCGCGCGCCCCTCATCGAGCGCCGCTTCCGCCTCCTGCAGATCGTCGGCGCCGACGGCGCTGTTGAACTGCACTGCGACGATGCCGAGCTCGCGCAGGCGGTCGCACTGGTCTTTCATCAGCGCGATCAGCGGCGAGACCACCAGCGTCGAGCCCGGCAGCAGTGCCGCCGGAAGCTGGTAGCACAGCGATTTGCCGGCACCCGTCGGCATGATGGCGATCGTGTTGCGGCCCGCGAGCACGCGCCGGATGACGGAGTCCTGACCGTCGCGCAGCTGGCGCAGGCCGAATACTTTGCGAAGCGTCTGCTGGACCGGATCTTTAGCGTCGGGGCGCATGGCGGATGGCATCGCCGGAGGTTAAGGGCGGAGGTATCGCAGCGGCAGTAGGAATCGGTGCAGTGCGGCCGGTCGCGACCCGGTTCACCTCAGGGGCTCACGACAGCGAGCAAGCCGCGCGTGTCCTGGGCGTCGCCGCTCTGCAGCCAGGCGAACACCACGCGGTGCCACAGGATGCGCTGGACGTAGCCACGCGTTTCGTTGAACGGAATGTTCTCGATCCAGATGTCGGGATCCTTCGGCTCAGACGGCCTCCAGCGCTGCGCGGCGTTCGGGCCAGCGTTGTATCCGGCCAGTGCAACCGGCAGCTGGCCGCCAAAGCGGTCGAGCAGCTCCTTCACGTGAGCGGCTCCCAGCGTCACGTTGGTCGCGGGGTCGGACAGCGCGAGCTCGGTCGGCGTCGGGAGCTTGAAAGCCCGCGCCGTGCGGCGGGCCGTATCGATCTGCAGTTGCATCAGACCGCGGGCGCTGGCAGTGGAGACCGCATCGTTCCGGTAGAGGCTCTCCTGCCGCATGACGCCATAGATCAGCTCGGGTGCGAGGCCCGTCAGTTTCGCCGCAGGGGCGACCTCCTTGTCGTACGGCCGTGGGTACAGCAACGCGTAGTCGTTGAATACACGTGCGGCCGTTGCGGTCGTGATGGCCTGGTCATGCCAGCCCCAGCGCGATGCGAGGTGCACGGCCTGGGGCAGCGTGAGCGGTGTCAGCATTTCCTGCGCGAATCGCCACTCGTTCGCCGCATCGCGGACGAGCCCGCTGGCCCGCAACTCGCGGGCCCGCGTCAGCGCGGGCTGGGCTTCGAGTGTCGCGATCTGCTTGTCGTCGGCCGCGAGCACCTTGGCATGGGGCTTCACCTTGCGCTTCAGGCGCGCGGCCGCCATGGCCGAATAGAAGTTGTCGTCCGGGAGAACCGACTCGTAGCCCTCGCGCGCCATGGCGCCGTTCCCTTGCTCCGCGGCGATGCGCGCCGACCAGTAGCGCCACCGCGCGGTCTTGCTCGTCGTCTCGGACAACGAAGCCACGGCGGCGCGCGGCCTGCGCCCAGTCCCCGGCCCACAGCGCGGCTCGAGCCTGCCATTCGCGCGCGGCGTCATCGAAATCCGCGGCATCGACGCGCGCGAACCACGCGAGCGATTCGGGGTCGCGGTCCCATGACAATGGCAGTGCGAGCGCCAGCGCGTACGGGCTCGCTGCCCGGACGTCGAACCCGCGTGCGTGCATCAGCGGCTCGAATCGCTGCCTGGCAGCCGCACGATCCGCGCGGGCGAGGCGCGCCCAGCCGGCGAGCAGGGTCTGTGGTTCGATGGCAGTGGACGGGCGACGCGATCAGCGAGTCGATCTCGCGCTTCGGATTTTCCAGGATCGCTGCCCACTGCAACAGCGGGGCCGCGCGCCCGGCCGGCAGCTGCTGCGCGATCTGGCGGCCGAACGACGCGTTGTTGTCGGCGAGCGCCAGCCGGGCGCGCTGTTCGATGAGGGCATCGTCGAGGCCGCCGATGCTGCGCAGGTGCTCGAAGGCACGCTCGCATTCCGGCAGGCTGCGCGGCGTGAGCCACGCCTTGGCAACCTCGACATCGAGACCCTGCGTGCGTTGGGTCTCGATTCGCGCCGTGAACCCCTGGCATCGCAGCGTCGCGTCGTCGCTGGCCGGCTTGTGGAAGGCGAGGAATCGCGTCCACTGGGCACGCTCGGCAAGGCCGGCGAGCCAGCTCCGCCGAAGATCCGCCGCGACCGGCTGTCCGTCGTTCGCCTGCAGGAAGGCCGCCACGGCTTCGTCGAGCCCGGGCGGCACTGCGCTGCCCGCAGCCCGCAGCATCTGACCGAGGCGACCGGCCTGCAGGTAGGGGTAGAGGACGTAGCCGCGTAGCGAGGCGCTATCGCCTGGTTCGATCGCGGCAGTGGCCTGGCTGATGCGGGAATAGGCCTGCTGGAACTCGGTGCGCACCACCTGGGCGGAGGCGGGCGCTGCGACGAGTGACAGGACCAGGCACACCGCCGCAGTGGGCAGGCGGGAAACTCCGAATGTCATCTAGCGAGGTTAACGACGCGATGCCGCGATGACCACCGACAGCGACCTTTGTACGATGTACCGTCGCGCGCGTAGGGACTCCCACGCACCCTTTCGGCGAATCTGTCCGCACGGCAGGTTACGGACGCTGACTTCGTCTTGTCGTGCGGGCGGTGAAGCTCCGGCATCCACATTGCGGAGTACCCATGGCCACCCGACGTCCGACCAAGACTGCTGCCCCGAAACCCAAGGCTTCCGCATCGGCGACCAAGGCCGCGGCCCGCAACACCGCGAGCCGCCCGTCGCAACCGGATCGCGATGACAGCGACCGGCTCGCTCGCCTTGCCGCGGACACCGAGGACGTCGTCGCTGCCCAGCCTTTCAACGCCAACAAGGCCAGCGAATACGGGCCCGCCTCGGCGAACCCGCCGATGGGGCAGCACGTCGAGCCGCCGTCGCGTGACGTCGGTGCGAGCACCTTGAGCGAAGGGCAACGTCTCGACGAAGACCGGTGAGCCGCCGGCGCCGGGTGCCGATCCGACCACGGCGCCGCTGACGCGCGTCCGCGTGGATGCGGCCGGTCAGGCGCTGACGACGAACCAGGGTGTCCCGATCGGCACCAACCAGGATTCGCTGAAGGCCGGGCTTCGCGGCCCGACGCTGCTCGAGGATTTCATCCTCCGCGAGAAGATCACGCACTTCGACCACGAGCGCATTCCGGAGCGAATCGTCCATGCGCGGGGATCGGGCGCGCTACGGATTCTTCGAGAACTACGAGCCGCTGACCAAGGTGACCCGTGCTTCGGTGTTCGCCGAAGCCGGCAAGGTCACACCGGTGTTCGTAAGGTTCTCGACCGTCGCGGGCGAGCGCGGATCGACCGACACCGCGCGCGACGTCCGTGGCTTCGCGGTCAAGTTCTACACCGACGAGGGCAACTGGGACCTGGTCGGCAACAACATCCCCGTGTTCTTCATCCAGGACGCGATGAAGTTTCCGGACCTCGTGCACGCGTTGAAGCCCGAGCCGCACCACGCGATGCCGCAGGCCGCCTCGGCGCACGACACGTTCTGGGATTTCGTGTCGCTGATGCCCGAATCCACGCACATGCTGCTGTGGGCGATGTCGGATCGCGCCATCCCGCGCAGCTACCGCACGATGCAGGGTTTCGGCGTGCACACGTTCCGCCTCGTGAACGCGCAGGGCGAATCGGTGTTCTGCAAGTTCCACTGGACGCCGAAGCAGGGCACCCATTCGCTGGTCTGGGACGAAGCGGTGCGCATCTCCGGCGCCGATTCCGACTTCCATCGCCGCGATCTGTGGGAGGCGATCGAATCCGGTGCCTATCCCGAGTGGGAGCTCGGACTGCAGATCTTCACCGAGGAGGAGGCGGACCGGTTCAGCTTCGACGTGCTCGATGCGACGAAGCTGATTCCCGAAGAGCTCGTGCCGGTGCGGCCGGTGGGTCGACTGGTGCTAAACCGCAATCCCGACAACTTCTTCGCCGAGACCGAACAGGTCGCGTTCTGCACGGCACACATCGTGCCCGGCATCGATTTCAGCAACGATCCGCTGCTGGCCGGACGCATCCATTCGTATGTCGACACGCAGATCACGCGGCTCGGCGGACCGAACTTCCACGAGATCCCGGTCAACGCGCCAGTCGCGCCGGTGCACAACAACCAGCGCGATGGCTTCCATCGGCAGGCGATCCATCGCGGTCGCGTGTCTTACGAGCCGAACTCGCTCGGCGTTGGGTGCCCGCATCAGATGGGTGCGCAGGGCTTCGCCTCGTTCGCCGAAAAGCTGCAGAAGTCGCGCGCGCCGGCCGACAAGGTGCGCGGGCGACCGGAGAAGTTCGCCGAGCACTACTGCGCAGGCGACGCTGTTCTACGACAGCCAGACGCCAGTCGAGCAGGCGCACATCGTCGGCGGGTTCCGTTTCGAACTGAGCAAGCTGACCGTTCCGGCGATCCGCATGCGCATGCTCGCCTCGTTGCGCAACGTCTCGGAGGATCTCGCGCGTCGCGTCGCGCACGGACTCGGTGTCGATCTGCCGGAGGCTATGCCGCGGGCGATCGAGCGCGTGCCGAAGCCCGAAGTGCGCAAGTCACCGCCGCTGTCGCTGCGGGCGCGACCCGGTTCCACCGGCGTCAAGGGCCTGAAGGTCGCGCTGCTGGTCGGCGACGGCGTGGAGTCGCGTTCGCTCGCCGCCGTGCAGGAAGCGCTGTTCGAAGCCGGTGCGGTGCCGCGTCTGGTCGCGGTGCACCTCGGCACGCCGCGCGGCAACGACGGCGCGTCGTGGCCCGCGGATGCGACGCTCGAGAACACGCCCGCAGTGCTGTTCGATGCACTGGTCGTTCCGGCGGGCCGCGATGCCGTCATGGAGCTGCGCTCGAACGCACACACGAGCGAGTTCATCCGGCTGCAGTACCGTCACTGCAAGACCCTGCTCGCGATCGGCGAGGGCAGGGAGCTGATCGAGGCGGAGGGTGTGAAGGCGCAGCTCGCAACCGGCATACCTGACCCGGGCGTCATCACCGGCGAGGTGGGGGAAATCGACCAGCTCGTGACGCGCTTCATCGATGCGCTGACCCGTCAGCGCCACGACGAGCGCGACCGCGATCCGCCGACGCTCTGATCGAGCGAAACGGGGCGGGCCGGCTGCGGCTCGCCCCAGCCCCACGGCTAGCGTCCGATAACGGCCTCGGCAACTTTCCCGGCCGCCCTGCGCAACTATTCCAGGAACGATTTGCACTCGCCCTCTGGCAACATAGCGGCGGACTGTGGGGTCGTGACCAGGAGGTCAGATGCGTCGGAGCGGGGTGCTCGATCGTGTTGCAGGGAAACTGGCCTATGCCGGTGCTCTTGCCACTTGCGCGTTCGTGCCGCTGGGCTCCACTGCGGCCGAACCGGCCACGCCCACCCCCACGGCATTCATCGAGACCTATTGCGGCAAGTGCCACAACGCGACCGACTGGGCAGGCAGCCTCGCATTCGACACGCTGGACGTGCAGCGGCCGGACGCCGAGCCTGAGGTCTGGGAAAATGCGGTCGGCAAACTCCGCGGCCGTCTGATGCCGCCGGCCGGTGAGCGACAACCGCAGCAACCCGAGATCGACTCGCTGGTTGCGTTTCTCGAGTCGGGAATCGACCGGGGCGCCAGCCCGCACGTCGGCTACGTGCCGATCCAGCGGCTGAACCGCCTCGAGTTCGCGGCCTCGGTGAAGGGGCTGCTCGGTGTGGAAGTCGACGCGCGCCAGATGCTGCCGCAGGACATCGAGGTCGAGGGGTTCAGCAACATCGCCGGTGCACTCGGCGTGTCGCCGGCGTTCGTCGAGCAGTACCTTTCAGCCGCGCGACGCGTCGCGAAGCTCGCAGTCGGCGAGCCGGTCGCCAAGGTCACGAGCGTGTTCTACCGCGACGAAGGCAGCCAGCAGTCGCAGCGCACCTGGCGGCCCGGGTTTCCACTCGGCACGCGCGGAGGCACGCGCTTCACGCATGTCTTTCCGGCCGATGGCGAATACCGGTTCAGCTTCATCGAAGGCGACAGCCTCGGCGCGGGACTCTATCCGAGTGGGATGGAGACAGCTGCGACGCTGGTCGTCCTGATCGACGGGAAGGAAGTCGCGCGACGCCAGATCGGCGGCGCAGAAGACCTTGCATTGGCCGATCGCGAAGGTCCGCAGGGGCGCGACACGATCGTCGGCAAGGTATCGAACGTTCCCGCGAACGTGACGGCCGGCCCGCACGAGGTCATCGTCACGTTCGTCGAGCGGTCGTGGGCCGCAAGCAACGATGCGACCGGGGGCGGCAGGATGACGTCGATGCCGATCGTCCGCGACGGCATCCAGGTGATGGGACCGTTCTCGCGCCAGGGCATCTCGACCAACGCGAGTCGCGCGAAAGTGTTCATCTGCCAGCCGCGGCAAGGCGGCCGAAGAGCGTCCTTGCGCCGAACGCATCACGCGTCATCTCGCGACCCAGGCCTTCCGCCGTCCGGCGAACGACGACGACGTGCGGCGCCTGATGAAGTTCTACGACGCGGCGCGTCGCGAAGCGGGCGGTTTCGACACCGGCATCACCGAGCTCGTCGCGGCGGTGCTGTCGAGCCCCGATTTCCTCTATCGCGCCATTCCCGCGGCGCCGGCGCTCGCAGGCATCGCGTGCACTCACCGATCTCGAGCTCGCGCTCGCGGTTGTCGTTCTTCCTGTGGAACGAAAACCCGGACGACATGCTGCTGAGGCTTGCGACGTCGCGGCAGCTGTCCGATCCGGCGGTGCTGCAGGCACAGGTCGATCGCATGCTGAAGGATCGGCGCGCGCAGTCGCTGGTCGAGAATTTCGCGCTCGCCTGGCTCAATCTCGATGAGCTCGAAGAGATCGAGCCGTCGGACGTCGCGTTCAATTCGGCGATGCGTGCGAATTTCGAGACCGAGATCCGGTTGTTCCTGTCGAGCGTCCTGCTCGAGAACCGCAGCGTCGTCGATCTGCTGAATGCAGACTGGACCTTCCTGAACGAAGCGCTCGCGCGCCAGTACGGCGTGGGTGGGGTCTTCGGTCCACAGTTCCGCCGGGTCAGACTCGAGGACGAGAACCGCTGGGGCCTGCTCGGCAAGGGCGCCGTGCTGCTGCGGACCTCGTACGCCGACCGCACCTCGCCGGTGTTGCGCGGTGCCTGGGTGCTCGACCGTCTCGTGGGCGCGCCGCCCGCGCCGCCGCCGCCCGACGTCGTCACCGACCTGTCCGTTCCGGCGGGCGAAAAGCCCCGTACGGTGCGCGCGCGGCTGGAGGCGCATCGCGCCAATGCCACCTGTCAGGGATGCCACGGGCTGATCGACCCTCCCGGCCTCGCACTCGAGAACTTCGACGTTGCCGGCCGCTGGCGCGAGGTGGACGCGGCAGCGAAGGAGAAGATCGATGCGACTGCCACGCTGACCAGCGGCACGGTGCTGCATGGCCCCGCCGATCTCCGCCGTTCGCTGAACGCGCGCGCGGACCAGTTCCCGACCACCGTGACGAAGCGGCTGATGATGTATGCGCTCAACCGCGAGATCGAATACTTCGACATGCCGCAGGTGAGGCAGGTCGTCCGTGACGCGGCGATCAAGGACTACACCTTCGCAGCGCTGGTCAAGGGCGTCGTCGCAAGCGACGCGTTCCGGCGGCAGGGCGCGAAGACGAGCACGGTTGCGGCCGCGCAGTGAACCCGGAGAACGCATGGCGAGCTACCTGACCCGCAAGTACCTCTCACGCCGCACGTTCCTGCGTGGCAGTGGCGTGGCGCTCGGCCTGCCGTTCCTGGACGCGATGGTGCCGGCAGCGATGGCGCTCGAGAAGAGCGCCGCGGCGCCGAAGACACGCGCGGGCTTCTTCTACTTCCCGCACGGCGCGATCATGAACAACACGCCCCACGGCAAGGCCGTCGACGCGTGGAGCTCGACCGGGCAGGGCGCCGATTTCCGGCTTGGCTCGACGGTCGCCTCGCTCGAGCCGGTGAAGCGCTACGTCACCACCATCGAGAACCTCGACAACGCGCCGACCAAGAACTCCGTGCACACGATCGTGCCGGCAACCTGGCTCTCCTGCGTGACTCCGGACACGCAGGCCAAGGGCGCGAGCATGTCGGTAACGGTCGACCAGATCATCGCGCAGAAGCTCGGCCAGGGCACCGCGCTGCCGTCGCTCGAGCTGAGTTCCGAGACGACCATCCAGGTCGGCGCGTGCGGCGGTGCCGGCTGTTACTACGCGTCGACGCTCTCGTACTCGACGCCGACGACGCCGCTGCCGATGGAATACAACCCGCGCAAGGTCTTCATCCAGCTGATGGGCGAGGGCGACACGGCGGCCGAGCGCGAAGCCCTGCTGCGCAAGAACGCGAGCATGCTCGACATGGTAGCCGATCGCACGCGGGCGCTGCGCCGTGAGCTGGGTCCGGCTGACCGCGCGGCGCTGTCGGATTATCTCGACAACGTCCGCGAGGTCGAGCGTCGCGTCGCCATGGCCGACTCGCGCCAGCTCAAGGGCGTCGACCTGCCCGATGCGCCGGTTGGTGTCATCGCCGATTTCGACCAGCAGGTGCGGCTGATGTTCGATCTGCTGGCGCTGGCCTACCAGGCCGACCTCACGCGCGTCGCGGCCTACGTGATGGCCGCCGAGGCGACCAACCGCACCTACAACCACGTCGGCATTTCCGACGCGTTCCACCCCGTGAGCCATCACTCGAACGATCTGGAGCGCATCCGCCGGCTGACCGTCATCCAGCGCTATCACGTCGAACGCTTCGCCGACTTCGTCAAGAAGCTCGCCGCGATCAAGGAAGGCGACGGTTCCATCCTCGATCACTCGTTGTTCCTGTACGGCTCGAACATCGGCAACAGCAACAACCACGACAACTACCCGCTGCCGATCCTGCTCGCCGGCGGTGCGAACGGCGCCCATCGTGGCGGCAAGAATCTCGCGCTGACCGAGCGCACGCCGCTCGCGAACCTCCACCTCACGATCCTCGACCGGCTCGAAGATCCCGCAGGCGGCGTACGGCAACAGCACCGGGCTGATCGACGGAGTGTGAGCAGACCGATGACGATGGACCGTCGCGACTTTCTTTCCACGACTACCGGTGCAGCCGGCCTCGCAATGCTCGCCGGCCTGCCCGGATGCCAGTCGACGCGCGATCGCGCAGCGCCGCTGCCGTCTCAGCTCGCGACCGATCGGCGTGCGGGTGCTCACGGGCGCGCCCGGCAACGTCGTCGCGCTGCGCACGCGAGACGGCGTCGTGCTGGTCGACAGCGGCTCGGCCAGCCAGGCGCCCTCGCTACGGGCGAGCCTCGATGGCGCCCGCGTGCGCTCGCTGTTCAACACGCACCATCACGCCGACCAGACCGGCGGCAACGGGCTGTTCGGCGCGGCGGGCGCAACCATTCGCGCACATGTCATCACGCGCGAGTGGCTCGAGACCGACTACTACGTGCCGGCCGACAACCGCTGGGTGAAGGCGCTGCCGCCGGTGGCATTGCCGACCGAGACGTTTCGCGGTTCGGGCTCCGCGACCTTCGGTGCCGAGCACGTCGAATATGGCTACCTGCTCGAGGCGCACACGCGCGGTGACATCTTCGTCCACCTGCGCGACTCGAACGTGCTCTGCGCGGGCGACGTCGCCTCGCCCGAGCGCGACCCCGCATTCGACTGGTACGCGGGCGGCTGGCTCGGCGGCGCGCGTCGACGCGATGGACCTGCTGCTGAAGCGCGCGGACGAGGCGACCCGCATCGTGCCGGCATACGGCCCGGTGATGACGCGCGCGCAACTGCAGTCGGAGCGCGACCTGCTATCCAAGCTGTTCGACCGCACCGGCAACGGTCTGATGGAGGGGCGCAGCGCACAGGATCTGCTCGATGCCGGCGTGCTCGACGACCTCGGGCGCACGTTCAAGGATCCGTACAAGCTGCTCTACGACATCAGCAAGGGGCTCTGGGCGCACTACACCAATTTCGGCGGACGCAGTGTCTAGGCGTTCCGCATCGTTGGCGCTCGCCCTGGTGATCATGGCGGGCGCGCACGCGGCAGAAGGTCGCCGCAGACGCTGGTCGATCTCGTTCGCAGCGGTGAACGCGACGCGGTGCTGGCCGCGATCACCTCGCCCGACATCGACATCGATGCGGCCGCTCCCGACGGCAGCACGGCACTGCTGTGGGCCACTCACGCAGTCGACCACGACCTCGTGCGCGCGCTGCTGAAGGCGGGCGCGACAGCCGAACGTCGTCAACCAGTACGGCGCGACGCCGCTCACCGAAGCGGTGAAGCTCGGCGACCTCGCCCTCGTCACGCTGCTGCTCGATGCGGGCGCCGATGTCCGCAGCGCGAATCCGGACGGCCAGACACCGCTGATGCTGGCGGCGAGCATCGGCTCGCTCGAAGTGGCAAAGCTGCTGATCGCACGCGGCGCCGACGTCAACCAGGTCGAGACGTTCCGCGGACAGACCGCGCTGATGTGGGCAGCGTCTGAAGGTCATGCCGACATGGTCGATCTGCTGCTGGCGCATCGGGCCGACCCGTCGCCGCGCGCGCACTTCGATGACTGGCCGCGTCAGGTCACCTCCGAGCCCCGCGCGCAGTTCCGCCAGACGGGCGGGCATACCGCGCTGCTGTATGCCGCGCGCTCCGGTTGCACGCGCTGCGCTCTCGCGCTGATCAAGGCCGGTGCGGACGTCGATCAGCCGAACCCGGACGGCGTCACGCCGTTGCTGAACGCACTCGACAACCGCAGCTACGACATCGCGATGGCCTTGCTCGACCACGGCGCGAATGCGCGCGCGTGGGACATGACCGGACGCACGCCGCTGTACGTCGCCATCGACATGAACTCGTTCGGCGCAAGGCGTGGCGGCAGCGGTGGCGGATCGGCAGCGCGGCCCGTCAACAAGGCGACAGCCCTCGACGTCGCGAACCGCCTGCTGGCGATGGGCGTCAACCCCAACCACCAGTTGACCCGCATGCGCCCGAACGGGGCGGGCAGGGGCCGATTCTCGGAATACATGCTGCGCGGGGGCACCACACCGCTGATGGCGGCGACGCTCGCCTACGACGCCGAAGCGGTGCGTCTGCTGCTCGCGCACAAGGCCGAGGTCGACCTGCCGAACGTGTTCCAGATCACGCCGCTGATGGCCGCGGCGAGCATGACCGGGGGTGCCCGCAGCAGCATCGACCCTGTCGGCGGTACCCAGCTTCCGTCGGGTGACATCCAGCAGCACGCGATCCGCATCATCGACCTGCTGCTCGACGCCGGCGCCGACATCAACGCCCGCGTGAGCGATACGCACACGCGAACCGCACGGCTCGACGCGTACGTCGCGCATCGCGAGCACGAGGGCCAGACGGCGCTGTTCGCGGCGGCCGAATCGGGCTGGGCACAAGGTAGTGCGCCACCTGCTCGACCGCGGCGCCGACTCGACGCTGCGCGACGTGCTCGGCAAGTCCGCACTCGACTACGCGCGACAGCCCGGGCCTAACTGGCCGGGCTATTCGGCCGAAAACAAGGAAGCGTTCGCGGACCGGGCGGCCACCGTGAAACTGCTCGAGAGCCTGGGCAAGGGCGGCTGACGCTACGCGCCCAGTTCTGCCGCGCCCCCTGACTTCAGCGCCGCGAGCACGCGCTCGTTGCGGAACGGCGCGCGCCGCATGCGCACGCCGGTCGCGTCGAAGATCGCATTCGCGACCGCCGCGATCACCGGCTTGTGGCTCGTCTCGCCGGCGCCGTAGGGCGCGAGATCCGGGCGATTCGGATTCGGGTCGCCGTTCACCAGCACGATGTCGATGCGCGCCGGCGTGTCGGAATGGCGCAACGTCGGGTGCGACGCCCAGTCGACGCTCGTGACCTTCTCGGTGTCGAACTGCACTTCTTCCCACAGCGCGCGGCTCAGCCCGTGCAGCATGCCGCACTCGACCGTGTGCTTCAGGCCGTCCGGGTTGATCACCAGGCCGCAGTCGTGCGCGCACACGAGCCGCTTCACCCAGACGCGGCCGGTCTCGCGATTGACTTCGACTTCGGCGATCACCGCGACGACGGTGTTGCTGCGATAGGTGTAGGCGATGCCGCGACCGGTCAGCACATTGCCGCGTCGCGCGCCGCGCGCGGTCGGGCGAGGGGCGTGATTCCCAGCCATACGCCTTCGCCGCCGCACGCACCGCGGCGAGCGAGCGCGCCTTGCGGAACGACGTTGTCCTCGGTGCTGCGCCTCGATCAGATCGAGGCGGAACTGCACCGGATCGGCTTTGGCCGCCGCGGCCAGCTCGTCGATGAACGATTCGAACGCGAACGTCACCTGCGGCCCGTTCGGGTCGCGCAGGTTGCCGGTGCGCAGCGGCGTCTCCCACACCAGCGGCAGCGACGACGATGCGCGTCGTGGTGCGCTGAGTTCGGAATGGCGTACATCGCGGAGGGCGTCTCGGCGCTGCCCTTGGCCGGTTCGCTTCGGGCCGCCGGCCCATGAGCTGCGCGATCAGCACCGTGTCGGGCTCGTTGTAGCCAGAGATGGTCGTAGTCGACGGCGCACGCGTCGTACTCGAGCGCGGTCAGCTTGCCCGCGGCGTCGAGACGCGCCGCGCAGCTTGAACACGTACGGCGGGCCCTTGGTGTCCCAGGCCGTCTCCTCGTGCCGCATCCACTGCACGCGCACCGGTCGGCCGAGCTCGTTCGCCAGAAACGCCGCTTCGAAGCCGGCATCGTCCGCCGCCGTGCGGCCGTAGACCTGCGGACCGTCCATGTAGACGACGCGCACCTTCTCGCGCGGCATGTCGAGGAACGTCGCGACGCCGTTGCGCAGGCCATACGACTTCATGTCGTTGGAATAGATCGTCATGCTGGCCGTCGGACGGATCGGCCAGCGCGTGCGCGGGGCCGATCGCCGTGTGTCCCTGGAACGGCACCTCGTACTCGGCCTCGATGACGCTGCGCGCGCGCGCGCGAACGCGGCATCCGGGTCGCCCTGCGACTTCGGTCTCGCCGCTCGCCGTCGGCGTTGCGCGTCGCATGTAGTCGAACAGCTCGCTCGAGCGCGGGAACGGCGCGGTGGCCGGCGTCTTCCATTCGGCTTTCAGCTGCGGCGCCGCGCGGATCGCCTGTTCCTCGCGTTCGCAGACCACGGCCACATAGTTGCCGCTGCTCACGACGCGGACGAAACCCGGCAGTTTCGCGACCGACGACTCGTCGATGCTGCGCAGCGTCGCGCCGGCGACACGGCGGCCGCACGTTGCGCGCATGCAGCATGCCCGGCACCTTCATGTCGACGGCCCATTTCAGCGAGCCGTCGACCTTGCCGGGAATGTCGTAGCGCTGCAGCGGCGTGGCCGACGACGCGCAGCTCGCTGCACCGGCTTCACCGCGGCCTTGCCGGTGGTGGCATCGACGTTGCGGCCCGTGAGCGCGACGTTGAAGCGCTTGCCGCCGACGAGCTCGGCGTAAGTGACCTTCTTCGACGGGTCCGCTCTCACCGAGATCGTGCCGTTGCGCCACCGTCGAGCGCTGCCACCGGCGCGCCCGAGGTGCTGGCTGCCGAGCTCGAGCAGCACGCGCCGTGCTTCGGCCGAAACTCTGCGCATCGCGCACGCCGTCGCGTCTCGATCGCGTCGGAGCCGCCCGAGCCGCCCTGGTCCGGCGTGATGTCGGTGCTGCCCATGACGAGCCTGGTCCGTGTCGTAGGCGATGTCGAGCTCGTCGCACATCATCTGCCGGAACGCGGTGCCGGTGCCCTGGCCGCCGTCGGTCTTGCCGACGAAGAACGTCGCGGTGTTGTCGGGATGGATGACGATCCAGGTGTCGAGCTGCAGGAAATCCGGATCGGGCCACGGGCCCGCCGGCTGCCGCCGGCCTGCGGCGAGCGCTGGGCGCCGCGGGGCAGGGCGGCGACGCTCAGCGTGATGACCAGCGCGCCGGAGGCCTGCAGGAAGCTGCGGCGCGACAGCAGGGTTGCGGCGCCGAGCACGGCGTCCTCGACGGCTTGCGGCAGATGCGAGGGCGCCGCTCACGTGGCGCTCTCCCGTGCTGGCGTTCCGCCTGCACCACGCGCTTGATCGCCGCCTGCACGCGGTAGTACGTCATGCAGCGGCACAGCGCGCCGTCCATGCCGTCGCGGATCTCGGCGTCGGTCGGTTTCGGATTGCGGTCGAGCAGCGCCTTGGCGGTCATGATCTGGCCGTTCTGGCAGTAGCCGCACTGCGCCGCCTGCTCGTCGATCCAGGCCTGCTGCAGCGGATGCAGCTTGCCGTCCTTCGACGAGGCCTTCGAGCGTCGTGATCTCGCCGCGACCGCGGAGACGGGCATCATGCACGAGCGCACCGCGGCGCCGTCGATGATGACGCGTGCAGACGCTGCACTGCGCCGAGCCCGCAGCCGAAGCGCGGGCCGTGCAGGTCGAGGTCGTTGCGCAGCACGTAAAGCAGCGGTGTCGAGGGGTCGACGTCCACTTCGTGGGTCGCGCCGTTGACCTTCAGTTTGACGATGCTCATGGCACTCCCGGTTTGAGGGCGGACAGGTTCGGGCGAGCCTAGGGCACTTTCCCGAGGCGGACAACCGCCAGCTCGTTCAGGGGGCGTGCAGCTTGTCGGGGTATCATCGGCGAGGTGAAGCGAGGAAGAACCATGACCCGCGAATCGCGCCTGCTCACGCTGATCGTCTCGGCCACATTGCTGCCGCTCGCCGCCATGGCGGCCGATTCGGGGGCAAAACCTGCCACAGCCAAGGCCGCGGCGGACGCGCGCTGGTGCTCGATGCCGACCTCGCCGCGGCTGCAGCGGAAGGATGACGATTGCGCGTCCGCGCGGGAATGGGCGCGCTCGCATTCGAACGATGACCTGGCCCGGACGGGCCAGGGCAATGCGGTTGACGCACTGAAGCGAATCGACCCGATCGTGCGCTGAAGCGCAGTCCGACAACCGAACAGAGGCAGCGGCGATGAAGTTCTCGACTGTACTGGCGGCGATGCTGTTGACGGCGTCCGGCAGCGCGGCGTTCGCGCACCACTCGGGCGCAATGTTCGACGACCAGAAGACCATCGCGCTGCAGGGTGTGATCAGCGAGTTCAACTGGACCAACCCGCACTCGTCGATAAAGATCGTGGTCGACGGCGTGGTCTGGGCGGTCGAGATGAACTCGCCCGGCAATCTGGTTCGGGAAGGCTGGAAACGCACTTCCCTCAAGGCGGGCGACAAGGCAGCCTTGCTCGTGCATCCGCTGCGCGACGGCAAGCCCGGCGCGATCTATCTCGCGGTCAAGCTCGCGGATGGAACGACGATCGCGCCCGGCGGGTCGGGCTACGACAAGCAGCTCGAAGCCGAGCTCGCGAGCAAACCCTGAATTCCTACAGGCCGGCCGCGCGCCGATAGTCGCGTGGCGAGGTGCCGAAGTGCTGCCGGAAGCGATAGCCGAAGTGCGAGACGGTGTTGAACCCGCACTCGAGCGCGATGTCCGTCACCGTCTGGCTCGAGAATTCCTCACTGCGCAGCATCAGCGCGGCCCGCTCGAGGCGCCGGCGGATCAGGTAGTCGGACAGTGATTCGCCCGAGGACTGGAACACCAGTCGCACATAGCGTTCACTGACGCGGAACTCGCGCGCGAGGTCGGCAGGGCGCAGCTCACTGTCACCGAGGCGCGCCTCGACATAATCGCGATAGGCGGCGAGCTGTCCCTTGATGCCGCGCCTGGGCGCCGGCTCCGAACGTTCCGCGAAGGCGACTGCCACGAAGCCCGCGATCGATCGTGCCAGAGTCGAGGGCAGCCCACCGTCCTGGTCGAGCAGCAGCTCTGCGCCCAGCGTACGCACGAGCCCCGCCAGCACGCGGCCCGGCGCGGAGTCGGCCGATACGATGCCGCCGCCTGCACGCGCTGCGTTCGGCATGCACGACTCGAGCAGAGATCGCGGAAGCTCGATGCCGATCGCCCGCAGGCCATCGCCATGCACGATCTCGTACGGCTCGGTGCGATCGATCAGGCAGAGCGAACCGGCGTCGACCGTAGCGGCGGGGCGGCGGCCATGCGTCAGTGAAAAGCGGCCCTGAAGCGGCATCAGCACCTGGTACGACGAATACCGGCTGATGGCAGTGGTGTGCAGCTGTTGCAGCCGGATGCTGCCGCAACGGATCTCGAACAGCGCTACCCGTCCGACGCGCTTGCGGATCAGCGAGCCGTCGAAGTGCAGCGGGTCGCGGGGCCAGACCTGAATGGTGTCGGTACAGCGGCGCAGTATGGCGTTCCATTGCGCGGCTTTCTGGGGCACTGCGACCCCTTGCGTGGAGAAGACTTCCAAGCTGCACCACCCTTGGCGACTGCCGCGAACCGGTAGTTTCGCTACCGCAGCGACGGAGACACCACCCCTCGTTTGTCCCTAGTCTGGCATGGATTCGAGCGTCGTCGCCATTCATCGGGCCGCGATGTCAGGGTGTCGGCAGGCTCTGGCCTGCCGCGGCCGGCGCCGGCAAGTTCGCGGGACTCCCTCCCCTCGAACTTCCGGCGCAGCCGATCCAGATACACGTAGATCACGGGCGTGCTGAACAGCGTCAATGCCTGCGACACGATCAATCCGCCGACGATCGCCCAGCCGAGTGGCTGGCGGAATTCGTGGCCCGTTCCGTGCTGCAGGATCATCGGGATGCCGCCAAGGAATGCCGCGGCGGTCGTCATCAGGATGGGCCGTAACCGCTGGATCGACGCGCGCCGCACTGCTTCCACCGGGTCGAGCCGTTCGTCGCGCTCGAGGCTCAGAGCCACGTCGACGATCATGATGCCGTTCTTCTTCACGATGCCGATGAGCAGGATGATCGCGATGATGCCGAGCACATCGAGGTCGTGACCGGCGAGCCGCAACGCAAGCAGTGCGCCGAGGCCCGCGGAGGGCAGGGTGGAGAGAATCGTCAGCGGGTGGATGTAGCTCTCGTAGAGCACGCCGAGAATCACGTAGACCGACAGCAGCGCCGCGATGATCAGCAGAGGCGTGTCCTTCAGTGAATCCTGGAAGGCCTGGGCAGTTCCCTGGAATGCACCCTGCAGCGTGGGTGGTGCTCCGAGCGCGATGCGCGTGCGTTCCACCGCTGCGGTGGCGTCGCCGAGGGAGACGCCGGCCGCGAGATTGAACGAGATGGTGGACGCAGGAAACTGCCCCTGATGCGCGATCGAAAGGCTTCGGGTGCGCGTCGTATCCACTCGCACGAGACTCGACAGCGGCACCGGTCGTCCGGTCCGCGGCGAGACGAGATGTACGGCATTGAAGAGCTCCGGCCCGAGCTGCAGATCCGGCGGCGCTTCCATGATCACGCGGTACGAGTTCAGCTGAGTGAAGTACTGCGCCACCTGCCGCTGACCGACCTGGTTGTAGATGGCCGCGTCGATGTCGGCGGCAGAGATGCCGAATCGACCCGCGGCATCGCGATCGATGACGAGGTTGGCCGCCGGCGACTGTGACTGCTGGTCCGACGACACGTCCTTCAGTTCCGGCAGCTTC
The DNA here is from genome assembly GCA_963769065.1 of uncultured Pseudomonadota bacterium. Taxonomy (GTDB): domain Bacteria; phylum Pseudomonadota; class Gammaproteobacteria; order Steroidobacterales; family Steroidobacteraceae; genus ZC4RG30. The sequence continues at coordinate 52,754 of CAVYKG010000009.1, read as the reverse complement.
TGCAGCTCGGCCACGAGTTTCGGAGTCCAGGTGTTGAGCTCGTCGAGGTCGCCGTCGGAGAGCGTGTACTGGAACTGGGCGCGCGCGGCGCGGCCGCCGATCGTGATGTCCTGCATGGCCTGCAGGATCACCTGTGCCCCGGCAATGCGCGCGAGCTCGGGACGGAGTCGATCGATGATCTCGGAAGCGCTGGCCGTACGACCGTCGTCGATGGAGCGCAGGGCGACGTTGACGTTCGACGTCGACGCGCCGCCGGCGTTGTAGTGCGCCTCGTCGACATCCGGATCCGCGGCAATGATCTTCATCGCCTCGATCGATTTACGATCGGTGTAGGCGAAGGGCGAGCCCTGCGGGGCGATCACCGTGCCCTGCAGGAATCCGGTGTCCTGCTGCGGGAAGAAACCGGTGCGTGCCGTCGCATAGAGCCAGCCCGTCAGCGCGACCGTCGCGGCGAACACGATCATCGTCGGCAGCTTGTTCCGCAGCACAAGGTCGAGGCCGCGTGCATAGCGTCGCTCGAGCCCGGCAAAACCTCGTTCGAGTCCGAGGATGAACCGTGACGTGGCGGGCCTCGGTGGGCGCAGGTAGCGCGCGCACAGCATCGGCGTGAGCGTGAGCGAAAGCACCACCGACACCACCACCGCAGCACTGAGGGTCAGCGCGAACTCGCGCATCATCAGTCCGACGATGCCGCCCATGAACATCACCGGGGTGAACACCGCGATCAGCGAAATAGAGATCGTCAGGATGGTGAAGCCGATTTCGCGTGAACCGTCGAGCGCGGCTTCGAACGGACGCTGACCTCGCTCGATGCGCCGCCAGATCGCCTCTACCATCACGATCGCGTCGTCGACGACAAACCCGACCGCGATGGTCAACGCCATCAGGCTCAGGTTGTCGAGGCTGAAACCCGCCGGCAGCATCACGGCCGCTGTGGCGAGCAGCGACACCGGAATGACCGCGGATGGTATGGCCGTCGCCATCACGTTGCGGAGGAACAGGAAGATCACGCCGATCACGAGCACGATCGTGATCATCAGCGTGAGCTTCACCTCGTCGACGGATGCGCGAATGGTCAGCGTGCGATCCGCGATCACTTCCATGTCGATGCTCTGCGGAACGGCCGCGCGCAGGTCCGGCAGCGCAGCCTTCACCGCATCGACAGTCTGGATGACGTTCGCGCCAGGCTGGCGAAACACGATCACGTGGATGGCAGGGCCAGACTGCAGCGTCTCGTAGCGGCCGCCCGCCCCGATCTCGCTGTACGCGCCGCCTTGCGTATTCTCGACGCTGAGGATGGCGCCACCGAGGTCGCGAACCCGGATCGGCGCGCCGTTCCGATAACCGACGATCAGCTCGTTCCAGGTGGAGGGTTCCAGGATCTGGTCGTTCGCATACACGGTGAGCGTGCGGTGCTCGCCGATCAGCTGGCCCTTGGGTGCGTTGACCGTTCCCTGAGCTATCGCGCCGCGAATCTGATCGAGCTGCAGACCCAGTGCCGCCGCCTTGCGCGGATCGATGCGAATGCGGATAGCCGGCTTGCGCGCCCCGCCGAGCTGCACGAGGCCGACGCCCTCCATGCGCGAGAGGCTCTGCGCGACGATCGTGTCGGCGTAGTCGCTGACGATGTTCAACGGCACGGTATCGGATGCCATCGCCAGCACCAGCACCGAGCTGTCGGCGGGGTTGACCTTGCGTATCACCGGCGGGCTCGGCAGGTTGCCCGGCAACTGCCCTCCGGCCGCGCTGATCGCGGCCTGCACGTCCTGCGCTGCCGCGTCGATGTCACGGTCGAGTTCGAACTGCAGCGTCACGTTGGTCGAACCGAGACTGCTGTTCGAGGTCATCTGCGAGATGCCGCTGATCAACGAGAACTGTCGTTCGAGCGGCGTTGCGACGTTCGACGCCATCGTCTCGGGGCTGGCGCCCGGAAGATTCGCGCTGACCTGGATGGTCGGTGCATCGACCTGCGGCACCGCTGCCACCGGCAGTCGCAGGTAAGCGATCAGCCCGAGCGTCAGCAGTGCGAGCGCCAGCAGCGAGGTCGCGATCGGTCGGCGGATGAACGGCGCGGACACGTTCACGGGCGACGCACCGCCACCTTGGCGCCCGGCCGCAGCGAGCCTTGGCCTTCGACGACGACGCGCTCGCCCGGCGCAACGCCCGAGGTCACGACGATGGCGTCCTGCAACTGATGCGCCACCTGCACCGGTCGCATGACGGCCGCATCGCCTTCGACTACGTAGGCGAACGGGCCCTTCGGGCCCTGGACCACGGCAGCGGCCGGTACCGCCATGACATCGCGCAGCGTTTCGAGCGTCAGTCGCACGTTCAACAATTGGCCGGGCCACAGGCGCTGTGCCTCGTTGGCGAATCGCGCTTTCAGCTGCACCGTCGCGGTGGACGGGTCGACGCGGTTGTCGACTACCGTCAGTTCACCGCTGTCCAGCAGCTCGCCGCTCTCCTGGCTGTACGCTTCCGTCACGAGTGGCTTTCGGAAACCGTCGGTCCGTTGGGACAGCCGCTGGAAATCACCCTGCGGTAGCGTGAAGGTGACGGCGATCGGTGCGACCTGATTGATCGTCACGATGCCACCGGCTTCGTTGGCCGCTACGACGTTCCCTGCATCGACGAGCCGCAGGCCGACGCGACCCGCCACCGGAGCGACGACACGCGTGTTGTCGAGATCGACCTTGGCCGCCGCCAGCACGCCCTCGGCAACCATCACCGCGCCTTCGTACTGATGCACGAGCGCTGCCTGCGTGTCGACATCGAGCGCGGCGATGCCCTGGCTGTCGGCCAGCTGCCGGAACCGCTGCAGCTTCAGTCTGGCGAGATCGAGCTGCGCCTGGTCCCGACGCAGCGCTCCCTGTGCCTGCATCAATGCCGCCCTAAACGGAGCCGGGTCGATCTCGGCGATCAGCGCCCCCTGTTCGATGTCGGCCCCTTCGCGGACCGGGACTCGCAACAGGCGCCCACCCACCTCGGCGCGGATGACGACCGTCTGCCAGCCCTGGGCCTGCCCGAGTGCCCTCAGCGTTATCGCGACGTCACGCTGTTCCACCAGCGCCACTGAAACCGCCGTGGTCGATCCGCCTGCACCCCGGGGCGAGGGCGCCTTGGGGCGCGTCAGTGCCACGGCGAATGCGATGACGGCCAGCAGACCGACCCCGATCAGGACCCATCGCTGCGAACTCGATCTCGCCATGCTCGCCTTGTTCGAATTGTTGTTGTTCGGGCAGGGATCGCGGATTTGACCATCAATCGTATTAGTTGACACATACCGACCGGTTGGTATGTAGTAGAGCCAATGACCGAGCAGACTCCTACCTACGTCGGATCGCCCCCACGGGGCGATGCGCGCGCCGCCTTGCTCGCGGCGACGCTCACCCTGGTGCGCAAGCAGGGATGGGCGGCAACCAGCATCGACCAGTTGTGCCGCACTGTCGGTGTGACCAAGGGGGCGTTCTTCCACCACTTCGCCTCGAAGGAAGAACTGGGGGTGGCAGCCGCAAACTTCTGGGATGCGTACACCTCGCCGCTGTTCGCGGGCGCGGACTATCACCGGCATGCCGACCCGCTCGACCGGATATTCGGCTACCTCGACTTCCGCGCCGCGATCGCACAAGGCCCACTCGAGTCGTATACCTGCTTCGTCGGCACCACCGTCCAGGAAACGTTCGCCACTTCCGATGCGATCCGTGCCGCATGTGGTGCAACCATCGCCGCGCATTCCGAGCGGCTGGCGATCGACTTTCGCGAGGCGATTGCCCGGTATCGGCCCGCAGGGCCGGTGACAGCCGAAGGCCTCGCTGTCTACACCCAGACGGTCATCCAGGGCGGGTTCGTGCTGTGCAAGGCACAGGGCGACCGCGCACCGTTACTCGACGCGCTCGAGCACCTGAAACGTTACTTCGTACTGTTGTTCCGTCGGTCCCACGAACAAGGAGAGATCTGATGGCCGGTCTCGCAGGCAGCTTCATCTGGTACGAACTGATGTGCGCAGACCCGGACACTGCCGCACGGTTCTATGGCGCGGTGGTTGGCTGGACGATCCCTGCGCCGGGCAGCGCGGCGCCACTTGCAGTGCAGGACTACCGCACGATCCAGCGGCGGGACGGCGGCAGCGCGGGCGGCGTCCTGAAGCTCACCGACGAGATGCAACGCAACGGCGCCCGGCCGACCTGGATCGGTTACCTCCATGTGACCGATGTCGACGTCGCGGTGAAGGCAATCGAGGCCGATGGCGGCACGACGTGGTTTCCGAAGCGTACGCTTCCGGTAGGCGACATCGCGATGGTCGCCGATCCGATGGGCGCACCGTTCTACGTCATGCGACCGGTCCCGATGCCGGGAAATCCGGATGCGGTGAGCGACGTGTTCGATGTCAAGGCGTCCCAGCACATTCGCTGGAACGAGTTGCACAGTGCCGACCTGGCAAAGGCCAAGGCGTTCTATGCCCGGCACTTCGGCTTCGAGTTCCGGGACTCGATGCCGATGGGCCCGCTCGGCGACTACTGTTTCATCGATCACGGCGGTGTTCGCATCGGCGCGGTGATGCAGAAGACGGCCGACAACCCGTTCGGAACGTGGCAGTTCTATTTCGGAGTCGACTCCGTCATGGCTGCCCAGCGCGCGATCGCGGACGGAGGCGGGCAGGTGCTGCATGCCGCGCACGAGGTGCCGGGCGGCGACTGGATCACAATCGCGACCGATCCGGAAGGCGCGCTGTTCGGTGTCGTCGGTCCGAAAGGCGAATGATTTCTACAGGAGCAACAAGATGGCCAATGATGCACCCAAAGCGACGGTCTGCCTGTGGTTCAACCACGATGCGGAAGAGGCCGCCAACTTCTATGCGAAGACTTTTCCTGCGAGTCGCGTGCGCGGCATCACCCGCGCGCCAGGGGATTATCCCGACGGCAAACAGGGCAACGTGCTCGTGGTCGAGTTCACCGTGCTCGGCATCGACTGCATCGGGTTGAACGGAGGACCGCACTTCAAGCCGAGCGAGGCCTTCTCATTCCAGGTGGGAACGCGCGATCAGGCTGAAACCGATCGGTTCTGGAACGCGATCGTCGGCAACGGAGGCACGGAAAGCCAGTGCGGCTGGTGCAAGGACAAATGGGGCCTGTCGTGGCAGATCACGCCGGTGCAACTGACCGAAGGCGTTTCCGACAAGGACCCGGTGGTGGCACAGCGTGTGTTCGCCGCGATGATGACGATGCGCAAGATCGACATCGCTGCGATCGAGCGTGCTCGCGCGGGAAGCTGAGTCCGCCGGGTAGGTCGGGTCAGCGACCGATTTTGCCTAGAAGGCCCCCAGTGGGCGTCACGAGACCGTTACGCATCTGCAGTGCATTGCCGGCGGCACCACTGCCGGCGGTGTTGTCGAAGACACACCACGCAGTCGCCCGCCGCGGCACCGCCTGCAGCTCCCGTGTCCAGGCGTGTACCCGTTCAGTGTCGTAGACGCTCCAGTACTTCCGGGGCGACCCGTGCAGACGGTAATAGACGAGCCCGGGCCAGCCGCCGGGGCTTGCGGCCTCGGCCCCGAGCGCAGGGTCCGCAGCGATGCGCGCGATCTCGTGCTCGACCAGCAACGCATTCGCCTTTGGATCGAACCAGCTTGCGTGCCGCGGTTCGCACGCAACCTGCCCCCCGTGGTATTCGCGAAGCAGACGGAAGAAGCGGCGGGCCGTCCCCGTTTCGAATACCAGCGATGGCGGCAACTGCACGACGCAGTGGGCCGAGTCGGGTTCCGAGTCCGACGATGGAGGCAAGGAACGCGGCCAGCGGACGTCGCGCCGTTGCCAGTCGCAAATCATGGGTGATCGACTGCGGCAGCTTCACGGCGAAGCGGAAACCGCGCGGTGTCTGTCGTGCCCAGTTCGCATAGGTGCTGGGGCTGTGATCGCGGTAGGCCGAAGAGTTGATCTCGACCCCCCGAAACATGCGGGCGTAGCGCGCGAGCTGGGTTCCGCCCTCCGGGAACGAGGCGGCGACCAGCCTCGGGATCGACCAGCCTGCGGTCGCGACGACGATCACGTCAGTGGCGACAGCCCGGTGATGAGCTTGTCCACGGTGATGGGATAGTCGCGCACACGCACGCCGGTGGCGTTGTAAACCGCGTTGGCGACTGCAGCGGCCACGCCGCAGATGCCGAGTTCCGCGACGCCTTTCGACTTCAGCGGCGACGACATCGGATCCACCTCGTCGAGGAAGATGACTTCCTGATGCGGAATGTCGGCGTGTACCGGGATCTCGTAGCCGGCGAAATCGTGATTGACGAAGAAGCCGCGCCGCTTGTCCACGTGCAGGGCTTCCATCAGGGCAGCACCGACACCCATGCTCATTGCGCCGATGACCTGGCTTCGCGCCGTCGTCGGATTGAGGATGCGTCCGGACGCACACACAGCCAGCATGCGTCGCACGCGTGTCTCGCCTGTCGTCGCGTGAACCGCCACCTCGACGAAGTGCGCGCCGAACGTCGCCTGCTGCGCCTTCTTGCCCGTATCGCCGAAGTCGATCGCGTCCTCGGCGAAGAGCGCACCATCTTCCGCGGCACGGACCAACGGCACGCTGCGCTCGCTGCTGCGCACTTCGCCGCCTTCGAAGACGGCCAAGCGCGGATCAATGCCGACCTTCGCCGCGATCGCTTCGCGAAGCTTCACGCAGGCGGCATAGACACCGGCGGCCGAGCAGTTCGCACCCCACTGGCCGCCGGAGCCGGCAGAGACCGGAAAATGCGAGTCGCCGAGCCGGACGTCCACGTCCTCGATGCGCACGCCGAGCATCTCGGCTGCAGTCTGTGCAAGGATCGTGTAGCTGCCGGTGCCGATGTCGGTCATGTCCGTTTCGACGCTGACGCGTCCGTCGCGCGCGAGGCGCACGCGCGCACCGGAAGTGGTCACTTGATTGCCGCGGAACGCGGCCGCCATGCCCATGCCGATGAGCCAGACGCCCTCGCGACGGGCTCCAGGTCGGGCCTCTCGCTTCGACCAGCCGAAGCGTTCGGCACCGAGCCGCAGGCATGGCACGAGCGAGCGGAGCGAGAAGCGGAGCTCGGGATCCTCGGGTACGACCTGGGTGTCATTGCGCACGCGCAGTTCGACCGGATCCATCTGCAGGCGCTCCGCGAGCTCGTCCATCGCAATTTCGAGCGCCATCATGCCGGTCGCCTCGCCAGGCGCACGCATGGCGTTCCCTTCGGGAAGATCGAGTTCTGCGAGGCGAGTCGCGGTCATGCGGTCGGGTGCTGCGTAGAGAAGACGCGTCTGGTGGACCGCTCCGTCGGGCTTGCCGCCGGGCAGATCGCCGGACCACGATTCATGGCCGATCGCAGTCAGCTTGCCGTCGCGAGTGGCGCCGAGACGAACGCGCTGGATCGTCGCGGGCCGATGAGTCGTGTTGTTGAACACCAGCGCTCGTTCCAGCGTCACCTTGACGGGTCGCTTGCAGACGCGCGCGCCGAGTGCGGCCAGCAGCGCGTCCGCGCGGAGGAACAGCTTGCCGCCGAAACCGCCACCGATGTACGGCGACTGCACGTGCACGTTCCGCTTCGGCACGTTGAGCGTCACGGCGAGATCGTTAGCGCACCAGTCGACCATCTGGGTCGAGGTCCACACCGTCACCCGGTCGCCGTCCCACGAAGCGGTCGTGGCATGCGGTTCCATCATCGCGTGGGACTGGTCGGGCGTCGTGTACGTCTCGTCGAGTTTCACCGCCGCGGCGGCATGCGCCGCCTCGAAATCGCCGAAGTCGGTATCGGCGGGCCCGCCGTTGATCTGCTTCGGACGCGTGGCGGAGTTCGTCATGGCCGGGAGATCGTATCGACCCGCGACCGGTTCATAGCCGACCTGGATGAGGTGCGCGGCAGCACGGGCCTGCTCGAACGTTTCAGCGACCACCAGCGCAATCGCCTGATGGTAGTGCGCGACCTCGGGCCCGCCGAGCAGTGGCGCGACGTTTCGTTCCGAGCGCTGCAGCGGTCCGGCGTTCGCGGCGGTGACGATTCCAAGCACGCCGGGCGCAGCCTGTGCCGCATCGAGATCCATCGATGCGATGCGTCCGGTGGCAATCGCGGCACCGAGCACGTAGCCGTACGCGGCACCGGGTGCGACGTCGTGGCGCTCGTACGCATAGGGCGCCGTGCCGGTCGTCTTGTGGGGCCCGTCGACGCGATCGAGCGCACGGCCGACGACCGTCAGCCGGTCGACAGGGTTTGTCGTGGCAGGGGCGTCGAACTTCACGTTCCGCTCCGCTGCGCGGCTTCGGCCAATACCGCGGCCACAGTCCGTTCGACGAGCGCGATCTTGAATTCGTTGTCACGCGTGGGTCTGGCATCGACGAGCGCGCGCGCAGCATAGGCCGCCGCACCGCGCGCGAGCTCGGCATCTGCGGCCTCGACGCGCCAGGGCCGGTGCGCCACGCCGCCGAGCGCGATACGTCCCGTGCCATCGGGATGCACGATCGCGGCGACCGATACGAGCGCGAAGGCATACGAAGCCCGCTCGCGCACCTTGTGGTAAAGCTGCTGGCCACCGGCCGGCTTCGGCAAGGTCACTGCGGTTATCACCTCACCCGGAACCAGATTCGTCTCGTGTTCGGGAGTCTGGCCGGGCAGGCGATGGAATTCCGCCAGTGGAAGGGTCCGGGTGCGACCGTCCGCAACGATTGTCTCGACCTGGGCATCGAGCGCTCGCAATGCGACCGCCATGTCGCTCGGGTGCGTCGCGATGCAGGCGTCGCTGACGCCGACCACTGCGTGCTGGCGGCTGTAGCCATCGAGTGCGCCGCAGCCCGTGCCGGGCGCGCGCTTGTTGCACGGTTGATTAGGGTCGTAGAAATACGGGCAACGCGTCCGCTGCAGCAAATTGCCGGCGGTGGTGGCGCGGTTGCGCAGCTGCCCCGAAGCGCCGGCAAGCAGCGCCCGGGACAGCAACGGATAGTCGCGGCGAATGCGCAGGTCGGCAGCGAGGTCGGTGTTGCGGACACCGGCGCCGATGCGCAGGCCGCCTTCGGCAAGCGGCTCGATGCGATCGAGCGCGAGGTGATTGACGTCGACCAGATGGGTCGGCGTCTCGATCTCGAGCTTCATCAGATCGAGAAGATTGGTGCCCCCGGCCACGAGCTTTGCGCCAGGGGTGCGTGCGAGCGACTCCGCGGCGGCGATCACCGAGGCGGGCCGCTCGTAAGTGAATGGCCTCATGCGCGAGCCGCCACGTCGCTGATCGCGTCGATGATGTTGGAGTACGCGGCGCAGCGGCAGAGGTTGCCGCTCATGCGCTCGCGCAATTCCGCAGCGGTGACCTGCGGCGGGTTCTCGAGATCGCCGGTGACGTGGCTTGGAATGCCTTCGTCGATCTCCGTCAGCACAGCGACCGCGGAGCAGATCTGTCCGGGCGTGCAGTATCCGCACTGGTAACCATCGTGCCGGACGAAAGCCGCCTGCATCGGGTGCGGTTGCTCCGGTGTGCCGAGGCCTTCGATCGTCGTGATTCGTGCTCCGTCGTTCATCACCGCAAGCGTGAGACACGACACGACCCGTCGGCCATCGATCAGCACCGTGCATGCGCCGCACTGGCCCTGGTCGCAGCCCTTCTTGGAGCCGGTCAGCTGCAGGTGCTCGCGCAGGGCATCGAGTACGGTCGTGCGCGTGTCGAGCTCCAGCTGATGCAGCGTTCCATTGACGTCCAGACTGACGCGCAGGACCGACGGGGCCGCGATGGCACTTCGCTCAGGAGATTGAGGCATCCGGGCATTCGAGCAGAACGGTTGCAGGCGCCGCTGTCGGCCTTGCCGCAGCGCCGTGTTCCTGATCCGGAGAGGCCTGCGCGCGCAAAACCCGTACATCCCGCAACAACCTCATGGCGCAACGCTCGCTGCCCGGGTGTGCTCCAATCGGCTCATGCGGACTCGCCTTTACGCGACCTTCCTCGCCGTGCTCTGCACCGTTCCGATCGCCTGGGCGGCCCGCGAGTTCCGCCAGTACGCACCGTTCGAAGATCACACCGACGACATTGCGCTGCCACCGGACTGGCAGAAGCCAGCCGAATTCACCGTTGCGCGGTTGATGTATGCATCAGGCGGTGGCGGGTTCTTCAGGTTCGGCGGGGGTGACTGGCGACAGGGTGGCACGAGCTGGGCAGTCGACTATCCGCGCGGCGACCGCCTGTTTGCCCAGATCCTGCGCCGACTCACGCGTGTCGACGCGCGCTCGGTCGAACAACCCGTCAACCTCGAGGACGGCGACGACGTCTTCGACTGGCCGTACATGGTGGTGGGACTGCCGGGTTACTGGGAATTTCCCGATGACCACATCCTGAAGCTGCGCGAATATCTGCTTCGCGGCGGCTTCCTGCTGTGCGACAGCTTCTTCGGGTCGGGGCAATGGGAAGGTTTCGAGCGCGAGATGCGCCGGATATTTCCCGATCGCGCGATCGAGGACCTGCCGGCCAGCGATCCGATATTCCACACGCTGTTCGACGTCGACCCGAAGGGGCAGGTGCCGCACTGGAACGGTCCCGGCCGCCCGGGATGGCTTTCCGATGGCCGCATCCCGCACTGGCGCGGCATCCGTGACGATGCCGGACGCGTGATGGTGATGATCGCATTCAACAACGATCTCGGCGACTCGTTCCAGTGGGCCGACTCGCCCGATTACCCGCTCGATGGCGCGACGCTCGGCATGCACATGAGCGTCAATTTCGCCGTTTACGCCCTGACGCACTGAGGGGGGCTCCGACCGTCAACCCACCTGTTCGGTGATGACGGTGAAGCTGACCAGCTGGTTCTGGCCGAATGCGGTGCTGATCGCGACGTCGGCGGCGTCGCGTCCGCGGGCGATGAGGATGCGGCCGATACGCTGGGCGTTGTTGCGGGGATCGAATGCATACCAGCGCCCGCCGAGGTACGCCTCGAACGACGCCGCGAAATCCATCGGCTCCGGTACCGGCGGCACGCCGATGTCGCCCAGGTACGAGGTGCAGTAGCGCGCCGGTATGTTCATGCAACGGCACAAGGCGATCGCGAGGTGTGCGTAGTCGCGGCAGACACCGCGTCGCTCGTGGTAGGCCTGCATCGCGGTGCGGGTCGAATTGGCGAAGCCGTAGCCGAAGGTGAGATGGCGGTGCACGAAATCGCAGATCGCCTGGACCCGCGCCCAGCCGGGCCGCGTGCCGCCGAACATCTGCCAGGCGAGGTTCGACAGCTGATCGGTTTCGCAGTAGCGGCTGCCGAGCAGAAAAACGAGCACTTCGTCGGGCAGCGACTGCACATCGTGCTGGACCGCGTCAGGCGCGAAGGGTTCGGGCACGCCCGAGTCGTTGACCAGCGCGTCCGCGCGCAGGCGGAGTCGACCGGGGGGGGCCACCAGCCTCGTGCACCAGTTGCCGAACCCGTCGCGATACGGGAACGCCTGAACCGGCGGATCGGTCACGAGATTGTCGGGACGCACGAGGTCGTTGGCGCGACTGAAGTGGATGTTCAGCGCGAGGATCATCGGGGTCGGCTGCGGGAACTGGTAGACGATGTCGTAGCCGGCGCGGATGAGCATGTGAGCCTTCGGTCTACCTAATCAGTATGTCGGGCAGAAGATCGGCGAGGCGCTGAGCCCATTCGCGCTGGCCGGGTTCGTCGGCGATGAGGTCCTGGCGGATCTCGATGCCGGCATGAGCGATGCCGCGCCGTTCTCCGTGCTCGACCAGAGTGTAGTCACTCGCATCGTCCATCGCGTAGGGCTCGTTGTCACCGACGTGTAGGCGTTGGTCACGACTCAACAGGGCGAGCAATCGTTGCCCCATCCGATCGTCGCGCTGGTAAAGCACACCGGTCTGCCAGGGGCGCGCGACGCCGTGATAAACCGGCGTGAAGCTGTGCAGCGACAGCAGCTGCGTGCGGCCGGCGTCGAGAGCGGCGCGGATCGCGTCATGGTACGGAGCGAAGATGCCGGCGCGCCGGGCGAGCCGCTCGGCATCGCCCAGTTCTGCATTGGCAGCGATCTCGATCGCCTCGCTACGGACGGCGATGGAGTCGGGCGCCGCCAGCGGTCGATTGCAGTCGATGACCAGACGCGAATAGTTCTGCAGCACGAGCGTCGCATCGATCAGCTCGGCAAGACGGACCGCCACTCCACGGATGCCGATATCCCAGGCGATATGCGACGCGAGCAGCGCCGGGTCCAGCCCGAGCGTGCCGAGCGAGGCCGGAACGCGATTGCTCGCGTGATCGCAGCAGAGCAGCAGGGGATTCGCGGAGGCCGCTCGCTCGACCGTGAACGCGGCCGGTTCGGTCGGCCGCAGCAAGGGCAGGGGCACGCGAGGCAGTTCAGCAGTGCTGCGCGGTCCGGCCGGGAACGCAGACGTGCAATTCAAGGGGGACGGCGACGGGGGTCTTCATGTCCGGGTGATTGTGCACCATGATCGGCGGGCGCGAGGGAACGGAACGACAACAACGGGGTGGCTCATGGACCGTGTAACGATCGCAGTTGGCCTGCTGTGCGCCGCAGGTGCCGCGCAGGCGGCTTCACCGGCGTCGTGCGACGTGCTTGCACGAACGCTGAAGATTCCAAATGTCACGATCACGTCCGCGACCGACGTCGCGGCGGGTGCGTTCCAGCTGCCGCCGGGAGGCGGCGCGGGAGGACCGCCGATGAACTTCGCAGCGCTGCCCGCATTCTGCCGCGTCGCCGGTACCAGCCGGCCGTCCCCCGATTCCGACATCCGCTTCGAGGTGTGGCTGCCGCGTACCGGCTGGAACGGCAAGTTCGTCGGCGGCGGCAATGGCGTCTGGGCAGGATCGATAGCCTACGGCGACATGATGACGCCGCTGCTCGCCGGCTATGCCACCGCTGCCAGCGACGTCGGCCACCAGGGCAACCCGCTCGACGGGTCGTTTCTGGTCGGGCATCCGGAGAAGCTGGTCGACTTCGGCCATCGCGCCACGCACGAAACGGCGATGGCGGCAAAGGCGACGATCGAGGCGTTCTACGGCCGCAAGCCGTCCCGGTCGCTTTACGCGAGTTGCTCGACTGGTGGCCGCATCGGCCTGATGGAAGCGTATCGATACCCGGAGGATTACGACGCCATTTCGGCGATGGCGCCTGCCAACCCGATGGTTGCGTTGATGGCGTTGTCACTGTGGTCGGGCAACGCGGCCATGAAGGATGCGGCCAGCCGGCTGACGCCGCCCAAGATCCAGCTGGTCAAGCATGCGGCGATCGAGGCGTGCGATGCGGCCGATGGCGTCAAGGATGGAGTCATCACGAATCCGCCGTCGTGCCGTTTCGATCCGGGCGCGCTGCAGTGCAAGGGGGCGGAAGAGGCCGACTGCCTCACCGCGCCGCAGGTGGCCGCCGTTCGCGCCATCCATGCGGGCCCGAAAAACCCGCGTACCGGAGCGTCGATCTTTCCCGGGTTCCCGATCGGCAGCGAAACACAGGTGACGATGCTGACGCAGGGCAATGAGCCGTTTCCGGTGGCGACGACGTTCTTCCGCGGGCCGGTTTTCAACGACCCGCAGTGGGACTTCCGCCGCTTCGACTACGACCGCGACCTCGAGCGCGCGCTGAGCTATGGCCGGGACGCCCTCGACGTGCCCGCCGACGGGCTCGACCGCTTCTTCGCGGGCGGTCGCAAGCTGCTGCTGACGCACGGCTGGGCCGATGGCCTCATTCCTGCGGGTTCCACCGTTGCGTTCTACGAGGCGCTGCGGAAGGACATCGGACCGAAGCGCGCGAAGGACGGCGTGCGATTGTTCATGGCGCCTGGCATGGCGCACTGTGCGGGGGGCGATGGCCCGTCGGCGATCGATGCCATCGGCACGATCGACCGCTGGGTCGAGACCGGGCGGGCGCCGGAGCGCCTGATTGCACGAAGCCTGCCCGGCGCGCCGCAGCGGTCGAGGCCGCTGTGCCCGCATCCGCAGGTGGCGAAGTACAACGGCACCGGCAGCACCGATGACGAGCGCAGCTTCAGCTGCGCCGCGCCCTGAGGCCTCGGCCTCAGCGCGCTGCTGCGGCTGCGGCCGGCTTGTCCTGGTTCGCGCGCAGCACGACGAACGCGCGGATGGCCTCCGCGTCGTCGGCGGTGAGCACGCTGGTGAAGTTGGCCATGCCGTGCGCCTGCCGTGCACCGCCGGTGACGACCGAGTTCCATGTTTCGGCGGTCTGCAGCATCGGCGTGCGGCGCAGGTCGGGCAGGATGCCGACCTGGATCGCGCCGGGCCCGTGGCAGCTGCTGCAATAGGCGTCGTACAGCTCACCGCCGCGCGCGACGACGTTGGCGGGGGCAGTGGCCGCCGGTGGATTCATCGGCAACGGCTGGACATCGGGCAGCGCGGGAAGCTGGAGGCTGCCACCCAGCTTGTAGACCAGCAGTCGCGACACATTCCGCTGCATGAAGCCCTTCATGTTCGTGTCGCCACCGATCAGCGCCCACGAACTGCCCGTGCCGGCCAGGAGCGCAACGTACTGCTCGCCGTCGATCTGATAGGTCATGGGTGCCGCGACGACGCCGGTCTGCGTCGGCGTCGTCCACAGCTCCTTGCCGGTCGCTGCGTCGAGCGCGGTGAATTGTCCCGAGCCCGTTCCCTGGAACACGATGCCGGTCGCCGTCGCGAGCGCGCCGCCGTTCGCCTGTCCGGCACGTTCGACGCGCCAGACTTCCTTCTGGTTGACCGGATCCCAGGCGATCAGCCGGCCGTACGTATCGGCGAGCACCTTCTTCGGATCGAGGGTAGCGTTGCCGGCGAAGTCTGCGCCGACGTTCTGTGACATCGGGCGAAGCCCGAAGCTCTTCGGCTGCTCATAGATGAACGGCGTGCCGTGGATCGGCAGATAGACGAGCCCCGTCTGCGGGCTGAACGCCATGGAGTGCCATGTGTGCGCGCCGTTCGGATTCTGCTTCGACAGGAACGGCTTGCCGGTCACCTCGTAACGGGCCTCCTTCGTCTCGACCGGGCGGCCGGTGGCGAGATCGACGTGCGTCGCCCACGAGACATCGGTGAAGTTCTTCGCCGAGATCAGCTTGCCGGTGGCGGCGTCGATGACGTAGAAGAAGCCGTTCTTCGGCGCCTGCATCACGCACTCGGCGCTTCGCGCCTTCGATCGTCAGGTCGGCGATGATGATCTGCTGCGTCGCCGTGTAGTCCCAGCTCTCGCCGGTCGTGCTCTGGTAGTGCCACACGTACTCGCCCGTGTCGGGCTTCAGCGCGACGATCGAGGAGAGGAACAGGTTGTCGCCCTTGCCCTCGCTACGCAGCTTGCGGTTCCAGGGGCTGCCGTTGCCGACACCGATGTACAGCAGGTCGAGCTCGGGATCGTACGACATCGAATCCCAGACCGTGCCGCCACCGCCCATCTTCCACCACTCGCCGTGCCAGGTCTTGCCTGCGACCTTCTCGAACGCGGCGTCCGACGGCTGGCCATCCGGGCCCTTCGCAGGATCGCCGGGGACGGTATAGAAGCGCCACAACAGGCTGCCGTTGTCGGGATCGTAGGCCGACACGTAGCCGCGCACGCCGAGCTCGGCGCCGCCGTTGCCGATCAGGACCTTGCCTTTCACGACGCGCGGCGCGCCGGTGATCGTGTACGGCTTCGTCTGGTCGACGGTGACGACATCCCACAGCTTGTTGCCGGTCTTCGAATCGAGCGCGATGAGCCGGCCATCGATCGTGCCGACGAAGACCTTGCCCTTCCACACGGCGACGCCGCGATTGACGACGTCGCAGCAGGCGTTGACGCCGAACTGACCCGGCACTTCGGGATCGAACGCCCACAACGCCTTGCCCGTCTTCGGCGTCGTAGGCCTTCACCTTGCTCCACGCGGTCGAGACGTAGAGCGCACCGTCGACGACCAGTGGCGTCGCTTCCTGGCCGCGGTTGGTGTCGAGGTCTGCGAACCAGGCGAGCCCGAGCGTGCTGACGTTGTCCTTGCTGATCTGCGTCAGCGGGCTGAAACGCTGTTCGGAATAGGTGCGGCCGTGGGTCATCCACGAGCCCGGCTCGTCGTCGGCTTTTTCGATGCGCGCGCCATCGACGTTGGCCTGGCCGATCGGCGGAGCCGCGTTGGCGGCGGGTGGGGGCGCCTCCTTCTTCGAGCAGGCCGCAAGGGTTAACCCTGCGACAAGAAAGCCGATCGCGGCGCCATGCCGCAACAACTGCGAGTGTTTCATGCCCAGAACCCCGGTTGCCCGATCTGAAGTCGGGTCTGACCGGGATTATAGGCGGGAACCCGCGCTACTCCACCAGTGCCTGATTGACCATCGTGATGAAGTCCTTGTAGTAGATCCGGTCGTCCGGCTTCTGCGTGAAGAAGAGCGCGACGACGTCCGTTTCGGGGTCGGCGATGTAGTGCGTCGACGCGGCGCCCGACCAGCCGTACTCGCCCTTGTTGCCGAGATTGCCGCGGGCAACGGGGTCGACCAGCACACCGACACCTAGCCCGTATTTCGTGCCGTTCGAGGGCGCGCCCATCCAGACGTCGGGCGGCAGATGGTCGGAGCGCATCAGCCGTACGGTGCCGGGTGCGAGCAGGCGCACGCCATCGAGTTCGCCGCCGTTCGCTACCATCTGCGCGAAACGGAGGTAGTCGCGGGCGGTCGACGTGAGACTCGAACCGCCGCGCACGCCGGTGTAGTTGCTTGTCGCGGGCTTGTCGGTCGCGACCAGCTTGCCGCCGTCCATGCGGTAGTACGTCGTCAGGCGCGAGAGGTCCCTGGCGGGAATGCCGAGCGTGCTGTCCCGCATGTCGAGTGGATCGAAGATGCGCTTTCGCACGAAGTCCTCGAAACGCTCGCCCGACAGCCGCTCCACCAGCGCCGCCTGCACGTCGTGCGCCGCGCTGTACACCCACCGCGTACCCGGCTGGTATTGCAGCGGGAGCCTGGCGAGGCGCGCGGGCAACTCGGCGAGACCACCGTCGAATATGCGCGCTTCGGCCTGCATCTGCGCGACGGTCGAATTGCCGCCGCTGAATCCGGCCGTGTGCCTGAACACGTCGCGCACGGTTATCGCGCGTTTCGGGTCATCGAGCTGCATGCGGGCGCCCGTGCCTGAAACGTAGACCTTCACGTCCTTGAACTCGGGCAGGTAACGAGCGAGCGGATCGTCGAGCTGGAAGCGACCTTCCTCGTAGAGCATCAGCAGTGCGACGCTCGTGATCGGTTTGGTCATCGAGTACATGCGGAACAGGCTGTCGGCTCGCAGCGGCGCGCCAGTTTCGAGGTCGGCCTTGCCATGGACGTCGAAATGCACGATGCGACCGTGCCGCGCGATCAGCGTGATGACGCCCGCGGTGTCGCCAGAGTCGACATAGCGGTGCATCCTCGCGTCGAGGCGCGCGAGCCGTTCGGCGGAGAACCCTTCCTTCGCCGGCGGGACCGAAGGAATTTCCCGGGCCGACGCCAGCGCGGACAATCCCAGAGCAGTGGATGCGACGATGAGCTGCAGTTTCACGGTGGCCCCTTAGTTGTTCTGATCGGCGTGCGGTCGACGCCATCGTACGAGAGCCTTCGGCTTCGGATGTGCCAGAATCGGTGAACCATCACCAGGACAGGGGAACCTCATGACTCGCATGGTCCGACGTCGTAGTTTCATGTTTCTGGTCGCGCTGGCGCTCGCCGCGCCGTTCGCTCCGCCTCTGCCGGCGGCCGAACCCAAGCCGCGCATCGGCCTGATCGGGTCGGGCAATGTCGGCAGCAATCTCGGACGCGTGTGGGCCCGTGCCGGCTACCCGGTCATGTTCAGCTCGCGCGATCTCGAAGCCGATCGGCGACTCGCCACCGAGGTGGGAGCGAGCGCCCGTGCGGGTACGCCGGCTGAAGCCGCCGCGTTCGGCGAGGTGCTCGTTCTGGCGGTGCCTTACGGGGCGCAGCCCGAACTCGGCCGCACGCTCGGCGCGGCGTTTCGCAACAAGATCGTAATCGACGCAGCAACCCGTTTCCCGCGCGCGACGGCGCCATCGCCGATGAAGCTCGTGCCAACGGGGCTGGCGAGGTGTCGACGCGGTTGCTGCCGGGCGCGCGCATCGTGCGGGCGTTCAATGCGGTGGGCGCCGCGCGAATGGGCGCTATGCACGAATCTCCCGGCAAGGTTGCGATGCCCTATGCGGGCGACGATCGCGAGGCGCTCGAGCGCGCGGAACGCCTGATCCGCGATCTCGGCTTCGAGCCGGTCAAGGTCGGCGGACTTGCGATGGGCAAATTCCTGATGCCGGGTACCCCGCTCGCGGGCGAACACTCGGCGGATGAAATTCGCCGGATCGCCGCTACTTTGAAGCCCTGACCGGGCGCGACTTCGACTTCGAGCGCCGCTTGCCTCGTGGCGCCGCCTTCGGCCTCGTCGCGGACGTCGTTCGCCTGCGCCAGCGAAGCGTTGAGCGCCACGGCGAAAGCGGCGTCACCCGTGACGAAATCGTCCCACTTGAGTTCCTGGCCCTTGCGGTGACCTTTCAGCGTCAGCTTCATGCCATCCTGATCGAGGGTCACCACGTAGGCGCGCTGCCTGATCTGCAGTTCCCGCCGCAGCGGTCGATCGAGTCGCGTCACGCGATCACCTTCGCGCGTTCGCGTCGGTTCTCGCGCAGGATCTCGGCCTCGATCGCGCGAGAGGCCTGCACCAAGGCGCGAGCGGCCGTGATGTCTCCCTCGACGCAATCGTCGATCCGGCCTTCGAGCCCCTGCAATTCGTGCGCGACGTCCTGTGACAGTTGCTGGAACGCTTCGGCGGCCGTCACCAGCCGCGCCGCATCCTCGGCAGCCTGGTGGCGCAGGTAGCTTTCGAACAGCACTGCGTCGAGACGCGCCAGCTCGAGGGCGCGCTCACGCAGTGTCTGAAGCCGTGCTGCGGCCTCCGCGAGCCGGTCATCAGCGCGGTGTTTCAATGTCACCGCCACGGCCTTCTGCGCGCACGCTATGCCCAGCGCAAGTGCAACGCCAGCAGCGACGCCAGCGCCGGAGGACGGCCGCGAGGAGCCGATGTCATCGAGCACCTCGCCGAGGCTGAGGGGCTGCAGGTCGGCCGCCATGCCGGTCAGTTCGCTAGATCACGATTTCCGCGTGGTCCATGCCATCCCAGTAATGCACCCGGTTCGCGTGCACCTTCACCATCACGACGCCCGGCGTGTCGACACCCTGCTCGAACCAGCGGTCCAGGTCCGGCGTCCAGTGCTCCCGCATCGCCTGCTTGTCGCGGATGATCTGCGCCTGCCCTTCGACGTTGATCTGTATTCCCGGCTTCCCGAGCAGGTGACGATTGCCGTGGAAGGTCAATGCGACACGCGGGTTGCGCTCGATGTCGGCGACCGTGCGGGTGTCGTCGGACGTGAAATAGTACGAATCGCCGTCGTAGTCGACGTCGCGATTGTTGCTCATCGGGCGCCCGGCGATGTCGCCCCCTTCGGTATGGGTCATCAGCATAGCGATGTCGATCTCGCGCATCTTCTCCGACACGTCGGACAGGCTCAGGTCGCTCATCGGAACCTCCACAGTGATGCGGGTAGGTTCGCCGGTGCGGCGTTCGCGGCGCACTCGGCGCGCGCGGGCGATGGCTGTAAGCCGCAGCCGACAGTCAGCGATTCGGGCGCGTCAGGGTGGCCCGAGGTGTCCCGGGCGCGAAGGTTTCGCCGAAGAAGTCGCCCGCATTCCAGCGCGGCGGCTGGTCCGCGTCCGCCATCGCGCGAGTGACCCGGTAGTTCAACTCCGCGAACCGGGCTCCGGCCACCCAGTCGATCGGTTGATCGAGGTCGTCACCGGGGTGGTGGTAATTGCCCTGGAGAAAGCTGTTCCAGGCTTTCTCGCCACCGTTCGCAAAACCGGTCGAGAGGAAGAGCGCAGGCACGCCCTGCTCGACGAAGCGGTAGTGGTCCGACCGGGTGAACAGCCCCTGCTCGGGAAAGGGGTCGGCCCGAGCCGACGTTCATCTCCTTCGCAGCCGCAGCAACCATCGCCCCGAGACTCGAATGGTTGGCGCCGAACGCGATGACGTCGGTAAACGGGTAGAGCAGCAGCGGCATGTCGAGATCGACGTTGCCGACGATGCCTTTTGCCGGCACCGTCGGGTACCGCGCGTAGAAATCGGCGCCGAGCAGGCCTTCCTCCTCGGCGGTCGTGGCCAGGAACACGATCGATCTGCGCGGCCGCCTCGGTGCGCTCGCAGCCGCGCGCGCCACCTCGATCATCGTCGCGACGCCCGATGCGTTGTCGAGCGCGCCGTTGTTGACGCGGTCCTTGCCAGACGCGTCGCCGTTGCGCACAGCGTCGATGCCGAGATGGTCGACGTGTGCCGACAGGACGACGTACTCGGACGCGAGCGCGGGGTCGGAGCCCGGCAGCACGCCGATGACGTTCGGACTCGTGACCCGGTCGGCGGTCGCCCCGACTTCGACGCGAATCCGCGCCTTCAACGGGAAACCCTTCGGCCGGCCACGTTCACGATCGGCTTCGCGCAGCACCGCCGCGAGCGAGCGGGACGCACCAGCGAACGCGGCCTCCGCGGCCGGGGTGTTGAGGCTGGCCATCGCGCGGATGCCGGGCGCGTCGACGTGCACCTCGCCGGTCGGCGTCATCCAGTCGAAGTAGGGCTCGTTCGAGAACTCGACGCGCCTCGCCCAGGGCCGCGTCCTGAGCGACAGCGCGGTGTCGATGCTCACCAGCCCGATCGCCCCATGCCGCTCGGCCACCCTGGCCTTCATCGCTCCGAGATGCGCGCCTTCTTCGCTCGGGATGCCCTTCGGAAACCCGCGCAGCGTCACGACGATCTTTCCCTTCACGTCGAGACCGCGATAGTCGTCGATGCCGAAGCGCGCCTCCTCGATGCCGTACCCGACGAATACCAGCGGCGCGGTGACGTCGATGTCCAGTTCGCGCGGGTTGAGCGCGACCACGATGTCCGAGCCATGCGCCCATCGATGCTCGCCGGCCGGACCGCTGAGGGTCACGGCGCCGCGACCGGTGACATATGCCGTCCGCTGGAATTGCACGCGCTGCATCCAGCCTTCGGTACCGGCCGGTGTGAGACCGGCCGCTTCGAACTGTGTGGCGACGTAACGCGCGGCGATTTCGTGGCCGCGAGTGCCGGTCTTGCGGCCTTCGAGCAGGTCGTCGGCGAGAAACGCGACGTGGGCGCGAAAGCGCTCGGGTGTGAAGCTGGGCGGCGGAGGGGATTGCGCCGCGGCGAGCGT
The DNA here is from genome assembly GCA_963769065.1 of uncultured Pseudomonadota bacterium. GTDB lineage: Bacteria > Pseudomonadota > Gammaproteobacteria > Steroidobacterales > Steroidobacteraceae > ZC4RG30. Next base: position 31,578 of record CAVYKG010000009.1, on the reverse strand, counting down.
CGCGAACAGCCACCACAGAGAAAAGAGCAGCAGCTTACGCATGCCGAAGTGATGATTCCCGCCGTACGCTGACGTCAGTTCGCGAGACCAAGCGATGCGCGGATGTCCTGCATGGTTGCGAGACGGTCGGGGTTCATCGAGTGGATCGACAGGATGCGGTCGCTCTCGAGCCCGAGACGCGTGATGTTGTCGAGGAACACCTGCGTGCCGATCACTGGCGGATTCGGCACCGGCGCGCTGGCGGGCGGGAAGTTGAACATGTCGGCATAGACGACGATCTTCTCCTTCGGCAACCACGCGACGACCATCCCGTCCGCGTGCGGCAGACCGTTGATCACGTGGATCTCGACGGTGCGCGTGGCATCGGTGAACACGCGCTTGTCGCCCTCGAACCCTTCGATGACCGGCTTCCTGCCCGAGCGCGCCATCGAGTCCGGGGCGAGCGTGCGAGGACGCCGACAGCGCCCTCTCGAGGAACTCCTTGTTGACCTCCGGCGTCACGATCGTCATGCCTTCAGCGACGACGGCCTGCAGACCGCTCGTGTGGTCGAAGTGGTGATGCGAGAGGACGCCGTAGCGGATCGGTTTGCCCGGGATCACGCCGCTTCGCTCTCGGCGATTCCGGCGTGCGCACGCGCTTCGTTCTGCGCCCGCGGGCTCGAACAGCAGCATGTGATCGTTGAACTCGACCGCGAGCGAGACGTAGCCGCCCGTGATGCGGTAGACGCCAGGGGACAGCTCTTCCGAGGTCGTCGGCGGCGGTGCGGCAGCCGGTGGCGCAACGGGCGGAGTCGGAGCCGGTCGGCGTCATGAGCTGCGACGTCTTCGCGGGATTCTTCCACGCCCGAGCACCTGCGCAGGTCGAACACCGGCCAGCCGCCGCGCTTCTGCACCATCTCGGTCGGGTACTTCAGGCCGTTGTTGTCGCGGTAGTCGCCGTAGTCCACCTCGACGAGCATGTCGCCGAAGATCGGATTCTCGAGGCGCGTCTCGACCTTCGGACACGAGGTTGTCGCTGTTGATGTAGCCGACCAGCTCGTACGCTTGGCCGCCCGGCGCCTTGATCGGCGCGCTCCACGTGATCACGTTGTAGCGCTCGCCGCCTACCGAGCGACGCGCGACCGTCGCGTTCGTGCTGGCCGCGCCGCGCAAGAAGCCCCAGGGCGTAACCCAGATTTCGAGCTGCTGCGCCCAGGTCGGGCATTCCCGGTGTTGATGTTCTGCGTGAACGGCGTGGGAGCCGCGGGTCCGCCGGTGACCGGCACCGCGACCGTCACGGCCGTGGCGAGCGAGAGGGGCCCGCGTAAGTCGATGGTGCGGCGATAGTCATTCAGATTGATGCGCGGCCACGGATAGTTCGCGTTGTTGTTCTGGCCGAGGTTGTAGTTCGCGCCCGAGCCGTAGTACGTGATCGAGCTAAGGCCGTCGACGCCCATCGCTCGCGACGCCTCCGCCACGACGCTCTTCGCGTCCTGCGCCAGCAGCGGAGAGGTGGCGAGAGTCACGACCACAAGGCCAAGCATCCTGCTCGAGATCATGATGGACCCCCATCCGGTTTCAGGTCGGTGGAGCATACCCCGCCAGCGGCAGATTCACCCTCATGCAGGTGCCCTGTCCTGGTCCGCCACTCGAGGCTGAGACGGTCCCGCCATGCATCTGCACGAGCTGCGCCACCAGCGCGAGACCGATGCCGAGGCCGTTCTGCGTCGACCCCGGCGGCAGCTCGATCTGGGCGAACATCTCGAACACGTGCGCGAGCGAATCGGCGGCAATGCCGATGCCGTCGTCTTCGACGCGCACTTCGGCGAAGTCGCCGGTACGCTGCAGCGAGAGCCGGATGTGGCCGCGTTCCGGCGTGAACTTGATGGCGTTGTTCAGCAGGTTGGCGAAGACCTGCGTCAACCGCTCGCCGTCGCCATCGACCTGTAGCGTCTGGGCATCGATCGCGAGGTCGAGGTATTGAGACTTCTGCTCGATGGCTGCCGCGGACGATTCGACGGCGCGCAGCAGCACGTCGCGCAGCACGAGCATCTCGCGACGCAAGTTGATCTTGCCGGTCGCGATGCGGCTGACGTCCATCAGATCGTCGACGAGGTGCACGAGATGGCGCAGTTGCCGCTCCATCATCTCGCGCGTGTGGTGCAACCGGTCATCGCCACCGCCGGCGAGCTTCAGCAGCTGCAGCCCGGTCCGGATCGGCGCGAGCGGGTTGCGGAGTTCGTGAGCGAGCGTCGCGAGAAAGAGTCCTTCCGACGGTCGGCTTCGACCAGTTGCCGCAGTGCCTGCTCGCGTTCGGTCACGTCAGTCGCCTGCACGAAGATTCCGGTTACCCGGCGTGCCGCGTCGAACAGGGGCTGGTAGAGGAAGTCGACCACGCGCTCCTCGAGTTCGCCATGGGCCGAGCGGCGCAGGCCGACGTTGGCGCTGCCGCGGTACGTCTCACCCGTCGCGTAGACGCGGTCGAGCAGATCGACGAACCCCTGGCCGACGACTTCGGGCAGTGCTTCCGCGACCGGGCGGCCAATCAGCTCACGCCGTCCGACGATTTCCGCATAGGCGGGGTTCGCATGGTCGAACACATGCGTCGGGCCGTTCAGCAATGCGATGGCGCCCGGCGCCTGCTCGAACATTGCCCGCAGTCGCGCGACCTCATCCACGCGCGCACGTTCGCCGAGTACCGCGGCGGTCGTCTCGTGGCCCTGGTTCAGGATACCGACCACCCGCTCGTCGTCGTCGAACAGCGGAGTGAAGCTGTATGTCCAGTACGTCTCACGCACGGCGCCGTCGCGGATCAGCGGCAGATGGTGGTCATACGCCGACAGGCCGCGGCGGGTGGCCGCGACCTGCTGGAACTGCGGGCCGACGATGGTCCAGATGTCGGCCCATACTTCGCGCGCCGGTCGACCGAGACAGTCCGGATGCCGGTCCCCCGGGATCATCGACCACGCGTCGTTGTAGAGCAGCAGCAACTCCGGGCCCCAGTAGACGCAGGTGGGGAAGCTGGAGCTCAGCGCGATGGAAAGCGCGGACTTCAGGGCCGCTGGCCAGTCGCGCGCGGGGCCGAGGCCGAGTGTGGCCGGGTCGAGTGCGCGGATGCGCTCGCCCATCTCGCCGCCGCCGGCGAGGAACGCGGGGAACCTGACCGGGTCGTTCGTCATGCGTGATTCCGGCTCACAACCGCACACGGCGTGAACTGACAACGCGCCGTTACAAAAGGAGCGACAGTAACGTCATGAATCATTCGTCGCGCGCGCCGGTATGGCCGGCATTGGCTGTGCTGCTTCTCGTCCAGGGTTGTTCCACGATGCGTCATGAACCTCTGCCTCATGCACCGCGGGTGGACATCGACCGGTTCATGGGCGACTGGTACGTCATCGCCAACATCCCGACTCGTCCCGAGCGCGATGCATTCAATGCGGTCGAACGATACGAGCGCAATGCCGACGGCACGATCGCCACGACCTTTACGTTCAACCAGGGTTCGCTCGATGGGCCGGTGAAGCGCATGACACCGACCGGGTTCGTCGGCAAGGATGCGAGCCAGGCGATATGGGGCATGCGGTTCGTCTGGCCGATCAAGGCGGAGTATGTCATTTCGCATGTCGATGCGGACTACCGCGAAACCATCGTCGCCCGCAGCAAGCGCGACTACGTTTGGATCATGGCCCGCAGTCCGCATCTGCCGGCTGCCGATTACGAGCGTCTGGTCGAGCAGGTGCGCGATCTGGGTTACAACACCTCGCAGCTGCGCCGCGTTCCGCATCGCTGACGGAAATCGCCCGCGCTGGTTCAGGCGAGCCCGCCGCTCGCGCCCGGCCTGCGATGGGTCATCGTGCGAAGTATCTCCTGCGCCAGCGCTCCGGCCCCGTAGGGTTTCGTCAGACGCGGCAACTCGAGACCCTCGGCTCCGGGTCCCTCGGCGTAGCCCGATGCCAGGATGATAGGCAGCTCGGGCCGCAGCTGCCTGACCCGTTGCGCGAGCTGCGTGCCCGTCATCGACGGCATCGAATAGTCCGTGATCAGGAGATCGACGGGCGTGCCTGTCTCGATGCACGCGATTGCGGCGCTGCCCGAGTTGGCGAGCTGGACGCGGTGGCCGAGCGTTTCGAGGATTCCGCGCGTGCCTTCGCCGACCAGCGGGTCGTCATCGACCAGCAGCACGTTCAGCGGCTCCATCGGCACGATCTCATCGGCGCGCAGCGTGGCAGTGCGCACGGTCAGCACGTCCGGTCCGGCCGCAGGCAGCCAGATCTCCGCGGTGGTGCCCGAGCCGACACTGCTGCTGAGCCGCAGCGCCCCGCCAAGCTGGCTCGCGAGGCCATGGATCATCGACAACCCGAGCCCCGTGCCCTTTCCGGGCGGCTTGGTAGAGAAAAAGGGCTCGGTAGCGCGACGCAGCGTGTCTTCGTCCATGCCGGAACCCTGATCGGTAACGGCGATACGCAGATGGCTTGCCTGCGCGAGCGACAGCTCGGCTGGTGGGTCCTGCAGCCGCAGACTGACCTCGATCCGTCCACCATCGGGCATCGCATCGCGCGCATTGACGACGAGGTTGAGGATGGCGAGCTCGAGCTGGTTGCTGTCCACCGCTGCGGCTGGCAGGTTGTCCTGCACGTCGAGGTGCAAGTCGAACGCCGCGCCGAGTGAACGGACCAGCAGATCGCGCATGCCCCGGATCAGTTCCGCGAGGTCGTGCGCGGCAAGGGTAAGTTCCTGGCGGCGGGAGAAGGCGAGCAAACGCTGCGTCAGCGCCGCACCACGCCGGGCGCTCTGGGTCGCGCTCTCGATCAGCCGGTTCGACACGGGAGTGCTCGGAAACAGCCGCCGCATCAGCTCGAGATTGGTGATGATGACCATCAGCAGGTTGTTGAAGTCGTGGGCGACGCCGCCCGTCAGCTGCCCGACCATCTCCATCTTCTGCGCCTGGCGCAGCTGTTCCTCGGCACGTTCGCGCTGGGCGATCTCCTCGAGCACCTGCTGGTGCGCGAGCATGAGCTCCGCCGAGCGTGCGGCAACGCGCTGCTCCAGGGTCTCGTTGATGTCGCGCAACATCTGCTCGTCGCGTTTTCGGGCGGTGATGTCGACGGATACGCCGACGAGCCGGTCGGCGACACCGCGCGGATCGGGCATGAGGCGCGCGCGGACCTCGGCCCAATGTGCGCTGCCGTCGGGCCAGACGTTGCGGAACTCGACGTGGAAGTCGGACCCCGCCGTCAGCGCGTTGCGTACCGCCGGCGCGACGCGGTCGCGATCGTCGGGATGGATGCTCGCGATCAGGGTCTGGTAACCGAACTCGTCCTGCGGCGCGTGGCCGAACACGGCCTTGCAGGTATCGGACGCGATCAGTGTGCCCAGGGCGATCTGCAGTTCCCACGTGCCGAGGCGACCGGCCTGCAGTGCGGTGTCGAGGCGCTCCCGTGCTTCGCGAAGCGCGGCCAGATTCGACCGAGTCTCGTACTGTCGCTGCCGATTACGCAGCGCCGCTCGTGCGACGCTGATGAAGGTGGTGGGATGGAACGGCCGTTCGAGGAAGCTGACGTGACCGAGCACTTCGGAAAGACGCGCTGCGCCCGGATTGCTCTCGACACCGCCGCCGTGGCGGGTGAGCACGATGAAAGGCAGGTCGCTCCACGCGGGCTGCGCCTCGATCCACCGTGCGAGGGTGCTGAGGTCTGGCCGCAGCAGCCTTCCTCGGCGATGACGACGAAGCTGACGTGCTCACCCAGTTCCTCGGCAGTTCGATCGCGTTGCCACACGCTTCGGAGTCGATGCCGGCCTCGCGCAGCATGGCCGCCGCAATCGTCGCGTCGCGGCCCTTGGGCGCGCAGATGAGGGCAAGCGCATCACCGACGGTGGAGCCGGTTCGTTCACTGCTCATCCATCAGCGTCGCCTCGCCACGAACGTCGGAACGCCGCGGAGCACGCCCTGGAACCCATGCAGCGGCGCGCCGATCGTGAGGCCGCGCCCCGTGATCTGGTACTCGCGAATGGTGTGCTCGTGGAAGCCCTGCGCTTCTTGATGACCGATACGGCGCGACGCACACTGCCCATTGCCTCGAAATAGCGCAGCAGCACGACCGTGTCGGCGAGGTAGGTGATGTCGACCGGCGCCTTCATCTCACCGACAAGACCGTGCTGCGCAACCGTCAGCGAACGTGTTCGCGCCCTGGCGGTTCAGGTACTGCAGCAGCTCGTGCACATGAAGGATCAGCGCGTTTTCCTCGGGCATGGCGGCCTGGTAGCCGTTCAGGCTGTCGATCAACACGGTCTGTGCGCCGTGCTGATTGACGACCTCGCGCACCAGATGGGCGAACTCGCCAGGTGACACCTCGGCCGCATCCATCTGCACGATGTACAGCTTGCCTTCATCGCGCAGCTTCCCGAGGTCGTGCCCCAGCGCTTTCTGCGGTCGAACAACAGCGAGAGTTCCTCGTCGAAGACGAAGCACGCAGCTCTCTCGCCACGACGTATCGCGGCGAGCACGAATTGCAGAGCGAACGTCGATTTGCCCGTGCCCGACGGGCCGAGCAGCAGCGTGCTCGACCCTTGCTCGATACCGCCGCCGAGCAATGCGTCGAGCTGGGCGATGTCGCTGGTGCGCCGATCGCGCCGGAAACTCTTCCGCTGATCGAGCGCGACCAGACGCGGATACACCACGAGCCCGCCACGTGCGGAGGACGAAGTCGTGATAGCCGCCCCGGAGGCCACGGCCGCGGTATTTGATCAGCCGCAGGCGGCGTCGCTCGATGCCGTATTCGGGGCTGCGCTCCTCGAGCTGCATCACCCCGTGCGCGACGCTGTGCACCGTCTTGTCTTTCAGGTCGGTCGTCAGGTCGTCGAGCAGCAGCACGGTCGCGCCGTGCCGGGCGAAGTAATGCTTCAGCGCGAGGATCTGGCGCCGGTAGCGCAACGAACTCTGCGCCAGCAGACGGATCTCCGACAGGCTGTCGAGCACGACGCGTTTCGGGTTCACCCGTTCGAACTCGCCCGAAGGATCGACCGGGTCGTCTCGCCGAGCTCCAGGTCGGACGAGTACAGCAGGCTCTGCTGCTGGTCGGCATCGAGCAGGCTCTCCGGCGGCACCACCTCGAAGATCGTCGATGCCGTCTCGAGCTGCCAGCCGTGAGAGGCCGCGCCCGCCCGCAGCTCCTGCGCCGTTTCCGACAACGTGATGTACAGACAGCTTTCGCCGGCTGCGGCGCCGGCCATGAGAAACGCGAGCGCGAGCGTCGTCTTGCCGGTGCCCGGTGTTCCTTCCAGCAGGAACACGTTGCCACGGCTCAGTCCGCCGCCGAGGATCGAATCGAGGCCTTCGATTCCGGTCTTCGCATCGCTTTGAGTCATCGTCACCACCATCCGCGCCTCTTGAACCAGAGCATGGGTAACAGTGCGCTGAGGGTGATCAGCGCAATGGCATAGGGATAGCCGAAACGCCAGCCGAGCTCGGGCATGGCGTGGAAGTTCATGCCGTATACGCTCGCGATCAGGGTAGGCGGAACGCCCGCGACCGACACGATCGTCAACAGCTTGAAGATATCGTTCTGTTCGGTCGCGATGAATCCGAGTATCGCGTCGAGCAGGAACTGTGTCTTGTTGGTGAGGTGGACCTCGAATTCGACCAGCGACGAGACGTCCTGCAGGGCCGTCTTCAGCCGCACTCCGATCTCCGCCGACACCCCACCGATCGCGCGCTCGTTCACGAATCCGACGATTCGTTGCAGGCCCGTCAACGTTTCGCGGAGGTGCGACAGGTCGTCGCCCAGCAGGCCGACGGTGCGCAGGTGCTGCCGCAATGCCCGTCCGAACCGTTTGTCATGCCGGCGAAGGTTGTCGGAGTTGCGGAACGTGCGGGTCGACAGCCGCGCGAGCTGCGCGCCGGCACCCTCGAGCAGATCGGCGCCGATGTCGACCAGCGTCTCGATCACCGTCGCGAAGGCATCGGCCGAATCGTGCGGGGGGTGCGTGGCGAACTTGCCGCGCACGTCGGTCAGTGCGCGAACTTCGCCGAACCGTATGGTCACCAGCACGTCGGGCGTCAGGATGAAGCCGAGCGGTACCGGACGGAGCGCGTGGTGGCGCTTTTCCGAGGCAGCGAGGGGCATGCTGAGATAGAGCGCATTGCCGTCGCAGCGAAGCCGGCTCGATGACTCGATCTCCTGCAGCGCTTCACGCGTCGGGATCTGCAGCGAGCAGAGGCGGGCGATACGATCGATCTCTTGCGCGTCCGGATCGTGCAGATCAATCCAGTGCGGGATTTCTTCCGTTGGGTTCAGCGCGGACATCACTGCGCAATGTCCTTGATTCGAGGCACTTCGGAAGTCGGAGATTCCGACTTCCGCCATGGGCGTCGGCCGACAAGGGCGCTGTTCGAGGTCTTGACGAGGCTCGCCCCAGCGGCGACGCTGAGCGCACGACAAGCCGCTCAGCGGCAGGGGTCAAGGATGTCTAGCCGGCGTGAGTTCCTGGCGGCGGCGGGCGTTGCGGCCTTGCCCGTAATGGCCTCCGGCCGGGATGGCGTGCCGCGCCCCGAGCGTCCGGAACTCGCCCTCGCCATAGTCGACCTGCGGCTGCCCCAGTCCAGGCTCGTGGGGAACGAGCTGTCGCGGCGCGGGGTTCCGGTGCAGACCTTTGACGGAGACGACATCACCGCCCTGTGGCTCGACGACGTTCAGCCCCTGTGGAGGTCCTCTCGCGCCGCCGTTGGGGGGCTGACCGCCAGGATTCCGCTGTTCTGCCTCGAGCAGCTGGCGTGGAGCTTCGGGCTGCGGGTCATCTACCACGCCGAGCACCTGATCCGGGCCGATGGTTCGGCGGTCCATGCGGCGCAGACGGCAGGCGTCGCCCCGCGGGGGCCGATGTGGCCCGCCCGCGTGGCCGAGCGCCTCGCGGCCCACCGCTCCTCGGCGTGCGTTCGCGGCGGCCCGAGCTGCGCGCCGCTCGAGCCGGCTGTCGCAGCAGACGCGCGTCTGCTGCATTCCTGGATCATTGCTTCGATCTGACGAGGAACTGCGGATGGCCTTGCCCCCGAACGTTTCCCGCGCGGACTTCGATGCCGCGCTCGCTGCCTGGCGCACCGCGGTGGGCGCGGACTGGGTGTTCACGCGCGACGAAGACGTCGCCCTCTACAAGGATGCCTACTCGCCGTTCTGGGGCGAGCCGGAAGAGAAGGTGGCTTCGGCTGCCGTCGCACCGCAGACCCTCGAGCAGGTCCAGGCAGTCGTTCGCACCGCGAACCAGTACCGCGTGCCGCTGTACGCAATCTCCACCGGGCGCAATCTCGCCTACGGCGGTTCGGCGCCGGTTTATTCGGGCTCGGTCGTGCTCGACCTGAAGCGGATGAACAAGGTCATCGAGCTGAACGAGCGCAACGCGTACGCCCTCGTCGAGCCCGGCGTCAGCTACTTCGATCTGTACGAGGCCATCCAGAAGGCGAAGGCGGATGTCTGGATCGATCCGCCCGACCCGGGCTGGGGCAGCGTCATCGGCAACGCGCTCGACGGCGGCGGCGGGTGGACCGCATCTCCCTTCCGCGATCATTTCGGTTCCCACTGCGGCATGGAGGTCGTCCTGGCGAACGGTGACGTGGTCCGCACCGGCATGGGCGCACTGCCTGACAGCAAGAGCTGGCAGCACAACAAATGGGGCTTCGGGCCGTGGGTCGACGGCCTGTTCCGTCAGGGGAACATGGGGGTCGTGACGAAGATGGGTTTCTACCTGATGCCGCGGCCCGAGGCGCTGCAGACCGCGACCGCGCAGGTATTCAGGGAAGAGGACGTCGTCCCGCTCGTCGATGCGATGAACCTGCTCGAGAATCAGCATGTCGTCAACGGATCGACGCAGCTCTTCGGTGGCATCGGCGGCGCACGCGCGGCGGCGGGCGCGCCCTCGTGGACGGTGCAGCTGCCCGTCTACGGGCCGGAAAGAGTGGTGCGGGCCCAGATCGAGCACTGCCGCGAGCTCATCGCAAAGATTCCCGGTGCGAAGTTCAACGACGGCGAGCTGTTCCGCACTCCGCTCGACGCCGCGACCCTCAACCGCGTGCGCAAGGTCAACTTCGGTGTGCCCGATCTGTCGACCTTCGCAATGCTCGGTCGCAATGCGCAGAACCCGTCGCCCCCCGGTGGCCACATCGGCTTCTCGCCGGTCATTCCGCGCACGGGCGAGGCGGTGCTCGAATACCTTCACTTCTATCGCGACAATCTCGCCGCGGTCTCCGAGAACGGCACGCTGCGATTCCAGGGCCCGGTGTTCATGACCAACTGGGAACGCACCATGGTCGCCATGATCATGTTCCCGATCGGACGCGACAAGGCGATGAACGCGAAGATGCGTCAGGCGTTCACGCGATGGGTGGAACTCGCCGCGGCGCGAGGCTGGGCCGAATACCGCGCCCCGGCCGCATTCCAGGACGAGGTCGCACAGACCTACTCGTTCAACAACGGTGCACTGAACCGGATGCGCGAGACGATCAAGGATGCACTCGATCCGAACGGCATTCTTTCGCCGGGCCGTTACGGTGTCTGGCCGAAGAACCTGAGGAAGGGCCGATGATGCGGACACCGCTGGTGTTTGCTGCGCTTGCCGCGCTCGCTTCGGCCAGCCACGGGGCCGAGCCGGTGTCGGGCGAGGCGGTCTACGCGCGCTGGTGCTCGCACTGTCACTCGGCGGGGCGCGGCAATCCCGGCACCGATTCGCTGCAGGTGAAGTATGCCGGCAGTGTCCCCGCGGTCCTGCTCGAGCGGACGGATCTCGCGCCGGAAGCGGTCAGGTTGTTCGTACGGCAGGGCGTGCTATCCATGCCACCGTTCCGCAAGACGGAAATCACCGACGCCGAGCTGACTGCGCTCGCGGCGTTCGTGGGCAAGCCCGCCTCGAAACGCTGACGCCCGCGCGGGCTGCGGACGACAGCGAACACTTGCCCGCGCTGGTGTCGGGCGAGCGGTCGCCTCTTCAATCTCCGGGTTCAACCACGGAGCTCTCAAATGTCATCACTCGGCGATGGCCACATCGGCCGCGATCCGGCGCAGCGCGCCGACGACGGCAACATCAACCCGGCCGTGCTGCTGATCGCGAAAGCGCTCGGAAAGTTGCGTGGCGACGAGGACATGCTCGAAGTGCTGAATGCACATGCGAGCCTCGGGCCCAAGGCGATCGAAAAGGTCGACGTCGCGACCGCGCGCGCCAACCCGACGATCGCGGATGCCGTGACGCTCGTGCTGCGAGGGGAGGGGCGGTCGACTGCTCCCGAAATGCTGGTGCCGGGCGTCGAAAGTCGCGACGTGACAGTCTCCGGGGCGGCCGGCGATCTGCCGGCAACGATCTACACTCCGGCGGGACAGGGGCCGTTTCCGGTCGTCGTCTATTTCCACGGCGGCGGCTGGGTCATCGCAGACCGGAAGGTGTACGACGGCGGCGCCCGCGGGCTTGCGAAGGCAGCGGCAGCCATCGTCGTGTCGGTGGACTATCGGCTTGCGCCCGAGCACAAGTTTCCCGCCGCGTGGGACGACGCCCTGGCGGCCTATCGCTGGGCGAACGACCACGCGACGGAAATCGGCGGTCGTGCCGGACAGATCGCGCTGGCGGGCGAGAGCGCAGGTGGCAATCTTGCGCTCGCTACGGCGATCGCGGCACGCGACGCCGGCCTGCCGTTGCCGGCCCATGTGCTCGCCGTGTATCCCGTCACCCAGACGAGTCTCAACACCGAGTCGTATCTCGAAAACGCATTGGCGCTGCCTCTGAACCGCGCGATGATCGAATGGTTCGTCGACAAGCTTGTGCGCTCCGAGGCGGACCTCGAGGATTCGCGGCTGCAGCTGATCGACGCGCCGCTCGCAGGGTTGCCTTCGGTGACGCTGATCAGTGCACGTATCGATCCATTGCGCAGCGACAGCTCGAAGATGAAGGCAGCGCTCGAGAAGGCGGGCGTGCCGGTCGAACATCGCGATTTCGAAGGCGTCACGCACGAGTTCTTCGGGTGCGCAGCGGTCGTCGACAAGGCGAGACAGGCCCAGGCGTATGCCGGCGAACGGTTGAAGGCCGCGTTCGGGAGTGCTCCCCCTCCACGGCGATGACAGAATGCGTGCGTGGCTGAACACGACGCCTCCAGCGATTCCGACGATCGTCACCGGCTCGACCGGTGGCTGTGGTTCGCGCGTTTCTTCAAGACACGCTCGCTCGCCACGCAGGCGGTGACAGCCGGCCGCGTCAAATTGAACGATGCGCGCGTGAAGCCCGCGCATGAGGTTCGGATCGGGGATCGTCTCAGCCTCTCGCTCGAACGTGAATCGCTCGAGATCGACGTGGCAGGATTGCCGACCCGTCGCGGTCCGGCACCGGAGGCGCAGGCCCATTACGTCGAGACGGCGGAAAGCGCGGCATTGCGCGCCAAGGCGCGAGAGAACCGCCGTCTGGCCGCGGCCAGCGTCACGATGCCCGACTCGCGGCCAGACAAGCGCGAACGGCGGCAGCTCGATCGCCTGCGTCGCCGCCAGATCGACTAGCGCCGGCTGAAGAACAGTCCGTCGGGCGTATCGCCGCCATCGAACTGGCGCAGCAGCTTCAGTGTGACGGGGTCGAGCACCGACACCTTGCCGCTATAGGCGGTGAGGTACAGCTGGCCGTTGAGCGGGTTGATCTGCAGCCCGCCGGTGCCGCTGCCGAGATCCTCGGTGGAGGCCGTCGCGACCTGGCGCGAGGCGATGTCGATGCGCCACACCCGGATGCCTCCAGGACCCGCGCCGCGCGGAGGCATGCCCATGTTGTACAACGTGCGGCCGTCCGGGCTGAAACGCGCGACGAACGGGGCCCCGTCGACCGGCACTTCGAAGTCGAGAGCATTGTCGGCCGTGCGGAACAGCGCGACCTTGCCGGCCTGCCACAGGCTGGTCACGAACCAGCGACCGTCGGGGCTCAGCGTCATCCGCTGGTTCGACGAGCCGGCGTTCACCATCTCGAGCACCTCGCGGCCCTGTACGTCGAGCACCGAGAGCGTGTTGTCGCTGACGTTGCTGGTGTAGATGCGTCGCTCATCGCGGGTCAGCGCGAAGAAGTGGGTCTTGTCCGAGCCGGTCGGCAGCGAATCGACGATCGTCCCCCGGCGCGCATCGACCACCAGGATGGACTTGTCGCGTTCTGCGGAGACGTAGAAGAGCCCGGAGCGCTGGCCCAGCTCGACGTAATGGGGCCGCTTGATGGCGCCGGTGTCGATCGCGTGCTCGATGCGGCAGTCGTCGGTGCGGACGACGTTGATGGTCTGCCCGTCGGGACCCGGCTGGCCGATGTTCGCCGAGCTGTAGACCGGCACGACGAGCTGGCGACCGTCGCGCGAGAAGGCCGCCTCGTGCGGGGCGACCTCCATCGCCACGCGGCAGTGCTCGCGATCGTTCGCGGCATCGAAGAGGATCACGCCGGGCATGCCCTTGCTGACGACCGCGAGCAGCACCTTCGGCCGGTCCGCGGCGGCGGACGCACCGCAGACGCCGGCAAGCAGCAGCGCGGCGACGAGCCGGAGCCTGATCGTCATGTCGGTCTTCCCCTGCCATGAGGTGGTTTTTTGCGCAGTATACTTTCGGTCAGCGGGCCCGCTCATAATGCGGCGCTCATGCGACACCTGAAGCGCAGCCGCTCCGTTCTTCTTCTCCCGGTCGTGGGCCTCACGGCGCTGCTGCTCGGTGGCTGCGGTGGCAGCGACCCGGCCGTCTCCTTCGCCGCGGGCGCCACGCCCTCTGCCGGCGAACCGAGCGTCGCGGTCGTCACCGCCGTCGCCCGGCGGGAGCCGCTCGGCGTCGAGATCGAGGCGGTCGGCACCGCGATGGCGAACGAATCCGTCGAGGTGACCTCGAAGTCGTCGAACACGATCACCGCGATCCGCTTCCAGGAAGGCGGACGCGTCCGGCGGGGCGCGGTGCTGGTCGAATTGAACGGCGCAGAGATCCGCGCGGAAGTGGCCGAAGCCGAAGCGGCGCTCGCCGAAAGCGAGAACCAGTTCAAGCGCAGCCGCAGCCTCGCGAGCGGCCAGGCGCTTGTCGGCGTCGCAGCTCGACACGTCGAGGCGACCGCCAAGGCCAACCGGGCGCGCGTTGCGGCGGCGCGGGCCCGGCTCGAGGACACGGTGATTCGCGCGCGGCTTCGACGGGCGCACCGGCTTTCGCCACGTCAGCGTCGGCAGCCTCGTCGAGCCCGGGCACGGTCATCACGACGCTCGACGACACCTCGCGTCATCAAGCTCGATCTTCACCGTGCCGGAAACGTATCTGTTCGTGCTCGAGCGCGGCTTGCCGGTGAAGGCGATCGACGGCGGGCCTGCCGGACCGGACGTTCGACGGCAAGGTCACGCAGCATCGACTCGCGCGTCGATCCGGTGACGCGCTCGATGCATCGTGCGCGCCGAGCTGCCGAACCCCGACGGCGCGCTGCGCCCGGCATGTTCATGACCGTGACGCTGCAAGGCGAGGTCGTCGCCGACGCTGCTCGTGCCCGAAGGCGCGATCGTGCCCGAGCAGGGCCACACGTACGTGTTCGTCGTGGAGGACGGCGTCGTCGAGCGCCGTGAAGTGCAGCACCGGGCAAGCGCCGGCCGGGCGAAGTCGAGATCGTCGACGGCCTCGCCGAGCACGAGCGCGTCGTCGTCGAAGGCACGCAGAACGTCTCGCGACGGCACGCGCGTCAGCGAGCAGCGACGCCGGCCCGCGCGGACCCAGCTGAAGCGCGCCGCGATGCAGCATTTCCGAGCTCTCGGTCCGCCGTCCGGTCTTCGCGACCGTGATCAGCCTGCTGCTCGTCATCTTCGGCCTGGTGTCGCTGCAGCGCCTGGCCGTGCGCGAGTATCCCGACATCGATCGGCCCGTCGGTCTCGATCACCACGAACTACACGCGGCGCGTCGGCCGCGGTCATCGAAACGAAGATCACGCAGGTCATCGAAGACTCGATCGCCGGCATCGAAGGCATCCTCAAGATCGAGTCCGACAGCGAGGACGAGCGCTCGCAGGTGCGCATCGAATTCGACGTGAACCGCGACATCGACGCGCGCCGCCAACGACGTGCGCGATCGCGTCGCGCGCGTGCTGCGGCGACCTGCCGGAAGAGGCCGATCCGCCGCAGGTCATCAAGGCGGACGCGAGCGCCGATCCGGTCGATGACGCTCGCGTTTCAGCTCCGACACGATGTCGATGCTCGAGCTCACCGACTACGCCGAGCGCAACCTCATCGACCGGCTCTCGACGGTGCCCGGCGTGGCGCGCGTCAGCATCAGCGGCGGCCGCCGCTACGTCGATGCGCATCTGGATCGACCGCCAGGCGCTGGCCGCGCGCGCAGCTGACGGTGACCGACATCGAGGACGCGCTGCGGCGCGAGAACGTCGAGCTGCCGGCCGGCCGCATCGAATCGCGCACGCGCGAGTTCTCGCTGCGCACGATGGTCGGGCTCGAGACCGAGGAAGACTTTCGCAATCTCGTCATCGCGCGCGGCGACGACGGCCACCTGGTGCGGCTCGGCGAGTCGCCGACGTGCAGCTCGCGGCCGAGAACGAGCGCTCGCTACAGCGCGCTTGAACGGCAAGCCCGGCCTGCATGCTGCAGGTCGAAGCGCAGTCGAAGGGCAACACGCTCGACATCGCGCGCGGCGTGCGCGCCGAGATCGAGCGCATGCAGCAGACGCTTGCCGCAAGGCGCGAGTCTCGAGCGTCAGCGTCGACAACGCGCTTGCCGATCGAAGCGGCGCTGCACGAGGTGCTCATCGCGGTCGCGTTCGCGCTCGTGTCGGTGCTGGTCGTCATCTACGCCTTCCTCGGCAACCTGCGCGCGACGCTGATTCCGGCCGTGACGATTCCCGTGTCGATCATCGCGTCGTTCACGGTGATGTACGCGCTCGGCTACTCGATCAACGTGCTGACGCTGCTCGGCCTGGTGCTCGCGATCGGCCTCGTCGTCGACGACGCCATCGTCGTGCTCGAGAACGTGCACCGCCGCACCGAGCTCGGCGAGCCGCCGCTGGTCGCGGCCGTCACGCGGCGCGCGCGAGATCGGCTTCGCCGTCATCGCGACGACGCTGACGCTGGCGTCGGTGTTCGTGCCGATCTCGTTCCTGCCGGGCGACCTCGGCCGGCTGTTCCGCGAGTTCGGCTTCACGCTCGCGGCGTCGGTCGCTGTTCTCGGCGCTGGTCGCGCTGACGCTGACGCCGATGATGGCGTCGAAGCTGCCCGAGCACGGACGCGAGCGCAACCGCTTCGCGCGCAGCGATGGACCGATTCTTCCAGCGGCTCGCGCGCTTCTACGAGCGCTGCTTGCGCACGCTCATGCGCGCGTCCGTGGGCCGTCGTCGGCGTGCGTGGCGGTGCTGATCGGCGCTCGGCGCGCTCACGTTCCGCTCGGTGCCGGCGGAGTTCACGCCGCAGGCGGACGTCGGGCCGCGTCGTTCATCGAGCATCGAAGGGCCGGAAGGCGCGAGCTTCGAGTACATGGACGGCTACGCGCGCCAGCTCGAAGCCGATCGCGCTGAAGCAGATGGCAGAACGGCGACATCGAACGCGTGCTGGTGCGCGTGCCGGGCGGCGGCGGCGGCGGCGACATGCGCACCGGCGACGTGAACTCCGCGCGCGCGTTCCTGATCTTCAAGGACTGGCACGAGCGCGACGCGCTCGGCGCGAGAGATCATCGCGAGCCCGTGCTCGCCGAGGCGCGCAAGCTGCCCGGCGTGCGCGTCATCGATCGGGCCAGCCCGGCAGCTCTGGGCCGCGGCGGCTCGGCTCGCCGGTCGCAGGCCGTGATCGGCGGTCCCGACTACGAGACGCTCTCGCGGACTGGTCGAGCAAGACTGCTGCGAGCTCGCGCAGGCGAATCCCGGCCTCGCGAACGTCGACACGCAACTACAAGGAGCGCAAGCCGCAGATTCGCGTGTCGATCGATCGCGACCGCGCGGCCGATCTCGGCGTGTCGCTGCGAGACCGTCGGGCGCACGCTCGAAACGGTGCTCGGCTCGCGCATCGTCACCACGTACGTCGATCGCGGCCGCGAGTACAACGTCATCCTGCAGGCGCGGCGACGACGTCCGCGAGACGATCACCGACCTCACCAACATCCGCGTGCGCTCGACGCGCAGCGACGAGCTGATTCCGCTGTCGAACGTCGTGACGCTCGAAGAGACGTCCGGCGCGATGCAGCTGTCGCGCTTCAATCGGCTGCGCGCGATCGAGATCTCGGCCGACCTCGCGCCCGGCTACACGATGGGCGAGGCGGTGGAGTGGTTCGAGGAGACCGTGCCGAGCGAGTCTGCCGCGCGAGGCGACGCTGATGTGGGACGGCGAATCCGGTGAATTCATCGCGCACCGGACAGCAGCTGTACTTCACGTTCCTGCTTCGCGCTGGCGGTCGTCTTTCTGGTGCTCGCGGCGCAGTTCGAGAGCTTCGTGCATCCGCTCATCATCATGGTGACGGTGCCGCTCGCGCTGCTCGGCGCGGTGTTCGGGCTCAAGCTGTATCGGCCTGACGCATCAACATCTTCAGCCAGATCGCCGTGATCATGCTGATCGGCATCGCCGCCAAGAACGGCGTGCTGATCGTCGAGTTCGCGAATCAGCTGCGCGATCGCGGCGTCGAGTTCGTCGACGCGATCGTGCAGGCGGCGGTCACGCGGCTGCGTCCGGTGCTGATGACGAGCCTGTGCACGGCGTTCGGCGCGCTGCCGCTGCTGTTCGCGACCGGCGCCGGCGCCGAGCAGCGCCGGCCGATCGGCATCGTGGTGTTCTACGGCACGCTCGTGTCGGTGTTCCTGACGCTGTTCGCCGTGCCGGCCGTCTACTCGCTGTTCGCGCGCCGCACCCGCTCGCCGCAGCACGTGAGCCGGCTCGTCGATCGCCTGCTCGGCGCGCCGCGCGCCTGATCGCGTCGCGTTACCAAGGGGGCGCTCCATGCACAGCAACCGTCGCGACGTGTTGAAGGCCCTCGTCGGCGGCTCGATGCTGGCTGCGGGAGCCCGAGTGCTCGCCGCATCACCCGCCACCACCCAGCGCATCCGGCGCATCCGGGCGGCAGAGATCGGCGCCGGGGTCGTCGTCATCGTGGAGACCGACGGCGGCCTCATCGGGCACGGGTTCACCGCCATCACCAACGCGCCGGTGGTCGTATCGGTGCTGCGCGATGTGATCGCGAAGGACATCACCGGCCAGGACGCGCTCGCGCGCGAAGCGATCTACGACCGGCTGCAACGGTTGCTCGTGCTGCGGGGCCTGATGGCCGGCCATGCGATGCACGCGATCTCGGCCGTCGACATCGCACTGTGGGACATCGCCGGCAAGGTGCATGGCCTGCCGATCTGGCGGCTCCTCGGCGGCGCACGACCCGTAATTCCCGCTTATACGACGTTCGGCATGGCGACCATGGACCGGCAGCAGCTGGTGGCCTCCGCACGCGAGCAGGTTGCAACCGGGCAGACGCGCCTGAAGATGGTCGTCGCGGCGAACAGTCTCGAACGTGCGCAGCGCGGTGAGTCGATGGAGGACATCCTGCGCGAGGACGTCGAGCGCATCCGGCTGGTTCGCGAAGCGGTCGGGCCCGACGTCAGCCTCTTCATCGACGCGAATCATGGCCTGAACGAGTACGAGGCGCGCCGGTTCATCGACCGGATCGAGCCCTTCAGGGTCGCGCTGTTCGAGGAGCCGCTGCGCGGCAACGACGTGCGACGACTCGCCGATCTGCGTCGTCACAGCGCAATTCCGCTCAGCGCCGGTCAGAACGAGGGCAACCTTGCACGTTGGCGCGACTTTGCCGTCAACGACGCCGTCGACATCCTGCAGCTGAATGTCTGCATGTGCGGCGGCTACACCGGCGCGATGAAGATTGCCGGCCTGGCGGCTGCCTTTGCGATGCCGATCGACAATGGCGGCGGGTATGCACTGTTCAACATGCATCTTCACGGCGGGGTCGCGAACGGCGGGATGGTCGAGTGGCACATGAATTCCGTGTCCCTCGAGCGGGAGTTCTACCGCGAACGGTTCGACCTGCAGCAGGGGCGGCTCACGCTGCCCGAGCGGCCGGGCCTCGGCTTCGAGCTCACCACGGAGATTCAGAGGCGCGTCGGCTGAGGCCGCTTTGAAAGGTGTGCGCAGCGCCGACAGCGCCAGGTACCGGAGCGGTGTTATGTTCACCGTCATCATGGCGGGCCCGCGAATCCGACCTCTGAGCCGATCGGCGTCCGCGCCGGCGTCGCGGCGCAAGCGCGCCGCGTCGAAGGGCCGTCGCAAGAACTCCCGCCGTGGTGGGCCGTGGCTGCGCAGCTGGCACGCCTTGCGTGCCCTGCCGCTCACCGCCCAGGGCCTGCTGTTCTCGGTCGTGCTCGTCACGCTGTTCGTTCCCGTGAACTGGGCCGTCCAGGTGGCCCGAAAACCTTCCGAACTGCTGTTCCCGGTCAGTGATGCGCTGAACCGTTCACCTGCGCAGACGTGGCAGTCCTACGGGCACCTGTTCGAACAGCATTCGACTTCGCGCATCACTCCTGCGCTGCTGGCTGCGCTTGCCCAGACCGAGACTTCGGGCAACCCGCTGGTCCGGACCTACTGGCGCTGGTCGTGGTCGCTCAATCCGTTCGATGTCTACCGCCCCGCATCGAGCGCCGTCGGGCTGTACCAGCTCATCGACGGCACCTACGCCGAGGCGCGCAAGCTGTGCATCCACGATCATGTCGTGGCCGAGGCGGGTCGGTGGGACGACTGGCGCGCCTGCTGGTTCAACGGCCTGTACACGCGGACGATGCCGGGCCATTCGATCGAGATGACGTCGGCCTATCTCGATCGACAGATCGGCAGCATCCTCGCGCGCAAACGCATCACCCGCGCGACTCCCGCGCAGATCGACCGGCTCGCGGCGGTGATCCACCTCTGCGGCGCGGGGGCCGGTGCAAGCTACGCGCAGCGTGGCTTCCGCTTCGGTGCGAACTCACGATGCGGAGATCACTCCGCCGCCGCCTACCTGTCGCGCGTCGCGTCACTGAAGCGCACCTTCGCCGCGCTCTCGGCCGGCTGAGATCCGGCCGGCGCCGACGCATCATCGCGTCGTTGCAGATTCCGTCGACAACGGTCGGGCCACTCCTTCGAGCGGGCGCCGCTCCGCGTCCACGCCGTGACGGAACGCGGTGTAGGCCGCGATACCCATGAGCAGGCTGCCGAACACGTAGCCCCATGCGATCGCAGTCCGGTCGCCAGTCCCGATCAGGGTGCCGAACAGCCACGGCCCGGCGAAGCCGCCGAGGCCGGTGCCCACCGCGTAGAACAGCGCAATGGCGAGGGCACGCATCTCGAGCGGAAAGCATTCGCCGGCAGTCAGATAGGCGGCGCTCGCCGCCGCCGATGCGAAGAAGAAGACGATGGACCACGCCACCGTCTGCGTCGTGGCATCGAGCCAGCCCGCCCGCGAACAGCCACGCGGTAACGAGCAGCAGCAGCGCCGAAGCGGCATAGGTTCCGCCGATCATGATGCGACGGCCGACCGTGTCGAACAGGCGGCCGAGCAGCAGCGGACCGAGGAAGTTGCCGATGGCGAAGGGCAGCAGGTACAGCCCGACACGCTCGTCGGCGACGCCGAAGAACCGGCCGAGCACCAGTGCGTAGGTGAAGAAGATCGCGTTGTAGAAGAACGCCTGCGATGCCATCAGCACCAGTGCATAGGCCGAACGTCGCGGGTAGGTGCGCCACAGCGTTCGCCAGACCTCTGCGAGCCCGACCCGGCGCGGGACGAGGGTCAGCGGCGGCTCGTCACGGGCGTCCGGGTGGCGCCGCGCGCCGCCGCTCGATGTGCGAGACGATTGCCTCGGCCTCGTCGAGGCGTCCCTGCGTCATGAGCCAGCGGGGGCTCTCCGGAATGAACCGTCGCAGCAGCAGGATGGCGAGGCCGAGCAAGGCGCCGATCGCGAACGCGGCGCGCCAGCCGACATCCGGAGGCAGGAAGCCTGGCGTCAGCAACAGCACCGCGCCCAGGGCGCCACCGGCGGCGCCGATCCAGAAGCTGCCATTGACGACGAGGTCGGTATGGCCACGGTAGCGGGCCGGAATCAGTTCCTGGATCGCGGAGTTGATCGCCGAGTATTCGCCGCCGATGCCCGCGCCGGTGAGCGCGCGGAAGAACGCGAAGCTCGCGAAGTTCCATGAGAACGCGGTGGCCGCCGTTGCCACCAGGTACAGCCCGAGCGTCACGTTGAACAGCCGCTTCCGACCGTACCGGTCGGCGAGCCACCCGAAGGCCAGCGCTCCGATCACCGCGCCGGCGATGTACAGGCTCGCGGCGAGGCCGATCTCGGCATCGGTCAGCGCGAGCACGGGACTCGACTTCAGTGCGCCCGCGACACTTCCGGCTAGCGTGACCTCGAGCCCGTCGAGGATCCACGTGATGCCGAGTGCGGCGATCACGCAGCGAGTGGAACCGGCTCCATCGCAGCCGGTCGAGCCGGGCGGGGACGTCAGTGCTGCGGATTCGTGCCGCCCCGCAGCGTGACAGACAGACCGCGTTGCACGCGGAATCGATATCCCATGTTCACTCCGTCATCGTCGTGAAGGCTCGAACATACGCTCAGGTGATGCAGGCCGAGTATCGGGCTTCCCCGTACGTCGGCCGCACCGCGAGGCCGACTGTCAGGGACGGTGCGAGATCGCGTAGACGTACGCCGCCACGGCATCGACGTCGGCCTCGGACAGCGCGGCGGCACCGAGGGGCGGCATCGCGCCGATCGACTGCTTCGCCGCGGGCACGCCCTTGACGATGGTCTGCCGGATCGACGCAAGGCTGCCGTTTCCCCAGATGAAGGCCGAATCGGTGAGGTTCGGGCCGACCTGGGTGCCGCGGCCGTCGGAGCCGTGACAACCAGTGCACGTGCCAGCACGAAACACCTTCTCGCCGGTGGCAAGCGTCTCGGCGCTCGCACCGGCAGGCGGCGTCAGGCCGTCGAGCGGGATGGGGCCGCTGTTCGCGGTGGGCGCAGGCGGTGTCGGCGTGGGCGCCGCCGCGAGCGCAGTTGGCGCGCCGGCGCCGAGATGCGTGATGCGCCAGATGCGGCCGTTCACGTCATCGGTGACGTACAAGGCGCCATCCGGGCCCATGGCGAGACCCGAGGGCCGGTGGGCTGCGCGGCCCGGGGCCTTTTCCGCACCCGCGAACCCGTCGGCGAACACGACGTACGGGTCGGATGCCGAGCCCTCGAGCAAAGGCTGGTAGACGACGTTGTAGCCCCCCTGCGGACCGGGCGCACGATTCCAGGAACCGTGGAAGGCGATGAAGGCACCGCCGCGCCATGCCGCGGGAAACTGGGTGCCGGTGGAGATGACGACGTCGTTCGGCGCCCAGTGCGCGGGAAAATGCGCGGCTGGCGTCTTGACCTTGTAGCAGTCGCCGAAGTCCTTGCCGTCGCCGCCGTACTCGGGCGCCTTCACGCGTTTGCGTACGGTGCCGTCGAAGTAGCAGTACGGCCAGCCGTAGTCGGCACCGGCTTCGATGAGGACGAGCTCTTCCGCAGGCAGCTCGCGGCCCGCTTCCGGCGTGAAGAGCTTCGGCCAGTTTTCCGGCAACTGGTCGCGCCCGTGCTGGACGGCGTACAGCTTGCCGTTCGCGTCGAACGCCTGACCACCCGAGTTGCGCAGGCCGGTGACGTAACGTTCGGCGCGCGAGAATTTCTGGCTGGTCTGGTTCGCGTCATACTTCCACAGGCCCGCGCGCGTTTCGAGCTCGCGGCACGGGTTCACGCCCATCGAGCCGGGCTGGCGCGCCTTGGCCTCGCACACGTTGCTGGCCGAGCCCGAGTTCACGAACAGATTGCCGTCCTTGTCGATGACGAACGGGTGCATGAAGTGGTCGCCGCTCATCGGAAAGCCGGAGACGACTTTCTCGGGCTTGCCCTGGGGAACCGGGTTGCCATCGGTCAGCGCGAATTTCAGGATGCCGTCGTTCTGCTCGGCATACAGCGCGCCGTTGTACAGCGCGATGCCGGTACCGCCGGTCGCCTTCTGTGCCACCCCGTCGCCGAAACGCTCGACTACTTCGGCCTTGCCGTCCTTGTCCTTGTCCTGCAACACGACGAGGAAGCCCCCTTCAGGGGGTTTGTCGTTGCCGTAGTACTGCCCGCTCCACGTGTTGACGTAGACGACCCCATCGGGCGAGACAGCCAGGTGGCGGGCATGGCCGATGTCGTCGGCAAAGATCGTGGCGCAGAAGCCTGGCGCGAGTGACAGCCCGCTGTCATTGCTCGGGCAGGAGGGCGGGGGAGGGGGCGCGGCGACAGCGGGAGGCGGCGCCTTGGGCCCGCAAGCCGCCAGCAGCCCGGTCACTGACAAGCCAAGCGCAACGGAACCGAACGATGCGAGGAACGCTTTCATGACCGCCTTCCCGAATTGTCGGACGAACGCCGACATAGAGTTTTCGATCGCCGCATTATGATCCGATGGTCGGGTTCGTGCCGATGCTTCAGGGAGTCGGTTCATGGTGTTCGGTTTCTTCAGGCGTTCGACTCCGGCCCCGAAACCCGTCCGGTTGATGCGCGAGGCTCACGTCCTAGACGGCGCATTCCATGCGGTCGACATCGTCACGACCGGCGTCGCGTGCAATGCCGTGAAGCATCTCGCCGGGACGCGCTTCCTGTCCCGGGAACGGCCGCCGCAACTGCCGCTGGGGAATTGCGATACCCCCGGTTCGTGTGCGTGCCGCTACCGTCATCACGAGGACCGTCGGAAGGAAAGCCGCCGGCACTCCGACCATGCCTGGGGCAACGCCTCGCCCCTATCGCCCGAACGCGAGCGGCGCCGCGCGTCGGGCCGGCGCGCGACCGACGCCCGCTAACCGCGAGTCACAGCGGCGCGTCGGGATTCGCGATCGTTCGCCACATGTGGGCGACGGCGCTGCCATCCTGACCGAGCCCGGCCTTCGGCTGCCGGAAGTGCCGGCCGATGATGTCGACGAAAGGGTCGAGCGTGACCACCGCTTTCGGATCGAAGGCGTAGAGGTCGCTGACCGTCACCTCGCGGGGCGCGTCGTACCACCTGTGCTTGCGCGCGTACTCGTAGGCCGCCTTCACGTGTGGCTCCGGCACGTAGTCTTCGCCGAACAGCCGCTTGTACAGCGCGGGATATTCGTAGCCCGCCTTCTGGTCGGCATAGAAGCGCAGGGCCTGGTGATAGCGGATGGCGAACGTGACCCGCTCGGACACATAGGGCTCGTACAGCTGCGCGCCCCAGAAACCGTGGTCGGCGCGCATCATTTCCTGGGACGTGTCGTGCAGCAGGCATGCAAGCACGACTTCCTCGTCGGCACCACGTTGCATTGCCTTGTTGGCGCTCTGCAGGCAGTGGTTGCGAGTGCGCTCGAACCGCAGGTTGAAGAAGTCGGCGAGGGTTGCGCGCGCCGGCATTGCGGGCAGCCGCGTGACGTTGGCGCCGGCTTCCGGCCGATAGAACAGGCCGCCGGTACCGCGACGGTAGTGTCGGGTGGGGATCTGTGCTTCGAGTTGGGCGACCGTGGGATACACCTCGCCCGCTCGCGCGGGTGCGGTGATCGGCCCTGGGGTTTCGAGCCGCGCGAGCAGCGCGCCCTCGATCGCGTCGGCGCGCGCTTCCGCACCCATGAGCGCCACCGCGCTTGCACCACCCAGACTCGCTATGAACTGGCGACGGTCGATCGGCAGGTCCATAGTGCCCCCTCGTTGCTGTTTTCCCGAGAGCTTGCCACAAAGTGAAGTCGGCGGTGCGGGCAGCGGGATGGCTGCTGTTCCTGGTGCTGCTGGTCGCCGCGGGCCTGCATTTCGCGCCGCTGGTGCGGGACGGGGTGGAAACCTCGACCCGTATCCGGACCTCGTTGAGCTTGCTCGGGCAGGCGCGCGCGCAGCTGTCGCGGTCCGGCCCCGAGCAACGGGAGGCGCTCGCAGACCGCCTGCGCGGCGCACAGCGGCTGGGCGAAACGGCGCTCGCTGCCCGTCGCGGCGATCTGCGTACCTCGCTTGCCGCAGAGCGTGCGCTTCGGCGCCCCGAGTGGCAGCGCAAGGCTGCCTGGCTGACGGGCGCCGGCGTCGCACAGGACCTCGAACGCGACGCCCGCATCGGCCTGCTCGAGGCCGAGCTCACCTACCTCGACGCGCTCGCGCTGCGCATCGAACGCATCACGACCCGCCAGTCGCTGCTGCGGCGCCTGTATGTCGAGCAGCTTGCAGCGTGGCAGACGCTGCAGCAGACGCAACGCGGCCAGTGTCCGGTCGGCAACGTGAGATGGTACGACCTGCGATTCTCGGCAGAGGAGGTGCGCCGGTGCGAGGTCTACCGGCAGGCACGCCGCACGTATGCGGAAGAACTGGCGCGCGGCACCGCCGTCGATGTGCCGAGGCCGCCCGACGTCTCGACGCTGTTCGCCCGTCTGCTGGCGCCCTTCGAGGCACGTGAGCAGGAACTGCAGCGCGCGCTTGCCGAGCACACGCTGGCGCGGCACATCGACGGTGTGCGCCGTCGCATTCCGGAAGCACTCGCGTGGCTCGCGATCGCGGTCGTGACCTCCCTCGGCATCCTCGTCGGCCTGCGCGCTCTCGCCTGGTACGTCGTGGCGCCGTTCGTCTCCCGTCGCGCGCCAGTGCGACTGCGGGTTGCCTCGACCGGACCTTCACCCGCGGCGCGCGGGCTCATCTCGGCCGTATCGCAGACGATCACCGTCGATGTGGACCACGAACTGCTGGTCCACCATCGCTTCCTGCAGAGCGTCGCGACATCTGCGCGGATGACTACGCGATGGTTGCTCAGCTGGCGATATCCGCTGACGAGCCTCGCATCCGGCCTCGTGCTGCTGACGTCGATACGCAGCGCGACCCCCAGCGTGTTCGTCATCTCCGCGACGCAGAACGACGCGGTCAGCGAGATCGGTTCGATCGAGATTCCCACGGGCGGCGCCATGGTGCTGCAGCCCCGCTGTCTCGCCGGCGTGCTGCAGCGATGTGATCGCCCGCTGCGCATCACGCGGCACTGGCGGCTCGGCACGCTGTCTGCGTGGCTGACGCTGCAACTGCGGTATCTCGCGTTCCACGGGCCGGTGACGGTGCTGGTTCACGGAACGCGCGGGGTGCGTCTCGAAGCGGCCGACGCGGGCCGCGCGATCAGTCGGGCCGCAACACTCGGTTTCGGCGCCGACGTCGCCTATTCGCAGGTGCGCACCGAGACGTTCGTGCCTTACCTGCTCGGCCGCCAGCCGCTGTTCAACGATCGGTTCGCGAGTGACGGCGGTCTGTATCTCTACGAGGAGACCACCGGCCTCCCGGGCGAGCGCGGCACCTCGACGCGTCGCCTCGGCGGGCTGTTCGACGCGGTGCTGAAGATCTTCGGAATCTAGCGTTTCACGGCGTAGACGAGACTCGCCTTCGGCGTCCGCGCGAACCGCTCGACGATGATCTTCTGCGGCACGCGATCGGAATCGACGTATTTCGATGCGAGCGCTTCGGCTGCGGTGCGGTCGGCCCGGGCCTTGATGCCGCCAACAACCTTCATCATCTCTCCCGCGGCGGCCACGAGCTTGTCGGTGTGCAGATGGAAGGCGCCGCGGTCGGTACCGTTCGCGGCGAGCGCATCGGCATCCCACGTCAGCGCCCCCTGGTCCATCAGGAAGCCGACCTGGATTGCGGCGAGCTGCGAATACGTGTTGCGCTGGTGGCCGGGCTCGGTCCACATGCCCTGCGAGATGTGACCCATCGTCCAGACCACTGCCGACACCCAGGTGCGGCGCGCGAGTTCGTCATCGATGACGCCGCGGCTGCGCAGCCAGTCGATGAGGAACAGCGAGCCGGTCTGGGCCTTCAGCTCTTCCATCAGCGAATAGATCGGGCCACCCAGCAGTGCGCGTGAGTCCTTCCCGCCGACCCGATAACCCTGGCTCGGCCCGAGGTTGTGCATCGCCTCGTGCAGGACGGTCGCGAAGTTGCCCGGGGCCGCATCGTCGACGTAATTCGCGAGGCTCTCGCGGTCGAACACGCTTTCGGCTGCCGCGCGACTGAACCGCCGGCTGTCGGGCTCCTGGAAGAGATTCACCATGGCGACGGTACGGCCGCGGCTGCTCGCCGCCACGGGACCGACGTTCGGCAGGCTCTGGCCGATAACGCCCCCGAGCGGATGCCGCGCTTCGCCTGCGTTGCTCACGATGTCGATGAAGTCGGGCAGCTCGAAGCCGACCTTCCTCGCCTTGTACGGCGGACCCGCGATGGTGGCGACTGCTTGCTCCATGTCCTGCTGAACCGCGGCGAGCTTGCGCTGCCACTCGATCGAACCCTGGTTGATGCGTGCGAACGTGAGTGCGAAGCCGGCCTTGAACCCGCACGGGTCCCAGTACACCTCGTCCGGCGCGACGCGCACATACCACTTCGAGTTGTCGGGCCCCATGCGAGCCCAGGCCTCGTCTGCGGGCCACCAGTTGTTGTCACGGAATGCCTGTGCGGCCGCTTTCAGGTAGTCGATCAGCGGCTTCTCCGCGCCCGCATCGAGCGTCGCAGTGGCGGCCTCGAGTTCGGCGGCTACTTGCCCCATCGCGTCCGCATAGACGGCCGTGAACGGAACGCCGACGAGTTTTCCCGCCTGCTCGCGGACGACGGTGAACGGGTCGATCAGCAGGGGATCGGCCTGGGCTTGCTGCAGCTTCGCGCAGAAACCGGGGGCGTCCTGCGCGAGCCCGTCGATGGTCGCCGGATAGACGTCGACGACGGGTTTCGGCGAGCCAGGGATAGCCGAGCATTCCGGTATGTCGCGCGTCTGTGGCGCGACACATCGCGGGCCGACATTGCGGCGGAACAGACTGTGGCTCTCCGGATCGGCGGGCAATCTCGTTTCGAGCGCCGCCGCGCCGAGCTGGACCTGGTGGAGACGATCGACGATCGCCGAGGCGGCCAGCAGGTGACCGACGAATGCGCTGTCGTTTTCACTGGCCGAGCGGAAGTCGCTGCTGACGATCGATGGCCGCCCCGCTTCCAGATCGCGCCGGACCAGCAGACGGCGACGGCCGTCTTCGTCGGCGTCCGACAACGCCGGTGCATCCTTCGCCGCTCGCACCTGCGCGAAGGCCTTGTCGAGATCACCGTCATACGGCCCGTGGAACTGAAGCGCCTCGACTTCCTCCTCGTCCACCGCGCCGTTGCCATTGTGATCGCCGGTCCAGAGCACTGGCAGGTCGAGCCGCACGGCGAGACGGTTGAACTCGGCCGGTGACAATCCCGACCGGGCCAGCGGGGTTTCGGCGCCAGTGTCGGATCGCCCGCAGGCAGCGAGCACGGAGCAGGCAGCGGTCAACAACAGGGTTCGCATGTTCGCGAGTATCCGGCAGCGGTGCGGGCGCTGGCTACCGATGCGTCGTTTACCTACAGTCACCGTCGGCGTCGAGGTGTCGCCGCTGTACCCTCGGGGTCACTACGATTCGCGCATGGATATCACCGAACTGATCCTCGACGATCATCGTGAACTGCGCCGCCTGTTCGCCGTGCTCGAGGAGATCGACGCGACCGACGTTCCCGCCCTCACTGCAGTGTGGGCGCGCCTGCACGGGCTGCTCGACACGCATGCGGAAGCCGAGGAGCGGCACTTCTATCCGCGACTGATGCAGATCGGTCGGGGCGCGAATGACGCGCCGTCGGCCGCCGACGAGACGAAGGATGCGATCGAGGATCACAACAAGATCCGTGACACGGCCGCCGCGGTCGACCGCTTCGAGGTGGGGAGCAAGGAATGGTTCGCGGCCGTTGGCAAGGCCAACCAGGCAAACAGTCACCACATGGCGGAGGAGGAGCGCCAGGGACTGACCGATTTCCGGCGCCGTGCCACGCTCGAGGAAAGGCACGCGCTCGGCGTGCGCTTTATCGCGTTCGAGACGAAACACCTCGGCGGGGTGCAGGCGATCAACAAGGACGCCGATCGCTACGTCGAGCAGCACGCGCCGAACTGACATGTCGGTGCAGGGCCCACCGGGCAAGCCGCTCGACCGGCTGCGACGCCGCGTCGCCAGCCGCGAGTCTGACGATATCGACGAGCTCTACGGACTCGAGCCCGTGTTCGAGCCGGCCAGCGGCCGGGCGTCGGTGGAGGCCGGAGAGTTTCGTCTCGATCCACTGCCCGTGGTGCGGCGAGCGTCTCGACGTGCGCGTCGATGTGACTGCCGGCGAACGCGACTACATCGACGATTGCGAAGTCTGCTGTCGGCCGATGGAGCTGACGGTCGAGACGGACGAGCAGGGCGGCCTCGCTGCGCTCGGAGTCCGGCGCCAGGAGTACGGAAGCCGTATATTCGCGGATGCCCGACAGTCCCACCGACGCCACGACGGCCATCGTTCCGTCATCGTCCCTTCCAGCAGTACTTCTTCGGTCGCCTCTTCTCGAACTTCTCGCGCCAGATCGTCGCCGTCGCGGTCGGCTGGCAGGTGTACGAGCTGACGGGCAGCGCCCTTCGCCCTCGGCATGGTCGGCCTGATCCAGTTCCTGCCGACGCTGCTGCTGACCTTCTTCGCTGGCCACGCGGCCGATCGCTACGATCGCAAGCGCGTCGTGCAGCTATGCCAGTGGGCCGAAGGCGTCGACCGCCGGCGCTGCTCGCGTGGGGCAGCGTTCGGTGGCTGGCTCACCGTCGCGCACATCTATGCTGCGTCGGTCGTGTTCGGCATCACGGCGTCGTTCGAGCGTCCGGCGGCGCCGCGATGGTGCCGTCCGTCGTGCCGAGCGGGATGCTGCAACAGGGCACCGCGCATGTCGAGCGGCGCGATGCAGCTTCGCCTCGATCGCCGGGCCCGCGCTGGGCGGATTCATGTACGCCGTATCGCCGGGCGCGCCCTACGTCCTCACCGCCGTTTTCTGGCTGCTCGCGGGCGTGCTGAACGGCACGCTGCGCATCGCGCGTCGGCCGCGCAGCGTCGAAGCGCCGTCGCTCGGCACGCTGTTCGCCGGCGTGCGCTTCGTTCGCAACAACCCTGCGGTGCTCGGCACGATCTCGCTCGATCTGTTCGCGGTGCTGCTCGGCGGCGCCACGGCACTGCTGCCGATCTTCGCGAGCGACATCCTGCACACCGGGCCGTGGGGCCTCGGCCTGCTGCGCGCGGCGCCGGCGATCGGCGCACTGCGCGATGACGGTCTGGCTGGCGCGCCGTCCGATCACGCGGCGCGTCGGCATCCGCATGTTCCAGTCGGTCATCCTGTTCGGCGTCGCCACCATCGTCTTCGCGCTGTCGCGCAGGTGTGGCTCTCGGTCGCGCGCGCTCGTTGGTGATGGGCGCGGCGGACATGATCAGCGTCGTGATCCGGCTCTCGCTCGTGCAGCTCGCGACGCCGGACGAGATGCGGGGCCGCGTGAGCGCGGTCAACTTCCTGTTCATCAACGCGTCGAACCAGCTCGGCGAGTTCGAGAGCGGCGTGACCGCTGCCTGTTCGGCACCGTGCCCGCCGTGGTGATCGGCGGCGTCGGCACCATTGCCGTCGCGCTGCTGTGGATGAAGCTCTTCCCGAGCCTGAAGAACGTCGAACGACTGGAGTGACGGCGTTTCAGGCCGCCGCGCGCCGGAACAGCGGCCAGACGAGCCGGCGCCACGCCAGCGCAAAACCGGTGTAGACGAGGAAGCACGCGGCGAGCGATGCGAGTCCGGCGATCGTCTGGCCGACTACGCCATACTCTTCGCCGGTGTGCGCAAAGCGCATCCAGGTGCGGGCTCGCTGGCCGGCGCTCTGCGTGGCGCGCGCGGGCGGCGACTCGATGACGGTGCCATCGGTGGCGCTCAGCGAGATTGTCTGCCGCGGAGCCCGGCGCGCGCTGGACGTCAGGTTCGACGACTACTTCGACCCGCGGTCCGGTGCCCACGAGCGGTACTGTCATGCGCTGCCACGTCGGCACCTGCGCCGCGGCAGCCTGCCGCAGCGTCTCGAAGGTCGCGCGCGTTGCCTCTGCCGGATCGGCGGCGGGATCGCCCCGGCCGTTTCAGCGCCGGCGCCCGGGGGTCCGCGGCGCTGCGGGGCCTGCTCGCCATACGCCGCGAACAGCGCGCGGTTCGCCCAGTCGAACGAGATCACGACGCCGCTCAGCGAGATGACCACCAGCGGGATCAGCGCCCACACGCTGAACACGTGATGCCAGTTGAAGTCGCGCGCCTTGGAGTTCACGTACTTCTGCTGAAACAGCACGAGCCCGCGCACGGTGCGCCACCGCCAGACCTGCGGCAGCCATACATAGATGCCGCTGACGATGAGGAACAGGAACGCGAGGTTGCCGTAGTCGATCAGCGCCGCGGCGCCCCCGCGCGAATCGCCGCCGAGCCAGCGATGCCATGCCGTGACGGTGCGGAAGAACTGGCGATGAGGGGTGCTGGCATCGTCGATGACCGAGCCGTCGTACGGATTGAGCAGTGTCGATCCGTCCCGGCCGCGCGACACGGTCACTGGCGCAGACGGGTCTGCCTCGAACACGAGACTGGGACTCGCGCCCGGCGCTGCGGTATCGAGTGCGATCGCTGCCAGGCGGTCGGCGTCGAGTTGCACCATGACGCCGGACAGGGCGACGTGGTTGCGCGCTGCCGCGGCTTCGACCATCTGGCGCTCGTACGTCAGCAGGACGCCGGTCACGG
>CAVYKG010000008.1:0-108499 GCA_963769065.1 uncultured Pseudomonadota bacterium | reverse complement strand
GGAACGCCGGCCTCGGCATCTATCACATCGGCAAGACGCACGACGCGCCGACCGTCAGCCAGGCCGTCTATCAGAGCCTCGGCTCGCCGTCGTACATCGCGCCGTTCACGACCAACGGCAACACGGTGTATCGCCTGGTGATCGATCCAGTCGTGAGCTACAACCTGACCGTCGGCTACCGCTTCGAGAAGGGCGCGTCGCGCTTCGGCGATACGCGGATCCGGCTCGGCATCGTCAACCTGACCGACAAGGCACCGCCGCTCTCGGCCGAGAGCGATGGTTTCGGCTACAACCCCTCCGTCGCGCAGAACCTCCTGAACGGCCGCACCTGGAGTCTCGAAGTGTCGAGTCGCTTCTGATGCCGATGCACATCACCCGGAGAGAGGCGCTCGCGGGCCTGGCAGCCGCAACGCAGATCACGTTTGGCGAAGCCGGCCCGCGCGCAGACGCGGCTGGCCGCGACTGAAATCGGCCGATGGTCCGTACCGGAAGCGAACCAGGCCGCGGCGGTCGATGCGAAGCACTTCTACGGCATCGGCAATCGCGTGCTGACGAAGCACCGCAAGGACACGGGCGAACGCGTCGCCGGCTGGTCGAGCCCCAAGGACGGGCCGGTCACGCACTTCAACTCCGGCTTCGTCGACGGGCACCGGCTCACCCTCGCCCACTCGAACTTCCCGCAGCTGCCACCCGCGAGTTCGCTCGAGATTCACGACACGCGCACCCTCGAGCTGATCGAGAGCGTCAGCCTCGGGCTGCGGCCCGGCTCGCTGACCTGGGCCACCCGCCACCGCAACAGATGGTGGGCGTGTTTCGCGTTCTACAATGACCAGGGCACGATGCCGGGTCACGATCAGCGCTCCACCTACGTCGGCGAGTTCGACGACCGCTGGCAGATGCTGCGCTCGTGGCTCTTCCCGCCAGCGTTCATCGCGACCTGGGGCGACAGCTCTTCATCTGGCGGCGACTTCGGACAGACGGCCTGCTCTACGTTTCAGGCCACGATGCGCCGGAGCTGCACGTGCTGCGTCTGCCGACGCGCGGCGGCTCGACGCTCGAACACGTGACCGTCATCGACGTGCCGTTCGAGGGCCAGGGCTGGGCGTTCGATCGCAGCGCGCGCGGCCAGCACGTGATCTACGGCATCAGCCGGGCGAAGAAGGAGATCATCGCAGCCCGCCTCCCACCGCTCGCCGCTTGAATACAGCAGGCCTCAACGCGAGCCGGCGAATTCCGGCTCGCGTCGAGGCAGGGTGTTTATCGGCAAGCCGTTGCGGCCTTGGAGATCAGAATTTCGCTCTCGCTCCCACGTAGAACTGGCGTCCGAGCGTGTTGTAGTAGCCCGGCAACGTGACGCCCTGGCCCGAGGTCGGCTGCGGGTCCAACGCCGTGCGCGTTCCGGTAATCACCGGGTCGGTGTCGAACACGTTGTCGATGCCTGCGCGCAGCTGGACCGTGGAGTTCAGGCTGAACGCCGCCGAGAAATCGATCACGTCGTACGACTCCTCTGCGCCCAGGAGCGTCAGCTGGGTCGTCGTCTGGGCTTGCGCTTCCGAGACCGCGCTCGGCAGATGTCGCCACCGCAGCGCCGACGTGAATGGCCCGACGCTGTAGTTGACCGTCGTGAACACACGATAGCTGAACGATCCTGCATTGAGCGAAGTACCGGGAGAGGGCCCGAGACTGCCCACCCAGTCGATGACGGGTGCAGACGGCGAGCTCTGTGTCTCAAGGGTCAGCAGCTTGCTGAACAGCACATTGATGCCGACGTTGCCAGGCACGGAGCTCAGCCCCATGTCCGCAACGCTCGCCCGCCAGTCGAGCGACACGTCGACGCCGCTCAGCTCCGCGGTGCCGGTGTTCAGATAGGTCGCGTTCACCGCGGTCGCGCCGCCCGTCTCCGGGTTGCGGATGATGCGCCGGCAGGCTTCGTTGTTGGCGTCGAAGGTCGGGTTGCTGCTCGCACTGAGGCATTGCTGGTAAACCGCGACACCCGACTCCGGCGCGATCATTCCGGTCGATCTTGATGTTGTACCAGTCGACGGTGCTGCTGAACCCGGCCAGCAGTGGATGCTCCCAGCGCGGCTGGAACACGAAGCCTGCCGTCCATGTCGTGGCGTCTTCGGGATCGACCTTCGGATTGCCGACGACGTTCACGAAGTACGTTCGCGCTGGTGCCGGTCGGCTGGACGGTCGCCGGCCCGTAGAACACCGCTGCGCCCGAGCCCATGATCTTCGAGCACAGCGTCGAGCGTTGGCAGCATTGGCCGGGTTGTTCGCCGGATTCGCGCCGTAGGCCGCCAGTGTGTTCAGGCCGCACGGATCGCCCGGGACCGAGGCTCGAGAACGTCTGCGACTCCGCCTGGAACATCTCGGCGATGTTCGGCGCCCGCGTCGCCTTCTGGTAGCCACCTCGCACGCGCACTGCCTCGGTGATGCCCCAGTCGACGAGCATCTTGTACGTCGAGATGCCGCCCTGGACCCGGTAGTCGGAGTAGCGATAGCCGAGCTCGAAATTCAGGTGCTCGACGAACGGTATGTCCCTGACGACCGGCACCAGCAGCTCGCCGTAGTACTCCTTGACAGACGTCACGCCTCGCGTGCTGTCCGCCGGGAACGTGCCGATACCGAGATCGAGGAACGAGTTCTGCGTGTTCAGATGATCGAAGATGTAACGGTAATCGTTCTTGCGGTACTCAGTGCCGATCGAGAACCGCATTTCCCCCGCGGGGAGATTCACCAGGCGGCCCTGGAAGTTGGCCAGCACGTCGTCCTGCTCCATCTTCGACTGGTCCTGCAGTTCGACGATCATCGCGTCGACGCAGTCCTGCGAAATGGCGGCGTGGGACGAGAACACCGGAATGCCGGACGTACAGGTCGCGACGCCGCCGGCGAACGCATTGCCCGGCGGTCCCGAGTTGGCCTGCGCGAAGAATCCCTTGCCGTAGTTCGGCGCCTGCAGGATCGCGCGAACCTGCGCGAGCGACGCGTAGCCCTGCTTCAGGATGCCGAGCGTGCTGCTGCCGTGGGAGGCGGTGACGTCCCAGGTCGAATCGAGGAAGGCCAGCTTGCCGCGGAGACCGATCTGGAACTGGTCGGTACGCTGCGTCGTGTCGATCGAACGCGGCGGTCCGAAACCGTAGTACGGAAAATCGAGGCTGTAGCTGAGGTTGTAACTCGAGTTGGGGTTCGCGCGTGCGTCGAGAAGCCTGGCGAGCTCGGGACTGACCGGAAACGCCTGCGTGTTGGTGCAGCCGCCAGTGGCGGGGCAATTCAGTCCGAACTGCCCGCCCGCGCGATAGGCAGCCAACGTTGCGCCGCCCGGGCCGACCGATGGCGCATAGGTGCCCGTGCCATGCGGAATCGTCGAGCTCCAGCCGCCGGTCGCGGGCGACACCTGCCAGAGCTGATAGGTGTTCGACTCGACGATGTTGCCCTGCAGGTGCAGCGACACCGATTCGCTGAGCTCGTACAGGCCCTTGGCGAACAGCGAATAGCGCTCGAGCGGCACGTTTGCCTTCAGGTGCGGAATGTATTCCTGCAGGAAGCCCGCGCCGTCGACCTTGCGGAACAGCGACCCATCCGGATTCGTGAATGGCCCGTTGTAACGGTACAGACCCGCAGTGGAGCCGCGACCCGGCGGTGAGACGGCGTTGAAGATGGACGCACCGGTGTAGACCGTGCCGTCCTGGTTGAGATACGCGCGACCGGTGATGACGCCGGTCGGATTGCGCAGCACCGTGTTGGCCGGTGCCCGGTTGAAGATGGAGTCGATGACGCTGCCCGCCGTCGCGGAGCCGACGAAATCCCCGGCGCCGAAGTTGATGTACGGATCGGTGTCGATGTAGACGGTGCCGCTCGTGGTCGGGTCACGAAGCGCCTTGGCATAGAAGTCGACGTCGTTCCATTCGACGCCCTCGCGCTTCGAGTACTCGAGGCCGAGCATCACGTTGCCCTGGCCGTTGGACGAATTCGTGCCGATCAGCGCGGAGATCTTGGTCTCGCCCGCGTGGCCGTTATCCATCGCGCCGTACTGCGCGTCGAGGTTGATGCCCTCGAAATTGCGCTTGAGGATGAAGTTCACGACGCCCGCCACGGCGTCCGCGCCATACACCGACGAGGCACCGCCAGTGATCGTCTCGACGCGCTCGATCGCCGCGGCCGGCACCGTGTTGATGTCCACTGCCATCGTGGCGTTGACCGGGACGGCTCGCAGGCCGTCGATCAGCACCAGGTTCCGATTGGGTCCCAGACCGCGCAGGCTCAGCGTCGCGGCGCCAGCCGTCGTGACCGAGCCCGTGTTGATCAGCTCGCCCGTCTGGATCTGCGTGAACTCGGTGGCCGCTGGCACGAACTGCGGCAACTTGTTGAGCGTGCTTTCGATGGCGATGCCGGCCTTGTCATCGAGAGCCGCGGAATCGATCGTCTGGATGGGACTGTTGGCCTGCAGATCCCGCCGCAGGATGCGCGAACCGGTGACGACCACCTGGTCCAGGTCCGCCGACGCTGCAGCGTCGGCTGCGCGCGCGTTGCTGAAGGCCGCGGCCTGCAACGCCAGGGCGACCGAAAAAGCCACGCTGCGATCTGACAGGAAACGCCGGTTCGGCGCCTGATTGAGCGACTTCGACATGAGACCCCCGATACTTGTTGTTGTTGGCCGTACACGAACTGCAGGGCCAGCGCGCCGGCAGGGTGTGGGTCCCCGGGGGGCTGTATGGGTCCATCCAACTGGCACTGCAGATTATGTAATACCAGCCGCCGCCTCGCCGCTCAACTCCGCTCGAAGCTGAAAAACGCGATCCGGTTGCCGCCCCCGTCGGCGAAATACAGCCGGTTGACGAGCCGCCGGGGCGGCTGACGGTCGGCGCCGGCGGAGATTCCCACGGCCCGCACACCGTCACCGAGCGAAACCTCGGTGATCTCGCCCCGGGGCGTCACGCGCCCCAGCAGACCTCCGCGCGTGTACCAGACATTGCCGTCCGGCCCGACGGCGAGATTGACTGCCGACGTGCGCCCTTCCGGCATGGCGAATTCGGT
This sequence comes from uncultured Pseudomonadota bacterium, assembly GCA_963769065.1. Lineage (GTDB taxonomy): Bacteria > Pseudomonadota > Gammaproteobacteria > Steroidobacterales > Steroidobacteraceae > ZC4RG30. Next base: position 103,462 of record CAVYKG010000008.1, on the reverse strand, counting down.
GACGCGACCGCGCAGGTCGATCCGGCCCACCCGGTTGCCGTCGGTCTGCTGACCGTCCATGCCGCCCGACAGCTCCACGAACCACATCGCTCCATCGGCGCCCGCGGTGATGTCGCCCGGCCCCGAGTTCGGCCGCGGCAGCGCGAACTCGGTGATCTTGCCCTGCGGCGTGATGCGACCCACCTTGCCGGCGCGGAACTCCGAGAACCAGATGTTGCCGTCCGGCCCCGCAGCCAGCGCACGCGGGCCACTGTCCGGCGTCGGCAGGTCGAACTCGGTGATCGCGCCCTGCGGCGTGATGCGCCCGATCTTCCCCGCCGCGAATTCGCCGAACCAGATGTTGCCGTCGGCCCCGAGCGCGATCGCACGCGGCTGACTGCCCGGCGTCGGGATCGGAAACTCCGTCAGCGTGCCGTCCGGCGTCATGCGGCCGATGCGATTGCCGTCGTGCTCGGAGAACCAGGCGTTGCCGTCCGAACCGATCGCGATGATGCGCGGCGAGCTGCCCGGGTTCGGCAGCGGGAACTCGCGCAGGCCGGTGCCGTCGGGCTCGATGCGGCCGATGCGGTTACCGCTGCTCTCGGTGAACCAGACCCGCCCGTCGGCGGCGACGGAGATCGTGGTCGGGCCGCTGCGCTCGTTGGGCAGCGGAAACGCGTGCACGACACCATCGGTGACGAGGCCCTTCTCGCGCGCACCGAGCCAGCGCTGCGGTGGCGGCACTGCGGCCGCGAGCGCGACGCCCACGAATCCAAGCAGGGCAAAACGAACGACCTGATTCATCGAACCCCCGTGACTACAGTCGCGCCGCGCGTAGTCTAATCACCTCATGCTCCGTTCCCGCCTGCATCGACGCCGGCTGCGCGACTATCACCGCTCCGCCGGCTGGCCCTGCCACGACGCGCTCGAGATCGACCTGCTCGCGGCCGGGCTGGTCGAACGCGTCGAACGCGCAGGCGGGCTGGAAACCATTCACGTCACCGCCGCCGGCATCGCCGCGCTGGCGGAGGACCTCGCGCGCAACCGTGGCGCGTTCGACGCGCACGAGGCGCTCGTCCAGCGCACCGCGGCCTGGCTCGCCGCAGCCGGACGGCTGGTGTATCGCGGCCTGCCGCTGCGCGGGCGCGTCGATGACACCTGGCGCGGCTGCCGCCCCGACGTCTATTCGCTGCGGGTCACCAACGTCGCCGCGTACACCTGCCCGGCCATCCATGAGATCAAGGTCCGGCGCGCGGACCTGCTCGGCGAGCTCGCAGACACGGGCAAGCGCGTCGCGTACCAGTCGCTCTCGAGCGAGTTCTACTACGTGCTGCCCGAGGGGCTCGCGACGCTCGAGGAGATTCCGCTCGACTGCGGCGTGGTCTTCGTTGGCGAAGCCGGCATGCGCCCGGGCCGCCCGTCCCCACGCCGCGCGGTGCAGCCGGGGCTCGCGGAGTGGATGGCGATCGCGCGGCGCGGCGCCGAAGGGCTCGACGCGGAACCGGCCCAGCTCAGCTTGCGCGAGACCTGATCAGCCCCGCCGAACGACGCCCGTATCGATCAGCGACCCAGGCGCGATCTCGCGGATCGACCGTGCGCCGCAGCCCACCATCGCGAGCCTGAGCTCCGTATTCAGGATCTGCAGCACGCGTTCCACGCCGGACTGGCCGTGCGCCGCCAGACCCCACACGTAGGGGCGGCCGATGCCCACCGCGCTCGCGCCGAGCGCCAGCGCCTTGTAGGCGTCGGTGCCGCGTCGCACGCCGCCGTCGACGAACACCGGAATCCTGCCGCGCGCGCCCTTGACCACGCCGGGCAGCGACTCGATGGTGCCGCGCCCGCTTTCGAGCGCCCGGCCGCCATGGTTCGAGACCATGATGCCGTCCGCTCCGCTCTTCACCGCGAGCTCGGCGTCTTCCTCGGCCTCGATGCCCTTGATGACGACCTTCATCTTCGTCACGTCCTTCAGACGTTTGATGAAGTCCCACTGCAGCGACGACGACACGAGCCCGATGCCCGCCTCCATGCCCTGGAACATCGGCTTCGGCACCAGCGGAGCGACGGGATTGCCACGATCGTTGACGACGTGGCATGCGCGGCACGGACGCTGGTCGTCGCGTCGCAGCCGGCTCGCGGTGACCGTGTTGCGACCGCCCGGCGTATCGACCGTGACGGCGACCACCGGACAACCGGCCGCTTCGGCACGCCGAACGAGATGCGCGGCGCCTTCGAACCTGGCTGTCGTGTAGAGCTGGAACCACAGCGGCGCGCCGCGGGCGGCGGTCGCCTCCTCGATCGACGTGGACGCCTGCGTCGACAGGATCAGCATCTGGTCGCGCGTCTTCGCCGCACGGGCCACTGCACCTTCCGCATCCAGGTGCATCGCGCGCAGGCTGCCGATCGGGCACATGTAGATCGGCGAAGCCATCTTCGTGCCGAGCACGGTCGTCTCGAGCGACATGGTACTGACGTCGATGAAACGGCGGGCCTTCAGCTGCCAGCGCGTGTACGCCTCGCTGTTCGCGCGCAGCGTCGCGTCGCCGTCCACGCCGCTCATCAGGTAGCCCCAGTGAGCCGGCGGCACGATGCGTTTCGCCGCCGCTTCGAAATCGAAGACGTCGAGCAGCTCGCCCGGCGGCAGCACCGCCGCATCGGGCGTGGCGGGCGTCGTCAGTGCCTCTGCGCCGAAGGCCGATGCGCCTGCGGCCAGCAGCGGGCTCGAGGCCAGCCATTGCAGCAGGCGGCGGCGAGCCGGATCGATCGCGGGTGGTTCGTTGCGGGGCATTCCCGTGCCTCTTCCTGTTAGCCCGGTTGAATGGTAACCCCGACTCTGGTCTATTCAAGCGCGTTCGAACCACCGAGGGGAACGACGTGGCCGCGAAGCGGAAGCAGAAGAAGAAGGCGGCTCCGCGCAAGGCCGTCGCCGCACGCGCTCCGGTCGATGCGCTGGCCCGCGAGCAGGCGCGCCTCGAGCGCAACAAGCGGCTCGTGCTCGCGTTCTACGCGAAGATGATCGGCGAGAAGGATCCGGAGGCCGCGCGCCCGTTCATGGGCGACCCGTACAAGCAGCACAGCCCGTACGCGCAGGATGGCTTCGAAGGCGTGGCCGCGTTCGCGCGCCAGTTCAAGCGCGACTTTCCGAACCACACCTACGACGTCAAGCGCGTGATCGCCGAAGGCGATTTCGTCGTGCTCCACCTGCACGGCAAGGGCGGCTTCTCGCCGCACGGGGAGGCCGTCGTCGACCTGTTCCGGGTGCGGAAGGGCAAGGTCGTCGAGCACTGGGACGTGATCCAGAGCCTGCCGGAATCGTCGTCGAATCCGAACGGCCCGTTCTAGCTCGACGCTAGAACATCGGCGCCACGCGCGCCTGCGACGCCTTCAGGGCCGCCGCGTCGGCCGCGACCAGCACCCGGTCGGCCACCGCCTGGTCGACGGCGGCGTTGAAGCGCCGCAGATACTCGGTGCGGCTGCCATAGCGCTGCTTCATCTCGGCGCTGTCGAACCGGCGCAGGTGACCCGTCAGGCTGCAGCGCCAGACATTGCCGGCATCGTCGGACCGTCGCGGCGTGCTGCGCGCCGAGTAGGTTGCGTAGGGCAGCTCGATCACCGGCAACCGCAGGCCGCCGATCGCGTTCCCCGAGGCATCGCGTGCCACCTGCCCGTCATCGTCGACCGACAGCCGCGCAGCCTTCGATGGCAGCGTGCCCTTGAACAGCCACTGCTCGATCTGCGCGACGACACCGTTGACGGCGAGCCCGAGCGGGAAATCGGCTTGCGGCTCCTCGCACGGATCGTCCATCGAACCGCTGACACCAAGCAGCCCCAGATCGCGCAGGCCGGGCCGCGCGCTGCCGGTCGGGGCCGAGTGTGCCGCGCCCGCGACCTCGTACAGCCGATAGAAGTCTTTCGGATCGTCGCTGTCCGCGCGCCGCTGCGGGAGCGCGCGCGGGACTTCGGTCTGCGTCATCACGTTGAACACCGCAGCGTCACGCGGACCGATCTGCCGCCGCGCATCGTCGGCCGCGAGCGGGGCGGCACACTGGTTGATCGGCGCTTCGACGATGCCGCCCGCGATCGGCAGGTAGGCATCGAAGATCGGCGAGCCATCGCCGAGTCGCAGCGTCGTCGCGCGCGCATTGAGGAAAGTCACGAGCATCCCCGCCGCTTCACCGAAACCGGCCGCGACGATGCGGCGCGGTTCGAGTGCGACCAGCGGATTCTCGCGGCTGCCACTGCGCAGCAGCGCGCCGGCCTGCGCGATCGCGTCGTACGCGAGCCCGTTCTCGCTACCCGGCGCCGCGAGCACGTTGCTGTCGCTGCCCGGCACGCCGGGCAGCGGTGCTGCGGGCCGGCACTCGGGTGACTGCGGGTAAGCGAACGACAGCTTGCCGTAGCGTCCCGCGTCGACGGTCTGCAGCGCGGCGATCGCGACCGGCTTTACCGTGACCCCGACCCACACGTGCCCGGCGCGCAGCAGCTCTTCCTGCGCGAGGCTGAAGACGGGCGAGGTGTCGTGCAGCGGCGTCGGGTCGAGCAGCTCGAGCACGACCAGGCCGCTGAAGCGTCGTCCGGGTGCGGGCTGGCGCACGAGCAGGCGGGTTGCGTACGGCACCGGCATGCCACGCGCAACCACTCCCGCGCCGGCGGCATTCCAGTCGTAGGCATTCGCCGTGCCGCTGACGACGAACTCGTTCTCGACGTAACCGCGCGAGGCCAGATCGAGGGGCTGCGCCGTGCTGGCCGCGCCGAGGAACGGGCGACTCGCCGGCGTGACGGCGAGCGGCGCCGCGCGCGGCGTGGGCACGATCTGCGCGTGGACCGCTGCGGCGGAACCGGCGCCCGCGACTCCGAGCGCGGCCGCAGCGAACAGTGGCAGAATCCGGTACGACATCGCGGCACTTAACCCGTCGCGGCAGTTCGCTGTCAATTCTGCCGGAGCTCCATGTCAGCAGTCGGAACGCCCCCCGTCGATGCCGCGCCCGCGGGCGTTTTCGATGAGTTCATCGCGCGCTCGGTCGCCCGCCCCGGACAGTCGCGCCAGTTCGACGGCCCGGGCGTGCGGCTGCATTACCTCGAGTGGGACGGGCCGCGCCATGCGCCACCCGTGCTGCTGCTGCACGGGTTCCTTGCCCACGCGCACTGGTGGGACTTCATCGCACCGTGGCTCGCCGAACATCATCGCGTCATCGCGCTCGACTTCGGCGGCATGGGCGAGAGCGGCGCGCGCGACACGTACACCGCACCCGGCTTCGTGGCCGAGATCGCAGCCATCGTCCGCCACGCCGGCATCGAGGGCTGCGTCGCCGTCGGCCACAGCTTCGGCGGCCGCGCGCTGCTGCATGCGTGCCACGCGCACCCCGACCTCATCCGTCGCGCCATCATCGTCGACTCGCGGCTGGTCACGCCCGACGACCCCATGGGTGCGTTCGACCGCGGCTGGCGGCCGAAGAACCGCTACGCGAGCGAGGCCGACATCCTCGCGCGTTTCGTGCTGCGACCCGATGAGCCCTGCCCCGAACCGGCGCTGCGGCACATGGCCCGCGCCTCGGTCACGCGCGAAGGCGATTCGTGGGTCTGGAAGTTCGACGATCAGATCACGCGCCTCTTCGGCGCCGGCGCCGAAGGGCCTCGCGACGATGCGGCGGCTCTCGGTGGCCTGCGGACACCGGTCGATCTCGTCTACGGCGAACTGAGCCGCGTCGTCAACGCAGCGCGCGCCGACCATCTGCTGCGCGCCACCGGCGCCACGCGCCCGGCGGTGGTCCTGCCGTGCGGCTACCACCATCTGCCGGTCAGCCAGCCGCAGCCGCTGCTCGCGGCGCTGCGCGCCCTGCTGCTCGAAGACCGTCACCCGAAGTCCTGATCCGGAGCGATCCATGGCCGAGCTCGAACCCCTGCCGTCCCGCCCCTACATCGCCCCGGGCACACAACTCCCCGAGATGACCGTTCGCGCCGTGCTGGTCGGCGCGGTGCTCGGCATCATCTTCGGCGCGTCCTCGCTGTACCTCGTGCTGAAGGTCGGCCTCACTGTCAGCGCATCCATTCCGGTTGCGGTGATCTCGATCGCCCTCTTCCGCCTGCTGTCGAAGTTCCGCGTGCGCGACGCGAGCATCCTCGAGAACAACATCGTGCAGACCACCGGCTCGGCCGGCGAGTCGATCGCGTTCGGTGTCGGCGTCACGATGCCGGCCATCCTGATCCTCGGCTTCGATCTCGAGCTGACGCGCGTGCTGCTGGTCGCGGTGCTCGGCGGCCTGCTCGGCATCCTGATGATGATCCCGCTGCGGCGGGCGCTGATCGTCAACCAGCACGGCATCCTGAAGTACCCGGAAGGCACAGCGTGCGCCGAGGTGCTGAAGGCCGGGGCATCGCAGGCATCGGTCGATGCCGCCGACCCGCTGGCCAGCGACGGCGGCCGCCGTGGCATCAGTGCCCGCACCATCTTCACCGGCTTCGGCATCGGCCTCGCCTACAAGACGCTGATGGTCGCGCTGAAGGGCTGGCGCGACGTGCCGGGCATGACTTTCGGCGCGCCGCTGAAGGGCGGCTCGATCGCAGCCGACATCTCGCCCGAAATGGTGGGGGTCGGCTACATCATCGGCCCGCGCATCGCCGGCATGATGTTCGCCGGCGGCGTGCTGTCATACCTGATGCTGATCCCGCTCATCCTCTTCTTCGGGTCGCACCTCACCGAGATCGTCGCGCCGGGCACGAAGCCCATCGGCGAGATGTCGCCGGGCGACGTGCGCAACGACTACATCCTGTACATCGGCGCGGGCGCGGTCGCAGCCGGCGGCATCATCAGCCTCATCCGCGCGCTGCCGCTGATCGTGAACAGCGTGCGGCACGGCATCGCCGACATCGCCGCAGCCCGTCGCGGCACCGGCGGCGCGGCCCGCACCGAGCAGGACCTGCCCATCAAGCTGGTCGGCATCGGCGTGCTGGTGCTGCTGGGCCTGATCATGATCGCGCCGTCGCTGCACATGAACCTCGTCGGCGCGCTCCTCATCGTGCTGCTCGGCTTGCTGTTCGTCACCGTGTCGTCGCGGCTCACCGGCGAGATCGGCTCGTCGTCCAACCCCATCTCCGGCATGACCATCGCGACCCTGATGCTCACCTGCCTCGTGTTCCTGATGGTCGGCTGGACCGGCGGCACGTGGTACGTCACCGCGCTGTCGGTGGGCGGCATCGTCTGCATCGCCTCGTCGAACGGCGGCACCACCTCGCAGGACCTGAAGACCGGCTTCCTGGTCGGCGCGACGCCGCGGCTGCAGCAGATCTCGATCCTGATCGGCGCGTTCGCCTCGGCGCTGCTGATGGGCCCGATCCTGCTGAAGCTCAACGAGAACGCGACGGTCTACGTGCCGATCGCGGAAGTCGCGCCGGCAGGCCTGCGCACCGACGTCGCGGCACTGGGCGAGAAGCGCGAGTCGCTGGTCGGGCCGCAGGCGCGGGACGATGGCGGCAGCTACCGCGTCTGGCACAAGACCGGCCTCGATGGCGGCCCGGCCGGCAAATACTTCGTCGACGAGTCCGGCCGCGCGGTGTGGCTGGTCGACCCGGGCATCAACGGCGTGCACAACACCCGCCCCGACGGCACCACGGTGCGCAAGTTCGACGCCCCGAAGGCAACGCTGGTCTCGTACATCATCAAGGGCATCCTCGACCGCGAGCTGCCGTGGGAGCTCGTGGTGTTCGGCGCGATGATCGCCATCATGATGGAGCTCGCGGGCGTGCCCTCGCTCGCGTTCGCCGTCGGCGTGTATCTGCCGATCGCGACCTCCGCCCCGATCTTCGTCGGCGGCTTCATCCGCTGGCTGACCGACCGGCGCCTGCGCACGCAGCCCGAGCACCGCGGCCTCGACGAGACGGCCTTCGTCGCGCAGACCGACCGGGGCCCGGGCGTGCTGCTCGCGTCGGGCTACATCGCCGGCGGCGCCATCGCCGGCATCGTCATCGCGTTCCTGGCCGGTGTGCTCGGCGACCTCGACGCGGCGCTCCAGCGCTGGTCGACGGCGAACAACCCGTTCTATGAAGGGCCCTACGCGGACCTGCTGCCGCTGATCCCGTTCGCTGCGATGGGCGTGCTGCTGTGGCTCGTGGGACGCGGCAGCGTCATGAACGACGCGCCGCCAGCCGCCCGCTGACGCGGCGTCAGGCGCCGACGTGGCGGATCAGCGCCGCCACCGCGACGACGACCATGCAGAGCGCGATCGTCAGCCGCAGGCGCGGCGTCGACGAGCGCGCGCCGCGACGGCGCAACGCGGGGGGCGCGCCTGCGGCGATCGGCGGCAGGTCGGGATTCTCGACGGTTTCTTCCAGCGGATCGGCCGGACGGGCGATGGGCTTCTTCACGCGACCGATTCTCACTCAATTGGTCCCACCCACGATTTGAGCGCGATCACAGAACGCGACGCCGATCAGTCGTGCGACTTCGCCGACATGCGGTCGAGCACACCAAGCAACACCGCCGACACGACGAACGTCAGGTGGATGACGACGAACCACATCAGCTGCTGGCTCGCCTGGTCGCCCGACTTTTCATAGATCGATTCCACTTCCATGAACTTGCGCAGCAGGTGGATCGAGGAGATCGCCACGATCGAGGCGGCGACCTTCAGCTTGAGCGTGCCGGCGTCGAGCTTGCCGAGCCAGCCGAGCTTGTCGCTCTCGCCTTCCATATCGATCTTGGACACGAAGTTCTCGTAGCCCGAGAACATCACCATCACGATCAGGCTGCCGACCAGCGACAGGTCGACCAGGGCCAGCAGCGACAGCACGACGTCGGCCTCGCTGAACTGCATGATGTGCGAGAAGGTGTGGTACAGCTCCTGAAAGAACTTGACCGCCAGCACCACCAGCGCGAGCGACAGGCCCAGATAGACGGGCGCGAGCAGCCAGCGGCTCGCGAACAGGGCTCGTTCGATGTTGCGTTCGATCATGGACGCGATTCTAGCGAATGTTGATCGCCTGCCCAGCCGTGACGCGGTGTCCGTGCCCGCGCACGATGACCGCGTTCATGCCGAACACGACGCCACGCAGCGCGCGATCGAACCGGTAACCCTTCAGCGTCGCGAGCGGCTCGTCGCCGTCGCGCTCGCCGGTCGCCTGGTCGGTGGTCGTGATCACGCAGCGCGTACACGGCTTGACCAGGCGCAGCGTCACCTCACCGAGGTCGATCTCGCGGATGTCGTCCTCGGCGTAGGGCTCGAGTCCGCCCAGCAGCAGGTTGGCGCGGAACCGCTCGGGCGGCAGCGGCCGGCCGACGCGGCGCGACAGATCGGCGATCGAGGCGCGCGACAGCACGAGGATCGGGAACCCGTCGGTGAAGAAGTTGGGCGCGACGACCTCGCCGGTATATTTCGCATCGCTCGCGCGCACGTGGCTCGGATCGAAGCGCATCAGCCGCACGGCGCGCCCGAGAAACCCGCTGAACCACTCCGCGACGGCTTGGCCCGCATCGAACGCGGGACAGCGCGCGCCCCACACGGCGACGACGCGCCGCCCGCCCTCGTGCTGCAGCGGAACGCGCAGTGTCCCCGCACCGGGTGCCGTCAGTTCGAGATGTTCGGCCATGACCTGCGTGCGCACCAGCGCGAGCCGCGGCGCATCGCGCTGCGTCAGAAAGTGGTCGCGTGGGTCGACCAGCACCCACTCGCGGTCGTGCGCGAACCCGTTGGCCGCGATCTCGACCGAGGCCGCCCCGAACCCCGCGCAGGACTTGACCGGGTAGACGTGCAGCGACTCGACGTGCGGCACTGGACCGGCGATCAGCGCCGGCGTGCGGCGGGAGCGGCCGGGGTGGTGCGCCGGCGCGCCGGTTCGCGGCGCGCGGTGGCGGCGCGCGCCCTCGGGCGCTTCGCCTTGCGCGCTTCCGGCGCTGCGGCGCGGGCCGACGGCGCGACCGCCTCGTCCCGCCGATTGGCCGACTCCAGTCCCTTGACGCACCGCTCTAGATACCCGCGCAGGTCGGCGACCTCGCCCGGCTCGAGCAGCGACAGCATCTGCGTCATGACGGGGACGCCAGCGGACCGCGACGAGCGCAGGCGCTCCAGCCCTTCCTCGCGGATGTACCAGCGATCGGCGCGCCGGTTGTTCGGATCGGAACGCCGCTCGATGTTGCCTTCACGTTCCAGGCGCTTGAGCAGGTCGGTCATGGTCTGGGCGGTGACCAGCAGCCGCCGCGCCAGCTGGGCGCCGGCAATGCCCGGCTCCTCGCTGATCTGGTCGAGCGTGACGAAATGGGCGAACGACAGGCTGGAGCTGCCACGCAGCCGCGCCTCGAGCACGTGGCGGAACACGTGCATCAGTCGTTTGAGCAGGAAACCGATCTGTTCTTCCGGAGCGCGATGCATCGGTGGCGCGTTACTTGCGAATCATCAGGAGCCTGATACTATATCAGCCTCCTGATATTCACAACGACAACGGGTCTCGCCGCGATGCGCCTCTCAATCCCTGTGCGACCGCGCAAGGCTGACAAAGTTCAGACCCGCGGCCCGATCACTGGTGCCTCGATCGTGGCGCTCGTCGCCATCGCATGCCTGGCTGCCGCCGGCTGCGGACGGCGTGGGGCCGGCGCGGCCTCCCAGGGTCAGGCCGGCAACAGCAGTGCCGCCGCCGCAATGACGGTCACCGTCGAGCCGGTGCGCAACGAAACGATCACCCGCTCGGTGCTCGCCACCGGGTCGATTCATCCGTGGCAGGAAGTGGTCATCGGTCCCGAGGTCGGCGGCTATCGCGTGTCGGCGGTGCTCGTCGACGTTGGCGACAACGTGAAGCAGGGGCAGGTGCTGGTGCGCCTGTCGTCCGACCTGCTGCAGGCCGAGGTCGCGTCGCGGCGGGCCGCGGTGCGCAGTGCCGAGGCCGATGCGCTGAATGCGTCGGCGTCGCTGAAGCGGGGCGAGACGATCCAGTCCTCCGGCGCGCTGTCCGAGGCCGACCTCGACCGGCTGCGTGCCGAGCAGATCGCGGCGCAGGCCCGTGTCGACACCGCGAGTTCCGACCTGCGCACCGCCGAGCTGCGGCTGCGCTACACCAGCGTCACGTCGCCCGACGACGGCGTCGTCAGCTCCCGCACGGTGAGCGTCGGCCAGATCGCGCAGGCCGGCACGGAAATGCTGCGGCTGCTGCGCCAGAAGCGCGTCGAGTGGCGTGCCGAAGTGCCCGAAGCGCTGGTCGGCCGCATCAAGTCGGGCCAGGCCGCGAGCCTCACCGGTGCCGACGGCACTCGCATCGAAGGCCAGGTGCGGGCCGTGGCGCCGACGGTGTCGCTGAGCAATCGCACCGCGCTCGTCTACGTCGACATCCACAGCGGCAACGCGCGCCCCGGCATGTTCGCCCGCGGCTCGATCGACGTCGGCACCGGCGAGGCGATGCTGGTCCCCGCGCCAAGCGTCGTCATGCAGGACGGCTACAGCTACGTGTTCGTGCTCGGCGAAGGCGACAAGGTCGAGCGCCGGCTCGTCCAGACGGGCAACGTGCGCGGTGACGACATGGAACTGGTGTCCGGCGTCCAGGCCGGTGAGAAGGTCGCGGTCAAGGGCGCCGGCTTCCTGAAAGACGGCGATACCGTCACGGTCGCGCAGGCCGCCGCGCCGACGGCGCCCGCCACGGTCGATGCCGGAGAGGCGAAATGAATTTCGTCACCTGGAGCATCCGCAACCCCGTCCCGGTGGTCATGATGTTCCTGGCCCTCGTGGTCGGGGGCCTGCTGAGCTTCCCGAAGCTCGGGGTGCAGAACCAGCCCGACATCAGTTTCCCGTTCGTGACCGTCAGCGTCGCCTATGCGGGCGTGCCGCCGTCGCAGATGGAAACGGAAGTCACGCGCAAGATCGAGGACGCGGTGTCGACCATCGTCGGCATCGAGCACGTCACCTCGACCGTGAACACCGGCAGCTCGCAGACCAACATCGAGTTCCAGTTCGGCCACGACATGTCGCAGGCGCTCGACGACGTGCGTGACGCCATCGCGCGCATCCGCCCCGACATGCCGCCCGACGCGACCGAGCCGGTCATCCAGCGCGCCACCACCGCCGCCAACCCGGTCATGACGTTCGCCGTCGCTGCCGACAACATGACCGACACCGAGCTGTCGTGGTTCGTCGACCTGAACGTCATGCGTGCGATCAGCGGCGTCGATGGCGTCGGCACCGTCACCCGCATCGGTGGCGTCACGCGCGAGGTCCGGGTCGATCTCGATCCCGACCGCATGGCTTCGCTCGGCGTCACCGCCGCCGACGTATCGACCCAGCTGAGCCGCACGCAGGTCGAGCTGCCGGGTGGCGAGGCCCGCATCGGCTCGCAGCAGCAGAGCGTGCGCACGCTCGGCACCATCACCTCGATCGCCGAGCTCGCGGCGCTGCCGATCGCGCTCGGTACCGGGCTCAACGTGCGTCTCGACCAGATCGCCGACGTGCGCGACCAGGCGGCCGACGTGAGGCAGATCGCGCTGCTCGACGGCAAGCCGGTCATCGGCTTCATGGTCATGCGTGCGTGGGGCGAAGGCGCCACCAAGGTGGCGGACGGTGCGCGCGATGCGGTGGAGAAGCTGCAGGAAACCTACCCGAACATCCACATCACCGAGATCGACAACGTCCAGGACCGCGTCATCCGCGACAACTTCCACCAGTCGATGATCATGCTGATCGAGGGCGCCATCCTCGCGATCATCGTCGTCTGGTTCTTCCTGCGCGACATCCGCGCGACGCTGATCTCGGCCACCGCTCTGCCGCTCGCGGTAATCCCGACGTTCTGGGCGCTGCACCTGTTCGGCTTCTCGATGAACACGCTGACCATGCTGGCGCTGTCGCTGGTCGTCGGCATGCTGGTCGACGACGCGATCGTCGAAGTAGAGAACATGGTCCGCCACCTGCGCATGGGCAAGAGCCCGATGCAGGCGGCCACCGACGCTGCGATCGAAATCGGGCTCGCGGTCGTCGCGACCTCGCTGACACTGTGCGCGGTGTTCATCCCGGTCGCCTTCATGGAGGGCATTCCGGGCGAGTTCTTCAAGCCGTTCGGCTTCACCGCCGCGGTCGCGGTGCTGTTCTCGCTGCTGGTCGCGCGAACGCTGACGCCGATGATGGCCTCGCGTTTCATGAAGGTCGACGAGGCGCACGACGAGATCGGCCGCTTCAAGGGCTGGTACCTCGGCAAGGTGCAGTGGTGCCTCGCGCACCGCCGCTGGACGATCGCCCTGTCGACCGTGGCGATGCTCGCGACGTTCTGGGTCGGTGTGAACCTGCCGCGCGGGTTCCAGCCGCCGGAAGATTTCAGCTACGTGCAGACCGCGATCAGCGTGCCGCCCGGCTCGCGCATCGAGGACACGCGCGACGTGGTCGAGTCGATGCGGCTCCGGCTGCGCCAGAAGTTTCCGGAAGTCGCGCGCGTGTACACGGTCATCAATCCGCTGCGCGCGACGCTCTACATCTCGCTGGTCGACCGGAAGGAGCGGCAGTACACGCAGCAGGAGATGGTCCAGCGCATCAACGCCGAGCTGCGCCTCGTGCCCGGCGCCCGTGTCGGCGGCGGTGGCGGCGGCTTCGGCGGCGGCAACAATCTGCAGGTCGAGCTGACCGGCGACGACTCGAACCTCCTGACCACCGCCGCGGGCGAGATCGAGCGCCAGCTGCGTCAGGTCCAGGGCTTCAGCGCGGTCACGACCAGCGCGAGCCTGCTGCAGCCCGAGCTCGTCATCCGGCCGTCGCCCGCCCGCGCTGCCGAGCTCGGCGTGTCGACCGCCACCATCAGCCAGGTCACGCGCATCGCGACCAGCGGCGACGTGACGATCAACCTCGCGAAGATGAACCTGCCCGACCGGCAGATTCCGATCCGCGTGCGGCTGAACGACGGGGCGCGGGCCGACCTCGGCCAGATCCGGCTGCTGCCCGTGCCTGCGCGTGGCGGGCCGGTGCCGCTGATGAACGTCGCCGACATCTCCTTCGGCGCCGGCCCCGCAACCATCACCCGCTACGACCGCAGCCGCAACATCACGATCACGGCCGATCGCGGCAACGTCCCGCTCGGCGAGGCGGTGAAGATTCTCAACGACCTGCCGGCAATGAAGAACCTTCCGGCCGGCGTGCGCCCGGTGCAGTCGGGTGAGGCGGAGATCCTCGGCAACATCGTGTCCGGCTTCCTGCTCGCGATGCTGATCGGCGTGTTCTGCATCTACGCGCTGCTGGTGCTGCTGTTCCACGACGTGGTGCAGCCGATCACCATCCTCTCCGCCCTGCCTCCGTCGGCGGGCGGCGCGTTCCTGTTCCTCTGGTTCCTGAACATGGACCTGTCGCTGCCCGCGATGATCGGCTTGCTGACGCTCATGGGCATCGTCACGAAGAATTCGATCCTGCTGGTCGAGTACATCGTGATGGCGCGACGCGAACACGGCCTCTCGCGTCACGAGGCGATCGTCGATGCCTGCTCGAAGCGCGTGCGCCCGATCGTCATGACGACGATAGCGATGGCAGCAGGCATGCTGCCGATCACGATCGGCCTGCACGGCGACAATGCGTTCCGCGCGCCGATGGGCGCCGCGGTGGTCGGTGGCCTGCTCGCCTCCACCGCGCTGTCGCTGTTCGTGGTGCCGGTGATCTACACGCTGTTCGACGGCCTCGAGCACCGCACGCGCCGGCTGGTGGCGCGGCTGCGCGGGACGTCAGGGCGACCAGCAGACCTGCAGGCGGGGCATTCCTGAACGAAGCACCGCCGCGATCGGCGGTCCACCGAGTGGCCCGGGACGCGCAGCAGCGGCCGCCGCGTTCCGGTACACGTCCCACTTGTCCGCGCCGCTGATGTGCAGAAGGGCGAGCCTCGCCTGCACCAGCGCAGCGAGATTCAGCGACAGGCGCGCGTTCGGTGCGGTGGGCGCGCTCATCGCGACACAGGCGGGCGGCGCGCCCGGGTCGAGCGCAGCGTCGATGCCAGGTGAGCCCGGAAACAGGGACGCGGTATGGCCATCATCGCCCATGCCCAGCACCACGAGGTCGAAGGGTCGTGGCATCTCCTGCAGGCGGCGCCACGCATCGGCCGCAGCGAGCTGCGCCGTCGGCGCGAGGCTCTTCAGCCCGATGAAGTTCGCATCGGCCGCACGGCCGAGCAGCAGCTCGCGGCGCACCAGGCCTTCGTTGCTCGCGGGGTCGGTCACCTCGACCCAGCGCTCGTCGGCGAGCGTCACGATGACCCGGTTCCACGCGAGGTCGGCCTGCCGCAAGGCACGGAACAGCGGCACTGGTGTCTTGCCGCCCGAGACGACCAGTGTCGCAATGCCACGCGCCTCGATGGCCGACCGCAACGTCTGCACGATCTCGTCGGACAGTGTCGCGACCAGCACCGCGGAAGACTCGAAACGGCGCTCGCGCACACCGGCAGGACGCTCGGGAGTCAGGGCGGTTTTCATGGCAGCTTCGAGCTTGCTACGTTCGACGGCTGTGCGCTAGCGTGACCGCATGATCGACGCACCGTTGCATGCCCGCGTCCGTGAGATCACCGAGCGTATCCGCGAGCGCAGTCGCGAATCGCGCGCCGATTACCTGCAGCGCATCCGCGCCGCGCGCAACGACGGCACCACGCGCGCGCGCCATGCGTGCACGAATCTCGCGCACGGTTTCGCCGCCAGCGGCCCCGACAAGGAGGCGCTGAAGCGCCAGCCGTGGCCCAACCTCGCAATCGTTTCGTCCTACAACGATATGCTGTCGGCACATCAGCCGTACGGTGGCTTCCCGCCTCTGCTGAAGCAGGCGGCACGCGAAGCCGGCGCCATCGCGCAGTTCGCCGGCGGCGTGCCCGCCATGTGCGACGGCGTCACCCAAGGCACGCCGGGCATGGAGCTGTCGCTGTTCAGCCGCGACGTCATCGCGATGAGCACCGCGGTCGCGCTCTCGCATGCGATGTTCGACGCCGCGCTGATGCTCGGCATCTGCGACAAGATCGTGCCCGGCCTCTTCATCGGCAGCATGGTGTTCGGTCATCTGCCCACCGTCTTCGTGCCCGGCGGGCCGATGACCAGCGGCCTCTCCAATCCGGAGAAGGCGAAGGTCCGCAACCTCTTCACCGAAGGCAAGGCCACGCGTGAGGAGCTGCTGCAGGCCGAGTCGGCCAGCTATCACGACGCGGGCACCTGCACCTTCTACGGCACGGCCAACAGCAACCAGATGATGATGGAGCTGATGGGCCTGCACGTGCCGGGTGCCGCGTTCATCAATCCGTACACACCGCTGCGTGACGCCCTGACGCGAGCCGCCGCGCAGCGGGCGGCGCGCATCACCGCACTCGGTTCCGAATACCTGCCGATCGGCGAGATCATCGACGAGCGCGCGATCGTCAACGCCATCGTCGCCCTGCTCGCGACCGGTGGCTCGACCAACCACACGATCCATCTCGTCGCCATGGCGCACGCCGGCGGCATCGTGATCAACTGGACCGACTTCGACGACCTGTCGGCCTGCGTGCCATTGCTGGCCCGCATCTATCCGAACGGCACCGCCGACGTGAACCACTTCCACGATGCCGGCGGCGTCGCGTTCCTGACGCGCGAGCTGCTGCGCGGCGGCCTGCTGCATGCCGACATCCCGACGGTGATGGGTCATGGCCTGCACGACTACACGCGCGAGCCGTGGCTCGACGACGGCAAGCTCGCGTGGCGCGATGTCGACGAGCGCAGCGGCGACACCGACGGTGCTGCGACCGATCGACGATCCGTTCAGCCCGAACGGCGGGCTGCGCCTGCTGAAGCGGCAACCTCGGCCGCGCGGTCATCAAGGTGTCGGCGGTGAAGCCCGAGCACCAGGTCGTCGAAGCTCCCGCGATGGTGTTCGACGACCAGTCGCAGGTCATCGAGGCGTTCAGGGCCGGCACGCTGTCGCGCGACGTCGTGGTCGTCGTGCGCGGCCAGGGCCCGCGCGCCAATGGCATGCCCGAGCTCCACAAGCTGACGCCCTCGCTCAGCGTGCTGCAGAAGCGCGGCTTCCACGTCGCGCTCGTCACCGACGGACGCATGTCGGGCGCTTCGGGCACCGTGCCTGCCGCCATCCACCTGTCGCCGGAAAGCGTGGCCGGCGGTCCGATCGCGCGCCTGCGCGATGGCGACGTGGTGCGCGTCGATGGCATCGACGGCGTGCTCGAAGCGCTGGTACCGGCGGCCGACTGGAACGCGCGCGAACCCGCGCCACTCAGCCCGGCGATCGAGCGCACGCACGGCGTCGGGCGCGAGCTCTTCAGCACCTTCCGCGCCCGCGCCACCGACGCCGAGTCCGGTGCGAGAACCAGCAACGCATGAGTGAAGCCGAACAGTTGCGCGCGATGCTGCGCCGGTCGCCCGTGATCCCGGTGCTCACCGTCACGCGAGTCGAACACGCTGCGCCGCTGGCCGAAGCACTCGTTGCCGGCGGCCTCTCCGTACTCGAAGTGACGCTGCGCTCGCCGGTTGCGCTCGACGTCATCACCGCGATGCGCCGTGCCGTGCCCGATGCGATCGTCGGCGTCGGCACGCTGGTGCGCGCCGAACAGTTCGCGCAGGCCGCTGATGCAGGCGCCCAGTTCGGCGTCTCACCCGGTCTCACTGCGGCGCTGGCCGCCGCCAGCGCCACGGTGCCCTATCCGCTGTTGCCGGGAATCATGACGCCTTCGGAGCTGCTCGCCGCGAAAGCGCTGGGCTTCAGCACCTGCAAGCTGTTCCCGGCGCAGCAGGCGGGCGGTGTCGGCATGCTGAAGGCACTGCACGCGGTGTTTCCCGGACGTCGCGTTCTGTCCGACCGGCGGCGTCAGCCGGCAGAACGCTGCCGAGTTCCTGGCGCAGCCGAACGTGCTGTGCGTCGGCGGATCGTGGCTGGCCCCGCGCGAGCTGCTGGACGCCGGCGACTGGCGCGCAGGTGCGCGAGCTGGCCGCGGACGCGGCGCGGCTAGCGCAGGCGAATTAGGCCGCTCGCGCCCGGCGAGAGCCGGTCGAGCGCAGCGTCGAACGACTGCACGCTGTCGTTCTCGGCCGTCACGCAGAAGCCGAGATCGCGCACGAGACCGTCGGCAACCGAGTAGATCCACGCGTTCACCGCGAGCGTCTGGCCGCGGTTCCATGCATCACGAACCACCGTAGTGCGACAGACGTTCAGCGCCTGCTCGAGCACGTTGACCTCGCACAGCCGGTCGACGACGTTGTCGCCCGCTTCGTGCAGCACCTGCGGATAGCGGTCGCGCGTGTCCTGGATATGACGCAGCCAGTTGTCGATCAGCCCGAGTGGCGACGCGCGCAACGCCGCCGCGACACCGCCACAGCCGTAGTGCCCGGTGACGATGATGTCTTCGACCTTCAGCACGTCGACCGCGTACTGCAGGACCGACAGGCAGTTGAGGTCGGTATGGATGACGAGGTTCGCGACGTTGCGATGGACGAACACCTCGCCCGGCGCGAGATCCATGATCTCGTTCGCGGGCACGCGGCTGTCGGCGCAGCCGATCCACAGATATCGGGGCGATTGCTGATTGACCAGCCGCGAGAAGAAGTCAGGCTGCGACTCGACCTTCGCCTGGGCCCAGGCCCGGTTCTTCTGCAGCAGGTGTTCGAGGCGCCTCATTCGCATGCATCCTAGCAGCCCCTTGTGGACTCGATGAATCCCCTGCGCACGGTGGCGGTGGTGGGCGCTGGCGCCGCGGGTCTCGGCGCTGCCAGCGCGCTGCGCGCCGCCGGTCTCGAAGTCACCGTGATCGAGGCGCGCGATCGGCCGGGCGGCCGCGCCGTCACCGATCACTCGCTCGGCGTGCCGGTCGACCTGGGCGCCGCATGGCTGCACTTTGCCCACGACAACCCGTTCACCGCGATGGCGCGCGGCTACGGCTTCACGGTCGACGAGCGCGAGCCCGACTGGGGTCCGCGCGGACGCATCGGGGGCCTCGTCCCGGACGACGCGGCGATCGAGGCCTGGGGGCGGCGCCATGCACCGCTACTACGATGCGATCAGTGCGGCCGCGGCGGCCGACCGCGACGTCGCGCTCACCGAGGTGCTGCCACAGGACGACCAGCGCGCGCACTTCGACGCGATCATGACGTGGGCGGTGGGCGCCGAGAGCGGCGAGATCTCGACCGTCGATCTCGACCGCTACGCCGAGGGCGGGCCGAACTTCGCCGTGCCAGAGGGTCTCGGCTCCGTCATCGCGCGCGAGGCCGATGCACAGGCGTCGCAGGTGCGCTTCCGCTACGGCACGAGGGTCGTCGGCATCGACACCCGCCGGTCACAGGCGGTCGTGCGCACCGACGTCGGTGAACAGCGCTTCGATGCCGTCATCGTCACGGTGCCGACCGCCGTGCTGGCCAGCGGCGCGATCCGTTTCGTTCCGCCGTTGCCGCCCGCACATCGCCAGGCGATCGAGGACCTGCCCCTCGGCGTGGTCAACAAGGTGTTCTTCCAAATCGATCCGGCGGCACTGCCGCCCGAGCCGATGTTCACGATCGGCCGCGCCGACACGTCGCGCACCGCGCACTACCAGCTGTGGGCGGCGCGGCAGCCGGTGGTCATGGCGTTCTTCGGCGGCGACCTGTCGCGCGAGCTCGAGGCCAGCGGCAACCTCGCGACCTTCGCGCGTGACGAACTCACGGCCATGTTCGGCAGCGGTTTCGGTCGCGCGCTCGGCGCGGAGCTCGTCACCGGATGGCAGGCCGACCATTTCGCGGGTGGGTCGTACTCGGTGGCGCGCCCGGGCCGGGCCGATGCACGCGCGGCGCTGATGGAACCGGTGACGCCCCGGTTGCGGTTCGCAGGCGAGGCCGGCTCGCGCGCCCACTACGGAACGCTGATCGGCGCATGGGAATCGGGCGTCGCGGCGGCGCAAGCGCTGATCGCGGGCGCACGCTAGACGAGGCGCGCGGCGTCCGGATCGAGCGCCTGCAGCCGCGCGAGCAGCGTCAACTCATCGCGCAGGAAAGAGAAATCGGCGAAGTCGAAACCGGGCCCGACGTTGCAGCCGCAAAGTGCATAGGCGCCGAGCGGACGCGCCGCCTGCCACCAGTGGGGCGGCAGCGTGTAGCTCGGCCGCGTGGTGCCCTTCGTGGGCCCGAGCACGACGCGGGCGATGCGATCCATCTCGGGCGGGGCGACCACGAGCTCGAGCTCCTGCCCCTCGTACCAGTGCCACGCCTCGCTCGATGCGACGCGGTGCCAGGCGCTGAACTCGCCGGCTGCGAGCAGGAAGTGGATGCTGGTGAAAGCGCTGCGGCGCGGCCGCCCATCGTCGGGCTGGACCGTATCGGCCGCGCGGTAGATCTCGCGGTAGTGCCCGCCTTCCGGGTGCGGCTGGAGGCGCAGCGTGGCCACCAGCTCGGCCGCCCGCGGCGGCAGCGCCGCCGGTTCACTCGTCGGTCGGGCCATCGCGCCGTCTCCCCGTTCTGCGCTATCGTCCGTCACCCGAACCATACCTCACGAGATCCCCATGAAGCGTGTCCTCGCCGCCACCCTTGCCGCGATCATCGGCAGCGCCGCGCTCGCTGCACCGGTCACCTACAACGTCGATGCGGCCCACACGTTTCCCGCCTTTGAAGCCGACCATTTCAACGGACTGTCGATCTGGCGCGGCAAGGTCAACAAGACCACGGGCAAGGTCGTCTACGACCGCGAGGCGAAGGCCGGCTCGGTCGAAGTCGAGATGGACATGAAGAGCATCGACTTCGGCCACGACCAGCTGAACCAGCACGCGACCACTGCCGAGATTTTCGATACGGCGAAATTCCCGACCGCGACGTTCAAGGGCAAGCTCGCGAAGTTCAACGGCGACACGCCGACCGAGGTGCAGGGCGAGCTGACGCTGCACGGCGTCACCCGGCCGGTGACACTGAAGGTCAACCAGTTCAAGTGCGCCAGCAACCCGATGACGAAGAAGGACGTCTGTGGCGCCGACGCCTCGACCGAGATCGACCGCGGCGACTTCGGGGTCGATTATGGCAAGAGCCTCGGCTTCCGGATGGGCGTGAAACTGCTGATCTCGATCGAGGCCATCAAGGCCTGACGGGTGTTCGGGCAAATCCTGCGCAGGCGCGCCAACGAGATCGGCGCGCCGCGCGGCGCTTGGCGTAAAATCTTTCGATGTCCCTCCGTGACCAGCTCCTGAAGGCCGGCGTCGTCACTGCGAAGCAGGTCGAAGACGTCGAGCGACAGAAGAATCGCCAGCAGTTCCGCGCCCCGCGCGATCGCAAGCCGCCCCCGCCCTCACCGCAGCAGCTGGCGGCGCGGAAGGCCGAAGCGGAGAAGTCGGCGCGCGACGCCGAGCTCAATCGCAGGAAGCAGGAAAAGGCCGAGCGCAAGGCGAAGTTCGCGCAGATCAGGCAGCTGGTCGAACAGCACCACGTGCCGCGCGTCGAGACCGATGACTACTACAACTTCGTCGACGGCAAGAACATCCGTCGCGTCTCGGTGACGCCCGAGCTGCGTGCGAAGCTGGTCGCCGGCACACTGGCCATCGTGCGCAACGAAGGCCGTTATGCCTTCGTTCCGGCCGAAACGGCCGAGGAGATCCGCGCCCGGGTCGAGCGCGCGGTCATCCACCACAACCGGCCCGCCGCGGTCAGCGCCGAAGACGATCCGTACAAGGATTTCGTCGTCCCCGACGACCTGACCTGGTGAACGGCAGGGCCGGCGCTTGCCTCGGCCCGCAGTTGAAGTAGCCTCGGGACATGAACCGGGGGTGGGTAAGGAACACGATCATTGCGGCTGCAGCGTCGCTGTCGGCCTCGGTCGCGTGGCCTTCGTCGGACGCGTCCCCCCAGATCGCATCGCCCGACGAGTTGTCGGAAGTCGTGGTGCAGGCACCGGAGCCGCGCTTTGTCGCACCGACACTTCGCGATCGCATCGGCCGGGTCTGGGTGCCGGTCTACATCAACGAGCGCGGACCGTTCCGGCTGGTGCTCGATTCCGGTGCCACGCACTCGGCGGTCGTGCCGCGCGTCGCCGAGCGGCTCGGCCTCAGCACTGAACGTTCCCCGAAAGTCATCCTGCGCGGCGTGACCGGTTCGACGATCGCCTCGACGGTGCAGGTCGACTCGATGTCGGTGGGCGACCTCGAGGTCGGCAACACCACCCTGCCGCTCGTGGCGGACGCATTCGGCGGCGCCGAAGGGTTGCTCGGCACCGAGGGCCTCGGCGACAAGCGCGTCTACATCGATTTCCGCCACGACTTCGTCAATATCTCGCGCTCGAAGAACCGCCGCGCCGAAGCCGGCTTCACTGCCTTGCCGCTGCTCCGCGGCGCCGGGAAGCTGCTGGTCGTGCGGGCGCATGTCGCGAACGTCCGCGTGCGCGCGATCATCGACACGGGCGCACAGGCCAGCATCGGCAATCTCGCGCTGCAGGACGCGCTCGACCGGCGCTGGCGACGCACCAAGGGCACCCCCGACGTGATCACCGGCGCAACCGGCGAATCGCAGATGGGCGAGGGCCGACCGGTCTCTCCGATCGAGCTCGGTGGGCTGCGCGTCAACAACGCGCACATCACCTTCGGCGACATGCACATCTTCAGCCACTGGGATGCGAACGATGAGCCGACCATCCTGATCGGCATGGACATCCTCGGGCTGGTGGACACCCTGGTGATCGACTACCAGCGCCAGGAAGTCCACATCAAGGCGCGGACGGCCGGTCGTCCACCTGCTGCCGGCTGACGCCGGCGACGCCCCAGAAGAGGCCTGTGCGGACGGTGAAGCTGCCGTCCGGCTCGAATCCCAGCGCCTCGGCCACCTGCGTCGGAGCCCCCAGCTGCAATCGCCGGATTGCGTCGATGGTTGCAGGCGGGACGCGCATGCGAGCGCACCAGCTCGCGAACTCGAGCCTCAACGGAAACACCAGCGCGCGTTCGATGGTGAAGCCGGCTGCGGTCAGCGCGTGGTGCCAGGCGCCCTTCGACCGGTTGCTCACGTGTCCAGGGTCACGCAGCAGTTCCATGGCCTGCAGGTGAGTGTCGACCAGCGGCGACTCGTCACCCAGCACGTCGATGACGAGGAAGCGCCCGCCCGGCGCGACCACGCGATGCATTTCATCGAGGCCGCGCGCGAGGTCGGGCCAGTGATGGGCGCTGTAGCGCGATGCGACGAGTGCGAACTCGTCATCCGTGAAGGGCAACCGCTCGACCGGACACGCGCAGGTGCTCAAGCGTCCAGCGAGGCCGCGTCCGGCGGCGGCCGCATCGACAACGGCCAGCATGGCGGGGGACGGATCGGTGGCGACGACATGGGCACATCGCTCGGCCAGCGCGAACGCCAGATGACCGGCCCCGGTGCCGAGATCGAGCGCCCGACCGGGCACGGCCAGCGTAGCGAGCAGCGCACGAACCGTGTCGAGATCGGCGCCCTGGGCGTGTACGGCGCTCGTGAGATAAGCCCCGGCCTGGGGATCGAATTGCTGCTGGACGACTTCGGCGTGCGTTTTCATGGCCACACAGTGCCACGGTGTTATCCGGGTACCAGTCGCGGGTTATCCTAGTACCGGATGGCAACCGCTTCGCAGCGTCGGCAGCTGGGTGCGTTCCTGCGGGCGCGTCGCGATCAGCTGCGCCCCGGAGATTTCGGCCTCGCACCGGGCCAGCGCCGACGCGCGCCCGGGCTGCGCCGGGAAGAGGTCGCTCTGCTGTGCGGGCTCAGCCCGACGTGGATCGCCTGGATCGAGCAGGGGCGCACCACGGCGATCTCGGTCGCGAGTCTCGCCGCCATCGCGCGCGGCCTGCGCCTGTCGCGCGCCGAACGCCGCTATCTGTTCCAGCTCGCCGCACGGCGCGACCCGAGCCCGCAGGGCGCTGCCCGCTGGAATCTCGACGAGCTGCGTCCGCTGGTGAATGCGGTGCGCGGTCCGGCCTACGTGCTCGACCCGAGCTGGAGCCCGCTGATCTGGAACAACGCGGCCGCGGTGCTCTTCAGGGGCTGGCTCCACCGTCACGACGAGGAGCCGGCCAGTGGCCTGCTCGAATATGTGTTCCTCGCGCCGGACGCACGCCGATTCATCGTCGGCTGGCCGGCGCGCGCGCGCCGCCTCGTCGCCGAATTCCGGGCCGATACGGCGGCGTCGCCCGACGATGCCGTTCGCGACGCGCAGATCGAGGACCTTCGCGCAGCGAGCGGCGACTTCCGCCGTGCGTGGGACGCGCAGGAAGTGCTGGCCCGCGAAGGTGGCGAGCGCAGCTTCCAGCCGGAACGCGGACCTCGACGCAGCTTCCACCAGTTCACGCTGCGACCGGCCGCCTGGCCGCAGCTGAAGCTGGTCGTGCTCGCGGCCGCGGGTCAGGACCGCAGGTAGAGCACCAGCGCCGCGACCAGCAGCACCCCCTCGAGCGCCGCGACCATCAGCGTCATCGACGGCAACGGCCAGAACTTCACCACGGTCGTTGCCCGGTACGCGACGATCGGAACGTAGAGGCACAGCGCGAACAGCACGCCGAGCCGCTGCAGCGATGCGTCACCGCGCGCGAGGATGGCGAAGAACGCGGCGAACCCAAGCTGCAGTCCGCCGTAGATGACGAGGTATTCCGACCGGCCGCCCGCGGTCAGCGACTCGTAACCCAGGTTCGTCGCCGTGCGCCCCGGGCTCACCGTGCACCACACCGCGAACAGCGCATACAGGGCGGCGTTCAGCCACAGATAGATGCTCATGCGTCAGGCCTCTCGAAAAGGTAATGCGAGACGAACCATTCGCTGCCCGTCGGCGTAGCCCCACAGCTCCGCGCACGCCATGAAGAACACGCGCCAGTACTCCCACCAGCGCCGGGCTTCTCCGCGCCGTAGGTTGCGCGCAGCATCGGCTCGATGGCGTTCCGATTGCCGTCCATGTTCGCGAGCCAGCCTCGGCGGTGCGCTGGTAGTGCGTGCCGTCCACGTGCCAGTGATCCTGCAACAGCAGCGTCGCCCTGGAAATGCAGCAGCAGGTCGATCGCTCGGCATGATGCCGCCGGTGAAGAAGTGCCGCGCCATCCAATCGCTCGAATCGCGCACGTCGAACGGATAGGCATGCCGGAGGTGCGTGAAGATGTGCACGAACAGCGTGCCGCGGGGACGAAGCCATCGCGCGATGCCCGCGAACAGCTGTTCGTAGTTGCGCATGTGCTCGAACATCTCGACCGAGACGACGCGATCGAAGCGCCGCTCGTCGGCGAAATCGAGCGCGTTCACGTCGCAGGTGACGATCTCGACATTGCGCAGCCCGCGGCGTTCGCGGCGCGCGCGAGGATGAACGTCCGCTGCGAATGCGAGTTCGACACGGCGGTGATGCGACTGCCGGGAAAACGTTGCGCCATGTACAGCGTCAGCGAGCCCCAGCCACAACCCAGCTCCAGGATGTCGTCGCCATCGCGCAGGCCGGCGCGTTGCACGCTCAGGGCGAGCATGGCCTCTTCGGCTTCGGCGAGCGTCGCGTCCGGCCGGCTCGAACAGCGCACCCGAATACTTGAGCCGCGGTCCGAGCACGTTCTCGAAAAACGTGGCCGGCACCTCGTAATGCTGCTCGTTCGCCGCCTGGGTGTGGATCGCGAGCGGGCTCGTGCGAAGGCTGCGCAGGAACCGCATGTGCCGCGCCTGCTGTTCCGCCAGCGTGCCGCTGCCCTCTTCATCCAGACGCTGCGCGAGCAGACGGCGGATTCCACGACGGATGAGCGCATCCGGCACGCGTCCCGTCGCCAGCAGCCGCATGGCGAGATCCGAGCCTGCCAGCGCACCCGGCGGCCACGGGACGAAACGCGACACCCGCCGCTGGTAGTCGCGATAGGCCTCGCCGCGCGACAGCACGGCCTGATGTTCGGTCGGTTTCACGCCAGTCACCTCCAGCAGCAGATAGATCATCAGAGCGGGGGCAAACAGCGCCACCGCTCCACCGGGGGAGACCAGCGCATAGGTCGCGTACGCGACCCAGATCGTGGCCTCGAAGAAGTAGTTCGGATGGCGCGACCAGCTCCACAGGCCGACGTCACAGACCCGCTTCGCGTTTCCCGCGGTGGCCTTGAACCCGGCGAGCTGACGATCAGCCAGCGACTCGCCGGTCAGCGCTGCGAGCCAGAGCGCGGCCGCGGCGAGCTCGAGCCAGTGAAACCCGGGTGAAGGGTTGCGTGCGGCGATGGCGAGCGGCACGACCAGCAGCAGGTTCAGCAGACCCTGCGCGAGGAAGAACAGCAGGAACTTCAGATCGAGTGACGGCCCGGCCCACGTCGAACGCAGCCGGGCGTAGCGGGCGTCTTCAGGGTGACCGACGATCCGGCGTGCCAGATGCAGGGTCAGCCGCAGGCTCCACAATGCATACAGGCTCGCGATGAGCCAGCGCCGCGGCCCCCAGCCCTCGCCGAGGGCACCGATGAGACCCGCGAGCAACACGAAGTTGGCCGCCCAGCCGAGATCGACCAGGCCGTAGTTGCGCGTCGCTCGCCCGATCGCCCACAGCGTCACCATGACCACAGCGACGGCCAGCGTTGCGATGACGGGAAGGCTGTCCATGGCGAACCGTACGCCCCGGCGCACAGATCGGATTCATGAATCCACTCGCGGCGCGCGGTCGTAATCCCTCATGTCAGACAACGAAGGCCCAAGCGACATGCGCATTGCGATCATCGGTACGGGAATAGGCGGGCTGGGCGCGGCCCATCGGCTGCATCGGCACCACGACCTGACGCTGTTCGAGGCCGGCAACCACGTCGGCGGTCACACCGCGACGGTGGACGTCGAGGTAGCTGGCCGACACTGGGCGGTCGACACCGGCTTCATCGTGTTCAACGACTGGACCTACCCGAACTTCGTCAAGCTGCTGCGCGAGCTCGACATTCCCTCGCAGCGCTCCGACATGAGCTTCTCGCTCCGCTGCGAGCGCACCGGCTTCGAGTACAACGGTACGTCCCTCAACACCCTGTTCGCCCAGCGCCGGAATCTGCTGCGCCCCTCGTACCTGCGCATGCTGACCGAGATCCTGAGCTTCAATGCGCGGGCGCGGCGCACCCTCGACCACGAGGATCCGCACCTTACCCTGGCCGACTACCTGCGGCGCCACGGCTACTCGCAGCGCCTGATCCAGCAGTATCTCGTGCCGATGGGGCGCGCGATCTGGTCGGCGAGCGAGGCCGCGATGCTGTCGTTCCCGGCGCGCTTCTTCATCGACTTCTTCCGCCGTCACGGCTTTCTCAGCTACAACGACCGGCCGCAGTGGCAGGCCGTACGCGGCGGCTCACGCAGCTACGTGACGGGCCTCACCGCGCCCTTCCGGCATCGCATCCGTCTCGAAACTCCGGTGACCGGCGTTCGCCGCACGTCGTCCGGCGTGACCATCCGTTCCGGTACCGGCACAGTCGAGCAGTTCGATGCCGTCCTGTTCGCCTGCCATTCCGATCAGGCACTGCGCCTGCTCGAGCAGCCCACCCCGGTCGAGCAGGAACTGCTCGCGACGTTTCCGTACGAGAGCAACGAGGTGCTGCTGCACACCGACGTGCGGATGCTGCCGCGCGCGCCGCTTGCCCGCGCCGCCTGGAACTACCATGCGCTCGAACGGCAGCAGAACGCAGTCGCCGTCACCTACGACATGAACGTGCTGATGTCGTTGCCGGCGCCGGTGCGCTTCCTCGTGACGATGAACCGCTGCGGCGACGTCGACCCGGCGAGCGTGCTGCGCAGCTTCCGCTACGAGCACCCGGTCTACACGCCGCGGGCCGTGCAGTCGCAACGACGTCACGCCGAGATCAGCGGCGTCAACCGCACGTTCTACGCCGGGGCCTACTGGGGCGCGGGGTTCCACGAGGATGGTCTCGTCAGCGGCTATCGCGCCGCTGACCAGCTCGAGCACTGGGCGGCGACGCGGTTGGCGCACGACACGCCGGCACCGGTCGGCGCACGCATTGCTCTGGCCCGGGCCGGCTGAAGTGAGGAGCTGCCTTTACGAAGGCATCGTCTCGCACGACCGGCGCGAGCCGCGGCCGCATGCGTTCCGGTACCGGCTGTTCATGATGTATCTGGACCTCGCCGAGCTCGAGCATGTGTTCGACCGGTTCTGGCTGTGGTCGGCACGCCGGCCCGCGCTCGCGTGGATGCGACGCACCGATTACCTCGGTGATCCCCGCGTGCCCCTCGACGAAGCGGTTCGCGAACGGGTTCGGGAGGCAACCGGCCAGCGACCGTCGGGACCGATCCGGGTGCTGACCCATCTGCGCTACTTCGGCCATTGCTTCAACCCGGTCAGCTTCTATTACGTGTTCGACGCCGCCGATCGACGCGTCGAGACCCTCGTCGCGGAGATCACCAACACGCCCTGGAAGGAGCGCCATTCGTACGTGCTGCCCGTAGCCGAAGGCGGCTCTCTCCAATGGCAATTCGCGAAGGCATTCCACGTTTCGCCGTTCATGCCGATGCGCCAGCACTACCGCTGGCACCTCGGCGAGCCCGGCCAGCACTTGCGCGTGCACATGGAGAACCACGCCGCCGGAGCCTGCGTATTCTCCGCGTCGATGGCACTGAACCGTGTGCCGATCACGCACGCTGCGCTCGCCCGCGCCCTCTGTCGGTGGCCGCTGATCACTCTGAAGGTGGTCGCCGCGATCTACTGGGAGGCACTGCGGCTTCGTCTGAAAGGCGTGCCGTTCTTCTCGCATCCGGTCCCGGCGCGAGGCGGCGATGAGGCATAATCGCCGCCGTCACGGGGTCGACCGGCAGGGATCGGAATGGGCGCAGGGTTGCTGGAGCGTGCTGCGCAAGGCGAAGCCGACGCGTTTCGTACCTGCGTCGACACCTATGGTGACCTCGTCTGGTCGCTCGCGCGCCGTTTCTCACCGACTTCCGCCGATGCCGAAGACGCCACGCAGGACATATTCCTTCATCTGTGGAAAGCCGCGGGGCGGTACGACGCCACGCGCGGAACCGAAGCCGTGTTCATCGCGACGCTTGCCCGCCGGCTGCTGATCGACCGTCACCGGCAACGGCGCCGCCGTCCGGTCGAGGTCGTCATGGACGATGCCGACGGCCCCTGGAATGCCGTCGACGACACGTCCGGCGCCTCGTCGTCCGACGCACAGCGGGCGGCCTCTGCATTGCGGGAGCTGAAGCCCGACCAGCAGCGCGTCATCGGGCTCGCCGTGGTCGAAGGGTTGTCGCAGAGCGAGATCGCCTCCGCCACGGGGCTGCCGCTCGGTACCGTGAAGACGCTGATGCGGCGCGGGCTGATCTCCATCCGTCAGGCACTCGGCGTCGGGGTGCTGTCATGAACACGCATCTGCCGGACGACGAGCGCCTGCTCGACCTGCTGGTGCAGGAAGCCACCGAAGGGCTCGGCGAGGCCGATCGCGCTGAACTCGCGGAGCGGCTGCGCGCCCATCCGGAACTCGCGCCGGACGCGTTCTCCGAGACGGTCGGGGCGCTCGATGCCTCGGCGCGCCGCCGCGATGCGCTGCCGCCGGCGCTCGCCCGCCGCATCGTCGCGCAGGCCCCGCACGCCGTGCCGACGTCCGCAGCCGGGTCGGCGCCGGTCGCGCGTGCCGCAACCGGACACAGCGGCTGGTGGGCCGCTGCGGCCTGCCTCGTGCTCGCGATCGCGGGCTGGTGGCCGCGCATCGTCTCGAATCCCGGAGTCGAGTCCCCCGCGCCGCGCTCCGCGGCCCAGCAGCGCGACGAGCTGCTGTCACGCGGCAACGTCGTGCAGGTCAGCCTCGCAGCGGGCCCGGCCAGCGACGCGGCCCCCCTGGCCGGCGACGTGATCTTCGATCCGGCGACGCAGACCGGCTACCTGCGCTTCCGCGGCATTCCGGCGAACGACCCGCGGCTCGCGCAGTATCAGCTGTGGATCGCCGACGGCGCCCGGGCGCAGCCCGAGCCGGTCGACGGCGGCGTGTTCGACGTGCCCTCCACCGCGGTCAACGGCGACGTCATCATCCCGTTCCGGGCAAAGCTCGCGGTCGGGGCGCCGGCTGCCTTCGTCATCACGATGGAGCAGCCGGGCGGCGTGGTCGTCTCGCGTCAGGAACGGGTGCTCGCGCTCGCCAAGGTCGACTCGGGGGCCTGATCGCCGGGGCGGCGGCGCCAGGCAAGCGAATACAGCGCCGGCAGCACGAGCAGCGTCAGCAGCGTCGACGAGACGATGCCGCCGATCACCACCGTCGCGAGCGGCCGCTGCACCTCGGTGCCGATGCCCGTGTTGAACGCCATCGGCACGAAGCCGAGCGAGGCGACCAGCGCCGTCATCAGCACCGGCCGCAGCCGTCCCAGCGCGCCCGTCGACGATCGCGGCCTCGAGCGGCACGCCCTGCTGCGCGCAGCTTGCGGATGAACGAGACCATCACGAGGCCGTTCAGCACCGCGACGCCGGACAGCGCGATGAAGCCCGACGCCGGCCGAGATCGACAGCGGAATGTCGCGCAGCCACAGCGCGAGCACGCCGCCGGTCAACGCGAGCGGCACGCCGCTGAACACGATCAGCGCATCCCTGCGCCGAGCCGAACGCGACAGAACAGCAGGCCGAAGATCAGCAGCAGCGTCACCGGCACGACGAGCGGCAAGCCGCTGGCCGCCGAGATCAGCTGCTCGAAGCGTGCCGCCGTAGTCGACCCAGTAGCCGGCCGGCACCGCGACGTCCGTCGCGATCGCGCTGCTGCAGCTCGGCGACGAACGAGCCGAGATCGCGGCCGCGCACGTTGGCGGTCACCACGACGCGGCGCTTGCCGTTCTCGCGATTGATCTGGTTCGGGCCTTCGTGCTCCTCGATCGTGCGCGACCTCGCGCAGCGGCACGACGCCGCGATTGCCGCTGCGCCAGCTGGCGGCGCGTCGCGCCTCGTCGCCGCCGGACTCGACCGGCAGCGGCATCGGCAGATCGGCGAGCGCGCCGGATCGTGTGCGCAGCGCCTCGGGCAGGCGCACGACGATGTCGAAGCGCCGGTCGCCTTCGAACACCTGGCCCGACCACCGTCGCCGCCGACCGCAGTGCGCACCGACCGCCTGCACGTCGCCCGGATTGAGCCCGTAGCGCGCGAGCGCCGTCGCGGTCGGGCGTCGACCGTCAGCATGCGGCAGACCGGTGAGTCTGCTCGAGCTTGACGTCGGCGGCGCCCGGCACCGCTTGCGCCACGGCTTCGATGCGCTCGCCCGACCGCTTCGAGCAGCGTCGAGGTCGTCGCCGATACACCTTGATCGCGACGTCGGAGCGCACGCCGGAGATCAGCTCGTTGAAGCGCATCTGGATCGGCTGCGTGAACTCGTAGTTGTTGCCGGGCAGCTGCTCGCACCGCGGCCTCGAGCTCGCGCGACGAGCTGCGCCTTGGGCTTGCGCGGGTCGGGCCACTGCTCGCGCGGCTTCAGCATCACGAAGGTGTCGGCGACCGACGGCGGCATCGGATCGGTGGCGACCTCGGCCGTGCCGAGCTTGCCGAACACGCGCTCGACCTCCGGGAACTGCGTCGATGCGTCGCTCGAGCGTGCGACTGCATCGTCGACGGCCTGGGTCGAGGCTGGTGCCCGGAATGCGCAGCGCATGCAGCGCGATGTCGCCTTCGTCGAGGCTCGGGATGAACTCGGTGCCCAGGCGCGTCGCGAGCAGGCCGCACAGCGGCGACCAGCACGCAGCGCGCCGCCAGCACCGGCACGCGATGCCGCAGCGCCGAGTCGCAGCACCGGCGCGATAGACCGCGCGCAGCCCAGCGCATCAGCGCGATTCTCGTGCTCGCGCACGCGACCGCGCGATCAGCAGCGCGACGGCGCCGGCACGAACGTCAGCGACAGCACCAGCGCGCCGTCAGCGCCAGCACGACGGTGATCGCCATCGGGTGGAACATCTTTCCTTCGACGCCGGTCAGCGCGAAGATCGGCAGGTACACCGCGGCGATGATGCCGACGCCGAACAGGCTCGGCCGGATCACCTCGGCGGTCGCGGCGGCCGTCACGCTCGCAGCCGCTCCTCGCGGTCGTCAGCCGGCGGCCAGCCGCGTGCTGCGCCTCGCCGAACCGGCGCAGGCAGTTCTCGACGATGATCACCGCGCCATCGACGATCAGGCCGAAGTCGAGCGCGCCGAGGCTCATCAGGTTGCCGCTGACACGCCGCCGCGCACCATGCCGGTGATCGTCAACAGCATCGACAGCGGAATCACCGCCGCGGTGATCAGCGCCGCGCGCAGGTTGCCGAGCAGCAGCGAACAGCACGACGATGACGAGCAGCGCGCCTTCGACCAGGTTCGTGCGCGACCGTGCGCGATCGTGCGGTCGACCAGCGTCGTGCGGTCGTAGACCGGCCGTGCAGTCACGCCCGTCGGGCAGGCTCGGGCTGGATCTCCTCGAGCTTGGCCGCGGCCGCCTGCGCGACCGATCGCGGCTGTTCTCGCCCATCAGCATGAACACCGTGCCGAGCACGACCTCCTCGCCGTTCTGCGTCGCGGCGCCGGTGCGCAGCTCCGCGCCCTCGCCGACCTCGGCGACGTCGCGCGACGCGGATCGGCACGCCGTCGCGGCGCGTCGAGCACGATGTCGCCGAAGCGCGTCGAGGTCGGCCGACCTGGCCGGGCACGCGCACCAGGTACTGCTGGCCGTTGCGCTCGATGTAGCCGGCGCCGACGTTCTGCGTTGTTGCGCTGCGAGCGCGTCGACCACGTCGTGCGAGCGTCAGGCCGAACGCGAGCAGTCGCGCCGGGATCGGGCGTGACGTGGATCTGGCGCTCGTAGCCGCCGATCGTGTTGACCTCGGTGACGCCGGGCATCGTGCGCAGCTGCGGCCGCACGACCCAGTCCTGCAGCGTGCGCAGGTCGGTCGCGTCGACGGCGTGCCATCCGGCTTGCGCGCGCCGGGCTCGGCCTCGACCGTGTACATGAAGATCTCGCCCAGGCCGGTGGCGATCGGCCCCAGCTCGGGCTCGAGCGCCCGGCGGCAGCTGCCGACGCACCTGCTGCAGCCGCTCGGCGACCTGCTGGCGCGCGAAGTAGATGTCGGTGCCGTCCTCGAACACGACGGTCACCTGCGACAGGCCGTAGCGCGACATCGAGCGCGTGTAGTCGAGGCCGGGCAGGCCGGCCATCGCGGTCTCGATCGGCGAAGGTGACGCGCTGCTCGGCCTCGAGCGGCGAGTAGCCCGGCGCCTCGGTGTTGATCTGCACCTGCACGTTGGTGATGTCGGGCGTCGCGTCGATCGGCAGGCGCGTGAAGCTCCACGCGCCGAGCGCCGCCAGCGCGAGCGTCAGCGACCAGCACCAGCCAGCGGTGCGCGATCGAGAAGCGGATGAGTCGCTTCGAGCATGCGCGTGCCTCAGTGATCGTGGATGCGCCGGACTTCTCGATGTCCGCCTTGACGAGGTAGCTCTGCTCGACGACCACCTCGTCGCCGGCCGTCAAGCCCGCTCCGCACCTCCACCCAGCGTCGCGTCGCGCTTGCCGAGTTCGAGCGGCCGCGCTTCGTAGACGTCGCCGACGCGGACGAAGACGACCTGCGTCGCCAGCCGCGGAACGTCTGCAGCGCCGAGACCGGCAGCGCATCGTCACCGGCGTTTCCGCGACGGTGACGCGCGCGCGCACCGCCGCACCCGGGCCGCCAGTGACCGTCGGCGTTCACGATGCGTCGCGCGCGCCACCGTGCTCTGGCTGGCCGTCGCGGTGCCGGGCAGCACGCGGTCGAGCCGGCGTCGACCGCTGGCGCCATCGCTCAGGCGCATGATCTCGACCGGCAGCCCGGGCGTGATGTGCTGCGCGTCGCGACCGAAGAGATGCAGGTCGACCCACAGGCGAGGACAGATCCGCGATCTCGAACAGCTGCTGGCCTTCGGCGAGGTCGCCGACGCCGATGTCGCGCTCCAGCACGATGCCGGTCAGCGGCGCGCTGACCGTCGTAGGTCGAGAGGCTGAGGTTGCTCTCGATCACCGCCAGCGTCTGGCCCGCGACGACGCGGTCGCCGACCGCGACGGTCGACCGCGCGCACCGGCCCGGGGAATCGCGCCTTCACGTGCGCATGGCGGCCCTCGATCGGCGTCAGCAGCCCCTGCACCTCGTGTTCGTCGCGAATGACGCCGCCCGACACCGGTGCCGTGACGATGCCGGACTCCGTCGCGATGGCCGCGGAGATCGTCGTGCGCCCTTCATGGCTCGGCCATGCCCACCGATGCTCGCGTCCGCCGAGCGAAAGCTGCATCGCGACGTCGAACGAATGCGGCTCGCGCACTTCCATCGAGCCGCGCAGCAGTTCGCCCTGCGGCATGAGATCGTGCGTCTCGGTTTCGCCGCCGAGGCGCGCGAGCGTCACCCGCACGCGCGCCTCGCTGGCCGGCACGGGCTTGCCCGCCCGCGTCACCCAGGCGCGAAACTCAGGCGGGAGTCCGCGCTCGAAGATCGCAAGCTCGACGGCCACCTCGCCGTCGCGCTGCAAGACGCCGCCGTGCGGACCGTGCTCAGCCTCGCCCGGTTCAGGCGCCGCCTCGTCGGGCGGGGTGCCGCAAGCGGCCAGCGCGAGCAACAGCAGCGTCGATCCGAAACGCATCATCGTGTTCATCGCAGCGGCTCCGCGGTCAGGCTCTGGAGTTCGATCAACGCACGCCGGGCCGCGATCGCCGCCGCAAGCCGCGCACGCCGCGCATTGAAGCGTGCGTCCTGCAATCCGGACCACTCGAGCGGGCTCAGCGCACCGCTCTGCCACGCGCGCGTCGCCGCGTCGCTCGCTGCGTCGTATCGCGGCAGCACGTCGTCGCGCAGGCGCTCGGCCGTCAGCCTCGATGCGACATAGACCCCATGCGCCTCGAGCACCAGCGACGCGAGTCGCCGCTCGTCTGCACCCCGCTCGAACGCGATCGCGTCGAGCTCGGCGCGTTGCGCGCGCACCAGCGGCTCGGCGCGTGCGCGGGACTGCAGCGGCACCGTGACGTCGGCAACAACGGCCAGATCGTTGGTGGCTTCGACCCGGCGTATTCCGGCGCGCCAGGACGGATCGGCGATGCGCGATGCTTCGGCGACGCGCAACTGCGCTTCGCGCAGTCGCGTCTCGTCGCTGAGGGCGAGGATCGACGGATTGCGTTCGACAGTCTCGAGCAGGGCCGGCAGATCGGGTGCCGCAGGCAGGGCATAGAGGTCGACGTCGGCGATGCTTGCTGCGGATCCGCCCCACAGCGCGGCGAGACGCTGTTCGGCGAGCGTCTGCTGCAGGCGTGCGCGGTCGCGCTCGAAGCGCGCCTGCGCTGCGGCGGCCTCGGCCATCAACGGGACGACTTGCGGAATGGCGCCGGCACTCGATCGCTGCCGCGCGAGCCGTGCCCAATCGTCCCGTTCGCGCGCCTCGCTGTCGGCAATCGCGATGTCCTCGCGTGCGGCCGCGACATCCAGATAGCGCTGCGCCGTCTCGGTCATCAGCGCGAGCGCCGCGGCTGCGCGGCGGGTCGCCTGCGCGTCGATGCGGCGTGCCGCGACGGCTTCGCGCAGCGCGCGCTTGCCACCGCGCTCGAGCGTGCCGGCGAGACTCAGCGTCCACTCCGCGCCATCGATGCCGCCGAGCGCGCCGGTGCCGGCGACATTCTCGACCTCGGCACCGACGGTCAGGGCCGGTCGCAGCGCCGCCTGCGCCGCTTCGGCCTCCAGTGCCGCGTGACCGAGATCGAGCGCCTGCAGCGACGGGTGATGCTCGATGACGCGCGCCAGCGCGCGCTCGAACGTCAGTGGCTGATCGGCGCCGAGCGCGCCCACCGGCGCAAGCAGCGCGGTGACGACGAGCCACGGCCGCCAGGCGGCCGCAGCCGCCGTGGATATCCGCATGGTCTTCTCCGAAACGCGAAGGGATGACGTGCCCGGCCGCACGGCCGGCGGCGCGTCAGGCGATCGGAGGTCTGAACGGATGCGTTCCCGGCGCGTCGGGCGGTGTGGTCTCGGCAGCGGAAATCGGGTCGCTGGCGTCACTGCCGAAGAACGCGAGGACGCCGCCCGCCGGCAGCGCGACCGCGTGCGCGCACGCGTGCACCGCGTGGGCAAGGCCATGGAGCAGGTCGCCAGCGTCGCTCATGCCGTCGGGCGCAGCGTCATGCGCATGCACCTCGGCATGAAAATGCACTTCGCCGTGCCCGGCATGCGTCGCTTCGTGCGACTCGGCCGCGGTGGACAACACCGGCGCCAGCGCCATGGCGGTCGCGACCAGGCCGCACAGCAGGCGGCGCAGTCGTCGGGTCAACCGGAGAGGCACGAGCGTCATCACGCCTCAAGGATAACCGATCGACCTTTCAGTGCCCGGCCTTCACTTCGGCATGGAGCCAGCGCACGAACTGCTCGGCCGTCTCGCGCCCCTGCGGCACGGTCGCCTCGCTGTCCGCCGTCAGCTTCGCGGCCAGTACCTGCTCGACGCTCTGCCCTTGCGCGACCAGCGGCCGCATCTTCTCCCGCATCGCGAGCAGCAGGTCGCGCTGCGCGATGATGGCATTGCGGTCGACGATCGGGCCGTGGCCGGGAATGATCCGCGTGTTCGGCCCGGCCAGCCCGATGGTCTCACCCAGGCCTTTCAGCAGTCCGTCGAGCGTCCCGCCGTTGTTCAGGTCGGCGCGCGGATAGCCCACCGAACGGAAGTAATCGCCCACCGCCAGCACGTCGGCCGCGGGAAAGCGGATCAGGGTGTCGCCGTCCGTGTGTGCCGCACGAATCGGGATCAACTGGACGTCCTCTCCGTTCACGTGGATCGTCACCGGCCCGTCGTAGGTGACGACCGGCAATGCCTTTGCCGGTGCTGGTGTTCCTGCAGCGCCGGTTGGTCCCGGCGCCGGGTTCGCGAGCCGGGCCCGCAGCTGGTCCCGGCTGAAGATGAGCGCGCCCGCCCTGGCGAAATTCTCGTTCCCCCCGGTGTGGTCGCCGTGCACGTGGGTGTTCACCAGGAACCGCACCGGCTGGTCCGAGAGCTTGCGGATGGCCGCGAGCAGCTTCTCGGTCAGCGGCGCGAACTGGCCGTCGACCATCAGCACGCCATCCGGCCCGGTCAGGACACTGATCGTTCCGCCTGCCCCCTCCAGCGTGTGGAGGTTCGCAGCGATGCGCGTCGTCTTGATCTCGACCTTGCCGTAGTCGACTGCCTGCTGCGACCACGCAGGTGCCGTCACTGCCAATGCAGTCATCAATGACGCTAGAATGGGCATGCGAGACATGGCGGGAGGCCCTCTGCGGACGGTCGGGCCTGCATCCTCGGTCTTGTCCGTCGATTCCCGCAAGCGCTGGCGGCGACAGGAACTCGTCCTGACAGCGCGAGTCGGATATATCAGTCCAGAACGTCCGGCCCGATCGGACGCGTTTTTGTCTCAAGGAGATCTGCATGAAGCGTTTTGCGACCCTGGGTGCTGCCGCGCTGGTGATGGCGGCCGGTGTGGTGTGGGCTGCTCCCGCGAAGAACGAGGCTGAAGCAAAGACGGCCGTCGAGACCCGTTCACAGCATTTCAAGGACATGGGCAAGGCGATGGAGCCCATCGGCAACATGCTTCGCAAGAAGCAGCCGTACGACGCGGCGGTGGCCGAGAAGAACTCCGCGCAGATCGTCGACCTGTCGAAGAAGATCGTCGGGCTGTATGAAGTCGACACGCGCCAGTTCCCGGGCGTGAAGACCGAGGCGCTCGATGGCATCTGGACGAGCCAGGCCGACTTCAAGGCCAAGGCCGACGATCTGACCAAGGCGGCCACGGCGCTCAACGAGGCGTCGAAGGGTGGCGGCGACGCGGCGTCGTTCACCAAGACCGCGGCTGCGGTCGGCAAGGCCTGCGGCACCTGCCACGACTCGTATCGCGTCAAGAAGACCAGCTGATCCGCCACCGGCCCGGCGTCGGACCACGACGCCGGGCCGCCTCTTTCGATCGCCCCGGCCCGACGGTTCTTGCGGCTAGAATGCCCGCACAACCACCGGGGGCCATCATGAGAACAACAACCGGCGCTCGCCTGCGAGCCCTGTCCCTTGCCACTGTCCTCGCCGGCGCGAGCCTCGTCTCGGCCACACCGGCAGTGGCCGGCGGCGAAGCCGGCGCACTCAGCCTTCGCGACCAGGGCTTCTTCTGGGTCGGCGCACGGCCCAAGCCCGCCGCTGACGGCAAGGGCTCGGTGATCGAAGGCCAGATGTATGTCGGCTTCCAGCTCGTCGCGAAGAAACAGCATCCGTATCCCCTCGTGCTGGTGCACGGCGGCGGCGGCCAGTCCACCGACTACATGGGTACGCCCGATGGTCGCGACGGCTGGCTCGACTACTTCCTCGCCGCGGGCTTCGACGTCTATTTCGTCGATCGCCCCGCGCACGGTCGCTCGCCGAACAACGTCGCCTACGGTGCGCTACGGGCGCCGGCGACCACGCAGTTCATGACCGACACCTTCCTCGCGCAGAGCAAGCAGTACCCGGGCGGCGGCGGACCGGCGACACCGGAGAACATCCAGCACACGGCGAGTTCGGAGCCGGGCCCGACCGTGTCGAACGCAGTCCTGCAGGAAGACCTCGCCGAGCTGCTCGACCGCATCGGTCCGGCGATCGTCGTGACGCACTCGGCCGGCGGCGCCTCGGGCTGGCTCGCGATGGCTGCGCGGCCCGACAAGGTGAAGGGGGTGCTCGCGATCGAGCCGGTCATGGGCATCACCGACAACCTGTCGTCCCTGGTCAAGTTCTCGCCCGCGCTGAAGGACGGCGAAAAGATTGCAACGGTCGAATCCCCGGCCGAGAAGGCCGGGCTCGATCCGTGCAGCCTGCAGCCGAAGGACAACGTCCGCACCGTGCCAGCATTCGCCAAGAAACCGGTGCTGTTCGTCGTGTCGCCGCAGTCACGGCCCATGTTCACCGGCAAGGTGCACTGCTCGGTGCACGTGCTGAACCAGCTGGGCGCCGAGGCGAAGCTCGCCCGGCTCGAGGACTACGGGCTCACCGGCAACGGCCACTTCATGAACGAAGAGAAGAACAACGGCGACATCGCCAAGAAGGTCTTCATTCCCTGGCTGTCGTCGATCAAGTAGGACGGTTGAGCAACGCTACGGTCGGGGAGCTGTCTGTTATCCGTCAGGTCGTTGGGCGAATATGTCTCGCCACGACTTGACGGAGCCCCGATGAATATCGCAATCGACCCTTTCAATCTGCTGTCGGGAGTCGAGACGCTGGGCAACGGGCGTGAAGGCTGGACGCTCGATCTCGAATCCGGCTTCACCGAGGACCGCGCATTTCGCGCCTCCGTCCGCTTCGAGCATTTCTTCAGCGCCGTTCCCGTGATCCACCTCGGCATCGTCGGGTTCGACGTCTCGAACCACGACGCCGCGCGACTGAAAGCACGCGCGGAGAACATCACCCGCAGCGGCTTCGACATCGTGCTGTCCACCTGGCTGAACACGCGCGCGTGGAGCGTCGACGTCAGCTGGATCGCGATCGGGCGCTAGCGGTTCGCGTGATGGTGGGCCCGGTAGGATTCGAACCTACGACCAAGGGATTCACTTTGCTCCGGCGTTTCCGCCGGGAGTGGACTATCTCTTCATCCTTCATCCGTTGCCGGATGGGAGGATGCGGGACGCTCGAAGCCTGTCATCAAGAGCACTTGCCGATGCGCGCGCAGCTCTCAGGTAGTCTCTGCACCTTCCGGCGGTGCACCGCCGGCTTGGCTCAGGGTTGTCGTGGACACGAGGTCGGTAGATTTCCCTGAATTCATCCCGTCCACTTCGCGGCTCTCACCGCGAAGGCACCTTTTCCAGATGAGTCCCCTGCACTAACCGCTGTGCTACGGGCCCGCCGCCAGGGATTGTACGTCATCCTCGACGCCATGCCGATCAAGCTGCTGAGTCTGAACATCGAGGGTTCCCGCCATCTCGACCGCGTGCACGCCGCGCTGCGCGAGCACCAGCCCGACGTCGCCTGCCTGCAGGAGGTGATGGCCGACGACTGCGCCTACCTGCAGACCGCCGCGGGGTTCCACTGCGCCTACACCGGCTTTGCACTGTGGATGCGTGACCCGGCCCGACCCGAAGGCCGTCGGTGGGGCGTCGCCATTCTGACGCGTGAGCCCGTCATCCGCACCGCGACCCTGGGCTACTCGACCGACCAGCGGGTGCGGCCCATGCACTTCGCGAACGCCAGTGCGCGCAAGCTGCTCCAGGTCGACCTGAACTGCAGCGGGCGCGAGTATCGCGTGCTGACGACCCACTACACTTGGTCCGACGCCGGTGCGACCACCGACCTGCAGCGCGCCGACTTCGAGCGCGTACGCACGGCGCTCGCGCCGTACGACGACTACATCCTGTGCGGCGACTTCAATGCGCCACGCGGGCGCGAGATGTACGGCCGCTTCGTCGACGGTCTCGGACTCATCGACCACCTGCCGCGCGAGGTCACGTCGACGATCGACGCGACGCTCCACCGCGCCGGCCGGATCGACTTCGCCGTCGACTCGATCTTCACGACGCCCGGCTATACCGCCGCGTCGTTCGACGTGCTCGACAGCCTCAGCGATCACAAGGGGCTGCTCGCAACGCTGCAACCCTGATGTCACGCCTCGTCGTCTTCCAGCACGTCGCCGCCGAGCCACTCGGCACGCTGCACGCCCGGATCCGCGCGCGCGGACATCGCGTGCGCTTTCACAACTTCCAGCGCGACCCGCGGGCCGAGCCCGACGTCGAGGGTTACCAGGGGCTGATCGTTCTCGGCGGGCCCATGAACGTCGAGGACCGCCACTGCCTGCCGCATCTCGACGCCGAGCTGCGCGCGATCGAGGCGGCACTCCGCCAGGGCAAGCCAGTACTCGGCATCTGTCTCGGCGCCCAGCTGCTCGCGCACGTGCTCGGTGCGCCCGTGTCACGGCATGGGCAGAAGGAAATCGGCTGGTACGAGCTCGAGACGACCGGCGAGGGTCGCGCCGATGCCGTGCTCGGTCCGCTCGGTGAACGCACGCCAGTGTTCCTGTGGCACGGCTGCACCTTCGGCCTGCCGGCCGGGGCCGTGCAGCTGGCTCGCACCGCGTCCTGCGAGCAGCAGGCGTTCCGTTACGGTTCGAACGCTTATGGCTTCCAGTTCCACCTCGAGGTGGATGACGCAATGATCGAACGCTGGCTGTCGCTGCCGGCTTATCGCGAGGAGCTCGCGGCCGCGGCCCTCGATCGCGACGAATGGACCATTCGCGCGGACACCGCCGAGCGGCTGCCGGCAATGCTGCCGCTCGCCACGAGCGTGTTCGAGCGATTCCTGGACCA
This sequence comes from uncultured Pseudomonadota bacterium, assembly GCA_963769065.1. GTDB lineage: Bacteria > Pseudomonadota > Gammaproteobacteria > Steroidobacterales > Steroidobacteraceae > ZC4RG30. Next base: position 62,384 of record CAVYKG010000008.1, on the reverse strand, counting down.
GGTGGGCCGGCCCGCGCGACGCACCGTGCTCCTGTCCGAGCACGGGGCGGGCTGACGCTTCAGGAGCGCATCGCTCCGGCAAGCTGCGCACTGTGCGCGTACTGCGTCGCCGACTCGTAGTCGGTCAACGCGAACCGCAGCTGCAGGATGAGCCGGTCGGTCCTGTGCGGGTGCAGCGCCTTGTGGAAGCAGAACGGATCCTCGACGAAACCGTAGCCTGCCGGGCCGCAGAGATTGACCAGCCGGTCAGCACCGTAGTCGTGTTCCATCTCGCTATCTTTGCGCGAGCGGCGCAGTTTCAGCACGTGCCGCAGCTTCTTTTCACGGTGGCTGCCGCGCACGAACACGTGCGCGCCACCGTCGAGGTCGACGTCGGTCAGGTAGAAGAACAGGTTGAGCGACTGGTAGTCGTCGACGTCGTAGTGGAATGCCTGGCCGAACTGGCGACGCTGTTCCTCGGTTGCGTCGACCGCATAGCTCCACCAGACCCGCGTGCCGGTCCACACCGGCTCGCAGCGAAAGTAGTTGCCGAACAGCCGGGTCAGCGATGGATCGTCGCGCAACTGGCCGAACAGCGGATGAATCTGCTCGAGCCCGTAATAGTGTGCCTGCAGGAACTGGTGACCGTGGCGCTGCTCGGCATCGGCGCGCTCCGCGTTGCGGAACGCGTACTCCGACTGGCCGAAGCCGTAACACAGCCGGGGTTCGAGTGCGGCGCGCAGTTGCCGCACGACATGCGGGCGCAATGTGAGTCCGACTGCAGCACCATCGCGCTCGAGCGTCCGGCCGACTTCGGCGATCGAGTACGGCTCGAGCAGCATCGACGTCTCTCCCGCAGCGGACTGCGCTCGCGCAGGGACGCATCAGACGCGCCCGCGCCTGCTGCAGACGACGAAGGGTCTGGAACCGTCCGAGGGCGCTCATCGCGGTGAACGACACGCCGCCGTTCACCAACGTTCGCGCCTTTCTGAAGTAGGAGCCGACCTGCATGCGACAAGGCTAGGTCAGCGGTCGCTGTTAAAATGAGCGTCGCTCGTCGTAATCAGCGGTCAAATCGCCGACGATGCCAGCCGTTCGACATAAGCGACCTATCCGAGTGCGATATCGGGCGCGCGGATGCCGCCGAAGAGTTCATGGACCCGCTGCGCGAAGCGGATCGGCGTGCGGTCTTCCAGATACGGGCCTATCGCCTGCACGCCGACCGGCAGCCCGTCGATGAAACGCCCGGTGGGGAGGGCCGTCGCCGGGAGGTTGGCAACGGTCGCTAGGCCCGGCCACTGCAGCCCGTTCATGTACGGCACCTCGACTCCGTCAACCACGTGGTGACGCGCGTACTGCGCAACGTGACCCGGCCCGGTTCCCGACGCGTCGTGCTCGAACGCGACAGTCGGCATCACCGGACACAGCACGATGTCGGTCGAGCGGAACACGCGCTCCCAGTCGCGGCACAATCGCTGCTGTTCCTCGAGCAGCGCGTGCGCTTCGGCATGGCCGAGCCGCACTGCCCGCGCGATGCGACGCGGATAACCCCGCGGGCTTGGGTCATGACCGGTCGCCGCCTGTTCGATCGCCCGGATCAGGTCCTCGGGCATGCCGGTCGACAACGCACGGAACAGCATCGCGACGTACAGGTCGTCGCTCGCTGCCCAGTCGATGCCCGGTGGTGGCGCGTCGTCGACCGTGACGCCCGCACGACGGAGATCCTCGACGAGACCCTGGATCGCGAGCAGCTGCCGGCCGTCGACGCTGAAGCCGGTGTCGGTGCACAAGGTGACGTGGAAGTCGCGCAACCGGTCGCGTCGCGACGGCGGGATGCGCACGTGCCACGCGCGGCGATCGAGCTCGCCGGGCGCGACCAGCACGTCGAGCAGCAGCTCGAGATCGCGCGGGTCTCGCGCGATCGGCCCCGCGACGCCGAGCGGTGGCGCGAGGAACTCGCCCGGCATCGGCGGGATGTGCCCGCGCAGCGGCACGATGCCGTGGCTGCTCTTGTGGCCGTAGACGCCGCAGAAATGCGCCGGGCAGCGGATCGAGCCGCCGATGTCGCTGCCGAGCTCGAACGGCGTGAGGCCCGCCGCCACCGCCACCGCGGCGCCGCCGGACGAACCGCCGGGCGTACGCGCGAGGTTCCACGGATTGCGGGTGACGCCGTACACCGGATTGCTGCTCTGGTGGTCGGCGGCGAGTGACGGCACGTTGGTCTTGCCGAACGGAATGGCGCCGGCGGCCCGCAGCCGTGCCACCGCATCCGCATCGCGGTCGGGGCGATGCTGCGCGAGCTCGGGCAGGCCGCAGGTCGCGGTCATGCCGACGACCTCGAACGTGTCCTTCACCGTCATCGGCAGGCCGTGCAACGGACCACGATGACCTTCAGCCGCATCGTCGGCCGTGCGGGCCGCCTGGCGCGCCATCTCGAGGTCGAGCTCGACGACGGCATTGAGAGCGGGGTTCAGGCGCTGCGTGCGCAGCGCCAGCAGGTCGAGCAGCTCGCGTGCGCCGAGCCGCCGGGTGCGCAGCAGGTCGAGCAGCGCCGTCGCCGACTGCAGCTCGAACAGCTGGCCGAGCGCGTTCAACCCGTGAAGGAGGTCTTGTTGGCCGACAGCCAGTCGGCAAGCGTCGTCGCCTTGCGGCCGGTCAGCGTCTCGTAATCGGTGCTCACCTTGCCGGCGCGACCGCGGCGCGTGTTGACGTCGATGCCCCACACGATCGGGACGACGAACGGCGGCAAGCCGGCGGCAACCAGCCCGGCCTCGTACTCTTCCGGCGTCACGTGGACCACCTCGATCGGCTTGCCGGTGAGGCGCGTCAGTGTCGCGGCGACTTCGGACACGCTGTGCGCTTCACCGCCGGTCATGTCGAGCACGCGCTTGCCGCCCTGCTTCGACACGAGCGCCGCGGCGCTCGCGCGCGCGCAGTCGAGATGGGAAATGTCGGCGGTCTTCTGCTCGCCGGCCGTCGTCACCCACTTGCCCGACGCGAGTGCCTGACCCGCCTTGCCGATGAGGCCCTCCATGTACCACATCATCCGCAGGGCGGTGTAACCGACGCCGCTCGCGGCGAGAGCCTCTTCGGTGCCGCGGTGATCGACCGCGAACGGCACGGGCGAGTCCGCGTCGGGAGCGACCATCGACGTGTAGACGATGTGATCGACGCCCGCAGACTTCGCCGCTGCAATGGCATTCCGATGCTGCTCGAGTCGACGACCGGGGCGATCGACCGCGTCGGTGCTGATCAGCAGCAGCCGGTCGATGCCCGCGAATGCCGTCGGCAGCGTCTCGGGCCGTTCGAAGTCGCCGCTGCGGACCTGCACACCCGCTTGCGAGAACGCCGTGAGCTTCGAGGGTTCGCGGGTGATCGCGACGATGCGCGAAGCGGGCACCTTCTGCTCCTCGAGCAACAGCTCGAGCACTTCGCGACCGAGTTTCCCGGAGGCGCCGGTGACGCCGAAGACAGTGTTCGATTCAGTCATGACGCGTGATCTCCAGGAACGTATCGAGCGGTCGATTGTAGCGAGTCGGCGCTGCTCAGCCGAACGGGTTCACCAGAACCTTGCACTGCGTGCTGCGCTGACGCAGCGCCTCGAATGCCGCGGGCATCGCCTCGAGACCGACGATGTCGGTCACCATGGCGCGGGGCGTATCGGCGTCCTTGTCCATCACGTCGGCGGCGATCTCGAAGTCGCGCACCTCGTAGAACGCGCTTGCCTGCAACCGCAGCTCCTTCGAGACGACCTGGAACGGCATGAACGAATCCGCTGGCGTGCACAGGCCGAGGATGACGACCGTGCCACGCGGCCGGCAGTACTCGATGCTGCGCTGGATGAGCCCGGGCTTGCCGACGCATTCGTAGACGACGTCCGGCGGACCACCGAGCGCCGCGGCCACCGCGGCCGGCGACGCGTCGGCCGGATCGACGAACACGTCGGCGCCCATCTGCAGCGCCAGCTCGGCGCGCCGCGTCGAGCCGGCGGTGACGGCGATGCGACCGGCACCCAGGTGCCTCGACCAGTACGCCGCGGCCAGGCCGATCGGACCCGCCCCGATGATCAGAACGCGTGCGCCGGCCTCCGGATTCGCGAGCTTCACGCCATGCAGGCCGACGGCCATCGGCTCGACCAGCGCGCCATCCTCGGTCGACAGCGTGCGGGGCAGCCGCACCAGCTGGTGCTGCTCGGCCAGCGAGTACTGGCCGTAGCCGCCACCGTCGATGCGCATCTGCGTGCACCAGGCCGGTATGCCGGCGAGGCAGGTGGCGCAGCGACCGCAGCCATGCACGGGGAACACCGCCACGCGGTCGCCGACCTTCACACGGTCGACTCCGGACCCCAGCGCCGCGATCGTGCCCGCGTATTCATGGCCCAGCACCGCACCGTTCGGCACGCCGAAGATCGGATCCTCGGTCAGGTGCAGGTCGCTGCCGCAGATGCCGCACCGGCAGACCTCGACGACGACCTCGTTCGGGCCCGGCGTCGGGTCGGGCACGCTCTCGACGACCAGCGGCGCGAGCAGCTGGTGGAACACGGCAGCTTTCATCGGACTCCCCTCGTGCTTCTTGCTGAGGATGCGCCGCTGGCACCGGTGCGGCAACGCGCTACCCTAGCGGCCCCCCGGATTGTGCGGAGCCCTAGCCGATGAAGCTGTATTACCTGAAAGGTGCCTGTTCCCTCGCCACCTACATCTGCCTGATCGAGTCGGGCCGCAGGTTCGATGCGTTCGAGGTGGATCGCGGCACGCGTCGCGCGACCGATGGCCACGAGCTGGCGAGCCTCACGGCCAAGGGTTACGTGCCGGTCCTGGTGCTCGATGACGGCCAGGTACTGACCGAGAACGTTGCCGTGCTGACCTACGTCGCCGGGCTCGACCCCGCCAAGAAGCTCACGCCGTCGGGCACGCTCGGCCAGGTGCGCCTGATCGAGGCGATCGCCTACGTGAATTCGGAATTGCACAAGAACGTCAGCCCGCTGTTCAACCCGAAGACGCCTGACGCCTACAAGGCGATCATCCACGAAAACGTGACGAAAAGGCTGGGTCTGGTCGAGAAGATGCTCGAAAAGTCGCCCTTCCTGACTGGCGCGGACTTCTCTGCCGCGGATGCCTACCTGTGGGTCGTGCTGAGCTGGTCGCCGCGGATCGGCATCGACCTGGCCGGCTTCCCGCGCATCCAGGACTTCCAGAAGCGCGTCGGCGACCGGCCCTCGGTCAAGGCGGCGCTGAAGGCCGAAGGTCTGGCCTGACCGCGAGCGTGACACACCGGTGACACTGGCCTGGCGGCACGCCGCTAGGCTCCGGTTTCATGAGTGCGTCCACTCCCCTGAACGACCTGCTGGTGCTGAATCGCCGCCACCCCGCGGGGGCATCCGGAAACGTTCCCGCGTCCGGCCCCCCAGGCCCGTTCGGGGAAGCGTGCGCCGTCCGCACCTGCCTGCGTGAGGTCCTGGTCGGCACACGCGCGTCACTGAGCACCGCGGGTGCGGGAATGCTCACGGACTACGAGCAGTTCAGCGGCGCCGAGGCCTACGGCTTCCTGCTGCAGCTCGCCTGCGGCCTCGAGAGCGAGATCGCCGGCGAAACCGAGATCCTCGGCCAGATAAAGCAAGCCTGGCGCGATCACGAAACCGCGACGCCCGCTGGCCGCCGCGCCGCATGCGTCCATGGATGCAGCGGCTGCTGCAGGATACGAAGGAGGTCCGCAGCGAGCACGTGGTGGGCCTCGGCAGCGCCACCTATGGATCGCTCGTGCGGCGACTGCTCGGCGGCCGATACCGACGGGGTCGACGCTGCTGCTCGGCGCGGGCCAGCTCGCCGAAACCGTGCTGCCCTATCTCGACGGCGACCGAAGCTGCGTGTCTGGAATCGCAGCCCCGGCGCGCGCGCACGAGCTGCTGGCGAGCCAGCGGCAGCCACCGCGGGACCGACCGTCGCTTCACCGTGCTCGACCGCCACCTGAATCGGGGAGCTCGACGCCTGGCGCCGATGCGCAGATGTGGTGCTGTGCATTCCCGCCGATGCCGCGCGCGATGCGGCGCGCGTCGCACGGCGTGGCGCAGCGCCGTGACCGAGGCGGTCGCGTGCTGCATCTGGGCATCCATCGATCCCGCCGGCACCGCGTGGGACGGCATCGACGGGCTGGTCACGTTGCGGCGAACTGTTCGGGCTGCGCGATACGCAGGCCGGTCAGCGCGACGCGCTGCTGGCCCGCGCGCGCCGCGCCTGCTTCGAGCAAGGCGCAGCTCGCCCGCCTCGACGATGCCGACGGCACGCGCGCCGGCAGCTCCAGTCACGGCTGGGAAGATCTGGCTGTCTTCCAGGCTTTCGGCTACTAATTGAGCGCATGGATCCCTTCGACTGCGTCTCGGGACGCGCCGCTCCGCGCTTGGCCTGGGTGCAAAGCAGCCAGGTGGCCGCGGCCCTGCGCGCCGCGCATCCCGGCCTCGAAGTCGAACTGGTCGGCATCGATACGCGCGGCGACCGCGTGCTCGACGTGCCGCTGTCGGCCATCGAGGGCAAGGAGTTCTTCACCGCCGAGATCGACGCCGCGCTGCTGCGAAGGCCGCGTCGACCTCACGGTGCACTCGCTGAAGGACCTGAGCCTCGAGCGACCGCCGGGCGCTCGTGCTCGCCGCCGTGCCGCGGCGCGCGAACCCGCGCGACATCGCGATCTTCGCCGCCGATGTGCCGCAGCGGCTGGCCGCAGGTGCCGGCCTGCGCATCGGCACGTCGTCGCCGCGCCGCGCCGCAGCTGCTGCCGCCGTTCTTCGCGCGTGCGCTGCCGCACGCGGCGCGCAACCGCGATCGAGCTCGTGAACCTGCGCGGCAATGTCGACAGCCGCCTGCGCCGGCTGCACGAGCCGCGCGGTCGCGAGCGTCATCTCGACGGCATCGTGCTCGCGCTCGCCGGGCTGTCGCGGCTGTTCGCCGACACGAGCACCGAGCGCCGCGGTCAGGTGCTGCTGCACGGAGCTGCTGCGCGGCCTGCCGTTCATGGTGCTGCCGCTGACCGATTCGCCCGGTGCGCCGGGCCAGGGTGCGCTCGCCATCGAATGTCGCGCCGACGATGCGCGCACGCGCGCACTGCTCGCGGCGCTCGAACATCCGCCGACGCGCGCGCGCCATTGCCGTCGAACGAGCAGCTGCTCGCCGAGCATGGCGGTGGCTGCCACCAGCGCTTCGGCGCCACGCTGCAGTGGCTGCCGGGGCTGGGCGGATTGCTGCAGGTCGCGCGGCTCGATGCGCAGGGTAGCGACATCGCGCGAGCGCCGCTGGCTGCCGCAGATCGCGCTGCCGCCACAGGTCCGCGCGACGCTGCGCGCATGGGACGGCAGCGCTGCGAGACGCCGCTGCCGCGGCGCCGCTGATGGACGCCGCGGCGTCTGGGTTCGCGACTCGACGCGCAACGCCGTGTTCGTCGCGCATTCGCGCGCGCTGCCGCGACGGCGCGGCGCCGCTGCTGGCAGGACCGCAGTGTGTGGACGTCGGGCACGCGCGAGCTGGTTCGCGCTGGCCGCGCAGGGCGTGTGGGTGCAGGGCTGCGCCGAAGGCCTGGGCGCCGACAGCGCGGCCGCGACTGGTGGCCGAGCCGGTGCTGCGGTTGCCGCCACCGCCGCAGTGGAACGTGCTCACGCACAGGGCGCCGAGGAAGCGCTGGTCGCACGGCGCTGGTCCGGCGCGCAGGTGATCGCGCACCTATGCGACGCCGTCGCAGCGCGCGTGCCCGGCGCGACCGACGGCCGTCGGCCGGCACGCATGTCTTCTGGAACAGCATCGCGCAGTTCGAACGCGGCACGCGCGGCTGGCTGGCCCCGAAGTGCGCATCACGCGAGCGGCCCGGGCAAGACGGCCGAACACATCCGCGCGCGGGCGTGCGCAACTTCCACGCCTTCCCTTCGTGTCAGAGTGGCGCAGATGGACAGCAAAGGCGCGCTGAGCGTCAAGCCGCGTGCGGCAGTCGCGGCGCGTGGCCATCCTCGCCGGCGTGTGGCTCGCCGATCATCCTCGTGCTGGGCGTCTGGTGGGCAACGATCGTGCTGCGCCAGTCCGAGCGCATCGCGGAGCTCTCAGCTCGCCGCGGCGGCATTCCGGAAGCGGACGGCGCTGGAGGAGCTCGCAGCGCAGCGCAGCGCATGCTGCACTGGGAATCGAGCACCTTCCTGCGTGCTGCTGCTGACGCTCTCCGGCGCGCTGTTCTGGTATCTACCGCCGCGACATGCTGCGCGCGCGCGGCACGCAGGCGTTCTTCGCCGCGCTCACGCACGAGCTGCGCACGCCGCTCACCAGCGTGCGGCTGCAGACCGAGGCGATCGCCGCAGGCGAACCCACGCAGGAACTCATCGAGCGGCTGCTCGCCGACACGCACCGGCTGGAATCGCAGATCGACAAGACGCTCGAGCTCGCGCGGCTCGAGGGCGGCGGCTCGCTGGCCGAGCAGGCGATCCGCCTCGACCCCTGGCTCGAGCGCGTGCTGCGGCGGCATCGCTGGCGAGCGAAGGAGAACGGCGCGCAGTTGAACATCACGCGTCGCAGCCGGACCTGCCGCCGGTGCAGCGGCGACACGTCGGCGCTGCAGCTGATCCTGCGCAATCTGGTCGAGAACTCGCTGCGCCATGGCGACGCGCGAGATCGCGCATCGACGTCCAGGTCGACGTCACGCGCAGCGGCCAGGGCGTGGCGCTGCGCTATCGCGACAACGGCCGCGGCTTCGACGGCGATCCGGCGCAGCTCGGCCGCCTGTTCCAGCGCGGCGGCGCGTCGCGCGGCACCGGCGTGGGCCTGTATCTGGTGCGCGTGCTGATGGATCGCATGGGCGGTGCCGTCGCGTTCGCGCATGCGCGCCGGCGGCGGCTTCGAGGCCACGCTGCAGTTCCAGTCGCAGCCGGCTGAGCGGATGGTCGCGTCTGCTGCTCGTCGAGGACGATCCGAACGTCGCCGGCACGCTGGCGCAGCGCCTCAGGGCGAAGGCTTTGACGTGACGGCATGCGGCGAGCGTGCGGGCGGCGCGCGAAGCCATCGCGGCAGGAGTCCTTTCAGCGTCGCGCGTGCTCGACGTGGGCCTGCCCGACGGCAATGGCTTCGATGTGGCGCAGCATCTGCGCGAGACCAGCCCGCAGCACCGCGATGCTGTTCCTCACCGCGTACGGCACGCCGGAGGATCGCATCCAGCGGTCTCGAGCTGGGCGCCGACGACTACGTGACCAAGCCGTTCGTGTTCCGCGAGCTGCTGCTGCGCATCCAGCAACATGCTGAAGCGCGCGCGTGACCTGCAGCAGCCGCGGCGCGAACTTCCGCACGGGCCGGTGCGCATCGGCGATCGCCGACGTGGATTTCGATCGCTTCACCGCGCGCGATCGGCGACAACGCTGCATCGGCTCACGCACAAGGAATGCGCGGTGCTGAAGCTGCTGGTGGAGCAGCGCCGGCGTCGCCGTCACCCGCGACGAGATCCTCGACCGCGCCTGGTCGCACGATGAATTCCCCACCCAGCGCACCGTCGACAATTTCATCGTTCGCCTGCGCAAGCTGGTGGAACGCGATCCTGCCAATCCCCGCACCATCCGCAGCATCCGCGGCGTGGGCTATCTCTTCGAGACCGATCCATGACCGAGACCGCGCTTACCGCCGCCCTCCATCGCCGCAACACCGGCCGTCCGCCGGTGTGGATGATGCGCCAGGCGGGCCGCTACCACTCGCACTACCAGTCGCTGAAGCGCTACGACGACTTCATCAGCTGTGCAAGAACCCGCAGCTCGCCGCGGAAACGGCGCTGGGGCCGATCCACGACTTCAACTTCGACGCGGCCATCCTGTTCTCGGACCTGCTGTTTCCGCTCGAAGCGATGGGCATGGGCCTGCGCTACGATCCGGGCCCGAAGCTCGACTTCCATCTGCGCTCGCTGCGCCGATGTGGCGCAGCTCAAGGGCGGCGCGGACGCAGGCCGGGTACATGCAGTTCCAGGCCGAGGCGATGCGGCTCACGCGCGCGCGGCTGCGCCGCGACAAGGGGCTGATCGGCTTCGTCGGCGGTCCGTTCACGCTGTATGTCTATGCCGCGGCGGGCTCGCACGAGAATGCGCGGGCAGGCACTGCCCGGGACTCACGAACGGCGTGTACGACGCCTTCAACGAGAAGCTGCTCGATCTGCTCGCGCACAACATGGCGCTGCAGTCGCGCGGCGGGCGCCGAGTGCGTCGCGCTGTTCGACACCGCCGCCGGCGAGATCGATGCCGGCCACCTACGGCGAGCATGTGGTGCCCGTGCTGGCCGATGCTGCTGCAGCGGTTCCGCAAGCTCGATGCGCACACGCCGGTGACCTACTACTCGCGCGGCACCGGACCCGACCTACTGGGATGCAGCTCGAGGGCCTGCCGTTCCAGTGCCTCGGCATCGACTGGCGCCACGACATCGCCGCGGTGCTGCGCGACGCTACGGCGATCGCTGGTGCATCCAGGGCAACGTCGATCCCGAGTGGCTGCACCTGCCGGGCGATGAACTCGAACGCGCGGCTGCGCGCGTGTGTTCGCGCCGGTCGTGGCGCTGCCGCCGACGCGCGCGCGCGGCTGGATCTGCGGCCTGGGCCACGGCATCCTGCAGACGCACGCCGGAGGCGAACGTGCGCCGCTTCGTCGCAGCTGCAGCGGGAGATGTTCGGGTGACGCGCATCGCCGCCGGCACTGCTGCGCAAGTACAGCGCGCCGAGCCCCCGGTACACGAGCTACCCCACGGTGACGCATCTGGGGCGATCGACGCCGACCGAAGCCGCAGTGGCTCGAGCATCTCGATGCCGCGCTCGCGACTCGCCGTCGCGGCTGCTGCGCTCTACGTGCACATTCCGTTCTGCCAGTCGCTGTGCACGTTCTGCGGCTGCAACATGCGCGTGCCGCGCAACCACGCGCTGGCCGCGACCCTATGTCGACACGGTGCTGCAGCGAATAGTCGCACGCTACCGCGACCGGCTCGGCCGCATCGCCGCTGCCGCTCGGCGAGCTGCATCTCGGCGGCGGCACGCCCACCTATCTGCCGGCCGAGGAGCTCGACCGGCTGCTCGACGGCCTGCTCTCGCCGCACGCGGTCGCTGCACCGCCCGATGCCTCGCCACTCGAGGCCGATCCGCGCATCACCACGCGCGCGCAGCTCGCAGGTGCTGCGGCGGCATGGCTTCAACCGCCTGAGCCTCGGCGTGCAGGACTTCGACCGCGCGTGCAGGACATCGTCAACCGCATGCAGATCCGCGCAGCAGGTGCGCGCAGTCGATCGATGACTGCGCGCGAGCTCGGGTTCACGAGCATCAACTTCGACCTGATCTACGGCCTGCCGCTGCAGACCGCCGACAGCCTGCGCGCGACCATTCGATGTCGTCGACGCGGCTGCGAGCCCGACCGCATCGCGTTCTACCCTACGCGCATGTGCCGTGGATCAAGACCGAGCCAGCGCCGCTACACCGAGGCCGATCTGCCGGAGGCGAGCGACACGCGCGCGAACTGTACGTGCTCGGCCGCGAGCGCCTCGGCGCGCGCGGGCTACGTCGAGATCGGCATGGACCAGTTCGCGCTGCCCGGCGACGATCTCGCTCGCGCAGGCGCGACGCAGGGCCGGCTGCACCGCAATTTCATGGGTTATTCGCCCGTGACGACCCATGCCGCTGATCGGCCTCGGCGTGTCCGCCATCGGCGACGCCGGCGACGCCTTCGCGCAGAACGAGAAGAACCTGCAGCACTACGAGGAGCGCGTGCGGACGCGGCGAGCTGCCGATGCAGCGCGGGCACAGGCTCGATGCCGAAGACCGCGTGCTGCGTCGTCACGTGTTGCGGCTCGTCACCCGGTACGCCACCGACTGGCGCGCGCCCGCCGATCAGACGCCGTTCCTGGACGAGGTGATGGAGCGGCTCGCAGGCGCCGCCGCCGACGGGCTCGTGGTGCTCGCCGATCGCTCGGTGTCGGTGACGCCGGTCGGGCGCGCCTTCCTGCGCTACCTGTGTCTCGCGTTCGATGCGCGCCTGCAGCGGCGCAGTCAGGCCGTGCCCGCGCTCACTTCACCGCAATGATCCCGCAGAAGTTGTACCACTTGAAGAACACGTCGACCGCGCTGAAGCCCGCGTTCAGCAGCAGCTCGCGGTTCTCGAGCAGCTTGTAGGGAATCAGCACGTTCTCGAGCGCCTCGCGCTTCTGGCTGATCTCGAGCTCGCTGTAGCCGTGGCGGCGCTTCATCTCGTAGTAGTAGTCGATGAACAGCCGGTTGAACTGCGGGTCCTCGCCGATGACCTTCTCGACCAGGATCAGCGCGCCGCCCGGGTTCAGCCCGCGGAAGCAGTCGGCGATCAGCCGTTCACGGCGCAGCGGCCGAACGAACTGCAGCGTCAGGATGAGATTGACGATCGAGGCATTCTCGACCCGCAACCCCTCGTTGATGTCGGCGGTCAGCAACTCGACCGGCCGATCGACTTTCAGTGCCGCGAATTTTTCGCGACACTTGTCGAGCATGGCGCTCGAGTTGTCGATGCCGACGAACTTTACCGCCGGATCGAGCGACGGGTGCAAGGCCGCGAACGTGGTGCCGCTCGAGCACCCGAGATCGTAGATGCTGGTGCCCGGCTTCGCGAAGTCCTGGCTCAGCTCGACGACCATCCGCTGGATCTCGGCATAGAACGGGACCGAGCGGGATACCATGTCATCGAAAACCGTCGCGACCGATTTGTCGAAACGGAAGTCGGCAACGTCATCGCGTGGGTCGCGATAGACCTGATCGGAAGGGGTCTGGGTCATATGAGGGTCAAGGACGTTCGGTGAAGCAAGATCAATCCCCCGCATTCTACTTTCTGGCCTTCGCGTTTGCGCTGGCGGCGGCGCTGATCGTAGCCGCCCTCGTCTCCCCCGCCATCCAGACGCTCATTGCGCCCGTCAGGCAGGCCCCCCTGCACCGCGTCTTCAGCCGCCTGGCCGAGCTCGGCCTGTTCGCCGGAACCTGGTGGCTGCTGCGCCGGTTGCACCTGTTCGACCGGCACATCATGGGCTATGCCGCGCCGCCCCGCATCTTCGTGCCGGGGTTGCTGCTCGGGTTCGTCGCCGGGCTCGTGTTCATGACAGCCGCCGTGGCGCCGCTGTTCCTGGTGGGGTTGCGCGAACTCCGGTCGGCCCCGGAACCGCTGCTTCACCTGCTGGCGACCCACGCGCCGGGAGCTGTCATCACCGGCCTTTCCGTTGCTCTGGTGGAAGAGACCTATTTCCGCGGTGCGCTGCAGGGCGCCATGTCACGCCCCGGGGCATCGGTCGGCGTGTTCATCTGGGTGCCGGCGCTGTATGCGGCAGTCCATTTTCTCGGCGAAGCGGTCCGCGTCCCGGCCGGCGAGGTCGAATGGTGGAGCGGTTTCGTCGTACTGCGCAGTTTCTTCAATGCCTACGGGTCGCCGCTCGAGATTGCCGACGCGTTCGTCGCGCTGTTCTTCGTCGGGATGCTGCTCGCGATCGTTCGTCACCGCTTCGGCGGCATCGCCGCGTGCATCGGGCTGCACGCCGGCTTCGTCGTGGTCATCTCGCTGATGCGACGCGTCTCGGTGCACGTCGAAGGCAGCAGCTGGGCCTGGCTGGTCGGACCCTACGACGGCCTGCTCGGGCTGTGGATCGCCACACTCGCCGCGCTGGCCTGCGTCGCCACCTGGCGCTGGCTGCCGTCTCCGGCTCAGAACGGCTTGGCGATGACGAAGTAGAGCAGCGGGACAAGCGCGACCAGCGGCGCTTCGTTCAGCCAGCGCAGCGCGGTGGGCCCGGGCAGGTGCCCATCGACCTGCATTCGCTTCATCAGCACGCGCATGCCGATGTGGAACGCGATCAGCAGCGCGACCATCGCGAGCTTCGCATGCAGCCAGCCGCCGGAGATCTTCCAGCCGAGCCACAGCCAGGCGCCGGAGGCGAGCGCGAGCACCGCCATGGCACTCATGAAGTGGTAGAGCTTGCGCGCCATGACCTTCAGACGGCGCACGTCCTCGCCGGCCCGCTGGCCCTCGGCGTAATGCACGAAGATGCGTGGCAGATAGAACAGCCCGGCGACCCACGACATCACCATCAGCACGTGGAAGGTCTTGACGATCAGCATGACGGCAAGTCTAGCGCCGCCGGATGCCCCGCGTCGGTTCGGCCTCGAGCGGATTCTCCGGCCAGTAATGACGCGGATAGCGACCGCGCATTTCCTTGCGTACCTCCGCGTAGCTGCCGCGCCAGAAGCCCGCGAGGTCGCGCGTGATCTGCATCGGTCGACGCGCGGGCGACAGCAGCTTCAGCGTGACCGGCACGCGCCCGCCGCCCACGCGCGGCGTCTCGGCGAGCCCGAACACCTCCTGCATGCGCGCCTCGAGGCACGGCGCGTTGTCGTCGAGATAGTCGACCGGCGCGCGCGTGCCGGTCGGCAGTGTCACGTGCGTGGGGGCAAGCTCGTCGAGCCGCCGTGCCGTCGGGTAGTCGAGCAGCGAGCGCAGCGCCGCCACGAGGTCGATGCGCGCCAGCTGCGACAACCGGCTGATCCCGTTCGCGAACGGTGCGAGCCACTCCTCCAGCCGGCCCAGCAGCGTCGCGTCGTCGACTGGCGGCCAGCGACCCTCTTCGCCAGGCAACCCCGCCACGAATCGCAGCCGCGCCCGCAGCGAAGCGGCGGCAGCGTCCCACGGCAGCGACTGCAGGCCCGCCGCGCGGATGGCGCAGATCACGGCATTCGTCATCGTGGCCGCGTCCATCGGCGCCGCCTTCTCCGACAGCACCAGCGAGCCGAGCCGCCGCACGCGCCGTGATTGCACCGCCTGCGTGCGATCGTCGAAGCCGCTCTCGACCGCCTCGACGATCCGGGCGCCGAGCGCGGCCTCGATGTCGGCGAGCGTCAGCGGAATCGCGAGGCGGATTCGCGCCGCGGCCGCGTCGGCGTCGTCCAGGTCGACCGCGACGAGGTAGTCGCTGCTGCCGAGGGTCGATGCCTCGCGCAGCGTCGCGCCCCGGCCGCCGGAAAGAAGGTAACGGCCGCCCTCGCTGCCGCGTCGCTGCGCGATGCGGTCCGGGAAGGCCCAGGCGAGCAGGCGGCCGGCCAGTGACTCGTCGCTGTCGCCGCCGTCGTCCAGCGCCTCGACCTGCCGCCGCAGGCGCGCGAGCGTCGCGCGGTCGACCCGGCCGGCCTGCACCGCCTCGAGTCGCGTGCGCAGGTCGGGATCGCGTTCACCGCGCAGCACGTCCCGCTCCGACAGCAGCGCGACCAGCCGCGCGGCGAGGCGTCCCTGCCCGATGGCGCGCGCCCGCAGCAGCATGTGCGCGAGCCGTGGATGCGTGCCGATGCCCGCCATCTCGCGGCCAGTGCGCGGTGATGCGGCCGCTCGCGTCGATGGCCTCGAGATCGGTCAGCAGTTCGCGCGCCTGGGCGAGAGGCGCCGCGGCCGGCGCATCCAGCCAGCGCAGCCGGGTCGCGTCGACGATGCCCCAGGCGGCCAGCTCCAGCGCGAGCGGCGCGAGATCAGCGGTGACGATCTCGGGCGGCGTCTGCTGCGCCAGCGTCGCCTGTGCGCCCTTCGCCCCACAGCCGGTAGGCATCGCCCGGCGGCCACGCGACCGGCACGGCCGGCGCGCTGCGTCGCCGACGACTGCGAGACGCGCTGCGTCACCAGGCGCTCCATGCCCGTGCCGGGATCGAACACCGAGCGGCGCAGCAGCCCGCTGTCGATGACGACGCGCACCCCTTCGATGGTGAGGCTGGTCTCGGCGACGTTGGTGGACAGCATCAGCTTGCGACGACCGGGCGCGGCTGGCGCGATCGCTGCCTCCTGCCGCTCGAGTGCGAGGTCGCCCGACAGCGCGTGCACGTCGAGGCCGGGCTCGTGCAGCGTCGCCTCGAGCAGCTTCGCGCAGGCGCCGGATCTCCGGCGCGCCGGGCAGGAACATCAGCACGTCGCCGGCCGTATCGGCGACGACGCGCCGAACCGCATTCGCCAGCGGCTCGATGTCACGCGGCGAACGGCTCGCCCGGTTCCGGCAGGGCCGGCAGACCGCGGCCGAGATAGTGGATCGCGACCGTGATGCGCGCGGCCGGCCGTGCGGATGCGTCGGCGCATCGCCGAGCAGCGTGCGCGACTCGCTCGCCGTCGAGCGTGGCCGACATCACCAGCAACCGCAGATCGGGCGCGATGAGCTGCTGCGATTCGAGCGCACAGCGCGAGACCGAGGTCGGCCTGCAGGCTGCGCTCGTGGAACTCGTCGAAGATGCACCGCGGCGACGCCATCGAGCGCCGGGTCCTGCTGCAGCATTCGCGTCAGCACGCCTTCGGTGACGACCTCGAGCCGCGTGCGCGGGCCGACCCGTGTGTCAAGCCGCATGCGATAGCCCACCGTCGCGCCAAGCGGCTCGCGCAGCGTTGCGCCATGCGTGCGGCCACGGCACGGGCTGCCAGCCGTCGCGGTTCGAGCAGCAGCACGCGTCGACCGCGTGCCCAGGGCTCCTCCAGCAGCGCGAGCGGCACGACCGTGCTCTTGCCAGCGCCGGGTGGCGCTTCGAGCACCGCATTGCGCCCCTCGCGCAACGCTTCACGCAGCGCCGGCAGCGCCTCGTGCACTGGCAGGCGCTCGCTCATCCCTGCGGTACGAGCGCAAGAATCCGCTGCGCGAGTTCGGGCGCGATCGCCATTCCTGCGTGCTCGTCGCCGTCGACCCAGTCCGCGACGTGCACCTCGAAGTCGGTCCGCTCGCCGAGCGCGAGCAGCGCGATGGCCGCGTCGCCGCTGATCATCAGCGCCACGAGCGGAGCCCGCTCGGCGACCGGCAGCGCCGTGATCGGCAGGTCGTCGACGTCCGGCACCGGCGCGCAGCCCGCGGAGGTCAGCAGCAGCAGTCCGCAGAGCGTCGCGAACCGCGTCATTTGGCGAACAGCTCCTTCACGCCGCCCGAGATGAGCACCGACACATCGAGCAGGATGCGCGGCAGCGCGAGCCCGCCCGGTGCCACGAGGTACTTCGGCTCCCACACCGGCTGGAACTTCTGCCTTGTAGCGGCGCAAGCCCGTCGAAGTTGTAGAAGTGCTCGCCGTGGCGGAACACGAAGTTGCCGACGCGATGCCACGCGGGCGCGAGCGGATGACGCTCGAGCCCGGACAGTGGCGCCATGCCGACGTTCAGCCAGCCGATAGCCCTGGTCGCGACCCCACAGCATCAGCTCGACGAACAGGTAGTCCATCGCGCCGCGCGGCGCATCGGGTCCGAAGCGCATCAGGTCGACCGACAGCTCGTCCCGGTCGCCGGTGAGCCAGAGGTTCGCGAACGCGCTGATCGAGCCCTCGGTGCGCACGACAGCGACCGGCGCCTGCAGCAGGTACGCCTCGTCGAAGAAGCCGACGGAGAAGCCCTTCTCCGCCGTCGCCTTGTCGTCGAGCCACGCCTCGGAGACTGCGCGCAAACGCGGCATCAGCTGCGGGCAGCTGGTCGCGGCATGACGATCTCGAACGTCGCGCCGTCGCGCTGCGCTCGTCGATGCTGCTGTCGCAGGTCGGCGCGCGCGCCGCCTTCGAGCGTGAAGCCGGGCAGCGCGACGCGCGCCTCCTCGCCGAGCTTCAGCGCCGAGAAACCGAGGTCGATGTACAGCGGCAACCGGTCGGCGACTCACCTGGTAGAACACGCACCAGCCGCCATGCAGGTCGGACAGCTCGCGAAAACGCCAGACCAGTTCCTCATGGCGTTCCTTCGGCCCGACCGGATCGCCGAGCGCGATCCAGCTGCGGCCCGCTGATCTGGTACATGATGAAGGCGTCGCCGCGCTCGTGGAACAGCACGCGCTTGTCGCCGGTGAGCGCGACCCACGCGAACGAATTGCTCGAATGCGCGATGGCCGCGCGCATGCGCTCTCGATCCTCGTCGGACAGCGTGCCCGGCTCCGGCGGCTTCGGCGTCAGCAGGCTCAGCGTCAGCACCCCCGCCGCCAGCACCGTCACGAGCAGCGTCGCGCGCAGCATGCGTGGCGCGTCGGCCTGGAACGCGAACGTCCACCACAGCTGGTCGGAATATTCGACGTGGCGCTGCGCGAAGAAGCCGATCCACACGGCGGTGCCGAGCGCGACCAGCACGCTCGCGATCCACGCCGGCGTCAGCCGCGCCTCGAGCAGCGAGGAACGTCGATAGAACGCGCGACGCCCGAGCCACAGCACGCCGAGGACCAGCAGCAGCAGGCCCGCCTCCTCGAAATCGAGGCCTTTCAGCAGCGACACAGCGGCGCCCGTCGCGAGCAACCACATCGCACAGCGATAACCCATGCGCAGTCGCCGGAACAGCGCGCGCCCGACCAGCAGCAACGCAAGCCCGATGACGCTGCCGGCCAGATGCGAGAGCTCGAGGAGCGGCAATGGCATCAACGGCAGCAGATGTGAGAGGCGCGAGTCGAGCGTCGGCGTCGCGCCCGACAGCAGCAGCACGAACCCGGCGACGAACGCGAGCGCACCGGCGATCTGCGGCGTGACCGGCGTGATGCGCGCGGCGGCGATCGCCTCGATCTTCGTCAGCCGCTCACGGCTCGCGCCGATTTCGCGCGCGCCGAAGAGCACCGTTGCCAGCACCAGCGGCACGAGGTAGTAGACGACGCGCCAGACCAGCAGCGACGCGAGCAGCTCGTCTGACGGAACCGCCGGCAGGCCGAGCAGCAACAGCGATTCGAAGACGCCCATGCCGCCCGGCACGTGGCTGACGAGACCGGCGACGACGGCGACGACGTAGATGCCCGCGAACGCGACGAAGTCGACCGGCGTCGACGGCGGCAACAGCAGCCACAGCACCGCAGCCGACGCGGCGAGGTCGATGCCGCCGATGACGATCTGGGCCGCGGCGATGGCGGGGCTCGGAGCACGCAGCGACCAGCCGCGGATCTCGAACGCCGTTCCGCCCGAGAGGGCCCAGATGCCATAAGCCGCCACGACGCCGAGCAGCGCGCAGCCCACCAAGCGCGCGGCCGGTTCGCCGAGATGCAGCAGCAGGCCGGTCTGGTGCGGCTCCCACAGCAGTGAACCACCGGCAAGAATGGCGAGCCCGAGGCCGCCGGTCAGCGAGCAGAAGCCAGTCAGCGTGGCGATGTCGACCGCATTGAAACCGCTTGGCCCATACAGCCGGTACCGCACGGCCCCACCGGTCAGTGTCGCGACGCCGAGGTTGTGACCGATCGCGCTCGCCACGAACGCGGTGAAGAAGGCCCAGCCCGCCGCCATGTGCTTGCCGACGTAGCGCAGACCGAGCAGCTCGTAGACGCCGAGCAGAAGATAGCTGCCGAGGCTGCAGCAGAGCGCAAAGGCGATCGTGCCAGGTGACAGGTTGCGGGCATGCGCGAGCACGTCGCGCAGTCGTGCGCCGGCAAGCTCGCGATGGATCACCCACGCCACCGCCGCGAAGATTGCCAGCGATGCAATCGGCACAAGCCAGCGAACTGCCTGCTCGCGCGCTGACTTGAGCGTGGGTTTCTGCATCGATGGCGGCGATGATATCGCCCGGGCTACCATCGGGCATGCATCGGAGCCTGCGAACGGAGCGAACGAATGCGGTGGCGTGAAGGAAGACGCAGCGGGAACGTCGAGGACTACCGCGGCCGCAGCGGCCCGGCGGCGGCACCGGCCTCCGGCTCGGGCTGGGCGGCATCGTCGCGGTGGCCGCGGCGTGGTTCTTCGGCATCGACCCACGAATCGTGCTCGGGCTGATGGAAGCGACCCAGGGTTCGGCGCCCGCGCAGGTCGAGCAGGCCGAGACCAGCGCGCCGCAGGACGAGGCGGGCGATTTCGTCAGCGTCGTCCTGGCCGACACCGAAGACACCTGGACGCAGCTGTTCCAGGCGCAGGGCAAGCGCTACGAGCCTCCGCGACTGCGGCTGTTCAGCGGCAGCACGCAATCCGGTTGCGGCGCCGCCGGCGCCGAAGTGGGGCCGTTCTATTGCCCCGCCGACCAGCGCGTCTACATCGATCTCGGCTTCTTCCGTGAGCTGCAGAGCCGCTTCGACGCACCGGGCGATTTCGCGCAGGCGTACGTCATCGCGCACGAGGTGGGGCACCACGTGCAGAACCTGCTCGGCACGGCCGACGAAGTGCGCGGCTCGCAGCGAAGCGCGCGGCCAGGCCCAGGCGAACGCACTGCAGGTCCGGATGGAGCTGCAGGCCGACTGCTACGCCGGCATCTGGGCCCACCACGCGCAGCGCTCGCGCCAGATACTCGAGTCGGGCGATCTCGAAGAGGCGCTCGGCGCCGCCGCGGCGGTCGGCGATGACCTGATCCAGAAGAAGACGCAGGGCACCGTGGTGCCCGAGAGCTTCACGCACGGTTCGGCGGCACAGCGCCAGAAGTGGTTCCAGCGCGGTTTCGAGCAGGGCTCGCTCGCCGCCTGCGACACGTTCGGAGTCCGTTCCCCCTAGGGAACCACGGGCCCCCCCCCGGCTTGTCAGACCCCGGAAACTGCCGCCAAGATGGCGGCCGCTAACGCCTGGGGGCCGCCATGTCCGCTTATCCGAACACCGTTCATTTCACGCATCTGAACCGGCCGGTCACGATCGAGTGGTCGGCTCGCAGCCTCCCCGTCCAAGGCCAGATTCCCGCCGAGATCGATGGCGCGTTCTTCCGTGCCGTGCCCGATCCGGCCCAGGCTCCGCTGTTCGAGGACGACCACGCGCTGTCGGGCGACGGCATGATCAGCCGCTTCCGCGTCCAGGGCGGTCACGTCGACCACGACATCCGCTACGTGCGGACGCCGCGCTTCGAAGCCGAGCGCAAGGCGCGCAAGGCGCTGTTCGGCCGCTACCGCAACCCATTCACCGATGCAGCGGAAGTGAAGGGCGTCGATCGCGCCGTCGCGAACACGACCTCGGTCTGGCATGCCGGCCGGCTGCTGATGACCAAGGAAGACGCGCTTGCCTACGAGATCAACCCGCACACGCTCGAGACCGTCGGCCGCTACGACTTCGGCGGCAAGTGGAAGTCGGAGACGATGACCGCGCACGTGCGCGTCGATCCCGCGACGGGCGAGATGTTCTTCTTCGGCTACCAGGCGGGCGGGCTCTGCACCAACGACGTCGCGTACGGCATCGCCGACAAGGATGGCCAGCTCGTCTCGGAAGAGTGGTTCCAGCAACCGTACTGCTCGAGCATCCACGACTTCGTCATCACCGAGAAGTACGCGATCTTTCCCCTCTTTCCGACGCTGGTCGATCTCGAGCGGCTGAAGGCCGGCGGCGTGCACTGGATCCACGAGCAGCAGGAAGATTCGTGGCTCGGCGTGATGCCCCGCTACGGCAAGGTCAGCGAGATCCGCTGGTTCAAGGGACCGAAGGGCGTGTCGGCCTATCACATGGTCAACGCGTTCGACGACGGCGACACGGTCAACGTCGATCTGTGCCTCTCGGACACCAACGCGTTTCCATTCATGCACAAGCCGGACGAGCCGCTCGACCCGCGCACCCTGAATAGCGGCCTCACGCGCTGGAGCGTCGATCTCTCGAAGCCGGACGCGCAGCTCGAGTCGCGCATCATCGGCCCGCCCGGCGATCTGCCGCGGCTGCGTGACGCCGACCAGGGCCGCAAGTATTCGAGTGTGTGGATGCCGACCTTCGATCCGCGCCTGGGTCCGCCGGTGCTCGGCGGTCCGGTCGGCGTCTGCTTCAACGCGCTGCTGCACGTCCGCGTGGATAGCGGCCGCGTCGATGCCTTCACGTTCGGTCCCGGCTGGGCATTCAACGAGCCCGTGCATGTTCCATCAAAGGAGGCGGGGCACGAGGGCTGGCTGCTGCTGGTCGCCGATCACGTCATCGACGACACGCGGCACGAGTCCGAGCTGCTGGTGCTGAATGCCGGCAACATCGGTGCCGGACCGGTCGCGCGAGTGAAGATGCCGGTGCCGCTGCGCCCGCAGGTGCATGGCTGGTGGGTGTCGGCGGACGAACTCGCGAAGTCGAAGCACAAGGACGAGGCCGCCTGAACCGGCGACCGACCACGAGGGGGGCGATGTACCTCAGGAACTGCTGGTACATGGCGGGCTGGAGCGCCGATTTCGCCGCGCCGGGCCCTGTGGCTGCGACGCTGCTCGACCAGCCCGTGGTGTTCTACCGCGGGGCGAACGGGCAGCTCGTCGCGCTCGAAGACCGATGCGTCCATCGGCTCGCACCGCTTTCACAGGGTCGCGTCGAAGGCAACGACCTCCGTTGCCTGTACCACGGCCTGAAGTTCGCCTCGACCGGCGCGTGCGTCGAGATGCCCGGCCGTGATGCCGTCCCGCACGCGATGAAAGTCCGCGCCTATCCCGTGATCGAGCGCTACAGCGCCGCGTGGATCTGGATGGGTGACCCGCGCGCTGGTGCGACGAGAGCGCGCTGCCCGACTTCGTCGGCGTCGACGATTCGCGCTGGCACATGCTGCCGGGCCGCATGGACTACGACGCGAACTACCGCCTGATCCAGGACAACCTGCTCGATCTCTCGCATGTCGCCTGCGGTCCATCGAAACACGTTCGGTCGCGGCAGCGATGCCACGAACCGGGCGTGGATGAGCGCGGAGCTGCGAGTCAGCGCACTGCCACGCGGCGTGCGGGTCGAGCGATGGATGCCGAACGCGCCGACGCCACCGGATCAGGTTGCCGCCGCAGGCCCGCTCTGCGACACGCTGACGAGCTTCGATTTCCTGGTGCCCGGCATATTCCTGCTCAGCACCAGCAACTACAGGCTCGGCGCCGCGCAGCGCGCCTGCGGCGAGCCCCGGCCGAGGAGCCGCTGTTCTCGAGCTTTACCGCACAGGCGGTGACGCCGCTCACTTCGCGCACGACCTGCTATTTCTTCGCGTTTGGCCCGTGGGCGCACGCGCCCGGCGCGGCGGACCTGAAGCCGTTCTTCCGCGATCTCGCGATCCGTGCGTTCACCGAAGACAAGGTGATGCTCGAGGCGCAGCAGCAGATCATCGATGCGGATCCGTCGCGGCGCATGATGCTGTTCGAGATCGACAAGGCCCCGGCGCTCTACGCGCGCCTGGTCGAGCGGTTGCTGGCCGAAGAGGCCGCGCCGACCGCAATGCCGCGCCCCGGCTAGGTACTCCGCCGCGCGACGATCCGTTACGGATTCGGGGACGATGCCTTCGTATCAAGCGTGCGCGCGCCATCCGCCGGCGGCTCGACGACGCTGAATTCCGCATCGATCGCCGGCCGCTCTTCGCGAAGATCTGCCTGGAACGACGCCGAGTGTGGCTGTCCCCGCAGCTTGCGGCGCAACCACCACATGCGGACCATGAAGGTCGCCGCGAACAGAACGGCGACACCGAGCAGCACCGCGGCGATCACCGCGCCCATGACGACCGCGCCGGCGACCACCACGGCGGCGAGGATGCCGGCGAGGATGCGCGAGAGCGTCATCGGCGCAACATCGCCACGGCGAACGTCAGCCAGGCGCCGATCAGCAGCACGCCGCCCACCGGCGTGACCAGACCGAGGAAGCGCGGCGCGCCGGCCAGCATCACGTAGATGCCGCCGCTGAAGCAGACGATGCCGGCGATCAGCAGCAACGAGACGATGCGCAACACGCTCGCCGGGTCGTCGCGCATCAGCAGCCCGATGGCGAGCAGACCCAGCGCGTTGAACAGCTGGTAGTTCACCGCGGTGTGCAGCGATTCGAGCTGGCGCGGCTCGAGCACGCGCTGCAGCGCATGCGCGCCCAGCGCGCCGATGACGACGCCGATGGCCATCAGCAGCGCCGGCGACGCCAAGCACGCGCGACGCGTTCATCAGCGTCGACCGCGACCGCGCGGCGGCAGGCCGGTGTGTTGCGTGCGTGCGCGGCCGAAGCGCCGGCGCGGGCGGACGTCGCGGCTCCGTGCGCAGGAGCGCGCGCATCGCGCGGGGTTCGGCTGCCCTCGCCCGCCTCGCCGGTCCCTGGCGGCTGGTAGCTCGGGATCAGATGATGCGGACCGTTGCCGATCAGATTCGCGCGGCCCATGCGCCGCAGCGCCTCGCGCAGCACGCGGCCAGTTGTTCGGATCGTGATAGCGCAGGAACGCCTTGTGCAGACGGCGCTGGCGCAGGCCCTTCGGAATGGGCACGTCCTCGCTGTCGCGCGTCACGCGGCGCAGCGGGTTCTTGCCGCTGTGATACATCGCCGTGGCCGACGCCATCGGCGACGGCAGGAAGGCCTGCACCTGGTCGGCGCGGAAGCCGTTCTTCTTCAGCCAGATCGCGAGCTCGAGCATGTCCTCGTCGGTGGTGCCCGGATGCGCGGCGATGAAGTACGGGATGAGGTACTGCTCCTTGCCCGCCTCCTTCGAGTACTTGTCGAACAGCTCCTTGAAGCGGTAGTAGGTGCCGATGCCCGGCTTCATCATCTTCGACGAGCGGCCCTTCGCGCACGTGCTCGGGCGCGATCTTCAGATAGCCGCCGACGTGATGCTGCGCGAGCTCCTTCACGTACTCGGGCGACTCGATCGCGAGGTCGTAGCGCACGCCCGAGCCGATCAGGACCTTCTTGATGCCGGGCAGCGCGCGCGCCTTGCGGTACAGCTCGATCAGCGGCGAGTGATCGGTGTTGAGGTTCTCGCAGACCTTCGGGAACACGCAGGACGGCAGCCGGCAGCGCGGCCTCGATCTCGCGGCTCTTGCAGGCGATGCGGTACATGTTGGCGGTCGGGCCGCCGAGATCGGAGATCACGCCGGTGAAGCCCGGCACCGTATCGCGGATCGTCTCGATCTCGCGCAGGATCGAATCTTCCGAGCGGTTCTGGATGATGCGGCCCTCGTGCTCGGTGATCGAGCAGAAGCTGCAGCCGCCGAAGCAGCCGCGCTGGATCGAGATCGAGAAGCGGATCATCTTGTAGGCGGGAATCTTCGCCTTGCCGTACACCGGATGCGGCCGGCGCTGGTACGGCAGCTCGTAGAGCGCGTCCATCTCCGCGCGTGCGTCAGCGGAATCGGCGGCGGGTTGAGCCACAGCGTCGAGATTGCCGTGCCGCTGCACCAGCGCGCGCGCGTTGTGCGGGATTGGCCTCCAGGTGCAGGATGCGCGACGCATGCGCGTACATCACCGGATCGTTCACGACCTGCTCGTAGTCCGGCATGCGGATCACGCTGCGCTCGCGATCGGCGTTCTTCACGCGTCGCACGAAGCGCACCACGCTCGCCCGGCGCAGGCTCGGCGCGGCGGCAGCCGGCGGCCGCGGCGGCCGCCTTGCTGCTCCGGCTCCATCGCGTACGGATCGATCGGCGGATTCAGCGGGCCCGGCGCATCGAGGTGGCGCGAATCGATCTCGATGTAGTCGCCGGCATGCGTTGCCGCGCACGAACGCGGTGCCGCGCAGATCGCGTCAGCTGGTCGATCGGTTCGCCCGCATCCAGGCGCTGCGCGATCTCGACGATCTGGCGCTCGGCGTTGCCGTAGACGAGCAGGTCGGCCTTGGCATCGAGCAGCACCGAGCGGCGCACCTTCTCGGACCAGTAGTCGAAATGCGCGATGCGGCGCAGCGAGGCCTCGATGCCGCCGATGACGATCGGCACGTCCTTGTACGCCTCGCGCACGCGCTGCGAGTAGACGATCACGCGAACGATCGGGTCGCTTGCCGCCCTCGCCGCCCGGCGTGTACGCATCGTCGCTGCGGATGCGCTTGTCCGAGGTGTAGCGGTTGACCATCGAATCCATGTTGCCCGCCGGTCACGCCGAAGAACAGGCGCGGCCGGCCCAGCGCGCGGAACGGCTTCGGCGCTGTGCCAGTCGGGCTGCGCGATGATGCCGACCCGGAAGCCCTGCGCTTCGAGCAGCCGGCCGATGATGGCCATGCCGAAGCTCGGATGATCGACATAGGCGTCGCCGGTCACGATGATCACGTCGCACTGATCCCAGCCGAGCGCGTCCATCTCCTCGCCGCGTCATCGGCAGGAACGGCGCGGCGGGCGCACGGGACCGGGTGTCGGCCAGGGACCGTGCAGCGGTGACGGGCTGCTGGGGCATGGAGAACCTTCGGGGGAATCCGGCAGTCTACCTTGATTCGTCCTGACTCACCCCGAGGCACCTATGAGCCCGATCCGGACCCTGTGCACCGCGGCAGTCGCGAGCGTGCTGGCCGCCTGTGGCGACCGGCATCCGCCAGCCGATAGCGGGGCAACGGCGCAGGATGCCAAGGCATTCGTCTCGCGGGTGAACCGTGAGTTCCGTGAACTTGGCAACGAGCAGTCGGCTGCGGGCTGGGTGCAGGCCACGTACATAACGCCCGACACGCAATTCCTCAGCGCGCGCGCCGACGAGCGCTTCCTGACGCGTTTCAGCGAGCTGGTCCAGCAGGCGAAAGCATTCGATGGCGTGACGCTCGACGCGGCGGATGCCCGCGCGTTGAAGCTGCTGCGGCTGGGTGTGTCCGCGCCGGCTCCGGACGACCCGGATCGTCGTGCCGAGCTGACGCGCCTGACGGCGGGGCTCGAAGCAGCCTACGGCCAGAGCAAGGGATGTCACGACGAGGGCGGCAAGGCGGTGTGCCGCACGGTCGAAGAGCTGGACGAGATCATGGCCACGAGCCGCGACTACGACACCGTCACCCGAGCGTGGGCGGACTGGCATGCGATCGCACGGCCTTTGCGTACCGACTATGCACGCTTCGTCGAGCTAGCGAACGATGGCGCGCGGGAGCTCGGCTTTACCGACCTCGGCGCCCTGTGGCGCTCCAGGTACGACATGCCCGCGGACGAGTTTCCCGGCGAGGTCGACCGGTTGTGGTCGCAGGTGAAGCCGCTCTACGACGCGCTGCACTGCTACACCCGCAGCCGTCTCGCGCAGAAGTATGGCGAGGACCGCGTGCCTGCCGGCAAGCCGATTCCCGCGCAGCTGCTCGGCAACATGTGGGCACAGCAGTGGGGCAAGCTCTACGCCGACATCCTGCAGCCGTTCCCGAAGGTGTCGTCGCCCACCGCCGATGCCGAGCTGGTGCGGCAGCACTACGACGCCGTCCGCATGGCGCGCTCGGCGGAAGACTTCTACACCTCGATCGGATTCCCGAAACTGCCCGAGACCTTCTGGCAGCGTTCGATGCTGACCCGGCCGCGCGATCGCGACGTCGTCTGCCATGCGAGCGCATGGCACATGGACGGTGCCGAAGACGTGCGCATCAAGCAATGCGTCGTGCCCAACGAGGAAGAACTCCAGACGCTCTACCACGAGATGGGGCACGTCTATTACGACCTCGCCTACAAGGACCAGCCGACACTGTTCCAGGGCGGCGCGAATGACGGCTTCCACGAAGCCATCGGCGATACCGTGGTGCTGTCGATGACGCCTGCATTCATGCGCCGCATCGGCCTGCGCAAGTCGACTTCGGCCTCGCGCGAGGCGATGCTCAACGAGCAGATGAAACTCGCGGCGGACCGCATCGCCTTCCTGCCGTTCGGGCTCCTGATCGACCAGTGGCGCTGGCAGGTGTTTTCGGGCCAGGTGAAACCCGACGGGTACAACGCGGCCTGGTGGGCGCTGCGCGAGAAGTACCAGGGCATTCGCGCGCCGCTCGAGCGCACTGAAGCCGACTTCGACGCCGGCGCGAAATATCACGTGCCCGGCAACACGCCGTACACGCGCTATTTCCTCGCGTACATCCTGCAGTTCCAGTTCCACAAGGCGCTGTGCGATGCGGCCGGCTTCAAGGGTGCGCTGCACGAGTGCTCGATCTACGGCAATGCCGAGGCAGGCCGGCGGTTCTGGGCGATGCTCTCAGCCGGGCGGAGCGAGCCCTGGCAGGCCACGCTCGAGAAGCTCACCGGCACGCGCGAGATGGACGCGAGCGCGATCGTCGAATACTTCCAGCCCCTGATGACATTCCTTCAGCAGCAGAATGCGGGCCAGCGATGCGGATGGGAGAGCTGACGACCGTGTGAATAGCGCTGACTGCATACAGTACGGCGCACGCCGACACACTGTATGCAAGAGCGGGATGCAACGCCGGGCGCACGGCACCCTAGAATGGGCGGATGCCTGAACGTCTCTCCTCCGGCGCCATCGTCATCCGCGGTGCGCGCCAGAACAATCTTCGCAATCTCGATCTCGACCTGCCGCTCGGCGAACTGACCGTCGATCACCGGCGTCTCCGGCTCGGGCAAGTCGTCGCTCGCGTTCGACACCCTGTACGCCGAAGGCCAGCGCCGCTACGTCGAGACGTTCTCGCCGTACGCGCGTCAGTTCCTCGACCGCATGGACCGGCCGCAGGTCGACCGCATCGAGGGCATTCCCCCCGCCATCGCCATCGACCAGACGAATCCGGTGCGCACCTCGCGCTCGACCGTCGGCACGATGACGGAGATCAACGATCACCTGAAGCTGCTGTATGCGCGCGCGGGCAAGCTGCACTGCCGCAATTGCGGTGAGCCCGTGCAGCGCGACACGCCGGCAGCCATCCTGCAGCGACTGCAGCAGGCGACCGCGGCGGCGCGGCGATCCGCGGCTGCTGTCTGCCTTCAGCGTGCCGGTGCCCGAGAACCTGCCGCTCGCGGAACTGCGCGCGCTGCTGGAATCGCAGGGCTACGTGCGCTTCCTCGACGCGCCGCGCGACGCGACAGTGCTGACCGTGATCCAGGACCGCCTGCGACTCGGCAATGCCGAGCCTGCCGCGTGTCGGCGAGGCGCTGGAAGCGGCGCTGCGCGCGGGCCGCGGTCGCGTGCACCGTTCACGCGCTCGATGACGATGGCGCGCCGCAGGCGACCTGGCGCTTCTCGTGCGGCCTGCACTGCGCCGACTGCGACATCGCCTACCAGGATCCGTCGCCCAGCCACTTCTCGTTCAACTCGCCGCTGGGTGCCTGCGAGACCTGCCGCGGTTTCGGTCGCGTCATCGGGCGTCGACTACGACCTCGTCATTCCCGATGCGGGCAAGACGCTGCGCGGCGGCGCGATCAAGCCCTGGCAGACCGCCACGGGCAAGGAATGCCAGGACGACATGGAGAAGCATGCGCGCGCGGCAGGCGTTCCGCTCGACAAGCCGTGGCAGCGATCTGTCCGCCGACGCAGCGCGCAGTGGGTGCTCCGAAGGCGACGGCCGCAAGGGCCGCAAGCACTGGTACGGCGTCGAAGGGCTACTTCGAGTATCTCGAGCGCAAGGCCTACAAGATGCACGTGCGCGTGCTGCTGTCGCGATACCGCAGCTACACGCCGTGCCCGGCCTGCCACGGCGCGCGGCTGAAGCCCGACTCGCTGCTGTGGCGGCTCGGCCGCTACAACATGCACGAGCTGCATGCTGCTGCCGATCTCGCGCGTGCCGCGAGTTCTTCGCGACGCTCGCAGCTGCCGCCGCCGCTGACTGCCGCCGACTCGCCTGCTGCTCGGCGAGATCCGCTCGCGCCTGCGGCTACCTGTGCGAAGTGGGCCTCGGCTATCTCACGCTGGACCGGCAGTCGCGCACGCTGTCCGGCGGCGAAGTCCAGCGCATCAACCTGACGACGGCGCTCGGCACTTCGCTGGTCAACACGCTGTTCGTGCTCGACGAGCCGTCGATCGGCCTGCATCCGCGCGACATG
Organism: uncultured Pseudomonadota bacterium; assembly: GCA_963769065.1. GTDB lineage: Bacteria > Pseudomonadota > Gammaproteobacteria > Steroidobacterales > Steroidobacteraceae > ZC4RG30. The sequence continues at coordinate 32,911 of CAVYKG010000008.1, read as the reverse complement.
TAGCAGCGTGATCGCCGTGATGCACAAGCTGCGCGATGCCGGCAACACGCTCGTGGTGGTCGAGCACGATCCGCAGATCATGATCGAGGCCGACCGCCTGATCGACATGGGTCCGGGCGCTGGCGAGCACGGCGGCCGCATCGTGTTCAACGGGCACGCCCGCGCGTGCTGCGCGACGCGCGGTTCGCTCACCGGCGAGTATCTGGCCGGCCGTCGCCGCATCGAGGCGCCGCGCCGCGCGAACGCCGCAGCGGGCCGCGAAGGTCAGCGCGGCCAGCTGACGCTCGAGGGCGCGAGCTGCACAACGTGCAGCGACGTCAACGCTCCGCGTGCCGCTCGGGCAGACTGGTCTGCGTCACCGGCGTCTCGGGCTCCGGCAAGAGCACGCTGATCGAGGACCTGCTGTACCCGGCGCTGCAGCGCGCATGGCGGCAAGGCCTGCGCGAACTCGAACGGCACGTTCCGCGCGCTCGACGGCGCACGAGCTCGCTCACCGAAGCGGTGCTGGTCGACCAGTCGCCCATCGGCCGCACCACGCGTTCGAATCCGGCGAGCTACGTCGGCGCCTTCGATCCGATCCGCGCGCTGTTCGCGAAGCTGCCCGAAGCCGTGCGAGCGCAAGTACACCGCCGGCACCTTCAGCTTCAACTCCGGCACCGGGCCGCTGCCCGACCTGCGGCGGCAACGGCTTCGAGCATGTGGAGATGCAGCTGCTGTCGGATGTGTACCTGCGCTGCACCGCCTGCAACGGCAGCCGCTTCCGCGACGAGATCCTCGAGCTGCGCATCGACGGCGCGGACGGTCGCACGCGCGCAACATCGCCGACGTGCTCGACGATGACGGTGACCGAAGCCATCGCGTTCTTCGCGCACGAGCCCCGAAGTGCCTCGCGCGGCTGGCGCCGCTCGCGGACGTGGGCCTCGACTACCTGCGGCTCGGTCAGCCCGTGCCGACGCTGTCCGGCGGCGAGGCGCAGCGACTGAAGCTCGCCGGCCATCCTCGCCGACTCCGGCGCGCCGGGCGCGCGAGCTGCATGATCTTCGACGAGCCGACCACCGGTCTGCACTTCGAGGACATCGCGCAGCTCATGCGGGCATTCGGCAAGCTGCTGCGAACGGGGCCATTCGCTGCTCGTCATCGAGCACAACCTCGACGTGATCGGCGGCGCGGACTGGCTCATCGAGATGGGTCCCGAAGGCGGCGACGGCGGCGGCCGCATCGTCGCCGCGGCACGCCCGCCGCATTCCGCAACGCAACGCAGCGGCCACACCGGCCGCGCGCTCGCGGCACTACGCGCCTCGTTGCGCGAGCTGCCGTGCGCGACAGCGAGTGCGCGACCGCTGCCGGCGCAGGCCGCGCGACGACCGCCGACCGCGCAGATCGTCGTGCGCGGCGCGCGCGAGCACAACCTGCGCAATGTCGACGTGCGCATTCCGCACGGCGTGATGACGGTGGTCACCGGCGTATCCGGCTCCGGCAAGTCGACGCTGGCCTTCGACATCGTCTTCAACGAAGGCCAGCGGCGCTATCTGGAATCGCTCAATGCCTATGCGCGGCAGTTCGTGCAGCCCGCGTCGCGTCCCGATGTCGATGCCGTCCACGGCATTCCGCCGACCGTCGCGATCGAGCAGCGCACCAGCCGCGGCGGTCGCAAGAGCACCGTGGCGACGCTGACCGAGGTCTATCCCTTCCTGCGCCTGCTGTACGTGAAGCTCGGCGTGCAGTACTGCCCGACTGCGACGTGCCGATCGAACCGCAGTCAGCGCGGACTCCATCGCCGCGCGACTGCTGAAGGAGCATCGCGGCAAGACGCATGCGACCTGTTTGCGCCGCTGGTCAGCCAGCGCAAGGGCTATCTACAACGAGCTTGCGGCCTGGGCCGCAGGCCGCGGCTACGGCGAGCTGCGCGTCGACGGCAAGCTGCTGCCGACTGCGCAAGTGGCCGAAGCTCGCGCGCTACAAGGCGCATGACATCGAGCTGCCGCTCGGCTCGAAGTCACGGTCAGCCTCGTGCGAACGAGTCGCGGCTGCGCGAGCTGCATCGTCGCAGGCGCTCGATCTCGGCAAGGGCGTCGTGCATGGTCGAACCGCGAGGGCGGCAGCGGCACGCTCGTCGTTCTCGTCGCGACGCGCCTGCCCGAGCTGCGGCGACGGGCTTCCCGGAGCCCGATCCGCGCCTCTTCTCCTACAACAGCGCGCGGGCTGGTGCGAGAGCTGTTTCGGCACCGGCTCTCGCTGCCGGAGTTCGATGCCGAGCAGAGCGGCGAGGAATCCGCCTGGCATGGACGCGCGGCGGCCGACGCCCATCGCTGCGCCGCCTGCGACGGGCAGCGGCTGAACGCGCTGCGCGCTGGCGGTGAAGTTCCGCGGACGATCGATCGCGCGAACTCACCGCGCTCTCCGTCGACGGATCTCGCGGCGTTCGCTCGAATCGCTGAAGCTGGCGGGCGCGAGACAGCCATCGCGCAGCGACCTGCTGACCGAGATCCGCGACGCGGCTCGCCTTCCTGCGACGCGTCGGCCTCGGCTATCTCGCGCTCGATCGCGCCGCGCCCACGCTTGTCCGGCGGCGAGACGCAGCGCATCTGCGCCTCGCCGCGCAGCTCGGCTCCAACCTGCGCGGCGTCTGCTACGTGCTCGACGAGCCCACCATCGGGCTGCACCCGCGCGACAACCGTGCTGCTGCTCGATGCGCTGCGCGAACTGGCCGACGGGCCGCAACACGCTGATGGTCGTCGAGCACGACGAGGAGACCATCCGTCGCGCCGACCATCGTGCTCGACCTCGGTCCCGGCGCGGGCACGCGCGGCGGGCGCATCGTCGGCGAGGGCACCATGCGACGACCTGCTGGCGAATCCCCGATTCGATCACCGGCCGCTGCCTGCGCGAGCCGATGCGGCATCCGACGCAGCCGCGACGCGCGGTGGTCCAGCCGCGGGCAGGACGCCGACGCCGCATGCTGCGCGGTGCGCAGCGCGACAGCCTGCACAACCTGCGCGACATCGACGTCGATGCTGCCCGCTCGGACGGCTCGATCGTCGTCACCGGTGTCTCCGGCTCGGGCAAGTCGACGCTGGCGCGCGACGTGCTGCACGACAACCTGAGCACGCCAGCTCGCACGCAGCAAGGGCAAGCGACCGGCGCTCGTCGGCTGTGACGCACATCGAAGGCATCGAGTCGATCGAGCGCGTGCTCGAAGTCGATCAGACGCCCGATCGGCAAGACGCCGCGTTCGTGCCCGGCCACCTACGTGGGTTTCTGGGATGCGATCCGCGCGCCTGTACGCCGGCACCACCGAAGCCGGCATCCGCGGCTACACGGCCGGCCGTTTCTCCTTCAACACGCGCAGGCGGCCGTTGCCCTGCCTGCGAGGGCCAGGGCGTGCGCACCGTCGAGATGAACTTCCTGCCGGATGTGAAAGTGCTCTGCGACGTCTGCCGCGGCCAGCGCTTCGACCCCGAAACGCTGTCAGTCGATGGCGCGGCAAATCGATCGGCGATGTGCTCGCGATGAGCGTCGACGACGCGGTCGAGTTCTTCCGCAGTCACCCCGCGATCCGCCATCCGCTCGCGCTGCTGCAGGAAGTCGGGCTCGGCTATCTGACACTGGGCCAGCAGAGCCCCACCCTGTCCGGCGGCGAGGCGCAGCGCATCAAGCTCGTCACCGAACTCACGCGTATCCGCGGAGATCTCGATCCGGTCGCAGCGCAGCTCCGCGCGCCGCAGCGGCGCCAGTCGCTCTATGTGCTCGACGAACCGACCGTCGGCCTGCACATGGCCGACGTCGAGCGGCTGATCGCGCGTGCTGCACCGGCTGGTCGATGCCGGCAACACGTGTCATGGTCGTCGAGCACAACCTCGACGTGATTGCCGAGGCCGACTGGGTCATCGATCTCGGACCCGAAGCCGGCCAGCGGGGGCGGACGCCTGGTCGGTGCCTGGACCCCCGGCGCAGCTGCGCACAACGGAAGGGCTCACACACCGGCGCCGCGCTCGGCCCGTTCCTGGAGGCACGGGGACATGAGTCATGACATCCAGTGCTGGAAATGCGGCGCATCCCTCGCCGCGCTGTCGCTGCCCTTCGGTCGGCAGCGAACGCTGTCGCGGCTGTGGCGCCGAGCTGCACGCCTGCCGGCTGTGCCGCGACTTCGATCCGCGTCGCGCATCAGTGCCGCGAGCCGACCGTCGAGGAAGTGCGCGACAAGGAACATGCGAACTTCTGCGACCACTACACGCCGCGCGCCGGCGCGTGGACCGCAAGCCCGACACGAGTGCCGCCGACGACGCGCGCTCGGCGCTCGAAAAGCTGTTCGGCGGCTGAGGCCGCTAGCGCCCGCTGCGATCGGACAGACGGCTGAGCAGCCGCGAGAAACGGCCGGTCTTGTTCTTCGGTGCCGCGTGCCGGCGGATGGCCGAATCGTTGATGACCTCGCGGCTCTCGTCGATCGTCAGCGTCGAAGCCCCGAGAATTTCCAGCGTGGAATCGAGCGGCTGCGGCGCACCCGGCGGCGAGGGCTTCGTCTGCTTGCGCACCACCACGCGCTTGCCCGACGGTTTGCCGCTCGCTTTCGGCGGCATCGTGCGACCGGCAGCAACGGGTTTCGCCGCGTTGGCGCCGACGTCGTCCAGATCGCGCTTATCCGGCGCGGGCGAATCGTCGGCCAGCAACTCGAAGCCGGTCATGGCCTCCTCGCGCCTGGCCGCTTTCTCGAGCGGGCGCACGGTCGGAATCTTCGCGAGGTCGGGACGCTGCGGCGGAGCAGACTTCGGCACCGGCGTTGCGAGCAGCGAAGGCGCATCAGCGCCTGCCTTCTCCTTGCCGGTGACCGGGACCACGGCGACTGCCGCATATTCGGACCGCACGTACTGCGCAACCTGCTTGGCCGCTTCGGCGTCGCTGAAGAAGCCGAGGCGCAGGCCGTACCAGCGGCGCCCCTGGCGATTGCCTTCGACGTGATAGAGCGTGTACGCATCGAAGATCGCGAGATGCGGCAGCGACTCGGTGACGATCGGCGACACCGACCACACCAGCTGCACCGCGTAACTCGCCGGCGCATTACGCTGCGCCTCGAGCTTGATGTCGCGCAGTGTCTGCGTGTCCTCGGGAGTCAGCACTTCGATGCGCGGTTCCGTTGCGGCGGCCGGCTCGAGCAGCTGCAGCGTCTGCTTCGCCGACAGCTCGGCGGGCTTCGCCATCGGCATCACCGGCATCGCAGGCTCGGCGCCCAGCTCGGCCAGCACGTCGCGCACGTTGGACATGCTGCTTTCGAGTTCGAACTGTTCCGCGTTGGCGGGCGTCGTCGGGGGAATGACCGATGGCGCGTCGACCTGCGGCAAGGCCGATTCGAGCGGCGTCGGCACGACCGGTTCGACGACGGCCGGCTCGATGACCAGTGCGGGTGGGGGCGCAGCCGGTGCCGCGACCGGCGCCAACGGTATCACCGGTGTTACCGGTACGACGCGCGGCGCGGGACGTGGGGCACCGTTGCGCCCTTCCGGCGCAGGGCCCGCCCAGGCCGCCGGATAGATGTCGCGCACGGCGGCCAGCATCGCATCCGCTGCTTCCAGGCTCGGGAAGTAACCCATGTGCAGTCGGAACCGCTCGCGACCTTCGTCGCGACGGCGCGTGACGAAGAACGTGTAGCGCTTCAGTTCGGCGCTGGCCGGGTGCGACAGCGCAACCGGCGTGGTGGAGGCACAGAGGTTGATGACGAACTGCGGCGCGGATGTCTCGCGCAGGAGTTCGATGGATTCCTCTTTCGATGAGCTCGGCAGCATCTTGCACTCCACGCCGGATGAACACGGAACGCGGGCTGCTGGGACACCGGCAAGGAGCGCGATTGCGCGCGCGGCACGCACGGAGAGTGCGGACCATCTGCGGCAACCCCGCTGTCGTGGAAGCTCGTCGCTTCGTTAGACCGGTGGCTTTGCGTCCCCGCCTTTCGACGGGTTTGCCCTTGTCACGTCAGCGAGTGTCGGCCGATGGCGACGGTCCGTCAAGCGCGCAAATGCCTTGAAACAAGCCGATTGGACATATGCCGGCTACGTCAGTCACGCCAGTACCGTGCTGCGCCCGCATATCGTGACTGGAACCACGGCGCGTCGAGTGTCACGCGCTGCACGGAGCTGCCGGGACGCGGCGCATGCACGAACGCCCCGTCGCCGACGTACACGCCGACGTGATCGACGGCCCGGCCGCGTCCGAAGCGGAAGAACACGAGATCACCGGGAAGCAGATCGCGACGCCGAACGCGCGGCCCTGCGGCGAACTGCGCGGCAGCGGTTCGTGCGATGACGATCGATGCGCGTGCGTGCACCGAACGCGCGAGCCCGGAACAGTCGAAGCCCTCGGTGGTCTCGTCGCCGCCGAAGCGATAGGGTCGGCCGAGTTCGGCGGCAGCGTATCGGGCGATGAGCGCCCCGTTGCCCGCATCACGCACGCTGCGCTGGGTAGCGCAACCGGCGAGCGCGAGCGCGAGCAGAAGCACCGCCGCGAGTCGGGTGGTGAGGTTCGACTCAGGCGGTGGCGGCCGAGGCACGACTGCCGTTGGCGAGCCGCCCTTCGAGCAGCTCCGCCATGGCAATGGCCGCGAGCGGTCGCGCGAGATAGTAACCCTGCGCGATATCGCAGCCCTGCTCGCGCAGGAAATCGAGCTGCTCGATCGTCTCCACGCCTTCCGCGACCACCTGCTTGCCGAGCTTGTGCGCCATCACGATGATCGTCTCGGCCAGTGCCGCCGACGACGGATTCACCGCGACGTCCTCGATGAACGAACGGTCGATCTTCACCGTCCGCACAGGATAGCGTCGCAGGTGGCCGAGCGCCGAGTAGCCAGTGCCGAAGTCGTCGAGCGTGAGTCGCACCCCGAGTCTGGTGAGCGCTTCGAGGGTCGCTTCCGCTGTCCGGATCGATGAACGCAGCTTCGGTGATCTCCATCTCGAGCATGTCGCCCTGCAGTCCGATAGCGGTCGAGCAGCCGACGCGTGAGCCCGACGACGTCCCTGATCGCGAAGCTGCTGCGCGGAGATGTTCACCGCGACGCGCGGCGGATCGAGTCCGGCCTCGCGCCATGCGACGAGCTGCGCGCACGCTGCTTCGAGCACCCAGCCGCCGAGGTCGACGATGAGTCCCGACTCCTCCGCGGCGGGCACGAACTCGTCGGGCGAGCGCACGCCGTCGCGCGGCTGTCTGCCAGCGCAGCAGCGCCTCGACGCCGAGCGAGGCGGCCATCGTCGCACGCTGTACTGCGGCTGGTAGAACAGCGAGAACTCGCGACGCTTCAGCGCGCGATACAGGCCGCTGTCGGCCGCGCGCTTGTCCGGCGTGACCATCTTCGGTTCGTAGAACACCGCGGTGCCACGTCCGCACGTCCTTGGCGCGATACATCGCGAGATCCGCGTTGCGCATCAGCTCGTCGATGTCCGCGCCGTCGTCCGGGAACAGCGTGATGCCGATGCTCGCGCGCACCTGGTGATCCTGCCCGCCGATGCTGACCGGCAACTGCAGCGACTCGACGATGCGGTCGGCGACCGCGCTCGCGACCGCGGCGGATCGACCACCTGCCGCAGGATGACCGTGAACTCGTCGCCCGCCAGCCGTGCCACCGTATCGCCATCCTTCACGCACGCGCGCAGCCGCTGCGCGATGATGGCCAGCACCTGGTCGCCCGCATCGTGGCCGAGCGAGTCGTTGATCTTCTTGAAGTGATCGAGGTCGACGTACAGCAGCGCGCCGCGCCTCGCATCGGTCGCCGACGGCGGCGAGTCTCCTGCGCGAGCCGGTCGCGGAACAGCAGCCGGTTCGGCAGCTGCGTCAGCGGATCGAAATGGGCCTGCCGGTACAGCGGCTCGGCGCGCGCACTCGCTCGACAGCGTCGCGCCGAGGCGCAGCGCGCACTCGGTGCCGTAGTGCGCGAGGCTCGCGTCTGCCTGGCGGCATCGTCGTAACCGACCGAGAGCATCGCGGCGAGCCGGTCGCCGACGAAGACCGGCCATACCCAGAAGAACTGGGCGCCCGACCTGCTGCAGCGGCGCGAGCAAGCTGTGACGGTCCTCTTCGCAGCGCGCGATGGTCAGGCCTTCCGCAGATTCATGCAGGGTTTCGAGCAGCGCCGCGTCGAGGTCGATACGACTCACCGGCAGCGGTTCACCCCCGCGGCTCGTGACGAAGATGCGACCGTGCGGCGGCTCGGTCCCGTCGATCAGTGCGAAGCCAACCGCGCGCGAACGCGTCACTTCCCGTACGCGAGCAAGCACGTCATCGAGCGCCGACTCGAGCTCGCCTGCTCCGAGCAGCAGCGAATCGATCTCGCCAAGCGTTCGCAACGTCTGCGACCGACGCAGCACCGCCGCGGCGCTCTGGTTGAAGCCATCGATGAGCCCGCGTACCTCGTCGCGCGCGGATGTCTCGCGCAACGTCACCGCGCGCTCGGCGCGCAGCTCTGCGAATCCGCGCCGCAGCGATATCATTGCCGGCAGGTATGCGCCAACCAGCTGCACGGTCGCGACGACAGCCAGCGCCGCGGCCACCAGCAACAGCAGCGGAAGCACGTGCGCGATGGTGACGACGCGAGACCACAGCGCCGGACGGCGTTCGGCCGCGATGACGGCGAGCGTCGGCCCGCCATACGATTCGAGCGGCGAGAGTGCCGCCATCACGCCGATCCACGGCCCGCCGCTCGCGTGCCAGGCGAGCGGACGCGCCTCGCCCGGGCGCAGGCCCTGGCGGAACTGCGCCTCGAACAATGCGCGGAAGTCGCGGCCGCCGTCGGGGCTCGCATAGAGCGCGCCGGCATTGGCGGTCAGCACGTGGAAGCCCGGTGTGCGCACCGGGTCGTCGCCCCACAGCCACTGCGGAGCGAGCTCGAATGCCGCGATCTGCTCGCGGCCGGCGGCGCGGGCCTGGCGCAGCAGGTACAGCGCCGCGTCGTCGTCGCCGATCGACACGGACACGACGACACTGCGCTGTGACCGCAACGCGCTGAGCTGGGCCTGCGTCATCTGGAAGGCGAGCACACCGGATTGCGCGCGGCCCCGTTCGTCGGGCTGCAGCAGCAACAGGCCGCGGAAGGCATGGGTCGTGTCGAGGCGCTCGCGCGCGAGGAGACCATCCGGGCCGACATCCCGATCGGTGATCGTGGTGATGATCGCGTCGGCCGCTTCGATGCGCGCCGTGAGGGTGCTCGCGATGCGTCGCGAGGTTCCTTCGAGACGCTGCTGCTGCGCCACGTCTGCGGCATGGCCCGACTCGCGTGCCTCTACGCACACGAATGCGAACAGCAGCGTGGCGAGCGACGCGCCGATCAGCGCGAGCGCGCGGCGCCCCATGCCGCTATTGAGAGCCGTCCAGTAACGCAGCATCCGCCGCACGATCCTTCGGGAGCCGATACGAACGCCGACTCTAAGGAGTCCCTGCCGGACACGATGTGCATTGCATCACCTAATTCCGGCGAACTGCGCCACGATGTCGGCGAGGGCCGGAAAAGGCGGGTCACATGCCGGTGCGGGCCGGGCGGCGGCCGACGCGCGCCAGTTGCGGCAGTGCGAGCCCCGCGTGAACTGTGACGCCCTTCCTGTGCGATCGGGCCGCGCCGAGCATCGCGGCCGCGACGTCGCCGACCGGTATCGCCCGGTAGGTCGCGAGACGCCCGCGCAGCAGCGGGTTGACGAGCGGCATGATCAGCGCGCCTGCGAGTTCCGCGGGCCGGACCTCGGCTCGCCAGCCGAGCAGCAGGCCGGGCCGCAGCACATCGAGTGACGCGAAGCGCAGTTCGGCCAGGCGCGCCTCCATCTCGGCCTTGATGCGCAGGTACAGGTGCCGTGAGGTGGCCGACGCTCCGGCCGAGCTGATGACGACAAGGCGCTGTGCGCCGCAGGCGAGCGCCGCCCGCGCGAACGAGAGCACCAGGTCGACGTCGACGCGACGCAGCTCGTCGTCGGAACCCGCCGTGCGGCGCGTCGTTCCCACGCAGCAGAACGCGTCGTCGCAGCGAAGCCCGACGAGGCGGGCCTCGACCTGCTCGAGCGGCATGATGCGGTTGGCGAGACGCGCATGATCGAGCGTCAACGGTCGGCGCGTTACCGCGTGCGTCCGCTGGTATTCACCGGCGTCGAGCAGCAGACGCAGCAGCTGCGAGCCGACCAGCCCGCTCGCCCCCGCGAGCAGCGCGGTGCGCAGCTCCAAACCGGTCTTGCGGCCGGACCCGGCCGTACGCGTCTGCGCGTTCAGGCGGTCGGCTCGGTGCAGGCGATGCGGATTGGCGGCGCAGCAGCGCCGGGCCGGACCTGCAGTGGGCGCCGGACCTCGCGATAGCCGGGGCGCGTGCCGACGACGACGTATTCACCGGGCGGCAGAGACACGCTGCGTTCCGCGAACCGGCCCAGCTCGCCGATGCGGAGAATGGTCACGAGCGTGTCGCCGTCTGAGGCGATCGAAACGGTGACCGGGCGGGCATAGTCCTGCAGCAGCAGACGCACGCGAGCGATCTGCGAGCGCAGCACCGGGCCCGCGTCGAGGTCGCGTGCCACGCCGATCCATTGTTCGGCTTCGCGCCGCCCATCCGCGGTGGCGAGGCGCGACGGCTGCTCGAGATACGCATCGAGCCGGTCCGACAGATCGGAGCGGACGCGCGCGCGGTCATACGCAGTGGACGCGAAGCGCGGCGGCAAGGGCTGGGCCAGGGCACGTTCGTACGCATCGCGCGCTTCGTGCCACCGCTCCTGACCTTCGAGCGCCAGTCCCTCGCGACGCAGCCCCTCGTAACCATCGGCGGCCAGTGCCGCCTCGACGGCGGCCAGCCCTTCGCTCGCCGCGGCGTCGTCCGGCCGCTGTGCCAGCGCACGTTCGAACGCATGTCGCGCATCGGTGTATCGCTGCAGGCCGAGCGCCTCGCGCCCCCTTTCGACGTGCCGTGACAGCTCGCCGGCGGGGCGCGGATCGGGGCCGGCGGCGGGCGGCGCCTGCGCGGGCGGCGGGGGTGTGACTGTCGGGGGAGCGGTCGGGGTCGCGGCCGCCTCGGATGCGGGGGGCACTGGCGGAGGACGCGTGGTGTCGGGCGCCGTTTCGCGGCGCGGGGCGGCACCCGGACGCCAGGGCTGCAGCACCAGCAACGCGACCAGCACCGCGCCCGCGACACCTGCGGCACCAAGCCAACCGGCGGCCGGCAGCAGGCGCGGGGGCGCCGGCGGACGTCGGTCGGCGCGCAGCGCTTCGAACCTGCCCCCAACTGGCTCGTCCCGATCAGGCAGCGACGGCACGACCTCCGACGGCTCGGTGTCGTCCACGATCAGCGTGTCCGACAGCGCCTGGTTGAGCCCCTCGACGACCTGCAGCATGGTCGCAGGCCGAGCGGCGGGATCTTTCGCCAGCATGCGCATGATCAGCGCGACCAGGCGCGCCGGCGCCGGCTGGGCCGGCACGAGGTCGGGTACCGGTTCGCGCAGCACGCGATCAGGCGTTGCATTCGGGTAGTAAGGCGGTTGGCCCGAAAGCAGCTCGTAGGCGAGCGCACCGAGGCCGTAGATGTCGTCCCCCGGTGCTGCCGGCAGATCCTGCAGCTGCTGCGGGCTGGCGGTGAACGGGGAGCCCTGGGCATGCGAGTGGGTCGACCCCGACAGTCCCGCCGCACCGAAATCGGCCAGGCGCACGTTGCCCTGCTCGTCGAACAGCACGTTGCCCGGCTTCAGGTCGCGGTGCACGACGCCGCGCGCATGCGCGTGCGCCAGGATCTCGGCGATGCGGATCAGCACCGGTACGCTGCGCAGGTAGGATTGGCCGCGCAGCCGTTTGAGGTCGCCGCCACCGGCGTATTCCATCGGCATCACGGTCTGCTCTTCGTCGCGCATGGGCGTGCCGCTGCGGAGGATGCCGGGATGGTTGAGCCGCCGTGCCATTTGCGACTCGTGATTCAGGATGGCCCAGGCCTCGACCGATGAGGCGAGATCGTCACGGAGGAATTTCAGCGCGACCTTCTGCCCGTCGTGCTCATCGATGGCGCTCCAGATCTCGCCATGCCCGCCCGCGCCGATGCGTTCGACCAGCTCGTAGCGATTGCAGATGACGTCGCCCGACTCGCGCACGCTCACGACCGATCCTTCCCTTGCTGTCGCGGCCGAGTATGACACGGGGTATCCGGCGCCACGCCGCCGCAGAATTACAGCGAAAGGGCCAGTTGCGGCGAGTGGCGCCCCGGCGCCGTGAAGAGGCGGGTTGCGAGCTCGAAGTCGTCCCGCTCGCTGAGTCCGAGCCGCTGCTTGGCCAGCGAAAAGCGCTGCTTCAGCAGCGCGGCGTAGACACCGGTGCCGGTCATGCGACGACCGAAGCGGCTGTCGTTCAGCTGGCCCTCGCGCAGCTGCGACAGCAGCGACAGGACGTGCGTGGCCTTGCCCGGGTGATGCGCGTGCAGCCATTCGGTGAACAGCGCCTTCAGCTCGAGCGGCAGCCGCAGCAGCACATAGCCGGCGCGCCGAGCTCCCGCTTCGACCGCGCGTTCGAGCAGGGTTTCGAGCTCGGCGTCGGTGATGACGGGGATGACCGGTGCGATGAGCGTGCCTACCGGCACGCCGGCGTCGGCCAAACCGCGGATCGTCGCGAGCCGCGCCGACGGCGACGCCGTGCGCGGCTCGAGCACGCGCTTCAGCGACGGATCGAGCGACGTCAGCGACACCATCACGTGCACGAGCCGGTCGCGCGCGAGCGCGGTCAGCAGGTCGACATCGCGCATCACGAGCGCGGATTTCGTGACGATCGACACCGGATGTTTGGCCTCGAGCAGCACCTCGAGGATCGAGCGCGTCACCCGGAGCCGCCGCTCGACCGGCTGATAGGGATCGGTGTTCGCCCCGAGCATGATCGGCGCGCACCGGTACGAGGGCCTCGCAAGCTCCGTGCGCAGCAGCGCCGCGGCGTCGGCCTTGTAGGTGAGGCGGGTCTCGAAATCGAGCCCGGGCGAAAGCCCGAGGTAGGCGTGGCTCGGCCGCGCGTAGCAGTAGATGCAGCCATGCTCGCAGCCCCGGTACGGGTTGATCGAGCGGTCGAAAGAAATGTCGGGCGACTCGTTGTACGTGATGACCGAACGGGCCTGCTCGGGAGCTACGGAGGTGACCAGGGAAGGCAGCTCGTCGTCTCCGTCACCCGGCCAGCCGTCGTGAACGGCGGTGGTCTCGGTCGCCTGGAACCGCTCGAGCCGGTTCGTCAGCGCGCCACGTCCTTTGAGCGGGTCGGCCATGAACGGACTGTATATCCATACAGTCTCCCCGCGCCAGTGTCAGTTGCCGAGGAACATCCGGTAGGCGACGTTGCCCGTCTCCTCGACGTACGGGTAGCGGAGCTCGGCCAGGTGGCGGACGAAGTCAGGCTTGTCTGCCGGCGGCACCTGGACGCCCGCCAGCACCCGGCCGTAGTCGGAGCCGTGGTTGCGGTAGTGGAACAGGCTGATGTTCCAGCGCGTGCCCACCGCCTCGAGGAAACGCAGCAGTGCGCCCGGCCGGTCGGGAAACTCGAACCGGAACAGCAGCTCGTTGCGTCAGCTCGCCCGGTGCACTGACCGCCGATCATGTAGCGGATGTGCAGCTTCGCCATCTCGTTGTCGGTCATGTCGACGACGCCGTAACCGGCCGCAGCGAGATCGCTGACGGCGGCATGACGCTCGTCGACCCCGTGTGTCAACGTGATGCCCGACGAAGATGTGCGCGCGATCGACCCGGCTGCTCGCGATAGTTGAACTCGGTGACGTTGCGCGCGCCGAGCGCACGGCAGAACGCGAGGAAACTGCCCGGCTGCTCGGGTATCTCGACCGCGAGCAGCGCCTCGCGTCCGGCGCCGACGTCGGCGCGCTCGGCGATGTGCCGCAGCCGGTCGAAGTTCATGTTGGCGCCGCTGTTGATCGCGACGAACCGTTTGCCCTGCGGATGGCTCGCGCGCGACGAAACGCTTCAGGCCGGCCACTGCGCAGCGCGCCCGACGGCTCGGGGATCGTGCGCGTGTCCTCGAACGTGTCCTGGATCGCCGCGCAGATCTCGTCGGTGGTGACCAGCACGATCTCGTCGACGTACTTGCTGCGCGAGCGCTGAACGTTTCCTCGCCCACGCGCTTCACCGCGACGCCATCGGCGAACATGTCCCACGTGGTCGAGCGTCACGCGCGTACCCGCGCGCAGCGATTCGTACATCGCCGCTGCATCTTCCGGCTCGACGCCGACGATGCGCGTGCGCGGTGAGAGGTATTTGACGTAACCGGGCGATGCCGGCGATGAGTCCGCCACCGCCCACCGGCACGAAGATGGCATCGATATCGCCGGGCGACTGCCGCAGGATCTCCATGCCGACCGTGCCCTGGCCCGCGATGACGTCGGGATCGTCGAACGGATGCACGAAGGCGAGGTTGCGCTCGCGCGCGAGCTCGAGCGCATGCTCGTACGCCGAATCGAACACGTCGCCGTGCAGCACCACCTCGCCGCCCAGTGCGGCGACGGCGCTGCACCTTGATCTGCGGCGTCGTCGCCGGCATCACGATCACGGCGGCGATGCCGCGATGCTTGCGCGGCGAGCGCGACGCCCTGGGCGTGATTGCCCGCCGACGCGCAGATGACGCCGCGGCGCGCGACGGTTTCCGACAGGTTCGCGATCTTGTTGTACGCGCCGCGCAGCTTGAACGAGAAGACCGGTTGCAGGTCTTCTCGCTTCAGCAGGACCTCGCAGTCGAGCGCGCGGCACACAGCCGCGGCATGCGGTCGAGCGGCGACTCCGATCGCGACGTCGTAGACGCGTGCCTTGAGGATGCGTTCGATGTAGTCATCAGCCGACATCGCTGAAGCTTAAGGCAATCGTCGTCGGGCCGGGTACGTTCCTCAGCCGGGTTCCGACACGCTGCCGCTCGGCCGAAGCTCGAAGCGGAACTCCGCTGTTCCGATGCTGACCACGTCGCCATGCTGCAGCGGCTGGCGCGTGATGCGTCGACCGTTGACGACGACGCCATTGGTGCTGTTCAGGTCCTCGATGATCGTCGACTTCGTCGACGCGAGCACCACTGCGTGGTGGCGCGACACGAAGTTCGCATCCAGACGGATGTCGTTGTCGGGTGTGCGACCGAGCGTCGTGCGCCGACCGACGGCGTAAGCGTGTTCCTGGCCGCCGTCGAGGCGGATCAGCAGGCGGGCCATGCTCTCGAGCGGCGGTTCGCTGATGACCGGACGAGCGCCGGTATCTTCGCGGCTGAGCCGCTGGATGCTCTGCTGCAGTTTGCCCAGCACCGCGTTGCTCGCCTGCGCCGCGCTTTCCAGCCGATGCAGTTCCTCCTCGCGATCGGCCAGGCGCGCGCGGGTCTCGTCGAGCTCCTTCTGCAGCGACTCGACGTGCCGCGAGAGCTCTTCGACACGCGACTCCCGATGTCGCTGCTCGCCTTCGAACTGACGCAGCTGCTGTTCGGCGGCACGCAGGTCGCCTTCGGCCCGCTGCGCGGAATCGTGCGCGGCCATGAGCTCGGCCTTCTGCCGGCTCATCAGCTCCTGCTGATCGTCCAGCAGTTCGGTCATCGCCTGCTCTCGTTCGGCAACCGCCCGCTCGCGGTCCGCGAGCTGCGTCAGCTGCTGGTCCCGTTCGGTAGCGAGTCGCTGCAACTCCGCGTCGCGCTCGGCAAGCTGCGCCACGAGCGCTTCGCGCGCGCCGTGCGCGTTCGCTCGTTCGGCGTCACTCGCCGCCTGCAGCCGATCATGCTCATCGGCGCGCTCGCGCTGCTCGCGCTCGAGCCGCGCGGCCGATTCGAGCTCCAGGCGCTCGCGTTCGGCACCGGCCTGCTCGCGCGCCGCCTCCAGCGCGGCCGCGTTCTCGTCCTGCACCCGCGCCAGCTCGAGCGCTGCTGCCGCCCGGACGTTTTCCAGTTCGGCGACGGCGCTGAGATGCGCCGACTCGCGTTCTCGCGCCGTCGTTTCGCGCGCGCCGTCGAGCTCGCGGCTGAGCGCCGCCACCCGCTCGCGCTCGGCTGCCAGCTGCGCTTCGATCTCGGTCGAATGTTCGGCTGCTACGCGCAGCGCCTCGCTCTGCGCGAGAGCGCCGCGGTCTGCCGAGGCCAGTGCTGCGCTCAGCTCGCCGAGACGAAGCTCGAGGGCATGTCCGTCCGAACTGAGCGAGGCGACGCGCTGGTCCTGGTGCGTCAGGCGGTCGCGGGCTTCAGCAAGCTGCGCCGTCAGCTTCGCGATGCGCTCGTCCCGCTCGCCGAGCTGCAGCAGCTCGGTGCGCAACGTCGCGATCTCGGTGTCGCGTTCCGACAGCAGCTGGTCCCGCTCGCCGAGCATCGCCTCGGCGACGCCGCGGTAACCCTCGAGCCGATGCAGCTCCTCGAGCTGGCGTTCGGCAGACGTCTTCCACTGCGCGCGTTCCGCAAGCGCCTGGGCCGCCGCGCTCTCGGACCGCGACAGGTCGGCGCGGACCGCTGCAAGTTCGCGCGCGGTCGACTCGAGCGAGACGGTGCGCTCGCCGAGATGGCGCTCGAGCTCAGCGCTCTTCTCGGCCAGCGCATCGCGCGCGAGCCCGAGTTCGCGAGCAAGGCCGGAGGACTGCGCAAACTGTTTCTCGAGCTCGTCCAGCCGGCGAGCGCGCTGCGCCAGTTCCTTCTCCTGGCTGCCGAGCGTCGCGATGTGTTGCCCGAGCCGGGTTTCGAGGCTCGCGATGCGCGCCACTGCATCATCGTGACGGGACGTCAGCGACGAGAGGTCGCGCGTCCGGTCACTGATCTGCGCTTCGACCGCCGCGAGCGCCGTCGCGTGCCTTGCCGTCAGCGCCTGGATTTCACTTGCCGAATCGCGGCGCGCAGCCGCGAGTTCGTGCTCCGCGTTGGCCTGCGCATCGGCGAGGCGGGCTTCGAACGTGACGCGGAGATCGTGTTCGGATGCGCGCAATGCGTCGAGGTCGCGTTCGAGCGTCGCGACGCGCTCGGCCTTGCGGTGCAGTCGCTCCTCGACGTCGCGCAGGTTGTCGGTCAGCGCCGCCGCGCCGTTGATGGTCGGGACCTGGTACGTGTCGGTACGGCTGAGCGAGTCTTCGACGCCGAGCGTCGCGACCGACACGGTCGCATCACCCGACAGCAGTTCGGTATGCGTACCGGTGAAGTCGATGACCGGCAGCTCAGCGGTCTGTTCGAGGTCGACTTCCTTGACGGGAGCCGGTCGGCGAGGGACGGCCATGCGCAATTTTCCCAGCGAGACTGTCAGGGCAAGCGAGTGTACCCCGGGTGCCCCGCCGTCCCGCCAGCCTGCAGAATTTATGTGAGGCGGGTCGTTCCCGACGCCGCCAGGGCCGGATTACGTAAGAAACTCCGCGATCCGTGCGTTGCGCCGCGGACCGTGCGCTTCGTCCTGCCGCAGCGACAGCGTCGGCTGCACCACCGCCACGCCGTCACCTGCGCCAGTTTCCGCCAGCAGCACGACGCGCCGCACCTGCTTCGGTCGAAGTGCCGCCAGCCGTCGCGCGATGAGCGCGCCGTCGGCGAGAGCGAGCAGGTCGACTTCGCGGATCCGCATCGAATCGAGGAAGTCCTGCAGTGCCGTCAGCGCGGCCTCGACCGGAGCCGTTTCGCCCGGCGCATCGGACTCACCGGTGCCGGGCAGGTCCAGCGCATACACCGATCGGTCGATAGCCCAGCGCCGCCAGCACCGGCAGGAACACGCGACCGGTCTGCCCGCGCCGGGCATGCAGATCACCGGCGTCAGCTCGTCGAAGCCGCCGCCCGCGGGAATGGCATTGTGCAGATGCAGCTGGCCGTAGCGGCAATCGTAATAGGCGCGCCGCAGCCGTGGCGCGCGGCGCGCCGGAGTTGTCGGCGTTCTGGTGCAGTGCCGCGAGGTCCTTCAGAACATCTCGGAGGCGCCGGGCGCCTCGACCGGAGCCTGCCTTGCGCGCGTTGATGAAATCGCCGGTGATCATGCCGTCGTAGCCCTGGCCCGGCGGCCGACCATCGGATACACGCCGGCATCCGGATCGATCATGACTTCGAGGAACGCCGGGCCGTCGAAGGCCAGCCACTCCGCCACCACGCGCGGCACATCGGCCTTGTTCGCGAGACGCACGGCATACTCGAAGCCATCGGCCTGCGCGGCCTTGACGAAATCCTTGGTGTGCAGCGACTTGTCCGTCGACGCCATGCGGCCGCCGAAGAACAGCTTCTGCCACTGGCGCACCATGCCGTCGCCGATGTTGTTCAGCACGCAGACCTTCACCGGCAGGTTGTAGGTGGTGGCGGTCTCGAGCTCGCCGATGTTCATGCGGATGCTGGCATCGCCGTCGATGTCGATGACCAGACGGTCGCGGGTTCGCCACCTGCGCGCCGATGCGCCGCCGGCAGGCCGAAGCCCATCGTGCCCATGCTGCCGGAGGTGAGCCACTGCCGCGGCTCGCGGAAGTCGAAGTACTGCGCGGCCCACATCTGGTGCTGGCCCACGCCGGTGGAGATGATGGCCTCGCCCTGCGTGATGCGGTTGATCTCCTCGAGCACGTAATACGGCTGGATCAGCGCGCTGTTCGCGGTCGTAGTTCATCGGGTAATCGCGCTTGAGCGCCGCGAGTCTCCGCATGCCACGCGGCGAGATCGGGCCGGCGCCTGGATCTGCGCGGCCCGCAGGCCACCAGCGCGCGCAGCGCATCCTTCAGATCGCCGACGTGGTGCCACGCCACCGGCTTCACCTTGTTGATCTCGGCCGGATCGATGTCGAACTGCGCGATGCAGCGTCGCGCGCGGCGCGAACTTCGCGGGATTGCCGGCGACGCGGTCGTCGAAGCGCGCGCCGAGCGTGATCAGGAAATCGCAGTCCTCGCACCGCGTAGTTGGCGAAGGCCGTGCCATGCATGCCGAGCATGCGCATGGACAGCGGCGTCGCTGCGGTGTCGACCGCGCCGATGCCCATCAGCGTGGTGACCACGGGAATGCCGAAGCGTCTCGCGAGAACTCGCGCAGCTCCTGCGAGGCGCCCGGCATTGATCACGCCGCCGCCGGCATAGATCAGCGGACGCTGCGCACTCGCCCAGCAGCGAGAAGAACGACTCCAGCTGCGCGTCGGGCAGGCGGCGCGCGGTCGATCTGCTGCATGCGCTTCTGGTAGACGCCGATGGACGGCAGCATGCCCTTGCCCGCGAACGTGCCCTGCCAGTTCTGCACGTCCTTCGGAATGTCGACCACCACCGGGCCCGGCCGGCCCGTGCGCGCGAGCTCGAACGCCGTGCGGATCGTGCGCCTCGAGCTTCTCGGGCTCGGTGACCAGGAACACATGCTTGGCCACCGCGCCCATGACCGAGGCGATCGGGCGCTTCCTGGAAAGCGTCGGAGCCGATGGCCGCGCGCGGCACCTGGCCGCAGATCACCACCATGCGGAATGGAATCGGCCATGCAGTCGCGCACCGGGGTGACCATGTTGGTGGCGCCCGGACCCGAGGTGACCAGCGCCACGCCGACCTGCCCGGTGGAGCGCGAGTAGCCCGCGGCCATGAAGCCGGCGCCCTGCTCGTTGGCCGGGCACGATCAGCGGCAGCTGCGCGCCGGCCCATGCCGCTTCTGCTCCTCGTTGTAGAGGAACACTGCGTCGTAGATGGGCAGCACTGCCCCGCCGCTGTAGCCGAAGATGGCGCGTCACGCCCTCGTCGGCGATGGCCTGCACCACCATCTGCGGCGCCGGACATGGTCTGGCCCGGCCAGGGGGTGTTCAGCCCGAGGAATCGTCAGTTTCACAGTGTCGTTCATGGTCTTGTGAGGGTATCATGGGGACCCTATGCGTCACATCATCGGAATCCTTCTGCAGAACGAATCCGGAGCCCTCTCCCGGGTCGCCGGGCTGTTCTCCAGCCGCGGCTACAACATCGAATCGCTGTCGGTTTCAGCTACCGACGACCCCACCGTTTCGCGCATCACGCTGGTCACCGACGGCTCGGACGCGGTGATCCAGCAGATCGTCAAGCAGCTGAACAAGCTGATCGACGTCGTCGCCGTCGACGACATGACCAGCGACGACCACCTGGAGCGCGAACTGGCGCTGATCGAAGCTCCGCGTGCCGGCCGGCACCAGCGCGCGGCCGTGCAGGCCCTGCTGGCGCAGGCGGGCGGACGGGTGCTCAGTGACGAGCCGGACTGCTAGATCGTCGAACTGACCTCCAGCGAAGCCGGCGGTCACCGCGTTTCGTCGCCGAATCTGGCACGGTCAGGCGAACTGCTGGAAATCGTGCGCAGCGGCGCCCTGGGCATGTCCGCGGCAGGAACGCAGTCTGCACGTGGTGGAAGGCTAGACCGGCGCCGCTCGGCCGGCACAGTGCTGTGCCGGCCGGCGACACGGCGCTTTACAGCGCCGAGTTGTCCGTCTCGCCGGTACGGATACGGATCACGCGATCGATATCGGTGACGAAGATCTTGCCGTCGCCGACCTTGCCGGTCTTGGCGGCCTTCAGGATCGCTTCGACGACCTGATCGACGAGTTCGCTGCGGACAGCGACCTCGATGCGGGTCTTCGGAACAAAATCCACCACGTACTCGGCGCCACGGTACAGCTCGGTATGACCGCGCTGACGACCGAAGCCCTTCACTTCCGTGACGGTCATGCCAGACACACCAATTTCCGACAACGCGGCACGCACGTCGTCGAGTTTGAAGGGCTTGATAATTGCAGTAACCAGTTTCATGCGAGACTCCCGCCTCCGTTATTCTCAGGTCGCCATCGAGCAGTTAAGGACTGGGTTTCAGGATTGCACCTTTCGTGCCACGGTCATCCTAGCCCCAAAGCCTTGTCTCCGCCTATCGCGCCGCGCTGCGCCAACCCGGTTGCACCAAATGAGAGCAGGCCTGCGTTGAATACGCCCGAATCCGGTGCGCGCCTGATCCGCCGTGGGGTGGCCCTCGCGGCTTCAACGCTGCTTCTGCCCGCCGCGCAGGCAGCCGGCCTGCGCATCGGCTCGGTCGAGAGCATCGTGGCGACCGAGGTGTCCGCTCCGCGCATTGCGGCTGGCAGTGGCATCGCCGGACGCCGCGAACTGCGCTTCGACGCGTTCGGACGCCGCTTCGAACTGCGACTGGAGACGAATCCGGGACTCGCCACGGCCGCGGCCGCGGCGGGGGTCGAAGCGCTGCGTGGCGAGGCGCTCGGACTGAGCGGCTCCTGGGTTCGCCTGACGCGCGTCGACGGCCACTGGGTCGGGCTCGTCTACGACGGCACCGAATACTTCGCGATCGAGCGTGCCGACCGGCTGGCGCCTTTCAACGACCAGGCGCGACGCCTGCCGCCGAACGCCCCGCTGGTCTATCGCCTGCGTGACGTCCACGTCGAAGATGCCTCCTTCGCCGGCGACCTGGTGCCGGTCGGGGCGACGCTCGACGACGCGGTCGCGGCTTCGGTCGCCGAAGTGCCACCGGCCCTTGCGGCCACCCTGCCCGACAGGCGCCTGAACGTCGGTGTGGTGCTGGATGCGGAGCAGGTGGCGCGCGACGCCGGCCAGGCCAACGCGAACGCGGTCGCGCGGATGAACCTGGTCGACGGGCTGTTTGCCGCCCAGGCCGGGGTGCGCATCGCGGTCGCCGCCGTGACCGAACTGACACCGGGCAGCCCGCCGTTCGTCGCGACGGCCCCGAGCGATGCACTGAAGGAACTGCAGACCTACCGCGCGGGCTCCGCGGCCCAGCGAGCCACCGGCCTGACCCACCTGTTCACCGGCCGCGACCTCGACGGCAGCACCGTGGGCATCGCGTACTCGGACTCGGTCTGCAACGCGAACTTCGCCGCCAGCCTGTCGGAAGGCCGTCTCACTCCGGCGACCGACTGGCTGATCGCCGCCCACGAGATCGGGCACACCTTCAATGCGCCCCACGACGGCGATGCGAGCGGCGCCTGCGCGTCCACGCCGCTGAACTTCATCATGGCGCCATCGGTGAACCCGGCGAACCGCACCTTTTCCGACTGCAGCGTCACGGCGATCACCGCCAAGGTTGCAACAGCCGCGTGCCTGGTCACCGCGGACGCGCCCGACGCGTCGATCGGCGTGCCACAGCAGGCGAACATTGCGGTGGGCCAGGCCACAACGGTCGGACTCACGGTCCGTTCCAACGGCAATGCCACGGTCCAGGGCGTGCGCCTGACGGCAACGCTGCCAGCCGGGGTTCAGGCAGTGGGTGCGGGCGCCACCGGCGGCGGGCACCTGCGACGTGTTCCCGGGGAGTGTCGTCTGCGTGCTCGGCGACCTCGCAGCCGGCGCCACGCGCGATGTCGAGGTCAGCCTGCTCGCCGCCGCTGCCGGGCACCAGCCAGGCCCGGGTCAGCGTTTCAGCGACGACCGATTCGCTGCCAGGCAACGATGCGGCGACAGTACGACTCGTCGCCGCCCCGGGCGCAGACCTCGGCGTCCGGGTCGTGCTCGACGCGCCGAACGTCGCGCGGGGCGGCACCACCACGGCGCGGGTCACGCTGGTCAACAACGGCCTGAGCGCCGCCACCGACGCGCTCCTCACCGTGACCACCGACAGCGGGCTCGTGCCGCAGAGCGCGTCGGGCACGGGCATCGCCTGCACAACCACGGCCGGCGCAGTCACCTGCACGCCCGCATCCCTCGCGCCCGGCGCGACGGCGGAGCTGCTGCTGCCGCTGACGCCGACGGTCGCGGGCGCACAGCGACTCTTCCTGCGCCTCAAGTCGGAATCGCTGGTCGACCCGCAGCCAGGCAACAACGACGCAACGATCACGGTAAATGTCACCGCGCCCGCGGTGATGCCGCCGGCCGCAACCCCGGCCGCGCCGTCCGGCGGTGGCGGTGGCGGTGGCGGACGCGCCGATCCGTGGCTGCTGCTGGCGCTTGCCGCAGCACTGGTCGGCGGCCTCGCGCGACGACGTCACCCCGGGTTGCTCGTCGCGGGCGCGCTGCTGGCGTGCGCCGGCACGACGTCGCCTCTGCAGGCCGAGCCGAAGCCGCTGTGGGAGCTCGGGTTCGGCGCCGGCGCCCTCGCCTTTTCCGACTACCGGGGCGCCGACGGCTCGCGCGTCTACCCGCTGCCGGTGCCGTACGTCGTCTACCGTGGGCGCTTCCTGCAGGCCGATCGGGAGGGCGTCCGTGGCGTGCTGTTCGACGAACCGCGCGCGTCCCTGAACATCAGCCTGAACGCGACGACGCCCGTCGACAGCGACTCGGACGGCGCCCGCGTCGGCATGCCGGATCTCGACGCGGCGATCGAGATCGGGCCTTCCCTCGATCTGCACCTGTGGCGCAGCGAGAGCGCACGCTGGGCGGTCGATCTGCGCCTGCCGCTGCGCGCATCGTTCACGGTGGCCACCGACCCCCGCTTCATCGGCTGGCAGCTCGCGCCCAAGCTCAACCTCGACCTGCGCGATCCGTTCGGCCTGCGCGACTGGAATCTCGGCGTGCAGGCCGGTCCGCTGTTCGCCGACCGGCGCTATCACGACTACTTCTATCGGGTCGACCCGGCGTTCGCCACCGCCCAGCGCCCGACCTATGCGGCCAGTGGCGGCTTTGCCGGAACACAGCTGCTCGCCTCCGCATCGAAGCGCTTCGAACGCTCCTGGTTCGGCGCGTTCGTGCGGTACGACCGCCTCGACGGAGCGACGTTCCTCGCGAGCCCTCTGGTGCGCCAGCGCAGCGCGTTCGCGGCCGGCTTCGGTTTCGCGGTCATCTTCGCGAGCTCTTCGGAGCTCGTGGACACGGGGCTCTGAGAAGCCGACGTGATGCCCGTGTCCCGTACCCTCGAGACGTCTCGCACGCATCTCGTGGTGATACCGAGCTACAACCCCGGACCGCTGGGGCTGACGACGCTGCTCGAGGCGCGCCGTCGCTGGAGTCCGGTATGGGTCGTGGTCGACGGCAGCGATGACGGCAGCCGTGAGGACTTCGAGGCGGCCGCGCGTGAGCAGGACGGCATCCGCGTGCTGAGCCTGCCGCGCAACAGTGGCAAGGGCGCTGCGATCCTGCATGCACTGCGAGCCGCCGAAGCCGAAGGCTTCACGCACGCGCTGACGATGGACAGCGACGGCCAGCATCCGGCCGAGCGCATTCCGGCGTTCATGGCGGCGTCACAAGCCGAGCCCGCCGCGATGATCCTCGGCGCACCACAGTTCTCCGCCGATGCACCGCGCATCCGGGTCGAGGGCCGCAAGCTCTGCAACCTGTGGACGCACATCTGGACGCTCGGCATGGGCGTGCCGGATTCGCTGTTCGGCTTTCGCGTCTACCCGGTCACACCGCTGATCCGCGTCATGGCGTCCAATGCGTGGATGCGCCGTTTCGATTTCGACGCCGAAGCGGTGGTGCGCCTGTGCTGGCGTGACGTGCGGCCGGTCGCGCTGCCGGCGCCGGTGCAGTACTTCCGGCGCGACGTGGGTGGCGTGTCGCATTTCCGTTATGTCCGCGACAATGTCCTTCTGACGTGGATGCACGTACGTCTGCTGCTCAGTTTCACGGTGAGGCTGCCGATGCTGCTGGCCCGGCGGCTGCGCTTCCTATAGTGTCGCGGCCTCGTTGATTCCGGGCACGGTGCGCATGAGCGAGTCTGTCGAAGTCGACGCGGGTCTGCGTCTGGAAGTGGCACGGTTGATCGTCGAAGCGCTGAACCTCGAAGTGGCGCCCGAAGCGATCGATCCGCACGCGCCGTTGTATGGCGAAGGCCTCGGGCTCGATTCGATCGACATCCTCGAAGTGGCGCTGGTCGTGGGCCGACGTTATGGCGTCGAGCTGCGCGCCGACAGCGAGGAGAACTCGCGCATCTTCCGTTCGCTCGATCATTTCGTCGCCTACGTCGCCGCGCATCGGAGCCGATGAACGGCGCGGCGCAACCGCGCTGGAAATGGGTCGCGGGGGCAATCGCGATCGTCGCCTATGCCGTGGCGGTCGATCATGCGAACTCTCATCCCGGCTCGCGCACGTTCGGCGCGGTACTCGCCGTCGCGCCACTGGTCGCGATCGGCGCCGATGCGGTCCGGCGTTGGCGATCACCCGTCTTGTCTGCGTTCTGCGCTGTCATTGCAGCGGTCGCGGTCTATGTCAGCTGGTCTTCGATCGAGGCGCATTTCGACCGCCTGCTGTTCGCGCAGCAGTCGATCACCTATCTTGCACTCGGCCTGCTGTTCGCGGCCAGCCTGCTGCCGGGCCGGACACCGCTCTGCACGCGCATCGGCGCGATGCTGCAGGGACCGCTGGACGAACCAACGCAACGGTACACGCGCGGCGTGACGTACGCCTGGGCCCTGATGCTGCTCGCAATCGCCGCGACCCTGACAGTGCTGTACGTGACCGGCCAGCCGCGCGCGTGGTCGCTGTTCTCGAACTATGGCCCGCTCATCCTGCTGCCGGCCGCGTTCGTCATCGAGTGGGTCGTACGTCGGCGTCGCCTGCCCGGCTCGCCGAAGCTCACGCTGACGTCGATCGTCGAGGCGTGGCAGCGACGGGATGCACGCCCATGACGCGTGCAGGCGCGCCGCTGCTGCCAGTCGCTGCGCCCTCGAGCGTTCTGGCGTGGCACGCCGGGCGCGCAATCGATGCGGCGACGTTCTTAGCGCAGGCGCGCGAAGTCGCCACTCGAATCCGGCCGGGCACGCCGGTGCTCAACGTCTGCGCCGACCGCTACCGCTTCGCGGTGACATTTGCCGCCGCGCTGATCGCCGGCGGACACAGCGTGCTGCCGGCGAGTACCGCGCCGCTCGCGCTCGCGCAGCTGCGCGATTCGCTGCCCCACCTCGTTCGCATCGATGACGACGACATCGGCGACGCGCCACGGATCGAGCGCGCGGCAGCGTTCGAGATCCCGTGGATCGATGCGGAACGCATCGTCGCGATTCTGTATACGTCGGGTACCACGGGCGCGCCGGTGGGTCACGCGAAACGCTGGAGTTCACTCGTCCGGTGCCTCGGCGCTACCTCCGTGGGATTGTTGACGTAGATTTCGTACGTGACGCCGTCGCCGAGGCGTTCGCCGCTGCTCGGTAGCCACTGGCCCATGAAGCGCGCCCAGGTGTCGCCGAGCTCGCTGTACGGGCCGAGGTGCGTGGTGCGGGCGTAGCGGCCCCCGGGCACGCGTTGCTCGGTCAGGCCGTGCGGCACGCGTACGTCGGCCGAATCACGATGGCCGCGTCGGAGCGCAGCTCGGCCTCGGGCGTCGCTTCGGGATCGTCGTAATAGATGGCCAACATGACCGGTCTGACGTCGAGCAAACCGGCTTGCCCGGCCACGTCACCCAGGCGCAAAGGCTTCTGAAATGCGGTGGTAGGGCCCAACGTGGCGCACCGTGGCGGTGCGCAGCTCGGGCCGATTCTCGATGACGACGTCCATGAGGTGTTCTCCTAGAATGAAATGGCTCAAGTCGTAGTCGCGGGCGTCGGCGCGAAAGTGCAGGCCGGAGGGCGCCGCAATTTCGATCTGATGGGGCCGGGCGCAGCCCGTGCCCTCGAGGCGCGCTTTGCGCAGCTCCGTCGGCGGGTAACCGTAGTGCTGGCGGAAGGCGCGGGTGAACGCTTCGTGGGTGTCGTAACCGGCGTCGAGCGCCAGCGCCGTGACGGGTGTATCCGTTTGCAGCAGCTGCTGGGCCGCACGCTCCAGCCGCAGGCGGCGGTGCAGCTCCAGCGGGGTCTCGCCTACCATGCCGCGGAAGATGCGATGAAAATGGAACGGCGAAAGCGCGGCATGTCGCGCCAGCCGCTCGATCCAGAGCGTCGTCCAATTGCGCCAGCACGAGCGCGAGCGCACGCCGAACGGCGCGCTCGTAGAATGACTGCGTCTCTGGCTTCACACCCCGGAAGTTAGCGCGTGCGCCCGGCCCCGCTTGACGCGGCTTGCGCATTTGCGCGAAGTGCCGCTCGAGCACCTCGACCAAGGCTCGCACCTTGGGCGAGAGGTTGCGCGAGCTGGGATAGACCACGTGCCAGGGCATGGGCGGGGGCGCGAAACTATCTAAAATGCTGCGCAGGCCGGGCGGATCGGCAGAGCCCTCGGCGAGATAGTCGGGCAGGCGCGCGATACCGTGACCGGCCAGCCACCAGCTCCGCCAGTAGCGCGAAGCTATTGATCTCCACCTGCGACCGCACCGTTACGGATAGCGGCTTGCCGCGATGCTGAAACGTCCAGGTGCGGGGCGAGCTTTGCCCCGTCATGACCATGCAGGCGTGGTCGGCCAGCTCGCGTGGGTGACGGGGGACGCCTCGGCGCTCGAGGTAGCTCGGGCTGGCGTAGACACGCAGGCTGCCGGGGGGGCCGAGCCGCCGTGCAATCAGCGACGAGTCAGGCAACGCACCGGCACGAATCGCGACGTCGAAGCCTTCTTCCACCAGGTCGACGCGGCGATCCATCAGCTCGACTTGCAGCTGCACGTCGGGATAGAGGGCGGCGTACTCGGCCAGGACCGGACCTAGCAGCGACTGCCCGCCCTCCATGCTCATGGTGAGCTTCAAGCGACCTGCCGGCTTGGCATTCTGCTCTTCGATCGCGCGCTCGGCTTCGTGCAGCGCGTCGAGCGCGGGCCCGATGCGCTGGTGGTAGGCGCGGCCCGCGTCGGTCAGGCGCAGGCGGCGCGTCGTGCGTTCCAACAGCCGCGCGCCGAGCGAATCCTCCAGCTCCGCCACCTTCCGGCTCAGCGTCGACTTCGGGATCCCCAAGGCGGCCGCGGCCGCTCGAAAGCTCTCGAGCTCGACGACCTTCGCGAAACAACCGACGGCGTTCAAATCGGTTTGGCTCATTGGTCCACCAGTGGGACAGTATTTCCAAATTCGGCGGATTGTCCAGGACTCTGCCGGGCGCCTATTCCTTGTGTCGACCCCAACAGGAGAAAGCACATGACACGTACGCTATTGCTCACGGGAGCTACCGGCCTGGTTTCGACGGCCTTGATTGCATCACTGAAGAACGGCAGCGATCTCAAGCTGCGCGCGCTGGTGCGTGACCCGAACAAGGCCCCGCTGCTGCAGTGCTCAGGGCATCGAAGCAGTGGCCGGTGATCTCGAAGACCCGGAGTCGCTGGCGGCGGCGTTCGACGGCGTCAGCGACCTGTGGCTGCTCACCGCCGTCGGCCCGCGCGCGCCCGAGAACAGCATGAACGCGCTGTGGGCCGCCAAACGAGCGGGCGTGGAGCGGGTCGTGCGCATGTCTGCCATCGGCGCAGCTCACGACGCACCATCGCGCAACGGTCGGCTGCACGCGCTCGTCCGACGCGGAGCTGATGGCGTCTAGCCTGAAGTGGACCATCTTGCGTCCCCACTTTTTCACGCAAAACTTGCTCGCCAGCGCCGCCAGCATCGCGAGCCAGGGCGCCTTCTACTGGGACCTGGGTGAGGGCAAGCTCGGCCTGATCGACGCGCGCGATATCGGCGAGTACGCTGCGCGCGTGCTCATGAGCGCGCCCGACGCGCATCACGGCAAGGTCTACACGCTGACGGGGCCGGAAGCGATTTCGATGGACGCAGGTGGCGGCGCAGGTCAGCCAAGGTATCGACAAGCCCGTGCGCTACGTATCGGTGCCTCACGAAGCGGCGAGAAAGAGCATGCTCGAGATGGGCATGCCGCCCTGGCTCGCGGGCATGCTGGTCGAGTACGGCACCGCCTACGCGGAGAACTGGGGCAACTTCACCACGCCGCACATTCCCGAGCTACTCGGGCGGCCCGCGCGCAGCGTGCGCGACTTTGCGCGAGACCACGCCGCGGCATTTCGTGCTGCGGCGACGTGACGCGACGCTGCAGCAGCTGCGGACGAATCTCATCTCATTTAGCGCGAGCGCCTTTTCAGCGCGCGTAAAAGCTGCTGTGGTTCCGGCGTGGTATCGGGCGCAGCCAGCAGGGGTCGTCGCTGCTTGCTGGTGGTCGGGGCGCTCCTGCTCGGCTGCAGCGAGCCCGCCCCGGAACCACCGGTCGCACGGCACGACGCGCAGCGGCTCAACCGCGCCTGCGCGTCGTGTCACGTCGAGATCGCGGCGGAGTGGGCGCGCTCCGAGCACCACCGCTCGGCCGACGCGGTGTTCCGCGCTGCGCTGCGCCGAGAGCCGCTGCGCTTCTGCGAGAGCTGCCACGCCCCCGAGGCACCGACCAGCCCTGCGGCGGCGGGAGCGCTCGGCGAGCTGGGCGTCGCGTGCGTGACTTGCCACGATCCTCGCGACGAGGCGGCGAAAGTTCCCGAAGCAGAGCTGCCCGCTCAGCACCCGGCCGTGTCTCGCAAGAGCGGTGTCGCGGCGTGCAAAAGCTGCCACGAGTTCGAGTTCCCTGGTGAGCGTGAGCGGCGCGAGCTTTTTCAGGCCACGGTCACGGAGCAAGAGCGCTCGAGCTACGCGGGCGCGGGCTGCAGCGGCTGTCACATGCCGCGCGTGGTCGGACGCGGGTCGCCGCACGCCTCACACGCATTCGCAGCGTCGCGCTCCGCCCAAGCCCAGCGCGACGCCGTGCAGGTCGTCGCCGCGCGCACGAACGCAACCACACTACGGCTAGCGCTGACGTCGCGCGGCGTCGGGCACGCCTACCCGACTGGCGATCTGTTTCGCCGCCTAGCGGTTCGCGCCGAAGCGCGGGCCGCGGATTTCGCCGTGGTTGCGCGCGGCGAACGCTTTCTGGCGCGTCATTTTCGAGATGCGCGCACGGCGCCCCACACCACGGAGCGGCGCGTCGAGCTCGACGATCGCTTGCAGCCCGGACAGACGCGCATCGTCGAGCTCGACCTGGGCGTCGAAGCCGCCGGCCGCGAGGTCCATTACGAGCTGCGGCTCGAGCGCGTGCTGCACATGAACCCCCGCTTCGAAGCTGCTGCCCAAGTCGAGAGCTACGAGCTCGTGGCGAGCGGCGTCGTCCCTGCCCTACCGGAGAAGTCGCGATGAATTGGAAGATCGACCTGTCTTGCTGCGTGGTTTCGCTTTCAGCTTGTCGCTCGAAGCCGGCGCCGCCCA
This sequence comes from uncultured Pseudomonadota bacterium, assembly GCA_963769065.1. Lineage (GTDB taxonomy): Bacteria > Pseudomonadota > Gammaproteobacteria > Steroidobacterales > Steroidobacteraceae > ZC4RG30. Next base: position 3,036 of record CAVYKG010000008.1, on the reverse strand, counting down.
GTGCCGAGCCGGTCGTCAAGTCGAGCGCCAGCGCGCCGCCAGCACCGAGCAGCGCGCCCGCACCGAGTCAGGCCCCGGGCAGCGCTCCGCCCGTCGCCAGGCCCCAGACGTCACTTTCGCTGAAGCTGGCATTGGCGACCGTCCCCCCCCAGTACCAGAGCAACTATGGCCGAGGCATCTTCAACCTCCACAGCGTCCGCGGCGCCGTGTTGGTGACCCTCGGCGAGGCCCTTTACGTGCTCGAAGAGGGCAAGCTGGTCGAGATTGCGATGGGGGTCGGCGAGCAGCAATTGGGCAGCCTCGAGATCGGCCCGCTCTATGCGGAAATCGACCGCGTTTCTGGTCGCTACCCGAACGAGTTGTGGGTCAACGCCAGCGGCATGTGGGTGTCGGATGGCGCGCGCATTCATGCGGCTTGGAGCGGCACCTACCGCCAGCGCGGCGGCGAGTGGATTGAAGTCGGCCCCGGCCAAGCCGGCTACGGCGCAGCCAATGTCCTTGCTTGGGCGGGCGGGCGCTCGCTCGGCTGGGGGGCGGCCGGGTTCGAGCTCTTGGGGGGCGCGAAGAAGAGCCTGCCCATTCAGACTCGCGGCAAGAGCGACGTGACGCGCATCGCGATCGACGCGCTGGCGGCGCTGCCGTCCGGCGACCTGTACGCGCTCGGCCGAGACGGGGATCGTGCCGGCGCCTTCTCGATCGAGCATTGGACGGACACGGACGACGAGGCCTCCTCCGTGCACCAGTTGCCGAGTTGGTTCTGCACCGGCCCTGGCACCGTCACCGACCGATGGCACAAGCGTGTCGGACTGTACGCCGCCTCCGCGAAGGCAGTGTTTGCCATCTGTCAAAGCAAGATCGAGGGGGGCGTGCTGCGCTTCGACGGCAACGACCTGAGCGTCCTCACTCCTCCGACCCTGGGCGAAGTTCGAGACGCCGTCGCCGCCGAAGACGGTAGCTTGTGGCTAGTCACGGCGTCCTCGGCCTTCGTGCTCGGCACGCAAGGCTCCTGGCGCGAGCTGGCAGTTCCGAGCGCCGCCAACTTGAAGAGCACGGTGATCGAGGGGTTCGTGAAGCCCGAGGGCGCGCTGCACCTCGAGCTGAGCTCCGTCGCGGCGACGAGTGAAAGCCACGGCTTGATCGCTGGCTCGCTGTACGACGCGGGCTCGAACGCGCAAAGCACGTTTCTCTTCGCCAGCGACGACAGGAAGCTGGAGCTGCCGAAGCGCGACCAGAATTCGGCCGGGCCCGTGCCAAGCTCGAGCGCCGCGTCTAGCCCCGCCGGCTCGAGCGCCGAAGGCGGACCATTAACCGCTGACTGCAAAACTCCGTTCGTGGTGCTCTACTCGGTCAGCGACAGCGCGCCGGCGGATTACGCCTACCCGGCAACGCGGGACGCGCTCGCCAGCGCGTCGCCCAAGCCAAACGCGCAGTTCGTCGAGTTTCGTTTCAAGCAGCGCCGCACGCTTGGCGCCAAGTCACCTACCGTGGAGCAGGCCCGCGCCTTGAGTGACCTGATCGGATCGCGTGAAAGGCTCCAATACACCGCTGTGCCTCGATCCCACGCCCGCCCTGATCCGCGAAGCTCAAGCTGTGAGCACGAGCTCGAGCGGCAGCGGCAGCGCGAAAGCGTGGCGGCGTCCGCGCTTTGACAGCCACGCGCGGCAAGGCCACACTTTTGGTAGGTGTGGAGCCTGCTTCGGCGGCGCTCGGACCACTCTACGACGTGGCAACTCGCTCGTCGTCGTCCCTTAACGAAGGAACAAGTCATATGTGGAGGACCTGCTTCGTCGGCCAACTGCTGGTAGTGGCTGCCGTTTCTAGCTCGCTGTTTGCCTGTGGCTCGAGCGATGGCGATGCCGACGGCGCCGGTGCGAACGGGAGCGGCGGCACCGGCGGCCTGGTCCTCGGAACCGGTGGCAAGAGCGCCGGCACTGGCACTCACGACGGCGGCCTCGTGCCGCTCACACCGGACGAGGTCGAGGACATCGAGAACGCCGCCTGCACCGGCTGGGCTGCCGAGGGCGAGAACCTGCCCGCCGTACTGCAGCTGGTGGTCGACGTGAGCGGCTCGATGGACGACCCCGCTCCCGGCGGCAACCGCCGTACCAAGTGGCAGGTGACGCGCGACGCGCTGAGCGAAGCCATCGACACGTTGCCGGCCTCGGTATCGGCGGGCGTGCTGTACTATCCGAATCGCGACACGGGCAGCAGCACCACCACGCGGCCCGTGAACTCGTGCGTGAACGTCGACGAGATGGTGCCGATCGCCATCCTCGGCAACGACAGCTCGCCGCAGCGCGACGCGCTGCAGAGCTCGCTCGACGACGCCAACACGGACAGCTACACGCCGACGCACGACGCCTATCACCACGCGCTGAAACAGAGCCTCGAGCCGTTCCAGGCGCAGGCCAACAAGTTCATGCTGCTCATCACCGACGGCGCGCCGACGATGTCGCTCGGCTGCATCGGTGGCATGATGGGTGGCGGCATGGGCATGGGCGTCGTGGACGCGCCGACCCAGCCGATCGTCGACGAGATCAAGGCCGCCTTCGGCACCGGCATTCGCACGTTCTTGATCGGCTCGCCCGGCAGCGAGGAGTCGTCCGAGGGCAACATGGACATGCGGCCGTGGCTGTCGCGCGCTGCGCAAGAAGGCGGCACCGCCAAGGCGGGCTGCCAGGTCGACGGCCCCAACTTCTGCCACCTGGACATGACGCAAGAGCCCGACTTCGGGCAGGCCTTGGTGGATGGGCTGGCCACGGTCGTGGGACAGATCATCGATACCTGCACGTTCGCGGTGCCACCGGCGCCGAATGGGCAGACCGTCGATCCGAACCTCACGACCTTGATCATCGAGTCTTCGATGGGCGCGACGCTCGCGTTGCAAGACGACAAGGGTGACTGCGGCGAAGGTTGGCGCTTCAACGCCAGCGGTCAGGTCGAGCTATGCCCGGCCACGTGCGACAAAGATCAAGGGTGACTCCTCGGCCCGGGTACAGCTGATGTTCGGCTGCACCGTGGACCAGGTCGTTCCGG